>NZ_JBVQSP010000001.1:0-37117 GCF_055720965.1 Leifsonia sp. PARNA 1/14
CTCGACTACAACACCCCAGCCCACGCACTGAACAGCCTCCTCACAGCCGCCTGATGCGTTGATTGCTTGACATTGACGACGCCTGACGCCGCATTCGGCGCAAATCATGACACCTCGAAGTACAACTCGGTGTGCAGTTTGCACCCGGGGTTGAACGCCGCGGCGCACGCGGGGCATGCGTCGGCCTCCAGGTAGTCGGCGATCGTCAGCGTCGTGGCGCAGACGCCGCACAGCACGGCGGGCTCGCCGCGCGCCGCGACCGGCCACTGCCGCGCAGGATGGTCCGCGGTCTCGGCGTGGCAGAGGTGGCACGGGTAGTACTCGCCGCAGCAGGCGAACCGGATGGCGATGACGTCGAGCGGGGTGCGGTAGTGGATGCAGCGGGTCTGGTCGTCGACGGTCGGGCCGAGCACGCGCGGCGCCGCCTCCCCGAGCGGGCTCATCGCACACCTCGTGCCGTGAGCGCGTCGCCGAGCTCGTCGGCGTGCTTGAACGCCAGCACCAGGAACGGCACCGCGAACGCGTGCAGTCCCGCCCGGGCGCCGCGGGCGCGCTGCGCGTCGCGCACGTCGCGGGCGAGGCCGGCGAGCACCGGAACCGTGCTCAGCGTGACGGTGAGCAGCAACGCCACCCGCGCCGGGTCGACGCGCAGCGCGGCCAGCGGTCGCAGCCCGCGCTCGAGGGCGTCGAGGAGGTCGCTTACCCGCGTCGTCAGCACCAGCAGGGCGGCGAGGACGATCGCCGAGGTCACCCGGGCCGTGTTGGCGACGGCCGGCTCCGGGCCCAGGAAGAGCAGCTGGCCGGCGATGGTGATCACGATCACCCAGCGTACGGCGAGCACCTGACGGCCGAGCTCGCGCATCCCGAGCAGGCCGTCGTGGAGGCCCGCAGCCGCATACGCGATCACGGGCACCACCGCCGCAACGCCCGCGCCGGCCCAGCTGGCGGGCAGCAGTGAGACGGCGAGCACGGTGACGATGACCAGCAGCAGCTTCGGGCCGGCGGGCATCCGGTGCAGCGGCCCGGTTCCCGGGCGGTAGAGGGTCAGCACGGAAGGCTCCCCTCGGCGAGCAGGCGCTCGTACGCGGCGACGACCTCCACCGGTTCGCCGACGGCCTCGATGGTGCCGCCCGCGAACAGCACCGCGATATCGCAGCGTGCCGCGAGCGACAGGTCGTGCGTGACGAGCACCAGGCGGTGGCCCGCGTCCTCGAGCAGATGGTCGGCGACGCGGCGGGCGTTGCGCGCGTCGAGGTAGGCGGTCGGCTCGTCCGCGACGACCAGTTGCGGGCGCCGCACGAAAGCCCCGCACAGAGCGAGGAGCTGCTTCTGGCCGCCCGAGAGGTCGTGGGAGGGCCGGTCGGCGAGCGCGGTGAGCCCGAAACGGTCGAGGGCCTCCGCGACTCGGAGGGCGGCCGCCTCCCGGCCGAGGCGTTCGGGGCGGAGGGAGAACGCGACGTCCTCCTGCACGGTCGGCATGATGATCTGCGCGTCCGGGTTGCTGAACACGACCGCGGTGCGGCGCCGCAGTTCGCCGGCCTGCCGCGCCGGATCGAACCCGAGGATGCTCAACCCGCCGAAGGAGGCGGGCACCAGGCCGCCCAGAACCCGCGCGAACGTGGACTTGCCCGACCCGTTCTCGCCGATCACCGCGACGGTGCGGGCGTCGAGGTCGAGGTCGACGTCGTGGAGGGCGTCCACCTCGCCGAGCCGGACCCCCACGCCCGTGAGCCGCAGCGCGCTCACAGTGCGGCCTCCCGACCGTCGAGGGGCACGTCGTTGTCGCTTCCGGGGCACGAAAGCGACAACGACGTGCCCTTCGGTGCTGAAGCCGGCGCGCTCATCGCACCACCTCGAACACCGCGGCCACGCCGAGGCCGCCGCCGACCGACGCCGCGGCCACGCCGAGCGTGCCGGCGGGCGCGCCGCCACGGACCAGTCGGCTGAACAGCCGGACGACCGCCACCGCGCCGCTCGCCCCCCACGGGTGGCCGAGCGCGAGCGCGCCGCCGTCCGCGCAGACCTGCGGGTCGTCGTCGGCCACGCCGATGCGGTGAAGAACCGCGATGCTCTGCGGCGCGAACGCCTCCACCAGCTCGATGGCCGCGAGATCGCCCACGTCGGCCCCGGCGGATGCCAGCGCCCGGAGGATCGCGGGCGCCGCACCGAGCCCCGGCAGCGCAGGATCGCCGCCCACGATCACACCTGACCGCACCGCGAGCCCCGGCGTCGAACCCCGAGGCGCGACGACGACCGCGGCCGCGCCGTCGCCGATGCGGGTAGCGGTGCCCGCCGTCAGCTCGCCGCCAGGGAACAGAGCAGGGAGCCGGGGGAGGACGCGCTCCGCGGCGCCCACCGCATCGTCGCGGTCGAGCCCGGTGAGTGGCACGAGTTCGTCGGCGAACCGTCCGGCCGCGTACGCTGCGCGGGCGCGCGCGTGGCTGCGTGCGGCGTGGGCGTCGAGCCGCGCACGCGCGAGGGCGTCGTGCGCGGCGAGCTCCTCGGCCGCCTGCACCATGTCCGGGTCGGGGAACCCGGCCGGCGCGAACGGCGCCCGATCGTAGGGGACACCGTCGACCGAGCGGACCGGGGCGGTGGAGGCGCTCTCCGCCCCGCCCGCGAGCCGTGCCCTCTCGTCGCCGGCGCGGATCGCCGCGGCCGCGTCGAGGATGGCGGCGAGCCCGCTGCCGCACTGGCGGTCCACGGTGCCGCCGGGGATCGCCGGGTCGAGCCCGGCGGCGAGGGCGGCCAGACGGGCCGGGTTGCCGCCGGGCCCCATGCAGTTGCCCAGCAGCACGTCGGCGATCTCGACCGGGCCTCCCGTCGCGGTCTCGGCGTCGTGCAGGGCCGCCTGCAGCACAGCGGCCGCGAGTTCATGCACGCGAACGGCTGCCAGGGCCCTGCCGCGCGTGCCGATGGGGGTGCGGCGGGCGGCGATGACGACGGGAACTTCAGTGCGCAAGGCGACGCACCTCCCCGTCGAGCACGCGGCGCACGGCCTCGGCGCGCGCCGGCTTGCCCGAGGAGGTGCGCGGCAGCGCTCCCAGATACCACCGTCGCGGCCGGTGCGCCGGCGCGAGCCGCTCCGCGGCGGCCTCACGCAGCGAGGCGAGCGAGAGGGCGGAGTCGGCCGGTTCGATCAGCGCCGCCACCAGCGCGCCGACGCGACCTGTCGGGAGGCCGAAGACCACCGCGTCGCGCACGCCGGGCACGCTGCGCAGCGCGGCCTCCACCTCGTCGGGCACGATCGTCGCCGACGCGCTGAGGATGGCGTCGTCCGCGCGCCCGAACAGCCGCAGCAGTTGCCCACTCGGGCCGGCGGCCACCGGGCCGAGCGCAGCACGGTCACCGACCGTCGCCCACGCCCCGTCGCGGCGCAAGGGACCGTCTGCGCCCGCATAGCCGGCGGCGACGAACGGCGAGCGGACCCACAGCTCACCGTCGACCACACGCAGCTCCACCCCGGGGAACGGCACCAGCCCGTCACCGTGGTCGACGGCGACGAACGACAGTTCCGCCGCGCCGTAGTACGCCGTCACCCGGATGCCCGTCTCCTGGGCGCGCGCACGCAGCGACGGATCGAGGTGCGAGCCGCCGACCAGCGCGGTCCGGAGCCTCTTCGCCGCACCGGAATCGAGCAGGCGACGGAGCCCTTCGGGCGTGCCGTGGAAGCCGTCGGCCGCGGCGGCGTCGCCGAGCAGGGGTCGCGGACCTCCATCGAGAGCATGGGCGAGCGAGAAGAGCGTCAGCGACGAGGAGGCCGGCGCGTGGAGGGCGACGGCGCTCGCGGATCCCAGCAGCTCGGCGACCGGCGCGAACGACGCCGCCCACGACGCGTGCGAGCGCAGCACGATGCGCGGCGTCCCGCTGCTTCCGGACGTGAGGGTCGCCCAGCCGATCCCGTCGAGTTCGGCGCGGGAGGCCGTCGCCACGGCCGCCCGCAGCTGCTCGGGCGGCCGGCGGGCGTCGAGCACGAGCGGCACGTCGCCGGCCGCGCGCGCCGATGCCAGCCGGTCGAGCAGCGCCGGGTCGTCGTCGTGCAGCGGGACGATCACCGTCACGCGACCGGCGCGCCGTCCCGGTCGCGCGCGGGCGCGGCCTCCGCGGCGGGCTTCGCCCTCCAGGTGCGCCGGAACGCCCGCGGGTAGGCGCGCACGAGTGTGACGACCACAGCGGTCGCGATCACCGCTTTCACCAGGTCGCCCGGCACGAAGACCAGGCTGGTGAGCGCGGTCTCGGCGAGCGGCAGCCGCGTGACGAGGCTCTGCACCGGGATGCCGACGGCGTAGACGACGAGGATTCCTCCCACGACGACGCCCGCGAAGGTGCGCCAGACGACCGGCTTGCGACCGCCCGCGTGGACGATCAGCCCGATGACGAGCGCGCCGACGATCCAGCCGAACAGGTAGCCCGCCGACGGCCCGACGAAGACGCCGATTCCGCCGCGGCCTCCGGCCAGCAGGGGCAGACCCGCCGCGACGAGGGCGAGCAGTACGGCCATCGAGAGCGCTCCGAGCCACGGGCCGAGCAGGGCGCCCGCGAGCATGACGCCGAGCGTCTGGGCGGTGATCGGCACAGCTCCGAACAGGGTGAAGCCCCCGGGGAGGCCGAGCACGGCGACGATCGCGGCGACGACGGCGACCCGGGCGAGGTCGGTGGCGTCGAGCGAGCGGATGCGGCGGGTGCGGGGGGAGTCGGTCATGGGCCAGTCCTTCGGGAGTGCGGGATCCTTCACCTGAACGGTGTTCACCTGAACAGCGTTCACTATAGTGGTGACGTGACGGGAAACGAAAGCGGCCGCAGGCACACGCGCGACGATGTGGCGGAGACCGCGCTGCGCATCCTCGACGACTACGGCCTGCCCGACCTCACCATGCGCCGCCTCGCCTCCGCGCTCGACGTGCAGCCGAGCGCGCTGTACTGGCACTTCCCCAACAAGCAGACGCTGCTCGCCGAGCTCGCCGACCGCATCGTCGCTCGCGCGGCCGGTGCCCCGGCGGCAGGCGACGGCGGCACGGCCTCCTGGGCCGAGCGCCTGCGCTCCGAGTCGGCCGCTCTTCGCGACGCCCTGCTCGCCTACCGCGACGGCGCGGAGGTCGTGGCCAGCACCTACGCGCTCGGTCTCGGTGACGCCGCCGCTCAGCGACGGCTGGCGGCCGCCGCGGCCTCCGGGGGCTTCGACGACGAGACGTCGAGCCGCGCGGCCACGGCACTCCTGCACTTCGTGCTCGGCCACGTGTCGCACGAGCAGCAGCGGATGCAGTTCGACAGCATCGGCGTGCTCGCGACGGGGGAGGCCGCCGACCCGCTGGACGAGTCGGACTCGGCGGAGGCCTTCGCGTTCGGCGTCGACCTCCTGGTCGGAGGGCTCGAACGCCTCGCCGAGCGCGCGGACCCTCCGGTCAGTCGCTCCCGAACGTGACCTTCCAGCCGCCGACGACGTTGGTGGCCAGGTTGAACAGGGCGGCGAAGATCGCGCCGAGCGCGGACACGACGATGACTTCCAGCAGCGACACCACCAGGGTGAAGGTCATGACGTTGGCGAACGTGAGGCCGGAGACGAGCGCCGCGCCCTGGGCGCCGGCGATGCTCTCGAGGAAGCTGCTCATCGAGCCCACCAGGCCGAGCTTGTCGAGCACCGACCAGAGCAGCAGCGTGAGCACGACGATGACCACGGCCAGCACGAGGCTGATCAGGAACGACATCTTCAGCGCGGACCAGAAGTCGATGTAGACCAGGCGCATCGACGCCCGCTTCTTCTGCTTCGTGCGTGGTGACATCGACGACCTCCCCGTGGTGCCATTCCTCGCCGCTCGCGCGGCTCCCCCTCGGGCGAGTCTAACCGACGACCACGCGCTGCTCCGGACCGGTGAGCGGCCTGTGAAACAAACCGATCGACCGGTTATGCATGTATTATGTCCCTGCGGGGGCGGTCGCCCGACCGGCGTACATGCTTCGGCAACTGGGGGGATGTCGGTCGGGCGGTTCCCCGGTGTTCGCAGTCCGCCCGGCGATTCACCGCACACTCACTCCATGATGAGATCGGGCAGCTCCCGCAGGGCGTCGAGACGACCCTCCGCTGCGATGCCCGGCAGGAGCACCGCCCACATCTCCCGCACGCGCTGCAGCAGGTCCGCGCGCCCGGTCAGGGTCGCCGACACCAGCTGCACGCCGGTGAACGCGGGCGAGATGAAGTGGGCGAGCACCGCCGGGTCCACGCTCTCGGCGACATCGCCTTCCGCGATCGCCCGACGGGTCAGCGCCTCGATCGCCGAGAACCAGTCCTGGTACGGTTCGACCACCGGGTGGTCCGTCGAGGCGACATCGGTGGTCAGCCGGATGCCAGCCTGCACGACGGTATCCTCCAGCAGCTGATGCGCGAGGCTCCGGCTCAGCAGGATCAACGTCTCGAGGGCGGGTCGCCCCTCGGCGAGGATCGCCTCGGATGCGGCCATGGTGCGGCGATGCTGCTCGGCGATCACCGCGAAGGCGAGCTCGTCCTTGGAGGCGAAGTGGAAGTACAGCGCGCCCTTCGTGAGCCCGGCCGCGGCCGCGATGTCGGCGATGGATGCCAGTCCGTAGCCGCGTGCGCCGAAGATCTCGGCGGCGCCGCGGAGGATGGCGTCGCGAGTGACGAGCGCGCGAGGTTGGCTGACCATGTCGGGAATCACAGTAATGCCGCGCACCTATGGGTGTGATGTACGGATCCGCGGCAGAACGGATCCTGACGCGCTCGCGTCGGGCGAGTAGCGTGATCGGTATCGCCGCCAGACCGACCGCCGTCGCCGTTCCGACCGAGGAGGACGCCGCATGACAACCGTCGCCGACACCATCGTCCAGATCATCCGGGAGGCCGGCGTCGAGCGTGTCTACGGCATCCCCGGCGACTCGCTCAACGGCTTCACCGACGCGCTGCGACGCTCCGACGGCATCACCTGGGAGCACGTGCGGCACGAGGAGGCCGCCGCCTTCGCCGCCGCGGCGGAGGCCGCGCTCACGGGCGAACTGGCCGTCTGCGCCGGCAGCTGCGGCCCGGGCAACCTCCACCTGATCAACGGGCTGTTCGACGCCAACCGCAGTCGGGTGCCCGTGCTCGCGATCGCCGCGCAGATCCCCGGCCCCGAGATCGGCAGCACGTACTTCCAGGAGACGCACCCGCAGGACCTGTTCCGCGAAGCGTCCGTCTACACCGAACTGGTCAGCTACCCCGAGCAGCTCCCGCGGGTGCTCGAGATCGCGATGCGCACGGCGATCGAGCGGCGCGGTGTCGCCGTGGTGGTCATCCCGGGCGAGGTCTTCCTCAAGGACAGCGTCGGCCGCCGGCCGTCCGCGCCGATCACCTACAGCCCGCGCGTGACCCGGCCGACGGGGGCCGAGCTCAGCACCGCTGCGGACATCCTGAACGGGGCCAAGCGGGTCACCATCCTGGCCGGCGCCGGCGTGGAGGGCGCGCACCCGCAGCTCATCGACATCGCGGCCGCCCTGCGCGCACCCGTCGTGCACGCCATGCGCGGCAAGGAGTTCGTCGAGTACGACAACCCCTACGACGTCGGGATGACGGGCCTCCTCGGCTTCTCGTCGGGCTACCGCGCGATGGAGGCCTGCGACGCCCTGCTGATGCTCGGCACCGACTTCCCCTATCAGCAGTTCTACCCGTCCAAGGCGAAGATCATCCAGGTCGACATCCGCGGCGAGAACCTCGGCCGGCGCACGCCGATCGACCTCGGCCTGGTGGGCAGCGTGAAAGACACGGTGGAGGCGCTGCTGCCGCTCCTGAAGGACCGGAACGACACCAAGCACCTCGAGTCCTCGCGCTCGCACTACCTGAAGGCGCGCAAGAGCCTCGACGACCTGGCCGTCAACGATCGCAACCGCACGCCGATCCACCCGCAGTACGTCGCCCGCCTGATCAGCGAGCTCTCCAGCGAGGACGCCGTCTTCATCCCGGACGTGGGATCGCCGGTGGTCTGGGCGGCGCGCTACCTGCGCATGAACGGCTCTCGACGGCTGATCGGCTCGTTCAACCACGGCAGCATGGCGAACGCGCTGTCGCAGGCGGTGGGTGCGCAAGCGGCGTTCCCCGGGCGACAGGTGGTCGCCCTCGCGGGCGACGGCGGTTTGGCGATGCTGTTCGGTGAGCTGCTCACGCTCGTGCAGAACAAGCTGCCGGTGAAGATCGTGGTCTTCAACAACTCCTCCCTCAACTTCGTGGAGGTCGAGATGAAGGCCGCGGGGTTCGTCAACTTCGGCACGGGGCTCGAGAACCCCGACTTCGCGCGCGTCGCCCAGGCGATCGGCATCCACGGCCAGCGGGTGGAGAAGCCCGACGAGCTCGAGAGCGCGCTGCGCACGGCGTTCGCTCACGACGGTCCGGCGCTGGTCGATGTGGTGACCGCGCGTCAGGAGCTCAGCATCCCGCCGGCGATCACCGCCGAGCAGGTCAAGGGCTTCACGCTGTATGCACTGCGCACGATCATGTCCGGCCGCGGCGACGAGCTCATCGACCTCGCCGACACCAACGTGTTCCGCCGCCTCTTCGACTGAGGCGCGCCGGCGTCAGTTGATGCAGACCTTGGAGTCGTAGTTCGTGCCGACACCGGTGGGCGTGGGTGACGGCGCCGGGGCGGTGGAGGGGGCGCCGCCTCCGGAGGTCGCGGCGCCCGGAGCGGCGGGCATCAGCCCGTCGTCGCCGAGCACGACCGTGACGCCGGTGACGCTGCCGGTCTCCTGCACGGCGGCGCCCGGGAGCAGGGCGGCGACAGCCTTGGCCTGGGACTCCTGACCCTTCGGGTACTGGATCGTCGTCGTCGCCGTGGTGTCGGCGTCGCCCGGGTTCCCGGTCTTGAAGCCGGCCGCCGAGAAGGTCTGCGTCGCTGTGCCTGCGGCGCCGTTCTGGCTGCCGCCGTTGAGCACCGTCACGGTGGTGTCCGCAGGCTTGGCCGCCGTGGCGCTGTCATACGCCGACGGGACGCCCTCGAGGCTCTGCACGAACGCGGGCATCGCCGCGGTGTCCACCTGCACGATCGACAGGTCCTCGCCGTCCACGCTGATCGTGGGCGTGCCCGAGATCGGTATGGTCGCCGACTTGATCTTGCCGCCGGTGAGCCCCTGCAGCTGTCCGGCCAGCTGCAGGAAGTTGAGGCCGGGGTCGGTCTCGAGCGAGCCGCTCACGGCATCCAGCGTGGCGGTCAGCTTGCCCGGATTGAGCAGGGTGCCTGCCGACAGGAACTTGTGCGCCTCCACCGAGAGGAAGTACTGCTGGCGCACCACGCGGTCGAGGTCGCCGTGGGGGAGGCCGTGGCGCTGGCGCACGAACGACAGCGCCTGCTTCGCGTCGAGCGTGGAGACGCCGGCCGGGAAGTCCGCCCCGGAGTAGGGATCGTTCACCGCGTTGTTGAGGCACACCTGCACCGGCCCGAGCGCCTGGGCGATCGTGTAGAAGCCGAGCAGCGAGACGCGCACGTAGTGGTCGATCGTCAGCCCGGTGAGGTCCTGCACCGTCTGGATGAGCAGCTTGGCGCCGCTGGTCGGGTTGCTGCCGCCGCCACCGAGCGAGAACGCCGAGTTCAGCTTGTTCATGCCGTGGCCCGGCACGTTCACCCACGAGTCGCGGGGGAGTGAGATGAGCGTCGCCGACTTCCCGTTGGCCGGGATGTGCAGGATCATCATCGTGTCCGTGTTGGTGCCGCCGCCGTCCTCGGTGGTGCTCAGCTGGTCGAGTTGCGCCTGGGTGGCGTTGTCGGGCCGGTGGTCGTCGCCGACCAGCAGGATGTTCTGCGTCGTGCCGTCGCCGTGGCCCGAGATGACGTCGACGTGGCTCACGCCGCCGACGAAGCGGAAGTAGCTGTACGCCGCGTAGCCGCCGACGACCACGAGCAATACGGCGAGTGCGCCGGCGGTCCAGGCGATGATGCGCTTGGCGCGGCGGTGCTTGCGTGGGCCTTTGCCGCCGCGTCCACCGCTTCCGCGGCCTCCGCCGCCGCGACCTCCACTGCCACGGCCGCCCTCGCCGCCCGCGCCGTCGTCGCCGAATCCGCCGTCGCCCGGAGCCGGGGCCGGTGAGCCGGAGATGCCGAACAGGTCGAAGGCAGGGTCGTTCTGCGGCGCACCGGCCGCACCCGAGCCGGCTGCTGCGCCCGCTCCGGCCGCCGTGGCCCCGCGACCAGACGGCACGCCGGAGGCCGGCCGCGTCGCCCGCACCGGCCGGCGCGGGTCGGCTGCGGGCGCGCGCCCGTAGACCTCCGTCGGCGGCTCTGGTCGGTCGCGGCCGGCGGCGGAGTCGTCTCCTGCGGGGAAGTTCGGGCGTCGCACACGAGAACGCTAGAGTGCACGGCCTGCGAACCGGCTGGTTTCCGGCGGTGTTGCCGGGAATGGCCAGGCGATCCGTGACGCTTTCCCAGCGAGCTCTCGGCTACGGGATCGGCGCGGCTGCGAGAACCTTCACAGATCGGTCGGCGCGGTCAGGTCCGGCTGCCCGGGCTGCTCGTCCATCGCGGCGGTCATCCTTTGCGAGATGGCCAGCAGCTCCTCCTGCTGGTCGTCGCTGAGCGCGTCGAAGAGGATGCGCCGGATGGTCGCGGTGTGCTTCGGGAGGGCGCGGACGACCAGGCGCCGGCCGTCGCCGCTGAGGCGGATCCAGGTGGCCCTGCGGTCCTCCGCGCAGTCCTCGCGTTCGACGAGGCCGCGCGCCGCCATGCGGGTGACCTGGTGCGAGACCCGGCTCTTCTCCCAGCCCGTGAGCGCGACCAGATCGCGCACGCGCAGCCTCCGCCCCGGCGAGCGGACGAGGGCCATGAGCACCTCCAACTCGGAGATCGAGATGCCGTCGTCGCGCTGCAGCTGGGCGTCCAGCGCGCGGTCGAATCCTCGCCTCATCAGGTAGAACGAGTGGAAGAGCTCCTCTTCGGCCGCGCTGAGCTTGCGCGGGTCGGGTCGGGTGCGCAGGGACGGCATACGTCATCCTTGCACGGGGCCGACGTCAGTGGGCCAGCTGCTCCAGGAACACGACGACGACTCCCAGCAGCACGATCCCGCCGAGCACGATCAGCTGCTTCCACCACGAGAGCCCGGTGCGCGAGACGGCGATCCGGGCGATCACGGCGAGCGACGCGATGAGGGCCGAGATCGCGACGATCACCGCCGTGCGCGCCTGCATCACGCCGAAGTAGGCCAGCACCAGCACGATCACCGGCACGGCGATGACGCCCAGGGCGCGGGAGGCCACCGCCAGCATGTGCCGGAACTCGCGCGCCGACGGGAGCGTGTCGTGCACGATCATGTGCGACACCAGGTCGGAGGCGAGCCCCGCGAGCAGCACGCCGACAACCGAAATGATGAGAGTCCACAGCACCGTCGGGGAGTCGAGGTGCTCGCCGTGCGCATTGAGCGCCATCAGGATCGCCAGCGCGGTGAAGGTCACGTAGATGCGCTCCCGCAGTCGGTCGCCGGCCTCCTGCCGCTCCTGCGGGGTGGCATCGGCGGGCAGGTGCGCGTCGTCGGGCTGCCGGTCATGCGGATGCTGCGACATGTCCGCGAGCCTAGCGGGAATAGGAGCGCCGGGCCCCCG
This sequence comes from Leifsonia sp. PARNA 1/14, assembly GCF_055720965.1. Classification (NCBI taxonomy): domain Bacteria; kingdom Bacillati; phylum Actinomycetota; class Actinomycetes; order Micrococcales; family Microbacteriaceae; genus Leifsonia; species Leifsonia sp. PARNA 1/14. Next base: position 11,567 of record NZ_JBVQSP010000001.1, read on the forward strand.
GTTCGCGATAGGTGACACGTCATCAACTCTGAAAGGCTGACATGACCAGGATCGCCATCATCATCGGCAGCACCCGCCCGGGCCGCAACGGAGAGTCCGTCGCCCGCTGGGTGCTCGAGCACGCCGAGAAGCGCGCCGGCGTCGAGTACGAGCTCGTCGACCTCGCCGAGTGGAACCTCCCGCACCTCGACGAGCCGATGCCCGCCGCGATGGGGCAGTACGCCAACGACCACACCAAGGCATGGGCGGCCAAGATCGCCGAGTTCGACGGCTACCTGTTTGTCACTCCCGAGTACAACCACAGCACCTCCGGCGCTCTCAAGAACGCGATCGATTTCGTGGGTTCCGAGTGGTACAACAAGGCCGCCGGCTTCGTCAGCTACGGCGTCTTCGGCGGCGCCCGCGCGGTGGAGCACCTGCGTCTGGTGCTCTCGCAGCTGCAGGTCGCGACCGTCAGCGCGTTCGTCGGGCTCAGCCTCCAGCACGACTTCGAGAACTGGTCGCTCAAGCCGACCGCGGCTCAGGAGGCCGGGCTCACCCCGCTCTTCGACCAGCTCGAGTCGTGGTCGGCCGCGCTCGCGTCCGTGCGCGAGGCCGCTGCGGAGTCGGCAGCGGAGGAGGACGCCGCCGCGTAACACCCGGCTTCTCACCCGAGGGGCACGTTGTTGTCACTTTCGCGCCGCGAAAGCGACAACGACGTGCCCTTCGCGCGGCGAGGGGCGAGGGGCGAGGGGCGCCCAGCGGGCGCCGCTCACGTCTGGCAGACGGGGCAGAAGTAGGTCACACGCTCTTCGAGCTCGGTGCGCCCGAGCTCCGACCGGCGGATGAGGGTTCCGCAACGGAGGCACGGCCGGCCCTCGCGTCCGTAGACCCAGGTGTTGCGGCCGCGTCGGGTGTCGCCGGTCGTGACGCGCACGGTGCGGTCGCGGTTGGCCACCAGCATGCGGCGCGCGAGGTCCACGGCGGCAGGCACGTCCCCCTCGCCGACCGGCCGCGTCGGAAGCATCCCGCGTACGAAGCAGATCTCGTTGGCGTAGACGTTGCCGACTCCGGCGAGGTTGCGCTGGTCGAGCAGCGCGACGGCGATCGGGGTCTCGGGATGCGCCTCCATCCGCCGGACGGCCTCCGCCGTATCCCAGTCCGGGCCGAGGAGGTCCGGCCCGAGATAGCCGACGACCGACTGCTCCTGCGACCGCGGGACCACTTCCAGCACGCCGAGCAGGAACCCGACAGCCTGGTTCTGCGCCGTGCGCAGCACTGCTCGCGCCTGGAAGGCCGGATGCCGCCAGCGGCCACCCGGCGGGTAGACCTCCCACGAGCCCTCCATCTTCAGATGGCTGTGGATGCTGTGGTCTCCCACCCGGATCAGGAGGTGCTTGCCGCGGCTGACGACCTCGTCGACGCGCTGCCCGCTGAGATCCACCGTCGCGTACGCGGGAACCCGGAAGTCGGTCTGCGTGAGCACGCGCCCCTCCAGTGCCCGCCGCAGGCGCGCGGCGGTCTGGTAGACGGTGTCGCCTTCGGGCATCCGCCATCACCCGCGCAGTCGAAGGCCGCGCGGGGTCGCCAAGAACCCCGCTTCACCGAGGGCCGACCCGAGCGGCGAGCCCAGCACGGCGGCGCCGTTGACGGTCTCGATGGCGAGCTTGTCGACCCGGCGGGAGGTCACGAGCCCGGCCAGAGCGCGAGAGGCCGCGAGCAGCGCAGGCCGCCCGGCCTCGTCGTCCTGGTCGACGAAGCACAGCAGGCTCTTGCCTCCGCGCTCCACATACAGCGTCAGCTCGCCGTCGACGAGGGCGACCAGCGCCCCCGCCTTGCGGCCGGGGCGATGTCCGGTGCCGCCTTCCACGCCCCCCGGTGTCGACGGCACGGACGGCCAGGGCAGCGCCGCTCCGTACGCGTTCGCCGGATCGGTCGCCGCGATCGCGAGCGCCTCGAACGGCCGGGGCTGCGTGTGATCGCGCGCGAACGTCCGGAGGCGGTCCACCGTCGGGCCGCTGGCGAACTGTGCGGCGCCGAGCGTCTCGACGAAGTATCCGCGACGCGCCCTCCCCGTGTCTTCGAAGCCGCTGAGCACCTTGTAGGCGAGCGCGAAGCCGCCCGGCGTGCCCTCGTTCATCACCGAGCCGCGGGTCACGACGCCGTAGCGGTCGAGCAGCGTCTCGGCCTGTCCGTGCGTGCGCACGGTGGAATCGAGGTCGCGCTCGGGGAGGAGCGACCAGCGACCGGCGACGGTCGGCGGGCCCATCCGGGTCACCATCGCCGACTGCCGTGCCGCGCCGACGCGTCCGCGGTACATCCGCGACCGGGTCGGCTGCCGCGGCCGCTTGTGCGCGCCGCCGCCCGCTCCGGTGACGGTTCGCAGCGGCGCCAGCGTGTCGTTGGTGACGAGCCCCGACCAGACCAGGTCCCACAGCGCTGTCACGAGTTCCGCGTCGTCGATCGCCTCCCCGCGCTCAGCGCCGAGCGCGTCGGACAGCTGCCGGAAGAAGTAACCGCCGCCGCGGGCCAATGCGGCCAGGATGCCGCGCTGCAGCTCGTCGGGCTCGCGGTCGGCCGGCGGCGCGAGCGTGAGCGGCGCGGAGTCGGCCAGGTGGAGACTGATCCAGCCGTCGTTGCCCGGCAGGGCGCCGTCTCCCGACCAGATCACCTCCCCGGTGGCGGTGAGCTCGTCGAGCATCGCCGGGCTGTAGTCGGCGACGCGGCCGGGCAGCACGAGCGACTCCCAGGCGGAGGCCGGGATGCGTGCGCCGGCGAGCTGCTCGACGACCGACGCGACCGCGTCCACGCCGCGCAGCGTCGAGCCCAGGTGCTGCCAGTCGCCCAGGAACCGGGCGAACGTGGCCGTCTCGACCGGCTCGACCTCCTGGCGCAACGCCGCGAGCGACATCCGGCGCAGCCGGCGCAGCACCTCGGCGTCGCACCACTCCGACCCGTGCGCGTGCGGCCGGAACTCGCCCTCCGCGACCCGGCCGTCGTACGAGAGGCGGCGCAGGGCGTCCTGAACGATGGCGGGTCCGAGCCCGAACGCGGAGGCGAGCTCGCCGATCTCGAACGGCCCGTGCGTGCGGGCGAAGCGGCTCACCAGATCGCCGAGCGGGTCGTCGACCGGCTCGATGAACGCGACCGGCACTCCGATCGGCAGCGGAACCCCGAGGGCGTCGCGGAGGCGGCTCGCGTCTTCGATGGCCGCGTAGCGCTCGGCGCCGGCGTAGCTGACCGCGAGCGCACGCTTGGCGTCGACCAGGGCGGTGAGATGAGCGGCCGCGGCCTCCCGGGTGGCGTGCGGGGGTGCGGCGTCGTCGGTCTCGGAGGTCGCGGTCTCGGAGGTCGCGTCGGTCCCGTCCGTCGCGTCGGTCTCCGGCGCCTCCGCTGCGCCCTGCAACCGCTGCGCGACCTCCTCGACCGTCAGGGGGCCGAGCAGCCGCAGGAGGTCGGCCACGCCCTCCTCGCCGCGCACCCGCCGGTCAGGGTCGAGTCGCTGCAGCTGCAGCTCCACCCGCTCGATGACCGCGGGGTCGAGCAGCTCGCGGAGCTCGGCGCGGCCCAGCAGCTCGGCGAGGAGTCCGGCGTCGAGCGACAGCGCGGCCGCCCGGCGTTCGGCGAGCGGGCTGTCGCCCTCGTACATGAAGGCGGCGACGTAGCCGAACAGCAGCGAGCGGGCGAAGGGCGACGCCGTCTCGGTCGCGGCCTCCGCGATCGCGATGCGGCGCTGGGCGATGCTCTGCGCCACCTCGTCGAGCGCGGGGAGGTCGTAGACGTCTTGCAGGCACTCGCGCACCGTCTCGAGAATGATCGGGAAACTCGGGTACTTGCGGGCGACGTCGAGCAGTTGCGACGCCTTCTGCCGCTGCTGCCACAGCGGCGACCGCTTGCCCGGGTTGTACTTGGGCAGCAGCAGGGCGCGGGCGGCGCACTCGCGGAACCGTGAAGCGAAGAGCGAGGAGCCGCCGACCTCCAGCGTCACCAGCTCGTCGAGCTCGGCCGGCTCGAAGATGAACAGCTCGCCGCCGGGAGGCACGGATTCCGTATCGGGAATACGCACGATGATCCCGTCGTCGGCCGCCATCGCGCCGGCGTCGACGCCGAAGCGCTCGCGTACGCGCGCCTGCACGGCCAGCGCCCACGGCGAGTGCACCTGCATGCCGAACGGGGAATGCAGCACCACGCGCCAGTCGCCGAGTTCGTCGCGGAACCGCTCGACGACGAGCGTGCGGTCGGTCGGGACGTGACCGGTGGCCTCCTTCTGCTCGCGCAGGAACGCCAGCAGGTTGGCCGTCGCGAAGGCGTCGAGCCCGGCCTCCACGCAGCGCAGCTCGGCGTCGGCGGGGGAGGCCGTGCTCAGCTCGCGGATGAACGCGCCCACGGCCGCGCCCAGCTCGGCGGGCCTCCCGAGGCCGTCGCCCTTCCAGAACGGCAGCCGACCCGGCTCACCGAACGCCGGGGTCACCAGTACGCGGTCGTGCGTGATCTCCTGGATGCGCCAGCTGGTCGAGCCGAGCGCGAACACGTCGCCGACGCGCGATTCGTAGACCATCTCCTCGTCGAGCTCGCCGACCCGGCTCGCGCGCTCGCCGACCATGAAGACGCCGAACATCCCGCGGTCGGGGATGGTGCCACCGCTCGTCACCGCGAGCCGCTGCGCGCCGGGGCGTCCGGTGAGGGTGCCGGCGTCGCGATCCCAGACGATGCGCGGGCGCAGCTCGGCGAACTCGTCGGACGGGTAGCGGCCGGCCAGGAGGTCGAGGGTGGCGTCGTACGCGCTGCGAGGCAGCGTCGCGAACGGGGCGCTGCGTCGCACGGTGTCGAACCAGTCGTCGGCGTCGAGCGACTCCAGCGCGGTCGCGGCGACCGTCTGCTGGGCGAGGATGTCGAGCGGGTTGGTGGGCACCTTCAGGGTCTCGATGAGGCCGCCGACCATCCGTTCGGTCGCCACCGCCGAGTGGATCAGGTCGGCGCGGTGCTTGGGGAAGACCACGCCGCGCGAGACCTCGCCCACCTGGTGGCCGGCGCGGCCGACGCGCTGCAGTCCGCTCGCGACCGACGGCGGGGCCTCCACCTGCACCACGAGGTCGACGGCGCCCATGTCGATGCCGAGCTCGAGGCTGGAGGTCGCCACGACGCAGCGCAGCCTCCCGGACTTCAGGTCGTCTTCGATGAGTGCCCGCTGCTCCTTGCTGACCGACCCGTGGTGCGCGCGGGCGAGCACGAGCGACTCGGGGTCGGCGACGGCGGCGGACCCCTTGGTCTGACCGGAGCCGCCCATCAGCTCGGCGGGCGGCCGCGGGGGAGCCGCGGTGGCGGGGGCGACAGCGCCGGCGGTCGCGTCGCCGCCCAGCACGCGCTCCTCGTAGATCTCGTTGAGCCGCGCCGTGAGCCGCTCGGCGAGCCGTCGCGAGTTGGCGAAGACGATGGAGGAGCGGTGCTCGAGCACGCGGTCGACGATCGCCTCCTCCACGTGCGGCCAGATCGAGCCGGCCTGCGGGGCCGAGCCGTCGTCGTTGCCGCTCGCGAACGTCGAGGTGCCGAGCTCGCTCATGTCTTCGACCGGCACGACGACCCGGAGGTCGAAGCGCTTGCCCGCGGGCGGGGCCACGACCTCCACCGGCGCGCGGCCGCCGAGGAAGCGCGCGACCTCCTCCGCCGGCCGCACCGTCGCAGAGAGCCCGATGCGCTGCGCGGGCTTCGGCAGCAGCGCGTCCAGGCGCTCCAGCGAGAGGGCGAGGTGCGCACCGCGCTTGGTGGCGGCGACGGCGTGAACCTCGTCGACGATGACCGTCTCGACCGTCGCGAGGGTCTCGCGGGCCTGGGAGGTGAGCATGAGGAACAGCGACTCGGGGGTCGTGATCAGGATGTCCGGCGGCGAGGCGACGAGCGCCCGGCGGTCGGCCGAGGTGGTGTCGCCCGAGCGCACGCCGACGCTGACGTGGGGAGGCTCGCTGCCGAGCCTCCGCGCCGTCTGGGTGACGCCGACCAGCGGCGCCCGGAGGTTGCGCTCGACGTCGACGCCGAGCGCCTTGAGCGGAGAGATGTAGAGCACTCGGGTGCCCGGCCGGTCGTCCGGCTTCGGCTCGCGGCTCGCCAAGCGGTCGATCGCCCAGAGGAACGAGGCGAGAGTCTTGCCCGAGCCGGTCGGGGCGATCACGAGGGCATGGCGCCCGTGCGAGATGGCCTCCCACGCTCCCGCCTGCGCGTCGGTGGGCGCGGCAAAGGCCCCGCGGAACCATTCACGGGTCGCGGGGGAGAACCGGTCGAGCACGTCGCTCATCGACTCCATCCTGCTCCCGGCCACCGACACGGACCAGTGGTGCGGCGCTGCCTCCTCGCCGCCCGTCGCCGCCGGGTCAGCCGCGGCGTGGGAGGTTCGCGCGGATGAACGACGAGATGTCGCCGAGCTCGAGCGGCGAGATGCCGTGCCCGAGGCCCTCGTAGATCCGGGCGTCGAGCCTGCTGTGCCCGGGCAGCCACTCCTCCGCGCGCGCGATGGAGGCGGCCGGGATGGTGTCGTCGTGCGTCCCGCGACCCCAGAACACCGGAGGCCGGCGCTCGGCGAGCGTCGCGTCCCCGTCCGCCGCGCCCTGCACGACGAAGCCCGACAGCATCACGGCGAAGTCGAACCGCTCCGGGGCCAGCCGCATCAGCTGCAGCGCGAGCGCGCCGCCCTGGGAGAAGCCCAGGATGCCGGTCGGCACGTGCGGCTGCTCGTCGATCCAGTCGAGGACCGCGCGGGCGGCCGCGTTGGCGTTCGCCGCGAGCGGGTCGCCCGAGACGTTCGTGAAGCGCGAGAACCACGCGAAGCCGGGACCTTCGGGGATGGGTGCTCGCAGCGACGCGATCACCGGCTCCAGGGGCAGGTAGGCCGAGATGCCGAAGAGGTCGGCCTCGTCCGACGCGTAGCCGTGCAGCAGGATCAGCCGGGGTCGGCCGACCCGGTCGGCCTCGCCTGCCGACCACAGCACGGCGTCGTGGTCGAGGTGGAGCTCGGGGGCGGGAAACGGCATGATCCATTGTGCGCACTACCCGACCGTCCTCCACAGCCCCCAGATCGCGGTGCAGTCCACAGATCCGTCTGTCTGCGTGGACGAGCGGCGCGGCATCCGTAGGATCGGTGCATGAGCGTGCGCACCCCCGACCCGGACCCGACTCCCGACCCGCTCGACGGCTCGGGGGCCCGGCCCGGTCCCGCCTGGCTGAGCGACATCGAGCTGGAGCAGATCCGGCGACGGCTCCCGCTGCTGTACGTGGAGGCCGTCCCTGTGCGGGTCGACGGCCTCGGCCAGGTGACGGAGGTCGGCGTGCTGCTGCGGGCGAACGCCGTCGGCGAGATCACGCGCACGCTCGTCTCCGGCCGTGTCATGTACGGCGAGACGCTGCGGGAGGCGCTGTTCCGGCACCTCGAGAAAGACCTCGGGCCGATGGCGTTCCCGCTGCTGCCGGCCAGCCCCGTCCCGTTCCAGGTGGCCGAGTACTTCCCGTTGCCCGGGGTGTCCGCGTTCACCGATGAGCGCCAGCACGCCGTCTCGCTCGCCTACGTCGTGCCCGTCACCGGCACCTGCGAGCCCCGGCAGGACGCCCTCGAAATCACCTGGATGACGCCCGACGAGGCGGTGTCGCCGACGGTGTGCGAAGAACTGGAGGGCGGCCGCGGCGCGCTCGTCAAGGCCGCGATGGCGTCGGTGGGGCGTCTGGCCTGAGTCGGCCTCCGGTGCGGTTTCACTTTTCTCTTGTGCTTTCTAGCTAATGGTATTAGCTTATTGGCTATGAATACTTCCATCGCTTCGCAGGTCCGGTACTTGCAGCGCCCCGAGGGACGCATCAGCTACACCGTCGAGGGCACCGGCCCTCTCGTGGTCGCCGTCCCCGGGATGGGCGATCTCCGTTCGACCTACCGCGAGCTCGTCGACCCGTTGCTGGAGGCCGGCTACCGCGTCGCGGTCACCGACCTGCGGGCCCACGGCGACTCCGACACGACCTTCCGCGAGTTCGGCGACATCGCCACCGGCCGCGACCTCCTCGCCCTGATCGACGAGTTGGCTGGCGACCGACCCGGTGGCCGCGCCGTCGTGCTCGGCAACTCCATGGGCGCCGCCGCCGCGGCGTGGGCGGCCGCCGAACGCCCCGACGCCGTCGCCGGCCTCGTGCTGTTCGGCCCGCTGCTGCGCGACCCGGCGATGAGCCGCTTCGCGGTGGCATCCATCCACGGGATGTACCGCGTGCTGTTCACGGGGCCGTGGGGCGCGTCCGTCTGGGCCGGCTATTACCGCTCCATCAACAAGGGCCGCACCGCCCCGTGGCTGAAGGAGCACGCCGCCGACCTCAAGCGCAACATGAAGGAGCCCGGCCGGCTGCGGTCGTTCCGGCGCCTCACACTCGCCCTGACCCATTCGGTCGTCGAGCCGCGGCTGCCCGAGGTGCAGGCGCCGATGCTCGCCTTCGTCGGCGCGCTCGACCCCGACTACAAGGACCCGGCGGCCGAGGCGGACTGGATCGAGACCCTCGGCGCCCAGGTCGTGCGCGTCCCCGAATCCGGCCACTACCCGCAGGCCCAGCGGCCCGACATCATCGTGCCGGCGACGCTGACCTTCCTCCGCGACCTCCAGGCCGCCGCCGGTGGCGACTGGACGGTGACTGGTGCTGAGGGGGTGGCGCTGGCGCGCACCGGGCGTGAGTCGCGTGCCTAGGGCCGGGCTGACCCGCACCGCCGTCGCAGCGGTGGCGCTCGACGTCGTCGACGACGGGGGCGTCACCGGGCTCGACCGGCTGACGCTCGCCGCCGTCGCCTCCCGCGCCGGTGTCGCGGTTCCGAGCCTGTACAAGCACGTCGCCTCCCTCGACGACCTGCGCCGCCTCGTCGCCACCGACTGCGTGGCCGAGCTGACACGCGTGCTGGCGCAGGCGACGATCGGCCGCTCCGGGCCGGAGGCGATCCACTCGGCGGCAGACGCCGTCCGGGCGTACGCCCACCGGCACCCGGGCCGCTACGCCGCGACGCAGGTCGCCCCCGAGCTCGGCTCGGCCGCCGACGCCGAGCTCGCCGCGCGCGCTGAGGAGACGATCGCCGTGCTGGCCGCCGCACTCCGCGGGTTCGGCCTGCCCGACGACGCCACCGTGGACGCCATCCGGATGCTCCGCAGCGCCCTCCACGGCTTCGTCACCCTGGAACTCGGCGGCGGCTTCGGCCTCCCCGACGACCTCGACCGCAGCTTCCGTCTGCTCATCGACGGTATTGCCGCCGGCATCTCCGCGCTCGCCGGGTCCCGAGCGGCTGCAGCCGCGATGGCTGCGGCCAACGGAGGATCCGCGGCCGTTCCCGGGCCCGGCCTCCTCCGTTAGCTGCCGTTCCCGGGCGTGTCGCACCGCGAATCCTCCGTTACCGACTGCGCGGGTGCGCTGTCGGTAGCGGAGGAGATCGGTCGCGACTCTCCGACCGGCGGCAGCTTCCGGAGGATGCGCGATCGGCCGGCGCGCGGCGATCCTCCGTCGGCGTCGGGAGGCGTCCCTCTCATCCGGAGGATGGACCCTCCCGAGCCGCCGGTCTCCGGAGTCATCGTCCGCCGCGCGGCGGGTCGACGCCGACCTCCGGAGTCATCGACGCGAAGGCGCAACGAGATGACGACTCCGGAGACCTCGCCGTGTCGACGGCGCGCCGTTGTGCTGGTCCGGACATTTCGGGCCGATGGGCCGTCGATCTCCGGAGTTGTCGATCCGGGCGGCGTCAGCCGCGGGCGCGGCGGGTGCCGCGGCCTCGGCTGGTGCTTCCGCCTACGAGGTCGCCGACGCGCATCCCGGTGCGCGGAGCGCCGCCGTTGCCGTGGTTGCCACTGCCGTGGTTGCTGCTGCGGCCGGCCCCGCCGTTGCCGGCGTTGCCTCCGTTGCGTCCAGCGCCGCCGGCGCGCTCGCCGGTGGTCGTGCGAGCATCGGACTGCGCCGGACCCCTGCCGCGCCCGCGCCGACGCGACGAGCCGTCGCCGCGCGTGTCGTCGCGGCCCATATTGTCACGACCGCCGGCGTTCCGGCCCGCGTTGTCGCGGCCACTCGCGTCGCGACCGCCGCCATTGCGGCCCGCCTCGTCACGACCGCCGCCGCTCCGGCCGCCACCGTTGCGGCCTGCACCGCTGCGACCGGCGTTCCCGCGGCCACCGGCGTCACGAGCGTCACCGTTCGAACCGCGCCCGGCCCCACGGCCGCCGCGGCCTCCACGACCGCCGCCGCCCGAGCCGGGGCCGGAACCGCTGTTCCCGCCGCTCTTGGGCTCGGCCACCGGCGCCACGCGCGGCGCGCGCTCACCGACGAGCGAGGTCACGGCGGGCGATTCCGCGGTGACGCGCTGCGGGCTCGCGGTGATGGCGGCCGCGCGCAGCAGCGAGCGCACGTCGCCCGCCTGGTCGGGCAGCATCACCGTCGCGACGTCGCCGGCGCTGCCGGCGCGGGCGGTGCGGCCCGAGCGGTGGAGGTAGGCCTTGTGCTCCGCGGGCGGGTCCACGTGGACCACGAGCTCCACCTCGTCGACGTGCACGCCACGTGCCGCGACGTCGGTCGCGACCAGCACGCGCACGTCGCCGGAGCCGAAGGCGGCGAGGTTGCGGTCGCGGGCGCCCTGGCTGAGGTTGCCGTGGAGGTCGACCGCCGGGATCCCGGCCGAGGTCAGCTGCTTGGCGAGGCGCTTGGCCTGGTGCTTGGTGCGCATGAACAGGATGCGGCGGCCGCGTCCGGAGGCGAGCGCGTGGATGAGGTCCTTCTTGGCGTCCTGGTCCGCGACCTCGAACACGTGGTGGGTCATGGCCTCCACGTGGCTCGTCGCGTCGTCGACCGAGTGCAGCACCTCGTTCGTGAGGAACTTCGACACCAGCTTGTCGACGCCGTTGTCCAGCGTGGCCGAGAAGAGCAGACGCTGGCCGCGTGACGGTGTGGCGTTCAGGATGCGCGTGACCGTCGGCAGGAAGCCGAGGTCGGCCATGTGGTCGGCCTCGTCGAGCACGGTCAGCTCGACGCGGTCGAGGTGCACGATGCCCTGCTTCATGAGGTCTTCGAGGCGGCCGGGGCAGGCGACGATGATGTCGACGCCGGCCTGCAGCGCGGTCACCTGACGGCTTTGTGCGACGCCGCCGAAGATGGTCGTGGTCGTCAGGCCCAGCGCGTTCGCGAGCGGCTTGAGCGTCGCGTCGATCTGGGTGGCGAGCTCGCGGGTCGGGGCGAGCACGAGGCCGCGGGGCCGGCGGTATCCGCGCTGCGGGCGGCCTCCCGAAGCGGGAGCACCAGCGGCGAGCCGAGCCGCCAGCGGCAGCGAGAACGCGATGGTCTTGCCCGAGCCGGTCTTGCCGCGCCCGAGCACGTCGCGCCCTGCGAGGGTGTCGGGGAGGGTGTCGGCCTGGATGGGGAACGGCTCCGTCTTGCCGTCCGCCGCGAGGACGGCGACGAGGGGGGCGGGCACGCCGAGCTCGGCGAAGGTCTGGTTGGTCACAAGTGCCTTTCTGGCAGGGCTCGGCCCTGCGGGCGGTTCGGGCGGTCGTCGCAAGAACAGGACGTCTTCGCCGGAAAGAAGAGTGGAGGTGCGCGGCGGGGCCACCGCCCGGCGCTCGCGCACGCCGACGATGTCGGCAGGCCAGTCGTGCTGGTCCGTACAGTCTACCGGGTGCCGGCCCCATGCTTGCTGGGAGCGGATTCCCGGCGGGAGGTCGTAGACTGTCGGCCCGTAATCCGGAAGGGTGGTCGCGCGTGCAGGAATCGGAACTCGAACGTGAGCGCACCGTCGTCTCGGGGCTGTACGAGCGGCTGGACACGCTCAGGGCCGAGACGGAGGAGCGGCTGACGCGGGTGCGCCGCGAGAGTGTCGGAAGCAACCACCAGGCGCGCAGCGAACGCGACGCTTTCGCCCGCCTGTACGAGGACCAGCTGCTGCAACTGCGCGATGTGGATGCGCGGCTCGTGTTCGGCCGTCTGCTCCTCGACGCGCCGGTCGATGGCACCGACCACCGCTACATCGGCCGCGTCGGGCTGCGCGACGACGACCAGGTCTCGCTGCTCGTGGACTGGCGTGCACAGCAGGCGAGCGCGTTCTATCAGGCGACCGCGAGCGAGCGGATGGGCGTTCGGGCTCGCAGGCATCTGACGATGAACGGGCGCCAGGTCGTCCGTATCGACGACGAGGTGTTCGACGAGGCGCTGCTCGACGGCGCGACCTCGGGCGAGAAGGTGCAGGGCGAGGGCGCCCTCCTCGCAGCGCTCACCGCGCAGCGCACCGGCCGCATGCACGACATCGTCGCGACCATCCAGGCCGAGCAGGATCGCATCATCCGCTCCGACCTCCGCGGCGCGCTCGTCGTGCAGGGCGGTCCCGGCACCGGCAAGACCGCCGTCGCGCTGCATCGCGCCGCCTTCCTGCTGTACGCGAACCGCCAGCGGCTCAGCGCCTCCGGTGTGCTCGTGGTCGGGCCGTCGTCGGCGTTCCTGCGGTACATCGAGGCCGTGCTGCCGTCGCTGGGCGAGACCGGTGTCGTGATGCAGACCCTCGGCGAGCTGTTCCCCGGGGTGGAGGCCACGGCCGAGGACGCCCCGGAGGCCGCCCGGCTGAAGGGCGCGGCCACGATGGCCCGGCTGCTGTCGCGCGCGGTCCGGTCGCGGCAGAAGGCTCCCGACGAGACGCAGACGATCGTGGTCGACAACGAGCGGCTGGTCGTGCAGCCCGAGCTCGTGCAGCGGGCGATCGCGAAGGCGCAGCGCACGGGCAAGCCGCACAACGTCGCCCGGGTCACCTTCGTGAAGCACGCGCTCGGCGAGCTGACCGATCAGCTCGCTGCGCAGCTGCGTGCGGGAGGCTCGACGATCGACGAGGCCGACCTCCGGGTGCTGCGGGAGGACCTCCGCACCTCGTACGACGTGCGCGTGCTGCTCAACACGGCGTGGCTGCCGTTGACGCCGCAGAAGCTGCTGCAGGACCTGTACGCCCGCCCGGCCTGGCTCGCGGAGCTCACTCCGCGCTGGTCGCCGGAGCAGCGGCAGGCTCTCCTGCGCGACCGGAACGAGTCGTTCACCGTCTCGGACGTACCGCTGCTCGACGAGGCCGCCGAGTTGCTCGGCGACTTTCCCGGGCGTTCCGACCCGGCCTCCCGCGAGCGCGGACGGCAGCGCAAGCGCGACCTCGAGAACGCACGTGCCGCGATCCGCAACATGGGTGTGGAGGGCCTGGTGAGCGCAGAGCAGCTCGCCGATGGCTTCGCCGAGCAGGAGGACCGTGGAACGACCGCCGAGCGCGCGGCCGCCGACCGCTCCTGGACCTACGGTCACGTGGTGGTCGACGAGGCGCAGGAGCTGTCGCCGATGCAGTGGCGCGTGCTGGTGCGGCGGTGCCCGATGAAGTCGTTCACCATCGTCGGCGACATCGCCCAGGTGGCGTCGGCGGCGGGCGCGACGAGCTGGGAGGAGGCGTTGCAGCCGTCGTTCAAGGACGCCTGGCGCCTGGAGGAGCTCACGGTCAACTACCGCACCCCCGCCCAGATCACGCGTGAGGCGGAGCGCATCGCGCAGGACGCCGGACTGCCGATCACGCCGACGCGCGCCGTGCGGGAAGGCGACTGGCCGATCCGTCGCGTGGAGGCGGAGGCCGACGGCCTCCCCGTCGCAGTCGCGGAGGCCGTCGCCCACGATCGCGGCATCGACCGGAACGGCACGCTCGCCGTCATCGCGACCGTCGACGACGTCGAGGCCGTGACGGCCGCCGTGCGCGAGCGGTTCGGCGACGACGCGGCTCGCGGGGCGGCCGGGCTCACGCGCCCGATCTCGGTGCTGACCGGCTACGAGGCGAAGGGTCTCGAGTTCGACGCGGTCGTTCTGGCCGACCCGGAGTCGCTCGCCGCCGAGTCGGTGCGCGGCGCCGCGTCGCTCTACGTCGCGATGACCCGCCCCACGCAGCGCCTCACGCTCGTCGCCCGCTGAGATCCACCTCCCGAACCGGCGCTTGTCAGCCGGGGTAGCGCTCGCCGACGGGGATCTCGACGGGGAGGGTGTTGCCCGCCTGCGCGAGCGGGCAGGCCCACTCCGGGTCGTACGCGCACGACGGGTTGTAGGCGAAGTTGAAGTCGAGGACGAGCGTGGCCTCGCCGTCGTCGGCCGACATCCCCAGGTCGGCGCCCTTGATCGTGTCGATCAGGTAGCGTCCGCCGCCGTAGGTGCCGCCGCGCTTGCCGGCGAGGGCGTCCTTGATCGGCACGAACAGGCCGCCGCCGTAGGAGGCCAGCCGCCACACGTCGAGCGTGCCGGCGAGCGGCACGCGCACGGTGCCCAGGAGTTCGAAGGGCACGACGCCGTCGGTGCCGGTCTCGACGTCCATCCGCCTCGGCTCCGCCGGCGCGTGCACGGGCAGCTCGAAGCGCCAGTCGGGATCGTACGGCGACACCGGGAGGCCGGTGAAGCGGTCGCGGTCGTCGTCGAGCAGCGGGGAGGCCGGGTGCGACGAGAAGAGCTCGTTGCGGCACGAGATCCAGTGGGCGTGCGCGGCGGCCGGGTCGCTCACGGCGATCCGGCGCACCGACGAGTAGAGCGCGAAGACGCTGCGCCGCCAGTCCGCGGTCTGCACCGCAGTCGCGGCGCGTCCGTGACCCGGGTCGACCTCGGGTGCGGTCTCTGGGGTGAGGGTGCTCATGCTGCTGCCTCCGTCTCGGCGCCCTCGTCGGGCGTGGGGGGATCGTATGCCCAGGTCGGTGCCAGGCGCCGCAGGCGCACGCCGCGCCATTGCCAGAACGCCCACAGCCCGTACCAGGCGAGAGGGGTGACGAGACCGGCGCGCACGATCAGGCGGTCGCGATAAAGGGTCCGCAGGCGACCGTCGGGTCCGGGCCCGGCAGGGTCGGGAGCCACGGCCATGCGGTGGTCGAGGTGCGGCATCGCGGACAGGACGCCACCGGTCCCGCCTCCGCTGTCGCGCAGGATGCGGGTCGCGCTCTCGCGGGGGTCGGTGGAGCGCAGGGTGTCGAGCCGGATCGCCTGCGTGCCGACGGTGAACGCGCCGAGCGCGCGCACGCTGACCCGGTGCTCCTCGGTGTCCCAGACCGTCGGGAACCCGGCCGCCTCGTCCGACCGGAAGTCCACCCAGGGCATCGCGACCTCCCGGAACGCGGTGGGGCTCTGGAGGGCACGCCAGGCCGCATCGGGGTCGCAGTCGAGGATGAGCTTGAGAAGGACTCTCACCTCCCCAGTGTCACGCATCTCCTCACGCCCGGGCAGGGGAAGGGGGCATTCACGGCGCACTCCCGGATGCGGCGGGTCCGGCGTTCCGGACACGCACGGCCTCCGCCGCTTGCGCCGCCCGCCCCAGCAGCAGCGTCCGCTCCCGCGCGTTCGCGGTCATCGACGCGGCCCGTTCGAACTCGACCTCCGCCTCGGCGTGCCGGCCGACCTTGAAAAGGAGGTCGGCGCGCACCGACGGCAAGAGGTGGTAGGACTCCAGGGCGCCGCCCTCCACGAGCCGCTCGACCACGTCGAGCGCAGCGTCCGGACCATAAGCCATGGACACGGCGACCGCGCGGTTGAGCTCCACGACCGCGGAGGGCCGCAGCCTCGCCAGCGCGCCGTAGAGGGCGACGATCTCCTCCCAATCGGTGTCGCCGGGGGCGGGCGCGGTCGCATGGCAGGCGGCGATGGCGGCCTGCAGCGCGTACGGGCCGCGTCCGCGGGCGCCGAGCAGACGGTCGGCGCGGGCGAGGGCGGCGACGCCGCGGCCGATGAGGAGGCGGTCCCACCGGGTGCGATCCTGGTCCTGCAGCAGGATCGGCTCGCCGTCGGGCGTCGCCCGCGCGGGCAGGCGGGAGGCCTGGAACTCCATCAGCGCGACCAGGCCGTGCACCTCCGGCTCGCGAGGGGTGAGCTCGGCCAGCACGCGGCCGAGGCGGAGGGCCTCCTGGCAGAGGTCGGGGCGCATCCAGTCGTCGCCCGCGGTGGCCGAGTAGCCCTCGTTGAAGATCAGGTAGACGACCTCCAGCACTGACGACAGCCGCTCGGGGTAGTCGGCGCGATCGGGCACCTCGAAGGGCACGTGCGCCGCGCTGAGCGTGCGCTTGGCGCGCACGATGCGCTGCGCGATCGTGGGAACGGGTACGAGGAACGCCCGCGCGATCTCCTCGGTGGTCAGGCCGCCGAGCAGCTTGAGCGTCAGCGAGACCCGGGCGCCCGGCGCGAGCACGGGGTGGCACGACACGAAGACGAGCCTCAGCAGGTCGTCCTGGATATCCTCCTCCGCCACCGCGGCGGGGTCGTCGTCGTCCTGTTGCTCCAGGTCGCGGGCGAGCGCGGCGTAGCGCTCGTCGAGGCGTTCGCGCCGGCGCCAGCCGTCGATCGCGCGGCGTTTGGCGACTGTCGTCAGCCAGGCGCCGGGGGTGCGCGGCACACCGGTCTCCGGCCACTGCTCGAGCGCGGCGACGAGGGCGTCCTGGGCCAGCTCCTCCGCGAGCCCGACGTCCCCGGTCCAGCGGGCGAGGCCGGCGACCAGCTTGCCCGACTCGATGCGCCACACCGCCTCGACGGCGCGCCTGGCCTCGTCGGCCGTCGCGCCGCGGGAGCCCGTCGCACCGCGGGAGCCCGTCGCACGGTGCGAGCCAGCCGTGTCCTGCCCGTCTGCCACCAGCGTCCCTCCCACGTCTCCGGCCCCGCTCACGCGTCCGCCGCGGCGCCGCTCACGATGCGGCGCACCTCGACTCTGCCACGATCCAGTGGCAGGCGCCTCGCCCATTCGACCGCCTCTGCTCGGTCGGAGGTCTGCACGATCCAGAACGCCGACGCACTCGCGGCCGTGACAGGAGCGTCTGCGATCCGGCACGGCCCCTCGGCCCGGAGCTCGACGAGGAGGCCGTCCGCGGCGAGCAGCTCGCCCGCGAGCAGCACCCCGGAGTGGATCAGGTCGACCGTGAACCGCTGCAGGACGTCGGCCGCCGGTGACGCATCGAGCGGGTCGGTCGTCAGGACGAGGAGGTAGCGCATGCAGGTTCCTTCCGTCGCGGTGGACTCAATCGATACGTCGAGCGGCGCCGACGGGATTCGACATCCAGCGCCCGTCCCCGCTGCGATGTCGTACCTGTGCGCTAGAACGGGAGCATGGCGATCCGCTATTGGCTGGGCGTGGTTCAGCATGACCACGTGCTGCGCGGGGTCGCGGGCGGCTTCGCCCAGGTCAACCACGGCGCGCGCGCTCCGCTCGAGCGGATGGGCGCGGCCGACGGGTTCGTGTACTACTCGCCGCGCGAGTCGTATCCCGACGGCGATCCGCTCAAGCAGTTCACCGCGGTCGGGAGGCTGGCCGACGCCGACGTGTACCAGGCGACCCAGGGCATGCAGCCGGGCGCCGGCCAGCGCCGCAACGCCTCCGCCGACTTCGTCGCGTGGCGTCGGCGCGTCGACTGGGACCACGACGCGGTCGCCACCCCCATCCGGCCGCTGCTCTCCTCCCTCGACTTCACGCGCGACAAGCCCGACTGGGGTTATCAACTGCGCGCCGGGCTGATCGAGCTCACCCGGCACGACTTCGAGCTCATCCGGGAGCAGATGCGGCCGTCGTCGGCACGGGAGCGTGAGCACGAGCAGCGTCACCGAGCGCAACACGCGTCGGCCGGTTTCGCCGCCCGGTTACGCTGATGCGGTGAATTCCGCCAGCTCCGAACCGTCGACCGTCCCCGCCGCGCACCGCCAGGCCAAGTACCAGGTGCGGTTCGACTGGGCGGCTGCCGGCGCCTCGGCCGTCGCGGCCGACGCCGACATCGTCGTGTGGGTGGATGCGCTCGCCGACGAGCCGGCGGAGGCCGCCGCCGAACTGATCCCCGGCACGGGCTCCGTCGTGGCCGCGGGGCTCACGGACGCCCCCGCCGTCGCACGCTGGATCCTCGACGAGCAGGTGCGTCTCGGTCGTCGCGCGATGGTCGCGCTGGTCGCGGCGGGAGGCGCGACGGCGGAAGGCGGGACGCGCTTCGCCGTGGAGGACCTCCTCGCAGCGGGTGCCGTGGTCGATGCGCTCGCGAGCGTCGGCATCGACTACAGCTCGCCGGAGGCCGCTGCCGCATGCGCCGCGTTCACCGGCCTGCGCGGAGCGGTCGCGCACCTGCTGACCGCGTCGGTCTCGGGGCAGGAACGGATCGCCGCCGGCGCCGATGCCACAGAGCTCGCCCGCTCCGGGAGGCTCGGCACCGTCTCCGAGGTGCGGGTCCTGCGAGCAGCCTGAGCGCTCGATAGCAATCCGCAGTGCCGCCGGAATGTTCCGGTAGACCCGGGTGTTCACTGCGATCAGGAGGTTTCACTCATGAAAGCAGTTCTGAACGACACCGTCATCGCAGAGGCCCCGACCGAGGACCTGATCCGCATCGAGGGCAACTGGTACTTCCCGCCCGCGAGCGTGAAGTCCGAGCACCTGGTCGAGTCCGCGACTCCGTACACCTGTCCGTGGAAGGGCGAATGCCAGTACTTCTCGGTCAAGGACGGTGACACGGTGCTGCAGGACCGCGCCTGGAGCTATCCGACGCCGTACCCGAGCTCGTTCGACCGGGTCGGCAAGGACTACAGCAACTACGTCGCGTTCTGGAAGGACGTGCGCGTCGTCGACTGACGGTCGCCGGAGCCGACAGCGGCGATCACCCGAGCCCCCCGTGCGGCCGTCGCCCCTCCCGTGACGTGGAGGCCGTGGCTACCATGAGGCGCGTGGGGGGAGGCACGATGCATCGGCTGGGGTATCGGAGCCGCCCGCTCAGGGCGGCCCGCGCCCGCCGCGCGCTCGTCGCGCTCGTCGCGCTCGCCCTCGCCGAGGCCGCCGCACTCACCGCGTGCACCGCGCCGGTCCCCGCGCCGACCGCGACCCTCACGCCGTCGGCCGCACCGCGCCCCACCGCCTCGGCGCCGCCGGTGGCCGCCATCCCGTGGCAGCCCGGCACCCAGACGACCGTGCTCGAGACCGGTCTCGATGCGCCGTGGTCGGTCGTGCCGCTGCCGAGCGGCTCCGCGCTCATCAGCGAGCGCGACGACGGCCGCATCCTCGAACGGCTGCCGCAGGGCGGCCTCCGCGAGGTGGGCACCGTGCCGGGCGTCGTGCACCAGGGGGAGGGCGGCCTCCTCGGCCTCGCCGTGCCGGCGGTCTCGGCGCCGCCGTTCCTCTATGCGTACGAGACCACGCGCGCCGACAACCGGGTGGTGCGCATGCCGCTGACCGGCGTACCGGGCTCGTATGCGATCGGTGCCCCGGAGCCGGTGCTGACCGGCATCCCGAAGGCCTCCAACCACGACGGCGGGCGCATCGCCTTCGGTCCGGACGGCATGCTCTACGTCACCACAGGGGACGCCTCGAACACCGCGAACGCCCAGAGTCCGGCCTCCCTCGGCGGCAAGATCCTGCGGCTCACCCCTGAGGGCCAGGTGCCACACGACAACCCGTTCCCCGGATCCCCGGTCTGGTCGTACGGTCACCGCAACGTCCAGGGCATCGGCTGGGACGCGCACGGCACGATGTGGGCGAGCGAGTTCGGCCAGAACACGTGGGACGAGCTCAACATCATCGTTCCCGGGGCGAACTACGGCTGGCCGGTGGTGGAGGGCGTCGGCCACGAACCTCAGTACACCGACCCGGTCGCCCAGTGGCCGACCGACGAGGCCAGCCCGAGCGGCCTGGCCGTCGTCGGCGACACCGTCTTCCTCGCAGCGCTGCGCGGCGAGCGGCTGTGGGCGGCGTGGTCGACCGCGGGGCGAGCCCCTGTGACGACCCGGGCTTTCCTCGACGGCGACCTCGGGAGGTTGCGCGACGTCGTCGTCCACGGAGACAAGCTCTGGCTGCTGACCAACAACACCGACGGCCGTGGTTCGCCACGCGCGGGCGACGACCGGCTCGTCGAAGTCCCGCTCGTCCCCGCGCAGGACACGCGGCAGCCCGGGTAAACGGATTCGGACGACTACTCTGGAAGGAACCGCACGACCTGGGAGCCGACCCTGAGCATCATTCTCGGATACGATCCGTCCACGCTCCGCGAGCGTGTCGATCTGCGCGCCGCCGATGAGCGGCTCGACGAGCTCGGCAGCCTCCGGAGCCTGAGCGCGCTGAATGAGAAGACCGTCCTGCTGCGCCTGCTGGGCCGTCTCGACGAGGCGATCGTCGTCGGCAACGAGGCCGTGCGCCAAGCGCGGTTCACCGGTGACCGCGAGCAGCTGCTCGGCGCGCGCATCCGCCGAGCGCAGGTGCTGCAGTACCAGGGCAAGCTCGACGAGGCGATCGTCGAGCTGACCGGATGCGTCGATGAGGCACGGGGCCGCGACTGGATCGCCCTGGAGGCGTTCGCCGTGCAGAACCGCGGCAAGTGCTACTTCGACCAGGCCGAGTTCGAGAACGCACTGTCCGACATGACGGCGGCCGTGTTCCTGCGCGAGAAGCTGGGCGCCTCCCCGGCCGAGATCGAGGGCGCCCTCACCGCTGTCGCAGTGGTGCAGCGGTTCCTGGAGGCGCAGCGCGCGGCCTCCGGCGAGGCGGCTCCCGGCACGGACGACGGCGGCGGTCCGGCGTAGGATGCGGGTCATGAGTCGACCAGGGGATCAGCGCTGATGGCCGAGCTCGACCGCGTGCGCCGCTGGGCGGACGCCCTGATCGCCCTCCACCTCGACCCCGCCGTGTGGAGCTTCGACTTCGACAACGCGAAGACCCGCGCGGGCCTCTGCAACTACACGGCGAAGCGCATCACGGTGTCCCGCTATCTGGCCGCGCGGTATGACGACGACGACATCCACCAGATCCTGCTGCACGAGGTCGCGCACGCGCTCGCCGGTTCGCGGGCGGGCCACGGCCCGCGGTGGCGGGCGATCGCGCTCGACCTGGGCTACGAGGGCAAGCGGCTGCACGGCGGCGCCATCGCCGACGACCTCGCGCCGTGGGTCGGCACCTGCCCGAGCGGCCACACGCACTACCGCTATCGCAAGCCCGCCCGCGCGCTGGCGTGCGGGGCCTGCAGCCGTCGGTTCGACTCGGCCAACCTCATCTCGTGGGTGCACCGGGAGGTGTCGTCCGCACAGCGGAGGATGGCGGCGGCGGCCGCGACCGAGGCCCTCGACCCGCGCGGGTTCGAGCTGGACTGACCGGTCCGCTCCCCGGCCCCCGGACTCACGCCGTCGCGAACCCCAGCCGCGCGTCGAGCCCGTCGCGCACCGCCGGCCACTCCTCCCGCAGCACCGAGTACACCGCGGTGTCGCGCCAGGTGCCGTCCGCGCGCGGCTGCGTGTGCCGCAGTACGCCCTCGAAGGTGGCGCCGAGGCGCAGGATCGCGGCGCGCGAGCGCTCGTTCAGGACGTCCGCCTGCAGTTTGACCCGCTCGAAGCCGTTGTCGAACGCCGTGCCGAGCAGCAGTCGTTTGGTCTCAGCGTTGACGCGGGTGCCCCAGACCTCCGGGGCGTAGGCGGTCCAGCCGATGTGGGCGGACCCGTTCGGGAGGTCGAAGTCGCCGAGCGTCGTGGTGCCGACGATGCGGTCGCCGTCGCGCAGGCAGACGGCGGTGACGTTGCCGGTGTCCCAGGCGAGGTAGCCGAGGATGAACTCCCGCCACTCCTCGTAGGTGTCGCGATACGCCGCGAGTCCGCCGCCCCAGCCGCCCGCGAACACCTCGGGGTGGCCGATCGCGTCGTGGAGGTCGGGCAGGTCGTCCGTGGTGAGCGCGCGCAGGCGGACTGTCGCGCCCTCGAGCACGGCCGCGGGGTCGGGGCGGGTCGCGTTCATCCGCTCAGTATCCCATCCCTCCTGCTACCCAGCCCCTCGACGGCCGGCCGCCGTGCGGGGGCGCCGGCGATAACCGACTAAGGTAGTTCGGTGCCTACCGACGTCCTCCTGCCCCGCGAAACCGGACAGTGGATGGATGACTCCGACGGTCTGCGCTGGTGGTTCGACTCCGGATCGCTCGCCCTGGACTTCTCGTACACGGGCGGCCTCGACGAGCCCGACAACGCCGAATGGCGCTCGATCGCCGACGCGGAGGCCCTCGGCGGCTGGCTCCGCGGCCGCTTTCCCGAGGTGGCGGCCACGTCAGGGGAGCGGGAGTTCCGCGACGCGGAGATGCTGCGGGTCGCCATCGGCCGGCTCGCCCGTCAGGCCAGTCGCGGCGAGACCCTGGCGCCGGGCGATGTGGACGTCGTGAACCTGTTCGCGGCGACCCCCGACATCCCGCCGGTTCTGGCCGGGGGAGGCCGCCAGGCCGGTCGCACGCTGGCACGGCCGCACCAGGCGCTCGGCACCGTCGCGCGCGATGCCGTGCGGCTCTTCGGCCCGGACGCCGACGGCCGCATCCGCGAGTGCTCGGCCGACGACTGCCGGCTGGTCTACCTCGACACGTCGCGCAGCGGCAACCGCCGCTGGTGCTCGATGCAGCGGTGCGGCAACCGCGCCAAGGTGCGGGCGCACCGGGCGCGCGCCGCCGGTGCGAGGGGTGCGGCCGGTACCGCAGAATAGGTGGATGGAGCCCATCGCCGAGCGGCGCAGCGTCGACCTCAACAGCGACCTCGGCGAGTCGTTCGGCGCCTGGACGATGGGCGACGACGCCGCCATGCTGCGCCTGGTGACCAGCGCGAACGTCGCGTGCGGATTCCACGGCGGCGACCCCTCCACGATGCTCGCCACCTGCCGCCTGGCGGCCGAGAACGGTGTGACCGTCGGAGCGCACGTCTCCTACCGTGACCTGCCCGGTTTCGGTCGTCGCAGCATGGATGTGGCGGCGACCGAGCTGCGCGATGAAGTGCTCTACCAGCTGGCGGCACTGGCCGGGATGGCGCGGGTGGCCGGCACCGCCGTGCGCTACGTCAAGCCGCACGGTGCTCTGTACAACCGCATCGTCCACGATGCGTCGCAGGCGGCCGCGGTCGTGGAGGCCGTGGCCGCGTTCGACCCGACGCTCCCGGTGCTGGGCCTCGCCGGTTCCGCTGTCGAGCGGGCCGCTGTCGAGCGCGGCCTCCGGTTCGTCGGCGAGGCGTTCGTCGACCGCGGTTACCGTGCGGACGGGACCCTGGTGCCGCGCACCGATCCCGGAGCCCTCCTCTCGGACGTGAAGGCGATCGCGGCGCGCGCGGTGCGCATGGCCGCCGACGGCACCGTGGACGCCGTGGACGGCACGAGGATCGTCGTCACGGCCGAATCGCTGTGCGTCCACGGCGACACCCCGGGAGCCGTGACGATGGCGGAGGTCGTGCGCCGCCGGCTGGACGACGTTGGAATCGCCGTGGAAGCCTTCGTGTGATCGTGGGGTCGAACCTCGAGGTGACGATCCGGGTTCTCGGCTACGGCGACAGCGCGCTGCTCGTCCAGCTCGAGGCAGCCGGCGCAGAAGCAGCCGGCGCCGAACTCGACGTCGTGCTCGGGATGTACCGCGCTCTCGAACGCACCCGCCCGACCGGCGTCGTCGACCTCGTCCCGGCGGCCCGCACGATCGCCGTGCTCCTCGATCCGCGCGTGCTGTCGCCGACCACCGCGCGCGGCTGGATCGAGCGAACCGTACCCGAGCCTCCCGCAGCGGCGGCGGGCGACGTGGTGGAGCTCGCCGTCCGCTACGACGGCGACGACCTGGCCGAGGTGGCCGCGTTGCTCGGACTGACGCCGCGGGAGGTCGTCGAGCGGCACACAGCCTCCCGCTGGCGCGTCGCGTTCGGCGGTTTCGCGCCGGGCTTCGCCTACCTGGTGACCGACCACGACGCGCTCCGCGTGCCGCGCCGCTCCACGCCCCGGACCTCGGTGCCGGCCGGCTCGGTGGGACTGGCGGGCGAGTTCAGCGGCGTCTACCCGCGATCCAGCCCCGGCGGCTGGCAGCTCATCGGCCGCACGGAGGCCACCCTCTGGGATGTGCGCGCCGATCCGCCTGCCCTGCTGCGCCCCGGCGTCGAGGTGCGGTTCGTGGAGGTCACGCCGTGAGCGCCGAGGAGACTCGAAGGGTGCTGAGCATCCTCCGGCCCGGCCCGCTCGCGCTGATCGAGGATCTCGGCCGGCCGGGGCACGCAGCGGTCGGTGTGAGCCCCTCCGGCGCGCTCGATCGCAGCGCGCTCGCTCTCGCGAACCGGCTGGTCGGCAACCCGGAGCCCGCGGCCGGTGTCGAGATTCTGCTCGGCGGCTTCGCCGCACGGTTCGAAGCTCCCGTGTGGTTCGCCGTGACCGGTGCGCCCGCACAGCTGTTCCTCGACGGCCGTCGCGTCGACCCCCACGCAGCCGTCCAGGCGGGGGCCGGTGCCGAGCTGCGCATCGCCCAGCCTGCCTACGGGATGCGCAGCTATCTCGCGGTGCGCGGCGGCATCGACGTGGAGGCCGTGCTCGGATCCCGCTCCCGCGACACTCTCTCCGGGCTCGGTCCGGCGGCGCTGCTGCCGGGCGACCTCCTCCCGATCGGCGCGGAGCCCGCGACGCCCGTGCCGGCGATCGACTTCGTCCCGCTCGCCGATCCGGGGGAGGAGCCGGCGGAGGTGCGCGCCCACCGCGGACCTCGCGCGGACTGGTTCACCTCAGCCGCGCTCGATGCCTTCTTCAGGGTGGAGTGGCGGGTGAGCGCCGACGGAGATCGTGTCGGGGTGCGACTCGACCCGCCGCGCGTCCCCTTGCACGCGGTCGGTGTCCAGCCGTCGCCTCCTGTGCTCCTCGAGCGCGCGAAGACCGGCGAGTTGCCGAGCGAGCCGATGATCGCCGGCGCGGTGCAGGTCTCGCCCGACGGCCGCCCGACCGTTCTGCTCGCCGACCACCCTGTGACCGGCGGCTATCCGGTCATCGCTGTCGTCGCCGACCGCTCCGTCGACGCCTTCGCCCAACTCCGTCCCGGCCGCACGGTGTCGTTCCGGCACGCCTAGCGGGAACGTGCGCCGGCGAGCTCACTCGCGGCGGGTGCCGCTCTGGAAGATGCTGCGCGCCGGCGGAGGCGACGGCACGCTGGTCTGGTCGGTCACGATGGGCGCTCCGGCGGCGAACGTGCGCAGTTCCTCACCCGCCACGGCCTTGGCGGGATGCGGCCCGCTGGCCAGGAGGCGCGGCAGCCACTCCAGCGGCAGCGGCGAGTTCGACCCCACCAGCACGACGTTGCCGAACCGCCGCCCCTTGAGCACCTGCGTCTCGGCCAGCGCCGCCACGTTCTCCACCACCGCACCAAGGGTCGAGACCTGGCTGCGGGCGAACGACAACGGCGGCCCGTCCGCCACGTTCACGAGCACGATGCCGTCCGGCTTCAGCAGCGAGACCGCCGAGCGGTAGAACTCCACGCTGGTCACGTGCGCGGGGGTCCGCGCGCCGCTGAAGATGTCGACCACCAGCAGATCGACCTCCCCGCGGAGGCCGGCCGGCAGCTTGCCCACGACCTCCCGTGCGTCGCCGTGGCGGATGCGGATCTGCGCGTAGCGCGGCAGCGGCAGGTTCTCGCGCACCAGGTCCACGAGCCGGCTCTCCAGCTCCACGACCTGCTGCCGAGACCCCGGCCGGGTGTACGCGACGTAGCGCGGGAGGGTCAGCGCGCCCGCACCCAGGTGCACGGCGGTGATCGGCTGGCCCGGCTCGCCGATGAGGTCGATCACGTTGCCCATCCGCTGCACGTACTCGAA
>NZ_JBVQSP010000001.1:37213-64986 GCF_055720965.1 Leifsonia sp. PARNA 1/14
GCCCAGGTGCACGGCGGTGATCGGCTGGCCCGGCTCGCCGATGAGGTCGATCACGTTGCCCATCCGCTGCACGTACTCGAAGAAGAGCCTGCTGGGGTCGTCGAGGTCGACGTGCGACTGCGGCGTCCCGTCGACGATCAGCTGGTATGCGCCCGGCACGAACCTGTCGGGCTCGATGCTGGCGAGGTAGCCGCTCTCCGCGAGGACGACCGACGGGATCGACGGGTTCTGGGGCACCCGACCAGCGTAGTCTCCACCCGATCTCCACCCGGATCTCCACCCGGATCTCCACTCGGTCTCCGCCGTCGGGAGGTCCCGCTCGACGCGCGCGACCACGACGCTGGAGGAGTGGCCGGATCCGCCGGCCGGAAGGACCTGACCTCCATGACCGTCCAGACGCTGACCAACGCGATCCTCATCCTGCTGCTGATCTGCTGGGTCGGCTACCGCCAGCTGACCTGGCGCCCGGTGTCCATCGCGAAGATGTGGCGGTTCCCGGCGATCATGTCGGTCGTCGGCGTCGTGCTGATCGTGCAGCAGGTGAAGCCGTCCGCGCTCACTCCGCTCGACATCGCCGTCGTCGCCGGCGAGCTCGTCCTCTCCCTCGGCGTCGGTGCCTGGATGGGCGCGATCGCGCACTTCCGCCCGCTGGAGTCCCCGGTGCAGCTCGGCAGCGATGCGCGCTACGTCGCGAGCTACGAGTCCCGCACCGGCGTGCTCGGCGTCGTGCTGTGGGTGCTGGTGATCGGCATCCGCGTCGGCGTCGACGTGCTCGCCTCCGCGGCCGGGTCGCACCTGGTGACCGCGACCGGCGTCATCTTCCTGGTCTTCGCCGCCAACCGCGCCGCCCGAACCGCCGTCTTCGCGGCGCGTCTCGATCGGCACGCCGCGCTCGCCGCATGATGGTCTCGTGGACTTCTGGACCAGACCGGGGCTGCTCGCCCTCGTCCTGAGCCTGCTCGGCGCCGTCGCGATCGGCTGGTCGCTGCTGCGCACCCACACCGAGGACCGCCCGGTGTGGGTGCTGGTCGTCGCCTTCGCGTCGGTGGCCGCATGGGCGCTGCGGGCCGTGCTCGGCTTCGTCGGGTGGAGGCGGTGGGCGCTGGCACTCAGTCTCGTCGCGGCGATCGCCGGCGCGTTCGTGGCGCCGGCGACCGATGGCCTCGCGATCGTGCCGGCCGCCGTCGCGGTGCTGTATCTGATCGGCGATCCGGAGCGGCCCCTCCAGCTCGGGGGAGCGGTCGCCGTGCTGAGCGCGGCCCTGGTCGCGGTCGGCGCCGTGCCGTTCGGCTCGCCCGTCGCGGCAGTTCTCGGCGAGATGGCCGGAATCGTGCTGGCCGCGTTCGCCGGCCTCAGCCGCCGCCAGTTCCGCACCAGCGAGGAGCAGGCGGCGCTCCTGCGCGAGCGCGACCTCGAGATGCGCGAGGAGGCCGCGCGCGTCGCCATCGCGCGCGACCTCCACGACGTGCTCGCCCACAGCCTCGGCGGGCTGGTCATCCAGCTCGACGCGGTCGACGCGCTGCTCGAAGCGGGCGACGCGACCGCGGCGCGCGACCGCGTCGTCGTCGCGCGGGGGCTCGCGGCCGAAGGGCTCGCGGAGGCGCGCAGGGCGGTCGCCGCGCTGCGCGACCCCGAGCGCTCCACGGCGGCGGAGACGGTGACGCCTGCCGACTTCCGCGCCACCCTCGACGACCTGGTCGCCGCACACCGCGCGCTCGGCGGCGCCGCCGACCTCCGCGTCTCGGGCGAGCCCCGGCCGCTCAGCACCAGCCAGGCGACGGCGCTGCAACGGGCGCTGCAGGAGGCCCTGAGCAACGCGCGCAAGCACGCGCCGGGTGCTTCGGTCGACGCCCGGCTCGACTGGACGACTGAGCGGGTGCTGCTCACCGTCTCCTCGCCCTTGGTCGCGTCGCCTCCCGCTGCGTCCGCGACCGGCTTCGAGCTCGCGAGCTCGGGAGGCGGCCACGGCCTCGAAGGGATGCGCGAGCGGTTCGCCGCCCTCCCGCTCGGCGGCTCGGCCACCGCGACCTCCGACGGCGGCCGGTTCACCGTCACGGCCGAGGCGAGGCTGGCATGAGCGCCGAGAACCCGTTCGCCGAGACCCCGATCCGCGTCGTCGTCGCCGACGACCAGGCGATCATCCGCGACGGGCTCGTGACCGTGCTCGGCCTCCTGCCCGACGTGGAGGTCGCGGGCGCCGCGGCGGACGGAGCGCAGGCCGTCGCACTCGCCGTGTCCGAGCGTCCCGACGTCGTGCTGATGGACCTCCGGATGCCGGTGCTCGACGGCGTCGGCGCCACCGAGCGCATCACGCGGGAGGCGCCGGGCGTCGCCGTGCTGGTGCTGACCACCTTCGCCGACGACGCGTCCATCCTCACCGCGTTGCGCGCCGGCGCCCGCGGCTACCTGACGAAGGACGCCGGCCGCGCCGAACTGGCCGCCGCGGTGCGCGCCGTCGCGCGCGGGCAGTCGACGTTCGCCCCGGAGGTCGGCGCCCGCATCGTGGGCTCGCTGACCTCGGCCGCGCCCGCCCGCGCGGCCGACCGTCCCGACGCGCTGGTCGCGCGGTTCCCGACGCTCACCCGGCGGGAGGCCGAGGTGCTCGGGCTGGTCGCCGACGGCCTCAGCAACGGCGAGATCGCCTCCGCCCTGTTCGTCGGCGGATCGACCGTGAAGACGCACATCAACGCCATCTTCGCCAAGCTCGGCGTGCAGACCCGTGCGCAGGCCATCGCCCTCGTGCGGCCCTAGCCGTAGCCCGACCGGTAGCCCGGCGCCGACTGGCGGAGGAGGATGTCGTCATGGCGGATCGGGTGCTGGTGACGGGCGGGTCGGGGTTCCTGGGTGCGCACTGCGTGCTCGCGCTGCTGGAGGCGGGCTACGACGTCCGCACGACGATCCGGTCGCCGCAGCGGGCGGCCGACGTGCGCTCGCAGCTGGCCGCTGGGGGCGTGCCCGATGCGGGTGACCGCCTCGAGTTCGCCGTCGCCGACCTCCTCGACGACGCCGGCTGGGCGGAGGCGGTCGCCGGCTGCCGGTACGTCCTGCACGTCGCCTCGCCGTTCCCGATGACCGAGCCGAAAGATCCCGACGAGCTGGTCCGCCCTGCCAGGGAGGGCGCCCTCCGCGTGCTGCGCGCCGCGCGCGACGCCGGCGTGGAGCGGGTCGTCCTCACCTCGTCGTTCGCCGCGATCGGCTACGGCCATGCACCCACGAAGCGCCCGTTCACGGAGGCCGACTGGACCGAGCTCGACAGCGGGCGGCCGATCAGCGCCTACGTCCGCTCCAAGACGCTCGCCGAGCACGCGGCGTGGGCCTTCTTGGCCAAGGAGGGCGGCGACCTCGAGCTCGCCACCGTCAACCCGGTCGGCATCCTCGGGCCCGTCCTCGGCCCCGACTACTCCAGCTCGGTCGAGCTCGTGAAGCTGCTGCGGGAGGGCCGCCTCCCTCGGCTGCCCGACGTGTACTTCGGCGTCGTCGACGTCCGCGACGTCGCCGGCCTCCACCTGCTCGCGATGACCCGGCCGGAGGCGGCGGGCGAGCGGTTCCTCGCGACCGCCGGGGACGCCCTGAGCGCGCCGGAGCTGGCGCTGCTGATCCGCGGCCACCTGGGTTCGCCGGCGGGGGACCGTGTGCGCACCGCCGTGATGCCGACGTGGGTCATCAAGGCCGCCGCACCGTTCAGCAGGCGGGTCCGCGGCTCGCTGCCCGACATCGGCGTCTACCGCAACGGCTCGTCCGACAAGGCGCGCAGCGTGCTCGGCTGGAGTCCGCGATCTCGTGAGGAAGCCGTATTCGCGACGGTCGACTCCCTCCCGCCGCGACTGCGCTGACCTGCGAGTTCGCCCGAAGAATCCCGCCCGGAGGATCACCCCGGAGTGGCGGGAATACCTGGCCGACCGCGCGGTTATACACCGAGACTGCGCTTCGGGTCAAGAAAAGACTGGACACGGCGCGTCAGTTTGACATATAGTGGTTCTTTGCGCTCCCAGCGCACACCCTTGCCTTCATATTGCGGTCGGCTCTGACTTTCCACGCACGCGTCTGGGCCCGGTTCACCGGGTCAGATACGGCGCCGCGCGACGTGTCTGGGAGTCCTCGTCCCTCACAACACCACATCTCGACCGACAGTAACTGGCCCGACGGGGCCCACGGAGGTTATTTCCTTGGCTGCTGCGCGCAACGCAACCAACACTGACAAGACACCCAAGAACGGACGAGGCGCATCTCGTCTTTCGTTCGCCAAGATCACGGACACCCTCACCGTTCCCGATCTGCTCGCATTGCAGACGGAGAGCTTCGACTGGCTGGTCGGAAACGACGCGTGGAAGGCACGCGTCGCCGAGGCCGAGGCCCAGGGTCGCCAGGATCTGCCCGCCAACACGGGCCTCGAGGAGATCTTCGAAGAGATCTCTCCGATCGAGGACCTCGGCGAGACCATGCAGCTCTCGTTCACGAACCCTTTCCTCGAAGAGAAGAAGTACTCGATCGACGAGTGCAAAGAGAAGGGCAAGACCTACGCGGCCCCGCTCTACGTCGAGGCCGAGTTCATGAACCACCTCACGGGTGAGATCAAGACCCAGACGGTCTTCATGGGCGACTTCCCGCTCATGACCGAGAAGGGCACCTTCATCATCAACGGCACCGAGCGTGTCGTCGTCTCCCAGCTCGTCCGCTCGCCGGGCGTCTACTTCGAGGCCGCAGCAGACAAGACGTCCGACAAGGACATCTACTCGGCGCGCGTCATCCCGAGCCGCGGTGCGTGGCTCGAGTTCGAGATCGACAAGCGCGATCAGGTCGGTGTCCGCATCGACCGCAAGCGCAAGCAGTCGGTCACCGTCTTCCTCAAGGCCCTCGGCCTCACGAGCGAGGAGATCCTCAGCGAGTTCGCCGGCTACCAGTCGATCGAGCTCACCCTCGAGAAGGACGCCATCCTCACCAAGGAGGAGGCGCTGAAGGACATCTACCGCAAGCTGCGTCCGGGCGAGCAGGTCGCCGCCGAGGCCGCGCGTGCGCTGCTGGACAACTTCTACTTCAACCCGAAGCGCTACGACCTCGCCAAGGTCGGCCGGTACAAGATCAACCGCAAGCTCGGCCTCGAGGCCCCGCTGACGGACTCCGTGCTGACCGTGCAGGACATCCTCGCCACGATCAAGTACCTGGTCGCCCTCCACGACGGCCGGACCACGTTCAGGGGCCTGCGGGGCGGCGTCGAGACCGACATCCGTCTCGACACCGACGACATCGACCACTTCGGCAACCGTCGCATCCGCGCCGTCGGCGAGCTCATCCAGAACCAGGTCCGTACGGGCCTGAGCCGCATGGAGCGCGTCGTGCGCGAGCGCATGACCACGCAGGACATCGAGGCGATCACCCCGCAGACCCTGATCAACGTGCGACCGGTCGTAGCCGCGATCAAGGAGTTCTTCGGAACGTCCCAGCTGTCGCAGTTCATGGACCAGAACAACCCGCTCGCGGGCCTGACCCACAAGCGCCGCCTGTCGGCGCTGGGCCCGGGTGGTCTGAGCCGTGAGCGCGCGGGCGTCGAGGTCCGCGACGTGCACCCCTCGCACTACGGCCGCATGTGCCCGATCGAGACGCCGGAAGGCCCGAACATCGGTCTGATCGGCTCGCTCGCGTCGTTCGCGCGGATCAACTCGTTCGGTTTCATCGAGACCCCGTACCGCAAGGTCGTCGAGGGTCGCGTCACCGACCAGATCGACTACCTCACCGCTTCGGAGGAGGACGACTTCGTCGTCGCGCAGGCCAACGCCCCGCTCGACCCGAGCGGCCACTTCACCGAGGAGCGCGTGCTCGCCCGTCAGAAGGGCGGCGAGGTCGACCTGATCCCCGCCGACGAGATCGGCTACATGGACGTCTCCCCGCGCCAGATGGTGTCGGTGGGTACCTCCCTGATCCCGTTCCTCGAGCACGATGACGCCAACCGAGCCCTCATGGGTGCGAACATGCAGCGCCAGGCGGTGCCGCTGCTCCGCTCGGAGAGCCCGGTCGTCGGAACCGGTATGGAGGGCTACGCGGCCATCGACGCCGGTGACGTGGTCACCGCCGACAAGTCCGGCGTGGTCTCCGAGGTCTCGGCCGACGCCGTCACCGTCCAGGCTGACGACGGCACGATCAAGACCTACTACCTGCGCAAGTTCGACCGCTCCAACCAGGGCACCTCGTACAACCACCGCGTGGTCGTCGACGAGGGCGACCGGATCGAGGCGGGCGAGGTCGTCGCAGACGGCCCGGCCACCGAGAACGGCGAGCTCGCGCTCGGCAAGAACCTCCTCGTGGCGTTCATGCCGTGGGAGGGTCACAACTTCGAGGACGCGATCATCCTCAGCCAGAACCTGGTGAAGGACGACACCCTCTCCTCGATCCACATCGAGGAGTACGAGGTCGATGCCCGCGACACCAAGCTGGGCAAGGAGGAGATCACCCGCGACCTGCCGAACGTCAGCCCGGACCTCCTGGCCGACCTCGACGAGCGCGGCATCATCCGCATCGGCGCCGAGGTGCGCCCCGGCGACATCCTCGTCGGCAAGGTCACCCCGAAGGGCGAGACCGAGCTGTCGGCCGAGGAGCGCCTGCTCCGCGCGATCTTCAACGAGAAGAGCCGCGAGGTGCGCGACACGTCCCTCAAGGTCCCGCACGGCGAGGAGGGCACCATCATCGGTGTCAAGGTCTTCGACGCGCAGGACGGCGACGACGAGCTCGGTTCCGGCGTGAACCAGCGCGTGGTGGTGTACATCGCCCAGAAGCGCAAGATCACCGCGGGTGACAAGCTCGCCGGCCGTCACGGCAACAAGGGCGTCATCTCGAAGATCCTCCCGGTCGAGGACATGCCGTTCCTCGCGGACGGCACGCCCGTCGACGTCATCCTCAACCCGCTGGGTGTGCCCGGTCGAATGAACTTCGGCCAGGTCCTCGAGATCCACCTCGGGTGGATCGCGAAGAACGGCTGGGAGATCTCCGGCAAGCCCAAGTGGGCCGCCGACCTCCCCGAGGCCGCGCACAGCGCAGCGCCCAACACCAAGGTCGCAACCCCGGTGTTCGACGGCGCCAAGGAGGAGGAGATCGCGGGTCTGCTCGACTCGACGCTCCCGACGCGTGACGGCGACCGTCTGATCGGCTCGTCCGGCAAGACGCAGCTGTTCGACGGCCGCTCCGGCGAGCCCTACCCGGACCCGGTGTCGGTCGGCTACATGTACATCCTGAAGCTGCACCACCTGGTCGACGACAAGATCCACGCGCGTTCGACCGGCCCGTACTCGATGATCACCCAGCAGCCGCTCGGTGGTAAGGCGCAGTTCGGCGGTCAGCGCTTCGGTGAGATGGAGGTGTGGGCCCTCGAGGCCTACGGAGCCGCGTACGCGCTCCAGGAGCTCCTGACCATCAAGTCGGATGACATCCTCGGCCGCGTCAAGGTCTACGAGGCCATCGTCAAGGGTGAGAACATCCAGGAGCCGGGCATCCCGGAGTCCTTCAAGGTCCTCATCAAGGAGATGCAATCCCTCTGCCTGAACGTGGAGGTCCTCTCGGCCGACGGCCAGGCGGTCAGCCTGCGCGACGCCGACGACGAGGCCTTCCGCGCTGCGGAGGAGCTCGGCATCAACATCTCCTCCCGGTTCGAGTCGTCGTCGATCGACGAAATCTGACCCGGTAGCCAGACCCAACTGACGAATCTTTTCTAGGAGAGAGTAAACATTGCTCGAATCGACAACATTTGACGAGCTGCGTATCGGACTGGCCACCGCTGACGACATCCGTCGCTGGAGCTACGGCGAGGTCAAGAAGCCCGAGACGATCAACTACCGCACGCTGAAGCCCGAGAAGGACGGCCTGTTCGGAGAGCAGATCTTCGGCCCGTCCCGCGACTGGGAGTGCTCGTGCGGCAAGTACAAGCGCGTCCGCTTCAAGGGCATCGTGTGCGAGCGCTGTGGCGTGGAGGTCACCAAGTCCTCCGTGCGCCGCGAGCGCATGGGCCACATCGAGCTGGCCGCGCCGGTCACGCACATCTGGTACTTCAAGGGTGTGCCCAGCCGCCTCGGCTACCTGCTCGACATGGCGCCGAAGGACCTCGAGAAGGTCATCTACTTCGCCGCCTACATGGTGATCGAGGTCGATGAGGACGGCCGTCACGCCGACCTCCCTGGCCTCGAGAACGAGCTGCGCCTGGAGATCAAGACGCTGTCCGACCAGCGCGACGCCCGCGTCGCCGAGCGTCTGCAGCGCCTCGAGACCGATCTCGCCGCCCTCGAGGAGGAAGGTGCCAAGGCCGACCAGAAGCGTCGCGTCAAGGACACCTCCGAGAAGGAGATGGGCCAGATCCGCAAGTCCTACGACGAGGACATCGCCCGTCTGGAGCGCGTGTGGGAGTCCTTCCGCACCCTCAAGGTCGGCGACCTCAAGCCGGAGGATGCGGACTTCAACGAGCTCGTCGACCGCTACGGCCTGTACTTCGAGGCCTTCATGGGCGCCGAGGCGATCAAGCGTCGCCTGCAGTCCTTCGACCTGACCGCCGAGGCCGAACTGCTCCGCGAGCAGATCGCGAACGGCAAGGGCCAGAAGAAGATCCGCGCCATCAAGCGCCTGCGCGTGGTGTCGTCGTTCCTGGCGACCGGCAATTCGCCGGCCGCGATGGTGCTCGACGTGGTCCCGGTCATCCCGCCGGAGCTGCGCCCGATGGTCCAGCTCGACGGTGGCCGTTTCGCGACCTCCGACCTGAACGACCTCTACCGTCGCGTGATCAACCGCAACAACCGTCTGCGCCGACTGCTCGACCTCGGTGCTCCCGAGATCATCGTGAACAACGAGAAGCGCATGCTCCAGGAGGCCGTCGACGCACTGTTCGACAACGGCCGCCGCGGCCGCCCGGTCACGGGCACCGGCAACCGCGCGCTCAAGTCCCTCAGCGACATGCTGAAGGGAAAGCAGGGCCGGTTCCGCCAGAACCTGCTCGGCAAGCGCGTGGACTACTCGGGCCGTTCGGTCATCATCGTGGGTCCGCAGCTCAAGCTGCACCAGTGCGGTCTGCCCAAGCAGATGGCGCTGGAGCTGTTCAAGCCGTTCGTGATCAAGCGCCTGATCGACCTGAGCCACGCTCAGAACATCAAGGCCGCCAAGCGCATGGTGGAGCGTTCGCGCCCGCAGGTCTGGGACGTGCTCGAGGAGATCATCCGCGAGCGCCCGGTCCTCCTGAACCGCGCGCCCACCCTGCACCGTCTCGGCATCCAGGCGTTCGAGCCGCAGCTCGTCGAGGGCAAGGCCATCCAGCTCCACCCGCTGGTGTGCGCCGCCTTCAACGCGGACTTCGACGGCGACCAGATGGCCGTGCACCTTCCGCTGTCGGTGGAGGCCCAGGCCGAGGCCCGCATCCTGATGCTCGCCTCGAACAACATCCTGAAGCCGTCCGACGGCCGCCCGGTCACCCTGCCCTCGCAGGACATGATCATCGGTCTGCACCACCTCACCACCGTCCGCGAGGGCGCTGAGGGTGAGGGTCGCGCGTTCTCCTCGGTCTCCGAGGCGATCCTCGCGAAGGACCAGGGCTCGCTGCACCTCAACGCGATGGTGAAGATCCGCCTCGACAACTACGTGCCGTCGGACGCCGCCGACACGGGTGCCGAGCCGATCACCGCGATCGTGGAGACCACGCTCGGCCGGGCCCTCTTCAACGAGGCGCTGCCGGCGGACTACCCCTACGTGGAGGCCGTCGCCGACAAGGGCCAGATCTCGTCGATCGTCAACGCCCTCGCCGAGCGGTACCCGAAGGTGGAGGTCGCCGCCGCGCTCGACCGGATCAAGGACGCCGGCTTCTACTGGGGCACCCGCTCGGGCGTCACGGTGTCGCTGAGCGACATCCTGACCCCGCCGAACAAGGCGCAGATCGTGGCCGGCTACGAGAAGAAGGCTGCCAAGATCACCGCCGAGTTCGAGAAGGGTCTCACGACCGACCTCGAGCGTCGCCAGGAGCTGGTGAAGATCTGGACCGAGGCGACCAACGAGGTGGCCGAGGCCATGCGCGCCAACTTCCCGGCCGACAACACCATCAACCGCATGGTCACGTCGGGTGCCCGTGGTAACTGGCTGCAGGTGCGCAACATCGCCGGTATGCGTGGTCTGGTGAACAACCCGAAGGGTGAGATCATCCCCCGTCCGATCATCTCCTCGTACCGCGAGGGTCTGTCGGTGGCGGAGTACTTCATCGCGACGCACGGTGCCCGTAAGGGTCTGGCCGACACGGCTCTCCGTACGGCCGACTCGGGTTACCTGACCCGTCGTCTGGTGGACGTCTCGCAGGATGTCATCATCCGCGAGGACGACTGCGGCACGACCAAGGGTCTCGACCTCCCGATCGCGACCGTGGACGCCGAGGGCGTGCTCACCCGCGACCCGAACGTCGAGAACTCCGTGTTCGCGCGCACCCTCGCCGCTGACGCCGTCGGCACCGACGGCACCGTGGTGGCGAAGGCGGGCGAGGACGTGGGCGACGTGCTCATCGACAAGCTGGTGGCCGCCGGCGTGACCGACATCAAGGTCCGCTCCGTGCTCACCTGCGAGTCGGCGGTCGGCGTCTGCGCCGCCTGCTACGGCCGTTCGCTCGCGACCGGCAAGCTCGTCGACATCGGCGAGGCGGTCGGCATCATCGCCGCCCAGTCGATCGGTGAGCCCGGAACGCAGCTGACGATGCGTACCTTCCACACCGGTGGTTCGGCCTCCGCGGACGACATCACCCAGGGTCTGCCGCGCGTGCAGGAGCTGTTCGAGGCCCGTACCCCCAAGGGTGCGTCCCCGATCGCCGAGGCCGCCGGCCGCATCGTCATCGAGGAGACGGACAAGTCCCGCAAGGTCATCCTGACCCCGGACAACGGCGACGAGCCGCACGTCTACCCGGTGCTGAAGCGCTCCACCCTCCTCGTGGAGGACGGCCAGCGCGTCGAGCTCGGCCAGCAGCTGATCGTCGGCACCGTCGACCCGAAGGAAGTCCTCCGGGTCAAGGGCGTCCGCGAGGTGCAGAAGCACCTGGTGGGCGGCGTGCAGGGCGTCTACCGCTCGCAGGGTGTGCCGATCCACGACAAGCACATCGAGGTCATCGTCCGTCAGATGCTCCGCAAGGTCACCGTCGTCGACCACGGCGACACCGACCTGCTTCCGGGTGAGCTCGTCGACCGTTCGCGGTACAACGAGATCAACCGCGCTGCGCTGACCGAGGGCAAGAAGACGGCGTCCGCCCGTCAGGAGGTCATGGGTATCACCAAGGCCTCGCTGGCGACCGAGTCGTGGCTGTCGGCCGCGTCCTTCCAGGAGACCACCCGCGTCCTGACGCAGGCGGCCATGGAGGGCAAGTCCGACCCGCTGATCGGTCTCAAGGAGAACGTCATCATCGGTAAGCTCATCCCGGCCGGAACGGGTCTGTCGCGCTACCGGAACGTCTCGGTGGAGGCGACGGAGGAGGCCAAGGCGGAGCGGTACCCCAACCGCATCTTCGCCGACGACTCCGCGTTCAGCGAGAACGACCTGAGCTTCGTCGACTTCGACAGCTTCAGCTCGGACGACTACACCCCGGGCACCTACAACTAAGCAGGTAGTCCGTACCACGAAGGCCCCCGGCTCACGCCGGGGGCCTTCGTCGTTCGTGTGGGCCGGCATACGCGACAATAGAGGGGTGTGGAGGCTTCTGGAGTACACGGACACCGTCGGTCGCTCGATGCTGGGCTTCGCCGCCGTCGCGCTCGTGGTCGCCGTGGTGAGCTTCGTCGTAGGCATCGTCCAGGTGACCACCGGTCATGCCGCCGCCACCCTCCCGTTCTGGCTGACCACGATGGGTTGCGCCGTCCTCGGCGGCATCCTGGTGTACCTCGCGAGCCGCCGCGGAGACCTCCGCCACCACTGATCCGCGCGCCCCTCAGCGCTGACCCCCGCGCGCGGGGCACCCGCAAGCGGGTCTGTTCCGCGTGCTGACGCGGCGGTTACGGTGACAAGGCTTCGCCCCGCCCGGAGTCTCGCCCGGGTGACGGCGATGCTCTGTCGGTTTACCCGAGGCCGACAGGACTTCTATCCGAGGAGGTCCCCGTGGCGTCCATGACCGAGATCCTCATCCTGCACGGCCATCTCCCGATCGAGTACCTGGACCGTGTCGAGACCGAGCCGAGTGCCGACGAGGCCGTCGTCCGCGAGCTGCTGAGCCGTGGGGCGATCACCGCCGGGCAGCTCGCGCGCGCCCGTGCGGCGCAGTCCGGCCTGCCCTTCGTCGAGCTCGCCGACTACCCGGTCGACCGCACGGCCGTCGCCCTGATCCCCGGTGTGATCTGCCGCCGGCACACCGTGCTGCCCATCGGCACCGCCGACGGTTCCGTCGTGCTGGCCATGGCCGACCCCGGCAACGTCTTCGCGCTCGACGACGTGCGCGCGGCGGCACGCATGGGTGTGACCCCGGTCGTCGCCGACGAGGCCGACCTTCTGACCGCGATCGACCGGTACATCCGCGCCGACGACGAGCTCAGCGACCTCACCACCACGCTGGAGGAGGAGTCCGCCCCTGTCGAGGATCAGAGCGCCCTGACCGACTCCGACGACGAGGCGCCCATCGTGCGGTTCGTGAACCTGCTCGTCAGCCAGGCCATCCAAGACCACGCCTCCGACATCCACATCGAGCCGGCCGAGCACGACGTGCGCGTGCGGTATCGGATCGACGGCGTGCTGCACGCGATGCAGAGCGCGCCCAAGGCGATCCAGAACGGTGTGATCTCCCGCCTCAAGATCATGAGCGACATCGACATCGCCGAGCGTCGCAAGCCGCAGGACGGCCGGATGTCCGTCGTGCACGGCGGCAGGCAGATCGACCTGCGCGTTGCCACCCTGCCGACGGTGTGGGGCGAGAAGGTCGTCATGCGGATCCTGGACAACTCGAACACCGGGATGACGCTCACCGACCTCAACCTGCTCGAGCGCAACTTCGAGACCTACCGCGCGTCGTACTCCAAGCCGTACGGGATGATCCTCGTCACCGGCCCGACCGGGTCGGGCAAGTCGACCACCCTGTACACGACGCTGAACGCCGTGGCGCGCCCCGAGATCAACGTGATCACCGTCGAGGACCCGGTCGAGTACCGGATGGCGGGCATCAACCAGGTGCAGGTCAACCCGAAGGCGGGCCTGACGTTCGCGAGCGCGCTGCGCAGCATCCTCCGCAGCGACCCGGACGTCGTGCTGCTGGGCGAGATCCGCGACCACGAGACCGCGCAGATCGCCATCGAGGCATCGCTCACCGGCCACCTCGTGCTGTCGACACTGCACACCAACGATGCGCCCAGCGCCGTGACCCGCCTGACCGAGATGGACATCGAGCCGTTCCTCGTCGGTTCCGCGCTCGACTGCGTGGTGGCTCAGCGCCTTGCGCGGCGGCTCTGCGAGAGGTGCAAGCAGCCCGGCGCGTACACGCACGAGGATCTGCTGCGGCTGCGGTTCCCTGTGGACATCCAGCAGCCGCTGCCTCAGCTCCTCGTGCCCGTGGGATGCCCGTCGTGCTCCAACACCGGCTACCGCGGCCGGATCGCGGTGCACGAAGTGATGGCCGTGACGGAGGACATCGAACGGCTCGCCGTCGAACGTGCCTCGAGCGCGGAGATCGGACGCACTGCTCGCGAGCAGGGCATGCTGACCCTGCGCGAAGACGGCTGGGAGAAGGTCAAGCGCGGCATGACGTCCGTGGAAGAGATCCTGCGAGTGGTGGCGTGACCACGACGACCCCGAACAAATGACGAAGGAGGGCCCATGACCGACGGGAACGACCAGAGCTGGGGCGGCTTCCCGCCGCCGACGGCGAAGCCGCTGTACGAGATCCCCGTCACGCCGCAGGGCGCGGCGGCCGACGGCTGGGCGCCGGGCGCCGGCGTGCCGTTGGCTCCGCCGAGCTGGGAGCCGCCTGCGTTCACGCATCCGGCCTACCCGGCGACGGAGGCGTATCCCGCGCTCGTGGAACCGGTCGCCCCCGCGACTCCCTCGTACCAGGCCCCACCGACGCAGAACTCGGTCGTCTACTCGCTCGACGGCCCGACGGGCGGCGGCACGGTCGGCTACGACCACTCCGCACCCGTGACGCGACTCGTGCCGGAGGGGCGCCGCGCCGCCGAGCCCGTGCTCTCAGCGTCCCCGGTCGTCGCCGCGGCGCCCGTCTTCGCCGAGGACACCGGCACGCTTACGCCGGACGAAAGGGAGGCCCTCGCCAAGGCAGACCCGGAGCTCCTCGCGGCGCTCCGGGAGGTCGTCCTGCAGCGCGCGTCCGACCTCCACGTGACGGTTGGCGCGGCTCCGATGGTGCGCATCGACGGCGCGCTCACTCCGGCCGTCGCGTCCGAGCCGTGGGGGCACGAGCGAACCCTCGACGCCCTGCAGAGCCTCCTGAGCGAGCGCCAGGCCGAGATCTTCAAACGGGAACTCGAGCTGGACTTCGCGTTCACGATCTCGGCTAACTCCCGCTTCCGCGTCAACTTCTACCAGCAGCGCGGGTCTGTCGGTGCGGCGTTCCGTCTCATCCCCACCGAGATCAAGCAGCTGCGCGAGTTGGGTGTGCCCGAGGCGATCGGCGGGTTCGCCGGCCTCCCACGCGGACTCGTGCTCGTGACCGGCCCGACCGGTTCGGGCAAGTCGACGACGCTCGCCGCGCTCATCGACCTGGTCAATTCGACCCGCGCCGACCACATCGTGACGGTCGAGGACCCGATCGAGTTCATGCACACGCACAAGAAGTCGATCGTCAACCAGCGCGAGGTCGGCCACGACACGCACAGCTTCAACAACGCCCTCAAGCACGTCCTCCGCCAGGACCCGGACGTGATCCTGATCGGCGAGCTCCGCGACCTTGAGACCATCTCGGTCGCGCTGACCGCCGCAGAGACCGGCCACCTCGTGTTCGCGACGCTGCATACGCAGGACGCACCGCAGACCATCGACCGCGTGATCGACGTCTTCCCGCCGCACCAGCAGGACCAGGTGCGCGCGCAGCTCGCCGGCACCCTGCGGGGCGTGGTCTGCCAGACTCTCGTCAAGCGCGCGTCCGGCAAGGGCCGCGTCGTCGCGACGGAAGTGCTGATGATGACGCCCGCCATCGCCAACCTCATCCGCGAGGGCAAGACGTACCAGATCGCTTCGGCCATGCAGGCGGGCCGCGGCGAAGGCATGCACACGATGGACCAGCATCTCGCAGAACTCGTGGACAGCGGCACGATCACCCGCCGCGCGGCCATGGACAAGGCGCACGATCTGGAGAGCATCAGCCGGCTGATCTCGCGCGTCGACTCGACGTCGGACGCAGCCACCGCCGCGATCGCGGCCAGCGGGCCGGATTTCGGCGACAGCTTCTCGGGAGTGGTGAGGTAGATGGCCGGTTCGACCACGTACGCCTATCGCGGCAGGAACGCCGACGGCAAGATCGTCAAAGGGAGGCTCGACGCGCCGGGAGAGTCCGCCGTCGCGTCGCGGTTGAGGACCATGGGTCTCTCGCCCGTCTCGATCGAGGAGGCGCCCGACGGCACCGGGCTCAACCGGGAGATCAATCTCGGCTTCGGCTCGGGTGTGAAGCTCAAGGATCTCGCGATCATGAGCCGTCAGATGGCCACCATGATCGGCTCCGGACTGTCGATCCTGCGGACGCTCCACATCATCGCCGAGCAGACCGAGAACAAGAAACTCGCTTCGATCATGGGCAACGTCCGCGACGATGTGGAGTCCGGCCTCGCCATCTCCGATGCCATGCGCAAGCACGGCGACGCCTTCCCGCCGCTGATGGTGAACATGGTGCGTGCGGGCGAGACCGGCGGCTTCCTGGACTCGTCGCTGGAGGCCGTGGCCACCAACTTCGAGAAGGAAGTCAAACTTCGTGGAACGATCAAATCGGCGCTGACGTATCCCGTCATCGTCCTGATCATGTCCCTGGTGGCCGTGGTGGCGATGCTGCTCTTCATCGTGCCGGTCTTCGAGAACATGTTCAAAGGATTGGGCGGCCAACTGCCCCTGCCGACGATGATCCTCGTCGAGCTCTCGCACGCGATGGTCTGGATCGCGCCCGTCCTGCTCGTCGGCGGCATCGCGGGCGGCATCTGGTGGTCCCGCAACAAGAACACCGAGGCCGTGCGCCGCCGAGTGGATCCGTTGAAGCTCAAGCTGCCGGTCTTCGGTCCGCTTCTGAAGAAGATCGCGGTTGCCCGCTTCAGCCGGAACTTCGCGAACATGATCGGCGCGGGCGTCCCGATCCTCCAGGCGCTGAAGATCGTCGGAGAGACCTCCGGCAACTGGGTCATAGAGAACGCGCTCGTGAAAGTGGCCGATTCGGTCCGCCAGGGCGAGTCGATCGCCGGCCCGCTGGCGCAGCAGCCGGTGTTTCCTGCGATGGTCATCCAGATGATCGCGGTCGGCGAGGACTCCGGCTCCCTGGAGACCATGCTGAACAAGATCGCCGACTTCTACGACCAGGAGGTCGAGTCGGCGACGGAGCAGCTCACCGCCATGATCGAGCCCCTGATGATCGCGTTCCTGGGCGTCGTCATCGGCGGCATGGTCATCGCTCTCTACATGCCGATCTTCCAGATCTCCAGCCTCGTCAAGTGACCGTTCACATCTGACTATCCCCTGAATGAGGGCTCCCCAGAACTGGGGTGACATATCAAAGAAAAAGCCCCCTTTTGTGGGATTCTGCCGAAAAAATCCTCGGAAATACCATCAAGCCAACGGACGGGTTCTCGCTCCCATCCGGATCCGCATCCACCCGACCGAATGGACACTGCAATGTACTTCCGTCTCATGGGCAAGCTGAACGCTCGCCGCAAGGGCCTCCTGGAGGAGGGCGAAAAGGGCTTCACCCTGATCGAGCTCCTCGTGGTGGTCATCATCATCGGCATCCTCGCCGCGATCGCCATCCCGGTGTACCTGGGCATCCAGGACAGCGCGAAGGACTCGGCCGTCAAGTCCGACCTGACCAACGGCAAGACCGCGATCGTGGGTTGGATGAACGACAACCCCGGCAAGGCCTACACCGACGCCGGTACGGCGATCTTCACGGGCACCGGGCTCGGAACGGACGCTGCCAAGTACGGCGCCACGCTGAGCGACAACACCACCTCGCTCACCTTCTCGACCCCGACCGGGTTCGGGTTCTGCATCGTCGGCGTCAGCAAGAGCTCGTCGACCCCGTCGTTCAACATCACCGACACCACGGGCGCCAAGAAGGGCACCACGTGCGGGACCAACACTCCGTAATCGAACTCCCACACAGCTGAAAGGGGCGCCGCGCACGCGGCGCCCCTTTTCACTGGAAGTCACCCACCATCCCAACACCCGACTCCGGGGAGGTGAATCATGAACGCACTGAAAAGTACCCTGCGCCGCCTTCGGACGAGCGAGTCCGGGGTGAGCCTCATCGAAGTGATCGTCGCGATGATGATCTTCGCCATCATCTCGGTCGGCGTCTCCTATTCACTGCTCTCCGCCTTCACCATCACCAACGACTCCCGCTCGCGCGCCGTCGCAACCAACCTCGCAGCGCAGGAGATCGACCTGGATCGGTCCGCCGCCGACTTCTTCGGACTCGTATCGACCCCGATCCCCAAAGTCGTCCAGGTGCCGAGCGGCACCGGCGTCGCCTACTCGATCTCGCGCTCCGTGAGCCTCGTCTACGGCTCGGGCAGCGATGTCGACTGCAATTCGTCGTCCGCCAGCTCGATGCTGTACAAGCGCATCCACGTCGAGGTCACCTGGCCGAAGATGGTCGGCACAGCCGTCGTCGCCGACACCTTGCTCGCTCCGTCCACCAAGATCAGCATCGACAGCCTCGGCACCATCCTCGTCTCCACGCGGACCTCCGCAGGCGCGCCGCTGGCGGGTGTCACCGTCTCCGTCTCGCCGAACCCCGGTTCCACACCGACACCGACCGACTCGCTCGGCTGCGGCTACGTGCTGAAGGTCCCGCCGGGTACGTACACGGTGCAGGTCTCGAAGACGGGCTACATCGATCCCTATCAGAGTCAGACTCCCTCGAAGACGGTCACCGTCACCGCAGGCCAGAGCACCTCCGCCGGCTTCACGCTCGACCAGTACGGCACGGTCGCCTGGAACTACCAGAGCATCAGCGGGGCCAAGCTCCCGACCACTCTCCAGACGAGCTTCTCGAGCACCTACGGGGTCTACCAGACGCCCGCCACGACCCCCACGACCGCCCAGCTCTATCCGTCGACCGAATACGACGTGATGGCCGGTGCCTACGTGCCGGCCACAGAGACCACGACGGGATGCCCGTCGGTGAACCCCGCGGCGTGGCCGCAGTACACGAACGCCGCGGGCAAGATCGTGGCGGCCGCCGCGCCGCCCTCGATCTCGTTCCCGCCGGCGCCATCCGGCCAGGTGCCCGTCGGCACTCTCGGAATGCGGGCCATCACGGTCGCGAATCCCACCGCCCAGACCGTGAACCTCTATATCGTCGCGACGAGCGCCGCCTCCTTCGTCTCCGGAGACCCGGGGTGCACCGGCGCCCCGCAGACGATCGCGTTCGGTCAGATCCTCGGCAAGTCCAAGGGCAGCACCGTGACGATCGCGTTGCCGTACGGCGCCTG
Source organism: Leifsonia sp. PARNA 1/14 (assembly GCF_055720965.1). Taxonomy (NCBI): domain Bacteria; kingdom Bacillati; phylum Actinomycetota; class Actinomycetes; order Micrococcales; family Microbacteriaceae; genus Leifsonia; species Leifsonia sp. PARNA 1/14. Next base: position 55,825 of record NZ_JBVQSP010000001.1, read on the forward strand.
GAGCCTGAAGATCGGGACCTCTGCCACCCCGACGACGACGGTCGGGTCGACCTCGCTCTCCATCCCTTCCGGCTCGAACGGCGTCACGATCGCCAGCAGTGGCGCCTTCACCTTCGATCCGAGGGTGGTGCTACCGTGACCAGCCGGTACCGGGAGCCGATGCGTCGTCTTCGCGAGGAGGAGGCCGGTATCAGCCTGGTCGAATGGCTGGTGGCGATGTTCGTCTTCGGCATCGTGATCACCCTCATCGCCAATCTCTACGTGAGCACGACAAAGGCGATGGACAACGCCCAGAACACGAATCAGAACACGCGCTCGGCGTCGAACGCGATGAACGAGATGGCACGCATGATCCGCGCGGGAACCGACAATCCCGTCGCGGCGACCGGTTTCGGGACGCCGCCGCCGAACAACCCCGCATTCGTGTACGCCCGCAACGAATCGGTGCTGTTCTACGCGTTCGTCAATCTCACCGGCACAGCACAGCAGCCCATCCAGGTGCGGCTGCGCATCGACGCCACGACGCGCCGGCTGACCGAGGACATCTGGCCGGCGATCAGCCTGGGCAACGGCTACTGGTCGTTCCCCGCCGAGACGACGACCCCGCAGCGCACGCGGGTCCTCGCAGACGTCGTCGCTCCCCAGACCGGCACCGCTCCCTGGACCTTCCGCTATCTCGACGTGACGAACACACCGATCGCCACCGGTGCGGGCGCAGCCGGAGGAGTGGCGAACACGGCGACGGCGCTCGCCTCCATCGCCTCGGTGCAGATCACGCTGACCGTTCTCACCAGTCTCGGTGTGACCACGCACTCCGTATCGCTGCAGAACACCGTCGGTCTCCCGAATCTCGGACTGAACAGGACGATCTCATGATGCTTCCGATAACGCGCTGGTTCCGGAGCATCCGCGACGGCCGAGACGACGGCATGGCGCTGATCACCGTCGTCATCTTCGGCACCGTGCTCGTGATGCTCGTCGCCACCGCCGCGGCGTTCGCGGGATCCGGTGCCATGAAGTCGCGGACCGACGACGACTGGAACGGCGCGATGGCGGCCGCGTACGCGGGCCTGGAGGATTACAAGTCCCGCCTCGCCAACGACACGACCTACGTGCAATACCGCAACCCGGACTCGACCTTCAGCGCGACGAGCACCGGCCACCTGCCGACGACGACGAATCCGGCATTCGGGCTGGGGACGACGGGGAGCTGGGCCAATGTCCCCAATGGCTCGTCCACGAACCCGTCGCGCGCCTACTTCCGCTATGAAGTCGACAACTCGCAGTACTCGACGACCGGCGTGATCCGGCTGCGGGCGACGGGCAAAGTGGGAACCGAGGTGCGCACGATCCTCGTCAACGTACGACAGACCGGTTTCATCGACTTCCTCTACTTCACCGACTACGAGGTGAAGGATCCGGTGCAGTCCAACACCAACTGCAACAACCCCGCGACCGGCAAACCGAACTACGCGTGGTCGTACACGAACAACACGCACGACAGCAACTGCACCGAGATCCAGTTCGGGCCCAACGACGTGATCAACGGCCCCCTGCACTCCAACGACACTCTTCTCATCTGCGGTTCGACGTTCAACGGACCCGTGACGACGTCGAACACGAAGACCCCGTACTACAAGAAGCCCGGGGGCTGCTCAGACCCCACCTTCGCCAAGGGCACGCCGACCCTCGACTCCACCATCGGCATGCCGCAGACCAACGCCCAGATGAAGCTGGAGACCCGCAACGACCAGGCGTCGTCGGTCCCGCGGCCCGGCTGCCTCTATACCGGGCCGACAGTGATCACCTTCACCAGCGACGGCAAGATGAACGTCAAGTCGCCGTTCACCAAGTACACGCAGATCACCGGCGACCCGGCGACGACAGGATCCACGAAACCGGCTATGTGCGGTACGCCGGGTGCGGGTGCGAACGGACTCGGGAACGTCTCAGGCGCGACGATCGACGTCATCCCGCAGAACCTGATCTATGTCCAGGACATCCCCTCGTCTGGAGATCTCAACTACACGGCCCCGGGCACCTGGCCGGCGGGCTTCACGTGCAACAACACGACCTCCAACACGGGATGGGTATTCGGAACATCGAAGTTCCCGACCACCAACGAGTCGGTTCCGAGCGCGAACCCGTCGCACTATGGCTGCCGCAAGGGCGATGTCTACGTGCAGGGAACGCTGCACGGCCAGCTCACGGTCGCGGCACAGGACTACGTTTACATCACGGGAGATCTCAAGTACACGGACTCCACCCAGGACATCCTCGGTCTCGTCGGCAACAACGCCATCTGGGTGTGGAACCCGTTCAACACCAGCGGCCAGCCCATCCTCGGCACCGACCGCACGATCTACGCCGCGATCCTGTCGGTCGGCCACACGTTCATGGTGATGAACTACGACCAGGGCACCACATCGCGGGGGACGCTGCACGTCTACGGCGCGATCGCGCAGGAGTTCCGCGGAACCGTCGGCACGGCCGCCGGCCTGGGCTACATCAAGGACTACAACTACGATCCTCGCTTCAAATACACGGCTCCCCCCAAATTCCTCTCGCCCGTCTCGACGACCTACGGCGTGAGCACGCTCGTCGAGGTGCCCAAGGCATTCAACGCAGACGGGAGCGCAGCCGGATGAGCATCGTCGCAGTCCCGCCGCTGCTGTGGGCGTTCGTCATCGTCGGCGGAGTGCTCGGGTTGGCGGTCGGCTCCTTCCTGAACGTGGTCGCCTACCGGCTGCCTTCTGGTGGGTCGTTGGTCGCCCCGCCGAGCGCATGCCCCGGTTGCGGCGCTGCGATCCGGCCCTTCGACAACATCCCTGTCGTGTCCTGGCTTCTGCTGCGAGGGCGCTGCCGCGACTGCCGCAAGCCGATCAGCGCGCGGTACCCCATCGTGGAGGGTCTCACAGGGCTTCTGTTCCTGGCGGTCGCCTTACGCTTCCTGCCCGCGTTGCTCACCGGTGAGCACCCCGTGGCCGATGCGCTGACCCTGATCGCGTTCCTCTACTTGGCAGCGATCAGCGTCACGCTGGCGCTCATCGACATCGACACCCGAACCCTGCCCAACCGTATCGTCCTCCCCGCCTACGTGATCGGCGGCGTCCCCGTGATCGTCTCGCTGATGCTCGCGGGCGACTGGGGACGGGTCGTCTCGGCCATGGTCGGCTGCGCCGGACTGTTCGCGTTCTATCTGCTGCTCGCGCTGGTCCGCCCCGGGGGAATGGGCTTCGGCGACGTCAAGCTCGCTGGAGTCCTCGGCCTGTACCTCGGATCGCTCGGGTGGGCGCAGCTCGCGATCGGGGCGTTCGCGGCTTTCGTCCTGGGCGGCCTCTTCGCCATCGCCCTCGCGCTCGGTGGCCGGGTCACGCGCCGCAGCGGCATCCCGTTCGGGCCGTGGATGCTCGCGGGCGCGTGGCTCGGGATCTTCGCCGGGGCGCAGATCTGGGCGTGGTATCTGGCACTGATCGGACTTGGCTGACGGCCGAACGAAGGAGGACACAATGGCATCGAGCATCGTCGGAGTCGACATCGGGAACGGAATGATCCGTGCGGTCGAGGTCGCCAACCCGCTCAAGCCCCGGCCCACGCTGATTCGGCATGCGGAGCTCCCGTTGGCGGACGGCTCGGCCAGCCGAGGCGAGATCCTTGAGCCGAACACCGTTGCGGCGGCCCTGCGCCAGCTGTGGAGCAAGGGCGGATTCAAGACGAAGAACGTCGTGCTCGGGATGGGCAACCAGCGCGTGCTCGCGCGCGACCTGAGCATGCCGATGATGTCGATCGAGCGCATCCGCGAGTCGCTCCCCTTTCACGTGCAGGACATGCTCCCCGTGCCCGTCGCGGATGCGCTGCTCGACTTCTACCCCGTCGCCGCGGCCCAGAGCGAGAACGGCCCGGTCGTCAACGGCCTGCTCATCGCGGCAGTCAAGGAAGCGGTGCTGGCGAATGTCAAGGCTGTCGAGCTCGCGGGACTGACGCCGGTCAACGTGGACCTCATCCCGTTCGCACTGAGCAGGGTGCTCCTGCCGCAGCCGAAGCAAGGCGGGAATACGGCACTCATCGAGATCGGCGCGCACACCACCACCGTCGTTGTCGTGGCGGCGGGTGTTCCGCAGTTCGTCCGCATCATCCCGACCGGCGGTGCCGACCTCACCGCCGCTCTCCGCGACGGTCTCGAGATCGAGCAGCACGAGGCCGAGGCGATCAAGCGCTCACTCGGCTTGGCGACGACGGTCTCGTCCGAAGACGAGCAGCGAGCGGTCGAGATCATCTACCAGAGTGCGAGCGAATTGCTGAGCAGCCTCCGGAACACGATCAACTACTTCGCGAACACCCGCCCGGGAGCGATGGTCGACAGTGTGATCCTGACGGGCGGCGGGGCGGCGCTCCCGGGGCTGGCGGAAGCGCTCGGCGAGATGACCCGGTTGCCGGTCGCCACGGGGGATCCCTTCGTCTCGGTCGCACTCTCGCGATCCCTTAACGCGGATGAGCTGCGTGCGAAACGGTCGAGCCTGACCGTTGCCCTCGGCCTTGCGATCGGACGTGCAGCATGAAGCAGAAGAAGGACGCGGCAGAGTCCCGCGTCGAACACGGTTCGCGCGCCCAGGCGGTGCCTGCGCTCCCGCTCGTGCTCGGCGGTCAGCCGCGGGTCTCCCTGATTCCGCAGGAGGTCATCGACGGTCGCAGGGCGAAGGGAGTCCGCCGCGCTCTGCTGTGGGGTGTCTTCGGCGTGCTGCTCGTCACCGTCGCTGCGATCGCCGGCACTGCGCTGCTCGGGCTGAAGGCGCAGGCCGGCCTCGCGGACGCGCAGGCGCAGACCGCGGAACTCCTGGCAGAGCAGGGACGGTACGTCGACGTGAAGAAGACCCAGAACGACGTCGACGTAGCGCAAGCGGCGCAGCAGGTCGGAGCGTCGACCGAGATCGACTGGAAGGCCTATCTCGACAAGGTCCAGGCGACGCTCCCCGCGGATGCGGCATTGAAGACCGTCGCTGTGAACTCCGCGACGCCGTTGGCGACCTACCAGCAGCCGACCGCGCCGTTGCAGGGTTCCCGGGTCGCGACGCTCGTCTTCCAGGCGACCAGCCCGGTGCTCCCGGTGGTCCCGACGTGGCTCTCGTCCCTGGCGACGCTGCCCGGATTCTCGGATGCTACGCCCGACTCGGTGACGCTCGACGACACGACCCATCAGTACACCGTGACCATCACGATGCATATCAACGACGCTGCCTTCGACAAGCGATTCCAGCAGAAGGAGAAATGACGGTGGACAAGAATCGTCTCTGGCTGATCGCCAGCGTGCTCGTCATGGCCCTCGTCCTCGCGGGAGGCTGGATCGTCGGCGTTCAGCCGCAACTCACGGGGATCGCGGAATCCGAAGCGCAGACCGCCGATGTCGAGGCGACGAACGAGCAGAATGCCAGGGTCGTCGCACAGCTGAAGAAAGACTCGGAGAACCTTCCGGCGCTGAAGGCGAAGCTCGCGGAGTTGACGGCGTCCGTGCCGCAAGGCTCGGATATCCCTCCGTTCGTCGATCAGCTGAACGCGCTCTACGCGGCTTCGGGAGTGGTCTGCGTGGACCAGGCGTTCTCGGACGCGGTGGCCTATGTGCCCGTCGTGGCGCCGGCTGCGAGCGCCCCCGCCGCCGGATCGGCCTCGAGCACCGCCACCCCGACCCCGTCGCCGACCGCGACTCCGACGCAAGCACCGTCGGCCGCACCTACCGCCGGGGCGCCGCCGGTGGTCAGTTCGCTCATCACGACGAGCAACTTCGCTGCGCAGCCCGTCGCAGTGACGGTGCGCGGTCAGTACGCCAACGTTCTGCAGTTCGTGAACGGATTGCAGTCCGGTGCCCGGCTCTTCCTCGTCACGGGTTTGAGCACGGCTCCGACGACCGGAGCGGACGCAGCACCGGGAAGCGTCGACGGTAAGGTGACCGGCTACATCTATTCGTTGACATCGGCCGCGGCCCTGAACGCCGAGCAGAACAAGTCCGGGGGCACGACGGGGACGACGGCAGAAGCCTCGAAGTAGGCTGAGCCCACCCCGGCCCGCCCTCCCTCGACTTGCGCCGCCCCGTTGCTACAGTGGGCACCACTTACAGGTGCCCACTGTGGGCGGAGCGAGGAGTGCCAGCATGAGCGACACGACACCGGGACCCGCTGACGAGCGGGACGGCGCGGGGCCCGACGCACCCGACGTCGCGCCGGCGACCGCGCCCGCCGCCTCGGCCGCCGCAGAGCCGACACCGGCCGCCGAGCCCGCCCCCGCCGGCTCCGCCGCCGAGCCGCACGACACCGATCCCGACATGACCGCCCCGCCCTCGGAGCCCGTCTCCGCCCGCGGCCACATCAACCGTCCCGCCGATGAGGACGCCCCGGCGACCCCTGCACCCGTGCCCGCCACCCCGGCCACCCCGGCACCCGCGATCGAGCCCGAACCCGTCACCGCTTCCGACGACGACATCGCGGCCGCGGTCGCGCGCACGCACACCGAGCCGGGAGCCACCGCCGCCGGCGACGCGACGGTCGACACCGCGTCGCCCGCACAGGCGGCCGCGCCGGTCATCATCGCAGGGGAGGCCGCGCAGCAGCAGACGCAGCAGCAGGCCGCCCCCCAGCCGTCCACCGCCGAAGCGCCCGCCGCCGCCACGGCCGCCTACGCCGCCCAGCAGGGCGAGGCGACCTGGTCTCCCGAGCCCGCCGCCGCACCGCCCATGGCGCCGCAGCCCGTCGCCCCGATCTTCCTGCAGCGGCCCGAGCCGCCCAAGCGCAAGAGCAACCGCGGCGTCGGCATCCTGATCGCGCTCGTCGGCACCGTGGCCTTCGCCGTGCTGTGGGCGCTCGCCGTCGTCGTGGTGGGAGCGATGCTCACGCCGAGCAGCGACTTCGTCCCTGCGCTCATCCAGTTCTTCACCAGTCGTCTGGCCGGGTGGGCGCCGATCGTCGCCTTCTTCGTCGGCATGGTGGTGCTCATCCAGATCATCAACCGCGCCCGCTGGTGGGGGTACATCCTCGGCGGCCTCTTCGTCGCCATCTTCGTGTACCTCGTGTACATCGGCGCCGTGCTGATCGACAACGGGTTCCTCCAGCGCAACGCGGGCGAGCAGCAACTCCTGCTCCGGCAGGCATGGGTCGCGCCGTTCGCCGTGCTCGCCGGCGTCATCGCCCGGGAGGTCTCCATCTGGACGGGCGCGTGGCTCGCCGCCCGGGGCCGCAAGCTCAAGGCACGCAACGCGGAGGCGCAGGCCGACTACGAGCAGCAGGTGGCCGACGCGCAGAACCAGGCCGCCAACGCGTACGCACAGCAGGGGTACTGACCCGGTCCCTGCCGGGGCACGAGTCGGGGAGCACTGAGCGTCCATGCGTGACGAGCGCGCGTACGCCATCGTCGTCGCCTGCTTCGCGGCGGGCCTCTACCTGGCCCTCCTCGTCGCCGCGTTCGGGCTGATCTCGCTCGCCACGAACACCGAGGTGGTCGCCGACCCGGCCGCCGGCCCGTTGGTCGGGCCGATCATGGCCGGCGCGGCCGTCGCCGTGCTCCTGGTGCTGCTGATCGTCACCGGCACGCGGGTGCCCGGCGACCAGCAGCGCATCGCTCCCCTTGCCGCGATCGGCGCGGGGATCGCCTGCTACCTCGTGTACTGCCTGGCCGGCGGTGTGGCGGGCGCGTTCGTCGCCGGCGACGTCCTCCACTTCGCGCTGTTCGCGGTCGGGCAGCTGGGCAGTGTGTACGCCATCACCGTCGGCGTCGCCGCCTTCTTCGTGACCGTGCTCTACCAACTGGTGCTGGTCGGCCGCTTCCGGCAGCGCGGGAGGCCGCGCTGGCCGTGGGAGCACGACGACGAGGAGTGACCCGAACGGGTGGACGCGCTCGTCCACCCCGTGCCGATACACTGCGGAGGCCTACTGAGAGGATCCGATGGCCGACGACTCCGCCCCCGAGCCCACCGACGAGGTGAACGCCCCCGCGGCGGACCCGGCCGAGTCCATCGTCGCCGACAAGCCCGTCGCCGATCAGGACCCGCCGCGCACCGGGGCGAACAAGGTCCCGCGCTGGGTGTTGGCGATCATCGCGGCCGCGGCCCTGCTCACCACAGCCGCCGGCGTCACGGTCTCCGTCGCCACGATCTCCGCGCTGCAGAGCATGCCGACCGCCGTCGTCGCCCAGTACCTCCGCGCACTCGAGCACGGCCATGCCGCGGTGGCCATGAAGCTTGCCGGTATCGAGGCCCATAGCGGCGACATCCTCCTCAGTGATGCCGCCTACAGCAAGATCACCGACAAGATCACGTCGTTCACGCTCGCCGAGCCGGTCACCCACGGCACGAAGACGACCGTAGAGGCGACCATCAAGCAAGGCGACAGGACCTACCAGCGCTCGTTCGCGGTGCAGAAGAACGGCGGCGTCCCCTGGCTGCCGTTCTGGCGGCTCAGCACCGTCGAGCCCGACACGCTGGATCTCATGGTCGACGGTCCGGACGGGCTCACCTACACCGTCGCCGGCCTGAAGCCGAAGAGCGCACCGGTCGCCACCGACGTGCAGCTGCGCGCCCTCCCGGGCACCTACCCGGTCGCCGTGACCTCCAAGAGCAAGAACTTCGATGTCCCCGTCTCCGGCGTGACGACGACCCCGCCGGGATTCGCGTCGTCGCCGACGGTCTTCACCGCCCAGCTGTCCTCGACAGGACAGGCCGCGGCGCAGAAGGCCATCGACGCGTGGCTCGACACCTGCGTGGCGTCCCACGACGCCAAGCCCGCCGACTGCCCGTTCTGGACGGAACCAGAAGACTCCGGCGACGACATCAGCAACGTCCAGTGGCAGCTCCTGACACGGCCGACGGCCACGGTGCAGCCCGTCTGGTCGGCCGGAGGCTGGGATGTGGACAGCACGTCGGGCAGCGTCGGCGCCGCCGCAGTTCTGACGCGGCGGTCCGACGGGGCGTCCGGCATCGGCATCACCGACCCGTTCTCGTTCTCGTTCGCGGGGACGGTGACCTTCGACGGCACCGGCCCCGTGTTCACGCCGTTGTTCAGCGACTCACCCTCCGAAGCAGGAGCCTGACTCCGTCAGGCGCGCGTCAACTGCGCCGCACCCGTTCCCTCACCGCGATCGGGATCATCCCTACCAGCCACGGCAGGTCCTGCAGAAGGTATC
>NZ_JBVQSP010000001.1:65082-151465 GCF_055720965.1 Leifsonia sp. PARNA 1/14
ATCGCTTCACGAGGCGCGACGGGTCCTGGAACATCCGCCACACCCACTCCAGCCCCATCCGGCGCATCAGGTGGGGTGCACGGGGGAAGTGCCCCGTGTTCATCTGCGCGGCGGCCCCTGCCCCGATGAAGACGATGCCGTCGCTGTGCCGTCTGCGCAGCTCCAGGATCAGACGCTCCTGCTTCGGAAAGCCCAGGCAGACGAACAGCAGCTGGGGCCGGACTCGCTCGATGAATGCACTCGCGGCGTCGATCAAGGCCGGGCTGCCCGGTTCGGCGAACGGGAGGTCGGCCCCGTGCACGTGCTCGTGGCCGCGCGCGCGGTAGTACATCTGTGCCTCGGCCGCGGCCGCGCCGACGATGCCGACGCGCAGGTCCGCCGCCGCGGGGTGCTCGATGACGGCGTTCATGAGGTCCGTCCCGGTGACGCGCGGGAACCGTCCCTTTCCGGCGATCCGCAGCAGCCAGGTGAGCGGGACACCGTCCACCGTCCAGAATGATGTCTCCCTCTCGAGCTCGGGGAGGCCGACCGTGCGCAGGTGCCGCGAGATCGATACGTTCGAGGTGACGACGATCCCGCCGTCGGCGCGGGCGAGGTCGATGATGTGGCGGCTGGACTCGTCGAGGTCGGCCCGATCGAGTTTGAGGCCGCCGAGGACAGCGCGTTCGAAAGTCTGCACCCGGTCAGGGTGGCATATGTATAGTGAATGTCAGATGCCGGTAGCGGCCTGACCGCCTCCGGCGCCGCACATCGCGTCCGCAAGCATCACCCGGGACTTCACCGGGGGTCGGTGCCGCCGGGCACGATCGCCGATCACACCGGGATCTGCACGCGGGTGAACGACCCCTTGTGGATGTACATCCCACGCCCGGGCGGGAACTCCGACCGGTTCAAGCGCGGCAGCGGCGTCTTGAGCAGCAGGTCGCCCTCGATCGAGTCCGGCTGGAGGAGGAGGCCTCGCCTGCCGTTCTTGACCTCGCCGAGGAGCGGCCAGGACGATCCCCAGGCGCTGGTCTCGGCCTCGGCGACGACCAGGTGATCGCTGCGTCGGGCGGCGCGGACGAGTTCGACGATCGCGGAGTCCGCCGGGGTCTGCAGGAAGTCGCCGATGCTCTCCACGAACACCGCGATCCGGCCCTCGGTGTCGGGGTCGGCCACCGCGACGGCCAGATCCTTGGCCAGCTCCGCGGCGCTCGCCGGCGTCACGGCGGTGTCGGTCCACAGGGGAGACGATGCCAGCGCAGATCGCGCCGAACCGAGGTAGTACAGCCGCGTCTCCGGGTCGAAACGCGCCAGCGATGCGGCGAGCGAGGCGAGAGCAGTGCTCCGGCCGCTCGCGGGAGGCCCGGCGACGAGGAGCGTCCCGCTCGGTTCGAAGCCGTACGGCCCGAGGTCGATGTCGCTGACGCCGAGCACCGGCGCGTCGGCGTGCGCCTCGGGGAGCGCGCTCAGTGCCACCTCCTTGGGAAGCGAGCCGATCATGGGGGCCGCCAGCACGTTCGCCCGCAACATCGCCTCCGCGAGCCTGCGCACGGCCTCGGACTGGTCCGCCACCGCCCGCGATCCGCCCAGCACGGCGATCTGCGTCTCGAACCCGTCGACGATCGCGCGTCCGGGAGGCGACGCCGGCGAGAGGATGTCGCTCGGCACGTCGAGCATCCCGTAGCCGTCCTCCGCGAGGCGCAGCACGACTCGGCGCTGCACGAGCGAGCCGATCGCGGTGGGCACGGCGCCGGCGCGGTCGCCGGTGAGCGCGATGTGCATCCCGAGCCGTCGGCCGTCGGCCAGGATGTCGCGGAAGACGTCGTACCACTGCGAGCGTCCTGCGGGGATCTCGAAGTCCTCGCGGAAGCTCGGGAACCCGTCGATCAGCAGCAGGATGCGCGGCTCGTCCAGCCGACCGGTCAGCGCGCGGTACTCGCTGATGCTGGAGGCGTTCGCCTCCGCGTAGCGCGGACCGCGGTCTTCGAGCGTCTGCTTCAGCGTGCGGAACAACCGGATGATCCGCTCCGCGTCGTCGCCCGGGATGATCGAGCCGACATGGGGAAGCTTCTCCAGCATCCGGAGGCTGCCCGCCCCGAAGTCGAGTCCGTAGACGTGCACCGGTCCGCCGCGCGGGGTGATCGCTGCGGCCGATGCGAGCGTGCGGAGCACCGTGGACTTACCCGAGCCTCCCGTGCCGTAGATTGCGAGGTTCCCGTCGATGTCCGGCCGGAAGTAGACCGGCCGCTGCTCCTGGCGGTCGGGAATGTCGGAGACGCCGAGCAGCAACTCGGCGTCGGTCCGCTGCCGGAGGAGCCCCAGATCGTAACCCGCCGCCAGCTCGTCGAGCCACGGCCGTCGCGGCGCGGGGATCCGCGCCGACGTCTGCGCCTGCACGATCGCGGCCACGAGCCGCTGCTGGTCGGTCGGACCCAGGTCGCGCTCCGGCTCCTGCCGACCGCTGCGCTCCTCCTCCCAGCGCACCTCGCCGCCGAATCGCAGCTCCGCCACCTCGATGCCGGCGCGCTCCGGTTCGCGCGTGGTCCAGCCGCCTCCGTATGCCGACTGGAACGTCATCAGACGCCCGGGGCCCGTCTTCGCCAGGCCGCGCCCGGGCAGGCCGGGATCGAAGTGCGCCGCGTCCGCGACGCCCACCACGTCCTGGCTGTCCGACTCGTCGGCCATGCGCAGTGCGATCCGCAGGTTGGTGTTCGCGCGGAGGTTGTCCTTGATGACACCTGCGGGGCGTTGCGTCGCCATGATGAGGTGGATGCCGAGCGACCGGCCGCGCTGCGCGATGTCGACGACACCGTCGACGAACTCCGGCACCTCGCCGACGAGCGCGGCGAACTCGTCGATGACGAGCACCAGGGCGGGCGGGCTCTCCGGGTCGCCGCGCTTCTCGAGCTCGAGGAGGTCCTTCGCCTTCTTCCGGTTGAGCAGGTGCTCGCGGTGGTGAAGTTCCGCGCGCAGGCTCGTCAGCGCCCGGCGGACGAGGTGCGGCGAGAGGTCGGTCACGAGGCCGACGCAGTGCGGGAGGCTGACGCAGTCCGCGAACGCCGAACCGCCCTTGTAGTCGACGAAGAGGAACGTGACCCGGTCCGGGCTGTACTCGGCCGCCATCCCGAGCACCCACGCCTGGAGGAACTCGCTCTTGCCCGCGCCGGTCGTGCCGCCGACCAGGGCGTGGGGGCCCTGGGTGCGCAGATCGAGGTGCATCGGGTCGACGCCCGACGAGCCGACGGTGGCGCGCAGCGTGCCGGGGCGCCGCTTGGCGGGCCGGGCCCCCGCGGCTCGATCGTGGATGGAGGCGTTCTGCCGCCAGCGGTCGACCACGGCGGACGACGACTCGGCGAGATCGTGGCCGAGCAGCGTCACCAGCGAGACGGCGCGCGGGAGGTCGCTCGCGTCGGCGACGAGAGCACCGGCGTCGATCACCGGCGCCATCCTCCGGGCGAAGTCGAGCGCGGTCGCGGACGACACCGGCTCGGTCACGACGTCTGCGACCATCTCGCCGGTGCGCACGAACCCGGCGCTCGCTCGGTGCGGCTGGTCGGTGTGCTCGAGGTACGTGCGGCAGACAGCCGGCAGACCCGCGAGATCGTCCGCGATCCAGACCGGGAAGACGCCGGCGTCGGCGGCGACCTCGGCGAACTGCACGAGGCGTGCGCGGTCGAGAGCCACGTCGGCGGAGATCACGACCACCACCGCGGGCAGCGGCGACGGCGTCCCCTCGCCGGTCCGGCCGTCGCCGACCGCCGAACCGCGCTCCTGTGCTGCGCGCTCCTGCGCCATCGCGCCGCGGCGTTGCGCGCCTTTCCTGCTCGCCGCGAGCCGCTCCTCCACGAGGCCTTCGAGTGCGCTGAGCACCGCGGCGGCGCTGGAGGCGCTGTCGGCCAGGTGGCCTCCGGTGACCGGGCTGTGCGGCGACGACGTGTGCGGCATCCATTTGAGCCATCCCAGCTCGGCCGACCAGCGCGGCGACACCAGTGCCGCGATGACGAGTTCGGCGGGCGAGTGCAGGGCGGTCAGTTGCACGAGCACCGAGTTCACGGAACCGGCGGCGAATTCGGCCGGCCCGGCGATCCCGAGCGCGCCCGACTCGTACAGGTTGTCGAGCACGGGCACGTCCTCGACGCGCTCGTGCGCGCGCATGACCGCGTCGAGGCGTTCCTGGAACTCGGGGATCAATTCGCCGCGTTCGGTCGCCTGCACACTGGTGCGCGACGTCATCGATCCGCGACCGAGCTGGAGGTTGAGGAACGACCAGTGCTCGGGCCGGCGCGTCCACAGCAGCGGCTCACGACGCACCGCCTGCGCGAGCGCGTCCGCCGTCGTCGGCGTCTCGGCCCGGCGGAGCTCGCCCTCGAGCCGGCCCTCCTCGTCGAGCCGGGAGCTCAGCGCGTCGAGCCGCTGCTCGAACACCGCGATCTGCTTCGCGAGCTTGCGCTTGCCGCGGGTGCGGTTGGCGAAGAAGTTGCCGGCGAGCATCACGGGGGAGAGCAGGACGAACAGCAGCGTCGTCGGCTGGCGGGTGAGCGCGAACATCGCGCCGCCGAGCAGCAGGGGAGTGATCATCGCGAGCAGCGGGAAGGGCGGGTCGTCCTTCTCCGCCGGCACCTCCGGAGCCTGGAGCACCTGCCCCGCGTAGCGCCGCTCCACCCGCGGCGACCGGTTGAAGAACACCGGCCCCGCCGTCGGCGCCGCCGCCGGCAGCGTCTCCGAGCCGGCCGCGACGGACAGCTCCACCTCGGTGTCGCCGATCAGGAGGGTCTCCGAGCGTCGCACCGTGAACCGGGTGACCAGGCCGCCGTCGACGACGACGCCGTTCGCCGAGCCGAGGTCGACGACTTCGACGCCGTCGCCCGCCTCGAAGCGCACGTGCCGCTTCGACACCAGGGGGTCCCGCAGCACGATGTCGCACTCCTCGTCGCGCCCGAGCACCGTGGAACCGGAACGCAGTGCGAACTCGCGTCCGGCCTCCGGCCCGCTCAGCACCCGGAGCGTGGCGAGCACGGGTGCCTCGCCGAGCTCCGGGGGCGCGTAGTGCAGCCCGGCGTCGGCCAGCGCGACCGTCGCGCCGCTGCCGATCCACGCTTCGCCGACCGGCGCGTCCGGTGGGAGGATCAGCGGCTCCGCCTGCCCGGGCAGCTGCGCTCGCAACGTGAGCGAGTCGCTGTCCGCCACCGGCCCGGTGCGCTTCGGGTCGATCCGGGCGATCGTCGCGGCGACCTCCGAGATGCTCGCGGCCGCGTCGGCGGTGACGACGATGTCGTCGGTGGTCCCCGCGGAGCGGGCGAGGGTCAGTTTCAGGCGCACGATACGCACCCTACCCACGCGCGCGAGCGCGGCCGATGGGGACCGCTCCCCATCGTCCCCCGCGCGGCCCGGCGGTAGCGTGCAGAACGCCCGACCAGAATGACTGCCCGCGAAGGGGGAGACGTGTCCGACCTCGTTCTCAAACTGGATGAGCTCATCCGGCTGCGCGACGACCTCGACGCCGTGGTGCGCGAGTTCCACGACGCCGACGACTTCAGCGACTCGGTCGCAGCCGCCACCGGCCATGACGGCCTCGAGGGTCACGTGCGCGACTTCGCGCACAAGTGGAACGAGAAGCGCAAGAGCATGACCGAGAACGTGGAGAACGTCCAGAAGGTCATCGCGGCCGTCGCCGACAACTTCACCAAGGTCGACGGCGACCTGGCGAAGGCCGTGGAGGGCAAGAAGTGAGCGACAAGGAGTTCCAGCCACTGGCGGGCGACCCCGACCTGCTCGAGACGAAGGCCAAGCACTACCAGGCGATCGGGGAGGCCATCCAGCGCGCCTCGAAGGAGCTGAACAAGATCCACGACCTCGACGGTTACACGTCGCAGGCCGTCTCCAAGCTCCAGGAGATGTCGAAGGACACCGCCGACGACATCTCCAAGGCGAAGGACCGCTACGCCAAGACGGCGACTGCGCTGCTCGCCTACGCCTCCACTCTGCGGGAGGCCAAGGACGACGCCGACAAGGCCATCACGCTCATCCACCAGAAACAGGGCGACGCCGACGCCGCGGCCAAGGCGGCGACGACCGCGCACACCACCGCCCAGGACGCCAAGCCCGAGGACGCGTCGACGGCGAACAAGTCCGCGAGCGATGCAGACGACGCCTCCCGCAGTGCGAACGCCGCCCTCCACGCCGCCCACCAGGCGTGGTACGACGCACGGGACAAGAAGGATGCCGCGGCGCAGAAGGCCATCGATGCGATCGTCGATGTCGTCGACCACCACAACAACGGCCTCAAGAATCCAGGTTTCTGGGACAAGGTGATGGACGTCATCAGCACGATCGGCGACATCGCCGGCGTCCTGGCGATCTTCCTGGCCTGGGTGCCCATCCTCGGGCAGGTCCTGGTGGTGATCGCGCTGGTGGCCTCGGTGATCAAACTCGTGGACTCCATCGTCAAGTTCGCCAACGGCGAGGGCAGCTTCCTCGACATCGTCGGCGCGGCCGTCGGCGTCGCGCTCAGCCTGTTCGGCGGCCGGATCTTCGCCTTCCTCGGCAAGGCGGCCCGCATCAAGGCGCTGGCCCGCGTGCCGCGCCTTGTCGGCGGTGTCCGCACGAGCCCCAACGCGATGCTCAAGATGCAGATCGGCAAGCGCCTCATGAGGTCCGCCACCACGAAGCTCTTCGACAAGCCGCTGAACGACGTCAACCCCCTCAAGATCTGGCAGGCGGCGGGCGATTCCGCAGCGGGCCAGCGGGCGGCGTACAAGGCTCTGTTCACCGACGGCGCCGACAAGATGAAGGCCATGCGCACGCTTCTCGGGGTCGATCAGAACATCACCAAGGCCATTTCGCACGACCTCCGCGCCAAGGAGTTCAACCCGCTGACAGCCGTCGCCGCGTACCATCAGGGCAGCGCGCTCTTCAACAAGGGCGTCGACCTGGTGAACGCGCCGGGCAAGGTCGACGGCCTGGTCGACAAGGTCACGGGAGGCCCGAGCCACTCCGACCTCCCGAAGCTGCCGAGTCTCGACCTGACGAAGTTCGCGCTCGACAACGCCGACAAGTACGCGCCCACTTACAAGAGCAACAACGTCTGGGGAGGCTGAGCACCGTGTCCCTGCTCGGACCGCGCGACATCGTCGACATCGCGTTCGACGCGCCCGACGGCTGGTACGACGTCGAGCTGCTGGGCGAGCCCGGCTCCGACGACTGGCCGGAGCGGCTGGCCGGCACCGTGGACGCCGGGCCGATCGTCCCGCAGCTGCGCGTCCTGCAGCAGGTGCTGCACGCGGAGGACCCCACAGGGGCGACCCGGGCCCGGGTCTTCGTGCCCGTGCCGTCGGCGGGCGTGATCAACGCCTACCAGACCTACGAGCTGCTGCAGCTGGAGGTCGACGACACCCCCGAGAGCTACCTCGCCGCGACCGATGCCGAGTCGGGCCACCGCGTGCCGGGTTACGAGGTGATCGGCTACCGCTCCTGGCGCACCGCGCATCCGCTGGGCGAGCTCGTCGGCTTCACGCACCTCACCGCGCTCGCCGAAGACGGCGACGACGACGCACTCCTCGAGCAGCGTGTGGTGTTCGCGATCTTCCCCGTCGGCTCCGCGCAGGTGTTCCACACGGTGTTCCGCTCCGGCTTCATCGGCGGCTTCGACGACATGGTCGCCGACACCCAGGCGATCGCCGACTCGGTGCGCGTGACGCTGGGGGAGGCCGCATGAACGACGTGCGCTTCGTGCGGATCGAGGACGAGCTCACCATCGTCTTCCCCGGCACCTGGGCGATGATCCCGCTGCACGACGAGGCCGCCGCCGCGAAGCGGATCAACCGCCTGGTGGCCGAACGCGTGGGGCGCGCCGACCGGCTGGCCCGCGTGCGGCGGACGGCCAAGTCCGAGCTCGAGAAGCTGGTGGCCCTCGCCGACGCGTCCGACGCGTTCGCGCTGGCGATGTCGATGGAGATCCTGCCCGGGGTGCCGTTTCCGGCCTCCATCGTGATGGCGCGGGAGCCGCTGCCGGCCGCACAGGGCCACGACGGCATCGCAGAACGACTCGAACGCGCCTTCCCCGACGGGGACCCGCTGACGTTCTCGTTCGGCCCGGTCCGCCGCCGTTCCGCCGTGCGCCGGACGACGTACGACGAGGAGTCCGCTCCCGAGCTCGTCGTCGACTACCGGTTCGCCGCGCCCGACGGTGATCGGCTCCTCCACCTGCGGGTGAACGCGCCGATGGCCACCGATCCGGAGCTCTACCTGGAGCTCTTCGACGCGATCGTCGACTCGATCACCTTCCGCCTTTCGCTGCCGCAGCCGTAGGGCTCTGGAAGGCGCGCACCACGAAGAACACCGTGAGCGCGACCAGGGCGAGCGTCACGACCGACCAGACGACGGCGGCGACGGCGCCGACGGGCCAGAGCAGCCAGCCCGCGAGCAGGAACGACGCGAGCCCGTACGGGATGCCCGCGAGCAGGACGGCCCTGCTGGGCCGCCAGCCGAGGAACATCAGCCGCACCCAGAACTCCGTCCACGGCGTGAGCCGCGCAGGCAGCAGCGACATCGCCGTCGGCGCGACCGTGATCGGACCCATGACATCGCGCGACCAGCCCGTGCTCGAGAGGCGCTCGCCGGCGTACCGCGGCGAGAGGCTCCGCACGACGTACGTCCACGACAGCACCGCGAGCGGTACGGTGCCCAGCGCCAGCGCCACGAAGGCGTACCCGAGCAGGGGCACGAGCACGATGTCCGCGAACGCGAGGAAGAGGATCAGGACACCGACGTCCGACCCCCGGAAGAAGCCCGCGGTGGTGAAGTCCGGGTTGGAGGTCGCCAGCCCGACCGTCAGAGCGAGCGGCAGCGCGAGGACCACCGTTGCGAGCACTGTCCACACCGCCGCGACCAGCAGATAGCCGAACGGTCGGCACACCCGTTCGGCTCCGGAGGGCGGGGTGCCCGCGCGATCCGAGCGGGAGCGGGAGCGGGACGCGGCACGGGCAGCGGGTGAGGCCGAGTTGGGCTTCATCGGGCTGTAGGAGGGCATGCGACTCAGGCTAGACCGCCGGGTCTGCTCGGGCCAGGCGAGGGCATGGGGAGTCCTCCCCATTCCGTCCTCGCCGGGCCGCTGGTTAGGTGGGAGTCACACACCGAAGGGACACCACACTCATGGCCAACATGAACGTCACGTACGGCGAGATGACCGATGCGGCCAACCGCCTCACCGCGGGCAAGGACGACATCACCGCCAAGCTGCACGAGCTCCAGAACCTCGTGAACGGCCTCGTCAACGGCGGGTTCGTCACAGACCAGGCGTCGGGCGCGTTCCACACCTCGTACGAGCAGTTCACCAAGGGCACGACCGACGCGGTCAACGGCCTCGACGGGATGTCGCAGTTCCTGACCAAGGCTGCGGACGCCCTTCAGAACGTCGACAGCGAGCTCGCCAAGGGCATCGGCGGCTGAGGCTCCCGGCTTCGTTTCAGGGGCGGCATCCCGGTTCGGGAGGCCGCCCTTTCGCTGTGCGCGGAAACCGGCCTAGCACGCCTTCGTTCATTTGACCCCCTACCGCGCGGACGATAGTATTTATCGGGTGTGCGCTCTGTCGCGCGCTTGTTCCATGCCTGGTGACAGGCACCCTCACGGGGAAACAGGCGAGCCGGCACGTACTCATCCGATGGGCAAGGGAACCGCACGGAACCCTGGCCCCCACGGCATATCGGCCATCGGTCCGATACTCCTCACTTCCCGAGCGACCCGCGGAGCGGGTGGATCGGGGTGCGGGGAAAAAGCTACAACTGTCACCGTGCAGTCCATAAAAGGAGAAGTTCAGTGCCAACCATTCAGCAGTTGGTTCGGAAGGGCCGGACGCCGAAGGTCACCAAGACCAAGGCTCCCGCTCTGAAGTCCAACCCCCAGCAGCGCGGCGTGTGCACCCGTGTCTACACCACCACCCCCAAGAAGCCGAACTCGGCGCTCCGCAAGGTCGCGCGTGTCAAGCTCTCGAACGGGACCGAGGTCACCGCGTACATCCCCGGTGAGGGCCACAACCTGCAGGAGCACTCGATGGTGCTCGTCCGCGGCGGCCGTGTGAAGGACCTGCCCGGCGTCCGCTACAAGATCGTCCGCGGCGCCCTCGACACCCAGGCCGTCAAGAACCGCAAGCAGGCTCGCAGCCGCTACGGCGCGAAGATGGAGAAGAAGTAATGCCTCGCAAGGGTCCCGCTCCGAAGCGCCCCGTCGTCGCCGACCCGGTGTACGGCGCGCCGGTCGTCAGCCAGCTCGTCAACAAGATCCTCCTCGACGGCAAGAAGGGTCTCGCCGAGCGCATCGTCTACGACGCGCTCGAGGGCGTCGCCTCCAAGTCCGGCCAGGACGCGGTCGTCACGCTCAAGAAGGCGCTCGACAACATCCGCCCGACCCTCGAGGTCCGCAGCCGCCGCGTCGGCGGCTCGACCTACCAGGTTCCGGTCGAGGTCAAGCCGCACCGCGCGAACACCCTCGCGCTGCGCTGGCTCACCAGCTACGCCAAGGGTCGTCGCGAGAAGACGATGACCGAGCGTCTCACCAACGAGATCCTCGACGCGTCGAACGGTCTGGGCGCCGCGGTCAAGCGCCGCGAGGACACCCACAAGATGGCTGAGTCGAACAAGGCCTTCGCCCACTACCGCTGGTAACACTTTTCGTCGTCCGGGCGTTGCACTCCTCAGGAGTGCTCCGCCCGGGCGGCACCCCTTCCACTCTCTACTTTTCGGAGGAACCCCTGTGGCACAGGACGTGCTCACCGACCTCAAGAAGGTCCGCAACATCGGCATCATGGCCCACATCGATGCCGGCAAGACCACCACGACCGAGCGCATCCTGTTCTACACGGGCGTCAACCACAAGATCGGTGAGACCCACGACGGTGCGTCGACCACCGACTGGATGGAGCAGGAGAAGGAGCGCGGCATCACCATCACGTCCGCGGCCGTGACCTGCTTCTGGAACAAGAACCAGATCAACATCATCGACACCCCCGGACACGTCGACTTCACCGTCGAGGTGGAGCGCTCGCTCCGCGTGCTCGACGGTGCCGTCGCGGTCTTCGACGCGAAGGAGGGCGTCGAGCCCCAGTCGGAGACCGTGTGGCGTCAGGCCGACAAGTACGTCGTCCCGCGCATCTGCTTCGTCAACAAGATGGACAAGCTGGGCGCCGACTTCTACTTCACCGTCGACACCATCGTCTCCCGCCTCGGCGCCAAGCCGCTGGTGATGCAGCTCCCGATCGGTTCCGAGTCCGACTTCGTCGGCGTCGTCGACCTGATCGAGATGCGCGCGCTGGTCTGGCCGGGCGACGCCAAGGGCGACGTGACCATGGGCGCCAAGTACGAGGTCCAGGAGATCCCCGCCGACCTTCAGGAGAAGGCCGAGGAGTACCGCAACCGTCTCCTCGAGACCGTCGCCGAGACCGACGACGTCCTGCTCGAGAAGTTCTTCGGCGGCGAGGAGATCACCGTTCCGGAGATCAAGGCGGCCATCCGCAAGCTCACCGTGAACAACGAGATCTACCCGGTCCTCTGCGGTTCCGCGTTCAAGAACCGTGGCGTGCAGCCGATGCTCGACGCCGTGATCGACTACCTCCCGTCGCCGCTCGACGTGCCGGCCATCGAGGCGCACAACCCGCGCGACGAGGAGCAGGTCATCCTCCGTCACGCCGACGCCACCGAGCCGTTCTCGGCTCTCGCGTTCAAGGTCGCCGTCCACCCGTTCTTCGGTCGTCTGACCTACGTGCGCGTGTACTCGGGCCGTGTCGACTCCGGTGCCGCGGTCGTGAACTCGACCAAGGGCAAGAAGGAGCGCATCGGCAAGATCTTCCAGATGCACGCCAACAAGGAGAACCCGGTCGACTACGTCACCGCCGGCAACATCTACGCGGTGATCGGCCTCAAGGACACCACCACCGGTGACACCCTGAGCGACCCGGACAACCAGGTCGTGCTCGAGTCGATGACCTTCCCGGAGCCCGTGATCGAGGTGGCCATCGAGCCGAAGACCAAGGCCGACCAGGAGAAGCTGGGCACCGCGATCCAGAAGCTGGCCGAAGAGGACCCGACGTTCCGCACCGAGCAGAACCAGGAGACCGGCCAGACCGTCATCAAGGGAATGGGCGAGCTCCACCTCGACATCCTCGTCGACCGCATGAAGCGCGAGTTCAACGTCGAGGCCAACGTGGGCAAGCCCCAGGTGGCCTACCGCGAGACGATCCGCCGCACGGTCGAGAAGTACGACTACACCCACAAGAAGCAGACCGGTGGTTCCGGTCAGTTCGCAAAGGTGCAGATCAGCCTGGAGCCGATGGAGGTCACCCCGGAGACCTCGTACGAGTTCGTGAACGCCGTCACCGGTGGTCGCGTTCCGCGCGAGTACATCCCCTCGGTCGACGCCGGAATCCAGGACGCGATGCAGGTCGGCGTGCTCGCCGGCTTCCCGACGGTGGGCGTCAAGGCGACGCTCGTCGACGGTGCCTCGCACGACGTCGACTCCTCGGAGATGGCGTTCAAGATCGCCGGCTCGATGGCCTACAAGGAGGCTGCTCGCAAGGCGAACCCGGTGCTCCTCGAGCCGCTCATGGCGGTGGAGGTGCGTACGCCGGAGGAGTACATGGGCGACGTCATCGGCGACCTCAACTCCCGCCGTGGACAGATCCAGTCCATGGAGGACGCGAGCGGCGTCAAGGTCGTGCGCGCCAACGTCCCGCTGTCCGAGATGTTCGGCTACATCGGTGACCTGCGGTCCAAGACCTCGGGTCGCGCGGTGTACTCGATGCAGTTCGACAGCTACGCGGAGGTCCCGAAGGCTGTCGCCGACGAGATCGTCCAGAAGAGCAAGGGCGAGTGACCTCGGTCACTGCTCCCAGGCAACATCCCGTAACATAAGAAACCAATCCCGTAGACCCTCCGGTCGAAATCCGTCGACCGGGGTGTCTGCACGAGAGTCCTGAGGAGGACCACAGTGGCTAAGGCCAAGTTCGAGCGGACTAAGCCGCACGTGAACATCGGAACCATCGGTCACGTCGACCACGGCAAGACGACGCTCACCGCGGCGATCTCCAAGGTGCTTGCTGACAAGTACCCGTCGGCGACCAACGTGCAGCGCGACTTCGCGTCGATCGACTCGGCTCCGGAAGAGCGTCAGCGTGGTATCACGATCAACATCTCGCACGTCGAGTACGAGACGCCGAAGCGCCACTACGCGCACGTCGACGCCCCGGGTCACGCCGACTACATCAAGAACATGATCACCGGTGCTGCCCAGATGGACGGCGCGATCCTCGTGGTCGCCGCCACCGACGGCCCGATGGCTCAGACCCGCGAGCACGTGCTGCTGGCCAAGCAGGTCGGCGTGCCGTACCTGCTCGTCGCGCTGAACAAGTCCGACATGGTCGACGACGAGGAGATCCTGGAGCTCGTCGAGCTCGAGGTCCGTGAGCTGCTCTCCAGCCAGGACTTCGACGGCGACAACGCCCCGGTCGTGCGCGTCTCGGGCCTCAAGGCTCTCGAGGGTGACGAGAAGTGGGTCCAGTCGGTCCTCGACCTCATGGACGCCGTCGACGAGTCCATCCCGGACCCGGTGCGCGACAAGGACAAGCCGTTCCTGATGCCGATCGAGGACGTCTTCACGATCACCGGTCGTGGCACCGTCGTCACCGGTCGCGCCGAGCGTGGAACCCTCGCCATCAACTCCGAGGTCGAGATCGTCGGCATCCGCCCGACGCAGAAGACCACGGTCACGGGTATCGAGATGTTCCACAAGCAGCTCGACGAGGCCTGGGCCGGCGAGAACTGTGGTCTGCTCCTCCGTGGCACCAAGCGCGAGGACGTGGAGCGCGGCCAGGTCGTCGTGAAGCCGGGTTCGGTTACGCCGCACACCAACTTCGAGGGCACCGCCTACATCCTCTCGAAGGAGGAGGGTGGCCGTCACAACCCCTTCTACACGAACTACCGTCCGCAGTTCTACTTCCGTACCACCGACGTCACCGGCGTCATCTCGCTGCCCGAGGGCACCGAGATGGTCATGCCCGGCGACACCACCGACATGTCGGTCGAGCTCATCCAGCCGATCGCCATGGAGGAGGGCCTCGGCTTCGCCATCCGTGAGGGTGGCCGCACCGTGGGCGCCGGTACGGTGACCAAGATCAACAAGTAAGTCATCCGCTCGGGCTACCGAGCAGACTCACTCGGCAGGGGCCGGATCCGCAAGGATCCGGCCCTTCGTCGTTCGCCCTCATGCGAGCGGATGATGCTCGAGGGGTTTACCTCTCGGCCGGTCGGGCGCAGAATTGTCCCACCGTTTCAACCGAACGGATCCGTCGACGAAGGGAGAGTGCCTATGGTGAGCATGGACCTCGCAAACCAGACCAAGCCGCTGACCGGATCACGGATGAATAGTTCGGACACCGCGTAAGCGGACTTGGAACCACGAGAGCGGCGGCGCGAGGCGCCGTTCGGGGCGGGATCGGTTACTCCGGTCCCGCTTTTCCGTGCGCGCGACCGCGCCTCGCCGGTACGTCTGCGCCTGCTCGAGCAGGCGCACACGTACCAGCGGGGCGCACTCGCTCGGCGCGTGGGAAGCCTCCACAGGGTGGGCGGCGCTGGCGCGGTATCCACAGAACGCGGCTGGTGTCCGGGCACGGGTGAGCGCGCAGGTAGATCTGGGTGCATGTTCATCGACCGTGCGGTTCCCGAAGTCACCATCGTCAGCGAGTTGAGAGATCGCTCGAACACCCGCCACCAGCACGCTCGTGCCGCGGTGCGCGGCAGCGAGGTGCGCATCGGTCGAGGCGCCTACGTCGACCGTGCCGCCTGGCAGTCGCTCGACGACCTCGCGCGACACCGCACCCGGATGGCGGCGTTCGCGCGCACGCGCGAGGTCTCCCCGGTCTTCTCGCACTGGTCCGCCGCCATCTGGCACAGGCTGCCGATCGTCGGCCCACTGCCCGATGTCGTGCACATCACTGTGGGCCGGACGCGTGGAGGCCGTTCGGGCTCTGAGGTGCGCGCCCACTCGACGAGAGTGCCGTCGGCAGACATCGTCGAGCTCGACGGGCTTCGGGTCACGTCGGCGGCGCGCACCATCGTGGACATCGCGGCCGTCGCTCCGGCACCGGCCGCCGTCGCGATGGCCGACCACCTGCTGCGTGCGGGCATTCCACGCAGAGGCACGACCGGCAGCGAGCCGGATCGGGACGCCCTCCACGCTGCCTGGGACCGCGCGCTGCCGTTCCGTGGGCATCAGCGCGCTCGAGAGGTGGTGGAGTTCGCTGACGGTCGTGCGGACTCGCCGTTGGAATCCATCAGCCGGGTCGCGATGCGCTCCGCCGGCTTCCCGTGCCCTGACCTCCAGGCTCCGTACTTCGACCGCGACGGGCTCATCGGATACGTGGACTTCGCCTGGCCTGACCATGGCGTGGTCGGGGAGGCCGACGGCGACGCCAAGTACCTCGACGAGAGCGTCAGGGGAGCCCGCTCGGCGCAGCAGGTGGTGCTCGACGAGAAGGTCCGGGAGGACCGGCTCCGAGCGCTCGGCCTCCGCGTCGTGCGCTGGCGATGGGATGTCGCATCCGACCCCCGAAGACTCGCGCGCGCGCTGGTCGACGCCGGTATCCTGCCCTCACGATCACATGTTTGACGACGTGCGATGCGTGTGCGCCTGCGCGAGCACGCGCACACGTACCGAGGGGGTGCAGACGCGTTCACGGGAGGCGCGACACGCCCGGGTTGCAGCATTGCCGCGCATCTGGCAAACTTGTCTAGTTCAACATTTCGGAACGAGCGCGTTCACGTGCGCTCCGAACGGATCACTGCCAGGCAGTGCATAACCCACCGCGGGAGTCTTCGGACCGGCGGTCGTGGGGTTAGGCCGCAGGTAGCAGGACATGCTCACAATCGACATCCTCGAGAAACAGGCCACAGGTCTGTGCTCAGGGCGGTGCGTGAGTTGACAGAAGAATAGTGGCGTTCCCCACGCGTACGTCGCACTGCGTCCAATGCGAGGAACGGTTCGTGAGAACCGTCTCGTACGACGCCATAACAAGAGAGAGAGTCAGACATGGCGGGACAGAAGATCCGCATTCGGCTTAAGTCGTATGACCACGAGGTCATCGACACCTCGGCGCGCAAGATCGTCGACACGGTGACCCGTGCCGGCGCGACCGTCGTCGGCCCGGTGCCGCTTCCCACCGAGAAGAACGTGGTGTGCGTCATCCGTTCGCCCCACAAGTACAAGGACAGCCGCGAGCACTTCGAGATGCGCACGCACAAGCGGCTGATCGACATCATCGACCCGACGCCGAAGGCCGTCGACTCGCTCATGCGTCTCGACCTGCCCGCCGACGTCAACATCGAGATCAAGCTCTAAGGGGGAGTGCCGCTATGTCCAACATCGACACCAAGACCTCCAAGGGCCTCCTGGGCAAGAAGCTCGGCATGACCCAGGTCTGGGACGAGAACAACAAGCTCATCCCCGTGACCGTCATCGAGATCACTCCGAACGTCGTGACCCAGGTCCGCACCCCCGAGGTCGACGGCTACAACGCCGTCCAGATCGCGTACGGCCAGATCGACCCGCGCAAGGTGAACAAGCCGGCCGCCGGCCACTTCGACAAGGCGGGCGTCACGCCGCGCCGTCACCTCACCGAGGTCCGCACCGCCGACGCCGCCGAGTACTCGGCCGGGCAGGAGCTCACCGTGGACGCCACCTTCGAGGCCGGCCAGCTGGTCGACGTCGTCGGCACCTCCAAGGGCAAGGGCTTCGCCGGTGTCATGAAGCGCCACAACTTCCAGGGTGTCTCCGCTTCGCACGGTGCGCACCGCAACCACCGCAAGCCGGGTTCCATCGGTGCCTCCTCGACCCCGAGCCGTGTCTTCAAGGGCATGCGCATGGCCGGTCGCATGGGTGGCGAGCGCGTGACCGTCCTGAACCTCAAGGTCCAGGCCGTCGACGCCGAGAAGGGCCTGCTGCTCGTCAAGGGTGCCGTTCCCGGCGCTCGTGGCCGCATCGTTTTCGTCCGCAACGCAGTGAAGGGGGCCTAAGTAAATGGCTACCTCGATTGACGTCGTCGACCTCAAGGGCAAGAAGGCCGGCTCCGTTGAGCTTCCCGACTCCCTGTTCGACGTTCAGACCAACATTCCGCTGATCCACCAGGTCGTCACCGCCCAGCTCGCCGCCGCGCGTCAGGGCACCCACAAGACGAAGAACCGTGGTGAGGTCTCCGGTGCCGGTCGCAAGCCGTTCAAGCAGAAGGGAACCGGCCGCGCTCGTCAGGGCTCGATCCGCGCCCCTCAGATGACCGGTGGTGGCATCGTCCACGGACCGACCCCGCGCGACTACTCGCAGCGCACCCCGAAGAAGATGATCGCCGCTGCCCTGCTCGGCGCTCTCTCGGACCGCGCCCGCGGCAGCCGCATCCACGCCGTGCAGGCGTTCACCGCAGGCGAGGCCCCCTCGACCAAGGCCGTCGTCGACCTGCTCTCGGGTGTCGCGACCTCCCGGCACGTCCTCGTCGTGCTCGAGCGCGACGACGAGCTGGCCTTCAAGAGCGTGCGCAACGTCCCGTCCGTGCACGTGCTGACCTACGACCAGCTGAACGCCTACGACGTCCTGGTGAGCGACGACATCGTCTTCTCGCAGGCCGCCCTCGAGGGCTTCATCGAGTCCAAGTCCAAGAAGGAAGAGGTGTCTGCCTGATGGCCGCCGTCAACAAGGACCCGCGCGACATCATCATCGCTCCGGTCGTCTCCGAGAAGAGCTACGGCCTGATCGACGAAGGCAAGTACACCTTCCTCGTCGACACCCGCTCGAACAAGACCGAGATCAAGCTCGCCATCGAGTCGATCTTCAAGGTCGAGGTCGCGTCGGTGAACACCCTGAACCGTCAGGGCAAGACCCGCCGCACCAAGTTCGGCACCGGCAAGCGCAAGGACACGAAGCGTGCCATCGTCACGCTGAAGTCCGGTTCCATCGACATCTTCACGGCCGTCGGCTGAGCGAAGGACTAGAGGAAAACAGACATGGCTATTCGTAATTACAAGCCCACGACCCCCGGTCGTCGCGGCTCCTCGGTCGCCGACTTCGCCGAGATCACCCGTTCGACGCCGGAGAAGTCCCTTCTCCGTCCGCTGTCGAAGACCGGTGGCCGCAACAACCAGGGCCGCATCACGACCCGTCACATCGGTGGTGGCCACAAGCGCCAGTACCGCGTGATCGACTTCCGTCGCAACGACAAGGACGGCGTCAACGCCAAGGTCGCGCACATCGAGTACGACCCCAACCGCACCGCGCGCATCGCGCTGCTCCACTTCGTGGACGGCACCAAGCGCTACATCCTGGCTCCGGCCGGGCTGAAGCAGGGCGACGTGGTCGAGTCGGGCGCCGGCTCGGACATCAAGCCCGGCAACAACCTGCCGCTGCGCAACATCCCGACCGGTACCGTCGTGCACGCCATCGAGCTGAAGCCGGGTGGAGGCGCCAAGCTGGCGCGTTCCGCCGGCGCCTCGGTGCGTCTCGTCGCGAAGGACGGCCCGTACGCCCAGCTGCGCCTCCCCTCGGGCGAGGTCCGCAACGTCGACGCGCGCTGCCGCGCGACGATCGGCGAGGTCGGCAACGCCGAGCAGTCGAACATCAACTGGGGCAAGGCCGGCCGCATGCGCTGGAAGGGCGTCCGCCCGACTGTCCGCGGTGTCGCGATGAACCCGATCGACCACCCGCACGGTGGTGGTGAGGGCAAGACATCCGGTGGTCGTCACCCGGTCAGCCCGTGGGGTCAGAAGGAAGGCCGTACGCGCCACCCCAACAAGGAAAGCGACAAGCTCATCGTCCGCCGCCGTAACGCCGGCAAGAAGCGTAAGTAGGAGTTCGAGAAGATGCCACGCAGTCTCAAGAAGGGCCCCTTCGTCGACGAGCACCTGTTTCGCAAGGTGGTCGCCGCGAACGAGGCCAACAGCAAGAACGTGATCAAGACCTGGTCGCGCCGCTCGATGATCGTCCCGGCCATGCTGGGTCACACCATCGCGGTGCACGACGGTCGCAAGCACATCCCGGTGTTCGTCACCGAGACCATGGTCGGTCACAAGCTGGGCGAGTTCGCGCCCACCCGCACCTTCCGTGGTCACGTGAAGGACGACAAGAAGGGTCGCCGCCGCTAACGCGGTGGCGTAAGGAGGAGAGAAATGGTGGAGTCGATCGCACGCGTGCGTCACATCCGCGTCACCCCCATGAAGGCCCGCCGCGTCGTCAACCTGATCCGCGGCAAGCAGGCCCAGGAGGCTCTGGCCATCCTGAAGTTCGCCCCGCAGAGCGCGAGCGAGCCGGTCTACAAGCTCGTCGCCTCGGCGATCGCCAACGCGCGCGTCAAGGCCGACCAGAGCAACACCTACCTGGACGAGCAGGACCTGTACGTGAGCCGCGCCTTCGTGGACGAGGGTACGACCCTCAAGCGGTTCCAGCCGCGTGCACAGGGCCGAGCCTTCCGCATCAATAAGCGCACCAGCCACATCACGATCGTCCTCGCGACGCCGGATGAGGTTCAGGACGCCAAGGCTACGAAGAAGGCGAGCAACTAATGGGTCAGAAAGTCAACCCGTACGGCTTCCGTCTGGGAATCACCACCGACCACGTGTCGCGCTGGTTCTCCGACAGCACGAAGAAGGGTCAGCGTTACAGCGACTACCTCGCTGAGGACGTCAAGATCCGCACGCTGCTGAAGACGTCGCTCGACCGCGCGGGAGTGTCCCGCATCGAGATCGAGCGCACCCGCGACCGCGTCCGCGTCGACATCCACACCGCCCGCCCGGGCATCGTGATCGGTCGTCGTGGCGCCGAGGCCGAGCGCATCCGCGCCGACCTCGAGAAGCTCTCGGGCAAGCAGATCCAGCTGAACATCCTCGAGGTCAAGAACCCCGAGGCAGACGCCCAGCTCGTCGCGCAGGGCATCGCCGAGCAGCTCGCTGCCCGCGTGGCGTTCCGACGCGCGATGCGCAAGGGCCTGCAGGGCGCTCAGCGCGCCGGTGCCAAGGGTGTCCGCATCCAGGTGTCCGGCCGTCTCGGCGGCGCCGAGATGAGCCGCTCGGAGTTCTACCGCGAGGGCCGTGTGCCGCTGCACACGCTTCGCGCCAACATCGACTACGGCTTCTACGAGGCCAAGACCACCTTCGGTCGCATCGGTGTCAAGGTGTGGATCTACAAGGGCGACATCACGAACAAGGAGCTTGCCCGCGAGCAGGCCAACCAGAAGCCGTCGCGCGAGCGCAACGACCGTGACCGTCCGCGTCGCGGCGGTGGCCGGGGCAACGCTCCCGCCGCCGAGTCCGCGCCGGCCGCAGCAGGAGTTGAGGCATAACCATGTTGATCCCACGCAGAGTCAAGCACCGCAAGCAGCACCACCCCGGCCGTAGCGGCCAGGCGACCGGTGGCACGAAGGTCTCGTTCGGCGAGTTCGGAATCCAGGCCCTGACCCCCGCTTATGTGACCAACCGTCAGATCGAGTCCGCTCGTATCGCCATGACGCGTCACATCAAGCGCGGCGGCAAGGTGTGGATCAACATCTACCCGGACCGTCCGCTCACGAAGAAGCCCGCCGAGACCCGAATGGGTTCCGGTAAGGGTTCCCCCGAGTGGTGGGTCGCCAACGTCAAGCCGGGTCGGGTCCTCTTCGAGGTCTCCGGCGTCTCCGAGGAACTCGCTCGCGAGGCCATGACCCGTGCAATCCACAAGCTGCCCCTCAAGGCACGCATCATCAAGCGCGAGGAGGGCGACGCGTAATGGCGATCGGCACCAAGGAGCTCGCTCCCAGCGAGCTCGACACCTTTGAAGACGAGCGTCTGATCGACGAGCTGAAGAAGGCCAAGGAAGAGCTGTTCAACCTGCGCTTCCAGTCGGCCACCGGTCAGCTCGAGAGCCACGGCCGCCTGCGTGCGGTCAAGCGCGACATCGCTCGTATCTACACCGTGATCCGTGAGCGCGAGCTCGGGATCCGGGCGACCCCGGCTCCGGCCGAGGTGGCGCCTGCCAAGGCAGAGAAGAAGAGCAAGGCGAAGAAGGAGGCCCCCGAGGCCGCCGAGGTCGCCGAGACCGAGACTGAGGAGGCCAAGTAATGGCTGAGACCACCAAGGCTGCGGCCGCGGAGTCGGCGGCCGACGAGGCCATCGTCCGTGGTTACCGCAAGGCCCGTCGCGGGTACGTCGTCAGCGACAAGATGGACAAGACCATCGTCGTCGAGGTCGAGGACCGCGTGAAGCACCCCCTGTACGGCAAGGTCCTCCGCCGCACCTCCAAGGTGAAGGCGCACGATGAGAACAACACCGCCGGCATCGGCGACCTCGTTCTCATCAACGAGACCCGTCCGCTGAGCGCCTCCAAGCGGTGGCGCCTGGTTGAGATTCTGGAGAAGGCCAAGTGATTCAGCAGGAATCCCGACTCAAGGTCGCCGACAACACCGGCGCCAAGGAGCTTCTCGCCATCCGCGTCCTCGGCGGCTCGAGCCGTCGTTACGCCGGCCTCGGTGACGTGATCGTCGCCACGGTCAAGGACGCGATCCCCGGCGGCAACGTCAAGAAGGGCGATGTCGTCAAGGCCGTCGTCGTGCGCGTGCGGAAGAACACCCGCCGCCCGGACGGCTCCTACATCAAGTTCGACGAGAACGCCGCCGTGATCCTGAAGAACGACGGTGACCCCCGTGGCACCCGTATCTTCGGCCCGGTCGGCCGTGAGCTTCGCGACAAGAAGTTCATGAAGATCATCTCGCTGGCCCCGGAGGTGCTGTAACCCATGGCGAACATCAAGAAGGGCGACCTGGTCCAGGTCATCTCGGGCCGTTCGCAGGCCCGCGGTGGCGACCGTGGCAAGCAGGGTCGCGTCATCGAGGTCCTCGTCGAGAAGAACCGCGTGATCGTCGAGGGCGTCAACTTCGTGACCAAGCACGTGCGCGTCGGCCAGACGCAGCGTGGCACGAAGACCGGCGGTATCGAGACGCACGAGGCTCCGATCCACGTGTCCAACGTGGCGCTCGTCGACCCCGAGACCAAGAAGCCGACCCGCGTCGGCTTCCGCAACGAGACCGTTACGAAGGACGGCGTCACCAAGACGGTCCGCGTTCGTTACGCCAAGAAGTCTGGTAAGGACCTGTAATGACGGACACTGCAACGAGTGCTGGCAAAATCCAGCCTCGCCTGAAGCAGAAGTACAAGACCGAGATCTCGGCCCAGCTCAAGGACGACTTCGGCTTCACGAACGTGCACCAGGTGCCCGGTCTCGTGAAGATCGTGGTCAACATGGGTGTCGGCGAGGCTGCTCGTGACGGCAAGGTGATCGACGGGGCCGTCAACGACCTCACCCT
This sequence comes from Leifsonia sp. PARNA 1/14, assembly GCF_055720965.1. Lineage (NCBI taxonomy): Bacteria > Bacillati > Actinomycetota > Actinomycetes > Micrococcales > Microbacteriaceae > Leifsonia > Leifsonia sp. PARNA 1/14. The sequence goes on from NZ_JBVQSP010000001.1 coordinate 87,419, forward strand.
GATCACCGGCCAGAAGCCGCAGGTCACCAAGGCCCGCAAGTCCATCGCGCAGTTCAAGCTGCGCGAGGGTCAGCCGATCGGCGCACACGTCACGCTGCGAGGCGACCGCATGTGGGAGTTCCTCGACCGCCTGCTCTCGCTCGCGCTGCCCCGTATCCGGGACTTCCGCGGCCTGAGCGACAAGCAGTTCGACGGCAACGGCAACTACACCTTCGGTCTCACGGAGCAGTCGATGTTCCACGAGATCAACCAGGACCGGATCGACCGTGTCCGCGGTATGGACATCACGGTCGTGACCACCGCCAAGAACGACGACGAGGGCCGCGCGCTGCTCAAGCAGCTCGGCTTCCCGTTCCGTTCGAACGAGACGACCAACTGAACCTAGTAGTCTTGTCTCTTTGTGGGCCGGCCACCCGGCCGGCCCACTTCCACCACAGGTCGTCAGTCGTGTAACGGCTGAACGAAACCTGGTGAACAAAGGAAAACCGCAATGACGATGACAGATCCGGTCGCAGACATGCTGACCAGACTGCGCAACGCGAACTCGGCGCACCACGACACCGTGTCGATGCCGCACTCCAAGCTCAAGGCCCACATCGCCGAGATCCTCACCTCTGAGGGCTACATCTCCGGCTGGGAGGTCTCGGACGCCCGTGTCGGACAGACCCTGACGCTCAACCTCAAGTTCGGTCCGAACCGTGAGCGCTCCATCGCCGGCATCAAGCGCGTCTCCAAGCCCGGCCTCCGCGTCTACGCGAAGTCCACGGAGCTCCCCAAGGTCCTCGGCGGCCTCGGTGTCGCCATCCTGTCCACCTCCTCGGGGCTCCTCACGGACCGCCAGGCTGAGAAGAAGGGCGTGGGTGGGGAAGTCCTCGCCTACGTGTGGTGACCCTGCCATGTCGCGTATTGGAAGACTGCCCATCGACATCCCCGCTGGGGTCGATGTGAAGATCGACGGCCAGACCGTCACTGTCAAGGGCCCGAAGGGCGAGCTCACGCTCACCGTCGCGAGCCCGATCGAGGCGAAGCTGGAGGAGGGCCAGGTCCTGGTCACCCGTCCGGACGACGAGCGCGCATCGCGTTCGCTCCACGGCCTCACCCGCACGCTCATCAACAACAACATCATCGGCGTCACCCAGGGCTATTCGAAGGGCCTGGAGATCGTCGGCACCGGTTACCGCGTCGCACAGAAGGGCGCGGGCGTCGAGTTCGCACTCGGCTTCTCGCACCCGGTCAACGTCGAGCCGCCGGCCGGCATCACCTTCACGGTGGAGGGCAACAACAAGGTCACCGTGAGCGGGATCGACAAGCAGGCTGTGGGCGAGGTCGCCGCGAACATCCGCAAGATCCGCAAGCCCGAGCCGTACAAGGGCAAGGGCGTGCGTTACGCCGGCGAGGTCGTTCGTCGCAAGGCCGGAAAGGCTGGTAAGTAATCATGGCTCTGGGTACCAGAGGAAAGAGCAAGGCGGCCGCTCGCGACCGTCGTCACACCCGACTTCGCAAGAAGATCGAGGGCACCGCGCTTCGTCCGCGCCTGGTCGTCACCCGGTCGGCCCGTCACGTCTTCGTGCAGGTCGTCGACGACGCCCAGGGTCACACCGTGGCCTCCGCGTCGACCATGGAGGCCGACCTCCGCAGCTTCGACGGCGACAAGACCGCCAAGGCCCGCAAGGTCGGTGAGCTGGTCGCCGAGCGCGCGAAGAGCGCCGGCGTCGAGGCCGTGGTCTTCGACCGTGGCGGCAGCAAGTACGCCGGTCGCGTTGCGGCCGTCGCCGAAGGCGCTCGTGAAGGTGGGCTGAACCTGTGAGCGACGAGAACAACAAGGAGCAGACCGTGGCCGCTGAGGTAACGGAGACCGCGCAGCCGGTCGAGACCGCTGCGTCGACCGACAACAACCGTGAGCGCGAGCCGCGCCGCGGTGGCCGGGAGCGCAACCCCAACCGCGATCGCGGCAGCCGTGACGCCGACAAGAGCCAGTTCCTGGAGCGCGTCGTCACCATCAACCGCGTCTCCAAGGTCGTGAAGGGTGGTCGTCGCTTCAGCTTCACCGCTCTCGTGGTCGTCGGTGACGGCAACGGCCTGGTGGGCGTCGGCTACGGCAAGGCCCGCGAGGTGCCGCTGGCGATCTCGAAGGGCGTCGAGGAGGCGAAGAAGAACTTCTTCCGCGTCCCGCGCGTCGGAAACACCATCCCGCACCCGGTGCAGGGTGAGGCCGCCGCCGGCGTCGTCCTCCTGCGTCCGGCTGCCGCCGGTACCGGTGTCATCGCCGGTGGTCCGGTGCGCGCCGTCCTGGAGTGCGCCGGTATCCACGACGTGCTGAGCAAGTCGCTCGGCTCGTCCAACACGATCAACATCGTGCACGCGACCGTCGAGGCGCTGCAGCAGCTCGAGGAGCCCCGCGCCGTCGCAGCTCGCCGTGGTCTCGACTACGACCAGGTCGCGCCTGCGCGCCTGCTGCGTGCCGAGGCCGAGGCGGCCGAGGCCGCTGCTGCCGCCAAGAAGGCAGAGAAGGTAGGTGCCTGATGGCCGCGCGCCTGAAGATCACGCAGATCAAGTCGAAAGTGAGCGAGAAGCAGTACCAGCGCGACACGCTGCGCAGTCTGGGACTGAAGCGGATCGGTGACGTCGTCGTCCGCGACGACAACTCGCAGAACCGCGGGTACGTCAAGACCGTCGCTCACCTGGTGAAGGTTGAGGAGATCGACTAATGGCTGACGACAAGCCCACTACTGAGGTTGCCGACAAGCCGGCCGCCGCCAAGAAGCCCGCCTCGAAGGCTGCCGCCGACAAGCCGGCCGCCGAGAAGAAGGCTCCGGCCAAGAAGGCTCCGGCGAAGGCCGCTGCCGACAAGGCCGCCGCTTCAACGAAGGACGAGACCGTCGCCGCCCCGGCGAAGAAGTCCTCGGCCAAGAAGGACGTCGCGGAGCCCCGCGAGCAGGTCCTGAAGGTGCACCACCTCCGTCCCGCCGCGGGCGCCAAGAAGGACCGGACCCGCGTCGGACGCGGTGAGGGTTCCAAGGGCAAGACCGCGGGCCGTGGCACGAAGGGCACCAAGGCCCGCTACCAGGTCCGCCCGGGCTTCCAGGGTGGTCAGCTGCCTTTCCACATGCGCTCCCCGAAGCTGCGCGGGTTCAAGAACCCGTTCCGCGTCGAGTACCAGGTGGTCAACCTCGAGAAGCTGGCCGAGCTGTACCCGGCCGGTGGCGATGTCACCATCGCCGACCTCGTCGCCAAGGGCGCCGTTCGCAAGAACGAGAAGGTCAAGGTTCTCGGTAACGGTGACATTGCGGTTAAGCTGAACGTTGCGGTCGACAAGGTCTCCGGCTCTGCCGAGCAGAAGATCGTCGCCGCTGGTGGCTCCGTCAAGTAGCCGCCCGTAAAGCAGCGCAGTCGGGTGGCCGGGCAACCGGTCACCCGACTGACTCTTACAGGAAAGCAGGACGCACTTTTGTTTAGCGCCGTCGCGCGGATCTTCCGCACCCCGGACCTCCGCCGGAAGATCTTCTTCACGCTGGGGATCATCGCCCTGTTCCGGCTGGGCTCCTTCATCCCCGCGCCGTTCGTCGACTTCGGCAACGTGCAGACCTGTCTGAACGCCAACCAGGACACGTCCGGCCTCTACTCGCTGGTCAACCTGTTCTCCGGCGGCGCACTCCTCAAGCTCTCGATCTTCGCACTCGGCATCATGCCGTACATCACCGCGTCGATCATCGTGCAGCTCCTCCGCGTGGTCATCCCGCGTTTCGAGACCCTCTACAAAGAGGGCCAGGCGGGCCAGGCGAAGCTCACGCAGTACACGCGCTATCTCACGATCGCGCTGGGCGTCCTCCAGTCGACGACCCTCATCACCGTCGCCCGTTCGGGCGCCCTCTTCGGCACCACGGCCGTCTCGCAGTGCACGCAGCTGATCACGGACGACTCCTGGTACGCCATCATGCTCATGGTCATCACGATGACCGCCGGCACCGGCCTCATCATGTGGATGGGCGAGCTCGTCACCGAGCGCGGCATCGGCAACGGCATGTCCCTCCTGATCTTCACCTCGATCGCGGCGCAGTTCCCGAGCTCGCTCTGGGCCATCGGCCAGTCGCAGAGCATCGAGATCATGCTGGTCGTCATCGCCATCGGACTGCTGATCGTGGCCGCCGTCGTGTTCGTCGAGCAGTCGCAACGTCGCATCCCGGTGCAGTACGCCAAACGAATGGTCGGTCGCCGCACGTACGGCGGCAACAACACGTACATCCCGATCAAGGTGAACATGGCGGGTGTCGTGCCGGTCATCTTCGCGTCCTCGCTGCTGTACCTGCCTGCTCTGATCGCGCAGTTCAACCAGCCGGCCGCGGGCAAGGCCCCCGCGCCCTGGGTGACCTGGATCACGAACTATCTGACCAAGGGCGACCACCCGCTCTACATGCTCCTGTACTTCCTCCTGATCGTCGGCTTCACGTACTTCTACGTGGCCATCACGTTCAACCCCGAGGAAGTCGCGGACAACATGAAGAAGTACGGTGGCTTCATCCCCGGCATCCGCGCCGGTCGCCCGACGGCGGAGTACCTCGACTACGTCCTGACGCGCGTGACACTGCCGGGCTCGATCTACCTCGGTATCATCGCGCTGATCCCCTTGGTCGCCTTCGCGTTGCTCGGCGCCAGTCAGAACTTCATGTTCGGCGGCACGTCCATCCTCATCATCGTCGGTGTCGGACTGGAGACGGTCAAGCAGATCGACTCGCAGCTCCAGCAGCGTCACTACGAAGGGCTTCTGCGTTGACCCGTATGTTGATCGTCGGACCTCCCGGGGCGGGCAAGGGCACTCAGGCCTCCCGCATCACCACCGCGTACGGGATCCCCGACATCTCCACGGGCGACATCTTCCGGGCGAACATCAAGAACGAGACTCCGCTCGGCAAAGAGGTCAAGGCGATCGTCGATGCAGGCGACTACGTGCCGGACAGCCTGACCAACAAGCTGGTCACCGACCGTCTGGCCGAGGAAGACGCCCAGGGCGGCTTTCTGCTCGACGGTTACCCCCGCACGCTCGACCAGGTGACGTACCTCGACGAGATGCTCGCCTCGCACGGCCAGGAGCTCGCTGCGGTGATCCAGCTGGTCGCCGACCAGGACGAGATCGTGGCCCGGCTCACGAAGCGCGCACAGGAGCAGGGTCGCGCCGACGACTCCGAGGAAGCCATCCGGCACCGCCAGGAGGTCTACGTGCGCGAGACGTCTCCGCTCATCGACGTGTACCGCGATCGCGGTCTGCTGGTCGAGGTCGACGGCCTCGGGGCTGTGGACGATGTGGCGGCCCGCATCCGTTCGGCTCTCGCCGAGCGCGGCATCCACCCCCTCGCCGGGGCCGACGAGCCCGTCGCGTAACGACCGTGGCCTTCAAGCGGACGATCTACAAGACGCCCGCCCAGTTGCGCCAGATGGTCGCGCCCGGGCGAGCGACCGCGGCGTCTCTGGACGCCGTGGCGGAGGCCGTGTCCGCGGGCATGTCCACGCTTCAGCTCGACGAGATCGCCGAGGCGGCGATCGAGCGGGCGGGCGGCCGTTCGAACTTCAAGCTCGAGGCGGGTTACCATCACACCATCTGCGCGTCGGTGAACGACGAGGTCGTCCATGGCATCCCGGGGTCTCGCATCCTGCTGCCCGGTGACATCGTGTCGATCGACAGCGGCGCGATCGTCACGGGCGCCGACGGCGCCGGCTGGAACGGCGACGCTGCGCGCTCGTTCGTCCTGCCCGACCCCGCCCATCCGGAGCGGGTGGCCGAGCGGCAGAAGCTCTCCGACGTGACCGAGCAATCGCTCTGGCACGGTATCGCCCGTCTCGCGACCGCCCGCCACCTCAACGAGGTCGGCGAGGCGATCGAGGACCACATCCTCTCGCAGGGCGACTACGACATCCTCACCGACTACATCGGTCACGGGATCGGGCGTCGGATGCACGAGGAGCCGCCGGTGTTCAACTACCGTGTGCGCTCGAAGGGCCCGGAGGTCCGCCCCGGCCTGGTGGTCGCGATCGAGCCGATGGTGGTTCTGGGCGACCAGGACACCTATGTGAAGGACGACGGCTGGACGGTCGCGACCGAGGACGGCTCCGCCGCCGCGCACTGGGAGCACAGCGTCGCCGTACACGCGGGCGGCATCTGGGTGCTGACCGCGGTCGACGGGGGAGCGGCAGGGCTCGCACCCTTCGGTATCACGCCGACCCCGATCCCGTGAGCGCTCACCGCTGTTCGCTCACAGCGGGCGCAGATGATAGCCCAGAATTGGCGAAATGGCTCGGCATCCCATAAGATTGATCCTTGGTGTCTTAGGCGTGCTCGATGCATGCCTATCGCCGGTGTAAACGCACGACCAGCAAACCACTACGACTAGCGACAGTGAGGCTATGGCCAAAAAAGACGGTGTCATCGAGATCGAAGGATCTGTGATCGAGGCGCTCCCCAACGCGATGTTCCGCGTCGAGCTCACCAACGGTCACAAGGTTCTTGCCCATATCTCCGGCAAGATGCGCCAGCACTACATCCGCATCCTCCCCGAGGACCGCGTGATCGTGGAGCTGAGCCCCTACGATCTGACCCGCGGCCGGATCGTCTACCGCTACAAGTAACGGGTTGCTGTAAGTAACGGCCACGCCACCGGGTAGCCCCTGGCGAGGTACGAGGACAGCGAACAAAGGTAACAGCACAATGAAGGTCAACCCCTCCGTGAAGAAGATCTGCGACAAGTGCAAGGTCATCCGTCGCAACGGCCGGGTCATGGTCATCTGCGAGAACCCGCGCCACAAGCAGCGCCAGGGCTGATCGCAGCAACGCCCAACTGACAGTACTTACAAATAAATAAGGCGAAGCGATCCCAGAACCCGCGTCCATCCAGGATGGGCGCGGGGGACACCCTCGGAGGAGGCCGGGGCACCGGGACCGCTGAAGACCTCCACTCATCAACAGGAGAAGCCACACCATGGCACGTCTAGCAGGCGTCGACATCCCGCGCGAGAAGCGCGTGGAGGTCGCACTCACCTACATCTACGGCGTCGGGCGCACGCGTGCGCTCCAGACCCTTCGCGAGACCGGGATCTCCGGCGACATCCGCGTCAAGGACCTGACCGACGACCAGCTCGTCGCACTGCGCGACTTCATCGAAGGCAACTTCAAGGTCGAGGGCGACCTCCGCCGCGAGGTCGCCGCCGACATCCGCCGCAAGGTCGAGATCGGTAGCTACGAGGGCATCCGCCACCGCAAGGGCCTCCCGGTCCGCGGCCAGCGAACCAAGACGAACGCGCGTACCCGCAAGGGCCCGAAGCGGACCGTCGCCGGTAAGAAGAAGGCTCGCTAGGCCGACTACAGGACTGAAGGAGAAAGAAAATGGCAGCACCCAAGTCGGCCGCTCGCAAGCCGCGCAAGAAGGAAAAGAAGAACATCGCTGTGGGCCAGGCCCACATCAAGAGCACCTTCAACAACACCATCGTCTCGATCACCGACACCACCGGTGCGGTCATCTCGTGGGCGTCCTCTGGTGGAGTTGGCTTCAAGGGCTCGCGCAAGTCCACCCCGTTCGCCGCTCAGCTGGCCGCCGAGTCGGCCGCCCGCCAGGCGCAGGAGCACGGGATGAAGAAGGTCGACGTCTTCGTCAAGGGTCCGGGTTCGGGCCGCGAGACCGCGATCCGCTCGCTGCAGGCCGCCGGCCTCGAGGTGGGCTCGATCAACGACGTCACCCCGCAGGCGCACAACGGTTGCCGCCCGCCGAAGCGTCGTCGCGTCTAGTTCTCTTCCACGTCCGCCCAGGCGGCGGTCCTCATCGGGCCGCCGCCTGACGGCGTGACGAACCCCACCTCACTCACGCGAGTGTCATATAGCGGACACTCAGCCGAAAGGAATCAACAGTGCTCATTGCACAGCGTCCTACGCTCACCGAAGAGAACATCTCCGAGTTCCGTTCGCGGTTCGTCATCGAGCCGCTCGAGCCGGGCTTCGGCTACACCCTCGGAAACTCGCTGCGCCGCACCCTGCTCTCGTCCATCCCGGGCGCGGCCGTCACCAGCATCCGCATCGACGGCGTGCTGCACGAGTTCAGCACGGTTCCCGGTGTCAAGGAGGATGTCACCGAGATCATCCTGAACATCAAGGGACTGGTCGTCTCGAGCGAGCACGACGAGCCGATCACCGCCTACCTGCGCAAGACGGGTGCCGGCCAGGTCACGGCCGCCGACATCTCGGCTCCGGCGGGCGTGGAGATCCACAACCCCGAGCTCGTCATCGCCACCCTGAACGACAAGGCGAAGTTCGAGGTCGAGCTGACCATCGAGCGCGGCCGCGGCTACGTGTCGGCCCAGCAGAACCGCAACGAGTACAGCGAGGCGGGCCAGATCCCGATCGACTCGATCTACTCCCCGGTCCTCAAGGTCACCTACCGCGTCGAGGCCACCCGTGCCGGTGAGCGCACGGACTTCGACCGCCTCGTCGTCGACGTCGAGACCAAGCCGGCGATCAGCCCGCGCGACGCCATCGCGTCGGCAGGCCGCACGCTCGTCGAGCTGTTCGGTCTGGCCCGCGAGCTCAACAGCGCCGCCGAGGGCATCGAGATCGGCCCGGCGCCGGTCGACCAGGTGCTCAGCTCCGAGCTGTCGATGCCGATCGAGGACCTCGACCTGTCGGTGCGCTCGTACAACTGCCTCAAGCGTGAGGGCATCAACACGGTCAGCGAGCTCGTCTCGCTGTCCGAGACGCAGCTCATGAACATCCGCAACTTCGGTCAGAAGTCGGTGGATGAGGTCAAGGACAAGCTGACCGAGATGGGTCTGTCGCTCAAGGACTCGGTCCCCGGCTTCGACGGCGCCCACTTCTACAGCGGGTACGAAGAAGACGAGTCCACCATCTGAGGCCGCGTCAGCGAAGCCTTCGACTTTTCACTACTGGAGATAACCGATCATGCCTAAGCCCACGAAGGGCCCCCGCCTCGGAGGCGGTCCCGCGCACGAGCGTCTGATGCTCGCCAACCTGGCCGCCGCGCTGTTCACGCACAAGAGCATCAAGACGACCGAGACGAAGGCCAAGCGTCTGCGTCCCTACGCCGAGCGTCTGATCACGTTCGCGAAGCGCGGCGACCTGCACGCGCGCCGCCGCGTGCTCGCCGTCATCGGCGACAAGAGCGTCGTGCACGAGCTCTTCACCGAGATCGCGCCGCTGGTCGCCGAGCGTGAGGGCGGCTACACCCGCATCACCAAGCTCGGCTTCCGCAAGGGCGACAACGCGCCGATGGCGCAGATCGAGCTCGTGCTCGAGCCCGTCGCCCCGAAGGCCAAGCCCGCCAAGAAGGCGGAGGCCCCGAAGGCCGCTCCCGCCGAGGAGCCGGTCGTCGAGGAGGAGACCTCCGCTGAGGAGGCCGCCACCGAGGACGCCGCCACCGAGGAGACCACCGCTGCCGAGGCAGAGGTCGTCGAGGAGGCCACCGGCGACGCCGAGGCCGCCGGCGAGACGACCGCAGAGGACGAGGCCGAGAAGGCCTGAGCCTCCCGCTTCATCGACGAGACGCCCCGCATCCATCCGGATGCGGGGCGTCTTGCCGTTCCGGCACGAGGGTCCGCACGCCGCTAGGCTGGCGGGATGCCGGGGCCAGAATCCATCGAGACGACCCTTCCGCCGCTGAACGAGCGCGTGGAGGCGCCTCCGACGTACCGGCCGCAGCATCCAGCGGTCGCCGAGTGGCGACCGATCACGAAAGACGACGTCGACGCGGTCCACGCCGTGCTGAAGGCGAGCGACGCAGTCGACCATCCCAACTACCTCACCACGCGAGAAGAGGTGGAGGACGACCTCGGGTTCAGCTTCGTCGACCTCGAGCGCGATACGTTGCTCGCGGTCGGGCACGACGGCGCCGTGGTGGCGGTCGGTTCGATCCTGGAGCCGCCGCGGCAGATCACGCTGGTGCGCGAGTTCCTGAACGGGGCGGTGCACCCCGACCACCGTGGCATCGGCATCGGGCGGGAGCTGGTCGCCTGGCAACGGGCGCGGGGTGAGCAGAAGCTCGCCGCCCTGGACAAGCGCCTCCCCGGCTGGCTGGTCGGATACGCGGACACCCGCGCTCCCGATCGCGAGCAGTTGCTGACGGCCGCCGGCTTCAAGGCGGTGCGCTGGTTCCACACGATGGAGCGCGACCTCGCCGCGCCGATCCCGGACGTCGTGCCCACCGAGGCCGTGCGGATCGTCCCCTATGCGGCGGAGCTGGCGGAGGCCGTGCACGCCGCCCGCGACGAGGCCTTCCTCGACCATTGGGGAAGCCAGCCGTTGAGCGACGAGCAGTGGGCCAGCCTGATCGGCGGCACGTTCGCCCCCGAGGTGTCGTTCGTGGCGTTCGCGGGTGAGGAGGTCGCCGGCGTCATCCTCAGCGACGTCAACGAGGACGACTGGGAGGCGCAGGGCTTCTCCGGCCCCTACATCTCGACCGTCGCGGTCACGCGCGGGCACCGCGGGCGCCGGATCGCGCCCGCGTTGCTCGGCGCTGTGCTGAACGAGAGCGCGCGGCGCGGCTGGCAGAAGGCGGTGCTCGACGTCGACGCGGACAACCCCAGCGGCGCGCTCGGGCTCTACACCGGGATGGGGTTCGTGACGACCTTCTCTGAGACCGGGCTGGTGCGGGAGTACTGATGACCGACGAGGCGACCCGATTCCGGCTCGACATCGCCTACCAGGGCACCGATTTCAACGGCTGGGGGCGGCAGCCCGCCCTCCGCACCGTCCAGGGCGAGCTGGAGGCGGCACTGGCGACGATCTTCCGGCGTGCGGGGGAGCCTCCGCTGCTCACCGTCGCCGGCCGCACGGACGCGGGCGTCCACGCGCGCGGCCAGGTGGCGCACGTCGACCTCTCGGCCGAGCAGGTCGCGGTGCTCCGGAAGCCGCACGGCAAGCGTCCGCCGCTGGCGGCGCAGGATGCGCTCGCCCGACGTGTGAACGGGGTCCTCGGCCCGGTCTCCGACGTCGTCGTGCTGCGGGCGAGCGAGGCGCCGACCGGGTTCGACGCCCGGTTCTCCGCGGTATGGCGACGCTACGAGTACCGGGTCGCCGACCGGATCGCCTTGCGCGACCCGCTGCAGCGGCACCGCACCGCGTGGGTCTCCGCCGATCTGGACGCGCGGGCGATGGACGTTGCTGCGCACGGCCTCCTCGGCCTCCACGACTTCGCGAGCTACTGCAAAGCGCGGGAGGGCGCCACGACCATCCGCACGCTTCTCGACTTCTCGTGGCGCCGCGACGACGACGGAGTGCTCGTGGGCGAGGTGCTCGCGGACGCGTTCTGCCACAGCATGGTGCGCGCGCTGGTCGGGGCATGCGTCGAAGTGGGGGAGGGGTCGCTGGCCCCCGGCGACCTCGTCGAGTTGCGCGATGCGCGGCTGCGGACCAGCGCCTTCAAGGTGATGCCCGCGCGGGGGCTCACGCTGATGGAGGTCGGCTACCCGGGCGACGCCGAGCTGGCGTTGCGGGCGGAGCAGACCCGCGGGCTGCGAACGCTCTGAGGGCGCACGATGCGGGCGCGTCAGCGCACGAGCCCGTTCTCGTGCGCGAAGGCCACGACCTGGACGCGCGAGGTCAGCCCCAGTTTTTGCAGGATGCTGCGCATGTGGCTCTTCACGGTCGCCTCGGAAATGAACGCCGCCTGACCTGCCTCGGCGTTGCTGAGCCCGCGCGCCGCGAGGAGGAAGACCTCCTTCTCGCGTGCGGAGAGCGCGGCGATGGCCTCCGGCCGGGCGGGGTGCATACCGTCGCGCAGCAGCGCCGCCGTGTCCTTCGGTGCGACCACGGCGTGCCCGGCGTGGACGGTGCGGATGGCGGCGAGGACGAACTCCGGTGTCGTGTCCTTCATGATGAAGCCGTCGGCGCCGGCGCGCAGGGCCGCGGCGACGGCATGATCGCGTTCGAAGGTGGTGAGGACGACGATCTTCGGTCCGCCGCCCGGCAGTTCGGAGCGGATGCGCCGTGTCGCGCCGATGCCATCGAGTCGGGGCATGCGCACATCCATGAGCATCACATCCGGTCTCAGGTCGCGTGCGAGTTCGAGGCCGGTGAGGCCGTCGTCGGCGGACCCTGCGAACTCCAGGTCCGGCTGGGACTCGATGAGCATCCCCATCCCGGAGCAGAACAGGGGCTGATCATCGACAACGGCGACGCGGATCGCGCTCACGCCGGCACCCCTGCCGGGATATACCCGGTCACGAGGTAGCCGCCCGGGGCATCGTCCTCGCCCGCCTCGAGCCAGCCGCCGGCCAACCTGGCGCGTTCGCGCATGCCGTGAAGGCCGCGTCCGCCGGGCTGCGCGGCGACGACGCGCCGGCCGGTCGAGGAGATGCTCAGCGCGAGCCCGGGTGCGCGCGCGTCGAGGACGACCCGGGCCGCCGCTCCCCGGCCGCCGTGCTTCAGCGCGTTCGTCAGGCTCTCCTGCACGATGCGGTAGGCGGCCAGCTCCTGCGCCGTCGTGAGGCCGTCCGCCTCGCCGAACCGCTCCGCCTCGACGCCGAGACCCGCATCGCGGAGGCGCTGTACGAGCTCGTCGAGGTCGCTGAGAGCCGGTGTGGAGTGGCCCTGCGGCTCGGAGACGAGCGTCTCGATCAGCACCCTGACCTCGGTGAGCGAGGTGCGCGCGGTCTCCGCGATGGTGGCGAGCGATGCCGGGACCGCGTCGGGACGCTCGTCGGCCAGGAACCGTGCGCCGTCCGCCTGCGCGAGGATGACGGAGAGCGAGTGCGCCATGATGTCGTGCACATCCTGGGCGATGCGCTCGCGTTCCTCCGACACGGTCGCGTCCACCTCGACGCGTTCTAGCTCCGCCGTCGTCCGCCCGAGCGCCCACTGGTCCGCGACGGCTCGCGCACGGAGGCCGATGTACGTGCCGGTCAGCCAGAGGAAGGCGCCGACGAAGGGGAGCGCGATGAAGAGGGTCGGGCGGAGCGCCGGTTCGCTGCGGTCGACTCCGTAGATGTAGCAGAGGAGCCCCGCGATCGAGACACCGGCGCCCACGGCGAATGCGAGTGCCACAGCCGACCAGCGACCGCGCACCGTCGCCGAGACGATCAGCACCACGACACCGAAGCCGAGGAAGATCTCCGGCGCCGGCGCATTCGGCAGGATGAGCTGACCGAGCAGCGCGGCGGTGGCGGCCGACATCGCGACGACGGGTTGGAGCCGTGCGCATCCGATCGCCACCGAGAGCAGCAGGAGGAACGCCCAGAACGGCAGGACCGAGCGCAACATGCCAGGGAGGATCTGGTGCGTACCGACCGAGGCGAACGCCCAGAGAACGAAGAACACGATGGCCGCGACGGGCTCAGCCAGCCAGCGGCCGCGGTTCAGGAGGTCTCTCATGCTGATCACGCTAGGGTGAGCGCCGGCTCTCGAAGGCCAGGCGGCCTGCGATTTCAGCCTGAGGGCGGAGGCCGACCCTCCCATCGGCTGCCCGGTTTGACCGCCTCCGGGCGTGTCGCGTAGTATTGACCCTTGGTGTCTGCGCCTCCTGCGGCGCGGCACGCGAACGTGAGCCCTCCACCGGCCCCGGTTCCCCTCCCCTCGGGAGGGCAACCCCCATCGGAGCGGGATTCACGAACTCCTCCGTTCGATACAGAAAGCAGCCACTACTGTGACGCGCACTTACACCCCGAAGGCAGACGAGATCCAGCACGACTGGGTCGTCATCGACGCGACCGATGTCGTGCTCGGCCGTCTCGCCAGCCACACCGCCGCCCTCCTCCGCGGCAAGCACAAGCCGACGTTCGCTCCGCACATGGACAGCGGCGACTTCGTGATCATCGTCAACGCCGACAAGGTGGCCCTCACCGGTCAGAAGGCGGCTCAGAAGAAGGCCTACCGCCACTCGGGCTACCCGGGCGGCCTCAAGGCCACCACCTACTCCGAGCTGCTCGAGAAGAACCCGGTTCGCGCCGTCGAGAAGGCCGTCCGCGGCATGCTGCCGAAGAACTCCCTCGGCCGCGCCCAGCTCCGCAAGCTGAAGGTCTACACCGGAAGCGAGCACCCGCACGCCGCCCAGCAGCCGAAGCAGTACACGCTCGGCCAGGTCGCCCAGTAAGCGATCCACGACCTTCACGACTGACTTAAGACAAAGGATTATCACCACCGTGGCGAAGATCGCAGACAGCATCGACTCGGCTCAGGTCGAGAACGTCGAGTCCTACTCGACCGAGACCCCCGAGAGCGCGGCCCCCGCGGCCCCGCGTCCCGTCCTCTCCGTTCCCGGCGCGGCCGTGGGCCGTCGCAAGGAGGCCATCGCGCGCGTGCGCCTGGTCCCGGGCTCCGGAACCATCACGGTCAACGGCCGTGAGTTCGCGGACTACTTCCCGAACAAGCTGCACCAGCAGCTGATCACCGATCCCTTCAAGGTCCTCGACCTCATCGGCGCTTACGACGTCGTCGCCCGCATCACCGGCGGCGGCCCCTCGGGCCAGGCCGGCGCGCTGCGCCTCGCCATCGCCCGTGCGCTGAACGAGATCGACCGCGAGAACAACCGTCCGACCCTCAAGAAGGCCGGCTTCCTCACTCGTGACGCTCGCGTCACCGAGCGCAAGAAGGCCGGGCTCAAGAAGGCGCGCAAGGCTTCGCAGTTCTCCAAGCGCTGATCCCCGTCAGCGCTTAGGCTTCGGTTCATGCCCCGCCTTTTCGGAACCGACGGAGTCCGCGGACTCGCGAACGGTACGCTCACCGCCGACCTCGCGCTCGGTCTCGCTCAGGCAGCTGCGGCTGTCCTGACGCGAGGCCGCAGCGCGGAGGCTCGGCGCGCCGCGGGCAAGCGCCCGCTGGCGATCGTCGCCCGCGACCCCCGGGTCTCCGGCGAATTCCTCTCGGCCGCTGTCGCGGCCGGGCTGGCCAGCTCCGGCATCGACGTCTACGACGCCGGTGTCATCCCCACGCCGGCCACGGCCTTCCTCATCGCCGACTTCGACGCCGACTTCGGTGTGATGGTCTCGGCCTCGCACAACCCCGCCCCCGACAACGGGATCAAGATCTTCGCCCGCGGCGGCACCAAGCTCCCCGACGTCGTCGAGGACCGCATCGAGCAGCACCTCGACATGGAGAAGCTCACGCCGACCGGCGCGGAGGTCGGCCGCATCCGCCGTTTCGCGGACGCGGAGGACCGCTACGTCGTGCATCTTCTCGCGAGCCTCCCGCATCGCCTCGACGGCATCCACGTCGTGCTCGACTGCGCTCACGGCGCCGCCGCCGGCATCTCGCCCGAGGTGTTCACCGATGCCGGTGCACGAGTGACCGTCATCGGCGACTCGCCCGATGGGATGAACATCAACGACGGTGTCGGCTCGACGCACCTCGACAAGCTCGCCGAGGCCGTTCTCGCCGCGGGCGCCGACGTCGGCATCGCGCACGACGGCGACGCCGACCGCTGCCTGGCGATCGACGCCGACGGCAACATCGTCGACGGCGACCAGATCATGGCGATCCTCGCTGTCGGAATGAAGGAGCGCGGCAAGCTCACCGACGACACGCTCGTGGCGACCGTGATGAGCAACCTCGGCCTCAAGATCGCCATGCGCGAGCACGGCATCCGCATCGTCGAGACCGCGGTCGGCGACCGTTATGTGCTCGAGGAGATGAACCGGAACGACTTCGCCCTCGGCGGCGAGCAGTCGGGACACGTCATCATGCGCGAGTTCGCGACCACCGGCGACGGCATCCTCACTGGTCTGCACCTCCTCAGCGAGATGGCGCGCCAGCGCAAGTCACTTGCGGAGCTGGCGAAGGTCATGACGGTCTACCCGCAGGTCATGGTGAACGTGAAGGGCGTCGATCACCACGCGGTGCACACCGATGAGCCCCTCCAGCTGGCCGTTCAGACGGCGGAGGCTGCGCTCGGCGACAGCGGCCGCGTGCTGCTCCGTCCTTCCGGTACCGAGCCGCTGGTGCGGGTCATGGTGGAGGCGGCCGACCAGCACACCGCCGAGCGCCTTGCCAACGAGCTCGCCGACGTGGTGCGGGAGCGGCTCAGCGTCTGAAGCCCGGGCGCTCGGGTGTTCGGGCCGGACGTGCCCTCAGCTGTTCGGCCGGTTGTGGTGTTCCTTGGCCGTGCGGTACTCCGTCACGGTGAACGGCCTGATGTCGTCCGGGAAGAGGTCGCGATCGGCGAGGCCCGCCAGAGCGGTCCCCGGTCGCATGTCCAGGGTCACGAAGAGGCGCAGGAGCGTCAACAGGGTCGGATTGCCGATCCCGCGTTCGAGCTTGCCGTAATTGGCGAGATCGGCGGCGCTCTCGTGCGCGACGGTGTACTGGGTCAGGCCGAGGTCGGTCCTCCGGTCGCGCAGACGGCTGCCGAGGATGCGGGTGGCTTCGGACGTGGGAGGAGTGGCGGCGGGCACCTGGTCACCCCTTCCCGTCGGGTCGCTCACGAAGTCTGAGCTGCTCCTGGACGAAATCGGAGGGCGAGAACGCATGCTCCGGCTCCGGAAGGAGCTCGAGGTCGGCCAGCCCTTCCAGGAGTTCGCTCGGGTCGATCTCTAGCGTCACAGCGAGCTGCAAGAGCGTCTGGAAGGTCGGGTTGCCGATGCCGCGCTCGACGCGACCGTAATTGGCGAGGTCGACCTGGCTCAAGGCTGCGACGTCGGCCTGCGAGATCTGCAGCTGCATGCGTCGCCGGCGCAGCCGTTCGCCGAGCATCCGTGAGGCTTCGAAACGTGTCGGCGACATACATCCACACTGTTTCCCGCCGGGTTGCCATCCCAGAGTGCGCGGACATCATGTGTTCAATCCCTATGCGTGAGATACGGATTCGCATCGAGATTCGCGATCCCCGCGCCACCCGGACCTGACGGACGCCCCTAGAGCTTGCGCAGCAGCACCGAGCTCACGGTGTGGTCGGCGTCCTTCCGCAGGACGAGCTTCGCACGCGAGCGCGTGGGCCGGATGTTCTGGACGAGGTTGGGCTCGTTGATCGCCGACCAGATGGAGGCCGCGCGCTCCCGGGCCTGGCCCTCGCTGAGCTGCGAATACCGGTGGAAGTACGACTTGGGGTTCGCGAACGCGCCGCGCTGCAGCTTGAGGAAGCGCTCCTCGTACCAGTGGGCGATGTCGCGGGTGCGGGCGTCGACGTAGACGCTGAAGTCGAACAGGTCGCTCACCGCGAGCCTGTTGCCGCCGCCGGCAGGCTGGAGAACGTTGAGGCCCTCGACGATGAGGACGTCCGGCCGCCGCACCACGATCTCGGCGTCGGGCACGATGTCGTAGCTGAGGTGCGAGTAGAACGGTGCACGGACCTCCGGTGCTCCGCTCTTCACCTCGGTGACGAAGCGGAGCAGCGCGCGACGGTCGTACGACTCGGGGAAGCCCTTGCGCTCCATCAGTCCGCGGCGCTCCAGTTCGGCGTTCGGCAGAAGGAAGCCGTCGGTCGTGACCAGCTCGACGCGAGGGGTGTCGTCCCACCGCGAGAGCAACTCGCGCATGAGTCGGGCGATGCTCGACTTGCCCACCGCGACCGAGCCGGCGACACCGATCACGAACGGCGTGGGTTGCGCTCGCTCGCCGAGGAAGTCGCTGGTGACCCGATGCAGCTGCTTGGTGCCGCCCACGTAGAGGTTGAGCAGTCGGCTGAGGGGGAGGTAGACCTCCTCGACCTCCCGGAGGTCGAGCGGGTCGCCCAGGCCCCGCAACTGGACGATCTCGGTCTCCAGGAGCGGCAGCCGCGTGTTCTGCGCGAGCTCGGCCCAGTCGGCGCGGCTCAGCTCCACATAGGGAGTGCTGGACTCGCCGTTCGCCGTGGATCCGCCGCGAGCGGCGCCGTTCTCAGCCATAGGCGACAAGTCTAAGGTGCGCCCACGATAGACTCGGGCGTATGTGTGGAATCGTTGGGTACGTCGGTACCGACCGGAGTCTGGAGGTGCTGCTCGGCGGCCTGAAGCGTCTGGAGTACCGCGGATACGACTCCGCGGGCATCGCGGTCATCGACCCTGACGGGCGCCTGGGTACCGCCAAGAAGGCGGGCAAGCTCGCCGTGCTCTCCGACGATCTGGGCGTGCACCCGATCCCGAACGGCGGCACCGGCATCGGCCACACCCGCTGGGCGACCCACGGGGGCCCCACCGACCGCAACGCGCACCCGCACCTCGGCGACGAGGGCCGGCTGGCCGTCATCCACAACGGGATCATCGAGAACTTCGCCACGCTGAAGGACGAGCTCCTCGCCGACGGCTTCGCGTTCGAATCCGAGACCGACACCGAGGTCGCCGCCGTGCTCCTCGGCCGCGAGTACCGCGCCACCGGCGACCTGAGCGAGGCGTTCCAGCGCGTCGTGTCGCGCCTCGAGGGCGCCTTCACGCTGCTGGCGCTCCACCAGGACCAGCCGCACGTCGTCGTCGGCGCCCGCCGCAACTCGCCGCTCGTGATCGGGCTCGGCGAGGGTGAGAACTTCCTCGGTTCCGACGTCGCGGCGTTCGTCGAGCACACCCGTCGCGCCGTCGCGATCGGCCAGGACCAGATCGTGACGATCACCCCCGACTCCGTCACCGTGACCGACTTCGAGGGCGCGCCCGTCGAGGTCGAGCCCTTCGAGGTGGCGTGGGACGCCTCCGCCGCCGAGAAGGGCGGCTGGTCCTCCTTCATGGCGAAGGAGATCGCCGAGGAGCCCGACGCGGTCGCGAACACGCTGCGTCAGCGCATCGTCGACGGCACGGTGCACATCCCCGAGCTCGATGCGGTGGGCGACGACTTCCTCGCCGGGATCGACCGCATCACGATCGTGGCCTGCGGCACCGCCGCCTACGCCGGTCTGGTCGGCAGCTACGCGATCGAGAAGTGGGCGCGGGTTCCCGTGACGGTGGAACTCAGCCACGAGTTCCGCTACCGCGAACCGGTCATCACCGACGGAACGCTCGTGATCTCGATCAGCCAGTCCGGCGAGACGATGGACACGCTGATGGCCGTCAAGTACGCCCGCGAGGCCGGCGCGAAGGCCATCTCGGTCTGCAACACGCAGGGTGCGACCATCCCGCGTGAGTCGGACGCGGCGCTGTATACGCACGCAGGCCCGGAGGTCGCGGTCGCTTCCACCAAGGCGTTCGTGGCCCAGATCACGGCGCTGTACCTCTTCGGCCTCCACCTCGCCCGGGTGCGCGGCACGCTGTCGGCCGCGCAGCAGCGCGATGCCGTCGAGGAGCTGCTGGCCGTGCCGGAGAAGATCGCCACCGTGCTCGAGTCGCACGCCACGATCGCCCAGCTCGCGCACTGGATGTCCGACACCAGGTCCGTGCTGTTCCTCGGCCGTCACGTCGGCTACCCGATCGCGCTGGAGGGTGCGCTGAAGCTCAAGGAGCTGGCGTACATCCACGCGGAGGGCTTCGCCGCCGGCGAGCTCAAGCACGGCCCGATCGCCCTCATCGAGCCGGGTCAGCCCGTCTTCGTGGTCGTCCCGAGCCCGCGCTGGTCCGACGAGCTGCACAAGAAGGTCGTCTCCAACATCCAGGAGATCCGTGCCCGCGGCGCCCGCGTCATCGCGATCGCCGAGGCCGGTGATGCCGCGGTGCTGCCGTTCGCCGACGAGGTCATCCGCATCCCGCTCGCCGCTCCGCTGTTCGAGCCGCTGCTGTCGGTCGTGCCGCTGCAGATCTTCGCGATGGAGCTCTCGGCTGCCAAGGGCCTCGACGTCGACCAGCCGCGCAACCTGGCCAAGTCCGTCACCGTCGAGTAGGAGCGTCGTGATCGCCGGCATCGGGGTCGACGTCGTCGACCTGGCGCGCTTCGCCCGATCGCTGGAACGCACGCCCAAACTGCGTGAGCGCCTGTTCACGGAGGCCGAGCGCGGCCTGCCCGTGCACTCGCTCGCGGCGCGGTTCGCGGCGAAGGAGGCGCTGATCAAGGCGCTCGGCGGCTCCGAGGGCGTGCGCTGGCACGACATGGAGATCGTGCCGGACGAAGAGAGGAACCCGGGGTTCGTGCTGCACAACGTGGTCGGTCGTCAGGTCGCCGAACGCGGGATCGCCCGCATCCACGTCTCGATGTCGCACGACGCCGGAATCGCGACCGCGTTCGTGGTACTGGAGCGCGCATGAGTGCCGGGTTCCGCGAGGCGGTCATCGATCTCGACGCCATCACCGCCAACGTGCGGCGCCTGCGTGAGATCGTGGGGACCCCGCACGCGATGGCCGTCGTCAAGGCGAACGCCTACGGTCACGGCGCGGTCGAGTGCGCAAGGGCGGCGCTCGCCGGGGGCGCGGACTGGCTCGGCGTCGCCGAGATCGCCGAGGCGCTCCAGCTGCGGGCCTCCGGCATCGACGCACCCGTGCTGGCGTGGCTGCACGACCCGGACGAGGACTTCGTCGAGGCCGTCGCGGCAGGCGTCGACGTGGGCATCTCGTCGCTGGCGCAGCTGGAGGCTGCAGCGGCGGCGGGAACTCCCGAGGTTCCGGCGTTCGTCCAGCTGAAGATCGAGACCGGGCTCAGCCGCAACGGCATCCCCGCCTCGGTGTGGGAGGTCGCGGTCGCCCGCGCTCGCGAGTTCGAGAAGACCGGCGACCTGGTGGTGCGCGGTGTCTTCAGCCACCTCTCCAACGCGTCGCCCGACGACGACCGCGCGGCGATCGCCGTGTTCGAACGCGGACTGGAACAGGCCGAGGCGGCCGGCCTGCGGCCCGAGCTGCGCCACATCGCCGCCAGCGCTGCGGCATTGAGCCTGCCGGAGTCGCGATTCGACCTGGTCCGCCTCGGCCTGGCCGTCTACGGTCTCAGCCCGTTCGGGCCGGAGTCGGCTGTCGAACTCGGGCTGCGGCCCGCGATGACCCTGCGCGGGCAGGTGGCCGCGGTACGCCGGGTGCCGGCCGACACCGGCGTGTCGTACGACTACACCTATCGGACCGTCGGCGAGACGACACTGGTGCTGGTTCCCTTGGGCTACGCCGAGGGCATCCCGCGGCACGCCTCCGGGCGCGGTCCGGTGTCGATCGCGGGAGAGCGGTACCGCATCGCCGGCCGGGTGGCGATGGACCAGTTCGTCGTCGACGTGGGCGACGCGGAGGTCGCGGTGGGCGACGAGGTCGTGCTGTTCGGCGATCCCGCCACCGGTGTGCCGGGCGCGGACGACTGGGCGGATGCCGCCGACACGATCAGCTACGAGATCGTCACGCGGCTGGGCGGCCGGCTGCGACGCAGCTATCGCGGGGCGAGGGCGTGAGCGGGCGGGTGCTCGTCGACCGCACGGTCGCGACCGGTGACGACATGCACGCGCTCGGTGTCGAGCTGGCGCGGCTGCTGCGCGCGGGCGACCTCCTGGTGCTGACCGGCCCGCTGGGCGCGGGCAAGACCACCCTCACGCGCGGTATCGGCGACGGCCTGGAGGTGCGCGGACCGGTCACCAGCCCGACGTTCGTCCTGGCGCGGACGCACCCCAGCCTCGTCGGAGGGGTTCCGCTGGTCCACGTCGACGCCTACCGGCTCTCCGGCGCCCTCGAGCTCGATGACCTGGACATCGACTTCGCACGTTCGGTCGTCGTGGTCGAGTGGGGCGGCGGCATGCTCGACGGCGTCGCGGAGTCCTGGCTCGAAATCGACATCGTTCGGCCGACCGGCGCCTCGCAGGGCGGCGCCGACCCGGAGTCCGACGCGGACGAGCCGCGGACGGTGACCGTCACCGGCTTCGGGCCGCGCTGGCTGTCCTGACCACCGCCTAGGCTGGAGTCATGCTCCTCGCCATCGACACCTCCGCCGGAACGAGTGTCGCCGTCGTCGACCGCGACGGCGGGATCCTGGCCGAGGTCGGGGAGACGGACACCATGCGGCACGCCGAGGTCGTCGGCGACCTCATCCGGGCGGCGCTCGACGCCTCCGGCACGGGTGTCGGCGCGCTGTCCGGCGTCGTGGCGGGCATGGGTCCGGGCCCTTTCACCGGCCTGCGGGTCGGCATCGCCGCGGCCACCGCGTTCGCCTTCGGGGCGGGCCGGCCGCTCGTGCCGGTCGTCAGCCACGACGCGGTCGCCTACGGGCGTTACCTCGCGGGGCACACCGGCCCGCTGCTCGTGGTCACCGACGCCCGGCGGCGCGAGCGGTACTGGACCGCGTACGCCGGCGTCGACGAGCACGGCCTCCCCGTGCGGCTCGACGGCCCAGGCCTCGCGAAGCCCGACGACCTCCCGCACACCGACCTGCCGCGCAAGGACGCCGTCGAGGTCTCGGCCGGGCTGCTCGGGATGATCGCGGAGCTGCGGTTCGCGGCCGGCCTCCCTTTCGACCGGAACGAGCCTCTGTACCTGCGTTCTCCCGACGTCACGCTGTCGTCCGGTCCCAAGCGGGTGAGCGCGTGACGGAGCAGTCCTCTGCTCATGCGGGCCCCGAGGCTGACGCGTCGTGGCAGCTGCGCCGCGCCACCGAGCGCGACCTCGACGCGATCATGAAGATCGAGCGCTCGACATTCGTCACCGATGCCTGGTCGGCCGACACCATGCGCGCCGAGCTCACCGGCCCGCACGGGTACTACCTCGTGGCGGTCCCGGTCGACGGAACCGATCGCGTCGACGGCTACGGCGGGCTGCTCGCCCCGCGCGGCGCAGGCGAGGGTGACATCCAGACCATCGCCGTCGTGCCGGGCGCGCGCCGGCACGGGCTCGGGCGGGCGCTCATGCTGGCCCTGATCGGCGAGGCGCGGCAGCGCGGCGCCACCGAGGTCTTCCTCGAGGTGCGGGCCGACAATCCCGGCGCGCAGACCCTCTACCGCTCCCTCGGCTTCGAGGAGATCGGCGTGCGCCCCCACTACTACCAGCCCGACGGGGTGGATGCGATCGTCATGCGCCTCACCGTTCCGACACCGGAGACCACGATCGCATGAACGGCACCCCTTCCCACGCCCGCGCGGACGGTGCCGGGCCCCTCGTCCTCGGCATCGAGACCTCCTGCGACGAGACCGGCGTCGGCATCGTGCGCGGAACCACGCTGCTCTCCAACACGATCGCGTCGTCGATGGAAGAGCACGCGCGCTACGGCGGCGTCGTACCGGAGGTCGCGGCGCGCGCGCACCTCGAGGCGCTGACGCCGACCCTCCGCACCGCTGTGGACGACGCCGGCATCGAGCTCGCCGACGTTGACGCGATCGCCGTCACGAGCGGCCCCGGCCTGTCGGGCGCACTGATGGTCGGCGTCGGCGCCGCCAAGGCTCTTGCTCTCTCGCTCGGCAAACCGCTGTACGCGGTCAACCACCTCGTCGGCCATGTCGGGGCCGACGTCCTCGACGCGGCCGGGGGTCCCGGGCACCCCGTCGAGGTGCCGACGGTCGCCCTGCTGGTCTCGGGAGGGCACACCTCGCTGCTGCTCGTCCGCGACCTGGTCTCGGATGTGGAGCTGCTCGGCGAGACGATCGACGACGCGGCAGGTGAGGCGTTCGACAAGGTCGCGCGTGTGCTCGGCCTCCCGTACCCCGGCGGCCCGCAGATCGACCGCGTCGCCGCGGACGGCGACCCGCGCGCCATCCGCTTCCCGCGCGGGCTCACCAAGCCCAAAGACCTGGAGCGGCACCGCTACGACTTCTCGTTCTCCGGACTCAAGACCGCCGTGGCCCGCTGGGTGGAGCAGCGACAGGACGCCGGCGAGGAGGTGCCCGTCGCCGATGTCGCGGCCTCGTTCCGCGAGGCGGTCGCCGACGTGCTCCTCACCAAGGCGATCGCGGCGTGCCTCGACCACGGGGTGCCGCGCCTCCTGCTCGGCGGCGGGGTCGTCGCGAACGCACGGGTGCGGCAACTCGCCGTGCAGCGCGCGGCGGAGGCCGGCGTGACCCTGCGGATCCCCGCGCTGTCGCTGTGCACCGACAATGGAGCCATGATCGCGGCGCTCGGCGCCCAGCTCATCATGGCGGGCCGGGAGCCCAGCCGACTCGACTTCGGCGCTGACTCGACCCTGCCCGTGACAGACATCCAGGTGGCCGCAGGGGGCGGAGTAGCCGCCTGACACCCCGTGTGCCAGGCTTCACGCGGAATGTTGACACGCCGGTGGCCCACTGCGACGATTGACTCAGTACAGCATTTTCTCAGGAAGCCACCAGAGAGGGAGATGGGCAGAATGTCCGATCCGAATACCCCGTCAGGCGCAACAGAGCCCGAAGGAACGGAAGGAACGCCCGCTCAGCCGGTTCCGCCGTCGTCCGACATCCCGGCACCGGCCCCGGACGGAGTGCCGCCGGTTCCTCCGGTCGCGCCGCCGGCGCCTCCCGTGCCTCCGGCCGCGCCCGGGTACGGCGCTCCGCAGCAGCCGTACGGCCAGCAGCCGCCGCAGGCCCAGCAGCCGTACGGGCAGCAGCCGCAACAGCCATACGGACAGCAGCAGCAGCCCTACGGGCAGCAGCCGCAGCAGCCCTACGGTCAGCAGCCTCCCGCGCCCGGCTACGGGCAGCCCGCCTACGGGCAGCCCGCGCCCGGCTACGCGCAGCCGTATGCGCAGCCGGCCGCGAAGTCGCCGATCCTCAGCATCCTGTCGCTCGTCGGCGGCATCGTCGGCATCGTCCTGACGTTCGCGTGGGGCATCGGCTTCCTGTTCGGCGTCGCCGCGATCGTGCTCGGCTTCATCGGGCGCAGCAAGGAGCCCCACGCCAAGGGGTTCTGGCTGACCGGCATCATCCTCGGCTTCGTCAGCGTGGTCATCGCGATCATCTTCTGGATCGTCCTGGGCATCATCCTCGCGAACTTCAACGCGACCTACCGGTACTGACCTGGCACGGCGCTCGCCGGGCGGCTCTCAGAGCCGTTCGGCGAGCAGCGCCGTGTGCTTGCCGCCGACGCGGGTCAGGATGACCGTCGCCGGACGGCCGCCGGAGAGCTTGAGCCGGGTGCGCAGCGCCGCCGGGTCGACATCCACCCCGCGCTTCTTGATCTCGAGTGTGCCGATATCGCGCGCCCGCAGCGCCTTCTTGAGGTCCTTCTCGGCGAACGGCAGGGTCTCCAGGATGCGGAATCCCGCAGCGAAGGGCGTCTCTCTGGCGACGTCCGCCGTGATGTAGGCGATCCCGTCGCCGAGCATCCGGCCGTCGAGTCGGCGTGCCAGGTCTCCGATCAGGCGCGCGCGGATGACAGCGCCGTCGGGCTCGTACAGGTACTCGCCCAGCTCGCCCGTCTCGGCGTCTTCGCTGTCCGCCTCCCCGGTCAACTCGTGACCGTCGTCGCCCCGCAGAACCAGGGCCGAGCGCCGGATGCCCGAGCGTGCAAGCGCACCGAACCACAGCCCGAGCTCCACCACTTGGCCGTCGGCAGACACCCACTGCGCTTCGGCCGTGGAGGGGATGAGGTCCCTGTCGAACCCGGGTCCGAGCTTCAACCCGACCGAACGACCGGTCGCCAGTTCGTAGGCGAAGCCGAGAGACGGGGTGTAGTCGTCGGGGTCGGTGAGCCTGTCGGTGTCGGTGTGCCCGGCGGTCCGTCGCGCCGGGTCGAG
Organism: Leifsonia sp. PARNA 1/14; assembly: GCF_055720965.1. Taxonomy (NCBI): domain Bacteria; kingdom Bacillati; phylum Actinomycetota; class Actinomycetes; order Micrococcales; family Microbacteriaceae; genus Leifsonia; species Leifsonia sp. PARNA 1/14. Next base: position 112,827 of record NZ_JBVQSP010000001.1, read on the forward strand.
GTAGACACCGTCGATCGAGCGCAGGTTCACGTCCTCCGCCCGCCGGTGTTCGACCGTCGCGGAGGGGAACGGGGCCAGGTTGAAGGCGGCGATCGCGGCGGTGACCTCGTCGGCGTCGACCGCCGTGACTTCCAGGTCGAGTGCGGCGATGGCCAGGGCGTCGCCGCCGATCCCGCAGCCGAGGTCGGCGATGCGGGTCAGCCCGGCCGCTCGGAAGCGTCCGGCGTGGCGCGCAGCGACCGACAGGCGTGTCGCCTGTTCGAGCCCGGCCTCCGTGAAGAGCATCCGGGAGGCGAACTCGCCGAACTTGCCCGCGGCCTTCTTGCGGAGCTTCGCCTGGGTGAGAACGGCGGCCACGAGCGCGGGGGAGTGGCCCTGCTTGCGCAGGGACGTGACCATGCTCAGCACGTCCGTCTCGGACCGGTACGGGGGCAGCGAGTCGAGCAAGCGCAGCCCTTCGGGGCTCAGCAGTTCGACGAGTTCGGACCGGTCCATGTGGACCACGGTACCTTCTGGCACTCACGTTGCGGGACTGCTAACGCACCCCCTAGACTCGTGGTTAGCACTCTCCGTGCGAGTTTGCTAACGCAAGCCGCACACCACCTGAGTTCGCAAAGACTGAGTTCACCAAAGAAAGAGGTCAACCGTGTCGGTCTCCATCAAGCCGCTCGAAGATCGCATCGTCATCAAGCAGGTCGAGGCTGAGCAGACCACTGCTTCCGGTCTGGTCATCCCCGACACCGCCAAGGAGAAGCCCCAGGAGGGCGAGGTCGTCGCCGTCGGACCGGGCCGCATCGACGACAACGGCAACCGCGTGCCGCTCGACGTCGCCGTCGGCGACAAGGTGATCTACTCCAAGTACGGGGGCACCGAGGTCAAGTTCGGCGGCGAGGACTTCCTGGTCCTCTCGGCTCGCGACGTGCTCGCGGTCGTCGTCCGCTGACGAACCCCTTCACGAAAGGCCCGGGTGCTGAGCACCCGGGCCTTTCGTCATCTTCAGCGCTGCTGCCGGGCCGCTGATGTCCCCGGCACGGAGTAGTGTCGTGGAAGTGCCGCAGCCCCTCACCGAACACCGCCGATCCGGCCTGATCTATGCGATTTCCGCGTACGTCCTCTGGGGCATCCTCCCCATCTACTTCCTCGCGCTCGCGCCGGCCACCGCGTGGGAGATCGTCGCCTGGCGCGTGATCTTCTCGCTGGCCTTCTGCGCCATCGCGATCGCCGTCACCCGGTCGTGGCGCACGTTCGGCTCGCTGCTGAAAGACCGGCGCGTGCTCTTCACGATGGGCCTCGCCGGCGCCCTCATCTACGTCAACTGGCAGACCTACGTGCTGGCGACCGTGAGCGGGCACGTGGTGGAGGCCGCCCTCGGCTACTTCATCAATCCGATCGTCACCGTGTTCCTCGGGGTCGTCGTGCAGCGGGAGAGGCTGCGCGTCGCCCAGTGGGTGGCGGTCGGCGTGAGCATCGTGGCGGTGATCGTGCTCGGCGTCGGGTACGGACAGATCCCGTGGATCGCGCTGATCCTCGCGTTCTCGTTCGGCTTCTACGGTCTCATCAAGAAGCGCGTGGGCGGCCGCGTCGACGCCGTCTCCGGGCTCACCCTCGAGACGATGTGGCTGACTCCGGTGGCCATCGTCCAGCTCATCGTGGTCTCGTTCACCGCCGGGCTGACCATCGGCAGCAACGGCCCGTGGCACACGGTGCTGCTCGTCGGCGCCGGCGTCATCACCGCGGTGCCGCTGCTGTTCTTCGCCGCGGCCTCCCGGAGACTGCCGCTGGTCTACATGGGCTTCATCCAGTACTTCGCGCCGTTCATCCAGTTCCTGGTGGGCGTGGTCGTACTGAACGAGGCGATGCCGCCGGAGCGCTGGATCGGATTCGCGATCGTCTGGCTCGCGCTGCTCATCCTGAGCGTCGACATGATCGTCGCCGCCCGGCAGGGCCGCAAGCAGGCCGAACTCGACCTCGCCACGATGGAGTGAGCGGCCGCTGAGCGGTCGGCGGGCGGAATAGACCCCCAGGTTCTGCCGTTACCATTGGACATCCACACTCGCGCGACCTTGATAGGGGTGAAATGGACCAGGCGGATCCGTTCGGATTCATCGGTTTGACCTACGACGACGTCATGCTCCTCCCCGGGCACACCGACGTCATCCCGAGCGAGGCGGACACCTCGACTCGCCTGACCAAGCGGATCACCATGGCGACACCGCTGCTGTCCAGCGCCATGGACACCGTGACCGAGTCGCGCATGGCCGTGGCCATGGCCCGTCACGGCGGCATCGGCATCATCCATCGCAACCTCTCCATCGAAGACCAGGCGACCAACGTCGACAAGGTCAAGCGCTCCGAGTCGGGCATGATCACCAACCCGGTGACCACCACTCCCGAGGCGACGGTCGAAGAGGTCGACGCCCTGTGCGGTCAGTTCCGCGTGTCCGGCCTCCCCGTGGTGGAGGGCGACGGCAAGCTCGTCGGCATCATCACGAACCGCGACATGCGCTTCGTGTCGCCGTTCGAGCGCTCGACGACGCTCGTCCGCGACGTGATGACGCGCATGCCGCTCATCACCGCCCCGGTCGGCATCGACCCGGACGCCGCCGTCGCGATCTTCGCCGAGCACAAGATCGAGAAGCTTCCACTCGTCGACGCCGACGGCAATCTCCGCGGTCTCATCACCGTCAAGGACTTCGACAAGAGCGAGAAGTACCCCGACGCCACCAAGGACGACGAGGGCCGCCTGCGGGTCGGCGCCGCTATCGGCTTCTTCGGCGATGCCTGGGACCGCGCGATGACCCTGGTCGACGCGGGTGTCGACGTCATCGTCGTCGACACCGCCAACGGCGACTCGGCCGGCGTGCTCGACATCATCAGCCGCCTCAAGCACGAGCCGCGCGCGTCGCACGTCGACGTGATCGGCGGCAACGTCGCCACCCGCGCCGGCGCGCAGGCGCTCATCGACGCGGGTGCCGACGCCATCAAGGTGGGCGTCGGCCCCGGCTCCATCTGCACCACCCGCGTCGTCGCGGGCGTCGGCGTGCCGCAGGTGACCGCCGTGTACGAGGCGTCGCTCGCCGCCCGCGCGGCGAACGTCCCCCTCATCGCGGACGGCGGCCTCCAGTACTCGGGCGACATCGCCAAGGCTCTCGTCGCAGGAGCGGACAGCGTCATGCTGGGCTCGCTGCTGGCCGGCACGGCGGAGTCTCCAGGCGACCTCGTGTTCGTCAACGGCAAGCAGTTCAAGAACTACCGCGGCATGGGCTCCCTGGGCGCCCTCCAGACCCGCGGCAAGAAGACCTCATACTCGCGCGACCGCTACTTCCAGGCGGATGTGCCGAGCGACGAGCAGCTGATCGCCGAGGGCATCGAGGGTCAGGTCCCGTACCGCGGCCCGCTCGCGGCTGTGGCCTACCAGCTCGTCGGCGGCCTGCGCCAGTCGATGTTCTACGTCGGTGCGCGCACGATCCCGGAGCTGAAGGAGCGCGGCCGGTTCGTCCGCATCACCGCGGCCGGGCTCAAGGAGTCGCACCCGCACGACATCCAGATGGTCGTGGAGGCGCCGAACTACCGTCGCTGACCGACGCACCCGTGCGAAACCGCCGTCCGCATTCCCGCGCACGGCGGTTTCGTCTATGCTGGAAGGCTTTGCTCGCCGGACGACAGGAAGCCGACCATGGGTCACATCGACGTATCGGGCGTCTCGTACGCGCTCGCCGACGGCCGACCTCTGCTGGACGACGTGTCGTTCCGGGTCGGGGAGGGCAGCGTCTCGGCGCTGATCGGCGCCAACGGCGCAGGCAAGTCGACCCTGCTGCGGATCATCCGCGGCGACCTGCGGCCCGACAGCGGAGGCGTCGTCATCGACGGAGGCCTCGGAGTGATGGACCAGTTCGTCGGGCACGTGCGCGACGATCGCACCGTCCGCGACCTCTTGGTCCTCGTGGCGCCCGCCGCCGTCCGGCGCGCGGCGGAGGCGCTCGCCGCGGCCGAGGAGTCCCTCATCGAGCGCGACGAGACGGCGACCCAGATGCGTTATGCCACCGCGCTCACCGACTACGCCGACGCGGGCGGATACGACCAGGAGGTCGTCTGGGATCATTGCACGACGGCGGCGCTCGGCATCCCGTTCGAGCGCGCCCAATACCGCAGCGTGCGCTCGCTGTCCGGCGGCGAGCAGAAGCGGCTCGTGCTGGAGGCGCTCCTTCGCGGTCCGGAGCAGGTGCTCCTCCTCGACGAGCCGGACAACTACCTCGACGTGCCCGCCAAGCGCTGGCTCGAGGAGCAGCTCCGCGCCACGCCCAAGACGGTGCTGCTGGTCTCCCACGACCGGGAGCTGCTGGCTCGTGCCGCCGACCGCATCGTCACCCTCGAGCTCGGAGGCGCCGGCAACACCACGTGGACGCACGGAGGCGGGTTCGGCGGCTACCACGAAGCGCGCGAGGAGCGGATGGCCCGGCTGGAGGAGCTCCGTCGCCGCTGGGACGAAGAGCAGGCCAAGCTGAAGGCTCTCGTGCTGCGCTTCAAAGAGAAGGCCAAGTACAACAGCGACCTGGCGTCTGCTTATCAGGCGGCGCAGACCCGCCTCGCGAGGTTCGAGGCGGCCGGCCCGCCGCAGGAGCGGCCGCGTGAGCAGAATGTGCGCATGCGTCTCACCGGTGCGCGCACGGGGCGCCGCGTGATCGAGTGCGACGGCCTGGAGTTGACCGGACTGATGCGGCCGTTCGACCTGGAGGTCTGGTTCGGGGAACGCATCGCCGTGCTCGGCTCGAACGGCTCGGGCAAGTCGCACTTCCTGCGCCTCCTGGCCGCGGGAGGCACCGACCCGGACCCGGCGGCCGGGCACCTGGCGTCGGCGGACGCCGCCGCTGCTCCGGTGCCGCACACGGGCGTTGCGAAGCTGGGCGCTCGGGTGGCCCCCGGCCTGTTCGCGCAGGCGCACGAGCATCCCGAGCTGGTGGGGAGGACGCTGCTCGACATCCTGCACCGCGGCGACGACCGCCGGGCGGGCATGCCGCGCGAGGCCGCCAGCCGCGTGCTCGACCGCTACGGTCTGGCAGCGTCGGCCGAGCAGACGTTCGAGTCGCTGTCGGGTGGGCAGCAGGCGCGCCTCCAGATCCTCCTCCTCGAGCTGTCCGGCGCGACGCTGCTGCTGCTCGACGAGCCGACCGACAACCTCGACCTGGTCTCGGCAGAAGCGCTCGAGGACGGCCTCGCGGAGTACGAGGGCACGGTAGTCGCCGTCACCCACGACCGCTGGTTCGCGCGCGGCTTCGACCGCTACCTCGTGTTCGGCGCCGATGGCCTGGTCTACGAGTCCGACGAGCCGGTGTGGGACGAAGCACGGGTGGTGCGGGGGAGGTGACCCAACTGCCAGGGGCTGCTAGTGCAGCGCCGCGACGCGCTCGATCGCCTCGACCAGCACCTCCGGCGAGCATGCCAGGTTGACGCGTACGAAGCCGCGGCCTTCGCGGCCGAAGGCAGGACCGTTCGCGAAGGCGACGCGCGCGTTCTCGAGGATGTGCGCGGCCGGGTCGTCGCCCCAGCCGAACGCGCGGAGGTCGACCCAGGCCAGGTAGCTCGCCTGCGGCTCGTGGTACACCGCCTCGGGGAGGTGCTCGGCGAGCAGACGCGCGAGCAGAGCGCGGTTCGACTCGATCGCGTCGAGCACGCCCTCCAGCCACGGGCCTCCTTCACGGTAGGCCGTCTCGGTCGCGATGCGTCCGAACAGGCTCGTGCGCTCCTCGATCTCGATCGGGAGCGCGCGCACGCGGTCGATCATCTCTGAGCCGGTCGCCACGAAGAACGCGCACTTGAGGCCGGCGAGGTTCCAGGCTTTGCTCGCGGCGTGCGCGGCGACACCGACGCGGCGGGCGTCGTCGGAGACCGACAGGAACGGCGTGAACTGCGCGTCGCGGTGGGTGAGCGAGGCATGCACCTCGTCACTCACGACGTGGGCTCCGTAGTGCGCGGCGAGCGAGGCGATCGCCGCGAGGTGCTCGGGAGGGTGCACCAGCCCGAGCGGGTTGTGCGGGTTGCAGAGCAGCAGGGCGCGCGCGCCCGAGGCGAAGGCGGCCTCGATCCCGGCCAGGTCGAGGGACCAGCCCGCCCCGTCGACGCCGGTCAGCAGCGGCACCTCCTCGACGACACCGCCCGCCTCCGTCACGTACGAGAAGAACGGCGGGTACACGGGCGGCGTGATGACGACCCGGTCGCCGGGAGCGATCAGGCGGCGGAGCGCCTCCACCACGACGACGCCGATGTCGGTGGAGGTGCGCACCCCGGCCTCGTCGACCTCCCAGCCCCAGGCGTCACCCGCGTACGCGGCGAACGCCGTCTCCAGACCGCGCTCGGGGCCGACGTAGCCCGTGTCGCTGCGGTCGACCGCCGCATGCAGCGCCGCCGCGATCGGCGGGGCCAGCGGGTAGTCCATCTCGGCGACGAAGAGCGGCAGCACGTCGTCGGGATATGCCCGCCATTTCTCGCTCGTGCGCTGGCGGAGACGGGCGAGGGGCTCTGCGTCGACGGTCACCCTGCCTACTCTGCCAGTGCCGCGCCATAGACTGAACCTGTGAGTATGGAGATTGAGATCGGGCGCGCCAAGCGCGCACGCCGCGTGTACGCCTTCGACGACGTCGCGGTGGTGCCCAGCCGTCGCACCCGCGATCCCGAGGACGTCTCGGTCTCCTGGACGATCGACGCGTACCAGTTCGCCATCCCGTTCCTCGCCGCCCCGATGGACTCCGTCGTCTCACCGACGACGGCGATCATGATGGGCCAGCTGGGCGGCCTCGGCGTGCTCGACCTCGAGGGCGTCTGGACCCGCTACGAAGACCCGGAGCCGCTGCTCGCCGAGATCCGTGAGCTGCCGGCCGAGAAGGCGACGCGGCGCATGCAGGAGATCTACGCGGAGCCGATCAAGCCCGAGCTGGTCACGCGACGGCTCGCCGAGATCCGGGAGGGTGGGGTCACCGTCGCCGGTGCGCTCTCGCCGCAGCGCACCCAGGAGCTCTACCAGACGGTCGTGGAGGCCGGTGTCGACCTGTTCGTCATCCGCGGCACGACGGTCTCGGCCGAGCACGTCTCGAAGAGCGTCGAGCCCCTCAACCTCAAGAAGTTCATCTATGAGCTCGACGTCCCGGTGATCGTCGGCGGCGCCGCCACGTACACCGCGGCGCTGCACCTCATGCGCACAGGCGCGGCCGGTGTGCTCGTGGGCTTCGGCGGAGGCGCGGCCTCCACGACGCGGTCCACCCTCGGCATCCACGCCCCGATGGCGACGGCCGTGGCCGACGTCGCCGGTGCGCGCCGCGACTACATGGACGAGTCGGGCGGCCGTTACGTGCACGTCATCGCCGACGGCGGCCTCGGCAGCTCCGGAGACATCGTCAAGGCGATCGCCTGCGGCGCCGACGCTGTCATGCTCGGCACCACGCTCGCCCGCGCGACCGACGCACCCGGGGGCGGCTGGCACTGGGGCGCAGAGGCCCACCACCAGCAGCTGCCCCGCGGCAACCGCGTCGAGGTCGGCCAGGTCGCTCCGCTCGAAGAGATCCTGTACGGTCCCGCACCGGTGGCCGAGGGAACTGCGAATCTCGTGGGGGCCTTGCGCAGGAGCATGGCAACGACGGGATACTCGGACTTGAAGGAGTTCCAGCGCGTCGAGGTCGTGGTCGCGCCGTACTTGACCCAGTAACACAGTCAGACGCACTAAGGTCCCGGCCGAAGGCGGCCGGGGGAGGAGGAAACGATGGCGACGACATCCCCGTCCGGCTCCACTGCCCTGTCTTCGGAGGCAGGATCCGCAGCGGTGGCCTATCCTTCACGACTCGGCCCGGCCGAGCGTGCCGCTGCGATCCAGGCCCTCAAAGACACCGAACTCGACATCCTCGTCGTCGGCGCCGGCATCGTCGGCACCGGTGCGGCCGTCGACGCCGTGACCCGCGGCCTCAGCGTCGGACTGGTGGAGGCCCGCGACTTCGCGTCGGGAACCTCCAGCCGCTCCTCCAAACTCGTACACGGCGGCATCCGCTACCTCGAGCAGCTCGACTTCGGCCTGGTGCGGGAGGCGCTCATCGAGCGCGGCCTGCTGCTGCAGCGCATCGCACCGCACCTGGTCAAGCCCGTGCGCTTCCTCTACCCGCTGCACAAGCGCGTGTTCGAGCGGTTCTACATCGGCGCCGGCATGATGTTGTACGACATCTTCTCCTACAGCGGAGGCCGCCCGCCCGGGGTGCCGCACCACCGCCACCTCAGCAGGCGGCAGGTGCTGAAGGCGATCCCGAGCATGTCACCGAGCGCACTGGTCGGCGGGATCACCTACTACGACGCGCAGGTCGACGACGCCCGTTACACGGCGACGCTCGCGCGCACGGCCGCGCACTACGGCGCGCACGTCGCGACGCGCGTGCGGGTGGAGGGCTTCCTCAAGGTCGGCGAGCGGGTCGTCGGCGTGCAGGCGCTCGACCAGGAGACCGGCGAGCGCTTCGAGATCCGTGCCAAGCAGGTCGTCAACGCGACCGGTGTGTGGACCGACGACACCCAGGCGATGGTCGGGGAGCGCGGCCAGTTCAAGGTGCGCGCATCCAAGGGCATCCACCTCGTCGTGCCGCGCGACCGGTTCCAGTCGAAGATGGGCCTGATCCTGCGCACCGAGAAGAGTGTGCTCTTCGTCATCCCGTGGGGGCGCCACTGGCTCATTGGCACGACGGACACCGACTGGCATCTCGACAAGGCCCACCCGGCGGCGACGGCGGCCGACATCGACTACCTGCTCGCCCACGTGAACCAGGTGCTCAACGTGCCGCTCACCCGGGAGGACGTGGAGGGCGTCTACGCTGGCCTCCGACCCCTGCTCGCCGGCGAGTCGGAGGAGACCTCGAAGCTGTCCCGTGAGCACCTCGTCGCGCACTCCGTGCCCGGCCTGGTCGTGATCGCCGGAGGCAAGTGGACGACGTACCGGGTCATGGCGAAGGACGCGATCGACGCGGCCGTCGACGCGCTGGACGGCAAGATCCCGGCGAGCACGACGATGGAGATCCCACTGGTCGGCGCCGAGGGCTATCAGGCGGCCTGGAACCGCCGCGGCCGGATCGCCGGCGAGTCCGGCCTCCATCCGGCCCGCGTCGAGCACCTGCTGAACCGCTACGGCACGATGACGGAGGACATCCTGGCCCTGGTGCGCCACGATCCGTCGCTGGCGTCGCCGCTGCCGGGGGCCGACGACTACATCGGGGCGGAGGTCGTGTACGCGGCCAGCCACGAGGGCGCCCTCCACCTGGAGGACGTGCTCGCCCGCCGCACGCGCATCTCCATCGAGGCGTGGGACCGCGGCGTCTCGGCGGCGCCGGTGGCCGCCTCGCTGATGGCCGGCGTGCTCGGCTGGGACGCGGCTCGCGAGGAGCGCGAGGTGCAGACCTACCTGAAGCGCGTGGCCGCCGAACGCGAGAGCCAGCTGCAGCCCGACGACGCCTCGGCCGACCGGGTGCGGCTGGAGGCCCCCGACATCGTCGACGTGGACGCGGCGGCGGCGAAGGCGGCCGAGGTCACGCGCACGGCGAACGGTGGCGCGGGCACAGCGGGCGCCAAGCGGGCGCCGCGCGCCAAGGCCGCCGAGAAGCCCCTACCGGAGGGGGCGCAGCCGCCGACGGACGAGTGAGGCATCAGTCGGCCGCTTATCAGAAGTCGTTGATCGAGCGAAAAGAGTCCGAAATCCCCCTCCGGTAAACTGGGACCCAGTGCCCGCGACGGATGGAGACGGATAAATGGTTGACGTTCGACGGGTCAAACTGCCCGGGGTCGGGGTGTTGCACACCTTCGTCACGGACGACGGGGGCAAAGTCGGCGTCATCGCGCATCGCTCCGGGCACAGCGACCTGGTGACCTTCTCAGACCACGAAGACGGCGCCGACGTGACCAAGGTCTCGCTGCGCCTCAACGAAGACGAGGCGCACACGCTCGCCGAGCTCCTCGGCGGCACGCAGATCACCGAGTCGCTCACCGCGCTCGACCAGATCCCCGGCCTCAGCATCGACTGGTTCACGGTCGACTACGAGGACTACATCGCAGGGCAGCAGCTCGGCGCGCCCGGCGACCGCGGCTTCGTCGGCCTGACCGTCGTCGCCGTCGTGCGCGGCGACTCCGCCAACCCGGCGCCCGCACCCGACTTCAAGGTCTTCCCCGGTGACACTCTCGTCGTCGCCGGCACGCCCGAGAAGGTCGCCAAGGCCTTCGCCTTCTTCCGCACGGGTGAGACCACGGTCCGCGCCACTGCCGACGCGCCGCCGGGAGGCTGATCCATGCATCTCGGAGAAGACCTCATCATTCTCGGCATCCTCCTGCTCGTCGCGTACGTGCTGGGACGCCTCGGCAAGCTGGTGGGTCTCCCCGCGATCCCCATCTACATGCTCGTCGGTCTGCTGGCCAGCCCGCACACCGGCTGGTTCCCGCTGAACTTCGAGAGCAACTACATCGAGCTCATCGCGATCTTCGGGCTCATCCTGCTGCTGTTCAATCTCGGCCTGGAGTTCGACCAGGACGAGTTCTTCGGCAACTTCGGCAAGCTCATCGTGTCGGGCGGCTCCTACATCCTCATCAACATGGGCGTCGGGCTCGCGTTCGGGTTCTGGGTCGGCTGGGGCACGCGGGAGGCCCTGATCATCGCCGGGATGACGGCCACCTCGTCCTCCGCGATCGTGACGAAGCTGCTGATCGAGCTGCGCCGCCTGCCCAACACCGAGACGCCGATGATCCTGGGCGTCACCGTGGTGGAGGACATCTTCATCGCGATCTACCTCGCCATCGTGTCGGTCGTCCTGAGCGGCGAGACCGAGCTCTGGCCCGTTGTGGGAAAGCTCGGGGTGGCGTTCCTCTTCCTCGTGGTGATGTTCACGCTCGCGCGATTCGGCGGGAGATACGTCTCGCGCCTCTTCCGCACGAAGGACGACGAGCTCTTCACCATCCTCTTCTTCGGCCTGGCGGTGCTGTTCGCGGGGATCGGCGAGATCCTCGGTGTCACCGACGCGATCGGCGCGTTCCTCATCGGGCTCGTGCTCGGCGCGACGAAGTACCGCAACAAGATCGAGCACATCGCGATCCCGTTGCGCGATGTGTTCGCGGCGTTCTTCTTCCTCAACTTCGGGCTCGAGCTCGACCCGGCGAAGTTCCCGTCCGTGCTCGGGCCGGTGCTCATCGCCGTGGCCATGACGATCGTGCTGAACATCCTCGCCGGGCAGTTCGTGGCGTGGATCAACGGCTTCGGTCCGCAGGCCGGGATCAACACCACCGTCATCCTCCAGAACCGGGGCGAGTTCGCGCTCATCCTCGCGACCCTGTCGATCAGCGCGGGGCTCGACCCGCGGATCGTGCCTTTCGCGGGACTGTATGTGCTGATCATGGCCGTGCTCGGGCCGATCCTCGCAGCGAACTCCGAGAAGATCGGTGGGATGATTCTCCGGTCCGGATCGTCCAAGCGGCGCGACCGGCGGAAGAAGCGCGATCCCATGCTCGACGAGGAGATCGCACTCGTCGAGGCGGCGACCGCCGATCTCGACTCCGACACGCGCCGCGACGACAGGAGCGCAGGCGACACGCGCGACGCTGTGGGCCGGATCGTCGAGCAGGCCATGCAGCAGCAGGACACGACCGTCGAACGAAAGCGGGACTGACCCATCGACACCACCCCCGGCAGCCCGAGCGCCGGCACGCCGGCGCAGGCGGGCGGCACCACGATGCTCCAGATGATGCTGCGTCCGCGCTGGATCGGAGCGCTGATCTTCGCGCTGGCGCTCGCCGCCGGGTTCGCGGCCCTCGGGCAGTGGCAGCTGGAGCGCGCGATCGAGTCGGGCAAGGCGGTGGAGGCTCCGACTGAGACGGTCCTCCCGCTTACTCGGGTCGCGAAGCCGGGCGGCCCGCTCACGAGCAAGGCGGTCGGCCAGCTCGTCTCGTTCACCGGCACCGCGATCTCCGGCGACGACCAGTTGCTGTACGACCGGCTCAACTACGGCAAGGCCGGGTGGTGGGTCGTCTCGCACGTGAACGTGGACGCGGGGGGACGCCGCACGATCGCGCTCGCCGTGGCCCGCGGCTGGGCGCCCAGCGAGGCGGCGGCCGAGGCGGCGATGGCGAAGCTCGCGGCGCAGCCCGAGGCTCCGCAGCGCATGGTGGGGCGGATCCTCCCCGACGAGCAGCCCCAGGTTCCCGGCGACAAGAAGAACCCGACGGCGATGACATCCCTCGGCGTCGGCCAGCTCTACAACCTGTGGACCGGTGTCGACGGCATGGACGTCTACAACGCCTACGCCGTCGAGCAGACGCCTCCAGCCGGACTGGTGAAGATCGACTCTCCGCCGCCGATCCAGCAGACCGAGCTCAACTGGCTCAACATCTTCTACGCGGCCGAGTGGATCATCTTCGCCGGGTTCGCGATCTTCCTCTGGTACCGGCTCGTGCGCGACGCGAAGCAGCGCGAGGACGAGGAGCGCGAGCTGGAGGCCGAGGCGGCGGCCGGATCGGCAGGATCTGCCGGTACGGCCGACGGCTCCGTGGACGGCGCCAGCGCCCGCGCCGGGAAAGTAGAATAGCCCCATGCCCCTCGCTCCCAAGCTCGAAGACTTCCCGAAGATCCGCGGGGCGCTGAAGTTCTACCAGGTGTTCGCCTACGTCACCGGCATCATGCTCCTGCTGCTCTGCGTGGAGATGGTCGTGAAGTACGGTCTCGGCTACCAGCTCTTCGCGTTCAGCAACTACGGCGCCCTCACTCTCGTGCCCGTCAAGACCGCGGTCGCGCCGACCGGCGTCGATCTCAGCACGGGCATCCTGATCGCCCACGGCTGGCTCTACGTCGTCTATCTCTTCTCCGACTTCCGCCTGTGGAGTCTGATGCGCTGGCCGTTCACGAAGTTCGTGCTGATCGCCCTCGGTGGCGTCGTGCCGTTCCTCTCGTTCTTCGTGGAGGCCAGGATCACCAAGCAGGTCAAGACCTATCTGGCCGGCCGGGAGGCCGAGGCAGCGACTCTCGTGGAGGCCACAAATTAGCACCGACGCAGCGTTCTCGGACATCCTCGGAGGGGCCGATGCGGCCGCACCCGCCGGCCCCGTCCTCGTCGTCGACTTCGGCGCGCAGTACGCCCAGCTGATCGCGCGCCGCGTGCGTGAGGCGAACGTCTACTCCGAGATCGTGCCGCACACGGTCACGGCGGCCGAAGTCGCCGCCAAGCACCCCGCGGGCATCGTGCTCTCGGGAGGCCCGTCGAGCGTGTACGAAGACGGCGCACCCCAGCTCGACGAGGCGATCTTCGAGCTCGGTGTACCGGTGCTCGGCATCTGCTACGGCTTCCAGGTCATGGCCACCGCCCTCGGCGGCGAGGTCGCCAAGACCGGTCGCCGCGAGTACGGCTCGACCGCGGTGCGCGTCTCGGACGCCGCCGCCGGTGGGGCGGGCAGTCTCCTCGACGGTCAGCCCGAGCAGCAGACAGCGTGGATGAGCCACGGCGACTCGGTCGCGCGCGCGCCGGAAGGCTTCGAGGTGCTCGCCACCACCGAGGACACCCCGGTGGCCGCGTTCGCCAACGAGGAGCGCAAGCTCTACGGAGTGCAGTGGCACCCCGAGGTCAAGCACTCGCAGTACGGCCAGGCGGTGCTCGAGAACTTCCTCCACCGCGCCGCAGGCATCCCCGCCGATTGGAACAGCGGCAACGTCATCGCCGACCAGGTGGCGGCGATCCGCGCCCAGGTCGGCAGCGGACGCGTGCTGTGCGCGCTGTCTGGAGGCGTCGACTCGGCCGTCGCGGCCGCCCTCGTGCACAAGGCCGTCGGTGACCAGCTCGTCTGCGTGTTCGTCGACCATGGCCTGCTTCGCAAAGACGAGGCGCGCCAGGTCGAGGAGGACTACGTCGCCGCCACCGGCGTGCGGCTCGTCACGGTGAACGCGCAGGAGCAGTTCCTGTCCGCGCTCGCAGGCGTCTCCGACCCCGAGACCAAGCGCAAGATCATCGGCCGCGAGTTCATCCGGGTGTTCGAGAAGGCCCAGGCCGATCTGATCGCCGAGGCCGCGAACGACGGCGACCCGATCCGCTTCCTGGTGCAGGGCACCCTCTACCCCGACGTGGTGGAGTCGGGCGGCGGCACCGGCACGGCCAACATCAAGAGCCACCACAACGTCGGCGGCCTCCCGGAGGACCTCCAGTTCGAGCTCGTCGAGCCGCTGCGCACCCTGTTCAAAGACGAGGTGCGTGCGATCGGCCGCGAGCTGGGTCTGCCGGAGGTCATCGTCGGCCGCCAGCCTTTCCCCGGCCCGGGCCTCGGCATCCGGATCGTCGGAGAGGTGACGCAGGAGCGCCTCGACCTGCTGCGCGACGCGGATGCGATCGTGCGCGCGGAGCTGACCGCCGCCGGCCTCGACGCCGAGATCTGGCAGTGCCCCGTGGTGCTGCTGGCCGACGTGCGCTCGGTGGGCGTGCAGGGCGACGGCCGCACCTACGGCCACCCGATCGTGCTGCGCCCGGTCTCCAGCGAGGACGCGATGACGGCCGACTGGACCCGCCTGCCGTACGACCTGCTGGCCACGATCTCCAACCGCATCACCAACGAGGTGGACGGCGTCAACCGCGTCGTGCTCGACGTCACGTCGAAGCCGCCGGGGACGATCGAATGGGAGTGACTCCCCGAAATGTGAGAAGGGCCGGGATGCTGATGCATCCCGGCCCTTCTGCGTGTAGTGGCCTCAGTTGCGCGAGATCGCGAGGAGTCGCAGGATCTCGAGGTACAGCCAGATGACCGTGACCATGATGCCGAACGCGCCCGACCAGCCGTAGATGCGCGGCGCGCGGTTCTTGACGCCTCGCTGGATGAAGTCGAAGTCGAGCACCAAGGAGTACGCGCCCATGATGACGACGAGGACGCCGATCAGGACACCGAGCGGGATACCGAAGAGCTTGACGTCTCCGCTCAGCCCGAACGGGCTGCTGGTGACACCGGTCCACACGAGGATGACGTTCACGATCGAATACGCCAGGTAGCCGAACATGGCGATCAGGAAGATCTTGGTCGCCTTCGCGGAGGCGCGGATCTTGCCCGACGCGAAGAGCGCCAGGGTCACGCCGACGACCGCGAGGGTCCCGATGACCGCCTGGATGACGATGCCCGGGTAGATGGACTCGAACACTGCCGAGATGCCGCCCACGAAGATGCCCTGCACGCCGGCGTAGCTCAGAATGAGCGCGGGTGACGGCTTCTTCTTGAAGATGTTCACCAACGCGAGCACGAAGCCGACGATCGCGGCCGGAAGAACGAGCGCCGGGACCAACCAGCCGACGACGGCGCCGGCGACCAGCAGGGCGAACGAGATCGCGCTCTTGTTGATGGTGTCTTCGACCGTCATCCGGTCGGTGTCGGCGGACGTCGCCGACGGCGCCTGGTACATCTGCTCGAGGTTCTCGGCGCTCGGAGCGACGGCCGTCGCGGTCTGGCCGTTGTTCTGGAACGCCGGGTTCGTCGAGAACGCCGGGTTGTTGAGTGCCATGGGTTCCTCGCTTTGTCGGGGACCGCTTACGGTCTCGGTTCGTCAAACCTATCGGGTTGTTTTCTGAGAGTTCTGACAGATTGCCATGAATCCAGTGCGATCGCGCCTCCGCGTGCGAGCCACGCCGACGCGACGATCACCACGGTGCTGACCAGGATCGTGATCCAGCCCTGCTCGTAGGTGGTGACGAACTGCGGCAGCACGAGGCTCGACGCGATCGGGAGCACCAGCACGGCGAAGGTCGGGAGGGGGCGCAGGCGCACCAGCAACCAGGCCGCCAGCACGATCGCGTAGCACCAGGCGAAGCCCGACCCTCCGAGCATGAGCCAGGTGAAGCCCAGAACGGGAACGACGACCGCCACGCGCCGACCGATCGTCGAGGGCAGCACGGCCCAGCCCGCGGGCTGCAGGAGCGACCCGACGAGCAGGAACGGCAGGCTGTACGCGGTCGTCACGAGGATGCAGGCGGTCCCGACCACGATCATGGCGAGACCGGCGAGCCAGCGGGCGCGGTAGGTGCCCCAGCGCAGGCGGAGATCGCGCGTCGGCTCATGCCAGACGCGACGCGATCGCGGCGCCTCCGGAGCCGTGCCGGAGGTCGCCGGTGCGCGGGTCGGGAGACCGTCGGGGGCGGGCACACCCCGATTGTGTCACCTCGTGCCGGCACGCAGGTGAATCCGTGTCGACGTGCATCGGATCGTTTCGACCTCCCGGCTAGGATCACCACATGCGCGCCCGTTCGACTCCCTCTGTGATCGGTCACAGGGGCGCGCCCGGCTACCGCCCCGAGCACACCCGGGCGGCCTACGAGTTGGCGTTCGCCCTCGGCGCCGACGCGGTGGAGCCCGACATCGTCGCCACGAAGGACGGCGTTCTGGTGGTGCGTCACGAGAACGAGATCTCGGGGACCACCAACGTCGCCGACCATCCCGAGTACGCCGACCGTCGAACCACCAAGGAGGTCGACGGCATCCCGTTGACCGGATGGTTCACGGAGGACTTCACGTGGGCCGAGCTGTCGGTGCTGCGCGCGAGGGAGCGGCTCCCGCAGCTGCGCCAGGCCAGCGCCACGTTCGACGACCGCTATCCGATCCTCCGGCTCTCCGACGTGCTGGAGACCATCGACGCGGCCTCCGACGCCGCGAGCCGTGCGCTGGGCCTGGTCGCCGAGCTCAAGCACGCCACCTACTTCGAGGCCGCCGGCCTCCCGCTCGACGAGCTGTTCGTCGAGGCGCTCGCGGACGCCGGCTGGACCGATCACCCGGGACTCGTCGCCGAGAGCTTCGAGAAGACCGTGCTCGGGCGGCTGCAGCTGCGAGGCTTTCGCGGGCGACGCGTGTACCTCGTGGAGGCGGAGGGGGCGCCCGCCGATCGGGTCGCTGCGCTCGGCGCCGCCGCTCCCGGCTACGCCACCGACGTGACGCTCCGCGGTCTCTACGCGCTCGGGTCGGCGGCGTCGCCCGCCGACCGGGTCGACGGGATCAGCGTCGATGTGGCGCAGATCCTGCACTCGGGCTCGGTGTCCGTCGGCCTGTTCGGCGAGGACGAAGGGGGTGTGGACATCGGTGCGGTGACCTCCGACCTGGTAGACCTCGCGCACTCCGCCGGCCTCTCGGTGTACTGCTGGACGCTGCGACCCGAGAACGGCATGCTCCCGCGGGAGTTCCGCAGCGGCGGACGCGATGACGAGTGGGGCGACTGGAGGCGGTTGTTCGCGATCCTGCTGCACTCGGGGGTCGATGGTGTCTTCGCCGATCATCCCGACCTGGCCGTCGCCGTGCGCGACGGTCGCTGAGCAGGAGGCGGACGTCCGGGCTCTCGGCGGCGATGACGGTGGCGGCGGCTAAAATGGCTGGAGACATGACGAGCCTTCCCGACGCCCCACCTCCCGCCTCCGCCGCACCCTCCTCTGTGCCGATCATCCTCGACGGCTGGGAGGGCGACGAGCGCTCCGGTGGAGGCTCGGCGACCGGCGGAGCAGGAGGCCGCAGCGGCCGCGGGCCGTCCGACCGGCTGTTCGCCGGGCTCAACCCGCAGCAGCGCGTAGCGGCGGAGTACCGCGGGGCCGCACTGCTCATCGTGGCGGGCGCGGGGTCGGGCAAGACGAGCGTGCTCACCCGCCGCATCGCCGGTCTCATCGAGAGCCGGGAGGCATGGCCGAGCGAGATCCTCGCGATCACGTTCACGAACAAGGCCGCGAACGAGATGCGCGAGCGGGTCGAGCAGCTCCTGGGCGGTCGCGCGCAGGGCATGTGGATCTCGACATTCCACTCGGCGTGCGTGCGCATTCTCCGTCGCGAGGCCGAGACGATCGGCAAGACGCAGAGCTTCACGATCTACGACTCGGGCGACACACGAGCCCTGCTCAAGCGGATCATCAAGGAGCTCGACGCCGACACCCTCGGCTTCACCGTGGCGGGCACGGCGGGCCGCATCTCCAAGCTCAAGAACGAGCTGACCGACATCGAGACGTTCGCGCGCTCGGCCAACCTGAGCGACCCGCAAGAGGTGATGTTCCTCGAGATCTTCCGTCAGTACACCCGCGCACTGCGGCGGGCGAACGCGTTCGACTTCGACGACCTCATCGCCGAGACGGTGTTCCTGTTCCGGGCCTTCCCGAAGGTCGCGGCGCTGTACCAGACGCGGTTCCGCCACATCCTGGTCGACGAGTACCAGGACACCAACCACGCCCAGTACTCCCTCATCCGCGAGCTGACGATGCCCGTCGCGCCCGACATCGCCGAGGAGATGGAGCAGCACGGCCGCAACGTCAGCAAGCTGCGCGATGTCGTCGGCGCCATCCCGGGCGCCTCGCTCACCGTGGTCGGCGACTCCGACCAGTCGATCTACGCCTTCCGCGGGGCGGATATCCGCAACATCGTGGAGTTCGAGCGCGACTTCCCCGGAGCCAAGGTGGTGCTGCTGGAGCAGAACTACCGTTCGACGCAGAACATTCTGAGCGCCGCGAACGCCGTGATCGCCAACAACTTCGACCGCAAAGACAAGAAGCTGTGGACCGCGGTCGGGGACGGCGACAAGATCGTCGGCTACACCGGGTACTCGGGCCACGACGAGGCGCAGTTCGTCGCCGACGAGATCGAAAAGCTCCATGCCGCCGGAATGGACTACAAAGACATCGCCGTGTTCTACCGAACCAATGCGCAGACGCGGGCGCTGGAGGAGATCTTCATCAGGTCCGCGCTGCCCTACAAGGTGATGGGCGGCACCAAGTTCTACGAGCGCGCCGAGATCAAGGACGCCATGGCGTACCTGATCACGGTCGCCAACCCCGACGACACCCTCGCGCTGCGCCGCATCCTGAACACTCCGAAGCGTGGCATCGGGCCGGCCACCGAGACCCAGCTGGCGAGCTATGCGGAGGACAACGGTTTCACCTTCCGCGACGCGATGCGCGATGCCGGTTCGCTCGGGCTCGGCCCCAAGGTCACCGGCGCCATCCTCCAGCTCTCCTCGATGCTCGACGAGGCGGCGGCGAAGATCAATCCGGACAACCCGGCCGGGGTTTCGCCGGTGGCCGACGTCCTCACCTTCCTGCTCGACAGCAGCGGCTACCTCGAGGTGCTCCGCAACAGCCGCGACCCGCAAGACGAGGCGCGCGCCGAGAACGTCGACGAGCTCGTCGCCGTGACCCGCGAGTTCGCGCGGAACAACCCGGACGGCACGCTCGTCGACTTCCTCACCGAGGTGTCGCTGGTGGCCGCGGCCGACGAGATCGACGACTCGAGCGGCTCGGTGTCGCTGATGACCCTCCACACGGCCAAGGGCCTGGAGTACGACGCGGTGTTCCTCACCGGCATCGAAGAGGACCTCCTCCCGCACCGGATGTCGGCGAACGAGCCGGGAGGCCCCGCCGAGGAGCGCCGGCTGTTCTACGTCGGCATCACCCGCGCGAAGAAGCGGCTCTTCCTGTCGCTGGCGATGACGCGTGCGCAGTTCGGCGAGACCGCGGTCGCGATGCCGAGCCGCTACCTCCAGGAGATCCCCGCCGATCTGATCGACTGGAAGCAGTCTCCCGGCGCCGCGAACGGCCGGAGCGGCTCGCAGTCGCGCGCCCTCAACGCGCGCCGGCCGGGGCTCGGCGGTGGTACTGCCGGCCGTTGGAACGAGAGCTATCCCGTGGGCGGCAGCGCTCCCGCCGAGCGGCCGAAGGCGGAGTGGCCGAACCGGGTGACGGGCAAGGTGCGCGACAACGGCGACCTCGAGCTGGCTCCCGGCGATCGCATCAGTCATGCGGACTTCGGCGAGGGCCGGGTCACGAACGTGACCGGTGAGGGAGCCAAGCGAGTCGCCCACGTGCAGTTCGAGAAAGTGGGGGCGAAGAAGCTCCTCATCAAGATCGCGCCGATCGACAAACTGTGAGGCAGCGGCTCGCCACAATGAGCGTCGAGGTCGGCTTCCGGGCGGCCGCGGCGGTTGCGGTGCCGCTGCTCATCCTGTGGGCGGTCGGGCGTCTGGATCTCGCCGCGTATGCGACGTTCGGCGCGTTCACCGCGCTCTACGGCCGCAACGAGCCGTACCGGCTGCGGTTGCGCAGTGTGTCGATCGCGGCGGTGGCGATGCTGGTGAGCATCTCCCTCGGAGTGCTCGTCGCCGTCGCGGGCGAGCCGCTCTGGCTCGTGGCCGTGCTGCTCGTGTTCATCGTCGTCGCCGGCACGCTGCTGGCGACCGCGTTCCAGCTCCTGCCGACTCAGCCGCTGTTCTTCGTCTTCGCCCTCCTCGTGTGCGCCGCCGTGCCGACGACCGCTCAGGACGCCCTCCCGCGGATCGGATTGGCGGCCGCCGTCGCCGCGTTCTCGTGGGTGCTCACGCTGTCCGGCTGGGTGGTCCGTCGTTGGGCGGGCGATCGCGCCGCCCGGACTGGAGCGGTGCTCCTCAAGAAGCTCCACCGTCGTCCTGGCGTCGACACCACCGTCTTCGGCGATGGGCGTGTCTGGCTCACGGCGGCGCAGAACGCCGTCGGCGTCTTGATCGCGGGTGGGGTGGCCCTGTCGTTGGGGCTGGGCCACGCGTACTGGGCGGTGGTGAGCCTGGTCGCGGTCATCCCCCCGGCGCGAGGGGCGCACTCGATCTCGCGCTCGCTCCACCGGATCCTGGGCACGATCGGCGGCGTCGTCGTGGCCGCAGCCGTGTTGTTCTGGTCTCCTCCGCCGGTCGTGGTGATCGTCGCGATCGTCGTCTGTCAGTTCTTCGCCGAGATGCTCGTCGGGCGGCACTACGGCTACGCACTTCTCTTCATCACGCCGATGGCGCTCGCGGTCTCCCATCTCGCGGCACCGGCCCCACTCGGGACGCTGCTCGTCGACCGGATCATCGAGACGGTGCTGGGCGCCGGCGTGGGAATCGCGCTCGTACTGGTCGCTCGCATGATCCAGCGGCCCCGTCGGCTTCACGGCTAAGGCCGCTGCTCCAGCCGACGCAGGTATACCTCCCGAGGCCGATGCCGCAATGCGGCGGGCAGACGCGGGTACACCGCCGCGGCCCAGCGCATCCGCCGCTCGAAGCGTCTCTCGACCGAACGGTCCCACGGCAATCCGAACTGTTCCCGAACGCTGGCGGGCAGCAGTCCGGTCGTGACGAGCCGGCTGGCCGGCAGCACGCCCCGCAGC
The DNA here is from genome assembly GCF_055720965.1 of Leifsonia sp. PARNA 1/14. Taxonomy (NCBI): domain Bacteria; kingdom Bacillati; phylum Actinomycetota; class Actinomycetes; order Micrococcales; family Microbacteriaceae; genus Leifsonia; species Leifsonia sp. PARNA 1/14. Next base: position 133,974 of record NZ_JBVQSP010000001.1, read on the forward strand.
GCCACCGGCATGCCGTTCGGACGGAGGATCTGCTCGGCGAGTCCGCGCGTCGTCTCCGTCACGACGAGCTGCGGGAGCATCCCGTCCCAATACCGCTGGAACTCTGCGGTGTCGCGCGGCCAGGCCTCCGGGCGTAACTGGAGGTTCAGCCCGAGCTGCCGGAAGTCTCGGTACACCTGCTCGCGCGCTGCATCGGCGAGTGGGCCGTAGACGCGCTCGTTCAGATCGATCATGGTCGCATAGAGCGTGGAGGAGACCCAGAGCTGCAGCTCGGGTGCGAACGCGTTGTAGGCGGGCAGGCCACCACTGCGGGCGGCATGCACCGGCCGGTGAGCGCGGTCGACCTGGCGGCGGACCCGGTCGAACGCGTCGGGTGACGCATACACGGCGGCGTAGACGAATGTCATCGTGGCGTGGAACCGGTCCACCAGCCGGATGGCGAAGTCGCTGTGCTCGGCCACGCCGCGTCCGATCGCCGGGTGTGCGATCTGCAGCAGCAACGCCCGGCCGGCGCCGGCGAGGGAGAGCGCCTCGCCGGCGATCGAACGGAGCTCGGCGTGCCGCGCTGGTGGGACGGCCATTTGCCCATGATCCACCCGACCGGCCCCACCGCGCGGCTGCGATCATCGCCGTGAGCCCCGACGGTCGGCGCGGTGCACTCCGCGGCGGGTGAAGCGCGCGATCAGTATCGACGCGATCCCGAGCCCGACCAGAGTCACGGCGAACGCCGTGGGTCCGGTCTCGACGCGACCTCCCGTCGCTGCGAGCCGAGCCGGTTCGACCTCGGCCGGTGGAACCTCGACCGGGGCCGAGACCTGCGTGATCTCGGACGCGATGCCGAAGGCCGATTGCCAGGGGCGGATCCGTGCACCGCCCGCGTCCGGGTCCACCGCCGTGGGATCGATGCGCTCCGTCCAGACGTAGTGCCCCGCCGCGGGCAGCGTGCACTCCGGTGTGTCGTATTCGCCCGTGCCGTTGACGGTCGTCTCGACGACGCACACGACAGGGGAACCCTCTGGAATGGTGTCGGATTGCACGATCGGGTCGCTGAACGGACCATGGAGAGTGCTCTCGACGATCGCCTCCACCGGTTCGAAACCCTCGTCGGTCGCGCGCACGCCCCAGGACGGCAGCAGCCCGTCTGCGGTGTCGACGCCCACGGTGAGGCGGTCGTGGACGGTGGCGCCGGGCGTCGCCTCGGCGGTACTGGTCACCGTCGCGACGAGCGGTTGGAACGGCAGCGGAGACGGACCAGTGGCCGAGGCCTCCGCGTGCGCCTCCGCCGTGGCGAACACGGCGATCAGAACGGCTTGGGCATCGTCATGCGGCACCGCGACCAGCATCCGATCTCCGTAGGGGAGGGCGCCGAGCTCGGCGCGCGCCATCACCGCCACGCTGGTGTCGGTTCCGGTGGGGGTGATCTCGATGTCGGTGCCGGTCGGGATCTCCGCGGCCGTACTCCCGTCGGCGAAGCTGGCTCCGTCAAGAGTCACCCGGGCGAGGTGGACTCCCGGAGCGACGAGTTCGGGGCCGGACGGCCGCTCGACGGTGAGCTCGACGCGCACCCTGCCCGGCCCGGTCTCGGCCAGTTCGACCACGGCGTCCGCCCGCACCGCGTTGGATCCCAGCCGACCGGCTTCATCCACCATCTCGTACGCGCGGGCGAGGACGCGCCCGGCGTCGGCTCCCGCGCGTGACGCGACCTCCTCGGGAGTGTGGCCGTTCAAACCGGCGACGAGCCAGGTGGCGATCTGGCCGGCGGCGGCCGTCAACTGGTCGCCGGTGCCTGCCCAGGTGCGCGAGATATAGGCGAGCGAGGCAGCCTGCGGCGGCGTGTACCACCCGAGTTCCGCCGCTTCGGCGTAGTCGAGGCCGTGGCCGGTCGGGCTCGGTTTGCCGACGTTGAGGCAGAACCCCTGCTCACCGTCGTCCATGCGGTATGTGCCGAGCCACCAGCCATCGCGCGACAGATAGCCCGGTCCGTGTCCGGCCCCCGCGAGCGCTCGCGCCTCAGGCGCGACGACGAGGACCTGCAGGATGCCGAGGAAGACGGCGAGGCCGGCGAGGACGAAGGCGGTCACGAAGGTCGATATGCGATGTGTCATGCCCTCCACGCTCGCCGTCGCGAACCCGATCCGGGCCTGGCGCGACGGGATCAGTGGAGTACTCGTCCGCGCGTTCTGCTGTGGAGGACGAACGGATTCGGGCTGTTCAGTCGAACGCGCTAAAGTTCTCACTGGCGAATTTATCTCGGCGTCGAGCTATTCTCCCGCCGGACCGCCCAGGAGATATCAGCCGGAGCGTCACGAGCGCGCCGGGCATCAGCGGATTGGATAACCGTGGATCTATTCGAGTACCAGGCCAGAGACCTGTTTGAGAAGTACGGCGTCCCGGTCCTTCCGGGCATCGTCGCCGACACTCCGGAGGAGGTCCGTGCGGCCGCCGAGAAGCTGGGCGGCGTCACCGTCGTCAAGGCGCAGGTCAAGGTCGGAGGCCGTGGCAAGGCGGGTGGCGTCAAGGTCGCCAAGACGCCGGATGACGCGGAGGAGGCCGCGAAGGCCATTCTGGGCCTGGACATCAAGGGCCACGTCGTGCGCCGTGTCATGGTCGCCGGCGGCGCCCGCATCGCCCGCGAGTTCTACTTCTCGGTGCTCCTCGACCGGGCCAACCGCTCCTACCTGTCGCTGACCAGCGTCGAGGGCGGCATGGAGATCGAGCAGCTCGCGGTCGAGAAGCCCGAGGCGCTGGCGCGCATCGAGGTCGACCCGCGTGGCGGCATCGATACCGCGAAGGCCACCGAGATCGCCAAGGCGGCCGGCTTCCCGGACGAGCTGGTGGCCAAGGTCGCCGACGTGTTCGTGAAGCTCTACGAGGTCTACACCGGCGAAGACGCGACGTTGGTCGAGGTCAACCCGCTGGTCCTCACCGAGGAGGGCGACATCATCGCCCTCGACGGCAAGGTCACCCTCGACGAGAACGCCGACTTCCGTCACCCCGAGCACGAGACGCTCGAGGACGCTGACGCCGCCGACCCGCTGGAGGCCAAGGCCAAGAAGGCAGGCCTGAACTACGTCAAGCTCGACGGTCAGGTCGGCATCATCGGCAACGGCGCGGGTCTGGTCATGTCCACGCTCGACGTCGTCGCCTACGCGGGTGAGAAGCACAAGGGCGTCGAGCCGGCGAACTTCCTCGACATCGGCGGCGGCGCGTCCGCCGAGGTCATGGCCGCGGGCCTGGACGTCATCCTGAACGACCCGCAGGTGAAGAGCGTGTTCGTCAACGTCTTCGGCGGCATCACCGCGTGCGACGCGGTCGCGAACGGCATCGTCACGGCGCTGCAGATCCTCGGCGACGAGGCGAACAAGCCGCTGGTCGTGCGTCTCGATGGCAACAAGGTCGAGGAGGGCCGCCGCATCCTCACCGAGGCGAACCACCCGCTGGTCACCCTCGCACTCACCATGGACGAAGGCGCCGACAAGGCCGCCGAGCTGGCCGCGAAGTAAGCAAGGACGAATCAGAGAATGTCTATCTTCCTCAACAAGGACTCCAAGGTCATCGTCCAGGGCATCACCGGCGGCGAGGGCACCAAGCACACCGCGCTCATGCTGAAGGCCGGCACCCAGGTCGTGGGAGGCGTCAACGCCCGCAAGGCCGGCACCACCGTGACGCACGGCGACGTCGAGCTCCCCGTCTTCGGCACCGTCGTGGAGGCGATCGAGAAGACCGGCGCCGACGTGTCGATCATCTTCGTGCCGCCGGCGTTCGCCAAGGACGCGATGGTCGAGGCCATCGACGCCGAGATCCCGCTGCTGGTCGTCATCACCGAGGGCATCCCGGTGCAGGACTCGGCCGAGGCGTGGGCCTATGCCAAGGAGAAGGGCAACAAGACCCGGATCATCGGCCCGAACTGCCCCGGCATCATCACCCCCGGCGAGTCGCTCGTCGGCATCACGCCGGCCACCATCACCGGCAAGGGCCCGATCGGCCTGGTCTCCAAGTCGGGCACGCTGACGTACCAGATGATGTACGAGCTGCGCGACCTCGGTTTCTCCACCGCCATCGGCATCGGCGGCGACCCGGTCATCGGCACGACCCACATCGACGCGCTCGCCGCGTTCGAGGCCGACCCCGAGACCAAGGCGATCGTCATGATCGGCGAGATCGGAGGCGACGCCGAGGAGCGCGCCGCAGACTTCATCAAGGCCAACGTCACCAAGCCGGTCGTCGGCTATGTGGCCGGTTTCACCGCACCCGAGGGCAAGACCATGGGTCACGCCGGTGCGATCGTCTCGGGCTCGGCCGGAACGGCCCAGGCCAAGAAGGAGGCGCTGGAGGCCGCGGGCGTGAAGGTCGGCAAGACCCCGTCCGAGACCGCGGAACTTCTCCGCGAGGTCTACGCGGCGCTATAGACCGCGGCTCCCGCACTACCGAACAGGGCCGGACTCCTCCACGGGGTCCGGCCCTGCGCCCTTCGTCCACGACCTCGTTTCCGGGCCTGCCCGCGCCACCCGCGCCGGCGTTACAGTGAGCCATCACCGCCCGGAAGGGGATGCGCCGATGCCCAAGATGACGAACGCCGAGCTCGCTCGCCGGGTCGCAGCGCTCGAAGCCGAGAACACAGCGCTGAGGAGTCGGCTCGACGAGAACGCGACCGAACCGCTCCCTGAGATCGCGGTCGTCGTGGAACCGAAGCACAAGCGCGGCTGGGGCTGGACGCTGCTCGCCGTCGTGCTCATCGTGATCGGCGCGATCCTCGCCCCGGTCGCCGTCGTCGCGTCGTGGGCGAAAGTGCAACTGACGAACACCGACACGTTCGTCGCCACATATGCACCGCTCGCAGACGACCCCGGCGTGCAGGCGTACGTGACCGACGAGGCCGTCAAGGTGATCCAGGAGCACGTCGACATCCCGCAGCTCACCTCGCAGGTGATCGACGGCATCACCGGCCTCGGCACCGGTCCGGTGGCCACGAAGGCGCTGGAGGCGCTCAAGGCGCCGCTCGCGCAGGGCATCGTGTCGTTGATCCAGACCACAGTGGGTCGGTTCGTGTCCTCCGACGCGTTCGCCCAGGTCTGGCAAGACGCCCTCCGCGCGAGCCACACCCAGCTGGTCGCGACGATGCAGGGCGATCCGAAGGCGGCGATCGCGATCGGCGCGGACGGCTCGGTCGGGGTGCAACTCGGTCCGATCATCGACCGGGTCAAACAGCTGCTCGAAGACCAGGGCCTGTCGTTCGCGTCGCAGATCCCGACGATCGACAAGACGATCACGGTGGCGCAGAACTCGTCCATCCCGACGCTGCAGGTGTTCTACAACCTGGCCATCGTCGCGGGCGCGTGGCTGCCCTGGGTCTCGATCGGCCTGCTCGCGCTCGGCGTGATCGTCGCCAGGCGCCGTTCGCTCGCCCTGATCGGCGCGGCCTGTGCTCTGGGGGTCGCCATGATCGTGGTGGTCGCGGGCATCGGCATCGGCCAGGTCGTGTTCATCGCCTCGGCCTCCCCGTCCTTGGTTCCGGCCGGAGTCGCGAGGACGCTGTACACCACCGTCTCGACGGCCATGAAAGACACCGGCGTCGCAGTGCTGGTCCTCGCGATCGTCGTCGCGATCGTCGCTTGGTACTCGGGCCCCTTCGGGGTCTCTCGGCGGCTGCGGGGCTTCTTCGGCTCCGGGGTGACCTGGGTGCGGGAGGCCGCGGAGCGTCACGGCATCACCACCGGGAGGGTCGGCGAGTGGATCTACGCGCAACGGGTACTGCTGCGCAGTGCGGTCGCCGTGATCGCGGCTGCGGTGGTGCTCTTGGTGCGGCCGCTCACCCCCGCGCTCATCATCTGGACGCTGGTCATCGCCGCCGTGGTCATCGCGATCCTCGAGCTCGTGCAGCGACCGGTGATCACCATCCCGGAGGACGCCGACGACGACACGCCTGTGATGACCGTGTCCTGAGCGGGCGAAGTGTCGGCCCGGAAGACGCCCCAGCGACCGGTAGGCTCCCTCCGGACATGAATCGCACAACCGTCGCCCTGCTCGCCGCGCTGGAGGCGGTCATCGTCGCGGCAATCGGCATCGGGATCTGCGTGGTCCCGCTGACAGTCCTCTGGGCGGCGCAATACCATCTGACCGGGGACTTCGCCGTCGTCTGGAAGGCCGCGGTCGATGTCTGGCTGGTGGGCCACGGCGTCAACCTGACGGTGGTGCTCGATCCGCAGACCGTCGGCTCGCTCGGGCTGCCCGCGGCCGCGGCCCCGTTCCAGGTGACCATCGCCCTACTGGGGTTCGCGGTCCTCACCGCCGCACTCGGGGTGCGTACCGGTTCGCGCGCCGCCGAGACGCCCTTCCGCAGCACCGGCGCCCTGTCGGCGCTCGCCGTGTTCCTCGTGATCTCCGTGCTGGTGACCCTGACTGCGGGAAGCGCGGTGGTGACGCCGTCGGTGTGGCAGGGAATCGTGCTGCCGCCGTTCGTGTACGCACTGGGCATCGGAATCGGTTTCGCGTTCGCGACCCTCCGAGAGAGCGGGTCGCGTACTTCGTCCCGGGCAGGCGACGGGGCATCAGACCGGCCCGACGTCCGCGCCGACGGCCCCTCGCCCGACTCGCGGGGAGGCGCGACCCCGGTCGCCCTCGATGTGCGCGCACGGGTCGACACCATCCCTGCGCCGGTTCGCTCCGCCGTGCTCGGCGCGCTCCGGGCCGGGAGCGCGGCGACGGCCATCGTCATCGGTGTCTCGGCGCTCATCCTCACGCTGCTGATCTTCGGCAACTACGGCGCGATCATCAGTCTCTACGAACAGCTGCAGACCGGTGTCGCGGGCGGCGTCGCCCTCACGATCGCGCAGCTGGCGTTCCTGCCCAACCTGATCATCTGGCTGATGTCGTGGCTCGTCGGCCCGGGCTTCGCGATCGGCGCCGGCTCCGCCGTGAGCCCGATCGGCACCGCCCTCGGGCCGCTGCCGGGTGTGCCGCTCTTCGGCGTCATCCCGGCCCACGGCTACACCTTCGGCCTCGTCGGCGTGCTCGTGCCGGTGCTCGCGGGCTTCGTGGCCGCTGCGCTGCTGCGCGCCACGAGAAAGACCCAGGTCGACGGCCCACTCGCCCTGTCACTCACGGCGGTGGGGATCGGCGTCGTGGCGGGGATCCAACTCGGCCTTCTTGCCTGGTGGTCGTCGGGAGCCCTCGGGCCGGGCCGCCTGCACGACGTCGGCCCGAATCCGTGGCTGGTCGGCGTGTTCGCGGCGGTGGAGGTCGCCGTCGCGGCGATCATCGGGCTGCTGGCCGGAGGTCGCGCCCGACGATGAGAGCGCCAGCCCCGCGACTGCACCTGCCGAGGTTCACCCTCCGGCGCAGGTCGACGGAGGCCGAGCAGCTCGTCGAGAGCCCCTCCGCGCAGCTCCAGGAATTCCTCGTCCGGCTGGGCAGCGCGCTCCTCGCGATCGGCACCGCGTCGCGCGACATCCAGGGCACCCTGAAGCGCGTCGCGACCGCGCTCGGGTCACCGCGGGCGACGCTGATCGTGTTCCCCACTCTGATCTTCGTCGGGCTGCCGGGGGAGGCGCAGACGCGGTTCGACGTCGCGGAGGCCTCCGGAGGAGAGGTGCGGTTCGACCGCGCCGCGCACGTCTACGCGGTGGTCGACCGCGCCCTGGCGGGGAAGATCACCGCGGTCGAGGGCATCGAGGCGCTGCAGGCGACCACCGACGCCCGGCCGCGCTTCAACCGCCTCGTGCGGATGGTGGGTCATGGCTTCGCCTCCGCCGGCGTGGCCCTCGTGCTTCTCGGCGCCGAGACGACGAGCATGCTCTACGCGTTCGCACTCGGGATGCTGGTCGGCGCTGCGAAGCTGTTCGTGCGCCCCGGCACGTACGCCGCGATCCTCCTGCCGGTCGCGACCGCGTTCGCGCTGTCGCTGCTCGTCTTCCTGCTCGGACGCACGGTGCTCATCGACGAGCCGCTCCAGGTGCTCGTCCCTCCGCTGGTCACACTGCTGCCCGGCGCTGTGTTGACCACCGGCATCCAGGAGCTCGCGGCGGGCGACATGGTCGCGGGCTCCAGCCGGCTGGTCTCCGGCATCGCCCAACTGGGCTTCCTCGCCATCGGGATCCTCGCCGCCATGACGATCACGGGCGTTCCCGCCTCCACCGCGCTGCTGTCGACCCAGCCGCCGCTCGGCGCGTTCCAGCCGTGGCTCGGCGTCCTGCTGTTCTCGGTCGGCATCTTTCTCTACTACTGCGGGCCGAAGCGGTCGCTCTACTTCCTCACGCTCGTGCTGCTCGTCGCCTACGGCGGGCAGCTCGTCGGCGCGCTGATCATGGGCAACGTCTTCAGCGGCTTCTTCGGCGCGTTCGCGCTCACGGTGCTCGCGTACCTCGTCCAGTCGGTGCGCGGAGCGCCGCCCGCAGTCGTCTGCTTCCTTCCCGCGTTCTGGCTGCTCGTGCCGGGCGCGACGGGGCTCATCCGCCTGACGCAGACGGCGACAGGGGTGGACTTCGACGCAGGCAGCATCCCGAACCTGCTCGGCTCCATCGTCTCGATCGCCCTCGGCGTGCTGGTGGGGACGGCGCTCTACCGTCAGCTGTACACGATCGCCCCGTCGCGCTGGGGCCTGCGCCTGGTCTGAGGCGACACGCCCCTATGGGTAGGCTTGTCGCGTGCTCTCGATTGTCGTGCTGATCTCCGGCGGTGGCTCCAATCTGCGCGCTCTGCTCGAGGCGGCGTCCGACGCCGAGTTCCCGGCCCGGGTGGTCGCGGTCGGCGCCGACCGGGAGGCCGACGGGCTCGATCACGCGGAGGAGTTCGGCATCCCGTCGTTCACGGTGCCGTTCACCTCGTACGACAGCCGGGAGGAGTGGGGCGACGCCCTGCTCGAGCAGCTCCGGCTCTGGGAGCCCGACCTGGTCATCCTCTCGGGCTTCATGCGCCTGGTGCCGCCGCGCGTCGTGCACGCGTTCTCGCCGAACCTCATCAACACACACCCCGCCTACCTGCCTGAGTTCCCGGGCGCGCACGGCGTGCGCGACGCCCTGGCCGCCGGGGCCACCCAGACCGGCGCCAGCCTCATCGTGGTCGACGACGGCGTCGACGCCGGGCCGGTGATCAGCCAGGAGCGCGTTCCGATCGTGCCGGGCGACACCGAGGCCAGCCTGCACGAACGCATCAAACCCGTCGAGCGGCGCCTCCTCATCGACGCCGTCCTCGACATCGCCAACGGACACATCGACCTCAAGGAGCTCTCCCGAGTATGAGCGGACCCCGTCACGACGCCAGCCTCTACCGCGAACGGGACGTCGTCCCGATCCGCCGCGCGCTGATCTCGGTCAGCGACAAGACGGGCCTCCTCGAACTCGCTGCGACGCTGGCGGAGGCCGGGGTCGAGATCGTTTCGACGGGCTCCACCGCGCAGACCATCCGCGACGCCGGCCACGCGGTGACCGACGTCGCGTCGGTGACCGGGTTCCCCGAGTCGCTCGACGGGCGCGTCAAGACGCTGCACCCGGCCATCCACTCGGGACTGCTCGCCGACCTGCGACTGGCCTCCCACGAGGACCAGCTGAAGGACCTCGGCATCGAGCCGTTCGAGCTCGTCGTCGTCAACCTTTATCCGTTCGTCGAGACGGTCGCGTCCGGAGCAGTCGGCAACGACGTCGTCGAGCAGATCGACATCGGCGGCCCCGCCATGGTGCGTGCGTCGGCCAAGAACCACGCCAACGTCGCCATCGTCGTCTCGCCCGACGACTACGCGGAGGTCGGGGCCGCGATCGCCGCCGGTGGCACCGGCTTCGACCAGCGCCGTGCGCTCGCCGCGAAGGCGTTCGCGCACACGGCCTCGTACGACGGCGCCGTCGCTGCGTGGTTCGCAGGGGAGGCGCCCTCTACCGACGACTTCGCTGAGCGCTTCGAGGTGCGCGCCGAGCTGCAGCAGACCCTCCGCTACGGCGAGAACTCGCACCAGGCCGCTGCGCTCTACGCGGACCCGGCGGGCCACGGTATCGCGCAGGCGACCCAGCTCGGCGGCAAGGAGATGTCGTACAACAACTACGTGGACGCCGACGCGGCCCTGCGCAGCGCCTACGACTTCGCCGAGCCGGCCGTCGCGATCATCAAGCACGCCAACCCGTGCGGCATCGCGGTCGCCGACGATATCGCGGACGCGCACCGCAAGGCGCACGAGTGCGACCCGGTGTCGGCGTACGGCGGCGTCATCGCAGCGAACCGCACGGTGACGCTCGCGATGGCCGAGACGGTCAAGGGCATCTTCACCGAGGTCCTCATCGCCCCGGGCTTCGAGCCGGAGGCGCTGGAGCTGCTGCAGACGAAGAAGAACCTCCGCATCCTGCAGCTGCCCGAGAACTACAGCCGCGCCACGACCGAGTTCCGCCAGATCTCCGGCGGCGTGCTCGTGCAGGACAGCGACCGCTTCGATGAGTTCGATTCCGCCGGCTGGACGCTCGTCTCCGGCGAGGAGGCCGACGCGGCCACCCGCGCCGACCTCGAGTTCGCCTGGAAGGCGTGCCGTGCTGTCAAGTCCAACGCGATCCTGTTGGCCAAGGACGGCGCGTCCGTCGGCGTCGGCATGGGTCAGGTGAACCGCGTCGACTCGTGCAACCTGGCGGTCAGCCGTGCGGGGGAGCGGGCGGCCGGATCCGTGGCCGCCTCCGACGCGTTCTTCCCGTTCGCCGACGGCCCCGAGATCCTCATCGCCGCAGGCGTCTCCGCGATCGTGCAGCCGGGCGGCTCCATCCGTGACGAGGACGTCATCGCGGCTGCGAAGGCCGCGGGCGTCACGATGTACTTCACCGGAGAGCGCCACTTCTTCCACTGAACCGCACGCCCGGAGCCGCGTGCTCACCGAGCCACGTGCTCATCCGGGCGTCGCGTTGCGTCCGCTCGCGGGGTCGGGCGAGAATAGACGACGGTCCACAAGACCCTCAGCATTCACCGCGATCCCACGAGGAGACACCGATGTCCGTCCTGCCCGCAGACCTTCCGCACGAAACACTGCACGTCGTGAAGGGGAGGCGGAGCGGCCTCACCATCAGCATCGCGGTGCACTCCACCGTCCTCGGTCCCGCCCTCGGCGGCTGCCGCGTGTGGAACTACGACTCCTGGCAGGAGGCTGTCGCCGATTCGCTCCGCCTGGCGGAGGGCATGACCTACAAGAACGCCGCCGCCGGGCTCAACCGCGGCGGCGGCAAGGCCGTCGTCTATCTGCCGCACGGACACCAGCTCACCCCCACCGAGCGGTACGAGGTCATGCTCGACCTGGGCGACGCCGTCGAGAGTCTGGGCGGCAGCTACATGACCGCGGAGGACGTCGGGACGAGCGCCGAGGACATGTCGGTCGTCGCGACCCGCACGGCCAACGTGTGCGGCCTCCCGCCCGCCGAGGGCGGCGTCGGCGAGCCGAGCGACGCGACCGCGGCCGGCGTCTACGCCGGTCTGCTGGCGACGCTCGAGCGCGCCACCGGCAGCCGCGACGTCGCCGGTCGCCGTGTGACCGTACTGGGGCTCGGGCACGTGGGCTCGATCATCGCCATGCGCCTCGCCAGCGAGGGCGCGGTGCTCACGGTCACCGACGTGAACCCGGCCAAGCGCGCCCTCGCCGACGCGATCGGCGCTTCCTGGGTCGAACCGGGCGACGCGCACCGCGTGGAGGGCGACCTGTTCGTTCCTGCGGGCGTCGGCGGCGTGCTCACCGACGCGGTCATCGACGAACTGCGCGTCAAGGCCGTCGTCGGCCCGGCCAACAACCAGCTGGCCGAGCGGGCAGGCGCAGAGCGGCTGGCAGCCCGTGGCATCCTCTGGGCGCCCGACTTCGTCGTGAACGCCGGAGGCGTGATCTTCCTCTCGATGATGAACGAGGAGACGCCGTCCGCCGAGGCCACCCGCGAGCGCGTGGAGGCGATCGGCGACACTGTCGCCCGTGTGTTCGACGTCGCCGCCGAGCGCGGCATCACCACGCTGGAGGCCGCCGACGAGATCGCGATGGCCCGCCTCCGCGAGCCCGCGCACGCCTGATCCGACCATGCGTCCCACCGTCGGCCTGCCGTGGCCGGCGGTGGGATGCCTCCGTATGCCAGCAATCCCATAGGAACCGGTCGGATAGGCTTGGGCCTCATGACTTCCTCGTGGGCCCGCCGGCTCGTCGCCTCCCTCGTGTCCGCCGTCGCCGTGGCCGCAATCGGCCTCGTCGCGGCCGCGTTCGTTCTGCTGGTGGCCAACCAGCTCAACTCGCAGGCGCTCGGGAGCGTCGCCCAGTACGTCGGCTGGAATGCGCTCGCCGCGTTCGTCCTGACGGCGATCGCCGCACTGCTCGGAGCGTATGAGCGCCGCTGGGTCGCCGTCATCGCGGGTATCCTCGTGGCCCTCGTCAGCACCGCCATCGGCATGCTCGTGCTCTTCTCGACGCTGAATGTGACACTGACCGCAGCGGTGTGGGGCCAGCTCGCGCTGTCGTTCATCGGCGTGAACCTGCCGTTCTGGCTGGCCGTCGCCGTCGCCTTCCCGACCGCCGGTTTCGCCGTGTTCCGAGTGATCGAGGCGCAGGGAGGGGCGACCGCTCGCAAGGTCGCCCTGGTCCGCATCCCGGCCGCGAACCTGGCCGACGGCCTCGTGACCCACATCGACCGCGAGGCCATCGACAACGAGCTCGCCGACAAGCAGTGGGACGACTACGTCGCCGCGCTGTCCGCCGCCGGCTGGCAGACGGTGGAGGTCGCCAGCGCCGACAAACTCGCCGATTCCGTCTTCGTGGAGGACACCGCGATCGTCTTCGGCGACACCGCCGTCATCTCGCGCCCCGGCGCGGACTCCCGCCGCCCCGAGATCGTCGGCACCGAGGCCGCGCTGCGCGCCCAGGGCCTCCGGCTCGAGCGCATCGAGGAGCCGGGCACCCTCGACGGAGGCGACGTGCTCAAGGTCGGCGACACGGTCTACGTCGGACGTGGCGGCCGTACGAACGCGGAGGGCATCCGCCAGCTGCGCGCGCTCGTGGCGCCCCTCGGCTACACCGTGGTCGCGGTGCCGGTCACCAAGGCCCTCCACCTCAAGACCGCGGTCACCGCTCTCCCGGACGGCACCGTGATCGGCTACGAGCCGATCGTGGACGACCCGCGGATCTTCGGCCGCTTCCTGCCGGTTCCGGAGGCCCACGGCACCGCCGTCGTCGTGCTCGACGACGAGACCGTGCTCATGTCGTCGTCCGCTCCCGGCTCCGTCGCACTGGTGGAGGACCTCGGCTACACGGTCGTGCAGGTCGACATCTCCGAGTTCGAGAAGCTCGAGGGCTGCGTCACCTGCCTCTCGATCCGCATCCGCTGAGGTAGCCGACCCTCGGCTCAGTCGCCTGACGTGTCCTCGGTGCACGGGATGCTCCCGGACAACCGGGCGGTCGTCGGGGTGCCTCCGTCGAACACGTCCAGGAACTGCCCGATCGTGCCGTCGTAGCGCACGCTGCCGCCTTCGAGCCGGAACGTCTCCGTCGAGTAGAACGTGCTGCCTTCGCCGGTGGTGAGGTTCGTGCTGAAGACGCCGTTGCGGAGGTCCGCGACGATCTGTGCCGCTTCGCGCACCGACGGATCGTTGCGCACCACGACGCGGCCGTTCGACCGCACGACGCACGTCGCGTGGAGCAGGGAGACGTGCATCGTCCGCGAGTGAGCGCCCTGAACCTGGAGTTCGACGGAGGCGTGGGTCAACGATCGAGCCGTGTTCCCGGCCATGGCGACGCTCGCGAACATCCCGGCGACCAGCACGACGAAGACGCCGAAGGCCCCGATCACCGACCAGAACGGGAGCGAGCGCCAGACCATCCCAGCAGCCTAGCGGGCACCGCCGGGTGCGAGAGGCGACACGAATGCCAGAATTCGCTCTTGCGCTTGGAGTGATGCTGGGAATATCCTGTAGGGCTGCCTTGTCGCAGCATTCGGATGACGCATCGGGCCTGGGAGGACGCCATGACAACGATTGAGAAGACACGAACCGTGACCGTGTTCGGGCTCGTCGCTGCCGCGACCGCGTCCTCGGAGCCGGCCCCCGCCTGGTAGGTCCCAGGCAGGTACGCGCTTCCGGCTGACCGTCGCCGGCACACCCCCGGGCATCCGTGGCCCGGGTTCGTCGCGCCCAAGCGAGCGACTCCTTCGGCGACCTCTCAGCACATCTCACCGGGTCGGAGCCGACCCATCCAAGAAATCGAATTCACGTAACGCACAACAGAGAAGACGGAACTCATGTCCATCGCTGGAACCCATCAGCACCCACCCCAAAGAGAAGACAAGAAGCGGTTCGGAACCTTCCGCACGCTTCTCCGGATCCTCCCGTTCGCCAAGTCGGCGGCACCGCGGATCGTGCTGGGCATGGTCGCCGCTCTGCTGGCGAGCCTGGTCGCGCTGCTGATCCCGCAGGTGCTGCGCTGGCTGGTCGACGGCCCGCTGTCCACCGGCGACGCGTCCGCGGTCTGGCCGGCCGCACTGCTGGTCGTCGGGCTCGGCGCCGCGGAGGCCGTGTTCATCTCGCTCCGCCGCTGGTTCGTGCTCACCCCGGGCACCCACGTCGAGGCGCGGATGCGCAACGCGCTCTACGAGAAGCTGCAGGACCTCCCTGTCGCGTTCCACGACCGCTGGCCGAGCGGCCAGCTGCTCTCGCGCGCCGTCAGCGACCTGAGCCTGATCCGCCGTTGGCTGTCGTTCGGCATCGTGCTGCTCGTCGTCAACGTCGTGACCATCATCGTCGGTTTCGCGATCCTGATCGGCTGGAACTGGATCCTCGGCCTGATCTTCCTCGTGCTGTCGGTTCCGCTGTGGATCTACGGGTTCGCGTTCGAGAAGAAGTACTCGGTCGTCGCCCGCCGCAGCCAGGACCAGGCGGGCGACCTTGCTACTGCCGTCGAGGAGTCGGTGCACGGCATCCGCGTGCTCAAGGCGTTCGGGCGCGGCAAGCACGCGCTGCAGAAGTTCGAGTCGCAGGCGGAGGAGCTGCGCGGCACCGAGATCGAGAAGGCGAAGGCGGTCGCCGGTCTCTGGCTGTGGCTGCTGCTGATCCCGGACGTCGCGTTCGGCATCTGCCTGGTCGTCGGCGTGTGGCTGGCCGCTCAGGGCCAGCTGTCGGTCGGCGAGCTGGTCGCGTTCTTCGCGACCGCGACCGTGCTGCGGTTCCCGATCGAGTCGATCGGCTTCCTGCTCTCGATGACGTTCGACACGCGCACCGCCGCCGACCGCTTCTTCGAGGTCATGGACGAGACGAACGCGATCACCGACCCGGCCGAGCCGAAGCGCATCACCGATCCGCGCGGCGAGCTCGTCTTCGACGACGTGCACTTCCGCTACCAGGACTCGCCGGAGCGCTTCCCCGACCTCCTGAACGGCATCGATCTCACGGTGCTGCCGGGGGAGACGATGGCGCTCGTGGGCCTCACCGGAAGCGGCAAGTCCACGTTGACCGCACTGACCACCCGCCTGTACGACGTGACGGGAGGCTCGGTGCGCGTCGACGGCGTCGACGTGCGCGACCTCACCAGGTACGACCTCCGCAAGGCGATCGCGATGGCGTTCGAGGACGCCACGCTGTTCTCGGCCTCGGTGCGCGAGAACGTGCTCCTGGGCCGCGACGGGCTCGACCCGGCTTCGGCGGAGGCCGACCGGGTCCTCACGGAGGCGCTCGAGATCGCCCAGGCCGGCTTCGCGTACGAGCTGCCGGACGGACTCGAGACGAAGGTCGGCGAGGAGGGGCTGAGCCTCTCCGGCGGTCAGCGTCAGCGGCTCGCGCTCGCGCGAGCGGTGGCTGCGGCACCGAGCATCCTGGTGCTCGACGACCCGCTGTCGGCGCTCGATGTCGACACCGAGGCGCTGGTGGAGGCCGCCCTTCGCCGGGTGCTCGCCTCCACGACCGCCCTGGTCGTCGCGCACCGTCCGTCGACGGTCACGCTCGCCGACCGGGTGGCGCTGCTGGAGGACGGCCGCATCACGGCCGTCGGCACCCACCACGACCTGCTCGCGACCAACGAGCACTACCGTTTCGTCCTCTCCTCCCTCGAAGAGGAACAGGACGAGGAGTTCCTTCAGGAGGTGAATCTGTGAGCACCGCGACAGTACTGGGCGTCGAAGGCGAAGAGCGCAACGACCTCAGCAAAGAGGAGAGCCGGCAGGTCCGTCGGCGCTCGCTGCGCCTGCTCGGCTCGCTGCTGCACCCGCTGCGTCTGCGGCTGGTGCTGACCGCGATCGTCGTCGTGGTCAGCACGGCCGGCCAGGTGGCGGGGCCGGCGATCATCGCGTTCGGCATCGACAACGGGATCACGGCTCTGCACTCGCAGAACTGGCTCCCGGTCGCCGCCGCCGGTGTCGCCTACCTGTTCACCGGCATCATCGGCGCCGTGCTCATCTCGTGGTACACGGTGCTGAGCGCGCGCATCAGCCAGGCGATCCTGATCGATCTGCGCAAGCGGGTCTTCCTGCACACGCAGAAGCTCTCACTCGAGTTCCACGAGTCGTACACGTCCGGCCGCATCATCTCGCGTCAGACGAGCGACCTGGACTCGATCCGCGAGCTGCTCGACTCCGGCATCAACCAGCTGGTGCAGGGCTTCCTGTACATGCTGTTCATCGCCATCGCGCTGTTCTGGCTCGACTGGCTGAGCGGTGTCGTGCTGCTGTGCTCGCTGGTGCCGCTGTACCTGCTCACGCGCTGGTTCCAGAAGCGCTCGCAGAAGCTGTTCCGCATCTCGCGGGTGGCGTCGGCGAAGTTGATCGTGCACTTCGTGGAGACCATGACAGGCATCCGCGCCGTCAAGGCGTTCCGCAAGGAGAAGCGCAACGAGAAGGAGTTCGGCGGCCTCGTCGAGGACTACCGCGACGTCAACGCGCGGGTCATCCAGCTGTTCGGGATCTTCGACCCCGGGCTGGTGATGATCGGCAATCTGACGGTCGGCGTCGTGCTGCTCGTCGGCGGCTTCCGGGTCGCGGACGGCCAGCTCGCCATCGGTGTGCTGCTCGCCGCGCTGCTGTACACCCGCCGGTTCTTCGACCCGATGGAGGAGATGGCGATGTTCTACAACTCGTACCAGTCGGCTGCGGCCGCGCTCGAGAAGATCTCGGGGGTGCTGGAGGAGGAGCCGAGCGTTCCCGACCCGCTGAAGCCGGTCGACCTGTGGACGGCGGAAGGCCATGTCCGCTTCGACGACGTGACCTTCGCCTACAAGCGCGACCGCGTCATCCTGCCGGAGTTCAGCCTGGACATCCCGGCGGGGCAGACGATCGCGCTGGTCGGCTCGACCGGTGCGGGCAAGTCGACGCTCGCGAAGCTGATCTCGCGGTTCTACGACCCGAGCGAGGGCTCCGTCACGCTCGACGATGTGGATCTGCGCGACATGCACCCGAAGGACCTGCGCCGGGCGATCGTCATGGTCACCCAGGAGGCGTATCTGTTCAGCGGGTCGGTCGCCGACAACATCGCGCTCGGCAAGCCGGATGCGACGAGGGACGAGGTGGTGGAGGCCGCGAAGGCGGTCT
>NZ_JBVQSP010000001.1:151563-157229 GCF_055720965.1 Leifsonia sp. PARNA 1/14
TGCGCCCACGAGTTCATCACGAGTCTGCCCAACGGTTACGACACCGACGTGAACAAGCGCGGCGGCCGGGTCTCCGCAGGTCAGCGTCAGCTGATCTCGTTCGCCCGGGCGTTCCTGGCGAACCCGGCGGTGCTCATCCTGGACGAGGCGACGAGCTCGCTCGACATCCCGAGCGAGCGCCTGGTGCAGGAGGCGCTGCAGACGCTGCTCGCCGATCGCACCGCCGTGATCATCGCGCACCGCCTCTCGACGGTCGCGATCGCGGACCGGGTGCTCGTCATGGAGCACGGCCGGGTCGTCGAAGACGGCTCGCCGGACCAGCTGATCGCGGGCACCGGGCGCTTCGCGCAGCTCCACGCCGCCTGGCGGGACTCGCTCGTGTAGAGAGCGCCCGCCCAGTGGTACCGACAGGCCCCGGGCCCTCCCTTCGGGGAGAGGATCCGGGGCCTGTCGCCGTGGACGGGACGGGCCGAGGGGTTGGGTTGGGTTGAGTTGTCGGCCCGTCCGGCCAGGTCTGCGGTCAGGTGCGTGCGACTCTGCGGAGCACCCGATGCTCGGAGGAGTCCCGGCTGCGCAGCAGCGGAAGGCGCCTCAGGAGCGAGGAGTTCTGGTCGTCGAGCACGACGACCTCCGCGCCCGCGTCGATGCAGGCGCTGGCGACCGCCGGCTCCACGTCGCGCCGCACGTCGCCCGCGACGATGGTCAGGCACCCGGCGGTGATCGCGTGGCCCGCCGAGGCGGTCACGACGATCCTCGACGTCGCCGGTGCGATGATGCCGCGGATGGCGCGTGCCAGCTCGGCTCGCTCGGACGGGCGGCCGTCGGCGCGACCGGGGAATCCGTCGCCGAGATCGAGGAGGCGCAGCCGCTGCCCTGTGGCGGCCTCCACATCGGCCGCGACGCCGATCGCGCGGACGATCTCGCTCACGTACTCCGCGGGACTGCTGTCCAGCGGCAGGGTCAGGGAGAGACCCGCGACGCGCACACCGAGGCCGCGGGCTGCACGGGCGGCGGCGACGATCGTGCTGGGTGTCATCCCCCGGGCGGCGCGATGAGCCGGACGCGGAGCGAGCGCGGGCTGGAGCTTGAGGACGACGCGCAGGTCGTCGGGCGCGCCGGCGAAGACCTCCAGCGCCCGCGTCCCGTCGATGACGAAGCGCCGGACGCCCGCGTCGTACGCCGCGCGGGCCTCGTGCGGGTGGGCGACCGGGGTGGCGTGGAGGACGTGGTGGCCGGCGCTGCCCGCGAGCAGCAGCGCGGGCAGCGCCTGGTCGTGCGTCACCTCGAATCCGCCGTCGGCGTCGGCGATCGCGGCCAGCAGCGCCGGGTGGGCGAGCGCGCTCACGTCGTAGTGAACGTCGACCCACGGGAAGTCGTCCCGCAGCGCGCGGTACCGGCGGCGCGCCCGCTCGAGGTCGATGACCACCAGCGGGAGGTCGTGGACGCCCACCGCGACCGCCTCGGAGGCCAGGTCGGCTGCTCCGTTCGGGTCGGCGGTTCGGGTTGCGGTGGGCATCGCATCCTCCTCGGGTTCGGGCCGGTGAGCTCAAGGCCAAGCGGTGAGCTTGTCTCATATGTTCGCGCCGGGCGACGATGTCCCACATCCGGGGGACCACCCGAATAGGCGTGCGTGCTGGCACGGATGCGCTCCACTCCGGCCCCGGAGAGAATCGTCAGCATGTGCCTCCGTGTTGTGATCGTCGACGACCACGCGCGGTTCCGTGCTCAGGCTGCCGAGCTCCTCACGCTGGAGCGCTTCTCCGTCGTCGGGGATGCCGAGACCGGCGCCCGCGGCATCGAGCTGAGTCGTGCGCTGGCGCCCGATCTGGTGCTGCTCGACGTCGGGCTGCCCGACGCCAACGGGTTCGATCTGGTCGCGGCGATGCGTGCGACAGGGGCCGCCGTGGTGCTGACCTCCAGCCGTTCGTCGCGCGACTACGGCACGCGCGTGAGCGACAGCGGCGCGGACGGTTTCATCAGCAAGGCGGAACTGAGCGGTGAGGCGATTCGCAGCCTGCTAATGTAAGCGCGTGGTCGGGGGAGAGAACTCGGATTCCCGCCCGCTCCGGGTTGCGATCGCCGATGACGCCGTGCTGCTGCGTGAGGGGATCGGGCAGCTCCTGCGCGCGGGTGGGGTGGATGTCGTCGCGTCGGTGGACACGGCGGAGCAGCTGCTGGAGATCCTCGGCGACGGCACCGGCGACGGCGGCGCCGCGATCGACGCCGTCGTGCTCGACATCCGGATGCCTCCGACGCACACCGACGAGGGCCTCCGCGCCCTCGAATCGCTGCGTGCCGCCGGCTCCACGGTCGGTGTGCTGCTGCTCTCGATGTACACCACCGCCGCATTCGCCATCCGGGCGATGAGCGCGGGGAGTGGCACGGGGTACCTCCTCAAAGACCGCGTCGCCGACGGCGACACGCTCGTCAACGCCGTGCGTACGGTGGCCGGCGGCGGGTCGGTGGTCGACCCGGAGGTCGTCCAGCTCCTCGTCTCGGCCCGCTCGTCCGAGGCCGCCGTCGAGTCGCTGTCGAGCCGCGAGATCGACGTGCTGCGGCTCATGGCGGAGGGGCTCTCCAACGCCGGCATCGCCTCGGCGCTGCACCTGAGCCTGCGCACGGTCGAGTCGCACATCGGGCACATCATGAACAAGCTCGACATCGAGGACACGACGGAAGGCCATCGGCGCGTGCTCGCCGTCCTGCGCTTCCTCGGCCGGGACGGCTGAGCGCGTGAACGCCGCACGCCTTTCGTTGCGGGCGTTCGCCGTCACGGTGACGATCGCGTCGAACGTGCTCGCCCAGGTCGTCAGCGCGATCATGGACGACTACGGGCCCCGCCCGCAGGGCATCGGCTGGGCAATCGTGTTCGTCGCGGTGGCCGTGGACTATGCGGTCTGCGCGGTGATCGCGTGGCGGGCGATCCGCAGCCCGATTCCCGGCTGGCTGATGATCGGCGCCGCATTCTTCTGGTCGGCGGGCGCCTGGTATCCGGTCACCCGCGACATCGCGTGGCTGTGGCCGCTGGTGGAGGGCGTCACCGATCTGTGGGCGGTCCTTGTCGGCATCCTCGTCCTCGCCTACCCGTCCGGGAGGCTGACGTCGCGCTTCGACCGCATCGTCGCCTGGACGCTCACGGGCGCCTTCCTGGTGCGCTTCCTCGGCATCCTGCTGGTCTCGTCTCCGACCACGGCGGAGTGCGGGTGCGTGGCCAACCCGTACGCGCTCGTCCCGAGCCCGGACGCGGACTACTGGCTCGGCATCGCCTGGCGCGTCGTCGGCGTCGTGCTCCTGCTCACCGTGGCCGTCCGGCTCGCGGTGCGCTGGACGACCAGCACCCTCCCCGCGCGCCGCGTCGCGTTCGTGATGCCGCTGGCCCTGCTGCTCTGGTGCTACGGCACGTTCCAGGACTCGCTGAGCTTCGCGCTCGGCTGGAACAGCGGCTGGCTCCAGTTCATCCCACCGGTCGCCATCGCGCTCATCCCTCCGGCCTTCGTGGGCGGGGTGTTCTACGCGCGCGGCTTGCGTTCGCGGGTCGCCGACCTCGTGATCGTGGCGCGCGACAAGGTCGACCGCGGGCTGTGGGAGTCGAGTCTCGCCCGCACCCTGCACGACAGCTCGCTGCGCGTCTTCTGGTGGGACGAGCACCGGCGCGGCTACCGCACCAGCCGGGGCGACGCGGTGGCGGACGGCGAGCACGTCGACCGGCCGGGCCGTTCCACGCTCGCCATCGACTCCGACCAGGGGCCGATCGCGCTCATCGAGCACGACGTCGCCCTCGCGCAAGACGACCGGTTGCTCGACGCCGTGTCGTCCGCCCTGTTGCTGTCGGTCGACAACGACCGGCTGCGTGCGCGCCTCGAGCAGACCATCCAGGAGTTGCGGGAGTCGCGGCTGCGGATCGTGGAGGAGGGCTACCTGGCGCGCAGACGACTGGAGCGCGACCTGCACGACGGCTCGCAGCAGCAGCTGGTGTCGCTTGCTATCAGCCTGCGGATCGCGACCTCGAAGGCTGCCGCGGCCGACGAGCACGAGCTGGCCCGCGACCTCGAGGGCGCATCGGCGCAGCTCGCCGACGCCTTGCGTGAATTGCGCGAGCTCGCGCGGGGAATCCACCCGACCGTACTGACCGACGGCGACCTCCGCTCTGCGCTGGAGGAGCTGGCCCAGCGCAGCCGTACCCCCGTCGAGGTGCACGTCGAGCTGGCCCAGCGGCTGCCGAACGTGGTGGAGGAGACGATCTACTATTGCGTCTCCGAGTGTCTCGCCAACGCGGCCAAGCACGCTGAGGCGCGCAACTGCGCCGTGCTGGTCACGCGCGCGGGCGAGGAGGTCACGGTGACGGTCAAGGACGACGGACGCGGGGGTGCGCGCGTCGAGCCGGGAGGCGGGCTGGAGGGCCTGCGCGACCGGGTGGAGACCGTCGGCGGTCACGTCGACGTGCGCTCGGTCGTCGGGCTCGGCACCATCGTGGAACTGGTGCTGCCGGCGAACGCGGCGGAGGGCGGCCGGCCGGCGGCCTGAACGCTATGCCTTCGCGGGCCGGACCGCGTACACCTGCTGCGCGATCGTGAAGACGCTCCAGCCTCCGGGGCACGCGTAGGACGCGTTGGTGGGGACGCCGGAGATCGGCCACCAGCTGTCCTGGATGGTCGGCTTGGGCGGTGCGACGGTCGTCAGCTTGCAGACGTCGGGCCGGAGCAGGGCGGCGGACGTGTACGTCATGATCGCCTCGCCCGACTGCGAGTCGTAGTCGACGCGGATCACCTTGGCGTCGTCGGGGACGAACGACGTCGTGCCGACTGCCGTGCTCTTCGACGCTGTGAGGTCTTTGGCCGTGTCGTAGATCGCCGGCTCCACGTGCGGAGTGAACGCCGCCACGACCGAGCACCCGGAGAGGGCGGCGACGAGGGGGACGGCGGCGACGACGAGGCCGAGTCGACGGGTACGGGGCACGGACGCTCCTGGGCAGGATGATGGACAGACTTGTTCAGTCAACACCATCAACCTGAGCGCCGCATCGACCTGGAGGATGATGTCGCGATCGGCGCGGTCAGCCCGCGTCGTGGCGCGCGACCGCCAGGTTCACCCGATAGGGCCGCTCGCCGCCCCCGAGAAGCGGCGTGCCCTCGGCGCGGTAGTGCTGCAGGGCGATGTGCTCGTGGTTCGCCGGAGGATGGCCGCTTGCCCGCACGACCCGCCACCACGGCACCTCCGCGCCGTAATAGGCCATCACCTGCCCGACCATGCGCGACGCCCGGGAGCCGAGAGTCGCAGCGACGTCGCCGTAGGTCATCACGCGTCCGGGAGGGATGCTCTCCACGACGGCGAGTACCCTCGACGCGAAGTCGGTCGATGCGAAGTCGGCTGACGCGGCGGAGGTGCCGTCAGAGCTCGAGGGCACCGATCGTCTCGCCGTACTGCGTCTCGCCGACAGGCTGGAACCCGGTGCGCAGGAAGAACTGCTCGGGGCCGAGCTCGCCCGACTCCCAGATCACGTAGAGCCGCTCCACGCCGCGCTCGCGCGCCTCGTCGGCCAGAGCGCGCACCGCGAAGGTGCCGATGCCGCGGCCCTGGTCGTCTGCGTCCACGTTGATCCTCCAGAGGATCGCCTTGAACTCGTCGTGCTCGGCGTACGGGTTGAAGTCGCCCATGATGAACCCGAC
>NZ_JBVQSP010000001.1:157324-165878 GCF_055720965.1 Leifsonia sp. PARNA 1/14
GACGACGTCGTCGCCGTCGAGCACGACGCGCTGCCACGAGGTCGTCGGATCGGCCACGGCGGCCGCGGCCGAGTACGACACCGGAGCGATGAACTGCTCCTGACCAGGCTTCAGCGAAAGCGCGTTCGCCGCCACGACGGTCTTCGCGCTCAACTCTTCCAGTCTCAACTCAGCCATATCGAAAGGGTAACGTGCGCGGGGCGACCCGCATAGTCGGCGGGACCGCTGACCGAATGCTGACAAAAGTGTCTCGATGTCAAGATAGTTGTGCGCCTCCGGTAAGCTGTCTCCGGCTGAAACACGGCACAGACCCCAGGAGAACCAGTGGACAAGATCAAGGTTGATGGAACGGTCGTCGAGCTCGACGGCGACGAGATGACGCGGATCATCTGGAAGGCGATCAAGGACTCGCTCATCCACCCGTACCTCGATGTGAACCTCGAGTACTACGACCTCGGCATCCAGAAGCGCGACGAGACCGACGACCAGATCACGATCGACGCGGCGCACGCCATCCAGAAGCACGGCGTCGGCGTCAAGTGCGCGACCATCACCCCGGACGAGGCCCGTGTCGAGGAGTTCGGCCTCAAGAAGATGTGGCGGAGCCCGAACGGGACCATCCGCAACATCCTCGGCGGCGTCGTGTTCCGCGAGCCGATCATCATCTCGAACATCCCGCGTCTGGTCCCCGGCTGGAACAAGCCGATCGTCATCGGCCGTCACGCCTTCGGCGACCAGTACCGCGCCACCGACTTCACCTTCGACGGCCCCGGCACGCTGACCATGAGCTTCCAGCCCGCCGACGGAGGCGAGGCCCAGTCGTTCGAGATCTACCAGGCCCCGGGCGCCGGCGTTGCGATGGGCATGTACAACCAGGACGACTCCATCCGCGACTTCGCGCGCGCGTCGTTCAACTACGGGCTCGACCGCCAGTACCCGGTGTACCTGTCGACCAAGAACACCATCCTCAAGGCCTACGACGGCCGGTTCAAGGACCTCTTCCAGGAGGTCTTCGACACCGAGTACAAGGAGAAGTTCGACGCGGCCGGCCTCACCTACGAGCACCGCCTGATCGACGACATGGTCGCCTCCAGCCTCAAGTGGGAGGGCGGCTACGTCTGGGCGTGCAAGAACTACGACGGTGACGTGCAGTCCGACACCGTGGCGCAGGGCTTCGGCTCGCTCGGCCTGATGACCTCCGTGCTCACCACCCCCGACGGCAGCGTCGTGGAGGCCGAGGCCGCGCACGGCACCGTGACCCGCCACTATCGCCAGCACCAGCAGGGCAAGCCGACCTCCACCAACCCGATCGCCTCGATCTACGCCTGGACGCGCGGCCTCGCGCACCGCGGCAAGCTCGACGGCAACCAGGACCTCATCGACTTCACCCACACCCTCGAGGACGTCGTGGTGAAGACGGTCGAGGAGGGCAAGATGACGAAGGACCTCGCCCTCCTGGTCGGCCCCGAGCAGAAGTTCCTGACCACCGAGGAGTTCCTCGACGCGATCAGCGAGAACCTCAAGACCCGCCTGGCGTAAGCGTCTCGCGCCGCGTTCGCGCCGGATGGCGTCTCCCGCACCGCGGGGGCCGGCATCCGGCGCGATTCGTCGTTAACGGGCCGACTCTACCCAAACACCCGAACGCGACCCTATGCTGCGGCGCAGATGCCGCCGCGCATCGCTGAGCCGAGGGGGATCCCGTGATCGAACTGAGCCCGGACGAGGTCGCCGCACGCGCGGCCGAGGCGTACACCTACTTCTACCCGCTGGTGACGATGGACGTGACCCGCAGCGTCTTCACGCAGCCCGGCGACTCCTCGGTCATCGGCCGCGGCCCCACCAACACGCTCGCGCACGCACGAGCCTTCCCGGACGCTGACTTCCGCGCGGTCGTCGCGCCGAACTTCGACACCCTGTACTCGTCGGCCTGGCTCGACCTCTCCAGCGGCCCGCTGCTGCTGGAGGTCCCGGACAGCGGCGGCCGCTACTACCTGCTCCCGCTGCTCGACATGTGGACGAACGCCTTCGCGGTGCCGGGCAAGCGCACGACCGGGACGGCGGCCGGGAGCTTCCTGATCGCCCCGCCCGGATGGAAGGGTGACGCCCCCGACGGCGTGCGGAGGATCGACGCTCCGACCTCCCACGTCTGGCTGATCGGGCGCGTCCAGACGAACGGACCGGCGGACTACCCCGCCGTGCGGGAGTTCCAGGACGGTCTCCGCCTCAGCACGCTCGACGGCGAGGCGCCGTCGACGACGCTGCCGGCCTCGGTGGCCCCCGACGGACTCGACCTGAGCGCCGAGCCGCTGGCGATCGTCAACGGACTCACCGCCGCCGACTTCTTCTCGTACGCGGCGCGACTGCTCGCCGAGCACGCCCCGCAGCTGACCGACTTCAGCGCACTGGCCCGGCTGGAGGCCCTCGGGATCGTCCGCGGCGCGGACTTCGACGTGTCCGCGTTCGACGACGACCAGCGCGAGGCCCTGGAGCGCGGGGCCGCCGATGCCCGCGAGCGGCATCAGCGGGCGATCAGCACGATGGCCCGCATCACGAACGGCTGGGCGATGAACACGGACAGCATGGGCGTCTACGGCGACTTCTATCTGAAACGCGCCGCGGTGTCTGTGGTCGGGCTCGGCGCGAACCAGCCGGAGGACGCGATCTATCCCATCGCCGTGGCCGACGCCGAGGGGCGCTCGATCGTGGGGGAGCGCGACTACGTCCAGCGCTTCGAAGCCCAGCAGCTGCCGCCGGTGGACGCGTTCTGGTCGGTGACAATGTACGACCACGACAGCTTCCAGGCGCCCAACCCGCTGAACCGCTTCGCGCTCGGCGATCGCGACGTCCTCCACTACGAAGACGACGGCTCGCTCGAGCTCTATTACGGCCCGACCGACCCCGGTGGCGAGAAGACGGCGAACTGGCTGCCGGCGCCCGCCGGGCCGCTGCGGATCATCATGCGGCTGTACGCTCCGCGGCCGGAGGCGCTGGACGGCCGGTGGAATCCGCCGGCGATCGCGGAGCGGGGCTGACGCCGGAGCGCTCAGTCGCGTCGCCGCTCAGCCCCGCCGGGCGTGGAACGCCGCGAGATCGACCTCCCGAGTGGGTACGACGTCGAGGCGCGCGGCGGTCTGCGGGTCGATCGCGACGGAACCCACCGCCAGGTTGGCCTCCAGGTGATCGGCGTCCGCCGTGCCGGGGATGAGCAGGACGTTCGGCGCGTGCTGCAGCAGCCAGGCGAGGCCGACCTGCGACGGCGTCACGCCGAGCGCCTCCGCCGCCGCTCTCACCTCGGGCTCGTCGGTCACCTTGGGGAGGCCCGCGAATGCGCTCCCGAGCGGGAAGTAGGGCACCCAGGCGATGCCCTCGTCGCGGCAGAGCGCGAGCATGTCCTCGTCGTCACGCGCGACCAGGCTGTAGGCGTTCTGCACGCACACGATTCCTGCCGGAAGGGCGCGGCGGAGGCCGTCGATGGTCACGCTGCTGAGCCCGATCGCACCGATCAGCCCCTCGTCGCGGAGCGCGACCAGGGCTGCGAGCTGGTCGTCGAGCCCGACGATCTGGTCGCCCTCCGCCCGGATCCCGAGCCCGGCGTCCATGTGCCGCAGGTTCACCACCGGGATGGTCTCGACGCCGAGCGAGCGGAGGTTGGCCTCCACGGACGCGCGGAGTTGCTCGGGCCGTTGCGCGGGCTGGAGGCCGCGTCCGCCGGGACCGACCGCGGCACCGACCTTGCTCACGAGCTGCACGTCGTCGACGCCCTCGAGCGCCTCGCCCAGCACCTCGTTGACGAAGCCGGCTCCGTAGAACTCCGCCGTGTCGACGTGATCGACGCCCAGCTCGACCGCGCGCTGCACCAGGGCGATCGCCGCGCCTCTGTCGTTGTGGAGGCGCTCCAGCTGCATCGCGCCGAAACCGATCCGGGCGACGTCGCGCCCGGCGAGCCGGCCGACTCCGCCCGGTCGCGGCCTGCGGGTGGTGGTCGTGTCATCGGTCATGGTGGTGTCCTCCCGTGTCAGAATGGACGAAGCGGAGGGGCCTCCGCTATCGCCACGATACACCTTTCCGGAGGAGCCTCCGTTTTGAGTTCGCCGAACACCCGTCCGCTGCGTGCGGACGCCCAGCGCAACCGCGACCACCTGCTCAGGGTCGCGCGTGCGGCGTTCGCCGCCGACGGCGACGAGGTGACCCTCGACCGGATCGCAAGAGACGCCGGTGTGGGGATCGGAACGCTCTACCGGCACTTCCCGACCAGGGATGCGTTGGTGGAGGCGGTCTACGCGGCCGAGCTCGACGCCGTGGTCGCGGACGCCGCCCCGCTCCTCGCGGAGCTGCCGGGCGACGAGGCGCTCCGCGAGTGGATGAACCACTACGCCCGCTTCACCGCCGCCAAGCGCGGGATGCTCGGCACGCTTCGCGCCGGCTGGGCCTCCGGGCGGATCGCCGCGCCCTCCACCCGCGAGCGCATCGTCGCGGTGATCGGCTCGATGCTCGCCGCCGGCGCGGCCGACGGCACGCTTCGCTCCGACGCAGACGCGGACGACGTCGTCTCGATGCTGCTCGGCGTCTTCGTCTCGGCCGGCGGCGCAGGCGACGCGGGCGACGCCGGCGGCTCGGCCCGGACGGGCCGGCTTCTCGACCTCCTCATCGACGCGCTGCGTCCCCGCACAGACTGATTCGGGAAGACCGCGCCACCCGGGCGCGTTGACACCCGCATCGGACGATCGCTGACGAAAGGAACCACCCCGCATGAGCAGCATCCACGACCTCCTCGACGCGAACCTCCACAGGGTCTTCGGCGAGCGGGACGCCGCCGCGCGGCGCGCCGCGATCGATGAGGTATACGCGGAGGACGTCGTCTTCACCGACC
This sequence comes from Leifsonia sp. PARNA 1/14, assembly GCF_055720965.1. Classification (NCBI taxonomy): domain Bacteria; kingdom Bacillati; phylum Actinomycetota; class Actinomycetes; order Micrococcales; family Microbacteriaceae; genus Leifsonia; species Leifsonia sp. PARNA 1/14. The sequence continues at coordinate 162,195 of NZ_JBVQSP010000001.1, forward strand.
CGGAGGGCAGCGTCACCGGCCGGGACGCCCTGGCCGAGAAGGCCGACGAACTGCTGCGCGACCTCCCCGAGGCCTTCGTCTTCGCCGAAGACGGCCCCCGTTACGAGGCCGCCGACGCGGGAGCGCTCGCGTGGGCGCTCGGGCCGGCCGGATCACCGGTGGCCCGCGGGATCGACGTGATCGTCGTCCGCGACGGCCGGATCGCCGACCTGCGCACCCTGCTCGTGCCCACGGCCTGAGCTACCGCGCCGTCCAGCCGCCGTCGATCGCCAGCGTCTGCCCGGTGATGAGCGACGCGGCGCGGGAGGCCAGGAAGGCCACGGCGCCCGACACCTCGGCCGGGACGCCGATGCGGTGGAGGGCGGCGATCCGCTCGATCGTGTCGGCGCGGAAGTCGTCGTCCGCGAGCGCTTCGGAGGTGCCGTCGGTGGCGATGAAAGTCGGCGCGACCGCGTTCACGCGGATCCCGTAGCCTCCCCATTCGACGGCCAGGCAGCGGGTGAGGTGCACGACGGCGGCCTTGGCGGTGCAGTACGACGACTCGAGCGGGAGGGCGACGAGCCCCGCCTGCGAGGCGATGTTGACGATCGACCCTCCGCCGTTCGTGCGCATGGTCTTCGCGACGTGCTGCGAGAGGAAGAACGTCGAGCGGGTGTTCAGCTGCCAGACGTGGTCGAAGTCGTCCTCGGTGACCTCCAGCGCCGGCGCGTTGATGCCGCCGCCGGCGTTGTTGACCAGGATGTCGAACGGCCCGAGTTCGGCGACGACCTCGTCGATGGCGGTGCGGCAGGTCGCGAGGTCGAGCACGTCCAGGCGGATCGCCCGCGCGGTCACGCCGAAGGCGCTCAGCTCGGCGAGGAGTTCGGCGGAGCCGCCGGGGTCGCGCACGCCGAGCACCACGTCGGCTCCTTGGCCGGCCAGTTCGAGCGCGATCTCGCGGCCCAGGCCGCGGCTGGCGGCGGTCACGAGGGCGCGGGAGCCGGTGAGGGTGAACGGGGTGCGGGCGGGGGCGGAGGATGCGACGGTCACGTGCAGGAGTGTAACGAGTTCGTTTCGGTGCTTGCGTTTCTTTTGTTCGTAAGCTTTACTAACAAACATGACCACGATGGACGTGCGGGGAGGCAACGGCGGGCTCGGGCCCGGCCGGGCGCTCCGGCCGCGCGCCAAGGTCCTCCCGGAGCACGCGCGCAGCCACAACCGCTCGCTCGTCCTCCAGACGCTCTACCGGTCGGGACAGCTCAGCCGCGCCGACATCGCCCGCGAGACCGGCCTCACCAGGGTCACGGTATCCGACCTGGTCGCGGAACTCCTGAGTGAAGCACTGGTCATCGAGCTCGGTCAGCGCGAGTCCGCGCGGCCCGGCAAGCCGGCGGTGCTCCTCGACATCAACCGCACCGCGCACCAGATCGTCGGCGTCGACCTGAGCGACCACGACCGCTTCCGCGGCGCCGTGATGGACCTCGACGGCGAGCTCCTGCACTCCGCCGAGGTCCCGTTGGAGGACGCCGACGGCCGCGCGGCGACCGGGGAGGAGGCCCTCGCGAAAGTCATCGAGCTGGTCCGCCACCTCGTCGACAGCGCCACCGCGCCCATCCTCGGCATCGGCGTCGGCTCCCCGGGCGTCGTCGACCTGACCGGCACCATCCTCACCGCCCCGAACCTCGGCTGGACGGCCGTGCCGCTGCAGCACGACCTCCACCTGCTCACCGGCCTCCCGGTCGTCGTCGCCAACGACGCCAACGCCGCCGTGCTCGCCGAGCACAGCTACGGCGGCGCCACCGGCGACATGATGCTCATCCGCGTCGGCCACGGCATCGGAGCCGGACTCATCATCGCCGGGGCGCTCGTCTACGGCAGCCACTTCGCCGCCGGCGAGATCGGCCAGGTCATGGTCGGCACCGACCTCGGCCTCGAAGCCACCTACAGCCGCGACCAGGTGCTCGAGCACTGGCTGAGCGTCCCGCAACTGCGCCGCGGCATCCTCGCGGCCGAGATGGAGGGCGCGGATGCGACACCCGTCCTCCGCGAGGCGGGCAGCCGGCTCGGCATCGCACTCGCGCCCGTCGTGGGCGCCCTCAACCTGTCGGAACTCGTGCTCAGCGGGCCGACCGACCTTCTCGATGGCCCTCTCGCCGAGGCGACCATCCACACGCTCCGGAGCCGGACGATGGCAGAGAACCACGCCGACCTCGCGGTCCGGATGACCACGCAGGGGCAGGACATCGTCCTGCGCGGCGCGGCCGTACTCGTCCTCTCCGGACAACTCGGGGTCTCGTAACACAGCACCGTGCGAACCACGACCCCTGCACCGACGGTGTGAAGCACCCGCCCACACTGACCACCCAAGAAAGCCCGAACACAATGAAGGGAACAGCAATGAAGAGAAAGCTCGTCGGCCTCGCCGCTGTGGCTACGGCTTCCGCTCTCGTGCTCGCCGGATGCGCCTCAGGAGGAGGCCAGGCTCCGAGCACCGACGGCAAGGGAAAGACGGTCACCCTGTGGCTCGTCGGATCCGACACCCCTGACGCGCTCCGCAACTACCTGAAGACGGAGTTCAACAAGGAGACCGGTGCCACGCTCAAGATCGAGCAGCAGGACTGGGGAGACATCGTCACCAAGCTGACGACGTCGCTCCCCGACGCGAACAACACTCCCGACGTGACGGAGATGGGCAACACCCAGTCCCCGACGTTCACGAACGTGGGCGCGTTCCTCGACGTCTCCGACATGTACAAGGACCTGGGCGGCGACAAACTGCTGCAGTCCTTCGTCGACGCCGGCAAGGTCGACGGCAAGAACTACACGCTGCCGTACTACTTCGGCTCGCGCTACATGTTCTACCGCAAGGACGTCTACAGCGCGGCCGGCGCCACGGTGCCGACGACGCTGGACCAGTTCAACAGCACCGTCGCCGACATCACGGCGAAGAACCCGAAGGGGATCCCGAACTTCTCCGGCTTCTTCCTCGGCGGTCAGGACTGGCGCGACGGCATCTCCTGGATCTTCGCCAACGGCGGTGACATCGCCAAGAAGGAAGGCTCCAAGTGGGTCGCCACGCTCGACTCGGCGAACTCGCTGAAGGGCCTCCAGCAGCTGCAGGACATCTACAAGAACGCGTCCAAGGCCCCGAACGACGCCAAGGACTCGAACCAGTACATCTACCTGAACGACACCGACCAGACGGTGGACGCCACCGGCAACAAGACGGGTGACACCTCGCTCGCCGCCGCCACCATCATGGCTCCGGGCTGGGCGCACTGGTCGATCGGCGACCTGTCCACCAAGGACGGCAAGGCGGTGCGTACTTGGAACGACAACACCTTCGGCACCTACGTGCTCCCGGGTAACGATGGCAAGCCCGCTCCGGTCTTCGCCGGCGGCTCCAACATCGGCATCTCGGCCAAGTCCAAGAACCCGGGCCTGGCCAAGACGCTGCTGAAGATCATCTTCAGCAAGGAGTACCAGGAGATGCTCGGCAAGAACGGCCTGGGCCCGGCGAACTCGGACTACATGTCCTCGCTCGGCGACGACCAGTTCGCGAAGGCGCTCATCGAGTCGGCCTCCAACTCGAAGCTGACGCCGGCCGCTCCCGGCTGGGCCTCCGTCGAGGCGGCGAACGTGATGGAGGAGTTCTTCTCCAAGATCCGTGACGCTTCCGACCTGAAGGCGCTCGCCCAGCGTACG
>NZ_JBVQSP010000001.1:165972-314046 GCF_055720965.1 Leifsonia sp. PARNA 1/14
CGTACGACACCAAGATCGACGCTCTCCTCAACGTGAAGAACGGCTGATCGGCTCCACCTAGCACCAACCGCAGGCGAGGGCGCGGAAGCAGCACCACCCCTTCCGCGCCCTCCCTCCTGCCTCCAGACTCTTTCCTATACCGCCCCCGGCTTTCCCAACACCACCGGAAGGAGGACCGCCGTGACCACCACCAGCGAAACCGTGACCGCCTCGCCCACCGCGAGCGCACCGAGGCCGAGCGCCCCCCGCAAGCGCAAAGCCCGGCTCACGCCCTACACCCTGCTGCTACCGGCCATCCTCATCCTGCTGCTCGCGCTCGGCTACCCGATCGTCTGGCAGCTCGTCACCTCCATGCAGCACTTCGGGCTCGCCCAGCAGTTCGGCCAGCCCGCCCCGTTCGTCTGGTTCGACAACTACGTCACCCTCTTCTCCGACTCGTACATGTGGGTCGTCGTCGCGCGCTCGATCGTCTTCTGCCTGACGACCGCGGCCGTGACGGTCGTGATCGGAGTCGGTCTCGCCCTGCTGATGACCGGCATCTCGCGCTTTCCCCGCATCTTCCTGCAGATCACGCTGCTGCTCGCCTGGGCGATGCCGGTCGTGGCCGCCATGACGGTCTGGAACTGGCTGTTCGACTGGCGCCGCGGCGTCATCAACAACGTGCTGACCTCGTGGGGCCTGGAATTCCAGAACCACAACTGGCTGCAGAACCCGCTCTCGTTCTTCTTCGTCGCCGGCGTCATCGTGACCTGGATGAGCGTGCCGTTCGTCGCATTCTCCGTCTACGCCGGGCTCACGCAGGTCTCCACCGAGGTGCTGGAGGCCGCCCAGATGGACGGCGCCAAGGGTCCGCAGCGCTTGCGCTACATCATCCTGCCGATGATCCGGCCGGTGCTCGGCATCGTGCTGCTGCTCCAGATCATCTGGGACCTCCGGGTCTTCACCCAGATCAAGCTGTTGCAGGACAAGGGCTCCATCGCCAGCGAGACCAACCTGCTCGGCACCTACATCTACCAGCTCGGCGTCGGGTCGAGCGACTTCGCGATGGCCAGCGCCGTCTCGGTGTTCGTGCTCGTCCTGACCATCGCCCTCAGTTGGTTCTACGTCCGCCACCTGCTCAAGGAGGACCAGTCGTGACCGCCGCCACCGCCACCGGCACCGTCGCCGCCGACCGCAAGCTCAAGCAGAAGGTCCGCCCCGGCCGCATCCTCCTCGGGGCGCTCGCCGTGGTGCTCGGGCTGATCTGGGTGTTCCCCGTCTATTGGATGATCAACTCCTCTCTGCTGCCGAACGTCGTGCTCCAGAGCTCGACGCCCACCTGGCTGCCGTTCGGCGGCTCGTTCGACAACTTCACCGCCGTCGTCCAGGGCGGCACGTTCTTTCCCGCGCTCGGAATGAGCCTGGTCATCGCCCTCGTCACGGTCGTGTTCTGCCTGGCGTTCGCCTTCCTGGCCGCTCTCGCGATCAGCCGGTTCAAGTTCCGCGGCCGCACGTCGTTCGTCCTCGCCGTGCTTCTCATCCAGATGCTCCCCGCCGAGGGCCTGTTCATCGCCCAGTACAAGCTGATGGGCTCGCTCGGCCTCCTGAACACGGTCGTCGGCGTCAGCATCATCTACATCGCCGCCGTCGTGCCGTTCACCATCTGGATGCTGCGCGGCTTCGTCGCCGGCATCCCGGCGGACCTCGAGGAGGCCGCGATGGTAGACGGCCTGAGCCGAACCCAGGCCTTCCTGCGCATCACCTTCCCGCTGCTGGCGCCCGGCCTGGTCGCCTCGGGTGTCTACGCCTTCCTCCAGGCCTGGAACGAGTTCACCGTGGCCCTGGTCATCCTGCAGGACAACAGCAGCCAGACCCTCCCGCTGTGGCTGCGCGGCTTCATCCAGCAGTCCGCGTCGCGCGCGACGGACTGGGGACAAGTGATGGCGGCCTCCACCCTCGTGGCCGTGCCGGTCATCGTCTTCTTCCTCATCGTCCAGGGACGCATGACCAGCGGCCTGGTCAGCGGGGCGGTCAAGGGGTGAGCGGGATGTCGGTCACCCGTCCCGATCCGACCACCACGGCCGACGCGATCGAGACGCCCCGCCCGACCGACACCGACCTCCGCCACCGCATCGCGGCCGCCCTCCTCCCCGGCTTCGTGGGCACCACCCTGCCCGCGTGGCTGGAGGAACGCCTGCGGAACGGTCTCGGTGGGGTGTGCCTCTTCGGTCAGAACGTCGAGTCGGTCGCGCAGCTGCGCTCACTGACGGACGCGATCTACGCGGCCAACCCGGACGCGATCGTCGCGATCGACGAGGAGGGGGGCGACGTCACCCGCCTCTACTACGACAGCGGTTCGCCGTTCCCCGGCAACGCCGTCCTCGGGCGCCTCGGCGACGCCGCCTACACCGAGGCGGTGGCGCGCCGCGTCGGTGAAGAGCTCCACGCCGTCGGGGTGAACCTCGACCTGGCCCCCGACGTCGACATCAACTCCAACGCCGACAACCCGGTCATCGGGGTGCGCAGCTTCGGCTCGACGCCCGAGGTGGTCGCCGAGCAGGGCGCCGCGTGGACGCGCGGCCTGCAGTCCGTCGGCGTCGCCGTCTGCGCCAAGCACTTCCCCGGGCACGGCGACACCGCCCAGGACTCCCATCTGGAACTGCCGGAGGTCGACCTCACCTCCGACCAGCTGCGCGAACGCGAGCTGCTGCCGTTCCGTGCGGTCGTGGAGGCCGGAGCCCGCACGGTGATGACCTCGCACATCCTGCTCCCTCGCATCGACCCCGATCTCCCCGCCACCTTCAGTCAGGTGGTGGTCGAGGGCATGCTGCGCGGCGAGCTGGGCTTCACCGGCGTGGTCGTCACCGACGCGCTCGACATGCACGGCGCGAGCGGTGAGCGCGGCATCCCGGAGGCCGCTGTGCTGGCGCTCGCCGCCGGCTGCGACCTCCTGTGCATCGGCACCGAGAACACCGACGCCCAACTCGGCGAGATCGAAGACGCCGTCGCCGCCGCGATCACCGCGGGACGACTCGCGGTGAGCCGCGTCGAGGAGGCGGGCGCGCGGGTACTCGCGCTCGCGGAGGCCGTGCGTGCCGACGCGGCCGCCCACGGCGCGTCGTCTTCGACCGCCGGCGCGCGCAGCCGGGCGGGCGACATCGACGAGGCGGACGTGCGCCGTGCGATCGAGGCCTTCGACGTGTCGCAGCGTGCCGCCGCGTGGCTCCGCGACCACCACGGACGGTACTCGATCGTGCGCGTCGACACCGTCGCCAACATCGCCATCGGCCAGGCGCCGTGGGGGCCCTTCGCTGACGTCGCCGCGGCCTCCGGCGCTCGCGAGGCCGGTGCGTCTGGGGCGACCTCCGGCTTCGCCGCCAACCCGCTGGTGGTCTTCACGGAAGGCGACCACCCGGATCTGGTGCTCGCAGCCTCCTCGCCCGTGCTCGTGGTCGGCAAGGACAACCACCGGCACGCCTTCGCCCGCGCGGCGATCGACCGGCTGCGGGCTGAGCGCGACAGCGTGCTCGTGGTCGACATGGGCTGGCCGAGCGACGACCGCTCCTACGCGGACATCGCGACGTTCGGCGCCTCCCGGCTGATCGGCCGCGCGCTCATCGAGCTCCTCGACCGCGACCCGGCGGCGAACGCGGGGGAGGCCCCGTGAGGCTCGGCATCGACATCGGCGGCACGAAGACCGACGCGGTCGCCGTCGACGACGGCGGAGCCCTCGCGCAGCGCGTCCGCCTGGCCACCGGGTTCGGGCACGCCGCCGTCGTCGAGACGGCCGTCACCGCCGTCGCCCGCATCGGCGAGCTGACCGGGCTCGCGGCCGGCGGCTTCTCCTCGATCGGCATCGGCATCCCCGGAATGGTCGACAGCGACTCCGGGCAGGTCGCCCACGCCGTCAACCTCGGCGTGGAGAGCCTCGCTCTGGGCGGCGAGCTGGCCGGGAGGCTCGGTGTCGGCGTGCGCGTCGAGAACGACGTGAAGGCGGCGGCGATCGGCGCGTTCCACCTGCTCGGGCTGGACGGGTCCATGGCCTACCTCAACCTCGGCACCGGGATGGCGGCCGGCATCGTCGTGGACGGCCGGCTCTGGCGCGGCGCGAGCGGCGTCGCCGGCGAGATCGGGCACCTCCCCGTCGACCCGGCAGGCGCGCTCTGCCGGTGCGGCCAGCGCGGCTGCCTGGAGACCGTGGCCAGCGGGTCCGGCATCGCCCGGCAGTGGCGGACCGACGACCCGCTGCCGGCCCGTGCGCTGTTCGCGGCAGCCGCCGACGGCGACCGCGAGGCGCGCGCGATCGCCGCTAGGCTTGCCGAGGGCATCGCCGCAGCGGTGCGGGTCCTCGTGCTGACCGTCGACGTCGACACCGTGGTGATCGGCGGCGGCCTCCGTCATCTCGGGGACCGGCTGTTGAGCGATGTCCACGAGGTGCTCGACGGGTGGGCGCGGACGTCCCCGTTCCTCGCGTCGCTCGCGCTGTCACAGCGGGTGCGCCTCGTCCCGGAAGGAACGCCCGTCGCCGCGCTCGGAGCGGCACTCGTAGGAGGAACGCATGGCTGAAGTCGTCGTCGTCGCAGACAAGGATGCAGCGGGCGAGCTCGCGGCGGAGTCGATCCAGCGGCTGATCGCCGCCAAACCCGACGCGGTGCTCGGGCTCGCCACCGGATCCACCCCGCTGCCCGTGTACCGGGCGCTGGCCCGGCGGATCTCCGAGAGCGGTCTCGACGTCTCGCACGTGCGCGGCTACGCGCTCGACGAGTACGTCGGCCTGCCGGCGGGACACCCCGAGTCGTACCGCGCGGTCATCACGCGGGAGGTCGTCGAGCCGCTCGGGCTCACACCGTCGCTCATCCACACCCCGAACGGCGCGCGCGAGACCATCGAGCACGCCGGCGCCGACTACGAGAAGGCGATCGCCGAGTCCGGCGGTGTCGACGTGCAGCTCCTCGGCATCGGCACGGACGGCCACATCGGCTTCAACGAGCCCGGCTCGTCGTTCGCGTCGGTCACGCGCGTGAAGACGCTGACCGAGCAGACCCGCAAAGACAACGCACGCTTCTTCGACAGCGAAGACGACGTGCCCATGCACTGCATCACCCAGGGCCTCTCGACCATCCTCCGTGCGCGGCACCTGCTGCTGCTCGCCTTCGGCGAGGGCAAGGCGGAGGCGCTCGCCGGGGCCGTGGAGGGGCCGGTGTCGGCCTCCAACCCCGGCTCGGCCATCCAGCTGCACCCGCACGTCACGGTGCTGGTCGACGAGGCCGCAGCCTCCCGGCTCCGCAACATCGACTACTACCGTTACGCCTACGACCACAAGCCGGCCTGGCAGAAGCTGTAGGCGCGGCTGCACGTGATCGCGCGAGGGGCACGTAAGTGCCCCTAAAGCGCGGTTTTAGGGGCACTTACGTGCCCCTCGAGACCGATGCTGCTAGAGGAGGCGGCCGTCGGCGAGGACGCGCTGCACGCGCCACTCGTGGTCGAGCAGGACGGCGTCGGCGGCGTAGCCGGTGTGGAGGCGGCCGAAGCGGTGACCCTCGCCGAGAGCCTTCGCCGGCGTGTGCGTCAGCGCGGTGACGGCGGTCACCGGGTCGAGGCCGACGAGCGTGATCGCATTGCGGAGGGCCGCATCCTGCGTGAGGGTCGAGCCGGCGATGGTCGTGGTGCCGGAGAGCACCGCGAGCCCGTTGCGCACGCTGACGTTCAGCCCGCCCAGCCGGTAGTCGCCGTCGGAGGCGCCTGCCGCCGCCATCGCGTCGGTGACCAGCGCGACCCGGCCCGGAGCCTCCCGGAACAGCAGCGCCGCCACCGAGGGGTGCACGTGCAGGCCGTCGAGGATGAGCTCGAGCGTGACCTCCGGGTTCTCGATCGCCGCCATCACCGGGCCCGGTGCACGGTGGTGGATTCCATTCATGGCGTTGAAGGCGTGCACCAGGAGGCGCGCGCCGACCTCGAACGCCCGGCGCGCCTGCTCGTAGTCGGCCGCCGTGTGGCCGATGCCGACGACCACTCCGGCCTCGATGAGCACGCCGATGGCCTCCAGCGCGTTCGGCAGCTCCGGGGCGATCGTCGCCGTGCGCAGGGTGCCGCGCGCCGCGCCGATCAGCTCCTCCACCATCTCCGGCCCCGGCTCGCGCAGGAAGGCGTCGTCGTGCGCCCCGCGTCGCTCACGGGCCAGGAACGGGCCTTCGAGGTGCGAGCCGAGGACCATCGGGTCGACGGCGGTCAGGTCGGCGACGACGCCGAGGCTCTCGCGCAGCGAGGCCAGCGGGTTCGCGACGTGCGAGACGAGTGCACGCGTGGTGCCGTGCGCACGATGCGTGGCCAGCGCCGCCAGCATCTCGTCCGGGCCGTCGTCGTACGGGTGACCGCCGCCGCCGTGGCAGTGCAGGTCGATGAAGCCCGGCGTCAGCCAGTGGCCTCCGGCGTCGACGACCTCGACGCCCGGCGCGCGCGCCGCTTCGTGCCAGCCCGTTCCGGAGCCGGTCGCGACGATGCGCTCGCCGTCGGTGACGATCCAGAACTCGTCGACCAGTCCGCTCGTATCCACTTTGCGGGCGTCATGGACGACGACGCCGGTCATGCGAACTCGCGCCGTCCGTTGATCACGCCGCTCACCGTGGCGACGACGGCGAAGACGAGCGCCACGATCGGCTGACCGAGGTTCCACCACGCGAACGCGGCGGAGCCCATCACCACGATCTCGACGATCGCCTTCACGAACGGGTCGACGTGCAGCACGGCCTTCGGCGAACGGAACAGGGCCCACAGCAGGATGGCCAGGGCGGGCGCGCCGATTCCGACGACGATGTTCCACGGCAGCGGCCAGGCGATGAATCCCCAGATGCCCAGCGAGACGATCGCGAAGAGCTCGAGCAGGAAGCGCAGGATGTCGTTGGCCCGCAGGGCGTCGGCCCGCAGGGCGTCGGCCCGATGGGCGTCGGGGCGCTCTGCGGCGGGGGTGTCCGGGTCGTGCGTGGAGGTCACCGCACCAGTGTAGCGGCGCGGTCTCAGCGGAAGATGATGGTGCGGGCGCCGTCGAGCAGCACCCGATCCTCCGCGAACCACTTGACCGCCTGCGTGAGGGTGCGGCTCTCCTCGTCCTGGCCGATCGCGACCAGCTCCTGCACGCTGCGGGTGTGGTCGACGCGCACCACGTTCTGCTCGATGATCGGGCCCTCGTCGAGGTCGCTGGTCACGAAGTGGGCCGTCGCGCCGATGAGCTTCACCCCGCGCGCGTGCGCCTGACGGTAGGGGTTGGCGCCCTTGAAACCGGGCAGGAAGGAGTGGTGGATGTTGATGGCGCGGCCCGCGAGCTTCTCGCAGAGCCCGGGGGAGAGGATCTGCATGTAGCGCGCGAGCACGACCAGCTCGATGTCGTGCTCCTCCACGGCCTCCAGGATGCGCGCCTCGAACGCGGCTTTCGACTCCGGGTCGGTGACCGGCCGTGACTCGAAGGGCACGCCGTAGAAGCCGGCCAGGTCTCGCAGTGCGCCGTGGTTCGACAGCACGAGGGGGATCGTCACCGGCAGCTGCCCCGCACGCTGCCGGAACAGCAGGTCGTTGACGCAGTGTGCCGCGGTGGAGGCCAGTACGAGCGTACGCAGGGGCCGGCCGACGTTGTCGACGTTGTGAGTCATGCCGAAGCGCTCGACCACCGGAGCCAGTGCGCGCTCGAACTCGGCTCGGTCGGCCTCCGACTGCACCTGCAGGCGCATGAAGAACCGGCCGGTGTCGGTGCTCGCGAACTGCTGGCTCTCGGTGATGTTGCCGCGAGCCGAGACGATCGCGCCCGAGACGGCGTGCACGATGCCGGGCCGGTCGGCGCAGCTGAAGGTCAGCACCCAGTGGTTCGCGGAGCCGGTGGGATTGGCGGAGCCGGTGGGGTTGGCGGTGCCGGTGGAATCCATCCGTCCAGGGTATCGGCCCGCGAACGCGCGATCGGTTGACGACCGGTGGCCGGTGCACTTGGATCGGTTCATGACGAACGGTGAAGACCGGCCCGACCGCGCCCGGGGCGCGGCGACGACGTTCGGCGTGGAGCTCAACGGGCTCAACACCATCCACGAGAGCGAACGGAAGGGGCGGGCGCGCGACCTGTTCTGGCCCTGGTTCGGCGCGAACGTGTCCGTGTTCGGCCTCAGCTACGGCTCGTTCCTGCTCGGCTTCGGCATCTCGTTCTGGCAGGCGACCATCGTGGGTGTCATCGGAATCGTGGCGTCGTTCCTGCTCTGCGGCGTGATCGCGCTGGCGGGAAAGCGGGGCTCCGCCCCGACGATGGTCCTCAGTCGCGCGGTGTTCGGCGTCGAGGGCAACCGGGTGCCGTCCGCCCTGTCGTGGCTGCTCACCGTAGGGTGGGAGACCGTGCTCACGGCGCTCGCAGTGCTCGCGACGGCGACGGTCTTCACCCGGCTGGGCTGGGAGGGCGGGACGGCGACCAAGGTCGTCGCTCTGATCGTCGTGGTCGCCCTGGTCGTCGCGGGTGGCGTGATCGGCTTCCACCTCATCATGCGCATGCAGATCGTGATCACGATCGTCACCGGCATCCTCACGGTCTTCTACATCGCGCTGGTGCTCGGCCATATCGACCTCGGTGCGGTCGCCGCGCTGCCGGCCGGCGACGTGCCGCACGTGGTGGGCGGCTTCGTCTTCATGCTCACCGGCTTCGGCCTGGGCTGGGTGAACGCGGCCGCCGACTACTCCCGCTACCTCCCGCGTTCGACGCGGAGCGGAGGCGTCGTCGGCTGGACGACGTTCGGCTCCTCGCTCGCGCCCGTCCTCCTGCTGATCTTCGGGATCCTGCTCGCCGGGTCGTCCGAGTCGCTCTCGAAGGCGATCGCGGCGGACCCGATCGGCGCGCTGGCCTCCCTGCTTCCGACCTGGTTCCTGGTGCCGTTCGTGATCGTCGCCGTGCTCGGGCTGGTCGGCGGCGCCGTGCTCGACATCTACTCGTCCGGGCTCGCGCTGCTGAGCGTCGGTGTGCGGGTGCCGCGCTACGTCGCCGCGGGGATCGACGGTGTGATCATGACGGCCGGCGCCGTCTACGTCGTGTTCTTCGCGAGCGACTTCCTCGGCCCGTTCCAGGGGTTCCTGATCACGCTCGGTGTGCCGATCGCCGCGTGGTGCGGCATCTTCGTCGCCGACATCGCGCTGCGCAGACGCGACTACGCGGAGGCCGAGCTCTACGAACGGCGAGGGCGCTACGGCTCTGTGCGCTGGCTCCCGATCGCCCTGATCGTGGTCGGGACCGCGGTGGGCTGGGGCCTGGTCACCAACGGCTCCGCCGCGTGGCTGAGCTGGCAGGGCTACCTGCTCGGGCCGCTGGGACTCGGCGGCACGACCGGCGACTGGGCGTACGCCAACCTCGGCGTGCTGGTGTCGCTGGCGATCGGCTTCCTCGGCATCGTCGTCTTCGGTCGCGGGGTCATCCGACGTCAGGAGGAGCGGTGACCGATCGGGCGCTCGTCGTCGTCGACATGCAGCAGGTGTTCGGCGACCCCGCGAGCCCCTGGTTCACGCCCCGGTTCACGGAGGCGGAGGCGGTGATCGCCGGCATGCTGCGGGGCTTCGGGCCGCGGGTGGTCTTCACTCGGTTCATCGCCCCGGAGCGCCCCGAGGGCGCGTGGATCCCGTACTACGAGCAGTGGCCGTTCGCCCGGGTGCCCGCCGACGACCCGCTCTACGACCAGGTGCTGGCGTTCCGGGACACCGGCCATCCCGTCGTGACGATGCCGACGTTCGGCAAGTGGGGGCCGCGGCTGCAGGAGGCCGTCGGCGACGCCGACGAGATCGTGCTGACGGGCGTCTCCACCGACTGCTGCGTGCTGTCGACGGCGCTCGCCGCGGCCGATGCGGGCGTGCACGTGCTGGTCGTCGCGGACGCGTGCGCCGGGGCGAGCGACGCGGATCACCAGCGAGCGCTCGATGCGATGGCCCTCTACGCCCCGCTCATCGAGATCGTGGGCAGCGCCGACGTAGTCGGCGCCTGAGCGCGCTCGGGCCGTCTCACCGCGGGATCGGCGCCCCGCTCGACCACACCTGCAGCACGCGGAAGTCGTCATCGAGCAGCACTGCGTCGGCGGCGTAGCCGGGCGCCAGCCTGCCCAGGTCGCCTGCCCGCCCGATCGCGGCGGCAGGTGTCTCGGTGAGGGCGAGCACGGCCTCCTCGACACTCACGCCGACCTCGTGGACCGCGCGCCGCAGCGCGTCATCAAGGGTGAGCGTCGAACCCGCGATCGAGCCGCCGCCGGCGAGCCGGGCGACACCGTCGCGCACCTCCACCTGCAGGGCCCCCAGGAGGTAGTCGCCGTCGGCTTCGCCCGCCGCCGCCATCGCGTCGGTGATCAGCGCCACCCGCCCGGGAGCCGCGGCGAACGCCACCCGCACCACCTCCGGATGCACGTGGATGCCGTCGTTGATGATCTCCACGGTGACGCCAGGGGTGCGCGTCGCAGCCGCGACCGGGCCGGGGGCCCGATGGTGGATACCGTCCATGCCGTTGAAGGCATGCGTCAGGATCGTGGCTCCGGCGCCGAACGCCGCCCGGGTCTGTTCATAGTCCGCGGCGGTGTGGCCGACCGCGACGACGACGCCCGCGTCGACGAACGCGCGCACGGCCTCCATGCCGCCGGGGAGTTCGGGAGCGAGGGTGACCTGGCGCAGCGTGCCGCGGGCGCGCTCGAGCAGCAGCTCGATGTCGGCCGGTGTCGCGGCCCGCAGCAGCGCAGGGTCGTGCGCGCCCTTGTGCCCGACGTCGAGGAATGGACCCTCCAGGTGCGAGCCGAGCACACGCGGGTCCTCGGCGGCCAGGGAGGCGACCATGCCGACGCGCTCCGCGAGCTCGGGCACCGTCGCCGTCACGAGTGACACGACGAACCGCGTCGTGCCGTGCCGCTGGTGCAGCTCGATCGCCGTGCGGATCGCGTCGGGGCCGTCGTCGAATGCGGCGCCGCCTCCACCGTGGTTGTGGAGGTCGATGAAGCCGGGCGCCAGCCACCCGCCGTCGGCGTCGGTGACGACGGAATCCGGCGCGCCGGCGACGGCGGCGAGCCAGTCGTCGCCGGTGCCGACGGCACCGATGCGGTCGCCGTCGAACAGCACCCAGGCGTTGCGGGCGACGCGGCCCTCGCTGACGAGACGGGCGGAATGGATCACATGCACGGTCATCACCTCCAACCTACGCGACGATGACCTCGATGCCCCGCTCGATGAAGGCGGCCCGCTGCTCGGCCGTGATGCCGTCGTCGGTGATCAGCGTGGTCAGGATCTTCGGGCCGCCCAGGGTGGCGAAGGCCTTGCGCCCGATCTTGCTGGAGTCGGCGACGACGACCGCCCGGGTGGCGCGGCGGGCCATCAGCGAATTGACGCTGGCCTCGCCCTCGTCGTGGACCGTGGCACCGATCAGCGGGTCGATGCCGTTGACCCCGATGAAGGCGATGTCCATCGTGATCTTCTCGAGCACGACGTCGCTGTACGGCCCGACGAGCTCGTAGGACCGCGCGTGCACGACGCCGCCGGTGACCACGGTCTTGATCTGCGGCCGCATCACGAGCTGGGCGGCGATGTTGATGGCATTGGTGACGACCGTGAGGTTCGGGTGGGGCGACGGCTCCATGAGGTCGGGGCGCGAGCCGAGGACGCTCGCCACCGCGGTGCTGGTCGTGCCGCCGCACAGACCGACGACGGCCCCGCGCGGAACGAGTGCGCTCGCCGCCTGCGCGATGCGGAGCTTCTCGGGCGCGTGCTGCTCGCGCTTGTAGCGGATCGGGAGGTCGTACGCCACCGACTGCCCGACCGCGCCGCCCCGGGTGCGGGTCAAGAGCTGCTGCGAGGCGAGGGCGTCCAGGTCGCGTCGCGCCGTCGCCGCGGACACGTCGAGCTTCGCGACGATGTCCTCCACCTCGATCCGGCCCGTCTCCGCGAGGAGGTCGAGGACCGCGTTGAGGCGTTCGGCTCTGTTCATGGCTGTGCGTTCTCCGTCTCGTCGGGTGTGCGCGCCGCGACGTCGAACAGGGTCAACAGGCGGGCAGCCTCCGCCGCGACCGCGGCGCGTCCCTCGCGCACGTAGCGGCGCGAGTCGACGACGTCGGGATTCGCGCCGAGGTAGGCGCGGATCGCGTCGGTGAAGAACCGGTTGAGGTGGGTGGAGACGTTGACCTTGGTGATGCCGGCGCGGATCGCCGCCTCGATCGTCTCATCCGCGACCCCGGAGGAGCCGTGCAGCACGAGCGGAACGGGCACGGCGTGTCGCAGCGAGGTGATCAGGCCGAGGTCGAGCTGGGCCGTGCGCTCGGTCATCGCGTGCGAGCTGCCGACGGCGACCGCCAGAGCGTCGACGCCGGTCTCGCCGACGAACCGGCGTGCCTCGGCCGGGTCGGTGCGGACTCCCGGCGCGTGGGCGCCGTCCTTGCCGCCGATCTCACCGAGCTCGGCCTCGACCGAGACGTCGTTGGCGTGCGCGTACTCGACGACCCGCACAGTGGCCTCCACGTTGGCGTCGTACGGCCGTGTCGAGCCGTCGAACATGACGGACCCGAAGCCGAGGTCGATCGCGCGTCGCGAAAGTTCTTCGTCCTCCGCGTGATCGAGGTGCACGGCGACGTGCGCCGACGACTCGGACGCGAGGGCGATGGCGCCGCGGGCGATGGGCTCGAGGGCGCCGTGGTACTGCACGCAGTTCTGCGAGATCTGCAGGATGACCGGGCGGCGCGATTCCTCGGCTGCTGCGACGAGTGCCTCCGCCGTCTCGAGATGGATGACGTTGAACGCGGCGACGCCGGTGCGCGCGGCGACCGCTCCGTGCAGGAGGTCGAGAGTGGGGACGAGGGGCATGGGGGATCTCCGGTGGGTCGGCGGTCGGCTGGTCAGGAGAGTACGAGGC
Source organism: Leifsonia sp. PARNA 1/14 (assembly GCF_055720965.1). Classification (NCBI taxonomy): domain Bacteria; kingdom Bacillati; phylum Actinomycetota; class Actinomycetes; order Micrococcales; family Microbacteriaceae; genus Leifsonia; species Leifsonia sp. PARNA 1/14. The sequence goes on from NZ_JBVQSP010000001.1 coordinate 178,835, forward strand.
GGGCGTCGTACTCCGGGTAGGAGGGGTCGAGCTCGCCCGCGAGCGGGGCGAGGACTGCGGCGGCCGACCAGGCGGTGGCGCGGCGCACGAGCGTGGCGGGATCGGCGACGCCGGAGGCGAGGGCGGAGGCGACGGCCGCGACGGCGGCGTCGCCGGCTCCGGTGGCGTTGCCGGAGAGCGGCTGCGGCAGGCGGGCGGAGGCGACGCTCGTGTCGGTCACCGCCAGCATCCCGTCGGCGCCGAGGGAGACCAGGACGAGCCGTGCGCCGGCGGCGATCAGGGCGCGCGCGCCCTCGACGGGGTCGTCGATGCCGATGGTGTCGGCCAGCTCGCGGCGATTCGGTTTGAGCACGTCGGCTCCGGCCTCGGCGGCGGCGAGCAGCGGGAGGCCTGTCGCGTCGATGACGCTGGGGATGCCGCGCCGTCGGGCGACCTCCACCAGTTCGGCGTAGAAGGCGTCCGGGGCGCCGGGCGGGAGGCTGCCGGAGCCGACGATCACTGTCGCCGGCACGGCGAGGCGCTGGACCGCGTCGCGGAACGCCGTCCACTCGGACGGCGACAGCGCGCCGCCCGCTTCGTTGAAGATCGTGGTCACGCCGGATCCCTCGTCGACGATCGCGACGCTGCTGCGGGTCGGGGAGGCGACGGGCACCAGCTCCGACGGTAGGCCGGCGGCCTCGAGATCGTCGGCGAGCCGCAGCCCGGGCGCCCCGCCCGCGGTCGTCAGCGCGAACGCGGCGCCGCCGGTCTGCGCGACGACGCGGGCCACGTTGAGGCCCTTGCCTCCCGCGCGCGCGGCCGGCGCGGCGACCCGATGGGTCTCGCCGGGCTCGAGGGCAGCGACACGGTACGTCAGGTCGATGGCGGGGTTGGGCGTGACGGTGAGGATCATCGAGCTCTCTCGCTGAGGTGGGAAGGCGTGAAGGCAGGGGCGGGACCGGGTGCGGCGAGGCGTTCCCGGGCACGCAGCGCGGCGCCGATCACTCCTGCGTTCTCGCCGATGCGAGCGGCCAACAGCACCGGGCGCCGATGGAAGGTCAGGATGCCGTCGAGGCGCTCGGCGAGCGGAACGAAGAGGGCGTCGCCCGCCTGGGCGAGGCCGCCGCCGATCACGACGGCCTCCGGGGCGAGCAGCGCGACGGTGTGGGAGAGGTCGAGTGCGAGCGCGTCGAGCGCAGAGTCCCAGATCCGCTGCGCCGCGGGGTCGCCTGCGGTCGCGCGTTCCAGCACCTCGCGCGAACCGGCCACCGGGACGCCGCTGAGCGCGGTGTAGCGGCGCGCGATGGCGGCCGCGGAGGCCACGGCCTCCAGGCAGCCGCGGCCGCCGCAGGCGCATTCCGGGCCGTCCGCGACCCGGGAGTGGCCGATCTCGCCGGCCATGCCGCCGCCGGTGAACAGCGTGCCGTCGATGAAGATCGCGCCGGCGATGCCCGTGCCGATCGCCATCACGACGACATCGCGGAAGTCCTTCGCGGCCCCGAGCCGGTACTCCGCCTCGCCCGCTGCCCGCACGTCGTGGCTGAACGAGACCGGGAGGCCGAGCGCCTGCGACGCGCGCTCCCGGAACGGGTACTCGCGCCAGCCCAGGTTCTCGGCGAGCACGCCGACGCCCCGCACCTCGTCCACATGGCCCGGCACGACGAGACCGGCCGCCGCGGGCTCGATCTCGGGATGCGTGCGGCGGAACTCGTCGAGCAGCGCGGCGGTCGCGGCGACGACGGCGTCGCCGGTGCGCTCGCCGTCGAGCGGCGTGGGCCGGCGGAGGAGCTCCACGATGCGGCCGGAGGAGTCGACCAGAGCGGCTTTGAGGTCCGTGCCTCCGACGTCGAAGGCGAGCACCGGGTGCCCGGCGCCCAGCCGGTCGTCGAGTCGGGTGTCGGACGCCACTGCTCACTCCTCTGCGACGACGATTCGGTCGCGTCAATGATCGCTTATGAGCGTAACGCTTGTCTACTAATCATTTTCGATCGCCGCACCGGGAGGACCGGGCGACAGGGGACGGGAGTGTTACGGATATGTAAAGAAGTTGAACAAATTCCTTGACGTGGCCTCCGTGATGCGTAAGTATTCGAGCAACGAATGAGTGCATCTGATTGTTTTTGCTCAAAACAAATCACGAAGCATCATCCATGAGCGCATCGTCGCGCACCGCACCACGTTCGGCGACGGTCGCTATCCAGAGCGAGAGTGAGGAAAGTCGATGAAGAAGTCTGTGCGGTGGGGGGCCACCGTCGCCACGGCGGCGGTTGCCACTCTGACGCTCGCGTCCTGCGGCTTCAGCGGGGGATCGGGCGACTCGGCCGGCGGCGCCAACGACCTCAACCTGATGGTCGCCAGCTACTCGGACAACACGAAGGCCGAATGGCAGCAGATCATCAAGGACTTCGAGGCCAAGAACAAGGGCATCACGGTCAACCTCGACGTCGAGTCGTGGACCGACATCAACAACGTCATCAAGACGCGCATCCAGGCGGGCAAGCAGCCCGACATCCTGAACATCGACGCGTTCGCGGGCTTCGCCGCCGACGATCTGCTCTACCCGGCGAAGGACATCGTGTCGTCGCAGACGCTCGACGACTTCCAGACGGCCTTCAAAGACAACGCCAGCATCGACGGGACGCAGTGGGGCCTGCCCTTCATCGCGTCCGCCCGCGCGCTGTTCTACAACAAGGACGACTTCAGCAAGGCCGGCATCGCCGAGCCCCCGAAGACCTGGGCCGACTTCGAGGCCGACGCCGCGAAGCTCAAGGCCGCCGGTGTCACGCCCTACGGCATGCCCCTCGGCTCCGAGGAGGCCCAGGCCGAGACCGCCGTCTGGTTCTACGGTGCAGGTGGAGGCTATGGCGACGCCAAGACGCTGACCATCGACAGCGCAGAGAACACCACCGGCGCCACCGAGATGCAGAAGATCATCAACCAGGGCTTCACGGAGGCGAACCCCGGTTCGACCAACCGCACCCCGCTGATGAACGTCTTCATCCAGGGCCAGCTCGGCATGCAGGTCGGCCTCCCGCCGACAGTCGGCCAGATCAAGGACAAGAACCCGTCGCTGAAGTACGGCATCGCACCGATCCCGACGAAGGACGGTTCGGCCTTCACCCTCGGCGTCGCCGACCACCTGATGGCGTTCAAGAACAAGACCGACCGCAAGCCGGCGATCAAGAAGTTCCTCGACTACTTCTACTCGCCCGCGGTCTACACGAAGTGGGTCGGCGCGGAGGGCTTCCTGCCCACCACCAAGACCGGCGCGGACTCGATGGGCTCCAACGCCGACATCAAGCCGTTCCTCGACCTGCTGCCCAACGCGAAGTTCTACCCGTCCACCAACAAGGACTGGTCGGCCGCGCAGGGCGCCATCCAGAGCCAGATCGGCCAGCTCGGTCAGGGCACCGACCCGGCGACACTGCTCAAGTCCATCCAGTCGAAGGCCACAGGCCAGTAGAACCGGCATGAGCTCGACCATCGAGACGACCACGACGGGGGCGGCCACCGGCCGTCCCCGCCGCGGGGCGCCGCCCGCGCGGCACGGCAACGCGACCACGCTGTGGAACGCCGTGCCCTGGACGCTCCCCGCGCTCATCCTCATCTTCGGCGTCGTGCTGTTCCCCGCCGGCTACATGATCTACAACTCGACGCGCAAGATCTCGGTCGCCGGCGTCGACCACGGGTCGGTCGGCCTGCAGAACTACATCACCGTGCTCTCGCGCCCGGAGATCCCCGGCATCCTGTTCAACACGCTGCTCTGGGTCGTCTCGGTCGTGGTCATCACGGTCGTGATCTCCCTGGCGCTGGCGCAGTTCCTCGACAAGAACTTCCCAGGCCGCCGCTGGGTGCGGATGGCGATCATCGTGCCGTGGGCGGCGAGTGTGGTCATGACCACGACGGTCTTCGTCTACGGCCTCGACCCGTTCTACGGGATCATCAACAAATTCCTCGTCGACATCCACGTGCTGGCTCAGCCGTTCGGCTTCACCAAGGAACCGGTACCGGCCTTCCTGTCATCGATCGCGATCGCCGTGTTCGTGTCGCTGCCGTTCACCACCTACACGATCCTCGCCGGGCTCGCGGGCATCCCCGGTGACATGCTGGAGGCGGCCAAGGTCGACGGGGCGGGGCCCGCACGCTCGTACTTCGGCGTCACCCTCCCGAACCTGCGCCCCGCCATCGCGCTCGCCACGCTGATCAACATCATCAACGTCTTCAACTCCCTGCCGATCCTGAAGCTAATGACGGGGTCGATCCCAGGCTACAAGGCGGACACCACGACGACCTACGTCTTCAAGCTGCTGCAGAACGAACAGCGCATCGACCTGTCGAGCGCGCTCAGCGTGATCAACTTCCTGATCGTGCTCGTCGTCGTGGCGCTCTATCTCTGGATCGTCAAGCCGATGAAGGAGGTCTCGTGACCGCACCGGCACCTGTCGCGCTCGCCGGAGCAGGCGTCTCGCCCGCGCCGCGCCGCCGATCCCGCTCGCGCTTCTCGTGGCGCGTCGCCGGCAAGGTGATCGCCGGCATCGTGATCGCCCTCGTGTTCATCGCGCCCTACCTCATCATGCTGGTCGGGTCGTTCAAGAGCCGGGACAACATCCTCGCCGTCCCGCCGACCTACCTGCCGACGCAATGGCACCCCGAGAACTACCTCACGATGTGGTCGACGCCCGAGACGCCGCTGCCGCTCAACCTGATCTCCACGATCGTGATCTCGCTGTTCGCGACGGTGCTGGTGCTCCTGGTCTGCGTCCCCGCGGCCTACTACACGGCGCGGTTCCGCTTCCCCGGGCGAGGCGTCTTCCTCTTCCTCGTCATCGTGACGCAGATGCTGCAGCCGACGGTCCTGGCGACCGGGCTCTTCAAAGAGATGGTCGCCCTCGGGATCAACGACACCTGGCTCGCGATGATCCTGGTCAACGCCGCATTCAACCTGGCGTTCGCCATCTGGATCATGCACACCTTCTTCGCCGGTGTGCCCAAGGAGGTCGACGAAGCCGCCCAGCTCGACGGGGCCGGCAAATGGACGGTGCTCCTGCGAGTGCAGCTGCCGCTGGTGTGGCCGGGCATCGTGACCGCCATCATCTACACGTTCGTCGCCTCCTGGAACGAGTTCGCGGCGAGCCTCGTGATCCTGTCGACCGACGCCAACCAGCCGCTGTCTGTCGCGCTGACCAAGTTCGTCGGCCAGTACGACGCCGCCTGGCAGTACGTCTTCGCGGTGTCCATCGTCGCGGTGATCCCGGTCGTCATCCTGTTCGCGCTCATCGAGAAGCGGCTCGTCGGCGGCCTCACCGCGGGCAGCGTCAAGTAGCGTTCCGGGTCGAGGTGTTCGGCGCCTGCCTACCCCTGCCGGAAGGAGGATGTCCAGTGCTCCGGACGGGGGAATCCCAGGGGTAGCATCGAAGCGATGACGGCCGGTACCTCCAGTTCGCTGCGCCCGGCGGATCCCGCTGGGCCCTCGGTCGAAGTCGGCCATCTGCGGCTGTTCGGCCGCGACGTGCCGTGGTGGGCAGGCATCCTCGGACTGTATGCGGCGTCGCGTGTCGTCACGACGCTCTTCATGCTCACGCTCTACCTCGTCGCCGGGGTGTTCCACTGGGAGGGCGGCAGCCCGCAATCCCACCCGACCTTCCTCGGTTTCGCGGGCACTTGGGACGCCTCGTACTACCGCCGCATCGTGGAGCACGGCTACCCGGCGACCCTGCCCACCGACGCGGCCGGTGACGTCGAGCAGAACGAGTGGGCGTTCCTGCCCGTGTATCCACTGGTGGTCCGCGCCCTGATGGCGGCCACCGGACTCGGCTTCGCGCCCGCGGGCGTCCTGATCGCCGTGCTGTGCGGTGCGGGGGCGGCACTCGTGCTGTACCGTCTCGTCGCCTCCCGCGTCGGCGCGGTGAGCGGGCTCTGGGCCGCCGTGTTCTTCTGCTTCGGGCCGCTGTCGTTCGTACTTCAGATCGCGTACGCGGAGAGCATGTTCTTCGTCCTCCTGTTCGCCGCGCTGTGGGCGATTATGGCGCGGAGGTACTGGACGGTGATCCCGCTCGGCGTGGCCGCGGCCTTCACCCGCCCGGGCGAGCTCGCGCTACCGCTGACGGTCGGGATCATGTTCGCGATCCGCGCCGTGGGTGCGCGTCGAGGGCGCGAGGCGTTCGGGATCCGCGACCGCGTGTCGATGATCATCGCGGGAGCGGTGACAGCGGTCGCCGGTCTGGCGTGGCCCCTGGTGGCCGCGACCGTGACCGGCACCCCTGGTGCCTATGTCGAGACGGAGCTCTCGTGGTGGACCGGGTTCATCGGCCGGGTCGCCTTCGTGCCGCTCACCCCGTGGTTCCTCTTCACCTGGCGGTACGCGAGCGTCGCCGGCGCCCTCCTGGTCGTCGCGGTCATCGCGGGCTACGCCTGGCTGCTCAACCGCCCGAGCATCCGCGCGCTCGGAACCGAGGTCGTCGCCTACGCCTCCAGCTACGCGCTGTATCTGTTCGCGGTGTTCCTCCCGCAGCAGAGCCTCTTCCGCCTCCTGATGCCGCTCGCCCCGCTGGCGGGCGCGCCGGGGCTCACGCACAACGTGCGCGCCCGGCGGATCGTGTTCGTGGCCGGCATCGCTCTGCAGCCGGTCGCGCTCGTGCTGCTGTGGTTCATCGGCTATCCGTAGAGGTGGCCGTCACTGCGATCAGCCGGCGACGGCCTCCGGCCACGGCACGTCGGCGACGCGGCGGTAGGCGGTGCCCAGCGCATCCCAGTGCTCGGCGAGGAGCGCGAGACGCGCCGCGAAATCATCGAAGTCGCGCGCGGTCTCGACGTCTGCCGTGTCTGCGGGCGCAGCCGACCAGCCGATCTCCGCGACGGCGGCGAGGCGCGGGAAGACCATGTCTTCCAACTCCTCGATCGTCGCGATCGTCTCGGTCCAGACGGGCGCCTCGACGCCCAGGATGTGGGCGTCCCCGAGTCCGGGGACGATGCGGGCCGGATCCCACTCGTACGAACTGCGGAGGTCCGTCGCGCCGTCGGCCCAGTCCTGGCCGATCGGGTCGCCCTCTTCGTAGACGATGTCGAGATAGGCGACGTCTGCAGGCGACATGATCACGGCCCCGCCGGCCCGGACGAACGACAGCGTCTCGTCCGCCGCGCCCTCCCGCGGCGTGCGGAAGGACCAGTACTGGCCGACCGTGCCCGCCGGGAGGTTCGAGCTGCGCCCCATCTCGTGCCAGCCGACCGGGATCTTGCCCGCGTCCGTCACGGCGTGCGCCGCGTGGTCGATGAAGGCCACGAAGTCTTCCGCCGGCGTGCTCAGACATTCGTCTCCGCCGATGTGGAGGAAGGGGCCGGGGGTCAGCGCGGCGACCTCTTCGATGACGTCGCGGACGAAGCCGTCGGTCACTGCGTCGCCGGTCAGCAGGGTGCTGAACCCGACCTCCGAGCCGGTGTACAGCGCCGGCGCGACGCCGTCGGGGTTCAGCTCGGGGTAGGACGCCAGCGCCGCATTCGTGTGGCCGGGCATGTCGATCTCGGGGACGATCGTGACGCAGCGCTCCGCGGCATATGCGACCAGCTCGCGGTACTGGTCTGCGGTGTAGAAGCCACCGGAACTGCCGTCGCTGCCGGTCGACCCGCCGTGACGGGTCAGCTCGGGCCAGGACGCGATTTCGATCCGCCAGCCCTGATCGTCCGTCAGATGGAGGTGGAGGTGGTTGACCTTGAGCAGGACGATGGCGTCGATGAATCGCTTGACGTCCGCAGGCGGGAAGAAGTGCCGGGCTACGTCGAGCATCGCACCGCGGTACGCGAAGCGGGGGTGGTCGCTGATCCGCACGGCCTCCACCGTCAGGGGATCGCCGTCGCAGACCGCGGGCACGAGTTGACGCAGCGTCTGCACGCCCCAGAAGGCGCCGGCGGCGGTCGCTGCGCCGATGCGGACGCCCTCGGCCGAGATCTCCAGCGTGTAGCCCTCTGCCGCGTGGCCGACGGGGCCCTCGTCGTCGGCGATCACGATGGCGATGTCGCCGAACGCGGGAGGCTCGTGCACGACGATCAGATCGCGCCGGCAGTCGGTCGCCAGCTCGTCGCGCAGCAGTCGACCGACGGTCTCTGCTCCGGCTCCGGCGACGATGATCCGTGCACCGGGCAACAGGGTGAAGGGCGCATCGCCCGTATTCTCGAGCCGGGCGGGACGAGGCACGACCACGGAAGCTCCTAACGCCTTCGGGGATACTCGGGATCTCGGCCGGCACTGCCCGCCCGCGGGACGACCACCAGCGAGTATTGCAGGGCTCCTAACTAATCAGCAAGGCCTCCCACTGATGAGCACGGGCTCGAGGCGTGCGGTTTTGCTATGCTTGCTCACGTCGCGACTGGCGCTCAGATGGTCACCATCGGGGAGCGACGACGGTACCTCGAACGAACGGATGGATTCGGCCGCGCGCCTGGGTCGATGCAGTATTCATCCCTGTTTTGAAGGAGCCGATTGTGACCGACACCCTCCCGTCCACTTTCACCGCGCCGCTGGCGGAGGTCGATCCGGAGATCGCGGAGGTGCTGGCTCTCGAGCTCGGCCGCCAGCGCGACTACCTCGAGATGATCGCGTCCGAGAACTTCGTGCCGCGCGCCGTGCTCGAGTCGGTCGGCTCCGTCCTGACCAACAAGTACGCCGAGGGCTATCCCGGCCGCCGCTACTACGGCGGCTGCGAGTACGTCGACATCGCCGAGCAGCTGGCGATCGACCGGGCGAAGAGCCTGTTCGGCGCCGAGTACGCCAACGTCCAGCCGCACTCCGGTGCGTCCGCCAACGCCGCCGTCCTCTCGGCGATCGCCACTCCGGGCGACACCATCCTCGGCCTCGAGCTGGCACACGGCGGCCACCTGACCCACGGCATGAAGCTCAACTTCTCGGGCAAGCTCTACAACGCCGTCGCGTATGGTGTCGACCCCGAGTCGTTCCTGGTCGACATGAACGTGGTCCGCGACAAGGCGCTCGAGCACAAGCCGCAGGTCATCATCGCCGGCTGGTCGGCCTACCCGCGCCAGCTCGACTTCGCCGCGTTCCGCGAGATCGCCGACGAGGTCGGCGCCAAGCTCTGGGTCGACATGGCGCACTTCGCCGGTCTTGTCGCCGCTGGGCTGCACCCGTCGCCCGTGCCCTACGCCGACGTCGTCAGCTCGACCGTGCACAAGACCATCGGCGGACCGCGCTCCGGCTTCATCGTCAGCCGCGACATGGAGCTCGCCAAGAAGCTCAACTCGAACGTGTTCCCCGGTCAGCAGGGTGGCCCGCTCATGCACGTCATCGCCGCCAAGGCGACGGCGTTCAAGCTCGCCGCGACCGACGAGTTCAAGGACCGCCAGGAGCGCACCATCCGCGGCGCCAAGCTGCTCGCAGAGCGTCTGACCGCCGATGATTCGCGCGCAGCGGGCGTCGACGTGCTCACCGGCGGCACCGACGTGCACCTGGTGCTCGCCGACCTGCGCACCTCCGAGCTCGACGGCCAGCAGGCGGAGGACGTCCTCCACGAGGTCGGCATCACGGTCAACCGCAATGCGGTGCCGTTCGACCCGCGCCCGCCGATGGTGACGTCGGGCCTCCGCATCGGAACGCCGGCACTCGCGACCCGCGGCTTCGGCGACACCGAGTTCACCGAGGTGGCCGACATCATCGCCCTCGCATTGCGCCCCGGCGCCGACACCAAGGCGCTCCGCGCCCGCGTCGACGCGCTCACCGCGGCCTTCCCGCTCTACCCCGGACTGACCCCGTCGGGTCAGGACGCGTTCCCGGTCGAGCTCCCGTCCTCGATCTGACCATCCGGCACCAGCCGAGTACGCGAAAAATCAGCGAGAAACCGTCGAGTACGCGGACCATCCGCGTACTCGGCGGTTCGTAACGAGTGTGGAGGCCGGCGTGACGGCGAAGATTCTGGACGGCAAGGCGACCGCGGCCGAGATCAAGGCGGAGCTGAAGGAGCGCGTGAGCGCGCTGCGCGAGCAGGGCGTGGTTCCCGGACTCGGCACGATCCTGGTCGGCGACGACCCCGGCTCGCAGTGGTATGTCGCGGGCAAGCACCGCGACTGCGCCGAGGTGGGCATCGCCTCGATCCGCCGCGATCTGCCCACAGACATCTCGCAGGCCGAGCTGGAGGCCGTGGTCGAGGAGTTGAACGACGACCCCGACTGCACGGGTTTCATCGTGCAGCTCCCGCTGCCGCCGCACATCGACACGGACGCGATCCTGGAGCTCGTCGACCCCGCCAAGGACGCCGACGGCCTCCACCCCACGAACCTCGGGCGGCTCGTGCTCAATGTCAACCGCCCGATCACGACACCGCTGCCGTGCACACCGCGTGGCGTGATCGACCTGATGCTGCGCCACGACATCGACCTGAGGGGCAAGGACGTCGTGGTGGTCGGGCGCGGAGTGACCGTCGGCCGGGCGATCGGCTCGCTGCTCACCCGTCGTGAGTTCAATGCCACGGTCACCCTCACCCACACCGGCACGGTGGACCTCGACGCGCACCTGCGCCGCGCCGACATCATCGTCGCCGCCGCCGGGGTCGCGGGCCTGGTCACCGCCGACAACGTCAAGCCGGGCGCTGTGGTGCTCGACGTGGGCGTCAGCCGAGTGGAGGACCCGGTGACCGGTAAGAGCGTCGTCGCCGGGGATGTTGCGGCCGATGTCGCCGAGGTGGCCTCCTGGGTCTCGCCCAACCCCGGGGGTGTCGGTCCGATGACCCGCGCGCTGTTGCTGCAGAACGTCGTCGAGTCGGCGGAGCGGGCACTGGCATGAGCGACGCCGAGCGTACGCACCCTGCCGTCGAGCGGGTCGAGGCCGCGCTCCTGGAGGCCGGGATCGAGCCGCGCGTGCGCTGGTTCGAGTCCGCGACGCCGACGGCGGTCTCCGCCGCGGCCGAGCTCGGCGTGGAGGTCGGTGCGATCGCCAACTCCCTGGTCTTCACGATCGACGGCGAACCCCTGCTCGTCATGACCTCCGGTGCCCACCGGGTCGATACGGCGTTCCTGGGCGACCGGCTCGGCGGCCGCATCCGCCGTGCCGACGCGGACACGGTGAAGGCCGCGACCGGCCAGACGATCGGCGGAGTCGCGCCGCTGGGCCACCCCGAGCCGCTGCGAACCGTCGTCGACGTGGCCCTGGCCGGCTACCCGGAGGTCTGGGCCGCAGCGGGCCACGCGCACACGGTTTTCCCGACGACCTTCGACGAACTCGTCCGCATCACCGGCGGCGAGGCGGGCCCGGTCGAGCCCTCCTGACTGCTGCCGAAGCGCAGCTCGCGGGCTCGCTAGAGGTCGTGCGGGTGCTCGGTGACGTGCACCAGGTACGCTTCGGCATTGCGGAGGATGCCGGCGCGTTCCTCGTCGGTGAGGTCGCGGCGCACCTTGCCGGGGACCCCGGCGACGAGCGATCCGGGCGGGATGACCGCGCCCTCCAGCACGACCGTTCCGGCCGCCAGCAACGAACCCGCTCCGACGACCGCGCCGTTCAGCACAGTGGCGTGCATGCCCACGAGCACGCCATCCTCGATCGTGCAGCCGTGCAGCACCGCGTTGTGGCCGACGGAGACGTCGGCGCCGATGGTCAGCGGAAATCCGTGATCGACGTGGCACGACACGTTGTCCTGGAGGTTGCTGCGCTCGCCCACGACGATGTCCTCGGCCTCCGCCCTCAGCACGGCGTTGTACCAGACGCTCGACCCGGGCAGCAGGCGCACGCGCCCGGCGAGCACGGCGCCGGCGGCGACGAAAGCGTCGTCGGCGACGGTGGGGGCGGAGCCGTCGGTGAGGGTGATGATCGTCATGTCTTCACCCTACGGCGCAGCCCATCACCCTGCGGTGCCGCACTCATTCGTTCGCGATCACGAACCGCCTGCGAACGACCCGCTCGCCGGGCTCGCCGCGGAGGTCGTCGAGTGCCGAACGAACCCGGTCGAGGATCCGCGGCGGCAGCGCGAGCGGCAGCTCGTCCGGCTGGTCGAGCGTTCCGGGCGGGTAGATCACTCCCGGCGTCGCCGACATCTCGACGTGCGCGCCGCGCAGCTCCCGCACCGGTGCGGTCGGCGCGTCGCGGAAGCGCTGCAGGCGCTCGATCGTCGCGACGTACTGCGGGCGGTCGCGCACGTAGAGATGGCCGGGGAGGACGGTGTCGCCGGTGAGGAGGATGCCGGTCTCGCGGTCGAAGAAGGCGACGGCCGAGGGCTCGTGGCCGGGGCCTCCGATGACGTCGATGATTCGCCGGCCCAGGTCGAACTCCACGGTCTCGTCGGGCCAGGACCGGAAGCCGAAGAAGGCGATCACCTGCGCGGGCGTCGTTCCGACGACGGTGGCGCCCGGCCGGGCGGCGATGAGGGCGTCTCCCGCGATGTGGTCGCGGTGGGCGTGGCTGTGCGCGACGACGAGCGGGTAGGGGCGCGTGAAGACGACCGGATTGCGACGCAGCCAGGTGTCGATGAGGGAATCGACCGTGCCGCGGAGCGGGAAGACCTCCTCGTCGCCGGTCGCGCCGGTGTCGATCAGGAGCGCCCGCTCCCGTCCGAAGAGCAGGAACAGGAACGGGGCCTCCCAGTGGGACGACTTGGGCTGACGGATCTGAACCGTGTCAGGACTCAGCCAGGTGATCTCCGCATCGGTCATCGTCCCATTCTGGCGAACGACCGTGACCAATGCATGAACGCGGCTCAGCTCTCGCGGAGCGCGCCCTGCGACGCGGTGACCGTGAACAGCTCCGGCTGACCGAAGCCGTGCTCCGCGAACGCGCCGTCGAGCGCGACCTGCACCCGACTGAGCGAATCCAGCGGCACGAGCGCGATCGCCGAGCCGCCGAAGCCGCCCCCGGTCATGCGGGCGCCGATGGCGCCGTTCGCCTGCGCGGTCTCGACGGCCAAGTCGAGTTCGGGCACGGAGATCTCGAAGTCGTCGCGCATGGAGACGTGGGAGGCGTCGAGCAGATCGCCGATGGCGGAGGGGCCGCTCTCGCGGAGTGTGCGCACCGTGTCGAGCACGCGCTGATCCTCGGTGACGACGTGCCGCACCCGGCGGAACGTCACGTCGTCGAGGATCTCGCGGGCGCGGGGGAGGTCGTCGACGCCCACGTCGCGCAGCGACTCGACCCCGAGCGCGCGGGCGCCCGCTTCGCACGATGCGCGCCGCTCGGCGTAGCCGCCGGTGGCGTGGGCGTGCGTGACGCCGGTGTCGACGATGAGGACGGCCAGCCCGGCCTCCTCGAGCCCGAGCGGGACGATCTGCGCGTCCAGCGAGCGGCAGTCGAGGAAGACCGCGGCGTCCTGCTCGCCGAGCAGGGAGGCCGACTGGTCCATGATGCCGGTCGGGGCGCCCACCACGATGTTCTCGCTGCGCTGGCCGACGCGCGCGAGCGTGCGGCGGTCGAGCCCGAGCCTCCACACGTCGTTGAGCGCGAGCGCGGTCGCCCCTTCGATCGCGGCGGACGAGGAGAGGCCGGCGCCGACCGGGACGTTGGAGTCGAGCAGCAGGTCGAAGCCGGGCACGGCGGCGAGGTCGGCGCCGAACTCGCCGAGGGCCCAGGCGACGCCGAGCGGGTAGGCCGACCAGCCGTCGAGCGTCTCGGGGGAGAGTCGGTCGAGGTCGATCTCGACCAGCTCGTCGGCGAAGGTGCTGCCGACGCGCACGGTGCGATCGTCGCGGAGGCCGAGCGCCGCGACGGTACGACGGTTGATCGCGAACGGCAGCACGAAGCCGAGGTTGTAGTCGGTGTGCTCGCCGATGAGGTTGACCCGTCCGGGGCTCGACCAGACTCCATCGGGCTCGCGGCCGAAGATCGAGACGAAGTCGTCGCGGACGCCGGTGCGCAGGTCGGTCATGCGGAGATCTTTCCTTCGGGGGTGGGGGAGGGCTCGGGGGTTCCGGGGGTGGCGGTGACCAGCCCGCCGATGCCGGCCGGCAGCTCGCCCACCGGGTTCTCGCGGTCGGCCCTGGCCACGGCCTCCCGGAGCGCGGCGGCGGCCTGCTCGGGCGGGATGTCGCCGATCCAGGCGCCCATGGCCGACTCCGAGCCGGCCAGGAACTTCAGCTTATCCGCGCCGCGACGGGGGGAGGTCAGCTGCAGCATGAGGCGGATCTCGTCGCGGTGCGAGCGCACCGGGGCCTGGTGCCAGGCCGCGATGTACGGCGTGGGGGAGTCGTAGAGCGCGTCGACGCCGCGCAGCACGCGCAGGTAGAGGGTGGCGAGCTCGTCGCGCTCGGCGTCGGAGGTCGCGGCCAGGTCGGGGACATGACGATGCGGCAGCACGTGGATCTCGATCGGCCAGCGCGCGGCGAACGGCACGAACGCCGTCCAGTGCTCGCCCGCGAGGATCACCCGCTCGGAGGCGCGCTCGCGGTCCAGGATGTCGGCGAAGAGCGTCGGGCCGTAGTTCTCGAGCGACCGGATCAGGGCGCTCGTGCGCGGGGTGATGTACGGGTAGGCGTAGATCTGGCCGTGCGGGTGGTGCAGGGTGACGCCGATGGCCTCCCCTCGGTTCTCGAACGGGAACACCTGCTGCACGTTCGGGAGGGCGGAGAGCGCGGCGGTGCGGTCGGCCCAGGCCTCGATGACCGTGCGCGCCCTGGTCGGCGTGAGGCTGCCGAACGAGCCGGACGTCGCCGGGCTGAAGCAGACCACCTCGCAGCGGCCGACGGAGGTGCGGGTGCGGTCGAGGCCGATGGCCGCGAGGTCGTCGAGGCCCTCCTGCTGGTTGGCGTCGTCGAGCAGAGGGCCGAAGGAGGGCGACTTGTTCTCGAAGACCGCGACGTCGTAGAGGCTCGGGATCTCGGACGGGTTGCCGGGAGTGGCGGGTGCCAGCGGGTCGAGCTCGGCCGGCGGCAGCATCACGCGGTTCTGCCGTGCCGCGGCGATCGAGACCCACTCGCCGGTGAGTGGGTCCTGGCGCATGGTGGCGGTGGCCGGGCGGGCGGCCGACTGGCGGAGGTCGGGGGCGCGCTCCGGGTCGAGCGCGGAGTCTGCGTCGTCGTAGTAGATCAGGTCGCGACCGTCGGAGAGGCGGTGCGGGCGCTTTGTGATGGCGGCCATGAGTACCTTTCGTTTCCGAAAGCAAATGTACTCAATCGCTTGCGGATTGACAAGAAAACGCAAGCGCAGGAGCATTGCCGGTATGACCGAACCGTTGCCGGCCGCCCTCCGTCGCGAGCGGATGCTCGAACTGATCGGGCGGGCCGGCTTCGTCCGTGTCGCCGAGCTGAGCGAGGAGTTCCAGGTCTCCGACGTGACGGTTCGCACCGACCTCGACGCTCTCGACGCTCAGCAGAGCATCCGGCGGGTGCACGGCGGTGCGGTGCTCCGCACGACGGCGACGCGCGAGGCGAGCTTCGAGGAGGCCCTCGAGTCGTCGGCGGAGGAGAAGCGCCGCATCGGGGCGGCGGCGGCCGCGCTGGTCGAATCGGGCAGCAGCGTCCTCCTCGACGTCGGTACCACCACGGCGGCCATCGCCCGGGCGCTGGCCGACCGCGACGACCTGGAGGACGTCACCGTCATCACCAACGGCCTCACGATCGCGCTCGAGCTGGAGCGCGCGATCCCGCGCTTCCAGGTCGTGGTAACGGGAGGCACGCTACGGCGGCTGCAGCACTCGCTGGTCGAGCCGCTGGCCTCCACCTTGCTGGAGCGCGTGCACGCCGACCTGGCGTTCATCGGCTGCACGGGCGTGCATCCCACGGGCGGCATCACGAACGTGAACCTGCCGGAGGCGGACCTGAAGCGCGTGATGGTCGCCACCTCGGGCCGGGCGCTCGTCGTCGCCGACGGCTCCAAGCTCGGCCGCACGCACGTCGGCCGCATCGCCGCGATCGACGAGGTCGCCGGGCTGCTCACGGGCGAATCGGCCGACGCAACCCAGGTGCGAGCCCTCCGGGCCGCAGGCCTGCCCGTGACCATCGCCTGAGGAATACGCTGTCACCATGCGAGCACCGACCGGAGAACAGTACGAGCTCGAGTTCGGCGATCTGACCGCCACGATCACCCAGGTCGCGGCCGGGATCCGGACCCTCCGCTACGGGGGCGCGGATCTCATCGAGCCGTTCCCGGAGGACTCCACGCCGCCGTCGGCCGACGGCATCGTGCTGGTGCCGTGGCCGAACCGGGTGAAGGACGCCGTGTGGCAGCTGGACGGAGTCCCGCAGCGGCTGGCGATCACCGAGCCGGCGCTCGGCAACGCCTCGCACGGTCTGCTGCGGTTCCGCCCGTACACGCTGGTCGAACGCTCCGACTCCACCGTCACGCAGGCCGCGACGATCTACCCCGAGTCGGGCTACCCGTTCGTGCTCGACACCACGGTCACGCACGAGCTCGACACAGAGGGACTGACCGTGACCCACACGGTCACCAACCGCGGCGGTCGCAGCGCGCCCGTCGCCATCGGCGCGCATCCCTATCTGCGCATCGGCGAGGTTCCGCCCACGCAACTGACATTGACGGTTCACGCGAGGAGGCGGTTCGAGACGGATGACCGCCTGAACGTCGTCGGCGAGACGCCCGTCGCCGGTACCCCGTACGACCTCTCGGAAGGCCGGATCGTCGCCGAGCTCGACCTGAACGACGGCTTCGGCGACCTCCGCTCGCCCGTCGAGCACACCCTGGCATCGGCCGACGGCCGCACGGTCACGCTGTGGGGCGACGAGTCCTTCGCGTACGTGCAGCTGTTCACCCACCGGGCCTTCGCCACGAAGGAGGCGGGGGAGGTCGCGCTCGCCGTGGAGCCGATGACGGCCCCCGCGAACGCGCTCAACACCGGTCAGGGCCTGCACTGGCTGGAGCCCGACGAGACCTGGACGGCGCAGTGGGGCATCCGCCCGCAAGGCTTCGCGGGCGACTCCTACCTGGCCAGCTGGGGGTAGAGGGCGCGCACGTCCTCGTGCAGCACGGACTTCACACGCTGCGCGGTCTCGCCGACGATCGCCTCGGCAGCTCCTGCGACGACCGTATCGAGGGCCTGGGCGACGACCTGCGCCGGGGGGACCTTGTACCCGTCGGCGTCCGCCGCCATCTCGGTGTCGACGTAGCCGACGTGGACGCCCACGACCTGGATGCCCTGAGGCGCCAGCTCGACGCGCGCCGAGTTGCTCGCCGACCAGAGCGCCGCCTTGGTCGCGCTGTAGGAGCCGATCGCATACCAGCTGAGCGCCGAGTGCATGTTGACGATCGCGCCGCCGCCGTTGCCGGCGATCGCCGGCGCGAAGGCGCGGGTCACCAGCACCGGTCCCCAGAAATTGGTGTCGAACTCGCGGTGGATCTGCTCGAGGTCACCGGTCACGAGCGACTGGTTCACGCCGATTCCCGCGTTGTTGACCAGCACGGTCACATCGCCTGCGGACTCGGCGGCCCGCCGGATGCTGTCGGCGTCGGTCACGTCCAGTTCGAGCGGTACGACGCGGGGGTCGATGACCGTGACCGATTCGGGGCGGCGGGCGGCGGCGTACACCTTCGCGACGCCGCGCTCGAGGAGTTCGGAGACGAACGCGGCGCCGAGGCCGCGGTTGGCTCCGGTGACGAGGGCGACGCGGCCGGTGAGATCTGTCATGGGGTCCTCCAAAAGTAAACCGATCTGTTTCCGACAATGTACACAGATCGGTTTACTTTGTGCAACCGCACCCGTAGAATCGACCGCATGACCTCGACGACCCCTGCGCGCCCGCGACCGCGGGAGCGGGTGCTCGACGCCGCCGCGAGGCTCTTCATCCGCGAGGGCGTGAACGCGGTCGGTGTCGACCGCCTCGCCCAGGAGGCCCACGTCTCCAAGCGCTCCATCTACCAGCACTTCGAGAGCAAGGACGCGATCGTCGCCGACATGCTCCGGGAGTACGGGCCGCGCGTCGTCGCAGGCTATTTCAGCGCCGAGGACGACGAACGGTCGCCGCGCGAGCGCGTGCTGCACGTGTACGACGCCCTCCACAGCGCCGCGGAGGCCGGCGACTTCTTCGGCTGCCCCTTCGTCAACGTCGCGACCGAGCTGCGAGACCGCGACCACCCCGCCGCGCTGGTGGCGCAGCATTTCAAGGGGGAGCTGACCGCGTACTTCCAGCGCCAGGCCGAAGCGGCGGGCGTGGCCTCGCCGCATGTGCTCGCGGTGCAGCTGACACTCCTGTTCGACGGTGCCTCGGCGAGCGCCGCCCTGTGCGGCGGGACCCCCCTCGCCGCACGACTCGCGGCCGAGCAGCTGTGGGACGCGGCAGTCGCGGACGCGGTGGTCAGCGCCGCCCGGTGAGCTTCCTCCAGCCGCCGGCGCGGTTGTCGGCGATGAGCCGCCGGAGGAACAGCAGAAGCGCCTCGCGATCGATCGTGCCGCCCTCCCGGAAACCGATCGTCCGTGCGGTCGTGTTGTCGTGGCCCGCGGTGATCAGCCCGTTCGGATCGGGCACGATGCCGCCGTCGTAGACGAACAGGTTGACGTGGTCCTTCGCGGCGAGGAACGCCGCGACGTTGCCGTCGAGCACGAAGTAGGGCTGCACCGAGCGCTTGATCGTCTCCTGCATCTCAGGGTCGGCCTCGTGGAGCAGTTCGCGCAGTTCGCCGAAGACCTGCTGCTGCCACGCGGGCAATCCGGACAGGTAGGCGTCCACCCGCGGGTCGCGCTCGCTCATGGCCTCACCCTATGTCGGCGACACCGCGGTGGACAGGGTCACGGCACGATCGACAGGAAGATGAACGCCCCGAAGACGATGAGGTGGATGCCGCCCTTGATGCGTGCGGCCTGGCCCGGCATGATCGTGAGGATGCTGATCACGACGGTCAGCATCAGCAGCACGATCTGACTGGAGCCGAGCCCCAGGTGCAGCGGGCCGGGGAGCCAGATCGAGGCGACCGCGATCGCCGGGATCGTGAGACCGATGCTCGCGATCGCGGACCCCAGGGCGAGATTCAGGCTGGTCTGCATGCGGTTGCGGCGGGCCGCCTTGGAGGCGGCGATGGCCTCCGGGAGCAGCACGAGCAGCGCGATGATCACGCCGACGAACGACTGCGGGAGGCCGATCCCGGTCACGGCGCGCTCGATCGGGGTCGACTCCAGTTTTGCGAGCCCGACGACGGCGACGAGCGCGACGAGGAGCAGGCCGACGCTGATGAGCGCCGTGCGGGTCGATGGGGCGTCGGCGTGGCTGTCCTCGTCGTCGGTGAGCGGTGTGCCCTTGCGCGACACCGGCAGGAAGAAGTCGCGGTGCGCGAACGTCTGCGTGAACACGAACATCCCGTAGAGCAGCACCGACGCGATCGCCGCGAAGGTGAGCTGGCTGGGCGAGAACTCGGGGCCGGGCGTCGCCTCGGTGAACGTCGGCAGCACCAGGGTGAGCGTCGCCATCGCGGTCACGGTGCCGAGGGCCGCTCCGCTGCCCTGCGCGTTGAACGTCGTGGTCTCGCGACGCGACGCGCTCAGCAGCAGGCTGAGGCCCACGATGCCGTTCATCGTGATCATCACCGCGGAGAAGACCGTGTCGCGGGCCAGCGTCGCGCTGTCTTTGCCCGTCGTCATGAGGGTGACGATGAGCGCGACCTCGATGATCGTGACGGCCACAGCGAGCACGAGCGACCCGAAGGGCTCGCCGACCCGGTGGGCCACGACCTCCGCGTGCTGCACCGCCGCGAGCACCGTTCCCGCGAGCACGACCGCGATCAGCGCCACAGCGACCGGCTGCAGCTCGACCGTCCAGAACGCGACGAGCACGATGATGCCGACGACCGGGACGAAGACCGTCCACCAACGGGCGAGCCACTGTCCGAGCGCTTTCATGGGTCCATCCTGCCAGGGCAACTGCCCGGAGGGCGGCGCGCCGTCGTGCGGGCCGCGGGTGCGGCGTGCTGAGAATAGGGCATGTCCGCGACCACCAGACCCGTTCTCGCCCGAACCGTCGTCATGCTCGCGCTTGCCGCAGGGCTCGCTGTCGGCGTCGCAGGCTGTGCCGCCGGCGGAGGTCCGTCCGCGTCGCCCGCGTCGTCGGACTCGCCCACGGGCACCGGATCGTCCACTCCCCGCCCGACGGGCACCAGCACCTCGCAGCCCATCGAGGGCCAGTGCGCGACCTCCGATCTGGCCGGCTCCATCGGCCAGGGTGGAGGCGGTGCTGCGGGCAGCGTGGAGGTCACCCTCGTTCTCACGAACAACGGCTCGGGCCAGTGCTCGCTGCAGGGCTGGCCGGGCGTCTCGTTCGTCGGCGACGGCAACGGCACGCAGCTCGGCAATCCGGCCGAGTTCGACCGGAGCACCCCGCACCCGACGGTCGTGCTCCAGCCGGGCGGCACCGCGCAGGCGCCGTTGAAGATCGTCCAGGCCATGAACTATCCGGACGCCGACTGCAAACCGCAGAAGGCCGACGGGTTCCGCGTCTACCCGCCCGGGTCGACAGAGTCGCTGTTCGTCAAGGACGACGACGTGACGGCGTGCACGACGACGACGGTGAAACTGCTGACGGTCGGCGCACTCGCTGCCCCGTGACGTTCTGCTGCGGCGGACGATAGCCTGATCGCGTGCCCACCGCCCGCCGCCAGCCCGGCCCCACCACGCCCGGTTGGCTGATCCGGCTCGTCGTCGTGACGGCGCTCGTCGGCGTCGGTGCGGGTGTCGGCGGAGGCCTCGTCTATCTGGGCCTCCACACCATCCAGCACCTGGCGTTCGGCTACTCGGAGGGCACGTTCCTCGAGGGGCTGCTCGAGGCGCCTCCGGTGAACCGTGTCGTCGCACTGGTCGTGGCGGGCCTCGTCGGCGGCGTCGGCTGGTACTTCCTGCGCGCCTGGGGGCGCCGGCGCGCCGACCACGCGGTGGTGTCGGTGGAGGCCGCGGTCGGCGGCAAGCGGATGCCCGCCCTCGTCACGTTGCTGAACGCCGGCCTCCAGGTGGTCATCGTCGGCCTCGGGGCCTCCATCGGCCGCGAGGTCGCTCCGCGCGAGGTCGCGGCGTGGTGGGCGTCGTGGCTCTCCGAGCGCGCGGGCGTGAGTGCACGCGAGCGGCGCATCCTGGTCGCCTGCGGCGCGGGCGCGGGTCTCGCCGCCGTCTACAACGTCCCGTTCGGCGGCGCGGTCTTCGCGATCGAGATCCTGCTCGCCGAGATCAGCTTCGCAACGGTCCTCCCTGCGCTCGCCACCTCGGCCATCGCCGCGCTCGTGGCCCGACTGGTGGTGCCGGCGAATCCGCTCTACCTCGTGGAGCAGGTGCCGCTGCACCCGCAGATCGTCGTCTGGGCGATCGTGGCAGGGCCGATCATCGGGTTGGCCGCCGTCGGTTTCGTGCGGCTGACCCGGCTGGCCCAGAACCATCGTCCGAAGTCGTGGGGCATTCTGATCGTGATGCCGCTGGTGTTCGCGGCGGTCGGAGTCGCCTCCCTGCGGTTGCCCGCGATTCTGGGCAACGGGCGGTCGCTCGGGCAGCTCGCGCTGTCGGCATCGTTGCCCGTCGTGGTCATCCTGGTGATGACGCTCGTGAAGACGGCGGCGACCGTGGGGACCATCGGCGGGGGCGCCGCCGGAGGGACGCTCACGCCGTCGCTCGCCATCGGTGCCGGCCTCGGCCTCACGCTGGGCGGGGTCTGGCAGTTCGTCTGGCCGGGCGAGCCGCTCGCCGCGTTCGCCCTCCTCGGGTCGGCGGCGTTCCTGGCCGTGACGATGCGGGCGCCGCTCACGGCGCTGCTGCTGGTGATGGAGTTCACCGATCAGGGGCCTGACATGCTCGCGCCGATCATGCTGTGCATCGCCGGCGCCGTCGCGGTGGGCTATGTGCTCGAGCGGGGGCGCGTGACGGGGGTCGCCTGAGCGGTGACGCCGATCAGTCGCAGACGTCGACGATGGACGGGAGCATGTGATCCCCCGATCGTCCGACGATGTCGGCTCAGCCTAGCGGCCCGTCGCGCGCAGACGAGTAGGGTGCCGCCATGAAGCTCGCGCGCGCCGTCCCCATCCTGACCGTCGCCGACCTCCCCGCTGCTGTCGCCGCCTACCGTGCGGCGCTGGGGCTCGACGTCCTGATGGACCTCGGCTGGGTCGTCACCCTCGGTTCGTCCGGCTCCCAGGGAGCCGCGCAGTTCAGCCTCATGACGCGCGACCAGACCGCTCCTGTGAACCCCGCGATGTCGCTGGAGGTCGAGGACGTCGACGTCGCGTACGCGAACGCGGTCGAGGACGGACTCGAGATCGTCCACCCCCTCACGGATGAGGACTGGGGGGTCCGCCGGTTCTTCGTCCGGGACCCGGCGGGGAACGTCGTCAACGTGCTGGCCCACCGCTCGTGAGGGTGGCCTCCGATCGGGGGCCTGTGTGAGTGCGGCGCTCTTGGCCAGGATGAGGGGATGCGGACTGGCCGTGTCTACGTCGAGATCGACATCCGCTGCGCCGTCGATGAGCTCTGGGAGCTGACCCAGGACCCGTCGCTGCACCCGCGCTGGGATCTGCGGTTCAGCTCGATCGTCCCCACTGATGAGCTGGCGAGCGGAGGCTACCGGTTCCGGTACGAGCGGAGGCTGCCCCTCCACACGATCGTCGGCACCGGCACCTCCCTCGGCGAGCGCAGCCGACCGGACGGCACGCGCACCTCCGCGCTGCGGTTCACGACGCGCGATCGGCTTTCGCCGCTGGGGGAGGGGCGCGGCTACTGGCGCTACCTCCCCACCGAATCTGGCACCACCTTCATCACCGGTTACGACTACGAGCCCGGCTGGGGGAGACCCCTGGACGCTGTCCTGCTACGCCCGCTGATCGGGTGGATGACCGCGTGGAGCTTCGACCGGCTGCGGATCTGGGCCGAGACCGGCATGCCGCCGGAGCGGTGGCCGCTCTGGTCGGTGCTGGCGTTCTGGCGCCGGGGACGTCCGCGTGCCTCCCGGTGCCTGCGCGCCCCGCGGTACGCGCGTGGCGCAGATCGTGCGCCTTCCACCCTCGAGACTCTGGAGGCGCCGTGACCTCGATCTTCGCCGAGGCCCTGGGGGAGGACTTCGCCCGGTTGTCGCCGATGATGCAGAAGCGGTTCGGCGTCGGCCTGGACGCGGGCTACGCCTGTGTGGGGACCGGCGTGATGTCGCGCATCCGGCGCGGGCCGTGGTGGGTGGTGCCGTTCCTCCAGATCGGGCGGCTCCGCAACATCCTGATCGCCGACGTCGGCGAGGACGTGCCGTTCACCATCGAGAACTTCCCCTACCGCGATCCGCTCGGGCGCGAGACCGTGACGTTCGTGCGCGAATACCGCGTTCGCCGCCGGCCCAGCCGTTTCGACGCGACCATGATCCTCCACGACGGCCGCGTGGTCGACTATCTCGGCACGCACCAGCACCTGGCGGTCGACCTCGACTTGCACGTCGGCGACGACGGCTCCCTGCACCTGGAGTCGGGGGCGCAGCGGTTCTACGAAGGGCCGTGGGTCGCGTTCCGGTTCCCGATGCTCTTCAGCGGGCGGGCCCGGCTGCACGAGTGGTTCGACGAGGAGGCAGACGTGTACCGGATCCGCATGGAGGTGCACAACGTCGTCTTCGGCTTCCTGTTCGGCTACGAGGGGGAGTTCCGCTGCACCTTCCCGGAGGCCGGCGACGCGCCGGACCGGCTGAAGCCGGTGCGCCACGAGAACCGAGTGTGAGCCGCTCGGTCTACGAGCGGGTCCTCGGCGACGAGTTCGACCGGCTGCCCCCGCTGCTGCGGGCAGGCTTCTCGGGCGGCCCGGACGGCGTGGGCGGTGCGGCGATCGGCGTCGGAGAGGGTGTGTTCACGTCGGCCGGCTGCACCCGGCGCGTGCTGCGGCCGCTGCTGCGGGTTCTCGCGCGTCAGCGCGTACTGTTCCCGGAGTTCGGGACAGACGTGCCGTTCCGGATCGTGAACACCCCATCGGCGGACGGCGGGTTGCACGCGGTCCGGACGTTCCGGTTCCCGTCCGGCGATCGTCCGCTGGAGGACACCCTCCGTGTCGTGGACGGCCACCTCCACGACGTCATGGGCCGCCGCGGCGGCTTCGAGGTGCGGATGCTCCTCGCGGTGGAGGGGGATCGCCTCCTGATGTGCTCGGAGCGGCAGTGGCTGCACGTGGGTCCGCTCCGGCTACGGCTGCCGCGGCTCGCCGGCGTCATCGTCGCGGAGTCGGTCGTGGAGGGACGTCGCGCGATCGACGTGCGCCTCCGGAGTCCACTGCTCGGCGAGTGGTTCCACTACGCGGGGGAGTTCGACTATTCGGTGGACGGCCCGATCGGAGGGACCCCGTCAGGCCGCCATGAACACGACAGGAGTGGCCGCGGCGAAGTACGCGAGGACGCACCACAGCCAGCTCAGGGCGGCGATGATCCCCACGCCGAGGCCGGTCCGGGCGCTGACCCCGACGACCCCAGCCGGCCGCGCGTTCGAGCCGTACCCCCATGGCTGCGAGCGTAGCGAGGGCTGGCGGTCGGCCGCTCGACCCCGTTGGGGTGGCCTCTTGGAGCCTCCCTCACGTTCACAGCGAACCCTGGGTTTCTCCCGGCCAGGGCATAGGTCGCGCATGAGGCTCTCTCACTCGGCTGCGGTGTGCTGTGGCCATCGAGCGAGACAGCCGAGCAGGACGCCCAGCCGAGAGGACACGAGCCATGGACACCGTTGACGGGGTTCCCACCGGTACGAACGACCAGGGCGCCGTGCCGCCCGCCGACGCCCGGACGAGTGCGCGTCGCACCCGGACCCGACGCGTGATCGCGCTGTCGACGGCGGTCGCCGCGACCGCAGCGGTCGGGGCGGCATTCGGGCTCGCGGCGAGCAGTGCGACTGCGGCGCCGGCCTCCACCGCCTCATCGACGAGCATCCACGCGGCGCTCGGACAGAACAGTTACGGGTACGGGTACGGCTCGGGTGGCTATGGAGGCTACGGTTCCGGCTTCGGCTCCGGCTCCGGCTCCGGCTCGACCGGGACCTCTTCCCTGGGGAGCGCGACCGCCGCTCAGGAGGTCGGCGTCGTCGACATCACCTCCCAGCTGACGTACGCGCAGGCGGAGAGCGCCGGCACCGGACTGGTCCTGACCTCCAGCGGCGAGATCCTCACCAACAACCACGTGGTCGAGGGTGCGACCAGTATCAGCGTCACGGTCGTGGCGACCGGCGCCCAGTACACCGCCGCCGTCGTCGGCACCGACGCCACGGACGACATCGCCGTGCTGCAGCTGAGCAACGCCTCTGGCCTCAGCACAGCGAACCTCGACACGGCGTCCGACGCGACCGTCGGCGAGTCGGTCACGGGCGTCGGCAACGCCGGCGGCACCGGGGGGACGCCGTCCGCGTCGCCAGGCACCATCACGGCCCTCGACCAGACCATCACGACCCAGGCCGAGCAGACCGCCGAATCCGAGACACTGAACGGCCTCATCGAGACGGACGCCGACATCCAAGCCGGAGACTCCGGCGGCCCGCTCTTCAACGCGTCCGACCAGGTGATCGGCATCGACACCGCCGCCGCGGAGGGCGGGACGACCACTGCGGGCTACGCCATCCCGATCGAGACGGCGCTGACCATCGCCGGCCAGATCGAGTCCGGCCAGGGTTCCTCGACCGTGACCATCGGCTATCCCGCCTTCCTCGGCGTGGAGGTCGACTCGGCGGGCGACGCGACCTCCGGCGCAGCGATCGCCGGCGTCGTCGACGGCAGCCCCGCCGCCACCGCCGGCTTGACCGCGGGCGACACGGTCACCGCTGTGGACGGCACTGCGATCGACTCGGCGTCGGCTCTGACGACCGTGCTCGGCGCCCACGCCCCCGGCGACACCGTCAGCGTCACCTGGACGGATGCCTCCGGCGCCTCCCACACCGCGAACGTGACGCTCGCCCCGGGCCCGGTGGCCTGAGCTCCCGGTCGCCGCACACTCACCCAGACCACCTGCCGTCACGGTCGAGGATTCCCCCGCTCGACAGACCGTGGCGGCAGGTTGCTGTGTTGCGTGGCCGCTCCTCCCGGACTAACATCGCAAAACCGACCATTTGATGGTTTTTCGATCGCGCGCTGTGCGATCCCGCTCGATGGGGACCCGACTTCGATGACCGACCAGCTCACCCGTGCGCCGTCCGCCGTCAGGGTCGTCCTCCGCAGCCCGCTCTACCGCGGGGCGACCATCGCGCTGTTCCTGTCCGGTCTCGGGTTCTCGGCGGCGGCGCCCCAGATCGCGCGGTTCCTGGTCGACGATCTGGGCAGCTCGCTCACCACAGCAGGGCTCTACTACCTCACCAATCTCACCGCGCCGATCGCCGGCTACCTGATCGGGCGTCGCTCCGACCACACCGGTCGCCGGCTCGGTCTGTTCCGGATCTGCGCCGCGGTCGGCTTCGTCGGCTGGCTCGGGATCGCCTTCTCGACCGAGCTGTGGATGCCGTTCGTGATCAGCGCTGTCGTGCTCGGCTTCGCGGGCGCCGCGACCTCCCAGCTGTTCGCGGCGATCCACGACGAGCTCGCCGTCTCGCCGACACCGGCAGCGGACGGCGTGGTGTCGATCGTCCGGATGGCGTTGACGTTCGGCTGGGTCATCGGACCCGTCGCGGGCGCCTACCTCGCGGCACAGGCAGGCGCTCGCGCGATGCTGGTCGCGACCGCCGTATGCACGCTCGCCCAGCTCTTCCCGCTCGGGACACTGCGGGAGCGCGCCGTGTCGGCGGCTCCGGTGGGCGACGACGTCGCCTCCCGTGCGCAGGTGCCGCTGCGGGCGATGGCTGCGCTCCTGGCCTTCACGGGGCTCTACATCCTCGTCTACGCCGGCGAGCCCATCAAGTATGCGTACCTCCCGATCTACATGGACGCCCAGCTGCACCTGCCCGCCGCGCTCAGCGGCGCGATCATCGGCATCCAGCCACTGGTCGAGCTCGCCCTGATGCCGGTCGCGGTGGTCGTCGCCCGCCGCACCGGGATGCTTCCACTCATGGTCGTCGGCGCCCTGTTCGGCGTCGGCGCGAACGTGCTCTTCGCGACCACCGGCACAGCCGCGGGGCTGTTCGCCGGGCAGATCCTGATGGGCGGCGTCTGGGGCGTCTTCGCGGGCCTCGGCATCATCGTCGCCCAGCGCCTCCTGCCGACGGCGATCGCGACGGCCTCCGCCATCTTCATCAGCGCCCCGGCCCTGAGCTCAGCGCTCGGAGGCCTCCTCGGCGGCCTCGGGGCCGGCGCGGTCGGCCTGCCCGCGGTGTTCGTGGTTCCTGCTGTGCTGGCGCTCGTCGCGGCCGCCGGTCTGCTGGTGTTGCAGAGGCGGGTGGGGGACCGCATCGCATAACGGGAGATTTCGTCCGACACGCCCGACGATCTCCTCCCTGACCGCCGAACAAGGGGAAATCGGCCCGATTCTCCTTTCTGGGGGCGGCCGTCCACGACACGACCGATTCCCGCGTGTGAAGGAGCCGATCGCCACTACAGTCGTGCCAGCCGCCCACGACGCCGCGGCGAGGAGGAGACGCGATGGACGACCGTGAACCGCCTGCGTACCAGCAGCCGAGCCAGCCGATTCAGCCGATCCCGCCGGGGCCGCCCGCGCCGCCGCAGGCTCGGCCGCTGCCGTTCAGCCAGCAGGCGATCTGGGGGTTCGTGATCTCGTGTGTGAGTCTCTTCGTGTTCGGCTTCATCGGAGCGCTCGGCGCCGTGATCTCCTCGCGAGGATTCCGGGCCGCGCGACTCGGTCAGGCTCGCGGCCGCGGTCTGGCCATCGCCGGCATGATCATCGGCACCGTCGGCTTCCTCTTCTACGCCGTCATCTTCATCAGCTCGCACCTGCCGTGACGGGCGGCGGAAATCCGTGGGACTGATAACGCAGTATTTCACCGTGCCCTCCGACACGGATGCCGCGGCCCTCCTCGACAGTGGCCCCGCACGACTTTCGACCGGCGGGAGGTCGGTCGACGGAATCGACGGGCGGGGAATCGAGCCGGTCGTCCAGCTCGGGCAGTTGGAGTCCATCTTGAGCGGTGCGTCGTTCGAAAGCGTGCTGGACGGAAGCGGCACGGAGATATCCGAACATAATGGCGGCCAGAGGCTGATCTGGCGGCTGAACGACACTCTCACCGACGCCCTGCTCGAGCGATCGCTCGACGACCTCGTGGAGGCCTCCGATATCTGGGCGGGCATCGAGGAGTTCTACGGGAGGGCCGACGCCGACGACCTCACTGAGTTCCTGTTCCTGCTGAGGAGCGTCGCAGCCACTGCCCGCGAGCGGGACCAGAAGGTCTACTGCTGGATCTCGGTGTGATGACGACCCACGATTGTGCGGCACAGACCCATGCGACTACTCGGGTGGGCCCCGTGGGGCTCGAACCCACGACCCGCGGATTAAAAGTCCGATGCTCTACCGACTGAGCTAGAGGCCCTCGCCCTCTAATCTAGCGTGGATTCCGAACCTCCCTGTGCCGGAGCAGAATAGGGGGATGCCTGATCGTTATCACAAGCCCACGCTGTTCCCCGGGCGCATCTTCGAGGCGTTCCTCGGTGGGGACGACCCGGCGCAGATCAGCAAGGTCGCGCACGAGACCGCGCAGGCCCTGCTCGCGCGGGTGCGGGAGGACCCCGACCCGGACATCGTGGATCGGCTTGTCGCCTACACCGACGAGCACGGCATCGACGCGATCGCCGAGCTCTGGTCGCGATCGAACGCCAAAAGCCTCCCTGGCGCACTTTGGCGCATCTACCTGCTGCGGTTGCTGATCCGGCAGGACGCCGACGGCACCGCTCTGTTGTACCAGCGCGGAACCGAGGTGATCGCGTCGATCGACCCGGTCGTGGCCGGGGCGCCGACGCCGGCGGGGCCGGGGGAGGTCACCGAACTCGCCGACCGCATCCTCCGCGGCGTGTTCGAAGGAGATTTCGCCGTCGCGCTCGACCGGGCCGCCGCGTTCTGCCGGGTGACGGCCGCGGGTTGCCTCTCCGTGGCCGACGATCGCGACCCGATCGACCCGGAGCGTGCGAGCGAGCTCACCACGCGCGCCCTGCGCTTCACCCGCACCGCGGAGGAGCTGACGGCGTGCGCCCGGCTCTGGCGCACCGACTCGCTCGACTGAGCCGGTATTCCCGGTTCTCGTTCTCGGGCGGCGAACGCCACGCCGTGAACGCATCCCGCGCCTCCTGTACTATGGACGAAGCCGGACCGCAGTAACCCCGGGCTCCAATACTTGCCGCTTCGAGCGGCCTCGCGCCGAGAGGCGTTCTGCGGTCCGGCTCTTTCGTACCTGGAGGGACGAGACTCCGCCAAGAGAGGTCTACTGTCGACTTTCGACAGCGGCCGACACCAACGCAGCACCGGGAGCGGAGAGACAGCACGTGGACGACACCTCCGGCGACGGCTCGCCTCCCGACCTCGACGCGCTCCTGCTCGCGACGGCCCGCGGCGACCAGCGCGCGTTCTCCGACTTCTACGACCTGACGGCCCCCCGTGTGCTGGGGCTCGTGCGCCGGCTCGTGGTCGACGCGGCGCAGTCCGAGGAGGTCGCCCAGGAGGTCTTCCTGGAGGCGTGGCAATCCGCCGCGCGGTTCGATCCGAATAAGGGGCGAGCACTCACCTGGATCCTCACCATGGCCCACCGCAGGGCGGTGGACCGCATCCGGGCGTCCCAGTCCGCCCACGACCGCGACACCGCGATCGGCATCCGCGACCTGCCGACGGACTTCGACGTGGTGGCCGAGACGGTCGAGGTGCGGGTGGAGCACGAGCGAGTGGAGGTGGCCATGGCGAGACTGAGCGACGCGCAACGTCGGGCCGTCTCACTCGCGTACTACGGAGGCCTGACCCAGAGCGAGATCGCTGCCGAGCTCGGCATCCCCCTCGGCACAGCCAAAACCCGGTTGCGGGATGCGATGATACGGCTGCGAGACGAGCTGGGGGTGACACGATGACCGACGACGAACGTGGAATCGCCGACCCCGGACGACTCGGTGCGCGACTCGGCGCTCAGAACGAGCAGGAGGCCCGCGACTTCGAGGATGTCGCGGCACAGCTCGCGGGCGCTGCGGAGCCGGTGCAACCTCCGGCTGCGCTGAAGGCGGCCCTCTTCGCCAAGCTCGACGCGACGCCCCAGCTGCCGGCAGGCACCGCACAGGAGGCCGCAGGCCTGCCCGAGCAGCCCGCGACACCTGCCGAGCACCCCGCTCAGACGCCCGCCGAACACCGCGCCGACCGTCGCTGGTTCCAGCGTCCCGGCGCCATCCTCGCCGCGGCGGCCGCTGCTGTCGTCCTGTTCGTCGCCGGCGCGTTCGTCGGCGTCAGCCTGGCGGGCACAGACTCCTACCAGCACGACCAGGCCACGGCGCTGGCCGCGATCAACGCTGCCCCGGACGCGCAGCGCGCGACCTCCGCCGTCAGCGGCGGCGGCACCGCGACCCTGGTCTGGTCGGCTCAGTTGGGCCGGTCCGCAGTGATCGCGACCGACCTCCCGAAACTCGCCGACGACAAGACCTACGAGCTCTGGTACATCAAGGGCGGCGCCGCCACCCCGGCAGGCACCATGGACTCGTCGGGCACCGTGGCCTCCTGGCGGGTGCTCAGCGGTGAGATGACCGCGGGAGTCACGGTGGGGATGACGGTCGAGCCTGACGGAGGCTCCCCGAAGCCGACGACCCAGCCGATCCTCGCCATCACCCCCGCCTGACCGACGGCATCCGGAGATGACGAGAGGCCCACGGGACATCCCGTGGGCCTCTCGTCATGCGGGGCGGTCGATCAACCGAAGCGGCCCGAGACGTAGTCCTCGGTGGCCTGCACCGTCGGGTTCGAGAAGATCATGTTGGTGTCGTTGTACTCGATGAGCTTGCCCGGCTTGCCCGTTCCCGCGATGTTGAAGAACGCGGTGCGGTCGGAGACACGGGAGGCCTGCTGCATGTTGTGCGTGACGATCACGATCGTGTAGTCGTTCTTGAGCTCCTCGATGAGGTCCTCGATCGCGAGGGTCGAGATCGGGTCGAGGGCCGAGCAGGGCTCGTCCATCAGGAGCACGTCGGGGGAGACGGCGATCGCGCGGGCGATGCACAGACGCTGCTGTTGGCCTCCAGACAGGCCCGAGCCGGGGAGGTTCAGGCGGTCCTTCACCTCGTTCCAGAGGTTGGCGCCCTGCAGCGACTTCTCCACCAGGTCGTCGCTCTCGCTCTTCGACATGCGGCGGTTGTTGAGCTTGACGCCGGCAAGCACGTTGTCGCGGATGCTCATCGTGGGGAACGGGTTCGGTCGCTGGAAAACCATGCCCACCTGACGGCGCACGAGCACCGGGTCGACGCCGACACCGTAGAGGTTGTTGCCGTCGATCAGCACCTCGCCCTCCACGTAGGCGCCAGGGATGACCTCGTGCATCCGGTTGAGCGTGCGGAGGAAGGTGGACTTGCCGCAGCCGGACGGCCCGATGAACGCGGTCACGGTGCGGGGCTCGATGGTGAGCGACACACCCTCCACGGCGCGGAACTTGCCGTAGTAGACGTTCAGGTCGTTGACTTCGATGCGCTTGGACACGTTTTTCCTTGTCTGCGTTCTTCGGGTGAGTCGGGGGAGGTCGGGGTCAGCGGCCGTACTTGGGCGCGAAGGCCTTGGCGATGATGCGGCCGATCAGGTTGAGCAGCATGACGGTGATGATCAGGGCGAGCGCGCCGGTCCAGGCCCGGTCGATGGAGGCCTGCGCGTGCAGGCCCGCCGCCTGCGTGTACTGCGTGTACACGAACACCGGGAGGGTCATCATGCGGTCGTTGAAGGGGTCGTAGTTCATGCTCGTCGTGAAGCCGGCCACGATGAGGAGCGGCGCGGTCTCGCCGATCACGCGGGCGATCGCGAGCATCACGCCGGTGACCAGACCGGCGAGCGACGTCGGCAGCACGACCTTGAGCACGGTCAGCCACTTCGGCACGCCCAGGGCGAGGGAGGCCTCGCGCAGCTCGTTCGGGACGATCCGCAGGATCTCCTCGCTCGAGCGGACGACGACGGGGATCATCAGCACCGACAGTGCGATCGCACCCATGAAGCCGTTGCGGATGGCCGGGCCGAAGATCAGCGCGAACAGCGCGTACGCGAACAGGCCGGCGACGATCGACGGGATGCCCGTCATCACGTCCACGAGGAAGGTGATGCCGCGGGCGAGAGCACCGCGTCCGTACTCCACGAGGTAGATCGAGGTGAGCAGGCCGATCGGCACGGAGATGATCGCGGTGAGCAACGTGATGATCAGGGTGCCCACGATGGCGTGCAGCGCACCGCCGCCCTCGCCGATCACGTTGCGCATCGACTCTGAGAAGAAGGCCAGATCGAAGCGTGCGAGGCCCTGGGTGACGACGGTCCAGCCGAGCGAGATCAGGGGCAGGAGCGCCACGATGAAGGCGGTCGCCACGAGCGAGGTGACCAGGCGGTCCTTCGCCTTGCGGCTGCCCTCCACCAGCAGGGAGGTCGTGTAGATGGCGACGTCGAAGAGCACCGTCCCGAAAAACACGGCGCCGACGATGTTGAAGCCCTTGGTGGCGCCGCTGGCGGCGAGCATCGCGAAGACCGCACCGAGGATCACCCAGGAGGCGACGAGCATCAGCCAGGGCGACCAGCGCGGGAGCTTGCCGGCGGTGTAGGAGTTGGCGAGCGGGCGGGGCGCCGTCGCGGTCGTGGTGGCGGCCATCAGTTCGCTCCAGAGAAGGCCGCACGGCGGCTGACGATATAGCGGGCGAGCACGTTGATCAGGAGGGTCACCACGAACAGCACGAGGCCGGAGGCGACGAGGGCGTTGACGCCGAGACCGGTGGCCTCCGGGAACTGCAGCGCGATGTTCGCGGCGATCGTGTTCGGGCTCTGCGCCTGCAGCACCGCGAACTTCACGATCAGCGCGGGCGAGAGCACCATCGCGATCGCCAGGGTCTCACCGAGCGCTCGGCCGAGGCCGAGCATGATCGCGGAGACGATGCCGCTGCGCGCGAAGGGCAGGACCGCCATCCGGACCATCTCCCACTTGGTCGCGCCGAGTGCGAGTGCGGCCTCCTCGTGGAGGCGCGGAGTCTGCAGGAAGATCTCGCGGCAGATCGCGGTCATGATCGGGATGACCATCACCGCGAGCACGATGGCGGCGGTCAGGATGGTCCGGCCGGTGCCGGAGACGGGCGGCGCGAAGAAGGGGATCCAGCCGAGGTACTGGCTGAGCCAGACGTAGAAGGGCTGGACGAACGATGAGAGCGTCGCGATGCCCCACAGGCCGAAGACGACCGACGGGACCGCGGCGAGCAGGTCGATGATGTAGCCGAGGGTCTGCGCCACGCGCCGGGGGGCGTAGTGGGAGATGAAGAGCGCGATGCCGATCGACAGCGGTGTCGCGATGAGGAGCGCGATGAGCGCCGCCCAGATGGTGCCGAAGACGAGCGGCCACACCCACGACCAGAAGTTGGTCGCGTTGTTCGGCAGTTCACCGGCTCCGGCGAACAGGGCCGGGATGCTCTGGATGATGAGGAACAGCGCGACGGCGGCGAGGGTGGCGAGGATCAGCGATCCGGCGACGACGGTGCTGGTGGAGAAGACGCGGTCGCCGAGGCGGACCTTCGCCTTCGGCCTGATGGCTCCTGCGGTTCCGGCGGTCATTCGTTGCTTTCTCTCATCGGGTTCCCCGAGGGGTGAGGGTGATGCGCCGCTCGGCCCGGACCGTCGTGCGGTCCAGGCCGAGCGGCCGGGGTGTTACTTGATGCTGGCGACGGCCTTGCTGACCTTGGAGGACAGGTCGTTCGACAGCGGGGCCGAGCCGGCCTGCTCCGAGGCGGCCTTCTGAGCGTCGCTGCTGATGACGTAGTCGACGTAGCCCTTCACGAGGTCCGCCTTGGCGGCGTCCTTGTACTGCTGGCAGGCGACGACGTACGAGACCAGGACCAGCGGCCAGGCACCCTTGGAGGTGTCCTTGCGGTTGATCTGGATGGCGAGGTCGTTGGTCTCGCGGCCCGAGGCGATCGGCGAGGCGGCGACCACGGAGGCCGCGCCGTCGGCGCTGATCTTGTTGTAGGTGTCGCCGACCTTCAGCTGCGCGATCGAGAGACCGGCGGAACCCGACTCGTCGATGTAGGTGATCGAGTTCTTCGCGTTCTTCGTGGCGTCCGCGACACCCGAGGTGCCCTTGGCGGCGTCACCGACCTGGAACGGGAAGGTCTGCGAGGCCGGAGCCGTCCAGACCGACGGAGCGTTCGCAGCGAGGTAGTCGGTGAAGTTCTGCGTGGTGCCCGAGTCGTCGGAGCGGTGCACGACCGTGATCGGGGCCGAAGGGAGCGTGGCGCCCGAGTTCTGGCTCTTGATCTTGGCGTCGTCCCAGGTGGTGATCTTGCCCGAGAAGATGCCGGCGATCGTGTCGGCGTCGAGCTTGAGGTCCTTCACGCCGTCGACGTTGTACGCGATGGCGATCGGGGAGATGTAGACCGGGAGGTCGATGCCCTTGGTGCCCGCGGCGCAGCCGGCGAACGTGCCGCCGAGCTCGGCGTCGTTGAGGGCCGCGTCGGAACCGGCGAAGTCGGCAGCGCCCGAGATGAAGCTCTTGCGGCCGGCGCCAGAGCCCTGCGGGTCGTAGTTGATGGTGACCTTGGGGTTGGCCTCCTGGAAGCCGGCGATCCAGACGGTCTGGGCGGCGCCCTGAGCGGACGATCCGATGCCGTTCAGCGTGCCGGACAGGTTCGACGGCTTGGCCGTGGTGGTCGCCGGGGTGCTGCCCTCGTTCGACGCACAAGCGGTGAGGGAGATGGCGGCGGCGGCGAGGAGTGCCACGGGAACGCCAAGACGCTTCAGTTTCACAGTTGTCCCTTCCGGGGATCAGTAACAACAGGACGGGGTCGGTGCGACCCGCGTGAGACGCTATTCCCGGTGTCTGTCCAGAGTCCCCCGCAGTGGTAAACGGAAGGTAAACAAGGGTTGGCTAGCTGGTAGGGGGGCCACTGGTGGACCAGTGGCCCACGCGATCACTCCTCGATGCTGATGGGGGTGCCCAGCGCGAGGCGGTCGACCGCCTCGATCGCTTCACGCCCGAGTCGGATGCACCCATGGGAGACCGCTCCGGAGGAGACATCCTGATAGTGCACTCCGATCA
This sequence comes from Leifsonia sp. PARNA 1/14, assembly GCF_055720965.1. NCBI lineage: Bacteria > Bacillati > Actinomycetota > Actinomycetes > Micrococcales > Microbacteriaceae > Leifsonia > Leifsonia sp. PARNA 1/14. The sequence continues at coordinate 213,798 of NZ_JBVQSP010000001.1, forward strand.
GGCCGCCGTCCGTGCCGCCGAACGGTTCGTCGGCGCCCGTGGCGTGCAGGGAGGTGAGCTGAATGCGATGGGTCGCCTGGCCCTGCTTCGGATCGAGGTACCGCGCCTGAAGGTAGCCGGTCGTACCGGTCGGCGTCGGGGTGTCCCGCGTCCCCACGCCGACGGTGAAGCTCGCAGGCTGCTTTCCCTCCGCGTCGGTGATCGTGAGGGTCTGGGCGGACACCGAGACGACGATGCGGTGCGTGAGTTCGCCGAGCGGCTTGAGTGCCGGAGTGGGCATCCATGCCGCTGTCTGGGCCGGTGCGGTCGTGCCGTCAGCCGCCTTCGACGGGAGCACGCTTCGGCTTGCCGTCAGGATCATCGACCAGTCGCCCTTCGTGGCGACCGGCACGACGACCGTGGGCTTGCCGAGGAAGTCCGTCGCGCGCACGCGCGCGACGGGAGTGCTGAAGTCGTCGCCGTAGACAGGCGTGTCGAACGCGACGGTCTTCGCTGCCGTGAACTTCGGCGCGTGGGGTTCCGGCAGCAGGCCGGCGATGACCGCGTCGTAATCGGTGGCGGGGAGTGCGGCGATCGCGGAGGGCGTGAGCTCGGGAGGAAGGGCAGGCCCGGCTTCCGCGGACGGGGTCGAGACGGGAGTCGGCGTGCGGGAGGCCTGTGGGACGGCTGGTGAGCAGGCGACGAGAGTGAGGACGGTGATGCCGACGACGATGCCGACGGCCACGCCACGCGATGGGGCGAGGAAATGCTGTTTCATCATGTGCTGCGACGACAGCGGGGTGGATGCTCATCGCACCCACCCCGCTACTCGTTCGTGTCCGGCGTCAGCCGCTCACCACGGGCAGGTTCTTGCCCGTTTCGGCCGGGGTGGTCTCAGCCGGAGCCGGAGCCGGAGCCGGCTCGGGGGCCGGACCCTCGATGTCGTCGCCGGTCACGGTGATGGTGATGGTGTTGACCACGCCCGACGTCACACCCGTGAAGGTGAAGTCGATCTGCCCGGCTTCGGCGCTGCCGTCGAAGTAGAGCTGCGCGTGGACCGTGCCGCTCCGGTCGGCGGTGTAGGTGAGCTCGGCCATGTCGGCGCCGTTGTAGACGGAGGTCACCGTCACGGTCTCGCCCGGCGTGTAGCCCGACGCGACGATCTGCACGCCCACGTTGGGGTCGATCAGGTCGTCGGTGGAGATGGTCTTGGTGTTGGCCTCGATGCCCTTGTCGGCGCGGATGTCGAGCGGGATCGAGTTCGACGTGTCGTCGGCGTCGGACGTGGCGCTCACGATGATGTCCGCGCCGTCGGCGGGCAGCGGGAGGCCGGACACGGGCGTGAAGGCCTCGTCGGCGAAGGCGCCCGTGGCATCGGCGGTGACATCGTGGCTGTCGAGGACGCTGGAGTCCTCGGTGTTGGTGACGAGGATCGTCACGACGGCGTCGGCTGTGAAGCCGGAGCCGGAGACGTCGAGACCGGTGGCCCAGTCGCCCGCTGTGAAGGTGGAGTTCGCGAGCGTAAGGGTGCCGGTGGCGGCGCTGGCCGGAGCCGCTGCCAGGAGGCTCCCGGTGACGACGGCAGCGGCGACGGCCGCAGCGGCCACTCGGGTGCGCGTAGTTGAGATCATGATTCCCTTTAGAACGGTTTGCCCGCGTCGATCGACACGGCTCCCCGAATCTAGCGTTCTTCGCACATCAATCTCAAATTGAAATTTCTAACGTCTTGGGCTGGCTAATCCACTGGGGGCGCGTAGGTCTCGATCGAGACGATGCCCGACGACGGGTTGGTCGCCGAGAGGTGCACGATCGAGAAGCCTCCCGTCTCGAGGTCGGCCGCGTCGTTGAGGTAGCCGCCGGGCATGGTGCCGGTGGCGAGGGCGATCTCGCGAAGGATCTCTGGCAGCACCGGCCCGTGGCTGCAGAGCACGGCGGTCTTTCGGGAGCGGACCCGCTTGCCGACCACCCCGCGGACATCGCCCTTGCCCTCCTCATAGGCGTCCTGGCTGATTCCGGGCTCCCGTCGTGGCTTGATACCGGTGGCGGCAGCCAGGGGAGCGACTGTCGCGACGCAGCGGACCGCGTCGCTGGTGATGATGCGTCGCGGCCGCCAGGCGCGCAGGGAGGGCACGTCGCCGGCCGCCTGCTTGACGCCGCGATCGGTGAGCGGGCGCGACGCGTCCGGGCCGTCCCAGCCCCCGCGTGGCTCCGCCTTGCCGTGACGGAGGGCGATGAGGGCGAAGGTGGAGGTGATGCCCTGCTTCACGAGCGCCTCGAAGGCATCGAGGATCTCGACGTCGCGATCGTAGGTGAGGTAGCCGCGCGCCTTCTTGAGAGTGACCCATTCGATCGCCGCGATCTCGGAATTGGGCACGAAGGTCGACTGCTCGATAGCCTGATCGGTGACCTCGGCCGCCCAGTAGTGCACGATCTTCTCGCGCCCGGAGGTCAGCGGGTACGCCGAGACGCCGAGTGGGACGCCCAGCGCCACGGCCAGCCCGGTCTCCTCCCGGATCTCGCGCACGGCGGTCTGCGGAAGAGTCTCGCCCGGATCGACCTTGCCCTTGGGGATCGTGACATCGCCGTACTTGGTGCGGTGCACAACGAGCATGACGATCTTGTCGTCCACGATGCGCCAGCACAGAGCGCCCGCGGCGTAGATGGCGAGGCTCACCGCCTCGTTCCCGTGCGGGTGCTGCGGGGACGATGGCTGGCCTGCTGCTGCAGCTTGGTCTGGAGGTCGGTGAGCGGTGCGCCGTTCTCGTCGAGGTGGTGCCGGGTCCACACGCCGTCCTCGGCGAGCGTCCAGGCGGCGGTGCGCTCGTCGAAGGCGAGGTCGAACAGACGGCCGAGCTCGGCGAGGTGGTCGGGGTCGGCCAGCCGCACCAGCGCCTCCACCCGGCGGTCGAGGTTGCGGTGCATCATGTCGGCGCTGCCGATGTAGACGTGCGGGTCCCCGTCGTTCACGAACGAGAAGACGCGGGAGTGCTCGAGGTACCGGCCGAGCACGGAGCGGACGCGGATGTTCTCGGACAGCCCTTCGCGCCCGGGCACCAGACCGCAGATGCCGCGCACCCACAGCTCGACCGGCACGCCGGCCCGGCTCGCGCGGTACAGCGCGTCGATGATCGCCTCGTCGACGATCGAGTTGAGCTTGATGCGGATTCCGGACGGGCGCCCGGCCGCCGCGTTGGCGGCCTCGGTGTCGATGCGCTTCAGGAGGCCCTTGCGCAGGTGAAGCGGGGCGACCAGGAGGCGCTTGAACTTCTTCTCGATCGCGTATCCCGAGAGCTCGTTGAAGAGCCGGGTGAGGTCTTTGCCGACCTGGTCGTCCGCCGTCAGCAGGCCCAGGTCTTCGTAGATGCGCGAGGTCTTCGGGTTGTAGTTGCCCGTGCCGATGTGGCTGTAGTGCTTGAGCACGCCCTTCTCTTCGCGGATGACCAGCGCGAGCTTGCAGTGCGTCTTGAGCCCGACCAGCCCATACACCACGTGGACTCCTGCCTTCTCGAGCTTGCGCGCCCAGGAGATGTTGTTCTGCTCGTCGAAGCGCGCCTTGATCTCGACCAGGGCCAGGACCTGCTTTCCGGCCTCCGCCGCGTCGATCAGGGCCTCCACGATAGGGCTGTCGCCCGACGTGCGGTAGAGGGTCTGCTTGATGGCCAGCACGTGCGGGTCGGCCGCCGCCTGCTCGAGGAAGGCCTGCACGCTCGTCGCGAACGACTCGTAGGGGTGGTGCAGCAGGATGTCCTGCCGCGCGACCGCGGCGAAGACGTCGGGCTTGGCGTTCGGCTCGCTCGGCATGAGCTGCGGGGCCGTGGTGGGCACGTGGTTGGGGTAGTGAAGATCGGGCCGATCGATGCGCGCGAGGTCGAACAGACCGCCGAGGTCGAGCGGGGCCGGGAGGCGATAGACCTCCTGCTCGGTCACGTCGAGCTCGCGCACCAGCAGACCCAGGGTGACGTCGTCCATGTCGTCGGTCACCTCGAGGCGGATCGGCGGCCCGAAGCGGCGCCGCAGGAGCTCGCGCTCCAGTGCCTGGATGAGGTTCTCGGTCTCGTCCTCGTCGATCTCGACGTCTTCGTTGCGCGTGACGCGGAAGACGTGGTGGTCGAGGATCTCCATGCCGGGGAAGAGGTCGCCCAGGTGGTTGGCGATGAGGTCCTCCAGGCGAAGGAAGCGCACCTGCCCGAGACCCTCGCGCGCGTCGATGCGCACGAACCGCGGCAGCATCTGCGGCACCTTGAGGCGGGCGAACTGCTCCTTGCCCGTTCGCGAGTTGCGCACGCGCACCGAGAGGTTGAGGGACAGTCCGGAGATATACGGGAACGGATGGGCCGGGTCGACGGCGAGCGGCATCAGCACGGGGAAGATCTGCTGCGAGAAGACCTCGCGCATCTGCACCTTGTCGGCGTCGTCGAGTTCGTCCCACGAAGAGACCGTGATGCCGGCCTCCTCCAGAGCGGGCAGCACCAGCTCGCGATAGGCCTTGGCGTGCCGCACCTGGAGGACGTGCGCCTTCTCCGAGATGTCGGCCAGCACGTCCTGCGGGGCGCGGCCGACGTTCGTGGGCACCGCGAGCCCCGTGGCGATGCGACGCTTGAGCCCCGCGACGCGGACCATGAAGAACTCATCCAGGTTGCTGGCGAAGATCGCGAGGAAGTTGGCGCGTTCCAACACGGGCAGCAGCGGGTCCTCCGCCAGCTCGAGCACGCGCTGATTGAACGCCAGCCAGCTCAGCTCGCGGTCAAGATAGCGGCCGTCCGGCAGCGACGGATCGGGCTCGTAGATGAAGGGGGCGAAGTCGTCGTCGAAGTCGCTGCCCAGGCTGCCGCTCAGCCCGTTGTCGAGTAGGCCGTTCTCCAGTGTGGTGCGCTCGCCGTCCATGCCCACCATCATGGCACCGGACGAGCGGGCGGCGTCACGGGTCTCGGTTAACTGTGGACAAACGCCGATGCCGGCGGGTTGTGCAGAACGATCAGGGGTGCACGGAGGACGGCAGCCGGTCGTTCTCGTCCTCGTAGACGTTGAAGCGGTAGCCGACGTTGCGCACCGTCCCGATCAGCGACTCCAGGTCGCCCAGCTTCGCGCGCAGCCGGCGCACGTGGACGTCGACCGTGCGCGTGCCCCCGAAGTAGTCGTAGCCCCACACCTCGCTGAGCAGCTGCTCGCGCGTGAACACCCGCGAGGGGTGGGTCGCAAAGAACCGCAACAGCTCGAACTCCTTGAAAGTGAGGTCGAGCGTGCGCCCGTGCGCCTTCGCCGAATAGCTGGCCTCATCGATCGTGACGCCCGATGCCTGGATCTTCGACTGCGAGTGCTCCTGGCTCTGGCGCCCGATCGCCAGGCGGATGCGCGCGTCGACCTCCGCCGGCCCCGCGCTGTCGAGGACCACGTCGTTGACGCCCCAGTCGGCGCTCACGGCCGTGAGACCGCCCTCGGTGAGCACGAGCAGCAGCGGCACGGTGATGCCGGTGGTCGTGAGGATCTTGCAGAGCGACTTGGCGCTGGCCAGGTCGCGCCGGGCGTCGACGAAGATCAGGTCGCACGCCGGAGCGTTGACCAGCGATGCCGGTTCGGCGGGGATCTGACGGGTGCGGTGGCTGAGGAGACCGAGAGCGGGCAGCACCTCTGCTTCTTGCGCAGACGTGAGGATCAACAACTGCGCCACCCAGTTCCTCCTCGCCTCTTCGTGCCGCAATGCTACCGGAAACGCTTGGGCCGCCGGACCGCGGAGGATCGCGGCCGCCGGGCAGTACGCGAGGGGAGGCGCCCGCCGTGACGGCAGGGCACAATGGTGGGATGAGCGAGACGCCGCAGGACCCGGGACCGCTTGGCCCCGCCGCAGCCGCGGGGCCACCCCCGGAGCGGCTGCCGCGAGCCGCCGTCGCCTGGAGCGTCGGGGCGGTCTGGGCGCTCGCGCTCGTGCTCGGCGTCCTGATCGCGCTGCTGTCCCACCCCATTCAGTACGCGTCGTGGATCTCGCTCGCGCTCGGCGTGTGCGTGATCGCCTCCTTCGGAGTACAACTCGCGACTCAGCAGAAGGACGGCTTCGTCAACCGGCTCGCGACCACACTGACCGGCAGCTTCGTGATCCTCGGCGTCATCGGCGCGATCCTCGGCCTCACCACGCTCGGGCACTGACTAGACTGGCCGTATGCTCGTCGCTCTCGAACTCTTCTTCATCGGCCTGCTGGGTCTGGCCACCCTCGCCATCCTCGGTGTCTCCGGCGTGGTCGTTTACAACCTCTTCCGCGGCCAGCGCTAGGCATGATCGAGCTCCCCACCGACCTTCCGGCCGAACTCGTTCCGCTCTCCTGGCTGATCGGGGTCTGGGAGGGCACGGGTGTCGTCGACTACGCCGTCGGCGAGGAGGAGCACACCCAGCTGGAGTTCGGCCAGCGCATCAGCTTCAGCCAGGACGGCGAGGCGTACCTCAACTACTCGTCCACATCGTGGGTGCTCGACGAGAGCCGCACCCCGCTCGCGGCCGAGAGCGGCTACTGGCGGCTCAGCCGCGCGCTGGTGGAAGGCGACCCGGGTCCGGCGATGCTGCCCGGCCAGGGCGCACGGCCCTTCGGGACTCCGCAGGCGGTCGAGACGCTCCGCGCGTCGAGCGGCGGCTTCGACATCGACGTCGCGATCATCCACCCCGACGGCGTCAGCGAGCTCTACATCGGACAGGTGAACGGGCCGCGCATCGACCTGGCGACCGACGCCGTCATGCGCACCGCCGGCGCCAAGGAGTACAGCGCGGCCACGCGGCTCTACGGGCTGGTGGAGGGGCACCTGCTCTGGGCCTGGGACATCGCGGCGCTGGGCCAGGATCTCCGCACGCACGCGTCGGCCCGGCTCGCCAAGGTCGAGTGACGTGACCGCTTCGCCCTTCCTCGGCCTCCCCGGCGCCGTCGACACGGCGCAGAGCGGGGTGCCGTCGCATTACGGCAGCCCGCTCGCCGAGCAACGCGCGCTCGTCGACGGCGCAGCCATCGTCGACCTCTCCGATCGCGCTGTCCTCTCGATCACCGGCCCCGACCGGCTGAGCTGGCTCAACTCGCTCACCAGTCAGTCGCTGCTCGGCCTCCAGCCCGGCGAGTCGTCCGAGACGCTGCTGCTCGACGTCACCGGTCGCGTGGAGCACGCCGTCAGGCTGATCGAGGACGGCACGGCGTTGTGGCTCCTCGTCGACCGCCCGGAAGCCGCGGGCCTCCTCTCGTGGCTCGACTCCATGCGGTTCATGCTGCGCGTCGAGCTCGCCGACCACACCGAGAACCTTGCGACGATCGGCACGCTCGGCGATCCGCCGCTGCCGCTCGCCGCGCCCCACGGCGTGCCGCTCGTGTGGCACGACCCGTGGCGCGCGGTGACGCCGGGAGGCCACCAGTACGCCACCGGCGAGCACCCCGGCGCAGGCTGGACCTGGAGCGAACGGGTGGTGCCGCGCGAGGCGCTGGCCTCCATCGCGTCGCGCGTCGAGTCGGGGGAGCTCGCCGTAGCGGGCACGCTCGCGGCCGACGCGCTCCGCATCGCCGCCTGGCGGCCCCGCTTCGCCACCGAGGTGGACGAACGCACGATCCCGCACGAGCTCGACTGGCTGCGCACCGCGGTGCACCTGACCAAGGGGTGCTACCGCGGGCAGGAGACGGTCGCGAAGGTGCACAACCTCGGCCACCCGCCGCGCCGTCTGGTGATGCTGCACCTCGACGGGTCAGAAGGAGTGCATCCCGTGGCCGGTGCCGAGGTCACGCTCGACGGCCGGGTGGTCGGAACCGTCACCTCGTCGGCGCTGCACTACGAGCTCGGCCCGATCGCGTTGGCGGTCGTCAAACGCGGCACCGACGCCACGGTCACGCTGACGGTCGACGCCGAGGGGAGCCTCATCGCCGCGGCGCAGGAGGTCGTGGTGCCTCCGGAGGCCGGGGCAGAGGCCCACGTGCCCCACCTTCCGCGGCTGGGCGCCGTAACGCGCACCCCGCGCGCCTGACGCGCCTGACGCCGGCCCGATTCGCCGCCTACACGGGCGCGACAGCGTCCCACGCGACGGTGAGCTCGCCGAGTCGCCAGCGGGACCGATCGCCGACGATGGGCCAGCCGGCGGCCCGCATCCCGTGGGCCACCGCGATCCAGCGCTGCTTCGGGCCGTACGCGGCGAGCGGTGCGTGGACGCGCCACAGCCGGTCGAGGTCCTGAAGGTACACGTGCACGCGTTCGCCGGGCACGTTCCGGTGGATGAGCGCCTTGGGCAGCCGCTCGGCCACGACGCTCGGCGCAGCCAGCCCGTGGAGTCGCAGCGAGATCGACAGCGTCTGCGGTCCCGTGGGGTCGAGGGTGACCCAGCTGGAGATCCGGCCGATCTCGTCGCAGGTGCCCTCGACGAGTGCTCCGCCCAGCTGCAGCCGGCCGAGCATGCGGCTCCACGCGGCGGCGACCTCCGACTCGTCGTACTGCCGCAGCACGTTGAAGGCGCGGATGACGGCGGCGTGCCGCCCCTCGGGCAACGGCACCTCGAAGCCACCGACGCGGAATCCCACCCGCGCCGCGGAGTCGAACGCGGTGCTGCCTGCGCGGACGGCCTCCAGCTGGGCCAGCGCGGTCCGTACCCGTCCCGGATCGATCTCGAGCCCGAGCACCTCCACGTCCGCGCGCACGCGCGCCAGCCGGTGCTGGAGCTCGAACGCCGTCACGCCGCTCGCCCCGTAGCCGAGGTCGACGACCAGGGGGTCGCCCGTCCGGCGCAGCGCGGGGAGGGAGGCGATCCAGCGGTCGACGCGGCGCAGCCGGTTCGTGTTGGTCGTACCGCGGGTGACCGTGCCGACGGCGCGGGAGGACGTGGGCGGCATATGACAAGATTAATCGCATGGCCGCTCCCTACACTCTGATCCTCCTCCGCCACGGCAACAGCGAGTGGAACCAGCAGAACCTGTTCACCGGCTGGGTCGACGTCCGGCTCAGCGAGCAGGGCGTCGCCGAGGCCAAGCGCGCGGGCGAACTGCTGGCCGAGTCGGGCCTCGAGCCCGACATCCTCTACACGTCGGTCCTCACCCGCGCCATCCAGACCGCCGACTACGCGCTCGACGTGGCCGACCGTCTCTGGATCCCCGTCGAGCGGTCGTGGCGTCTCAACGAGCGCCACTACGGCGCCCTCCAGGGCCTCGACAAGGCCGACACCCTCGAGAAGTACGGGCCGGAGCAGTTCCAGCTGTGGCGCCGGTCGTTCGACGTGCCGCCGCCGCCGCTGCCCGACGACAGCCAGTGGTCGCAGGCCCACGATCCGCGTTACGCGGGTCTCGGCGACGACCTCCCGCGCACCGAGTGCCTGAAGGACGTCATCGCGCGCATGCTGCCGTACTGGGAGACCGACATCACCGTCAGCCTCGCCGAGGGCAAGACGGTGCTGGTCACCGCGCACGGCAACTCGCTGCGCGCCCTGGTGAAGCACCTCGACGGCATCTCCGACGACGAGATCGCCGAGCTCAACATCCCCACCGGCATCCCGCTGGTCTACAAGCTCGACGAGACCTTCGCCCCGATCGAGCCCGCCGTCTACCTCGACCCCGAGGCCGCAGCGGCGGGTGCCGCCGCAGTCGCCGCCCAGGGCAAGAAGTAACGGTCACGACCGACCACTCGTACGTCGTCGTCGCGTTCCTGCCGGAGCGCGGCGGCGACGCCGTCGTTCCGGGCGAGTTCAGCGCGGGGGACTGGCCGTTGCACGTCACGATCGTGCCGCCCTTCGCGACGGGTCTCGACGCGGAGGCCGTGGCCGCGTTGTTGCCGCACGGTCCGCGCCTCCCGATCGTCGCGGGGGCGCGCGCGTCGTTCGGGCACCGTCGGACGGTGCCGGTCACGCTGGTGCGGCCGTCGCCGGCGCTGCTCGCGCTGCACCGCGCCTCTGTGAACGCCCTGGAGGCCGCGGGCGCGGTCATAGCGGACCAGCGGCACATCCGCTCGGGCTATCGCCCGCACGCCTCCGATCAGCGCGCCGGTGCACTCGCCCCCGGCGATCACGCCTCCCTCACCGAGATCGCACTCGTCGAGCGGACCCCGGGGTCCCGACGCCGCGTCGCCGCTCGCATCCCCCTCGCCTGAGCGCATCGAGACGGTGCGAACTCACGCGAAAACCGCCGAGGAGGCAGAGAATCTGCCGCCTCGGCGGTTTTGCGAGAGAAGGAAGGCGCGGCTCAGACGGCGACTTCGGGCGCCCAGTCACCCGTGGCGAGGTACTGCACCTTCTTGGCGATCGAGACCGCGTGGTCGGCGAAGCGCTCGTGGTAGCGGCTTGCGAGGGTCGCGTCGACGGTGTCGACGGCCTGCCCCTTCCACGTCTCGCCGAGGACCTTGTCGAACACGCTGGCGTGCAGTTCGTCGATGTCGTCGTCGTCGTTGCGGATCTCGTCGGCGAGGCGGATGTCCTGCGTGCGCAGCAGCTCGGCGAGCTTCTCGGCGATCTGCACGTCGAGGCGTCCCATCTCGGCGAAGGTCGAGCGGAGGCTCTTCGGCACGACCTTGTCGGGGAAACGGTAGCGCGCGAGCTGAGCGATGTGCTCGGCCATGTCGCCCATCCGCTCGAGCGACGCGCTGATGCGCAGCGCGCTGACGACGATGCGGAGGTCGCGGGCGACGGGCTGCTGACGGGCGAGGATCTGGATCGACAGTTCGTCCAGCACGACCGTGAGCTCGTCGATGCGGTGGTCGTTGGCGATCACCTCTTCGGCGAGGGTCACATCGGACTCGTTGAAGGCCTGGGTGGCACTGCGGATCGAGCGCACGACCAGCTCGGCGATCTCGACCAGCCGGTCCTGGACTTCGGCCAGCTCCTGCTGGAAAACTTCGCGCATGTGATGGGTCCTTCCTGGGCGTGCGCGCGCACGCGGAATACGGGGGTCGATCGACCCCGAGACGATGCTCGCGTCGGGAGGTTAACGGTTGGTGCCGTCCACCTGAACACTGTCTAACGTACCCGCGAAAACACGCGGCGCAGAGCCTGATCGGTCACGGCGCGTCCGACCGCATCGCCTACGATTTGGGTATGGACTCCGCCTGGTTGGTGCTGCTCTCGCTCGGGCTGGGGCTGGCTGTCGGCGCGGGGTTCGTCTGGATCCTCCACCTCGCCGCACGCCGTGGTGATCACGCGGCCGCGGTGTCCAACCCGGCTGTGCCCGACGGGGTCGATCAGGTGCTCGATGCGATGGAGTCGGCCGGCGTCGTCCTCGACCCGTCGAACAACGTGATCAAAGCCTCCCCGGGCGCGCACGCCATCGGCCTGGTCTGGAACGGGCTGCTCGTGCACCCGCACCTGGTGGACATCGTCGACCGTGTGCGCCGCACAGGCGAGCCGGTGACCGAGGAGTGCGAGCTCGCGCGCGGACCGTTCGGCGACGCCAACATCCATCTGAGCGTGCGCGCGGCGCGATTGGGCTCGCGCTACATCCTTCTGCTGGCGGAGGACCGCACCGAGTCGTTCCGGCTCGAGTCGGTGCGGCGCGACTTCGTCGCGAACATCAGTCACGAGCTGAAGACGCCGATCGGCGCGGTCAGCCTGCTCGCCGAGGCCCTGGACGACGCGTCGGACGACCCGGAGCAGGTGCGGCGGTTCGCGCTGCGCCTCAGCGAGGAGGCCTCCCGGCTGGCCCGCATCACGCAGGACATCATCGAGCTGAGCCGCCTCCAGGCCGCCGATGCCCTCGGTGACGCCGAGCAGCTCTCGGCCAAGAAGGTCGTCAGGGCAGCGATCGACCAGAACCGCGTCGCCGCCGAGGCCCGCCAGATCGAGATCGCGATGCGCGGCGAGAAGGACGCGAGCGTGATCGGCAACGAGGCACTCCTCGTCACCGCCGTGCACAACCTCATCTCGAACGCCATCCAGTACTCGCCGGAGGACTCCCGGGTCGGCATCGGCGTCCGGACGGTCGACGGCGTCGTCGAGATCGCCGTCACCGACCAAGGCGAGGGCATCCCGGAGGACGACCTCGACCGCGTCTTCGAACGGTTCTTCCGCGTGGACCAGGCCCGCTCCCGCAACACCGGCGGCACCGGGCTCGGCCTCGCGATCGTCAAGCACGCCGTGCAGAATCACGGCGGCGAGGTCCGGGTCTGGTCCCAGCCCGGACGCGGCTCCACCTTCACGATCCGGCTGCCGGAGGCGGCCACCGTGCGTCCCCCGATTGGAGAGAACCTGTGACAGCCATCCTGCTCGTCGAGGACGAGGCCGCCCTCAGCGAGCCCCTCGCGTACCTGCTCAAGCGCGAAGGATACGAGGTGACGGTCGCCGAGGACGGACCGACGGCCCTGGCCGAGTTCGACCGCGTCGGAGCCGACCTGATCCTGCTCGACCTCATGCTCCCCGGCATCCCCGGAACGGAGGTCTGCCGCGAGATCCGTACTCGGTCGACCGTGCCGATCATCATGCTGACGGCCAAGGACTCCGAGGTCGACATCGTCGTCGGGCTCGAGCTCGGCGCCGACGACTACGTGACCAAGCCGTACTCCTCACGCGAGCTCCTGGCGCGCATCCGCGCCGTGCTGCGTCGACGCGTCGACGAGGCCGAGCTGGAGGACGACGGCATCCTGGAGGCCGGCACGGTGCGCATGGACGTCGACCGCCACACGGTCGCGGTGAGCGGCGGCGAGATCTCCATGCCGCTGAAGGAATTCGAGCTGCTGGAGCTGCTGCTGCGCAACGCCGGACGTGTGCTCACGCGTGGTCAGCTCATCGACCGGGTGTGGGGGAGCGACTACTTCGGCGACACCAAGACGCTCGACGTTCACATCAAGCGCATCCGGTCGCGTATCGAGGAGAGCCCCTCCGACCCGCAGATGCTGGTCACGGTGCGCGGGCTCGGCTACCGCTTCAACGCCTGACCGTTCCCTGCCGTTCCCGGCGGGAGCAACGACGAAGCCGCCCTCGCGATCGCGGGGGCGGCTTCGTCGTGTGCGGGCCTCGCCCGCCGCGATCAGTTCTGCGCCGGCAGGATGGTCGGCGGAACCAGGTCTTTGTAGTCGGGGAGGCCGCCGTCGAGCACAGGGACGCTCAGCTTCACGCCGGTGGCGTCGCCGTACTGGAAGTAGACAGGGTAGAGGCTGCCGGGGAGGGCGTCGAACGGGGTCAGGAACACGTTGTTCTGCGTCGCCTCGTCGGGCTGTGTGCCGACCTTCTTCACCTGGCCGGCCTCGACGGTGATCTCGGCCGCAGCGCCGGAGGAGCCGGAGGTGATGGCGACCCGGTGGCTCTTGCTGTCGGTGTTGACCAGCGTGACCACGAGGTTGCCGACCTTGCCGCCGACGCCGTCGGTCACGATGAAGGCGTTGCGCACGTCGATCGCTCCGACGCTGCCGCCGACGCCGTCGCTCGGGTCGTAGTGCTTCGTTGTCGCCTGCGGTGCGATGAGACCGCACCCGGCCGTGCCGACTGCGACCGCCAGGGCGAGGACGATGGACGCCGCGACACGAGCTTTCACTGGAATGACCCTCCGAATCGTTCCGCTCGACGGCGCGCTGATGCCTTGTCAGGAAGCGGATTTCAGCACGAGTTTACCGTATGCCGACAGGCGTTCCCCGCGCCGGCGGGGGCGCGAGGGCGAACCTTAGCATGTGCCTCGTGTGGTATCCTATTCGTTGCTGAAGGGACAACATATCTATGCTTTTCGAGGTTGGCGAAACCGTCGTTTACCCCCATCACGGTGCTGCAACGATCACCGAGGTCAAGAAAAGAATCATCAAGGGTGAAGAGAAGCTGTACCTCAAGCTCAACGTCACGCAGGGCGATCTGACCATCGAGGTCCCCGCCGAGAACGTCGACCTCGTCGGCGTGCGCGACGTGATCGGCAAGGAGGGCCTCGACCGCGTGTTCGAGGTGCTGCGTGCTCCGTTCACCGAGGAGCCGACCAACTGGTCGCGCCGCTACAAGGCGAACCTCGAGAAGCTGGCGTCGGGCGACGTCATCAAGGTCTCCGAGGTCGTCCGCGACCTCTGGCGCCGCGACCAGGATCGAGGCCTTTCCGCCGGCGAGAAGCGCATGCTGGCCAAGGCGCGGCAGATTCTCATCTCCGAGCTCGCCCTGGCTGAGAAGACCGACGACGAGAAGGCGTCGAGCCTCCTCGACGAGGTGCTTGCCTCCTAACCCGCGATTCACCCGCTCCGCGATTCATTCGCGTTCGACGGCCCCGCTGCTCCGGCAGCGGGGCCGTCGGCGTTCCGGCCGGGCGGGTAGTCTCTGGGCATGAGCACCCACAGCGGGCCGCGCGTCGCGGTCATCGTCGTCGCCGCCGGTTCGGGTACGCGGCTCGGAGCCGAGCTGCCGAAGGCTTTCGTGCGGCTCGACGGTCCCACGCTGCTGGAGCGCTCGCTCTATGCCGTCCGCGGCATGGGTCACGCGGCGGAGCCCGTACTCGTCGTGCCGGCCGACCGCGTGGAGGAGGCGTCCGCGATCGCGGTTGCGGTCTTCGGCCGCGTCGCGCAGGTCGTGCCCGGCGGCGCCACGCGGCAGCAGTCGGTCGCAGCGGGCCTGGCGGTGCTCGCCGACGATGTGGAGGTCGTGCTCGTCCACGACGCGGCCCGCGCGCTCACCACCGCCCGGCTGTTCGACGCGGTCGTGGCGGCCGTGATCGAGACCGGGCACGGCGCGGTTCCCGGCCTCCCGGTCAGTGACACGATCAAGCGCGTCGCCTCCGACGGGTCGGTGCACGAGACGGTCGACCGCTCGGCGCTGGCGGCGGTGCAGACGCCGCAGGGCTTCCCACGCGATCACCTCCTGGCGGCATACGCCGCTGCCACGACCGACGAGACCGACGACGCCGGCGTGGTCGCCGCCGCCGGCTACGCCGTCACAGTGGTGCCTGGGGAGGCGCAGGCGTTCAAGATCACGACGCCGCACGACCTCCAGCGCGCCCACGACATGATCGCGCCGCAGTCCTCACATCAGTCGCAGACCGCAGCGCCGCTGCCGCGCATCGGGCTCGGCACCGACACGCACGCGTTCGATCCGTCGGCGGAGCTCTGGCTCGCGGGCCTGCACTGGCCCGACGAGCCAGGCCTCTCCGGCCACAGCGACGGGGATGCCGCCTGCCACGCCATCGTGGACGCTCTGCTCGGCGCCGCGGGCCTGGGCGACATCGGCGGCACATTCGGAACAGGCGATCCGAAGTTCGCCGGGGCGCACGGGGAGGTTTTCCTCACCGAGACGCGTCGCCTGATCGAGGAGGCCGGCCTGCGGATCGGGAACGTGTCCGTGCAGATCATCGGCCAGCGCCCCAAGTTCGCGCCGCGGAGGCGGGAGGCCGAGGAGCTGCTCTCCGGGATCCTCGGCGCACCCGTCTCGATCGCCGCGACGACCACCGACGGGCTGGGCTTCACCGGCCGGGGCGACGGGATCGCGGTCTTCGCGACCGCACTGCTGCGCTGACGCCGCCGACTCACTACCCTGGCGCGTGGAAGGGATCGCGATGCCTCAGCAGCAGAACAGCGCCGACCTTGCGCGGCGGTACATCGAAGCGGTCGGCGACCACGACCTCGAGACGGTCGGCCGCCTGCTCTCCGACGACCTGTCCGCCGTCTTCGCGGGAACGACGCTCGGCAGGGACGAGTGGCTGACCGCGTTGAACCGGCTCCTCCCAGCCCTGGTCCGCAACGACATCCGGGAGGTCTTCGCCGACGGCGATCGTGCCTGCGTCGTCTACGACTTCGTCACGGACACCCCGGCGGGCGCGGTGCCGTGCGTCGAGCTCGTGACGGTCGAGGGCGACCGCATCACGCAGATCGAGCTGATCTTCGATCGTGTGGCGTTCGCGCCGGTCAACGAAGCGCTCGCTCGCCGTGCGGCCCCGTAGGCTTAGGCCGTGACTCTGCGACTCTTCGACACCAAGGCCGGCGCCCTGCGCGACTTCGTGCCCCTGCGCCCCGGCGCGGTCGGCATGTATGTCTGCGGCCCGACGGTGCAGTCGTCGCCGCACATCGGGCATCTGCGCTCCGCCCTGGTCTACGATCAGCTGCGACGCTGGCTGGCCTACCGCGGGCTCGACGTGACGCTCGTGCGCAACGTGACCGACATCGACGACAAGATCCTCGTCAACGCGGTGACCGCACAGGCTCAGGGCGGCTCCGAGGAATGGTGGGCGCTGGCCTACCGCTTCGAGCTGGAGTTCACGGCCGGCTACACGGCGCTCGGCGTGCAGCCTCCGACCTACGAGCCACGGGCGACCGCGAGCATCCCGCAGATGCAGGAGCTGATCGGCCGGCTCGTCGAGCGCGGCCACGCCTACGTGGCGCCCGACGGCTCCGGCGACGTGTACTTCGACGTGAAGAGCTGGCCGACCTACGGCGCGCTGACCCGCCAGAGCATCGACAACATGGAGGCCGCGGCCGACGCCGACCCGCGCGCCAAGCGCGATCCGCGCGACTTCGCGCTCTGGAAGGGGCGCAAGAGCGACGAGCCCGACTCCGCTGCATTCCCGTCCCCGTGGGGCGACGGGCGACCGGGCTGGCACATCGAGTGCTCCGCCATGTCCCGGCGCTATCTGGGCCCGGAGTTCGACATCCACGGCGGCGGCCTCGATCTGCGCTTCCCGCACCACGAGAACGAACTCGCCCAGTCCACGGCGGCCGGCGACGGTTTCGCGTCGTACTGGGTGCACAACGGCCTCGTGCACGTCAACGGGCAGAAGATGAGCAAGTCGCTCGGCAACTCCGTCTACGCGGCCGACCTCCTGGGCGCGGCCCGCCCGCTGGTCGTGCGGTATTACCTCGGCTCGGCGCACTACCGGTCGACGATCGACTACCACGACGGGTCGCTCAGCGAGGCCGAAGCCGCGCTCGACCGCATCTCCGGCTTCTTCGAGCGCGTCGACCGACGGCTCGCCGGAACCCGGTTCGCCGGCAGCGGCGTGGAGATCGTGCCCGGCGCCTTCGCCGAGGCGATGGACGACGACCTCGCGGTGCCGCAGGCGCTCGGCGTCCTGCACGACACCGTACGTTCAGGAAACGCGGCGCTGGATGCGGAAGACTTGGAGGCCGCGGCGAACGCGCGCGGTCACGTGCTGGCGATGACCGAGGTGCTCGGCATCAACCCGCTGTCGCCCCAGTGGCACTCGGCGGGCTCGAGCGCGGCGGAGCACGCGCTCGGAACCCTCATCGGGCGGCTGCTCGACGACCGGCAGGAGGCGCGGCAGTCGCGCGACTTCGCCGCCGCAGACCGCATCCGCGACGAGCTGACCGCCGCGGGGATCAGTATCGAAGACACCCCGACGGGGTCGCATTGGAGTATCGAAGCATGAAGAACTCGGGTGGCAAGCCCCGCGCGGGCGCCGTGAGGAAGAGCAAGAAGGGCGCCCAGGTGGGCACCGGAGGCCACGGCCGCAAGGCCCTCGAGGGCCGCGGACCGACACCGAAGGCAGAGGACCGCGAGTACCACGTGGCCTACAAGAACAAGCAGCTGCGCGAGCGCTCTGCGGCCAAGGCGGAGCAGCGCGGCGGCCGCGACGGCGCGCCCCGCGGGGCCTCCGGAGCCGCCCGTCGCGCCAAGAGCGGTGACGAGAGCGAGATCGTCACCGGCCGCAATTCGGTGCTGGAGGCACTGCGGGCGGCGATCCCGGCCTCCACGCTCTACATCGCGGCACGCGTCGAGATGGACGACCGGGTGAAGGAGATCCTGTCGATCGCGACCGGCCGTGCCATCCCGGTGCTGGAGGTCATGCGCCCGGAGCTCGACCGCCTCGCCGGTCGCGACGCAGTGCACCAGGGCGTGGCGCTCAAGGTGCCGCCGTACGAGTACGCCCACCCCGGCGAGCTGCTCGATCTGACCCTCCGCACGGGCCAGACGCCGCTGTTCGTCGCGCTCGACGGGATCACCGACCCGCGCAACCTCGGAGCGATCATCCGCTCGACCGCCGCGTTCGGCGGGCAGGGCGTGATCGTCCCTCAGCGTCGCTCGGTCGGGATGACGGCAGCGGCGTGGAAGACGTCTGCCGGTGCCGCGGCACGCACGCCCGTCGCGATGGCCTCCAACCTCACGGCGACGCTCAAGGAGTTCAAGAAGGCGGGCGTCTTCGTGCTCGGCCTCGACGGCGGCGGCGACACGTCGCTGCCCGGGCTGTCGTTCGCCGACCGCCCGGTCGTGATCGTCGTCGGCAGCGAAGGCAAGGGCCTGTCGCGGCTGGTGACCGAGACCTGCGACGCCGTGGTGTCGATCCCGATCTCGGCCTCCACCGAGTCGCTGAACGCCGGTATCGCGGCGAGCGTCACGCTGTATGAGATCGCCAAACTGCGCGCGGAGGGCAAGGGCGCGCGGGCGTAGGCGCCTTGTTCGATAACCCGGCCGTTGGCGCATCCGGAGATCTCGGGCGAGACGCCGCCGCGTGTCTCTAAACCCGGAGATCGGCTCGGCCGCAGCCCCGATCTCCGGAGTTGCAGACACGGGCGGGCCGTGCCCGCCCGTCTGTACATCCGGAGAACTGCCGTAATCCCTGCCGGATATCCGGAGTTACGGAGCTTGCCCCGGCATGTCGCGTGCGACCTCCGGAGCTACCGACACCACACAACGCCCGCTAGCTGGAGGTCCCGGACACCGACATGCTGTGGCTCATGATCGAGAAGAAGACCACGAGCCACACGATGACGAGCACTGCGCCGAGGGCCACGCTCAGGTAACCGATGATGAGGCCGGCCAGCGCGAGACCGCGGCCGTTCTCGCCGGTGCGCTTGATCTGCGACAGGGCGATGTGGCCGGTGATGATCGCCACGATGCTGATGAAGAACGCCGAGACCAGAGAGACGATCGCCAGCACGTTGGTGCGCGGCTCGGGCGCGTACGCGTACGCATACGGGTACCCGGGCTGCCCCGGGTACGGCTGGGCGGGGTAGGACTGCGCGCCGTACGTCGGCTGCTGCGCAGCGTAGTGCCGCTCCGAGTACGGCGGCACGCCTCCAGGCTGTTCGGGGTTCGACATCGTGCTCCTCGCTCTGGTTACTCAGAGCGTAGCGGAGGAGCGCGGGGCCAGCGGCCCGGGCCCCCGCCCGACCTCGTCAGACCTCCTCAGACCTTGGAGCGCCAGTCCTCGTCGTCGTCTTCGTCGAGCCCGGCCCCGCGGCGGATCACCGGAATGCTCATCGTCTCGGTTGGCGGTCCGACGACGGTGGCCTCGTCGCGGCGGTGTCGGAGGATGTCGTTGATGTACGACGTCAGCGCCTCCGCCAGCGGCACGTCGCGACCCTCGTGCTGCGACATGAACCAACGGTGCTCCAGCAGCTGGTGGAAGACCTCTGCGGGCTCCAGCTTGCCCTTCAGATCGGCCGGGATCGCACGGACGACCGGCTCGAAGACGCGCAGGAGCCATTCGTGGGCCATGGCCTCCTCGTCGAGCCCGCGCTTGCCGAGAGTCGCCGAATACGAGTCCAGGTCGTTCAGGAGGCGCCGCGCCTGATTCTCGCCGGTGTCGAGGCCGGTCAGGCGCAGCAGGCGTCGCTGGTGGTGCCCCGCGTCGACGACCTTCGGCTGGATGCGGACGGTCGTGCCCTCGTCGGAGGTCTTGATCGCGAGTTCCTCGATGTCGAAGCCGAGCTCGTTGAGGCGCTCCACGCGCTGGCTGATCCGCCACCGCTCCGACGACGAGAAGGATTCGCTGCCGGTGAGCTCCTTCCAGAGCGACCGGTAGGCGGCGACGATCCCGTTCGACACCTTGATCGGGTCGAGTTCCTCGTCGACGCGGCCGCCGGCCTCCAGATCCATCAGCTCGCCGGCGATGTTGACCCGCGCGATCTCGAGGTCGTTCTCGCGCTGGCCGTTCGAGAGGCCGTCATAGAGTTGCCCGGTCTCCGCGTCGACCAGGTACGCGGCGAACGCGCCGGCGTCGCGCCGGAAGAGGGTGTTGGAAAGCGACACATCCCCCCAGAAGAAGCCGACGATGTGAAGGCGCACCAGCAGCACGGCGAGTGCGTCGACGAGCCGCGTCGCCGTGTCGGGCCTCAGCGTCTGCGAGAACAGCGCGCGGTAGGGGAGGGAGAATTTGAGGTGCCGGGTGACCAGCGCGGCGTTGAGGGCGTCGCCGTTGTCGTCGGTGCGGTTCTTGATGACCGCGACCGGGTCGACGCACGGCACGTCGAGACGCTGGAGGGTGCGCAGCATCTCGTACTCGCGCTGCGCCATCTCGGCGGTCGTCTCCTTGATGGCGATCACGTAGCCCGAGAGGTTCGCGAAGCGCACGAGGTGCCGGCTGATGCCCTTCGGCAGCAGCGCGATGTGCTCGTTCGACCACTGGTCCAGCGGGAGGTTCCAGGGAAGGTCGAGCAGTGCGGGATCGACGGTCGCCGCGGTGATGTTGACAGAGCCGGCCATGACAGAGAGCCTCCAGGAACGAGTGGTGCGGAAACCACTCTGCCGCAGCCCGAGAAACGGACTGCGGCAGAGTGAGGGATTGCTCCGTGGACCTTAGTCGACGACCGCGCCGCCGAGACGCTCGCCCGACTCCGCGTGGAACAGGTGGACGTGGCCCGGCTTCGGGGTGATGTAGACGGTGTCGCCCGCGTTCGGGTGCACGCGTCCGTCGACGCGGCCGACGATGTCGGTGCGCTTGCCGTCGACCTCCGAGTGGCCGTACAGGTAGCCGTCGGCGCCGAGCTCCTCGACGAGGTCGACCGCGACCTTCAGGCCGCCGCTCTCGGCGGTGGAGACGACGACGTCCTCCGGGCGGACACCGATCGTGACCGAGTTGCCGGCGTTGGCGAGCACCTCGCGCTCGATCGGGACGACCGAGTTGCCGAACTTGACGCCGCCGTCGGTGACGTCGGCGATGAACAGGTTCATGGCAGGGCTTCCGATGAAGCCGGCGACGAAGACGTTCTTCGGCTGGGCGTACAGGTCGCGCGGGGTGCCGACCTGCTGCAGCACGCCGTCCTTGAGGACCGCGATGCGGTCGCCCATGGTGAGCGCCTCGGTCTGGTCGTGGGTGACGTAGACCGTGGTGACGCCGAGGCGGCGGGTGAGCGAGGCGATCTGGGTGCGGGTCTGCACGCGGAGCTTGGCGTCGAGGTTCGACAGCGGCTCGTCCATGAGGAACACCTGAGGCGAACGGACGATCGCGCGGCCCATTGCGACACGCTGACGCTGACCACCCGAAAGGGCCTTCGGCTTGCGGCCGAGGTAAGGCTCCAGGTCGAGCAGCTTGGCAGCCTCGAGCACGCGGGAGGCGCGCTCCTCCTTGCCGACGCCGGCGATCTTGAGCGCGAAGCCCATGTTCTCTGCGACCGTCATGTGCGGGTAGAGCGCGTAGTTCTGGAACACCATCGCGATGTCGCGGTCTTTCGGCGGCACGTCGGTGACGTTGCGCTCGCCGATGAAGATGTTGCCGTCGTTGACCTCTTCGAGGCCCGCGAGCATGCGGAGCGAGGTGGACTTACCGCAGCCGGAGGGGCCGACCAGGACGAGGAACTCGCCGTCTGCGATATCGAGGTCGAGAGCGTCGACCGCGGGGCGGTTGGAACCCGGATAGAGCCGGGTCGCCTTGTCATAGGTGACAGTCGCCATTTTTCTTTTGTCTCCTTCACCGGCAGGTACGTGCCGGACGATCCGTTGTGAATGGAATAGACGTGGCGTCGACGTCCAGGGGCGTCGATGCCACGACCCCCATAGTAAGGCATCCGAAGCGCCTCATCGACCATTCGTCCGTGGAGGCCGCTGGCCCGCGCTCGGGGGGCACGTGGAGGTGGTGTTCGGAACTCGAACGGCGTATGTCTGGTCTATTCCCAGACAGCCGGATTACGATCGTCCGGTTGCGTCTAGCTCACGCACGTCCCCGCTGTTGCGTCCCCCCGCGCACAGCGCCGCCTACCCCGAGAGCCGATACGCCTGAAGATATGAGTTCCATGACCGACCCCGACGAGAGCCGCAGCGGCGACGTCCGCGCGGCAGCGCGGGAGAAAGCCCGACAGCTCCGCACGAGCCAGCAGCGCAAAGACCGCAGGAACAAGACCCTCCTGTCTGGCGGCATCGTGATCGGCGTCCTCGCCATCGCGGCCATCGTCGCCGTGGTCATCATGGGCGCCATCCGCCCGACCGTCCCCGGCCCGAAGAACATGGCCAGCGACGGCGTCGTCGTCGGCTCCGGGCTGAAGGTCAAGACCACGCCGGCGCTCGCCGCCGAAGCGAAGCCTGTGGCGACCGTCCCCGATTCGGCGAGCACCGTCGACATCCGCATCTACGCGGACTACCTGTGCAAGCTGTGCGGTCAGTTCCAGCGGACGAACCTGAAGCAGCTGCAGCCGCTGGTGAAGGACGGTGCGGTCACGGTGGAGATCCACCCCGTCGCCATCTACACCAGTCATTCGGCAGGCACCCGTTACTCACTGCGGGCCGCGAACGCGGCCGCCTGCGTCGCGAACTACTCACCGAAGGCGTTCTGGGCCTTCAACGAGTCCCTGTTCGCGAATCAGCCGGCCGAGGGCGGCCCTGGCCTCGCCGACCAAGAACTCAAGAAGCGCGCTGCCGCCTCCGGGGCCTCCGTTTCGGACGTGAACTCGTGCATCGACGACGGTCGCTTCAAGACCTGGGTCGGCACAGCGAGCGATCGTGCCCTCAGCGGTCCCATCCCGAATTCCGACGTGAAGAAGATGACGAACGCGTTGCTCGTTCTCGTGAACGGCAAGCCATACACCGGCTCGCTGACGGACGCAGACGATTTCAAGGCATTCGTGCTGCAGGCGCAGGGAGACCAGTACTCGTCGACGGCCACGCCCACCCCCTCGCCGAGCGCGGGCAGCTGACCCCCGTCCTCTAGGATGGTTCGCGACGGGCTCCCGTCGTCGCCGACTTAGCTCAGCTGGTAGAGCACTCGCCTTGTAAGCGAGCGGTCGCGGGTTCGAACCCCGCAGTCGGCTCTGTGTCTGTTCGTCGCGGCTTTGCTGCGGGGCTATTCATTCTGGCGCTTCGTCGTGTGTCAGATCGGGTGGATGCCGCTCACCTTGTGGCTGTGACGAACGCGCGGGAATAGGTCCAGCGGGGCTGGGTCGTTCCGGAGCACATGTAGGCAGCGATGCCCTGCGTGCAGGGCTGGTCGCGCGTCAGCTCCCACCAGGAGAGCCCGGCGAGGCCGTTCGCCGCGGCGTACCGGCCGACGGTCGTGGCATCGGCGACAGTGAAGATCTCACCGGTGTCGTTCAGGCCCGGCATCGGGGTGACGGCGATCAGCCCCAGACGCTGCGCGTCGGTCCACGAGGCGAAGGCCGAGACGGTCTTCAGCTGCCCGGCGACCGCGGTCGCCGCCGAGATCGCGGCGCTGCCCATGTTCGTGACGCCGGTGCCGTAGTCCATGGTCATCAGATTCACGGCCGAGAGCTGGACTCCGGCAGCGGAGAACTCCGCGACGGTGCGCACGCCGCTGGTGAGCAGCCCGTAAGGCATCACGGGCAGGGTCAGTGTGACCTGCAGCGGGTGGCCGGCGGCTGCGCGCTGCTTCTGGAGGGCGGCGACGGCCGCCGCCCTGCGCAGGTTCGACGCCGAGTCGGACACGTCGGCTTCCTCGATGTCGAAGTCGACGCGGTCGAGGCCGAACCGGGTCACGACCGCCGTGTAAGCCGCGAGCAGCTTGGCGGGGTCGGTGCACACGCGGGCGAGCTCGTCGTTGACCGCTCCGCCGAACGAGGCGATCACGCGACCTCCCGTCGCCTGGAAGGCATGAATGTTCGCCTGGAAGTCCTGCCCGCCCCCGACCGTGTACGCGGTGTAGCCGGCCCAGGTCGGGGAGCACGCGCTGCTGCGGTCGGCGACGATGAACGCCGCGGTGACCGCGCGAACCCCGGCGGAGGCGGCGAACGACGTCAGGTCGGCGGTCGGCCAGAGGCCCATGTCGACGTACGGCGCGACCAGGAGGCTGGAGGTACCGGGAGTCGGCGAGGGTGTGGGAGTCGGCGTGGGGGTGGGCGTCGGTTTGGGCGTGGGCGTGGGCGTCGGGGTGGGCGTCGATGCCGCGCCGCCGTTGATCGAGCACGGAAGGTCGGCGCCGACGACTCGGCAGGCTGTCGGCACGAGCGGCGCGCCCGCCGCCTTGGCGGAGGTCAGCCCGAAGGTCGCGGTGGCGCCCGGCGCGAGGGAGCGCGCGTACGAGGGGGCGCTCACGCTGAAGCCGTCGCTGGTGGTCGCGGCCGTGCCGTCCCAGAGGCTGACGACGCCGTCTGCGGTCGTGAACGCGACCTGCCACGGGGTGAGCGTGCGCGACGAGGAGTTGGAGACGGCGACGGACGACTGGAAGCCGGCGGTCCACTCCGACGTCACGGTCCAGGTGATGGCGAGACCGGAGGCCGGGGTCGGTGTCGGTGTCTGCGTGGGTGTCGGCTTGGGAGTGGGGGTCGGTATGGGCGTCGGCGTCGGCGTGGGCGTGGGTGTCGCCGTCGGCTTCGGTGTCGTGCCGGTGCCTCCGCCGTTCACCGAGCACGGGAGGCTCGCGCCCGCCGGCAGCCCCACGATCGTGCACGAGGTGGGAATGATCGCAGCCGTGCCCGCGCGGGTGGCGGTGAGCCCGAACTGGGCCGAGCCTCCCGGTGCGAGGGTCGTCGCCCACGACGGCGCCCCGACGGTGAGGGTGCCGGCGGGCGAGCCGACGGACACCGCCGACCAGATGCTGACGAGCGTGTGCGGGAAGTCGAAGCGAACCTGCCACGGTTTCAGGGTCGTCGTCGTCCCCGCGCCATTCGTGATCGTGACCGCCGACTGGAAGCCGGTCGTCCACGAGTTCGTGGTCGCCCACGTCACATCGACACGCGGGCTCGCCGCAGCGAGGGCGCCCGAAGTGACGACAGCGCCCGATCCGAGCAGGGCGGCGGTGACCAGCGCGGACGTGACCGCGAGCCTCCGCCGCGACCCCCCTGAGCGCCGACGGAGCCGAACGAGCAGTCGGCGGATGGACTCGGCGGGTCCTCGGCGACCGGACTCCCGGTGGCGAGCGGAACGGGGCGCGGACTCGGGCATGGCACTCCTCACGACTTGCAGCGGAAGAACGAAGGGAGGTACGTCACTCGCCACTATCGGCCGGAGGAGCGGATCGGTCAGGGCCGGCCCGTCACGAATTCACGCGGATGATCTCCTCCTGGTACGGCGCGATCACCGAGCCCGAGATCCGCAGGTCCAGCACCAGGAACGGCCGCTCGTCCGCCGGTCGAGCCGCCCACTCCGCGAGCGCATCCAGGTCGGCGAGCGTGCGAACGACCACGCCCTGCGCGCCGACGGCGGCTCCGAGTCCCGCGAAATCGACCTCCGGGATGCGCATGGGGCCCTGCGCCAGACCCTTCAAGCCGTACAGGTTCACTTCGGCGCCGTAGGCCGCGTCGTTCCAGACCACCGTCAGGCCACGGCCGCCGGCCACGCGCACGGCGGATTCCAGGTCGGCCAGCGCCATCAGCCCGCCGCCGTCGCCGGTCGTCAGCACCACCGTCGACTCGGGATGCGCCAGCGCGGCACCGGCCACGCTGGGGAAGCCGAGGCCGATCGACTGATAGGCCGTGCCGACCATGATCATGCGGTCGGGCGACGCGACGGGCCAGTACATGTTCGCCCAGCCGATGAAGTGGCCGCCGTCGGAGACGACGACCCGGTCTGCGGGAAGCAGCGCGCCGATCCGCGCGGCGGCCGAGCGCGGGTCGAGGCGGCCGTCGGCGGCGAGGCCGTCGCCGATCGGGCGCGCGACGAGACCGGCGATGTCGACGGACTCGCGCCAGCCGGACGGCGCCGCACCGAGCGCGCGCAGCTCCGCCACCAGCGCCTCTGCGACGAGGCGGGCGTCGCCGCGCAGGTACGCGCCGACGTGCGGGTGGGTGGCCGCCGGGGCGATGTCCACCTGGATGACCCGCGTCCCCGGAGCCAGCAGGTCGCCGAACCGCATCGTGAACTGGTTGAGGGAGGCGCCGAAGACCACGGCGACGTCGCACGTGCGTACGGCCTCCATCGCCCCCTCGGCCCCGAATCCGCCGGTGACGCCGAGGTCGTACCGGGCGTCGGGGAACACCCCGCGGCCGAGGGCGGTGCCGGCGGTGAGCGCGCCGGTCGCGTCGGCGAGAGCGCCGAGGGCGGCGCCGGCGCCCGAGATCCAGGCGCCGCGGCCGGCGAGGAGGAACGGGCGCTCGGCCGACGCGAGCGCGGCAGCGGCGTCCGCGAGGGCGCCGGCGGCGAACGGGCCGGCGGGTGCTAGGGGCGCCGGCGCGGCGGGGGAAGGCGCCTCCGGCACCGGGCCGGCCTCCCGCGTGGCCACGTCGTAGGGAATGGCGAGAACGGTCGGCACCCTGTAGGTGAGCGCGTGCTCGACGGCGATGACCGTCGTGGCGGCGGCGTCGGTGCGGCCGACCGTGTAGGTGCGCGCGCCGACCGCGCTGGCGAGAGCGATCTGGTCGACGCCCCAGGGGCGTGGGCCGGAGGTCGGCTCATCGCCGACGACCAGGACGAGCGGGATGTGCGCCTGTCGTGCCTCCGCGAGCGCAGTCAGAGTGTTCGTGAAGCCGGCCCCGTAGGTCGCCGTCGCTGCGGCCAGCCTCCCGGAGGCCCGGTGATAGGCGTCGGCGGCTACGACGGCGCCGGCTTCGTGGCGCATCGCGGTGTACGGCACTGCTCCATCGCGCTCGAGCGCGTCGAGGAAGTGGGCGTTGCCGTTGCCCATGACGCCGAAGACCTGGTCGACGTGCTGGGCGAGGGCGGCGGCGACGTGAGCGGAGACAGAGGGCATGCTGGTGCCTTTCGAGACGGGAACGGAGGTGCGATGATCCGTATGTGTCTCGCGCGCTGCTGTCGGCGGAGCGCGGCTTCGTGCCCTTTTTTCGAGCACCGGGCCGGATGAACGGCCGGACGTCAGCAGTATAGCCGGGAGGTCGGTGTCGAAAACGGTCTCCGCTGTTCGACGTGAGGGTGTTCAGGACATTCGACGAAGGGGAAGACATGACCGAGTACCTGATCCTCATCCACGGCGACGAGGGCCGCTGGGACGCGCTGAGCGACGACGAGCGCGCCGCGGTCGACGAGGCGCACCGGGCATTCAACGAGAAGGCGGCGGGCCGGGTGCGCGCTGCGGGGGAGTTGCAGACGACGCCCCACGGTGCGGCGGTGCGCACGGGAGCGGATGGGGAGCCGCAGTCCACCGACGGGCCGTTCTCGGAGTCGAAGGAGGTCGTCGGCGGGTTCTACCTGATCGAGGGGGACGACCAGGACGAGGTGGTCGCGCTCGCGGCCTCCCTCGCCGAGGCGCGCCAGGGGCACGGGGGCATCGAGGTGCGGCCGCTGGTCGGCCGGGGCTGATCACGAGGGGCACGTCGTTGTCGCTTCCGACCTCCGAAAGTGACGACGACGTGCCCCTCGAGCAAGGAAACGACACGAAAGGAAGGATGCGCATGACGGAGACAGGGATCGTGGGGGTGAACACGATCGGAATCCCGGTCGGCGACCAGGATGTCGCGCTGGCGTTCTATCGCGACGCGCTCGGTTTCGCGGTGCTCGTGGACGCGCCGCTGCCGACAGGCGCCCGCTGGATCATGCTGGCGCCTCCCGGGTCGGCGGTGTCGGTGTCGCTCGTGGTCGCGAGCGATGAGGCACCGGCGGGGGTCGAGACGGGCATCCGGTTCGAGAGTCTCGACGCGGGGAGCACCCACGAGGAGCTGAGCAGGCGTGGGGTCGCGGTCGGGGAGTTGCTGCGCTGGCCCGGCGTTCCGCCGATGTTCCAGGCGACCGACCCCGACGGCAACCGGTTCGAGGTCGTCGAGCGGGGCTGAGCGGCCCGGAGCGTCCCCTCGGCGCGGATCAGGCGGGCGCCGGGCCGCTGCTCGCGCGCACGACGAGCCGTGTCGGGAGGACGGACGACCGCACAGGCTCCGGCCGGCCCTCGATCTCGGCGACCAGCAGCTCGACCGCCCGGCGGCCGGTGGCCTCGAACTCCTGGTGGATGGTCGTCAGTGGAGGCCAGAACGAGTCGGCCTCCGCCATGTCGTCGAACCCGACGACGCTCACGTCCTCCGGCACCCGCCGGCCCGCCTCGTGCAGCGCGCGCAGCACACCCAGCGCCATCTGGTCGTTGGCGGCGAACACCGCCGTGATCTCCGGGCGCGCGGCGATCTCGCGGCCGAAGCCGTACCCGGCGCTCGTCGACCAGTCGCCGCGGAACACCTCGGGGACGTCCGCCCGCGCGGCCTCCAGCGTCTCGCGCCAGGCCTGCTCGCGCCGTGCGGCCGAGTACGACTCGGCCGGACCCGAGATGTGCCAGACAGTGCGGTGGCCGAGCGACAGCAGATGCTCGGTCGCCTGCCGGGCGCCCTCCGCCTGGTCGGTGTCGACCTGCGGGTAGTCGGGGCGCTCGGTGGAGTCGATGACGACGACCGAGAGGCCCGGCGGGAGTTCGACGTCGGCGCGGTCGACGATGTGCGCTTCGATGACGATGATGATGCCGTCGACCGCCTGCTCGAGCAGCCGCGTGAAGGCGATGCTGACGTCCTGCTGCGTGGGCCGCTCGACGGGCACGACGGTGATCGAGTAGCCGGCGGTGGCCGCCGACACGGCGATCGCGTCGAGCGTGCGCATGTTGCCGTACGACGACAGGGTGAACATGACGACGCCGAGATTGCGGAACAGCCCTGAGCGCAGCGCGCGGGCAGCGCGGTTAGGCCGGTAGCCCAGCGCCTGCATGGAGGCCAGCACGCGGTCGCGCGTCGCGGCCTCCACGTTGGTGAGACCGTTGGCGACCCGCGAGACGGTCTGCGTCGACACTCCGGCGTGCGCGGCGACGTCGCCGAGTGACGGGCCGCGGGTGCGGCCGCCGCGGCGTGCGGGCGCCGGATCGGCGATCGGCTCGGTCATGGTTCCTCATTCTGGTGCTCACTGCAGGCCCGACGGAGGCCGACACGGGCTTGCATCATGTTGACGTCAACATGCTATGGTAGCGAACCAGATGTTGACGTAAACATCGCCGCAACACCGAACCACGCTCCGAACACCCGAGGAAGGCCATGACAACGACGTCCCTCACGCCGACGGCTCCGCCGGCGTCGCCGCCGCAGCGGCAGCTCCGGCGCCAGCGCCGCGACTGGCGCGGTTGGGCCTTCGTGGCCCCGTTCATGGTGGTGTTCGCCCTCATGATCATCGCCCCTGTCGTCTACGCGCTCTATCTGAGCCTCTTCCGTCAGCAGCTCATCGGAGGCAACGCGTTCGTCGGCCTCGACAACTACATCGCGGTCCTCCAGGACGGAAAGTTCTGGGAGTCGTTCGGCCGCGTCGCACTGTTCCTCGTCGTGCAGGTGCCGATCATGCTCGCGCTCTCGCTCGTCGCGGCGCTCGCGCTCGACTCCGCGCGGCTGCACGGCGCCGGGTTCTTCCGCATCGCACTGTTCCTCCCGTACGCCGTCCCCGGCGTGGTCGCCGCGCTCATCTGGGGCTTCATCTACGGAGACCAGTTCGGCCTGACCGCGAGCGTCAACCACCTGCTGGGTACGCAGCTCGCGCCGCTCAGCGGCCAGTGGATCCTCGGCTCGATCGGCAACATCGTCACCTGGGAGTTCATGGGCTACAACATGCTCATCTTCTACGCGGCGCTGCGCGTCATCCCCGGCGAGCTCTACGAGGCGGCCGAGATCGACGGGGCCGGAGCCTTCCGCACCGTGTTCAGCATCAAGCTCCCCGCCGTTCGTGGCGCGATCGTCATCGCGACGATCTTCTCGATCATCGGCAGCTTCCAGCTCTTCAACGAGCCGAACCTGCTCAAGCAGCTGGCGCCCAACGCGATCAGCAGCTACTTCACGCCCAACATGTACGCCTACAACCTGTCGTTCGCCGGTCAGCAGTTCAACTACGCGGCCACGGTCGCGATCGTGATGGGGGTCGTCACCGCGGTGATCGCCTACGTCGTCCAGCTCCGGGGCTCGCGCAAGGAGGTCCGCTGATGACCGCGCTCACCGATCGACCGCGCAAGGCGCCCTCCCGAGCCGCCGCCCGCTCCAACCGTGCAGCGGCGCGGGCGGGGGAGACCTCCGGCCGCCGCCTCCGCAAGTCGCCCGTGCTGACGATCGTGATGATCATCTTCACGATCTACTCGTTCGTGCCGCTGATCTGGCTCATCGTCAACGCGACCAAGAGCCAGCCCGACCTCTACTCGTCGTTCGGGCTGTGGTTCGGCAAAGACTTCAACCTCTTCCAGAACATCGTCGAGCTGTTCACCTACCGCGGCGGCATCTTCCTGCAGTGGCTGGGCAACACCCTCCTCTATGTCGTCGTCGGCGCGGGAGGCGCGACCCTGCTCGCGACCGTGGCCGGTTACGGGCTGGCGAAGTACGACTTTCCCGGCAAGCGGGCCGTGTTCGCGGTCGTGCTCGGCGCGATCGCCGTCCCCGGCACCGCGCTGGCCGTCCCGACGTTCCTCATGTTCAGCCAGGCGGGGCTCACCAACACGCCGTGGGCGATCATCCTGCCGTCGCTGATCAGCCCGTTCGGTCTGTATCTCATCTGGACCTACGCGACGGAGGCTGTGCCGACCGAGCTGCTGGAGGCCGCCCGCATGGACGGCGCCGGCGAGTTCCGCACGTTCTTCACCATCTCGCTCCGCCTCCTCGCCCCCGGCGTCGTGACCGTCGCGCTCTTCGCGATCGTCGCCACCTGGAACAACTACTTCCTGCCGCTCATCATGCTGAGCGATCCGACCTGGTACCCCCTCACGGTCGGCCTCAGCCAGTGGAGCGCGCAGGCGACGGGGGTCGGCGCCCAGCCGATCTTCAACCTCGTGATCACCGGTTCGCTCATCACGATCATCCCGATCGTGGCCGCGTTCCTGGTGCTCCAGCGCTACTGGCAGTCGGGTCTGGCCGCCGGCAGCGTCAAGCAGTGAACAGCAACAGCACCAGTACCTCCCTCCCATTCCCAAGGAAGTGAAAGGAAAACCATGAAGCGCATCCTGCGTTCACGGAACCTGCGACGCGTGGCCACCGCCATCGTCGCCAGCGCCGTCATCGGCGCCTCGCTCGCCGCCTGCTCGTCGGGCTCCGGCTCCAGCGGCGGCGGCAGCTCCTCCGACGTCGAGTCGGCCCTCAAGCAGGGCGGCACCATCACCTACTGGTCGTGGACGCCGTCGGCCGAGGCCCAGGTCGCCGCGTTCGAGAAGGCGTACCCGAAGGTGCACGTCAAGCTCGTCAACGCCGGCACCAACACGACCGAGTACACCAAGCTGCAGAACGCGATCAAGGCCGGCTCGGGAGCGCCCGACGTCGCGCAGGTGGAGTACTACGCCATCCCGCAGTTCGCGCTGTCCGACTCCCTCGTCGACCTCAAGCAGTACGGCTTCGACTCGCTCAAGAGCGACTACACGCCCGGCCCCTGGGGTTCGGTGAACGTCGGCGGCAAGCTCGTCGGCCTCCCGCAGGACAGCGGCCCCATGGCGATGTTCTACAACAAGACCGTCTTCGACAAATACGGCATCGCCGTGCCGAAGACCTGGGACGAGTACGTCGCCGCAGCGCAGAAGCTGCACACGGCCGACCCGAACGCCTACATCACGAGCGACTCCGGCGACTCCGGCTTCACCACCTCGATGATCTGGCAGGCCGGCGGACGGCCGTTCCAGACCGACGGCACCAAGGTGTCGGTCAACCTCCAGGACGAGGGCACCAAGAAGTGGACCGGCACCTGGGACAAGCTGGTCGAGGGCAAGCTGCTCTCCACCGTCCCCGGCTGGAGCGACGACTGGTACAAGGCGCTCGGCAACGGCTCGATCGCGACCCTGATCACCGGTGCCTGGATGCCCGGCGTGCTCGAGTCGTCGGTGAAGGACGCCTCGGGGCAGTGGCGCGTCGCGCCGATCCCGACCTATGACGGCACCCCCGTCAACGCCGAGAACGGCGGCGGCGCGCAGGTCGTGCTCAAGCAGTCGAAGAACCAGGCGCTCGCGGCCGGCTTCCTCAAGTGGCTCAACAACGACCCGGCCTCGATCAAGGTCTTCCTGCAGTCCGGCGGCTTCCCGTCGACCACCAAGGACCTGAACTCGTCCGACTTCCTCGCCCAGGCTCCGGAGTACTTCGGTGGCCAGAAGATCAACGAGGTGCTCGTCGACGGCGCGAAGAACGTCGCCACCGGCTGGCAATACCTGCCCTTCCAGGTGTACGCGAACAGCATTTACGGCGACACCGTGGGTCAGGCGTACACCTCGAACTCCAGCCTGAACCCGGGCCTCCAGGCCTGGCAGAAGGCGCTGGTGACCTACGGGAACCAGCAGGGCTTCACGGTCACGAGCAAGTAACCCATCCCACCGACCCTCGGCCGCCCGCCGCCTCCGCGCGACGGGCGGCCGAGGGAGGAGAGCGCACATGAGCACCTTCGAGATCGCCGGGGACGACTTCCTCCTCGACGGCCGGCCCCACCGGATCCTGTCGGGGGCCATCCACTACTTCCGCGTGCACCCGGACGACTGGGCCGACCGCATCCGCAAGGCCCGCCTGATGGGCCTGAACACGGTCGAGACCTACGTGCCGTGGAACGCCCACGAGCCCCGCCCGGGCGAGTGGATCGCCGACGGCGCGCTCGACCTGGAGCGCTTCCTGCGCACCGTGCAGGCCGAGGGGATGCACGCGATCGTGCGCCCCGGCCCGTACATCTGCGCGGAGTGGGACAACGGCGGCCTCCCGGCCTGGCTGTTCACCGATCCCTCGGTCGGCATCCGCCGGTCGGAGCCGGTGTTCCTGGAGGCGGTCACGGCGTTCATGGAGCGGGTGCTCGCGATCGTCAGCCCGCTGCAGGTGACGGAGGGCGGCCCCGTTCTGCTCGTGCAGGTCGAGAACGAGTACGGCGCTTACGGCGACGACAAGGACTACCTGCGCCACCTCGTGGAGGTCTTCCAGGCCGCAGGGATCACCGTCCCGCTCACCACGGTCGACCAGCCGGAGCCCGCGATGCTCGAGAACGGCTCGCTGCCGGGGCTGCTCAAGACGGCCTCCTTCGGCTCGCGCTCGCGGGAGCGTCTCGCGACCCTGCGCGAGCACCAGCCGACCGGACCCCTGATGTGCTCCGAGTTCTGGGACGGCTGGTTCGACCACTGGGGCGCCCACCACCACACGACCTCCGTGGAGCAGTCGGCCGCCGACCTCGACGAGCTGCTGTCGCTGGGGGCGTCGGTCAACATCTACATGTTCCACGGCGGCACCAACTTCGGCTTCACCAACGGCGCCAACGACAAGGGCGTGTACCAGCCGATCGTCACCAGCTACGACTACGACGCCCCGCTCGACGAGGCGGGGGAGCCGACCGAGAAGTACTGGGCGTTCCGCGAGGTCATCGCCAAGCACGCGCCGGTGCCCGCCGAGGAGCCGGTCGTGGCGGCCGCCGCTCCGGCGTTCTCCGTGCCGTTCACCGACGCGATCCCGCTGTTCTCCGTCGCCCCGAAGCTCGGGGAGTGGCAGCACACCGACGACCTCCCGACCTTCGACGAGCTCGGCCACTACGCCGGCCTCGGGCTGTACCGCACCGAGATCGACACGACGGAGCCCGCCGTGCTGGAGTTCGGCGAGGTCCGCGACCGAGCGTACGTCTTCGTCGGCTCCACACGGGTCGGCGTGCTCGCCCGCGACCACCACGACAGCGCGATCACGCTGTCGCCGAGCCGAGGCACCCTCACGGTGCTGGTGGAGGACCAGGGACGTGTCGACTACGGCCCCCGGATCGGTGAGCCCAAGGGGCTGATCGGCCCGGTGCGGCTCAACGGCGACGGCGTGCGCCGCTGGAGCGTCCTCCCGCTGCGGCTGTCCGACCTGGAGGCCGTGCGCGCCGAGCTGGACGCCTCCGGCCCAGCGGTCGAGCAGGAGCCGGAGCGCCTGGCGGGGCCGGTCTTCGCGCGCGCGACGTTCGACCTCGACGATCAGGCGACGCTGTTCCTCGACACCACCGGCTGGGGCAAGGGCGTCGCCTGGATCAACGGCTTCAACCTCGGTCGCTACTGGACCCGCGGTCCGCAGGAGACCCTCCACGTGCCGGCGCCGGTCACGCGCGCAGGCCGCAATGAGCTGGTCGTCCTCGAGCTCGAGTCGGCTGCGGACGCCGTCGCCGCGTTCGTCTCCGAGCCGCGCCTGGGCCACACCGACTTCTGAGCCGCCCTTCGACGGTCGACACGGTCAGCGGAAGGACAGGACCGTGTCGCCCCAGCCGGTGCGGAGGTCCGCGTCCAGGTTCTCGCCGACGCGGTCCTTCGTGTCGATGACGAGGGAGGCGCGCGAGCGGGTGTCGTAGACCGGCCAGTCGCCGCCGGGAGGCCTCCCGTTCGCGAAGTCGGTCCAGCGGCGCTGCATCCGTTCCGAGATCCGCTCGGCCGTCCGGCGGCCGCCGAGGCGGAACGCGGGGCCGGATCCCGCATCGAGCGTGCCCCACACGTACGCCAGCTCGGCGCCGTGCGCCGCGCCGATCCCCGCGAGGGTCATCAGCGGTGTCGAGTGGTCGAAGCGGTACAGGTAGGTGGGGGCGACGGAGGAGTGGCCGGCCGCCAGCCAGACGGTCGGCATCCGGAAGCCGATGTCGCGGGCGATCCCGACCCCGAGAGCCTTGCGCTTCACCTTCGCGTACGCCGCCAGCACCTGTTGCCGATCCGGGGAGGGCAGTTCCGGCTGCTCTTCGCGCATGGTCGCGAACATCTGCTCGATCGCGTCGGCCCCGATCGGCATCAGCGGCGAGTTCATGTAACGGAACAGCGTCCCTTCGTCGCGGTTGGTGCCGATGATGAGGGGCACGGGCAGGCCGCGGCCCTCGCTCAGCACGGTGATCGGGTGCTCCGGCAGGAGATCGCCGTCGACCACCGGGGCGAACGCGAGGGTTCCCGGATGCTCGCGTGGCACGGCGTCGTACACCCGTGCCGCTGCCGCGACGATGGCCTCCACGGGGAGGGCCCGCAGCTCGTCGAAGGTGGAGGCCCCGACCTCGTCCGCGAACCGGGTGGCGACCGTCGCGGCGCGCGTGCCGCCGTACATGGAGCTCGCGGGCGAGCTCTCGGCGATCGCGCGGTGGAAGAGCCCCGCCGCGCTCGGCGTCGCCAGCAGTGCGGTGACGAGCCCGCCTCCCGCGGACTCGCCGAAGAGCGTCACCCGGTCGGGGTCGCCCCCGAAGGCGCGCACGTTGTCTTGCACCCAGCGCAGGGCGAGCAGCACGTCGCGGAGAGCCGGGTTGGGCTCCGCCTCCTCGCCGCCGGGCAGTGAACGGAGGTCCAGGAAACCCAGGGCGCCCAGCCGGTAGTTGATGGTGACCAGGACGACGTCGCCGTCGGTGACGAGCGAGGTTCCGTCGTAGACCGCCTGGCTCGCGGCGCCGAACGTGTAGGCGCCTCCGTGCAGCCAGACCATCACCGGCCGCGCCTCCGCCGCGTCGGAGCGGCGCCACACGTTGAGGAAGAGACAGTCCTCGTCGGTGCGGACGCCCTCGCCGAGCGGCATGACCTTGTTGGCCGGCTGCGGCGCCGCTGGGCCGAACGACGTCGCGCGGGCGACCCCGTCCCGGCCGTGCGCGGCGACGGGCGCCGCCCAGCGCAGCGCCCCGGTCGGCGCCTCGCCGTAGCGGATGCCCTTCCAGACGGTCACCCGACCGTCGTCGTCACCGACGACCTCCCCGGACGTGGTGGAGGCGACGGCGCCGGCGATCGTTGTCATGACGTCATCTTCGGCCACCGCCGCCTCCGGGTCCAGCGCCCAGGAGGGGGCACGCTACCGCATCACTCCCACACCATGAAGGGCCGCAGTTCGAGCTGGCCGTTGCGCGCCATCGGGTGGCGGGAGGCGATCTCGATCGCCTCGTCGAGGCCGTCGACGTCGAGGATGTCGAAGCCGCAGATGACTTCCGTGGTCTCGGTGAACGGCCCGTCGGTGACGTAGCGCTTGCCATCGCGCACACGCACGACGCGCGACTCCGTCTGCGGCTGCAGCACTTCGCCGATGATGCGCTTGCCCGACGCGTCGAGCTCGTCGACCCAGAGGTCGACGTCGGACTCGTCCGTCTGGGCGTCGGGCTGGGAGTCGGTGATCACGAACATCATGTACTTCATGAGTCTGTAGTCCTTTCGAATCGGTGTCGGTTCACTGGGACGTCGAACGGAGTCGCACGCTCTCGACATTACGAGTGGTGTGGATGAGTCGGACGAGCACGGTCTCCACCGTCGCCGCGATGATGACGGCTCCGAGCGGCTCGCTCAGGCGGCCGAGGTAGGTGGGGGGAGTGGTGATCCAGAGCAGGCTGTAGCCGCAGTATGCGACGACGAAGGCGCTCAGCGTTCCGAAGACGTGGCGCCACCAGTGCACGGCGCCGGGCCGCGCCCGGGTGAACCAGGCGTAGAGGGCGGCAGCGGCGACGAACCCGACACCGGCGGCGGCCGGCCCGTACAGGAAGAGCTGGGGGCTGAGCAGCTCGCGCTTGGTGTCGTTGCCCAGCTCGTAGTCGATGATGTGCAGGAAGCCGACGCCGGCGCCGGCGAGGACTCCGGTGATGAGGAGGATGAGGCGTGCGTCCCTGCCCAGGAGGGGGTGGATCGGCACGGTCGTCACGCGGCCGACGATACTGCGTGGGTCGCCGGGGGTCCAGCATCGACGCGAGGCGGGCGCCCGGCACGCTGCGGTCGCTGCCCAGGTCGCGCGAAGACGGTTAGTGTAGCCTTACCTTACTCACCCGCCCCCGCCCGAAAGGTTCGACGTGACCGTGCTCGCACCGCCTCTCACGGACCGTCCGGCATATCGGCCGTATCGAGCGGCGGTGTCGGCCATCCGCAGGCTGAGCCCGGGCTTCCTGCGTGTGAGCCTCACCTGCGACGAGTTCGAGACGTTCGGCACCGAGCGGCTCGACCAGCGCATCAAGCTGGTCTTCCCGTTGGAGGACGGCACCTTCAGCCCCCTCGACGCGGGCGACTGGTACGACCAGTGGCGCGCTCTCCCCGAGGATCGGCGCAACCCGTTCCGCACCTACACGGTCCGTGACGTCTCGCAGGAGGAATGCCGGGTCGACATCGACTTCGTCGTCCACGGCGACGGCGGCCCCGCCGCCGGCTGGCTGAGCGGTGCGGCCATCGGCGACGAGCTCGTGGTCATCGGCCCCGATGCCCTCAGCGCGTACTCCGGGGTGGGCATCGACTGGAGGCCGGGCACGGCGAGCGACCTCCTGCTCGTCGGCGACGAGACGGCCGCACCGGCCATCACCTCCATCCTCGAGACCCTGCCGCCGACCCGTCGTGCACACGCGTTCATCGAGGTCCCGGCCGAGGAGGACGCCCTCCCGTTCGCGGTCGGCCCGAACGTGGAGGTCACCTGGATCGCGCGCGACGGCGGCGAGCACGGCTGCCGGCTGCTGCCGGCCGTCGCCGCCTGGCTCGCCGAGCGTCCGGAGCTGGTCGCCGCGGCCGCGGCCGACCGAGTCCAGCAGCTGGACGAGGTCGACGTCGACCGCGACATCCTCTGGGAGCGTCCGGAGCAGGCCGCCGGAGGGTTCTACGCGTGGATCGCGGGGGAGTCCGGGGTCGTGAAGACACTGCGCCGCCTGCTCGTGCGCGGGCACGGCATCGACCGCGGCCGGGTCGCCTTCATGGGCTACTGGAGGCTGGGGCGCGCGGAGCGGGTCTGACGTGCAGCCGGCAAGCGCTCCGTGCGCGGTCAGTGCTCCTTGCGCTCGGTGCCCGCGAACGTCTGCGGATAGTTGTCGAGCCACGACCAATGGCTCACCGGCCAGCTGATCACGAACGCGCGGCCGACGACATCGCTGAGAGGGACGAATCCCTTGGTCGGGTCGTCCATGTGATAACGCGAATCGGCCGAGTTGTAGCGGTTGTCACCCATCACCCAGACCTTGCCCGCGGGAACCGTGACGTCGAACGGCTTGCCCGAGACGGCCTGCTGCCCGGCCGGGAGCAGCACGTACGGCTCCTTGAGGGGGACGCCGTTGACGCTCATCTGGCCGAGGGCGTTGCAGCAGGTCACGTGGTCGCCCGGCAGCCCGATCAAGCGCTTGACCAGGTGCTGATCGCTGTCGGAGGCTCCGAGGCCGACGAAGTCGAGCACGGCGCCGATGCCCTTCTGGATCGGGTTGCCCGTGCTCGGGGCGGCCGGCGGCAGCCAGCCTCCCGGGTCTTTGAAGACGACGACGTCGCCGCGTTGCAGCCCGAAGACCTTCGGCTGCAGCTCGTTGACGATGATGCGGTCGTTGATCTGCAGCGTGTTCTCCATCGACCCGGAGGGGATGTAGAACGACCGCGCAACGAACGTCTTGATCAGGAACGAGACCAGGACGGCGACGACGAAGATGATCACGACGTCCCGCAGGAGAGCCTTCCACCCGGTCGTGCGCGTCGAGCGGCGCGGTCGGACGGTCTCGGTGCTGTCGGTCACAAACGTTCACGCTAGCGTGCCGATGCTGTGAGACGCATCCGATCCCCCGCACGAGGGATTGTCCGCGGGCCGTGCGGATGACAGGATGCAAGAACGGGCCTCACCGGCGCCCGAACCGGGGGCTCGCGTGATCATGCGGGACGCGTTGGCACGCTTCAGAATGCAGACACGACGCGAACGTCCGCGCCGCGGCGATGGAGGTCGTGGTCAGCGCCCGGAGGCCTTCCTCCGCAATGGGCCATTGCTCGTACCCGGCACTCTCGGTGGCCGGCGCTCGGCACCCGGGCATGACGGCCAGGGGCCGCTCCGCCGGGGCTTGGCGTATGCGGCCGCAGTCGCGCTGGCGGTCGGTCTCGTGCTCACCCCACTGCCCGCGACGGCCGACGACTGCTCAGGAGGCGGGTGCACCAGCTCGACGCCGACACCCGACCCGACACCGACGCCCGGGCCGACCGAATCACCCTCGCCGACACCCGCGCCGAGCCCGACGCCGACTCCTCCGCCCACGCCGACCCCCACGCCGACGCCCACGCCGACCCCCACTCCGACTCCGACACCGTGCCCGACCTCCGCGCCGACCCCGAGCCCCGCACCCACGTCGACGCCGATCCCGGCACCGACATCCTGCCCGACGCCGACGCCGACGCCGACGCCGACTCCCACTCCGACTCCGACGCCCCCGCCGACCACGCAATCTCCCGCGCCCACCGACGACGTCCCGTTGCTGGTGCCCGACCTCCCCGACACCAGCGAGCAGATCGACACCGTGGACGCGGAGCAGGCCGCGCAGCTGGCCAGCCAGCTCGCCGAAGCGCAACAAGCGCTGGCCGACGCGACCGACGCAAACGTCGCCGCTCAGCGCGAGCAGCAGCAGGCCAAGGCCTCGGCGGACGCCCTCGCCGCCCAAGCAAAGGCCGTGAAGAAGCACGCGGCGGCGTCCGCGGCTTTCGCGACGGCCCTCATCCGTGCCGCCGGCTGGAAGGGCATCACCGACGACCCGCTCGCCGCGGTGCTCGGAACGCACGGCGACCTCCTCACCAAGCTCGGCGCCGTCCAGCGCCTCCGCTCGCTGAGCGACGATCGCGTGGCGGCCCTCCGTGCCGCGGCGGCGGACGCGGCCGCAGCGAAGTCGTTGAACAGCCAGGCGCAGCACGCCGCCGACGCGCTCGCCGGCATCGACGTCGACGCCAGTCAACAGGCGGTCTCCGACGCCCAGCTCCAGGTGGACACCGCGTCGGCGGCCCTGGATCAGCTGCCCACCCTGCTCACGGCCGGCACCGGCTGGCAGGCGCTCATCGTCGACCCAGGCGCCATCGCGACCGGCTGGACACTGCCCGTCCACGGCCCGATGACCGACCCGTTCGGGCCGCGGCCCTCCCGGCCGGCCGGCACGGCGCCCTTCCACCCCGGCGACGACATCGGCGCGGCGTGCGGCACCACGATCGTGGCCGCGTCCGCCGGAGTCGTGGTTCAGGCCGGGCCCAACGGCGGGTACGGCAACTTCGTGCTCATCGACCACGGAGGCGGCGTCGAGACGGCCTACGGGCACATCCGCGACGGGGGGATCGGCGTGACCGTCGGCGAGCAGGTGGTCGCCGGGCAGCCGATCGCGCAGGTCGGCTCCACCGGAGCCTCCACCGGCTGCCACCTCCACCTCGAAGTCCGGGTGAACGGCGTGCAAATAGATCCCTATCCGTTCCTCGCCGCACGCGGAGTCATCGTCGGAACGCGCTGACGGGCGTACGGTTCAGGCATGACGGAACTGACGGAGCTGGTGGGCTCGTGGATGCGCCGCCAACGCTGGTACTCGACCAAGGCCGTCGAACCGCGGCTGCGCCTGCTGGGCTCGTTCGAGCTCGACCGAGCCCCGGAGACGGCCGACGACGGTTCGCGCATCATCACCTATTTCTTCTGCGACGACGCCCCGCGCACCCCGCGGGTGTACCAGGTGCCGCTCGTCGCCCGGGTGCGGCGCGACGGCGATCCTGCGGGGTTCGTGGGCGAGGCCGGAGGCCGGTATCTGTACGACGGGCCCGTCGAGGAGGCATACGTCGCCGCGCTCGCCGCCCTGATGACGGGGGCTGGACGCGCCGACGGCGAGCACGCCAGGTCGACCGGTCACTCGCTGGGCGCCCGCATCCCGGTGCACTCGTCACGCCGGCTCTCGGCCGAGCAGTCGAACACCTCGATCGTCGCCGAGATCGACGACGGCGTGCTGACACTGGTGAAGGTCTTCCGGGTCGTGCAGGACGGCGAGAACCCGGACATCTCGACTCTCGCGGCCCTGACCGCCGGCGGATCGGAACGCACTCCCGCACTCCTCGGCTGGCTGTCCGGCTCATGGCCGGGCCCTGGCCCCGACGACGGCATGGCCACGGGTGAGTTGGCGCTCATGCAGGACTTCGTCCCCGGCGCCGAGGACGGCTGGGAGCTCGCGGTCAGCGCCGCGGAACGCGGAGAGGACTTCACCGAGCGCGCCTTCGCGCTCGGCGCGGGTACCGCCGAGCTGCATCGGCTGATGGCCGGCGTCCTCCCGACGCGGGCGGCGGAGGCCGAAGACGTCAGGGCCGCTCTCGACGGCATGTTCAGGAGGCTCACCATCACGACCACCGAGGTGCCGGAGGTCGACGAGCTGCGTGCGGGCATCGCCGCGGTGTACGAGGCGGCTGCGGCCGCACCACTTCCCGTGCTGCAGCGCATCCACGGCGACCTCCACCTCGGCCAGGTGCTCTTCTCGCCCGACCGCGGCTGGCAGTTCATCGACTTCGAGGGCGAGCCGTTGCGCCCCCTCGCCGAGCGTGCGCTGCCCGACGCGACGATGCGCGACGTCGCGGGCATGCTGCGCTCGTTCGACTACGTCTCCGGTTCGCTCGCCCGGCGCGAGCCTCCCGTCGATGCCCGGGCGTGGGCCGCAGACGCGCGGGAGGCGTACCTCGACGGCTACGCCTCCGTCGCAGGCGAAGTGCTGCACGAGTTCGCGGACCTGCTGACGGCGTTCGAGCTCGACAAAGCGGTCTACGAGATCACCTACGAGGCGCGCCACCGGCCGAGCTGGATCCCGATCCCGCGCACGGCCGTCGAACGGCTGCTCGACGACGCCCACGGGATCACACCGCGCGAGGCAGGGGCTTCGTCGCGATAGCCGGAGGGCGGCCTCCTCGCGCGTGCGGAACCCTGGGCGAGCGCGTCGTGGCGGCCGCGTGCGAACGTGCGTAGCCGAGCCGCGACGTCCGGCGTGTTACCCGCACGCCGGGCGCCGCGTGGAACGGACATCTTCGAAGCCCATGCCCGTCCTGGGCGAATTGTGCGGCGTACGGGAGGCCGTGGGCAGACAGAACGCCGGGTCTACCCCGACCTGCTGGAGGCGGGGAGCCCGGCGTCCTGTGCGCTGGTCTTCGCTCGGCTACGCCTCCGCAGTCGCCCCGATGCGGTATCGCGCGCCGCGGTGGTTCTCCGGCAGGCGGTCGCCGGCTCCGTGCAGCTTGTTGCGCAGCGTGCCCTCGACGTAGGCCTCCGGGTACGCCCCGCGCTTGCGCAGCTCGGGGATGACGAACTCGACGATGTCCTCGAACGTGCCCGGTGTGATCGCGTAGGCGAGGTTGAAGCCATCCACATCGGTCTCGTCGACCCACTGTTGCAGCTGGTCGGCGATGCTGACGGCGCCGCCGACGATGAACGGGCCGAGGCCGCCGATCACGCCGTTGCGGCCGATGTCGCGCACCGTCCACTCGCCGCCCTCGGCGTTCGGCCGCTGGAAGTTGGCGACCGCCGACTGGATGGCGTTGCTCTTGACGTTGCCGATCGGCTCGTCCAGGTCGTACTGCGACAGGTCCACGCCCATCCAGCCCGACATGAAGACCAGAGCGCCCTCGTCGTCCGTGTACTGCAGGAAGTCCTCGAACTTGGCCTGCGCCTTCTCGTCGGTCTCGTCGGTGATGATCGTGAGGAGGGTGTAGATGCGAGCGGAGTAGCGGTCGCGGCCCACGGCCTCCAGCGCGTCGCGGAGTTTCGCCACGGTCTCCTTCAGGCCCTCTTTGGTGGAGGCCGCCACGAAGATCGCCTCGGCGTTCTCTGCCGCGAAGCCGATGCCGCGTTTGGAGGCGCCCGCCTGGTAGATCACCGGGGTGCGCTGCGGGCTCGGCTCGGAGAGGTGGATGCCCGGTACGGTGAAGTGCTTGCCCTTGTGGCCGATCTCGTGCACCTTCGACGGGTCGGTGAACACGCCCGACTCCCGGTCGCGGATGACGGCGTCGTCCTCCCAGGAGCCCTCCCACAGCTTGTAGAGCACCTCCAGGTACTCGTCGGCGTGGTCGTAGCGGTCGTCGTGCTGCAGCTGGTCGTCGTGACCCATGTTGCGCGCGGCCGAGGGCAGGTAGCCAGTGACGACGTTCCAGCCGACCCGGCCGTTCGTCAGGTGGTCGAGCGTCGACATGCGGCGCGCGAACGGGTACGGGTGCTCGTAGGCGGTGCCCGCGGTGACGCCGAAGCCGAGGTTCTCGGTCACGAGCGCCATCGCCGAGACCAGGAGGAGCGGGTCGTTCACGGGGACCTGCGCGCCGTGGCGGATGGCGGCCTCGTTGCTGCCGCCGTAGACGTCGTAGGTGCCGAGGACGTCGGCGATGAAGATGCCGTCGAAGGTGCCGCGCTCGAGCAGCTTCGCGAGCTCCGTCCAGTAGGTGAGGTCCTTGTAGCGCCAAGCCTGGTCTTCGGGGTGCCGCCACATTCCGGACGACTGGTGGGCGACGCAGTTCATGTCGAACGCGTTGAAACGGATCTGCCGGGTCATGGGCTCCAGGATGCATGCGTTCGCGGACGCCCGCACGCCCGCTGTCACATCGCGTAACGCGTGCTCACGCGTTCTGGCGTCGCCGAGCCGCCGGGGCCTCGGGCTGCCGTGTTCGCCTGCGTCGCGGTGGAGCGGCGACGAAGGACGCGCGATGCTGCTCAGGCCGGTCATGACCGGGAGGTTCGAGTGGGCCGATTCGGTCGATGAACGGGACGGAGCGGAGGGCCCGGAGGCCGTAGGCGTTCCAGATCCCGGCCGCCACCAGGGCTGCCGTCAGAGCTGTGAGCGCACCGCCGATGACGTCGCTGGGGTAGTGCGCGCCTCCGTACACCCTGCTCGCCGCCACGGCCGCGACGAGCAGGCTCGCGAGCACGGCGACGATTCTCCGTCGTTCGGTCGCCAGGAGGATCCAGCCGATCGCGAGCGCCGTGGCGAAGGCGGTGTGACCGCTCGGAAAGCTGCTTTCGCCGACCCTCGCAAGCGTCGCGTCGTTCAGTATGTCGGCGGGTGGACGAGGCCTGGCGACCAGCATCTTCACCGCCTGAGTGCTGAGCCAGCCGACGCTGACGACGAAACAGACGCCGAACGCGTTGACCGGCGAGCGCTTGACCAGAAGGCCGAGGAA
This sequence comes from Leifsonia sp. PARNA 1/14, assembly GCF_055720965.1. Classification (NCBI taxonomy): domain Bacteria; kingdom Bacillati; phylum Actinomycetota; class Actinomycetes; order Micrococcales; family Microbacteriaceae; genus Leifsonia; species Leifsonia sp. PARNA 1/14. The sequence goes on from NZ_JBVQSP010000001.1 coordinate 257,504, forward strand.
GGTCGCCCCGATGATCAGGAGGTTCGCTGTCGGAGCGAACCCAACGGCGATCGCCGAAGCGATGCCGTCGAGCACGTCGGATCGCGACGACCCGGCCAGGATGACGAGGTCGAGTTCGGCCGCCGAGAGTGCCGGAACGAGCGTGACCGTGAAACCGAGGAACACGACGATCAAGCCGGCATTGACGGCGAGCACGATCCAGTGGCGTGGAACGGGGATGACCGCCAGTCGGGTGGCATGCGCGTCGGTGCGTGCGATCCGTGTGCTGTCACGGGCGCGACGGGATGAAAGCATAGGGGTTGCGTGCCTTACGTTTGATGTTTCATCTGAGTATGTCAGATGTACGTCAAAGAAGGCTGGCGAAGAAGGTGACCCCTCACTCGCCGCGGAAGACCGGCGGACGCTTCTGCTGGAAGGCGGCGAAGCCCTCGCGGTAGTCGGCGGTGTCGCGGAGGACGGCCTGGGCCTCGCTCTCGGCGATGACCGACGACCAGAAGTCGAGGCTGCCGTCGCGCAGGCCCGCGACGATGCGCTTGCTCGCCAGGAACGCCTGGGTCGCGCCACGGGAGGCGCTCGCCGCGGCCTCCTCGACTGCCGCGTCGAGCTCGTCGGCGGGCAGCGCCCGGCTGAACAGGCCGCCGGCCACGGCTTCCGTGCCCGAGATCAGCCGCCCCGAGTAGATGAGCTCGAGGGCCCGGTGCGGGCCGAGGCGCGAGACCAGGAGCCAGTGGCCTCCCGAGTCGAGGGCGGCGCCGAGCGCGGCGAACGGCGAGCCGACCTTGGCGTTCTCGGCGACGAACACCACGTCGGTGGCGACGAGGAGGCCGAGGCCGACGCCGAGGGCGGCTCCCTGCGTTGCCGCGAAGGTCGGGGCGGGGAACGCGCTCATCCGCCGCAGCAGCGGCGTCACCAGGCCGTCGAGGTAGCCGGACACGTCGTCGGTGGCCGGGTCGACGCCCGCGATGTCGCGCCCTGCGCAGAAGGATCGGCCCTCCCCGCGCAGGATGAGAGCGCGGACGCCGGCGGCCTCGGCCTCCGCGTAGGCGGCGTCGAGCGCCCGGAGGTCGTCGGGACCGAGCGCGTTGAGCCGCTCCGGCGCGTTCAGTGTGACGCGGGCGATGCCGTCGTGGATGCTCAGGTCGATCACGGTTCCCCCTAGACGTCGTAGTCGACGGCGACGCGCTCGGTCAGCGGATGCGACTGGCAGGTGAGCACGTAGCCGGCTTCCAGCTCCTCCGGCTCGAGCGCGTAGTTCTCGGTCATCCGCACGTCGCCGACGAGCAGCCGCGCCCGGCAGGTGCCGCAGACGCCGCCTGTGCAGGCGAACGGCACGTCCGGCCGCACCCGCAGCGCGGCGTTGAGCACGGACTCGTTGGCGTCGACCGGCGTGGTCACCGTGGAGGTCTGACCGTCGAGGGTGAACTCGATCTCGGCCGTCTTCTCGCCGTCGTGCACGACCACCGGGTGCCCCACGTCGCCGCGCACCTCGCCCGGCTCGCCCGTCGTGAAGAGCTCGAAGTGGATGCGCGAGCGCGGCACCTCGTACGTCTCCAGCACGTCGCGGCAGAGCTGCACGAGCTCGAACGGCCCGCACAGGAACCACTCGTCGACCGTGCTCGGCGGCAGCAGCGCCTCCAGGATGGTGCGGAGTCGCTCGTCGTCGATCCTGCCGGACAGGAGCGGAGCGGTGCGCTGCTCGCGCGACAGCACGTGGTGAAGCGCGAGGCGCGACGGGTAGCGGTCCTTGAGATCGGCGAGCTCCTCGAGGAACATCACGTCGATCGCCGTGCGGTTCGTGTAGACGAGCGTGAACGAGCTGGTCGGGGAGGCCGCGAGCACGCTGGAGGCGAGCGCCATCAGCGGGGTGATGCCCGAGCCGGCCGCGATTGCGGCGACGTGCTTCCCGTCCAGGTCGCCGAGGTCGATCGTGAACGTGCCCTGCGGGCTCATCACGTCGATGCGGTCGCCGGCCCGCAGCTCGCTCGTGGCCCAGGTCGAGAACGCCCCGCCGAGGTCGCGCTTGATCGCCACGCTGATCCGGCCGCGCGACGGCGGCCGGCAGATCGAGTAGCTGCGCCGCAGCTCCCGGCCGTCGACGGTCGCGCGCAGGGCCACGTGCTGGCCCGGCAGGTAGTCGTACTCGCCGTGGAGGCTCTCGGGCACCGCGAAGGTCACCTCGACGCTCGCCGCGGTGAGCGGGCGCACCTCGGCGACCGCGAGCGTGTGGAATCGCGCACGCGCCATCAGCGGGACCTCATAGCGCCTTGAAGTGGTCGAACGGCTCGCCGCAGTCGTCGCAGACGAAGAGCGCCTTGCACGCGGTCGACCCGAAGTGCGACACCTCGTGCGTCTTCAGCGAGTCGCAGTGCGGGCACTTGACGCCGAGCGTCAGCCGCACCGGACCGGTGCCGGGAGGCGGTGCGATGCCGTAGTCGCGCAGAGCGGCGCGGCCGTGGTCGCTGATCCAGTCGGTCGTCCAGGCCGGCGCCAGCGCGAGGCTCACCCGCACCTCGTCGAAGCCCTGGGCCGCGAGCGCGCGCACGACGTCCTCGCGGATGGCGTCCATCGCCGGGCAGCCGGAGTAGGTCGGCGTGAGCACGACCTCCACCCCGGTGTCGGTCACCGTGACTGCCCGGAGCACACCGAGGTCGTCGATCGTCAGCACGGGCACCTCCGGGTCGAGCACCGCCGCCGCGGCCGCCCAGGCCCGGCCCGCCTCTGCGGCGTGCCGGGTCACCAGGTCGCTCCGGGGTGTGCGCGGGTCAGTACCTGCATCTCCGCGAGCAGCGGCGCGAGGTATTCGGAGTGCCGGCCCTGCCGGCCTCCGCCCGCCGCGGTGAACGTGCTCGGGAGGTCGAGTTCGGCCTCGTCGACGATCGGCGCGATCGCGGCGTCGAACGGCTCCCGCAGCGTCGAGGGCCGGGGCGCGACGTCCTCCAGCCGGTCGATCAGCGGCTCGTCGCGGAACAACTCGCCCACGTACGGCCAGAGGTCGGAGAACGCGACGAGTGTGCGTCGGCGCGACTCGTCGGTGCCGAGCGCGAGCCGGAGCACCCACCGGTCGGCGTGGTCGCAGTGGTAGGCGACCTCCTTGACGGCCTTCGCGGCGACCGCGGCGAGCACCGGATCGGCCGAGGCGCGCAGCCGGTCGTACAGCTCGAAGAGGTAGTGGGAGGCCGCGAACTGCCGCACGATCGTGTGCGCGAAGTCGCCGTTGGGCTGCTCGAACAGATGCGCCGAGCGGAAGTCCTGCTCGTCGCGCCAGTAGGCGAGGTCGTCCTCGGAGCGGTCGGAGGCCGTACCCGCGTAGCGCAGCAGCGAGCGCGCGTGTCCGAGCAGGTCGAGCGCGATGTTGGCCAGCGCCACGTCCTCCTCCAGCTCGGGCGCCCGCGAGATCCACCAGCCGAGCCGCTGGGCGAGCACGAGCGAGTCGTCGCCAAGCCACAGTGCGTACTCGGCGACGTCGGGGGAGGCCGCGGCCTCGGAGGCGACGAACTCTGCGGAGAGCGTCACCGCGCTGAGCTCGACGTGGCCGTGCTGTGCGAACTCGTCGTCGTGCGTCGCACCGGTCGTCGGCGTGGCGTCGGTCACAGGTGCTTCACCCCTTCGCTCTCGGTGTAATACGTGGCGTGCCGGAAGTTCTTGCCCTCCGGTGACGTGAAGAAGGCGTCCTTGGCGTCCGGGTCGCTCGCGGTGATCGCGTCGGAGCGGACCACCCAGATCGAGACGCCCTCACCACGCCGGGTGTAGAGGTCGCGGGCGTTGCGCACGGCCAGCTCCTCGTCGGGGGCGTGCAGCGACCCGACGTGCACGTGGCTGAGGCCGCGGGAGGCGCGCACGAAGACCTCCCAGAGCGGCCAGACCTCTGTGTGATCGGTCATGCCGCGACCTCCTGCGCTCGCGCAGCCTTCTTGGCTGCATACGCCGCAGCGGCCTCGCGCACCCAGGCGCCGTCCTCGTGCGCCTCGCGCCGGCGCTGCATGCGCTGCGCGTTGCAGGGGCCCTCTCCGGCGATCACCCGCTGCAGTTCGCTCCAGTCGATCGGGCCGAGGTCGTAGGCCTGTCGCTCCTCGTTCCAGCGGAGGTCGGGGTCGGGGAACGTCACGCCGAGCACCTCCGCCTGCGGCACGAGCATCCCGACGAACCGCTGACGCAGCTCGTCGTTCGAGAACCGTTTGATCTTCCACGCCATCGAGCGTGCTGAGTTGGGGGAGTCGCCGTCCGGAGGCCCGAACATCATCAGCGACGGCCAGTACCAGCGGTTCACGGCGTCCTGGGCCATCTGCTGCTGCTCCGGGGTGCCGCGCATCAGCGTGAGCAGGATCTCGAAGCCCTGGCGCTGGTGGAACGACTCCTCTTTGCAGATGCGCACCATCGCGCGTCCGTAGGGGGCGTACGAGCAGCGGCAGAGCGGGACCTGGTTGCAGATCGCCGCGCCGTCGACGAGCCAGCCGATCGCGCCGATGTCGGCCCAGCTGAGCGTCGGGTAGTTGAAGATCGAGGAGTACTTCGCCGCGCCGCTGATGAGCTGCTCCGTCATCTCGTCGCGCGTGATGCCGAGGGTCTGCGTCGCCGAGTAGAGGTACAGCCCGTGCCCCGCCTCGTCCTGCACCTTGGCCATCAGGATTGCCTTGCGCTTGAGGCTCGGGGCGCGGCTGATCCAGTTGGCCTCCGGCTGCATGCCGATGATCTCGGAGTGCGCGTGCTGCGACATCTGCCGGATGAGCGTGCGGCGGTAGGCGTCGGGCATCCAGTCGCGCGGCTCGATGCGCGAGTCGGACGCGATGAGCTGCTCGAAGAGGGCCTCGCCCGCGTCGGCTTCGGGCGTCGTGGTGCTTTCCGTGGTGTTCGTCATCGAACCGGGCGCTCCAATCAATACTGACTGATCGTTCGTTCAGTATATGCGAGACGGTCGGGTTCATGCCACACTGTCCAGGTGACCGACACCCGCACGGCCGAGCCCCTGCGCCGGGGCCGGCCCGGCTACGACCAGCGCGGCATCCTCGAGGTGGCCGTCGCGGCCTTCAACGAGCACGGCTACGACGCCACCTCCATCGGGATGCTCGCCGAGCGCCTCGGGCTGTCCAAGTCGGCGATCTACCACCATGTCGCGTCGAAGGACGAACTGCTCGCCCTCGCGCTCGACGAGGCCCTCGACGGGCTGGAGGGCGCCCTGCGGGCGGCGGAGGAGGCCTCCGGCACCGCTGCCGAACGGCTCGCGCTGGTGCTCCGCGAGGCCGTGCTGGTGCTGGCCGACCGCCTCCCGTACGTGACACTGCTGCTGCGCGTGCGCGGCAACACGGAGGTCGAGCGGGCCGCGCTGCAGCGGCGCCGCGCGTTCGACCACGCGGTCGCAGCGCTCGTTGCCGAGGCGCGAGCCGAGGGTGCGCTGCGTGCGGACGGCGATCCTGCAGTGGTCGCCCGGTTGCTCTTCGGGATGATCAACTCGCTCACCGAGTGGTACGACCCCGCTGGCGCGGTGACCCCCGACGACCTCGCCGCCACCATCCTCGCGCTGGCGCTCCGCACCCCCGCCTGAGCGTGCCGCGCCCCACCTCCGTGCCCTTCGGCGGGGGAATCACTCCTTCGCGACGAGGGTGAGCACGTCGTAGGACGCGACCAACTCGTCGCGCTGGTTGGTGATGCGCGCGTCCCAGCGCACCTCGCCGTAGTCGTCGGTCTCGCGGGGCGTGATCTGCTTGGCCGTGAGCGCGACCCGGATGCTGTCGCCCGGTGACACCGGCGTCAGGAACCGCAGGTTCTCGAGCCCGTAATTCGCGAGCACCGGCCCGGGCGCCGGGTCGACGAACAGGCCGGCCGCCCACGACACGAGCAGGTAGCCGTGGGCCACACGCCCGGGGAAGAACGGGTTCGCGGCGGCAGCTTCCTCGTCCATGTGCGCATAGAAGGTGTCGCCGGTGAACGTCGCGAACGTCTCGATGTCGTCGAGCGTGACGCGGCGGGCCTCCGAGCTCACCTGGTCGCCGATCCGGAGGGTCGCGAGCGACTTGCGGAACGGGTGCGGGCCGTCGGCGTCGGCCGCTGCTCCCGCGTGCCACACCCCGGTGACGGCGGTGAGGAGGTCGGGCGAGCCCTGGATCGCCGTGCGCTGCATATGGTTCAGCACCGCCCGGATGCCGCCGAGCTCCTCGCCGCCGCCCGCGCGGCCCGGTCCGCCGTGCACCAGGTGAGGCATCGGCGAGCCGTGACCGGTGGAGGTGCGGGCGTCGTCGCGGTCGAGCAGGAGGATGCGCCCGTTGTAGGCCGCCGTGCCGAGAACGAGGTCGCGCGCGAACTCCGGGTCGTGGGTGGCGGCGCTGGTGACGAGCGAGCCGCCGCCGAGCGCGACGAGCTGCGCGGCCTCCGCCCCGGTCGCGTACGGGAGCACGGCGGCGACCGGGCCGAACGCCTCCACCGTGTGCGCCTCCGGCGTTCGCGCGTCGGCGAAGCGCAGCACGATCGGCGCGACGAAGGCGCCCTCCGGCTCGGCGCCGACGCTGCCGTCCGCCCGCCGCACGCTCGGTTGGTCGAGCCCGCCGATCGCCAGTTCGCCGCCGGCCTCCACCAGCCGCGCGACTTGACGCAGCACCTCGGAGCGCTGCTCGCGCGAGGCGAGCGGACCCATGGTCACGCCCTCCGCCCTCGGGTCGCCCACGACGACGCGCTCGGCGATCCGGTTGCGCACGGCGGCGAGCACATCGTCGACGGCCGCCGCAGGCACGATCGCGCGGCGGATCGCCGTGCACTTCTGGCCGGCCTTGGCCGTCAGCTCGACGACGAGCTGCTTCACGTACGCGTCGAACTCCGGCGTTCCCGCCAGCGCGTCCGGCCCGAGCACCGACGCGTTGATCGAGTCGGTCTCGCTCGTGAACCGCACGCCGCCGGTCTGCACCGAGTCGTGCGCGCGCAGCCGTTCGGCGGTGGAGGCCGACCCGGTGAACGCGACCAGGTCGCCCAGCCGCAGGTGGTCGAACAGGCCGGGCACGCTGCCGGACACCAGTTGGAGAGTTCCGGCGGGGAGGAGGCCGGACTCGACCAGGATGCGCACCATCGCCTCCGCGACGTACGCGGTCGGCGTCGCGGGCTTGGCGAGCGTCGGCATACCGGCGAGGAACGACGGCGCGAACTTCTCCAGCAGCCCCCACACCGGGAAATTGAATGCGTTGATCTGCACAGCGACGCCCGGCAGCCGGGTGAAGATGTGCTCACCGAGGAACGACCCGTCCTTCGCCAGCGGCTCGGGCGCTCCGTCGATGACGACCTGGGCGTTCGGCAGCTCGCGGCGGCCCTTCGAGGAGTAGGTGAACAGCGCGCCGATTCCGCCGTCGACGTCGATCCAGGCGTCGGCCCTGGTCGCGCCGGAGCGCGCCGAGAGGTCGTACAGCTCCTGCTTGCGCTCGGTCAGCACCTGAGCCATCCGCTTGAGCAGCACGGCCCGCTGATGGAACGTCAGCTCCCCGAGGGAGGCCTGGCCCACGGTGCGGGCGTACTCGAGCGCACCGGCGAGGTCGGCGCCGGCCGCGCTGACGCGGGCGACGAGCTCGCCGGTGGAGGCGTCGCGCACCTCCGCGGCGCCGTCGTCGCTGTCGGGGCTCCACCACTGATCGCGCAGGTAGCTGGGCAGACTCATTCGGTACCTCCCGGGAGGACAGGGGCCGGTGGCACGTAGGCTGGTGCCGTGGCCGATGAAGACTGGACGATCGAGCTCGGCGAGCTCGACGAGAAGATGGGTGTTCGCATCCTGGAGCAGTCGGCGCAGCGCGTCGTCGCGACGATGCCGGTGGAGGGCAACCGCCAGTCGTTCGGGCTGCTGCACGGCGGCGCGTCGGTGGCGTTCGCGGAGGCGCTGGGTTCGTGGGCCGCGGTCATCCACGCCGGGCCGGGCCGCAGCGCCGTGGGGCTCGACATCAACGCCACGCACCACCGGTCGGCGCGCAGCGGGCTCGTGACCGGCGTCGCGACGGCGATCCGCCTCGGTCGCACAGTGACCTCGCACGAGGTCGTGGTGACCGACGAAGACGGCAACCGGCTCTGCACCGCTCGCATCACGAACCTCATCGTGGAGGCTCCGGAGCGCGGTTGACCCCGTCGCCGGCGCCCCCGCCGGCCTCGTCGCTCCAGTCGTAGAACCCGCGCCCCGACTTGCGGCCGAGCAGACCCTCGGCGACCATCCGCCGCAGCAGCTCTGGAGGCTCGAAGCGCGGCCCGAGCTCGCTCGCGAGGTACTCGGCGATGTCGAGCCGCACGTCCAGCCCGACGATGTCGGTCAGCCGCAGCGGGCCGACCGGGTGCTTGTAGCCGAGCGTCATCGCCGCGTCGATGGCCTCGGGGGAGGCGACGCCCTCCTCCACCATCCGCACGGCCTCCAGCCCGAGCAGCACGCCGAGGCGCGACGACGCGAAGCCGGGGGAGTCGCGCACGACGATCGGGGTCTTGCCGAGCGCGGCGACCCAGCCCGTGGCGAGTTCGACGGCGCTCGGCGCGGTCGCGGAACCGGCCACGACCTCCACGAGGGCGGAGGCGGGCACCGGGTTGAAGAAGTGCATGCCGAGGAAGCCGCCCGGCCGCTGCAGCCCGGCGGCGAGACCGTCGATCGACAGCGACGACGTGTTGCTGGCCAGCACGGCGAGGGGCCCGATGAGTTCTTCGGCGCGCTCCAGCGCCTCACGCTTGAGGTCGGGCAGCTCGGGCACGGCCTCCACGACCAGGTCGCAGCCGCGGAGGGCGTCCCAGTCGACCGTCGTGACGATCCGATCGGGTTCCGGCGCTACGGCGCCGCGGCGGACGCTGCCCTCCACTGCAGTGAGCACGCGGTCGCGCGCCGCGGAGGCCGACCCGGCGTCGCGCTCGACGACCGCGACGTTCGCGCCGGCCATCAGGAAGGCGTGTGCGATGCCCGCGCCCATCCGCCCGCCGCCGAGCACTCCGACTCGGCCCGGGAGGCTGCCGCCGCCGTCCGCGCTCATCGCTTCCTCCGCTCCAGGAACGCCGTCATCCGTCGGTGCTTCTCCTCCGATTCGAAGAGCACAGCCTGCGCCTCCTGCTCCGCGGCCGGATGCTCGGCGAGCGGCGCCCGCAGGACCCGCTTGGTGTACTGCGTCGCCAGCGGGTCGTTCGCGGCGATCCGGTCGGCCAGCGCGTGCGCGCCCGCGAGGAGCTCGTCCGGCTCGAACAGGTCGCTCACCAGGCCGGCGGCGAGCGCCTCCTCGCCGGTGAGCACGCGCCCGGCCATCGTCATCTCCGCCGCGAGCGGGAGGCCGACGAGCTGCGGGAGGCGCCAGAGCGCACCGGCCGCGGCGATGATCCCGAGCGAGGTCTCCGGGTTGCCGATGCGCAGGCGCGGGGTGCCGAGGCGGAAGTCGGCGGCGTACGCGAGTTCGGCTCCGCCGCCCAGTGCGTAGCCGTCGAGGGCCGCGATGACGGGCATCGGCAGCTCGGCGATGCGGGTGAACACCGTCGCGTTGATGCTGCGCCGGGCGTCGTCGGCGGTGCGCTCGCGCAGCTCGGCGATGTCGGCCCCGGAGGCGAAGACGCCCTCGGCGCCCGTGAGGATGAGGAGGCGCGGCTCGCGCTCGAGGCGTTCGCAGACCGCGTGGAGGTCGTCGACCATCCGCTGGTCGATGGCGTTCCGGCGCTCGGGGCGGTCGAGGGTCACGACCAGACGGTCGGCGAGCTCGGTCACGAGCAGGGTCTCGGTCGTCACGGCGTCTCCGTTCTCGGGGCTCCGGTCGGCGCTCACACGGCCTCCACGATCAGCGCGGCGCCCTGGCCGACCCCGACGCACATCGTCGCCAGCCCGTACCGCGACTGCTCGCGCTCCATCCGCCCGAGGAGGGTCACCAGGATGCGGGTGCCGCTCGACCCGAGCGCGTGGCCGAGGGCGATGGCGCCGCCGTCGGCGTTGACGCGCTCCTCGTCGAGACCGAGTCGGCGCACGCAGGCCAGCGCCTGGGAGGCGAACGCCTCGTTGAGCTCGATGCTGCCGAGGTCGCCGACCTCCAGCCCGGCGCGTTCGAGAGCCCGGTGCGTCGCGGGCACCGGCCCGAGTCCCATCAGTTCGGGGGCGACTCCCGCGCTCGCCGAGGAGACGATCCGGGCGCGCGGTCGCAGACCGAAGCGGCGGACGGCGTCGCCGCTCGCGACCACGATGGCCGATGCGCCGTCGTTCAGGGGTGACGCGTTGCCGGCCGTGACGACCGAGCCGCCGGCGACGACGGGACGCAGCGCGGCCAGCGCAGCGGCGTCCGTGTCGCGGCGGATGCTCTCGTCGGCGACGATGTCGCCGCGTGCGGTCGCGACGGGGATGATCTCGTCGGCGAACCGTCCCGCGTCGGTCGCGGCGGCGGCCAGGCGGTGGCTCCGGAGGGCGAACGCGTCGGCATCCTCGCGAGTGATGCCGTCGACGCGGGCGACCTCCTCGGCCGTCTCCGGCATGGTGAAGGTGGCCTTGTCGCGGTCGAGGAGTCTCGGGTTGGTGAAGCGCCAGCCGATGGAGGTGTCGAACTGGGCGCCCGGCTTCGCCCAGGGCCGCTCGGGCTTCGCCTGCACCCAGGGCGCCCGCGTCATCGACTCGACGCCGCCCGCGACGATCAGGTCGGCGTCGCCCGCGCGGATCGCCTGCCCCGCGAGCGTCACCGCGCTGAGACCCGACGCGCACAGCCGGTTGACCGTCACTCCGGGCACGCTGTCCGGCAGCCGGGCGAGCAGCACGGCCATCCGGGCGACGTTGCGGTTGTCCTCGCCGGCCTGGTTCGCGGCACCGAGGATCACGTCGTCGAGCGCGGCGCCGTCGACTCCGGCGCGTCGCACGGACTCTCCGACCACCAGCGCGGCCAGATCGTCGGGCCGGATGCCGGCGAGTGCGCCCCCGTAGCGACCGACCGCCGTGCGGACTCCGCCCACCAGGTAGGCCTCGGGCATCGCAGCTCCTTCGAATGCGAATTACCGAACGAACGTTCAGCTAGTAAATAGTTGCAGAACCCTGCCGGTCGGGCAAGCGACGCGCACGCGAAGCGAGCTCCGACGAGGTCACGACGAACGCCAGGATGACCACACCGCACCCGACGGAGGCCGCCGCAGGCAGCCACAGCGCGGCCACCGCCAGCAGCGCCGGGAGCGCAACAGCCGGGACCGCCCAGCGCAGCACCCGTGGCCACGGGTCGCCGTAGCGGCGGGCGATGATCGCGTTCGTCAGGTAGAAGAGGGCGATGCCGCCGCCGAGCGAGACCGCGAGCGCGGCGGGCAGGGCTTCGGCCGGGTGGGCGATCGCCTCGGCGAGGGCCCCGGAGAGCGCGGTGACGCCCGCGAGGAGGAGGAAGGGGAGGAAGCCGACCGTGTCGCGGATCCCGCGTGCGTCGCCGGCCTCCAGCAGCTTCTCGAGCCCGCTCGTCATGGCGTCGACGCCGTAGAGGAAGAACGACCACGCGAGACCGGCCGTCAGCAGCAGGGCCAGCACGCCGACGCCCCCTGCGGCGGGCGTCCACGCGTCGCTCACCGCCGCCACGATGCTCAGGACCGACTCGCCCAGCACGATGATGACGAGGAGGCCGAACCTCTCGGACAGGTGCTCGACGTTCATCCGGTCGAGAGCGAGGGAGGACCACGCGCCCGAGGTCACGGTGAGGAGGACGATCTCGATCACGATGGCCACCGCCCAGAGCACGTAGATCGCCGGGGCCGGCAGGGCGATCGAGACCAGCCAGATCACCGCGGTCACCCCGTTGTAGGCGACGATCCGCACGCGCGAGGCCGTGCCGTTCCCCCACGACATCCGCATCCACACCGCGAGCAGCAGGACCCGCAGCAGGGCGTTGCCGGCGGCGAACAGCCAGGCCCGATCGCCCACGGCCTCGGGAGCGGCGACCGCGAGTGCACCGACCGCGAACATCGCGACCAGCATCACGATCGAGAGCCGCCGCACGCTCAGCTGCGGCGAGACGTCCACGACGAAGGTCAGGTTGACCCACGACCACCAGACCGACGCGAACAGGGCCACGAAGATCGCGAGCGTCCCGAACGACGGCTGCACGTGGAGGCCATGCGCCAGCTGCCCGACGAGCGCGACGAAGACCAGGTCGAAGAACAGCTCCATCCAGTGCGCGCGCGACGGGTCGCGCTCGCCCGAGACGGGAGGCCGGGGCAGCGAGAGGGAGCTCATCGCGGCCGGCCGGCCGCGAGGAACCCGTCGACGGCGCTGCGCACCCGCTCGTCATCGGCGTAGCCGGAGAGCGAGATTCCGGCGAGGGCGCTCCACGCCGCGGGCGTCGTGAGCGCGGCGGCGCGGGCCCGGTCGTGCTGCAGCCGGGAGGCGCGCACGATCAGGGCGGCGAGGGCCAGCGAGAGCGCCAGCGCGACCACGAAGGAGGCGAGCACGACGACGATGGTGGTGCTCACGAGGGCTCCCCTGATGGGGGCGCCGCTTGCGGTCCTGCGGCAGGCGCCGAATGGAGTGCCAGCAATTCGGCGAGCAGCCCCTGTGCCAGCACGAAGGTGCGCTGCGCACGCCTCGCGAGCAGGTAGAAGACCCCGCCGCTGAGCATCGTGACCATCCCCGCCACGAGCACCCAGAGCCACGCGGCCACCGGCACCGGGTTCACCGCGGGGTTCGACTGCAGCACTGGCACGACCAGCGACAGGATGACACCGGATCCGGCGGCCGCGAGCGCCTTCGCGAGTGTCAACGTGTGCTCGTACCTCCACGTGAGCGCGACGGTGAGCCCGTCGACCGCGGCGCGCTCGTCCAGCCGCGCGAGCGCCAGCAGGTCGGCGATCGTGAGCTCCGACGTGAGCGTGCCCGCCCCAGGGTTCGCCATAGCGCGAGCGTACCGAGCGGGGCGGGGTCGCGCACCAGCGGCGCCGCCCCGCAGACCCGTGATGTGCGGCAAATGGTGCGTCTCGGGGCGCCTATCGCCACATCTGCCGCAAATCTCCGGCGCCCTACCGCAGGTCGTGGTCTTCGAACACCAGCGACGTCTTCGTGTCGCGCACCGACGGGATGCTCGTGAGCTCCTCCAGCACGACGCGGCGGAGGTCTTCGTTGTCGCGGGCGCGCACGAGCAGGATCACGTCGAAGTCGCCGCCGACCAGTGCGAAGTGCTCGACCTCCGGGATGCCGCGGAGCCTCTCGCGCAGGTCGTGCCAGTCGGCCTGCTCGACGCGCATCGTCACGTAGGCCGATGACGCGCGCCCCGAACGGCGGGGGTCGACCTTGGCGGTGAAGCCCGTGATGACTCCCTCCTCGACGAGGCGGGAGACCCGCGCGTAGGCGTTGGCGCGCGAGACGTGCGCGGCCTCCGCGACCGCGGTGATGGAGGCGCGGCCGTCCGCCCGCAGGGCGTCCACGATCCGCGAGTCGATGTCGTCCATGGTGGAAGACAGTTTGGCATCGAAAGCCAGCCCGCGCATCCATTCGTCTCGAAACCGTAGGACAGGTAGCGAATCGGGTCCAGCAAAGTCATTCTGATGATCAGCGACGTCTTTCGAAGGAGAACAGATGCACGCCGACGATCTGATGCCGGGCGACACCCCGCTGCGGCTCATCGACGAGCAGGGCTCGGGCCACCCGCGCGAGCACTACGCGTTCCCGTCCGCCGCGGTGCTCCGCGACGGCTATGCCCGCCTGGTGCTGGGCCGCCGGCTCAACGACCAGGCCGATGCGCTGGTGCGTCAGGGCAAACTGGCGGTGTACCCGTCGTCGCACGGCCAGGAGGCCTGCGAGGTCGCCGCGGCGATGGTCCTCGACGAGCGCGACTGGCTGTTCCCGACCTACCGCGACTCGGTCGCCGTGGTCACGCGCGGCGTGGATCCGTTCGAGGCGTTCCTGCTCCTCCGCGGCGACTGGCACTCCGGGTACGACCCGAAGCAGTACCGGGTCGCCCCGCAGGCGACGCCGCTCGCGACCCAGCTGCTGCACGCCGTCGGCTTCGCCCACGCGGCGCGGCTGCGCGGCGAGGACACCGTGGTCGTCGCGATGTGCGGCGACGGCGCGACGAGCGAAGGCGACTTCCACGAGGCCCTCAACTTCGCCGCCGTGTTCCACCTCCCCGTCGTCTTCCTGGTGCAGAACAACGGCTACGCCATCTCGGTGCCGCTCAGCCGGCAGACCGCGGCGCCGAGCCTCGCGCACAAGGGCATCGGCTACGGGATGCGCGGGCGCCTGGTCGACGGCAACGACCTCGCCGCGCTTCTCGCCGTGCTGGGGGAGGCCGTGACGGAGGCCCGGGAAGGAGGCGGCCCGACTCTGGTCGAGGCCCTCACCTACCGCATGAAGTCGCACACCAACGCCGACGACGCCACCCGCTATCGCAGCGCTGCGGACGTCGAGCCGTGGATCGCCCGCGACCCGCTGCTGCGGCTGCGCACCTGGCTGCAGGCGGAGGGCGCGCTCGACGACGACATCGACTCCGGTTTCCGCGCCGAGGCGGAGCGGGTCGCACTCGACCTGCGCACCCGCATCATGGCGGACGCCGAGCCGCAGCCGCTCGACCTGTTCGCCTACGTCTACGCCGAGCTGACCCCGCAACTGCGCGAGCAGGCCGACCTCCTGGCCGCCGAGCTCGCCGCCGAGACCCGCACCGAGGAGGTCGCCCGATGACGCTCATGCACGACGCCCCCGCCGACCACTCCGCCGACGGCGAGCCTCGCGAGGCTCAGCCGACCCCACCGGCCGTGACGACGATGACGATGGCGCAGGCGCTCAACCGCGCACTCGCCGACTCCCTCGCGCAAGACCCCGACGTGCTCGTCTTCGGCGAAGACGTCGGCACCCTCGGCGGCGTCTTCCGGATCACCGACGGCCTCGCCGCACGCTTCGGCGAGCAGCGCTGCTTCGACACCCCGCTGGCCGAGTCCGGCATCGTCGGCACGGCGGTCGGCATGGCGATGAACGGCCTCCGCCCCGTCGTCGAGATGCAGTTCGACGCGTTCGCGTACCCGGCGTTCGAGCAGATCGTCGACCACGTGGCCAAGATGGGCAACCGCACGCGTGGCGCCGTCCGCCTTCCGATGGTGATCCGCATCCCGTTCGCCGGCGGCATCGGCGGCGTCGAGCACCACTCCGACTCGTCGGAGGCGTACTACGTGCACACGCCCGGCCTCACCGTCGTCGCGCCCTCGACGCCGCAGGACGCCTACGGCCTCCTGCGCGCGGCGATCGCGCACCCCGACCCGGTCGTCTTCCTGGAGCCGAAGAAGCTGTACTGGTCGACCGGGGAGGTCGATGTCACCGCGCCTCTGCCGAAGCTCGGCAGCGCCCGGATCGCCCGCGAGGGCACCGACGCGACGCTGATCGCGTACGGGCCGACCGTGCCCGTCGCACTCGCCGCAGCGGAGGCCGCTGCCGAGGAGGGCCGCAGCCTCGCCGTCGTCGACGTGCGCACGCTCACACCGTTCGACGACGAGACGGTCTGCGCCGCCGTGCGCGCGACCGGTCGCGCCGTCGTCGTCGCCGAGGCCCCGGGCTTCGCGAGCGTCGCCTCCGAGATCGCGGCCCGCGTCTCCGAACGCTGCTTCCACTATCTGGAGGCGCCCGTGCGCCGCGTGACCGGCTTCGACATCCCGTTCGCACCGCCGAAGCTGGAACGGTTCTACCTGCCCGGCGTCGACCGGGTGCTCGACGCCGTCGACGACCTGCAGTGGGAGGACGCATGAACGTGTTCGCACTGCCCGATCTCGGCGAGGGCCTGACCGACGCCGAGCTGGTCCGCTGGCTGGTGGCGGTCGGCGACACCGTCGCCGTCGACCAGCCGATCGCGGAGGTGGAGACCGCCAAGTCGGTCGTGGAGGTGCCGTCGCCGTTCGCCGGTGTGGTCGCGGCCTGCCACGGCGCGGAGGGCGAGACCATCCTGGTCGGTTCGCCGCTCCTCGAGGTGGAGGAGGAAGTCGCGCCCGCGCCCGCGCCCGACCCCGGGACCGCCGCCGAGGCCGAGCCCGCCCTCGAACCCGTCGCCGCCGGCTCCGGCCAGGTACTCGTCGGATACGGCACGACCGATCACGCCACGGCACGCAGGCGCGGACGTGCCGCCGTGCGCGGCGGTTCCCCCACGGGTGCCCCGAGCCGCATCGTCCCGGTCGTCTCGCCGGTCGTGCGCGCGCTCGCCCACACTCACGGCATCGACCTGGCGTCCCTGTCGCCGACCGGCGCAGGTGGCGTGGTGACCCGGCGCGACGTGGAGGCCGCGCTCGCCGCGGCGAAGGCCACCGCTCCCGAAGCACCTCCCGCCCGAACCGTCGCCCCACCTGCCCCCGCCGGGCCGGCCGCCGCCTCCGACGTCGACCCCCGCACGGGCCTCCGCATCGCCGCGGTCACGCCGTTCTCGCGCCTGCGCCGCACCGTCGCCGAGACGATGACGCGCAGCCGCTCCGAGATCCCGGAGGCGACCGTCTGGGTCGACGTCGACGCGACCGAGCTGTGGGAGGCGCGGCGCGCCCTCGGCCGCGCGGGCCGGCCGCCGTCGATCCTCGCGTTCGTGTCGCGGTTCGCGCTGAGCGCGCTCGCCCGGCACCCCGAGCTCGCCGGACGCGTCACCGAGGCCGGCGACGCTATCGAGACCTTCGAGGGCGTCAACCTCGGCTTCGCCGCCGATACGCCGCGCGGGCTGCTGGTCCCGGTGATCCGCGGCGCGGGCACGCTGAGCGTCCGCGATCTCGACGCCGAGCTCGGCCGCCTGGCCGTCGCCGCGCGGGAGGGCGCACTGCCTCCCGCCGACCTGACCGGCTCCACCTTCACCGTTAACAACTACGGCAGCCTGGGCGTCGACGGCAGCGCGGCGATCATCAACCATCCGGAGGTCGCGATCCTCGGCATCGGTCGCGTCATCGAACGTCCCTGGGTCGTCGACGGCGCCGTCGTCGCGCGCCGGATCGTGCAGCTCAGCCTGGTCTTCGATCACCGGGTCACCGACGGCGGTGTCGCCGCGCGCTTCCTGCGCGAGATCGCCGACGCGATCGAGTCGCCCATCTCCTTCCTCGCCGGGGAAGCGCCGGGTACCGTGAGGGCATGACCGACAACACGCCTGACGACGAAGGACAGCCGAAGGACCCTGCGCGTCCGTTGCGCACCGACAAGACCGACGACTACGACCTCGACTTCGAGAAGGACGTCGCCCCCGAAGAGAACGATCCTTGGCTCCCGCACCCGGAGCCCACCGACGGCGAAGCCCCCGCGCCCTGAGCGACGAGGCGCCGCTCTAGGCTAGGGGGAGTGACCTCCCGCTCCTTCCCCCTCTGGCTCGCGCTCGTCTGCGCCATGATCTGCGGGGCCGGCATCGCCCTCCAGTCCCGCATCAACGGGGAGCTCGGCAGCCGCCTCGGCGACGGGGTCACCGCAGCCGTCATCTCGTTCGGCTCCGGCCTGCTGATCCTGATCGTCGCGATGGCGATCGCCCCCGCCGGCCGGCGCGGACTGCGTCGCGTGGTCGCAGCGATCCGCGGCCGGGAGCTGCCCTGGTGGTACGTCGCCGGGGGTGCGGCCGGGGCCTTCCTCGTGTTGTCGCAGGGCGTCGCCGCCGCGGTCCTCGGTGTCGCCCTGTTCACGGTGGCCGTCGTCGCCGGTCAGACGGTCAGCGGGCTCGTCCTCGACCGGATCGGCCTCGGGCCGGGTGGTCGGCGTCCGATCACCCCCGCCCGCCTCGCCGGCGCTCTCATCGCGCTGGGCGCCGTGACGTGGGCGGTGTCGTCGCAGTTCGGCGGCGGCGTGGCGGTGTGGCTCATGCTGCTGCCGCTGATCGCAGGTCTCGGCCTGGGGTGGCAGCAGGCCGTCAACGGCCAGGTGCGCGTGGTCGCCTCCAGTGCGCTCACGGCGACCTTCATCAACTTCACCGTCGGCACGACCGTGCTCCTGGTGCTGATGGCGATCGACTGGAGCATCCGCGGCCTCCCGAACCCGCTGCCCGCCGAGCCGTGGCTGTATGCCGGAGGCGCGATCGGCTGCGTCTTCATCGCCGCGGCCGCGCTGCTGGTCCGGGTGACCGGCGTCCTGCTCCTGGGACTCGCGACCGTGGCCGGGCAGCTCGTCACTGCGCTGCTCCTCGACGTCTTCGCGCCTACGTCGTCGCAGCCCGTCGCCGCCTCCACGATCGGAGGCACGCTTCTGGCGCTGGCCGCCGTCGCGGTGGCTAGTGTGCGCTGGGGGCGTCGCCGCCCGGCATCGGAGGTCGAGAAGAGCTAGGGGGTCAGTCGAGCACGCTGAGGAAGCGCTCGGGGTCGATCGACTTGCGATGCCCCTCCTTGCTCTCCTCCGGAACCCCGCCGACGTAGAGCCAGCCGAGCAGGCGCTCGTTCTTGGCCAGCCCGTGCATCCGGTGAACGGCCTTGGACCGCGTGTGGTGGCCGGTGCGCCAGATGACGCCCCAGCCGGCATCGTGGAGGAGCAGGCTCAGGACGTGCGCGACACCGGAGGCGACCGCGTCCTGCTCCCAGCCCGGCACCTTCTCGCTCTTCGTGCGCACCGAGACGATCGCCAGCAGGAGGGAGGAGCGCAGCGGCTTGGCGGCCAGCTTCTCGGCTGCCTCGCCCGTGAGCCTGGCGTCTTCGGCGAACGCGTTGCCCAGCCGCACCCGGGCGTCGCCGCGCAGTTCGATGAGCCGCCACGGGTGGAGAGCCGAGTGGTCGGCGACGCGTCCGGCCGCGGCGACCAGCGGCAGCAGCTCTTCGTGGCTGGGAGCCGCCGGCGTCACGCGCGAGTACGAGCGGCGCGCGGCGACCCGGTCGACGAGGTCGCTCGCGGCGCGTCCGCCTGCGCTCATTCGGCGCCCGGCGCGAAGTTGAGGGAGATCGAGTTCATGCAGTAGCGGTCGCCCGTCGGCGTGCCGAACCCGTCGGGGAACACGTGGCCGAGGTGCGAGCCGCAGGTGGCGCAGCGGACCTCGGTGCGGACCATGCCCAGGCTGTCGTCCTCGAGCAGCTGCACGGCCTCCGGCCGGATCGACTCGTAGAAGCTCGGCCAGCCGCAGCCGCTGTCGAACTTGGTGCCCGACTTGAAGAGTTCGGCTCCGCACGCCGCGCAGGTGTAGAGGCCGGCGCGGCCCTCGTCGAGAAGCTCGCCGGTCCACGGCCGCTCGGTTCCCGCCTCCCGCAGCACGGCGTACTGCTCGGGGCTGAGCTCCCGACGCCAGTCGTCCTCGGTCTTGCTGACCCCGTACGTCTGCTGTGCTGCGTCGTCCTGCGGTGCACCCATCGTGCGATCCTTTCGTCGTGGCGTTCCCCAGCCTAAACGGCGCGGAGCGCCCCGCTGTTCCCTGTTTCGGCTCGCGACGTGCCGCGGCCAAACGGGTAACACACAGGACGACGCCCCTAGGATGACTCGCGAGCGCGGGGACGGAACTGACTCGGAGACGGCGAGGGGAGGCGGTGCGTGTGGCGGAAGCCGCTGACCACCGGATCCCCCCGCCCGACGCGGTCGGCCTGACCGACCGCGAGGCCGCCATCCTCGCGTTCGAGCGTCAGTGGTGGCGGCATGCCGGCGCCAAGGAGCAGGCCATCCGCGAGGAGTTCGGCCTCTCGGCGGCGCGGTACTATCAGCTCCTCGGAGCCCTGATCGACCGCCCCGAAGCGCTCAGGCACGACCCCATGCTGGTCAAGCGCCTGCTCCGGCTGCGCGAGACCCGGCTGGCAGCCCGGCGATCCCGGACACTCCCGTCCGGCGACTGACACCGCGAGGAAACCACCCCTAGATGGCAGAGAAGTACCCGAGAGACCGGTTCGACGACATTCCCGACGGTCTCCAGCGCGTCGGCGCGCACCGGGCTCCGCGGCCGAAGGGCCGAGGCTGGATCGCCGTGGGCTGGGCCGCGCTCGCGGTCGTCGTCCTCGTCGGCG
Organism: Leifsonia sp. PARNA 1/14; assembly: GCF_055720965.1. Classification (NCBI taxonomy): domain Bacteria; kingdom Bacillati; phylum Actinomycetota; class Actinomycetes; order Micrococcales; family Microbacteriaceae; genus Leifsonia; species Leifsonia sp. PARNA 1/14. The sequence goes on from NZ_JBVQSP010000001.1 coordinate 277,319, forward strand.
CCGGCATCTTCGGCCTCTCGCTCGTGAGCGGCTCGATCTCCTTCCACGGCACTCCCAACACCACCTCCGGAACGCCCACGCCGACGCCGACCCCCACGCCGACGATCGTGCCGACGGTCGACTCGTCGCTGTCGGTGAACGTGCTGAACGGGACGACGACGGCTGACCTGGCCGGCAACGTGGGCAAGAAGCTGACCGCCGCGGGCTGGAAGGTCGGCGCGGTCGCCAACGCGGACACGCAGGACATCACGCACTCGATCGTCTACTATTCCGACCCCAAGAATCAGGCAGCGGCGCTGGGTGCCGCGCAATCGCTCCCCGGCGCGACCGTCGAGGAGTCGCAGGCCTTCGCCGACACCGGCGCCGACCTCACCGTCGTCATCGGGAGTGACTACACCGGCTGATCCCGCGTCGTCCTGCGTATGTGCGCGCCCTGATCCCTGTGTTTCACGCGTGTTTAAGTTTCGCCCTTTTTGGTAACGGAATGGCCAAAAGACTGGCGTAACCGGGGATTACAAGCATTAGGATCGGGAGTCAACGCCAGGCGCTGGACCGGGCGAGCGACACAGCAATGGGAGTAATGCATGGCGAACGGGACCGTGAAGTGGTTCAACGCTGAAAAGGGCTACGGATTCATCACCGTCGAAGGTGGGGGGCAGGACGTCTTCGTTCACTACTCCGCTATCGACATGAACGGCTACAAGGTTCTCGAAGAGGGCCAGCAGGTGCAGTTCGAGGTCGGCTCGGGCAACAAGGGCCCGCAGGCCGAGTCGGTGCGTCCGCTGTAGTACGCAGCGATCGGCAAGACCAATAAGGAGAGCGTCGCCCCTCGGGGCGGCGCTCTTCTTGCACTCCTCGGGCGCGAGTGCCAGAATCGCTTTAGCACTCCATCTGATCGAGTGCTAATAAACGGAATCTTTCGCAGACGTCCGGGAGGGACGAGAAACACATGGCAAAGATCATTGCTTTCGACGAGGACGCCCGTCGCGGCCTCGAGCGCGGCCTCAACATCCTGGCCGACACGGTCAAGGTGACGCTGGGCCCGCGCGGTCGCAACGTCGTCCTCGAGAAGAAGTGGGGCGCTCCCACGATCACGAACGACGGTGTCTCCATCGCGAAGGAGATCGAGCTCGACGACCCGTACGAGAAGATCGGCGCGGAGCTCGTCAAGGAGGTCGCGAAGAAGACCGACGACGTCGCGGGCGACGGCACCACCACCGCGACCGTCCTGGCTCAGGCGCTCGTCAAGGAGGGCCTCCGCAACGTGGCCGCCGGCGCCGACCCGATCACCCTCAAGCGCGGCATCGAGAAGGCCGTCGCCGCTGTGACCGACGAGCTCGTCTCCAGCGCCAAGGAGGTCGAGACCAAGGCCGAGATCGCCGCAACCGCGTCCATCTCCGCCGGTGACACCACCATCGGCGAGATCATCGCCGAGGCGATCGACAAGGTCGGCAAGGAGGGCGTCGTCACCGTCGAGGAGTCGAACACCTTCGGCACCGAGCTCGAGCTGACCGAGGGCATGCGCTTCGACAAGGGCTTCCTGTCGCAGTACTTCGTCACCGATCAGGACCGCCAGGAGGCGGTGTTCGAAGACCCGTACATCCTCATCGCCAACCAGAAGATCTCCTCGATCAAGGACCTGCTGCCGATCGTCGACAAGGTGATCCAGGCCAACAAGCAGCTCCTCATCATCGCCGAGGACGTCGACGGGGAGGCCCTGGCCACCCTGATCGTCAACAAGATCCGCGGCATCTTCAAGTCCGTCGCCGTCAAGGCCCCGGGCTTCGGCGACCGCCGCAAGGCCATGCTGCAGGACATCGCGATCCTCACCGGCGGCCAGGTCATCTCCGAGGAGGTCGGCCTCAAGCTCGAGAACGTCACCCTCGACCTGCTCGGCCAGGCTCGCAAGGTCGTCATCACCAAGGACGAGACCACCATCGTCGAGGGCGCGGGCGACCCCGAAGCCATCGCCGGCCGCGTGGCCCAGATCCGTGGCGAGATCGAGAACACCGACTCCGACTACGACCGCGAGAAGCTCCAGGAGCGTCTCGCCAAGCTCGCCGGCGGCGTCGCCGTCATCAAGGCGGGCGCGGCCACCGAGGTCGAGCTCAAGGAGCGCAAGCACCGCATCGAAGACGCGGTCCGCAACGCGAAGGCCGCCGTCGAGGAGGGCATCGTCGCCGGTGGTGGCGTAGCCCTCATCCAGGCCGGCAAGACCGCGTTCGAGAAGCTCGAGCTCACGGGCGACGAGGCGACCGGTGCGAACATCGTCAAGGTCGCCATCGAGGCGCCGCTGAAGCAGATCGCGATCAACGCGGGCCTCGAGGCCGGCGTCGTGGTCGCCAAGGTGCGCGAGCTCCCCGTGGGTCACGGCCTCAACGCCGCGACCGGCGAGTACGTCGACATGCTGGCCTCCGGCATCAACGACCCGGTGAAGGTCACCCGCTCGGCGCTGCAGAACGCTGCGTCGATCGCCGGCCTGTTCCTCACCACCGAGGCCGTCGTCGCCGACAAGCCCGAGAAGAACCCGGCGCCGGTCGGCGACCCGGGCGCCGGCATGGACTTCTGAGTCCGTCCGACACACGAGAAGAGGGCGTCTCCCGTTCGCGGGAGGCGCCCTCTTCCGTCGATATCCTCGCCATATGCGAGCAGCGATGCGGAGACGTTCTCGGTCGATCGGCCGAGTGGCCGTGCTGGCCGCGATCGTGACCGCGCTCTCCGGATGCTCCGTCCTCGGCATCCCCGACCCCGGCTCATCACCCGTCCGCACGCCGACTCCGACGCCGACGTCCGCGTTCGCGTTCGACTGCGCGACAGCGGTGAGCGACGCCGATCTGACGGCGCTCGTCGGGGCCGGGGCGAAGGCCACGCCGGCGTCGCCCGGCATGGCTCTCCTGGTGGCGGCCGCCGGGCCGCTCGGCGTTCCCGGCGCAGGGGGCGCGAGCTGCGGCTGGACGCGCGGAGACGCCTCCCTCGAGCTGAGGCTGCTGCCGCACGCGGCGGACAGCTGGGCTAAGCTCGCTCAGGCGTACCCGCAGGCGGCGACCCCCGGCGCCGACTACGACGGCGGTGTCTCGCTCGGCGGTGACTGCGCGCTCGGTGCGGTGTCCGCGGCCTGCCACACGAACGTCCTGGTCGACGGAGCATGGCTCTCCGTCGTGCTGAAGGCCGCATCGAACCCCGGACTGACCGAGGCCGCCTTCCACGATGTCGTGCAACGGATGCTGGCCGCCGCGGTCCGGGCGGTGTCCGCGGCGCCGCCGGCGCACAGCACCGCGTCGTTCGACTGCGCGTCCGACGAACTCCACGCAGAGGTGCAGAGCGCGTTCGACCGGCCCGCCGCGACCGTGACGACGGCGGATCATTCCTTCGACATCGTCACCGCGACCGGGCTGGCCCCCGGTGCGGCGCTCTGCCAGTTCCAGGTAGGGGCAGAGGACACCAGCGACGATCTGGGCAGCCTGTCGATCCTGCCGGAGGGCGGCGGGGTGTTCGAGACCTTCCGTCAGGCCGCGCTCGGCCAGGATCCGACGGCTCACAGCGACTCGATCAGTGTCGGAGGCGCGACCTTCCCCGCCCTCGTCTGGGCGGGGAAGGCAGAGGGCGTCCCCTTCTCATCGGTGGACGTGCTCGCCGGAGCCACCTGGATCCAATTCCACTCGACCGACATGGACACCGACGGCGCCCTGGCCCTGATCCGGTGGGTGGCCGGCCGACTCTGACCGCGCGGACCGCACCGGTGCGGCGGCCGTAGGCTGTGGGCATGCAGAGCCCTCGCCCCGTCGCGATCGTCACCGGTGGCTCGCGGGGGATCGGCGCCGCGATCGTCCGTCGGCTCGCCCGCGCGGGTTACGACCTGGTCGTCACTTATCGGTGCGACGAGGCTGCGGCCGAACGCGTCGCGGAGTCCGTCGCCGGCATCGGAGGCCGTGTGGAGCTGGTCCGTGCCGACCTGGCGACCGACTCCGGCGTCCAGGCCCCGTTCGACGTCGCGGCCGAGCGTTTCGGGCGGCTGGACGCGCTGGTCAACAACGCCGGCATCAGCACCCGTTACGCGCCCCTGGCCGACACTCCGGCCGAGGAGGTGCGCCGCACGATCGAGGTCGATTTCGTCGCAGCGGTGCTCGGTGCGCGACTCGCGGTTCAGGAGTTCCTCCGGCTCGACGCCCGCGGCGTGATCGTGAACATCACCTCCGGCGCCGCGACCCTCGGCAGCCCCGGCGAGTACACCCACTATGCCGCGGCGAAGGCCGGGCTGGACGCGTTCACGCTGGGCCTCGGCAAGGAGGTCGGCCCGCACGGCATCCGCGTGGTGGCCGTCGCTCCCGGGCTGGTCGACACCGACCTCCACGCGACCACCGGTGATGCGGGCCGGGTCGAGCGGATGGCCGCGGCCATCCCGCTGCAGCGCGCGGCCGACCCGGACGAGATCGCAGCCGCGGTCGAGTGGCTGCTCGGGCCGGACGCGGGCTATGTCACGGCCACCACCCTGCGGGTCGCCGGCGGCCGGTGATCAGTTGTTGATCGGGCAGTGATCAGCCGCTGACGCGAGCAGCCTGCGCCACGCGCGCGGGGTCGGCCAGCGGCAGCGACACTCGGAACGTCGCTCCGCCTCCATCGGTCTCCACGACCTCCACAGTGCCGTGGTGCGCCGAAATGATCGACGACACGATCGCCAGTCCCAGCCCGCTGCCGCCGGTCTCGCGGGCGCGCGAGGTGTCGGCGCGCCAGAAACGCTGGAAGATCTTGTCGCGGATCTGCGTGGGGATGCCCTCGCCGTGGTCGCGGACCTCGAGGATCGCCCGGTCGGCGCGGTGGTCGACCTGCACGGCGATCTCGATCGGGCTGCCTTCGGGCGTGTAACGCAGAGCGTTGCCCATCAGGTTGGTGACCACCTGGCGGAGCTTGTTCTCTTCGGCCATGACGATCGCCGGTTCGGCCGGCGGGGCCGCGAGCACGACCCTCTCCGTCGTCGTCACCGGGATTGGACCCGTGCCGCTGCGACGACCGCGGCTGCCGCGGCGCAGGCGGGCGAGCGCCGAGCCCGCGAACGCGATCGGTCCGGTGGCGTTGGCCGGGCGGGAGGCCTCGTCGGGGATCGTGTAGGGCACGGTGTCCACGCCGAATTCCGTCGCGTCCGCGTCGGCGGGCGCCGGTGCAGGGGCCGGCACCGGGCTCGGCGTGAGCACGGTGACGGTGCGATCGGGGGAGCCTGCCATCGCGTCCATGGCGGCATCCCTGGCGATGCGCACCAGATCCACCGGGTGCAGGTCGAGTGGCTTGGTCTCGTCGAGGCGCGCCAGCTCGAGCAGGTCTTCGACCAGGAGGCCCATGCGGATGGCCTCCTTCTCGATGCGGTCCATCGCCTGCGCGACGTCCTCCGGGGTCTGCAGTGCACCCATCCGGTACAGCTCGGCATAGCCGCGCACCGACACCAGCGGGGTGCGCAGCTCGTGGGAGGCGTCGCCGACGAACCGGCGCATCTGGTCGATGGTGCGTGCGCGGTCGTTGAACGCGCGGTCGATGCGGTTCAGCATGGTGTTGAGGGAGCGGTTGAGCCGACCGACCTCGGTGTTCGGGGTCGCGCCGCCGAGGCGCTGGCTGAAGTCGCCGTCGGCGATCGCCGCTGCCGTCTGCTCCACTTCGCGCAAGGGTGAGAACGTCGTCGTGACCAGCATCCGGGTGAGGCCCGCCCCGACGATGATGACGATCACGCCGAAGCCGAGGAAGATCGCCAGGAAGGCCGCCATCACCGTGTCGATCTGGCTCGTCGTCGTGGCGATGATCACGGTCGCGAGCTCGCCGGTGTCGGCGAACGTCTGCGTCGTGACCAGTGCGCGGTAGGAGGTACGGCCGTCGTTGCTCTGCAGTGGGAACCCGCCGACCGGCATGGTCTTCGCCTGCGAGAGCGTGAGGCTGCTGGGCACCGCCGGCCGGTGCGCGTACGGGATGTTGGACCAGTTCGTCTTGACCAGCTTGCCGTTGGAGTCGTACAGCGCCGCGAAGTAGTCCGACGGGCTCGCGTCGGTCGCGATCTTGTCCTTGTCCGACGACGACGGGTACAGGTAGGCGTTGACGTAGTTCGCACCCGACGCAGCCGACAACTGCGCGTCCAGTTGCTCGAGCAGCACCGGCTTCAGCATCGACATCGTACCGATGCCGGTCACGAGCAGCCCGAGCGTCAGCATGAGCACGGTCACCCCGGTGATCTTCGTGCGCAGGGAGATCGCGTTCCAGCGGTCGAGCAGGCGTGAGTGCATCAGGCCGTCAGTCTATGCAGTGGATGCTGAGCCGCGGATGTGCGCGGCAGGTCACGCCTTGGCGGCCTTGAGCATGTACCCGAACCCGCGCTTGGTCTGGATGAGCGGCTCGCTGGAGTGCGCATCCACCTTGCGGCGCAGGTACGAGATGTACGACTCCACGATGCCGGCGTCGCCGTTGAAGTCGTACTCCCAGACGTGGTCGAGGATCTGCGCCTTCGACAGCACCCGGTTGGGGTTGAGCATGAGGTAGCGCAGCAGCTTGAACTCGGTCGGGCTGAGCTCGATGGGGGTGTCGCCGACGTAGACCTCGTGGGTGTCCTGGTCCATGGTGAGCTCGCCGGCGCGGATCACGGCGTCTTCGTCGGCCTGCATCGTGCGGCGCAGGATGGCCTTGATGCGGGCGACGATCTCGTCGAGGCTGAACGGCTTGGTGACGTAGTCGTCACCGCCGACCGTCAGCCCGGTGATCTTGTCCTCGGTGTCGTCCTTGGCCGTGAGGAACAGGATCGGCGCGGTGTAGCCGGCGCCGCGGAGTCGCTTGGTGACGCCGAACCCGTTCATGTCCGGGAGCATGACGTCGAGGATGATGAGGTCTGGCTCCTCTTCGAGGACCGCGGAGATCGCCTGGGCGCCGTTGCCGACCGCGCGCACGGCGAAGCCGGCGAAGCGGAGGCTGGTGGTGAGGAGATCGCGGATGTTCGGCTCGTCGTCGACGATGAGAATGCGGGGTCCTGCGTTCATGCCCATCAGTATCTGCGCGTCCGCTGAATTCTGCCTGTGAGCCGACGGTGCGCGGTGCGTGTGCCGACGGTGCGCCCTGGGTGTGAGGGGCTGGCGCGGGCAGTGTGAACAGTGGATGCTGAAAGGACCAGCGATCGGAGCCTCCATGTCCCATCCCACCGTGGTCGTCGCCGGAGCCGGGCTGGCCGGAGCCACGACCGCCGTCGAGCTGCGCGAGCGGGGATTCGACGGTCGCATCCTGCTGCTGGGAGCGGAGGCGCACCACCCGTACATCCGGCCCCCGCTGTCCAAGGAGTTTCTGAAGGGCGAGGCGCCGTTCGAGGACTCCGCAGTGAAGCCGGAGGCCTGGTACGCGGACAATCGGGTGGAGTTCCTGGCCGAGGAGCAGGCCGGCTCCTTCGATCCCGGCGCGCACGAGCTGTTCGTCTCCGGGGGCGCCCGGATCACCTACGACAGCCTCGTGCTGGCCACCGGGGCCTCCCCGCGTCCGCTCGGTGTGCCGGGCAGCGGACACGGCGCCGTCTTCTCTCTGAGAACAATCGAGGACTCCCAATGGCTGCGCTCCGCGCTCGAGGTGGGCGGGCGCCGGGTCGTGATCGTGGGCTCGGGCTGGATCGGCCTGGAGGTCGCCGCGGCCGCACGCGGCTACGGTAACGAGGTCACCGTGGCCGGACGTTCTGCGGTGCCGCTCGCATCGGCCATCGGCGCGGAGCTCGGGCACGTGTTCGAGACGCTGCACCGCGACAACGGGGTCGCGTTCCGCAACGACGCCCGGGTGGTCGCGGTCGAGGGCGGCGACGAGCAGGCTGTCGTGCTGGCGTCGGGGGAGCGCATCCCGGCGGACGTCGTCGTCGCGGGCGTCGGCGCCGCGCCGAACACACTCGTGGCCGAACGCTCCGGCCTGTCGCTCGACAACGGGGTGCCGACCGACCAGGCGATGCGCACTGTCATCGAGGACGTCTACGCGGTCGGCGACGTCGCGAACCCGTTCCTCCCGGCGATCGGCCGGCGGCTGCGCAACGAGCACTGGGCCAACGCGATCGCGGGAGGCACGGTGGCCGCGCGCGCCATCGTCGGGGAGGACGCGAGCTACGACGACATCCCGTACTTCTACTCCGACCAATACGATCTGGGCATGGAGTATTCGGGCTACGCGCCGTTGGCGAAGGGAGCGGACGTGGTGTTCCGCGGCGATGTGGAGGCGCGCGAGTTCATCGCCTTCTGGCTGCGCGACGACCGGGTGGTCGCGGGGATGAACGTCAACGTCTGGGACATGCAGGAGCAGATCCAGCGCCTCGTCCGCGCCACGGAACCGGTCGACCGCCAGCGGCTCGCCGACGAGAGCGTCGACCTTGCCGCGCTCTGAGACCACCGAGACCTTCGAGACCACTGGGGCCGACCGCGCGATGTACCTCCCGCCACTCCGCATCCCCGTGCGCACCATCGGCGCGCGCACGTTCGACTTCTCGAAGCGGGTGGCGGTGATGGCGGTGGTGAACCGTACGCCGGACTCCTTCTTCGATCAGGGGAACACCTTCGCCCTCGACGCCGCCGTCGCCGCCTGTTTCGGCGCGGTGGAGGCCGGCGCCGACTGGGTGGACATCGGCGGCGCGCCCTTCGCGCCCGGGGCTCCGATCCCGCCGGCCGAGGAGGCGGACCGCGTCGTCCCCGTCGTCGCGCAGCTGCGCGCGGGCTCCGACGTCGTCATCTCGGTGGACACCTTCCATGCCGGGGTCGCCCGGGAGGCGATCGCGGCCGGCGCGACCGTCATCAACGACACCACCGGCCTCAGCGACCCCGATCTGGCACGCGTGGTCGCCGACAGCGAGGCGACGCTCGTGCTCACCCACAGCCTTGCCGCTCCGCGCACGGTCTACCCGCGCCCGGCTTACGACGACATCGCCGGCGAGATCGCGGCGTTCCTGCTCGAACGGGTCGCGCGGGCGAACGCCGCGGGCGTGCCGGAGGAGCGGATCATCCTCGACCCCGGGCACGACCTCAACAAGAACACCCTCCAGTCGCTCGAGCTCACCCGCCGGCTCTCCGAGATCGCCGACCTCGGCTATCCCACGCTCGCCGCCGTGTCGAACAAGGACTTCATCGGGGAGACGCTCGACGCGTCGCGCAACGAGCGCCGCGACGGCTCTATCGCGGCCGCCGTGGTCGCTATCGTCAACGGAGCGCGCATCATCCGCATGCACGACGTGGCCGGCTCGGTCGCCGCGGCACGCATGACGGAGGCGATCCTCGGCCTCCGCGAGCCGGCCTATCTCAAGCACAACATGGGCGACGCCAATGACTGAGGCGACGATCGACGCGCTCTTCCCGCTGCCGGCGGAGGAGGGCATCGGCGACGCCCGGATCGCCGAGTTGTACAGCGCAGGAGCTGCACCGACCTGGCTGCGCGTGAACTTCGTCTCCAGCATCGACGGCGCGGCCACGCGGCAGGGGCTCTCCGGCGGCCTCTCCGACGACGCCGACCACCGTGTCTTCGACATCCTGCGCCGGCTGTGCGACGTCGTGGTCGTCGGGGCGGGCACGGTGCGCGCGGAGGGTTACGGAGCCATGCGCGTCGACGAAGTCTCGCAGCGCGCGCGACGGGAGGACGGAATGACCGCCCACCCCGTCTTCGCGATCGTCTCCGCAAGCCTCGACCTCGACCCGGCGAGCCCGATCTTCCGGGACGCGCCGGTGCGCCCGATCATCGTCACGACGGAGCTCTCGCGGCCGGACACCCGCGAAGCACTCGCCGAGGTCGCCGACGTCGTGATCTGCGGTCAGCAGCGCGTGGACCCGCGGCGGCTCGTGGAGGTGCTGGTCGCGCGCGGGCTGACCCGCATCCACTGCGAAGGCGGCCCCCACCTGTTCGGCGACCTCATCGCGGCGGGCGCCGTCGACGAGCTGTGCCTGACGGTCGGCGCAACACTGGAGGGCGGTGTCGCCTCGCGGATCTCCGCCGGAGCTGCACCGATCCTCCCCGTCGGCATGCGACTCGCGCACGTCCTCCAGTCCGGCGACACGCTGCTCCTGCGGTATGTGAAGCGCGGATGATCGACCGCCCGGTCATCGACGTCGCGCTGGTCCGTCGCCTGGTCGACGAGCAGTTCCCCGAGTATCGCGGGCTGCCCGTGCGGCCGGTGGAGCTGGACGGCTGGGACAACCGGACTTTCCGCCTCGGTGACGACCTCAGCGTGCGGCTCCCGAGTGCGCGCGGCTACCTCGAGCAGGTGGCCAAGGAGCACGAGTGGCTCCCGCGGCTCGCGCCGAGGCTCCCGTTGCCGATCCCGGTGCCGGTCGCCCAGGGTGAGCCGGATCGCGGGTACCCGTTCCCGTGGTCGGTCTACCGTTGGCTGCCCGGGACGCCGCTGGCGCTGGCCGGCGACCTCGAGGAGGTGGCGCTCGCCGAAGACCTGGGGCGCTTCCTGGCAGCGCTGCGAGAGGTCGATGCCGCCGGAGGTCCGGCTCCCGGCACCCACAACTTCTTCCGCGGCGATCCCCCCGGCGTCTACCGGGACGAGGCGATCGCCGCGATGGCCTCCGGAGCGCGCGACATCGACCCGCGCGCGGCCCGGCGCATCTGGGACGCCGCCGAGGATTCGCGCTGGGAGGCGGCCCCGGTGTGGTTCCACGGGGATGCGGCGCCGGGCAACCTCCTGGTGCGCGACGGACGCCTCGCGGCCGTGATCGACTTCGGCACCTCCGGTGTCGGGGATCCCGCGTGCGACCTGGTGCCGGCGTGGACGATGTTCGACGGGGAGGCGCGTCGCGCGTTCCGCGACACCGTCGCGCTCGACGACGCGACCTGGGCGCGCGCCCGGGGCTGGGCGCTGTGGAAGGCGCTCATCACCGTCCGCGACGCCCCGGACACGTCCGGCTCGCGCCGCACGCTCTCCCGCCTCGCCGCCGATCCCGGCGTCTGACCGGCGAGGGGCACGTAAACGCCCCTAAAACGCCGTTTCTGGGGCGTTTACGTGCCCTTCGGCAGTGCGTTTAGGGAGGCTACGCCGCCGCCAGCGCGTGCGCGTCCAGGATCGTGTACGAGTAGCCCTGCTCGGCGAGGAACCGTTGCCGGTTCTGCGCGAAGTCCTGGTCGACCGTGTCGCGCGAGACCAGCGTGTAGAAGTTCGCCGACAGGCCCGACTGCTTGGGCCGCAGCAGGCGGCCGAGGCGCTGGGCCTCCTCCTGGCGCGATCCGTACGATCCCGACACCTGGATGGCGACCGTCGCCTCCGGGAGGTCGACCGAGAAGTTGGCGACCTTACTGACCACCAGCACCGGCGTCGTCCCGTCGCGGAACTCCTGGTACAGGCGCTCCCGCTCGTCCACCGGGGTGGCTCCCGTGAGCTGGGGAGCACCGAGCGCCTCCGCGAGCTCGTCGATCTGATCGAGATACTGCCCGATCACCAGGATGCGCTCGCCCGCGTGCCGGTCGACGAGCTGCTGCACGACCTCCAGCTTGGCCGGCGCCGTCGCGGCCAGACGGTACCGTTCGTCGTCCGCCGCGGCCGCGTAGCTGAGCCGGTCGGAGGCGGGGAGGTCGATACGCACCTCGAAGCACGCGGCGGGGGAGATGAAGCCCTGCGACTCGATCTCCTTCCACGGCGCATCGAAGCGCTTGGGCCCGATCAGGCTGAAGACGTCTCCTTCGCGGCCGTCCTCGCGCACGAGTGTGGCCGTCAGGCCCAGGCGCCGCCGCGCCTGCAGCTCCGCCGTCAGCTTGAACACCGGCGCGGGCAGCAGGTGCACCTCGTCGTACACGACGAGGCCCCAGTCGAGCGCGTCGAGGAGCGCGAGGTGAGCGTACTCGCCCTTCCGTTTCGCCGTGAGGATCTGGTAGGTCGCGATCGTGACCGGCTTCACCTCCTTGACCTGGCCGGAGTACTCGCCGATCTCCTCCGCGGTGAGGGAGGTGCGCTTGAGCAGCTCATCGCGCCACTGCCGGGCGGACACCGTGTTGGTCACGAGGATGAGAGTCGTGGTCTTCGCCGTCGCCATCGCCCCGGCGCCGACGAGCGTCTTGCCCGCGCCGCAGGGGAGGACGACGACACCTGACCCACCGTCGAAGAAGTTGCTGACGGCCTTGCGCTGGTAGTCGCGCAACGCCCAGCCGCTCTCATCGAGGTCGATCGGGTGCGGGGTACCGGGCGTGTAGCCGGCGAGGTCCTCCGCGGGCCAGCCGAGCTTCACCAGCTCCTGCTTGAGCTGGCCACGCGCCCAGGCCTCCACGGTGAAGGTCGTCTCGTCGCGGCGCCCCACGAGCAGGGGCGCGATGCGCTTGGCCGTGGCGACCTCCAGCAGCACCGCCCGGTCGGGGGAGCGCAGCAGCAGCGTGCCCTCGTCGTCGCGCTCGATCACGAGGCGGCCGTAGCGGGCCACGGTCTCGGAGACGTCGACCGAGACGGTCTGAGGGATCGGGAACTTCGAGTACTTCTCGAGCGTGCCGAGCATGTCCTCCGCGGTGTGCCCGGCGGCGCGCGCGTTCCACAGGCCGAGCCGCGTGATGCGGTAGGTGTGGATGTGCTCGGGCGCGCGCTCCAGCTCGGCGAAGACGGCGAGGTCGTGCCGGGCGTCCTCCGCCGCGGGATGCGCGACCTCGAGCAGGACGGTGCGGTCGCTCTGGACGATCAAGGGGCCATCGGACATGACCGCTCAGTCTACGCTGCGCAGACCCTTGACGCTCGAGAGGGGCAGGGTGCGCTCGATGTCGGCCGCCCGGTCGCGGCCGCGGAGCCGCCCGCCGCCGATGCCGGTCGGCTCCAGCAGGTAGTCGACCAGACGGCCGTCGGGCATCGCCACCTGGACGACGACGGTCTGCCGTGCGCGCACGGCCTGATCGAGCTGGCGCGCGAGCCACTGCTCGCCCGTGTCCTCGTCCGCGGCGTCCTGCTGCCGCAGCCGGGCGACCAGTTCGGCGGCCGGATCACGCGCCTCCACGACGGCACGGGCGGCGACGGTGCGGCGCTGCGGCGTCACGATGGCGCCGGACGCGTCTTCGGCCACCACCGGGTAGCGCGCATCCCTCAGCGCCCAGAACACGACGTCACGGGGGAACCGGCTCGTGAGAGTCGTGTCATCGACGCGCAGCAGCCGCAGCGACGACAGCGACTGGTCGACTGCGATGGTGCCCAGCAGCATCGCATCGTCGGAGTGCACGAGCCCGCGGCCGTCGTTCGCAGCGCGCACGCGCACGCGGCCGTGACGCTCGACCGCATCGGAGATGAGGTAGTCGAGCGGCTGCGGCACCCCGGTGAGCGAGACAGAGGCGAGGAACTCGTGGATGCTCGCCGCCGTCTCGCCCTCCGTCACCGCCCGGTCGACGGAGGCCGCCGAGAAGCGGAACGTGGAGGCCAGCGCGCGGCTCTCCAGGTCGGCCATCGTGCGCAGCCGCGACTCGACCTCCGGAGCGAGCGGCCCGGGCGAGATCACCGTCAGGTCGTGCTGGAGGTAGACCTTCGAGACCTCGGCGGGGAAGTGCCCGACCATGGCGTCCGTCGCGGCGGCCGGCCCGGCCTCCAAGAGTGCCGTGCCCGCACTGCTCGGGAGGCGGTGGGCGGTGATCCCCACGAGCTCGGCCTCGGCGACGCGTTCGGCTACACGCTGCTGAGCGTCGGTCGCCGACCCGGGGTAGAGCCAGGCGATGTACGCGCGCAGGCTGTCGTCCCACGGCGCCCGGCCGCGGAAGGAGAAGAGGGAGGACAGGTCTGCCGGCAGCTCCGTGAGCCACGCGGACGCGAGGGCCCGCCAACGATCAGGAGTCGTCGCGTGCTGCCAGGCCGCCGCGTCCGCCGTGGGCAGCCAGAGGCCGTCGGCCACGGCGGCCAGCCCGGCGCGGGCGGCGACCGACAGGATCGTCGGAACGGCCGCTGAATCGACGGCCAGTGCCTCCGCCAGCCGCTTGGACGCCGGAAGGGCGAGGCCGCCCTTCTGCAGCTCGCGCGCTCCTTCGCGTGCGAGCTCGGCGAGCAGCTCCGACACCGCTGCGACCGCCTCGAACGCGCGCTCGGCCGCCAGCCGGTCGACGGCCGCGCGGTCGGCCTCCGAGGTCGCGGCCGGGATCGGCGGCGGCGCCGTGTCGAGCACCGCCCGCGGGCGAGGGAGGCCGCTCTGCGGGCCGGCCTCGATGCGGGCGGTGACGGCGTCGTACGGGGCCGCAGCGAACTCGCCCTGGGTCTCGGTGTCCGGCGCCGGGTGCACGAGCAGGAGGTCGCTGAGCGCGGTGAGCGCGGCAGCCGCCTGGCGCGGGTCGGTTCCGGCCGTGGCCGGGTGCTCGCCGAGGCGGGCGGAGAGCCAGCCGGCGGAGCGGGGGCCGTCCTCCCCGCCGAGGACGATCAGCACGGCGAGCTGGAGGCGGTCGAGAGGAGCGAGGACGCGCTGCAGGGCCTCCGGGTCGAGGAGGGCCTCCGCGAGATCGAAGAAATCGGAGATGCCCGACCGGCGCACCGGGCGTGCGCGCAGCGCGGCGACGAGTTCATCGTCCGGCATCGCGCGCAGCCGCGCGGCCAGGGCGAGCGTCGTCGTCATCGCGCCGGTCCGGCGGGCGGCGTCAGCGACGGCCCTTGGGACCGGTCTTCGGCTTGGGGGGAGCGGCCGCCGCCTCGGCCGCCGCCTTGGTCGCCGCACTGCGCTGCCGGGCGCCGATGATGATCACGACGATGATCAGCACGAAGGCGATCGGGAACGCGATCAGCGGGAACAGGAACACCGCCGGCCACAGGCCCTCGCCCGACCCCTGCTGCGGCATCGCGCCCGTAGCACCGCCGATGAGGACTGCCGCGATGCACACCAGAGAGACCACGACCAGGGCCGCGGCGATGTACGCGAGGGTTCGCTGGGCTCGGGAAACCGGGGGCGGGGTCTGCTGGGTCACGAAATCAAGGATAATTGAGGTTGGTCATTCGATCCCCCATGTGAAGTGAGGTTCCCATGCCAACCGGCAAGGTCAAGTTCTACGACGACGAGAAAGGCTTCGGCTTCATCAGCTCCGATGACGGCCAGGAGGTCTTCTTGCACGCCTCGGCGCTCCCCGCGGGCGCGGTGGTGAAGGCGGGATCCCGACTCGAGTTCGGCATCGCCGACGGTAAGCGCGGCGCTCAGGCGCTCTCTGTGCGTGTGCTGGAGGCGCCTCCGAGTCTCGTGAAGATGAAGCGCAAGTCGGCCGACGACATGGCGATCATCGTCGAAGACCTCGTGAAGCTGCTCGACGGCATCGGCGCCAACCTGCGGCGCGGCAAGTACCCGGACAAAGCGCACGGCGCCAAGATCGCGGCGGTGCTGCGCCGGGTTGCGGACGACCTGGATGCCTGACGGCGCTACGCACGAGGAGGCTGTCGACGGCGAGCAGGTCTCCGGCGACACGTCCGACGGCGCGCGGAACGCCGATGTCAGCGACCTCGTCGCTGCTGTTCCGCTCGCGCGGGCGGCGCTGGCCGAGATCACTCCGGAGTCCACCATCGGCGAGCCCCTCGGGCACGTCGTCGAGGGCGACGCCGTCGTCTCCCTGCTGTTCGCATCCTCCCTCGCCGGCTACCCCGGCTGGCACTGGACGGTCACCGTGGGCCGTGCCGACGACGACGCCCAGCCGACCGTGCTGGAGGCCGAGCTGATGCCCGGCGACGACGCGCTGCTCGCGCCCGACTGGGTGCCGTGGTCCGAGCGGCTCGCCGAGTATCAAGCGGCACAGGAGGCACTCGCAGCGGAGGCCGAGCAAGCGGGCGCCGAGGGTGACGACGACGACGCCGATGACGAGGGTGTCGACTACGACGACGATGAGGACGACGAGGACGATGAGTCCGTCGAGTCCGAGGAGGACGAGTCCGACGACGACCGCGACATCCACGACCTCCACGGCGACGACGACCTCGACGGTGTGGACATCGACTCGGTCGACGTCGCATACGACGATGAGACCGACGTCGACTCGGAGCTCGACCTGGCCTCGGAGGAGGCCGCGGCGCTCGCGGACGATGAGGGCGCCGAAGAATCTGACGACTCGGGCGCCGACGACGAACCCGCAGACGACGAACCAGCAGACGACTCAGCGACGGCGGCGGGCGCGGGTGATGCTGAGGTAGGCGAAGCCGAGCAGGCCTAACGCGATCCCGACGATCACCGTCCAGATCCACCAGCCGCCTCCCGCGGCGGTGATCGGCGCGGAGAACACGAGCGTCGGGATCAGCGCGACCACCCAGAGCCCCAGTCCGACGAGCACCGCTCGCCGGTCGTCCGTGGGAACGGGGACCGGATCGGGTCGGCGCTCGTCGTCACGCAGCCACAGGCGCACGGTCGGTCCTCTCTGATCAGTGCGGTCGGAATCAGCCCAGCCTGAATCACCCCAGACGCTCGACCACGTACTCGACGCAGCCGATGAGTGCGCGCACGTCCGCGGGCTCGATTGCCGTGAACGTCGCGATGCGGAGCTGGTTGCGGCCGAGCTTGCGGTACGGCTCGGTGTCGACGATGCCGTTGGCGCGCAGCGTCTTGGCGACGGCGGCCGCGTCGATCTTCTCGTCGAAATCGATGGTGACGACCACCTGGGAGCGGTGAGCGCGGTCGGCGACGAACGGGGTCGCGTAGTCGACGCTCTCTGCCCAGGAGTAGAGAGCGCCCGACGACTCCTTCGTGCGCGCGTCGGCCCAGGCGAGGCCGCCGTTGGCGTTCATCCACTCGATCTGGTTCTCGAGCAGCACGAGGGTGGCCACTGCCGGCGTGTTCAGCGTCTGGTCGAGGCGCGAGTTGTCGATCGCGTTCTTGATGCTGAGGAACTCCGGGATGTAGCGGTCGGTCGCCGCGATCCGCTCGACGCGCTCGATCGCGGCCGGCGAGAAGAGCGCGAGCCAGAGCCCGCCGTCGGACGCGAAGTTCTTCTGCGGCGCGAAGTAATAGACATCGGTCTCCGTCACGTCGAAGTCGACGCCGCCGGCTGCGCTCGTGGCATCGATGACGGTGAGAGCGCCGGCGTCGCCGTGCACCCGCGTCACGGGAGCCATGACGCCGGTGGAGGTCTCGTTGTGGGGCCAGGCGTAGACGTCGACGCCGCCCTCCACCTCGGGCTCCGCGCGCGATCCGGCCGGGGCCTCGATGACGCGGGGTGCCTCCAGCCACGGGGTCTTCGCCGCCTTGGCGAACTTGCCGCCGAACTCGCCGAAGACGAGATTCTCGCTGCGCTGCTCGATGAGCGAGAACGCAGCGGCGTCCCAGAACGCGGTCGAGCCGCCGTTGCCGATGACGACCTCGTAGCCCTCGGGCAGGCGGAACAGTTCAGAGAGGCCAGAGCGCACCAGGCCCACCAGGTTCTTCACCGGCGCCTGCCGATGGGAGGTGCCGAGCAGCTCGGCGCCGGCGCCGGCGAGGAAGGCCACCTGCTCGGGCCGCACCTTGGACGGGCCGCAGCCGAATCGTCCGTCGGCGGGCAGGAGGTCGGTGGGAATCGTCACGTCCGGCATAACAGAAGTGTATTGGCTGTTAGAAGCCGAGACGGCCCGCCGACGGCCGTCTCCGGGGCGCCGTCACCTCGCTGTCACCGGGAACAAGTAGGCTCGTACGCGATATTCGCGCGCCCGCACGTGGAGGGGTTCATGACCGACCTGATCGACACGACCGAGATGTACCTTCGCACCATCCTGGAGCTGGAGGAGGACAACATCGTCCCGCTGCGCGCGCGCATCTCCGAGCGGCTGGGGCACTCCGGTCCGACCGTCTCCCAGACAGTGGGGCGCATGGAGCGCGACGGCCTCGTCGTCGTCTCCGGCGACCGGCACCTCGAGCTCACCGACGACGGTCGCAGGAAGGCCGTGCACGTCATGCGAAAGCACCGCCTCGCCGAGCGACTGCTCAGCGATGTGATCGAGCTCGAGTGGGAGTACGTGCACGAGGAGGCCTGCCGCTGGGAGCACGTGATGAGCGAGCAGGTGGAGCGCAAGCTGCTGACGATGCTCGGCCACCCCACCGAGTCGCCGTACGGCAACCCCATCCCGGGGCTGGGTGAACTGGGGGCGCCCGACGCCGCCTCCACCGAGAACCTGGTCAACCTCGTCGACGTCGTGCGCGGCGGCGATTCTGAGGTGACTGCCAGGATCCGGCGTCTCGGCGAGCCGGCGCAGGTCGACCCCGAACTCCTCCTCCAGCTCAAGCAGGCGGGCGTCTTTCCCGGCTCGACCGGCACATTCTCAGCGGCCGGTTCGTACGTGTCCGTGCAGATCGACGGCTTCGAGACCGGGCTGGAACTGCCGAACGAGCTCGCGGCGCACATCTTCGTCGACGGGTGATTTCCCGTTACCGATTTGTTAGAAATCGGGTTAAACAATGTGACAAATCGCAAAGCGTCCCGTAGTCTCTTACGAGTCCGAACGGGCCAGAAGCCGGCCCATCAGGACCCCGACCGGGACGCTCCAACCCCCTGAGACCCGTCTCCTGGCCGGTGAAGCCGAAAGCGATTGCATCAGGCGGGGGCAGCTCCCTAGTGCTGCCGGAGCGCAGGAGGATGCACTTTGGCACACTCTGGTACGCCCGATCCTGCCCAGGACCGAACCCCTCAGGAACCGGACATCACCTCTACGAACCCGGCCACGGCCCCCGATCACGTCTCGCGACGGTCTCTGCGCACCGCGGCGGCCCCGTCCTCCGTCCGCGCTTCGTCGCCGAAATCCACGGCGTCGAAATCCACGGCGTCGGCGTCCGTCGTCGCGGCGTCCGAGCAGTCCAAGCCCGCCGCGAAGAAGCGCAAGGGCGGATGGGCGCTCAACGTCGCCGTCATGACCGTCGCGACCGGCATCATCGCGACCATGTCGATCCCGGCCTTCGCGCTGCAGGAGGGCGGCACGTCGGCCGCGTTCGGCCCGAGCGCCGCCGACACCATGAAGAAGGCGCAGGCGCAGTCCGTCGAGGTTGCAGGGGGAGTGGCCGCGTCCGCCGTCAGCCGCGATGCCGCCACGGCCACCAGCCAGCAGGAGCTCGACGCGCAGAAGGCCGCCGTGGCCGCCGCCGCCGCAGCGGAGGCCGCGCGTCAGCGTGCGGCCGCGTCGTTCGCGACCTACGCCAGCTACAGCGGCCCGACCGTCTCCGACTTCCTCGCAAACCCGCCGTACCCGAGCTTCAGCCTCTCGCAGGTGTTCTCGGTGGCGCAGCAGTACATCGGCACCCCGTACGTCTACGGAGGGTCCACCCCCGCCGGCTTCGACTGCTCGGGCTACGTCATGTACGTGTACGCGCAGTTCGGTATCCAGCTGCCGCACTCCGTCTCCGGCCAGGCTGCGATGGGCAAGCGCATCTCGATTCAGGACGCGCAGCCGGGCGACATCGTCATCATGCCGGGCCACGACGGGTTCTATGCCGGCAACGGCAACATCATGGACGCGCCCGACACCGGCCGCTCGATCTCGATCCGGCCGATCTGGACCAGCGACTACTACATCGTCCGGTTGGGTATCTGACGACCGAACCCGTGGTGAACACTGCGGATCACGCTCTGGGAATGGCGCGCCACGAATAGGTGGTGCGCCATTTCTGCGTTACTCTGATGCCCTGGCGCAGTGCCAGGCAGCCGTGCAGATCGGAGCATCCGATGGCCGAGTGGACCCGAGTGCGGTCACCGCAGGTGGCCACCGGGGACGAGCGCGGCCTGCACGCGGACAGTTCTGAGAGCCGCGATTGCCGCCTGCTGCCTCGTCGCGACTTCCTCGCCTGCCGCCACCATGTCGAGGCCTGCCACCGCCACCATGTGGTGTGCCGCCACCATGCCGCCGTCTTCCAGGGCGCTGTCCGTTCGGACAGTGCCCTTTTTGTTTGCCTCGCACACCCGAAAGGTCGCAGATGAAGACACTGGTCCTCAACGCCGGCTACGAGCCCCTCGCGGTCGTCTCCTTCAAGCGCGCAATCGTGCTCGTCATGAATCAGAAGGCCACCGTGCTCGCGAGCGATGCGGACCACCCCGTCTGGAGCATCTCGGGACGGTATGACCGCCCGTCGGTGATCCTGCTCACCCGCTACGTGCGTATCCCGCACGGCCGGGCGGTTCCGGTCTCCCGACGCGGTGTGCTGCGGCGCGACGCCCACCGCTGCGGCTACTGCGGCAAGACGGCGACCACGATCGATCACGTCCTCCCGCGCTCACGGGGAGGGGCGGACAGCTGGGAGAACCTCGTCGCCTGCTGCCTGCGCTGCAACAACGTCAAAGGCGACCGCACGCCGGCCGAGATGGGCTGGACGCTGAAGCTCACCCCGCGGGCCCCGCACGACAGCTCCTGGGTGGTCCGCGGCGCGGAGGGCGGCCAAGCGGAGTGGCGCGACTATCTGGGGGTGGCGGCCTGACGGCGCGGCCCCGAGTCGGCCTCCGGTAGGCTGGAAGGACTGGCCTCTGTAGCTCAATGGAAGAGCTGCTCCGTCCTAAGGAGAAGGTTGGGGGTTCGAGTCCCTCCAGGGGCACGCTTGGGGTTCGCCATCGGTGACGCTTCTGCCTCAATAGATCGGTGACGGTTCGGACCGTCTTGGTGGTGACGCTTCCCCCGATCTTGGAAGTTTGTGCGGGCCGTCGAACGAGCGATAGGACTGATTGTCGCAAGCTGGTCGGCAGAGGAGAATGCGGCCATGTCGGCGTGGGTGCGAGCCGCTGCCACAGTTATGGCCGTGACGATGCTTCTCGCCGGGTGCGCCTCTGGTCCGCCCGTGCGGCAGACCGCTGCCTCATCACGGATCTTCGACGGCGTCGACTACGCGCCCGCACAGCCTTCCGGAACGCCTGGTCACTTGTTGGACCTGTACCTGCCTGACGTCACCGCTCGGCCCGTGCCGTTGATCATTTGGTCGGGCGGCAACGGGTGGGTGGACGATACTGGCGCGAGCACGGCTGGACAGTTCGCGCAGATCTTCACTCCGCACGGATACGCCGTCGCCGGCGTAAATGTCCGCTCCAGCAGCGAGGTCAAGTTTCCTGGGCAAGTCTCCGATATCAAGGCGGCAATCCGCTTCCTGCGCGTCAACGCCAAGCGCTACCACCTCGACCCCGAACGATTCGGCGTCGCCGGTGACTCCTCCGGCGCGTGGGCGGCCGTGATGGCCGCGGTTACCGGTGATGTCCCTACGCTGGAAGGGGCTGTCGGAGTCTCTGGCGCTTCCAGCCGGGTGCAGGCAGCGGTCGCGTTCTATCCGCCGACCGACTTTCTGAGCGCGGACATGTATCTGCCCATTGCGTGCCCTACTGGACCGATCACCTGTGCCGCCGCGGACCCGTTCTTCTCGGCGCTGCTGGGCTGCCCGATCCAATCGTGCCCGGACCGGGTCGCTGCCGCCGACCCGATCAGCTATGTCTCCGCGAACGACCCTCCACTACTGCTCCTGCACGGCCAGGAAGACACGCTCGTTCCCTGGCAGGACAGCCTCCTGCTCTTCCAAGCGGTCCAGCGCGCGGGAGGACGCGCGGAGCTGGTCTTGCTGCCGCGAGGTCAGCATGGTCAAGCGATGGAGTTCCTGAACGACAGCGGAGTGAGTGCCGGCGCCCAAGTGCAGGCCACTGACGGAGAGCGCGAAATTCCTGCACACCCGGCTGCACTCACGCCGCAGTACCTCATCGCGTTCTTCGACCGTCACCTTCGCTAGACGCGACATCACCCACGCCGAAGCGCGAGGCTCGAAGTGAAAACCGTCGGGGCTACCACGACGTGGAGTGTGATCCGGGCGTCGATGTCGACAGCGTCTTACAGGACCCCACTGCCCATCGAATAACGACTTGTAGCGCGTGGGAGTCTTGCGAATCGGAACCTTCTCAGTGGTTCGCTGGGCTGCGTATATCCCGGACCGCGGCGGCATGAGCCCGCTGACGGGGCGGTCGCCGTAGTAGCAGCAGCAACAGTGAAGCCGTTCCTAGGCAGACGAGGACGAGCGCGACGAACGCGGCGGGCAGCACGTCGCTGCCCGTCGAAGGCAGCCCGGAGAGGCTCACCGTGCCACCTCCCTCTGGGGGCAGCGGCGACGGCGGCGGGCCTGCCACGATCAGCACCTGCGCGGACGCGTCGTTGTTCGGCTCCACCGGATCGGGCTCGGCGTGCGTGCTCGTACCGGTCTCCGTGAGGACGTCACCGGCCGATCCGCTGACCGTTCCGACGATGCGGTAGACGACCTCCTCCCCGGGCGAGAGCGACCCGACGGCGAAGGTCAGTGACCCGATCACGCCGTTCGGCGGCTGCGCGCGCTCGGACGGCCAGGAGATCGCGACGCCGGTGTAGCTCGTGAAGCCCGGCAACTGGAGCGTCGCGACGATGTCGTTCGCCTGGCTCGGCCCGTTGTTCGTCACGGTCGCGAGCAGCTCGGCCTGCTCGCCCGACACGTGGGTCTGGCTCTGCGGGGTCAGCGTCAGAGCGACGTCGGCCGACGGCGCGGGCACGTCGCACGCCTCCGCCTGGTTGTCGGAGGCATCGGGGTCGAGCGAGCCCGAGCCGACGATCGCCGTGTTGCACAGCGCGAGCGTCCCACTCGCTCCCGGGCCGATGAGGAAGGTCACGAGCACCGACGCCGATGCCCCGACGGCGATCGTTCCGACGGAGCAGCGCACGACGACCAGGGTGTCGCCGTTCGTTGTGTTCGGCGACTCGGGCGCCGGGCAGGCGGCGCCGCCCTCGACCGTGGCCGAGTCGTAGGTCATCCCATCGGGGACGGCGTCGGAGACGATGACGTTGCTCGCGATCGACGGCCCGGCGTTGTGGACGGTCAGCCTCCACGTGGCAGGCTGCCCGGGCACCAGCGGGTTCGGCTCCACGAGTGTCTTGACGACGCTGGTGTCGGACACGTGGTTGACGGTCACCGTCTGGCTGGTCGTGTTGTCCGTCAGCACTGTCTCGGGGGTGTCGGAGCGGATCACGGACGTCCCGGTGTACGGGCCCTCGGGAGTGTCGCCGGGCACGTGCATCACGGCGACATTGGTGGAGGCGCCTCCTGGCTGCCACTGCGCCCCGGGTGTCGTCGGCTGGCAGTGCAGCACGTATTGGAAGTTCTGCCACGGCACGCCGGTCGGGTCGGCGGGCGGCGTCTGATTCCACGTGCAGACGTTGGCCGGCACGTCGAAGCTCACGGGCACGAAGCCCGGAGGGAAGGTCGTGTCGGCGCTAGTGTTCAAGGCGGTCGACGGCCCGTTGTTCACGGCGAATCCGGTGAAGGTGATGTCCTGGCCGGCGGCTGGGGTGGTCGTGCTCGCCGCGGACGAGATCGCCAGGTTGGTGAGCCGTCCCACCTCGACGTCGGCGCTCGCCGTGTTGTTTCCCGGGTCGGATTCGTTGGCGAGTGAGCCGACGGTACCCGTGTTCGTGGTCGTGCCCGGCGCCAGCTCCGGATCGATGGCGGCGACGATGCGGAGGGAGACCGACTGGCCGACCTCGATCACGCCGATCCGGCAGGCCACGAGCTGGCCGGGTCCGGGCGGAGGGCCGGGCTGCGCCTGGTTCTCGTCGAAGCCGGGCCCGGTCTGCGGGGCCGGGCAGTCCGACTGGGTCGCGTCGAGCGTGAAGCCGGCCGGTAGCCGGTCGAACACCACCGCGTGCACGACGGCGGACGGGCCCGCGTTGACTGCCGTGAGCGTGTACCCGATGGTCCCGCCGGCGTTGGCGGTGGGCGAGTCGGGGGTCTTCGTCAGCTGGAGGTCGGCCACCTGG
Source organism: Leifsonia sp. PARNA 1/14 (assembly GCF_055720965.1). Lineage (NCBI taxonomy): Bacteria > Bacillati > Actinomycetota > Actinomycetes > Micrococcales > Microbacteriaceae > Leifsonia > Leifsonia sp. PARNA 1/14. The sequence goes on from NZ_JBVQSP010000001.1 coordinate 300,957, forward strand.
ATGATGTCGACCGGCGCGGTGCCGCTCGCCGACGCGGCACCGCCGGAGAGCGAGGTGTCGGTGGTGACGGTCGCCGTGTTCGGCACCAGCTCGGCGAACCCGGTGCCGCCGTTGAGGTCGACCGCGTCGGGGTCGAGTGTGCCGCTGACGGTGACGATCGCGGCCGGCGGCTGGGTCGTGCCCGCCCAGCCCGGCACTGTGCCGAGGTCGCAGGACAGGCTGCTCTGCACGCCGCCGGGGCCGACGACGGGGTCTAGTGTGCACAGGCCGCTGGCGGTCGTCGACGCCGACGTCGCATGGAAGCCGGGTGGCAGCAGATCGGTCAGCTCGACGTTCTGGGCGCTGGCGAAGCCCGCCCCCGGCTGGCCCGCCGGCGCGGCGGGCACCTGGACGGCGATCTGGTAGCTGAAGGGGCCTCCGGCGACGAAGGAGGGATGCGGGCCGATGGTCTCGGCGGGGTTCGGGACGGTGCCGACGGGCGTCTTGGTGACCGTCAGGGCGGTGACGGGAGCGCCGACGATGATGGGCACGGTCAACTGGTTGTTCGCGAGCGTGGACTCCGGGGTCGTCGTGGCGACCTCCACCGTGTCGGGGTACGAGCCCGGCGCGGCGTCGGGCGAGACCTCGATGACGTAGTCGATGTCGATGCTCTGGCCGGGAGCGAGGTCGGAGCCGTCGATCGTGCACTCGACCTCGAGACCGGCGTTGGTGCAGTTCGCGGGCTGGGTTCCGGCGTCGACCAGGAAGGCGGCGACGGTGCGCGTCGCGCGGAACGTGACGTTCCGCGCGGTCGACGGCCCGTTGTTGGTCAGGGTGATGTGCGCGTTGCGGAGGGTACCCGGGCCCGTCCAGGCCGGATCGATCGGGTCGACGGTCAGCGCGGTCACCGCGACGTCGGCGAGCGCCGCGACGGTGCTGGTCGCGGTCGACGAGTTGTTGGTCAGGTTGTTGTCGGGGTTCGAGACCATGTCCGCGGTCTCCACGCTCCCGGTATTCACCAGGGTCGTTCCGGCGTCGAGGCCGGGGGCGACGCTGACGGTCACTTGCACGGTGGCGCTCGTGTTCACGGCCAGATCGTTCGACAGCTGGCAGGTGAGGTCCTGCCCGCTGGCGGTGCAGGCCACCGACTGGCCGCCTCCCGAGGTCACCGTCGCGCTCGCGTAGCTCAGACCGGCCGGGAGCGTGTCGCGGATGATCGGCCGCAGGGCCGCGTAGTTGTTCGCCGGGTCGTCGGTGTCGGCGATGTTGTTCGTGACCGTGAAGGTGTAGACGGCTGTCTGACCAGCCGTGAACGCCGGGTCGGCGGTCTTGGCGAGGGACAGGTCGACGAACGGGCTGCCCGAGAGCGTCCAGCTCGCGGTGTTGTTGCTCGGGTTGGTGTCGTCGGGCGCCTGGATGCTGACCGTCTCGACGACAGGGTCGCCGATGGCGGCGAGGTTGGTGACCGCCGTCATGTTCACCACGACGGTCTGGCTGGTTCCCGGCGCAATGGCGCCGAGCGTGCAGGTCAGCTGGTCGTGGGCGGGGTCGGCGGTGCCGGCCGGGGCGCCGCAGCTGCCGGTCTGCGGGGCGGCCGAGTCGAAGCGCAACGCCGTCGGGACGAGGTCGGTCACGACAGCGCCCGTGGCGGTCGACGGCCCGGTGTTGCTCACGGTGATCGTGTAGACGACGGGGCGCGTTCCCGGAGGGTCGACCCCGGGAAGCGCGGTGCGGTTGCCGGACTTGGTGACGCCTAGGTCGTAGTGCGTCGAGACGGCCGTGTCGGAGGTGCCAGTGTTGTTGGAGGCGTCGGGGTCGGCGGTGTCCGCGGTCGCCGTCGCGGTGTTGTGCAGGGTCGCCGTGGCGTCGGGGGCGACCGTTCCGGTGATGGTGATCGTGACCGCTGCACCCGCGACTCCGGCGCCGCCGGAGGGGAGGGCGCCCGCTGGGCAGACGACGGTCTGGCCGGTGACGGTGCACGCGTCGCCGCGCGAGGTGGTCGCCGCGATGCCGGTGATGCCGGCCGGGACGGCGTCGGTGACGACGACGCCCGCCGCGTCGGCCGGTCCGTAGTTCGTCGCGGTGACCGTCCAGGCGATCGGCTCGCCGGCGGTCACCGTCGGAGGTCCGCTCTTGACGACGCGCACGTCGGCCTGCGGTGTGCCGACGGTCACGTCCGCGGTGGCGGTGTTGTTCGCGTCGACCGGGTCCGCGATTCCGGAGGAGACCGTCGCGGTGTCACCGACCGTCGTGCCCGCCGAGAGTCCTGTCGAGAGCGTGCCGGTGATGGTCACCGTGGCGATGCCTCCTGCCGGCAGCCTCGTCACGGCGCAGCGCAGGGTGCCGGCCGTCGGGTTCGGGCAGATCGCGCCCGTGCCGGTGTCCGTCGTGATCTGCGCGGCTGTGAACTCGGCCTGCCCGGCGACGTCGACCCCATCGCTGATCAGCACGTTCTGCGCGTCCGATGGCCCGGCGTTGGAGACCTGGAGAGTCCAGGTGACCGACTCGCCTGGCCCGGCGGTCGTCGGTGCGGCCGTCTTGGCGATCGCGAGGTCGGCGGCTCGGTTCAGCGTGATCGAGGCTCCGGAGACGTTGTTCGAGGGATCGGGGTCGAAGGAGCTCGTCGTCACCGAGGCGACGTTCGTCAGGCTGGCCGCTGACGATGAGGCGTCCGTGGTGCCGTCGAGCTGGATGGCCAACGTCGCCCCAGCGGCAAGAGTGCCGAGCGCGCACGTCGCCGTGCCTCCAGCGATGGTGCAGGTGCCCTGCGGTGTCGTCGCCGTCGCATCGAGCCATCCGGCCGGGATCGGGTCGGTGACCGTGACGTCGGCGGCCGGGTTGGGCCCGGTGTTGGTCACCGTCAGCGTCGCCCCCACGGTGCCTCCGACGCTCGCCGGGTCGGGGGTCATCGTCTTGACGATGGACACGTCCGCCTGCTGCAGCACCGTCACGCTCGCGGGGTTGGTGGTGTACGTCGCGGTCGTGCCCGTCGTCTCCGTCGCGTAGGCCAGATTTGCGATGTTCGTCACTGTGCCGCCGCCCGCCGCGTCGTCGAGCGTCACCTGGAACGTGTACGACTGCAGGGCTGTGCCGTCGTTCGTGCAGCCCGGGCCGGAGCAGGCCATGCGTCCGCCGGTCGTGGCCGTCGCCCCGGATCCCAGTCTGACCCGCACCGTGCGCCCGCTGATCTCCCCGCGGTCGTCACCTGCTGCATCCGTCAGGGCCGTCTTCGTCCCGGCCAGCGGGTCGACCAGTGCGAGCGAGCCGGGCACGTATGTGGTGTTCGCCGGCAGGACGTCTTCGGAGACGACCCGGACGGCGGCGTCCTGCCCGGTGTTGGCGTAGTTCAGTGTGTATTGGAGCGTATCGCCGGGTCGCGACGGCGAGTTGCCTCCGACGTCGACCACCGACTTCGACGAAGTAGTGAAGTCCGGCGCGTACAGGTTGATGGCGAGGCCGACCACGCCGGGGTAGTAGATGTCGCCGTTGGACGAGAACGTGAAGGTCGCACTGGTCGCGTTGTTCGGGATGGCCCCGGAGGCGCCGAGGTTCTTGATGTCGTAGCCGAGCATGTTGCGGTAGGCCGGTGTGCGCGCGGTCACCGAGGAGCCGTTGACGTCGTTGGTCGAGTTGAAGAAGTTCGACCCGGGCGAGATGGCCGTGGCGAGCTGCGTGTTGTTCAACCGTGTGTAGTCGCCGGTCTGGGCGAGGTCGCCCTCGTAGGCGATCATGGTGAGCTGCGCGTCGACGGTTCCGGATTTCGGCGCGAGGAAGCCGGACACCGTGACCGACTGCTGGTTGCCGTTGCTGACGGCGTTGAAGCCGTCGAAGACGGTGAGATTGCGCAACGGGAGGCCGGGGGCCGAGAACACGACGGTGAGCGCCCAGCCCGCATAACGGTCGACGCCCGTCGCGGCGGTGACGTTCGCGCCCCAGTAGCTGCCGTTGCCCGCCGTGCGCACGAGGGTCGTGATGTCGGCGAAACGCTGGTAGGCGTTGTAGCTCGACCCGTTGGGGCCGAACTGGTCGCGCGCCGCGGTGGAGGCCGTGATCGTGCGGTAGGCGGCATCTCCCGGTGCTCGAAGCGAGATCGAGTTGATCGCGGACGTGCTCGCCGGGAACCCGGATCCCCCGCTCCCCGCATCGAGGCGTGCACCCCAGTACAGCCCGGCCCACAGCACGGTCGCCCCGGCCGGCAGGTTCAGCTGTGAGGCGGAGGAGTTGACGGTGCCCGCGACGCCGTCGGCGTCGAGGTTCGTCATCGTGAACGAGTTGTTGTCGTACACCCCGCCGTTCTGCGCGTTGCTGCAGTTCTGCGCGGCGGACGGGCACGTCAGCAGGCTGTTGCCGATGGTGGTCATCGCGCCGTTGGCGTTGGCCGAGAACTTCGAGGTGAACGGCACGGTAGACGCCGCGGTCGCCGGCGTCGACGCCACGACCACGAAAAGCACCGCCATGAGCGCCAGAACTCCCACCGCGGCCAGCCACCGATGCCCCCAACGCACCCGCACGGGGGGAGTATACGGCGCTACGCGGCTCAGTGGCAGAGGCAACCCAACACCCCCGACCGGGCTGTAGTTTCTGCTCTGAAGCGCGACAGGGGACCTCCGAAGCGGTCAGAAGGGCCACACCAGCGGCACGACGATCACCGTCACGGCCAGCGTCCACGCCAGGACGACCAGTCCGAGCCGCCAGAAGTCCCCGAACCGGTAGCCTCCCGGTGCGTAGACCATGAGGCTGACGCCGTTCGCGAAGGGAGTGAGGAAGGACGCGCTCGCACCCATCGCCACCGCGAGCATCATCGGCAGAGCAGACACCCCTAGTTCGGTGGCGGTCGCGAGGCCGATGGGGATCATCACGAGGGCGGCGGAGGTGTTGGAGATGAACTGGCTCACGAGCGCGCTGACCAAGAAGAGTCCGGCCAACACGACGTAGGGGCCGCCTCCGCCGAGGAGGCCGACCACCTGATCGCCGATCAGAGCGGCGGCCCCGCTGGTCATCATCGCGATCGCGGGCGGGATCATGGCACCGATGAGAATGGGTGTGTTCCAGTCGATCCGGTGGTACAGATCGGGCAGCCGAACGACGCGGAAGACGACCATGAGCGCTGCGCAGAGTACCGCGGCGATCGCGGCAGGGACGAGATTGAGGGCGAGCAGCACGACGAGGAGCGCCAGGATGCCGAGCGCGGCCGGCGCGCTGCGGCCGAGGGCCACCGTCTGCCGCTTCACGAGGTCAGGCGAGTCGACCACGAGCACCTGTGGGTCGGCTAGGTACGTGTCGAGCGCGTCCCAGTCGCCGTGCAGGAGGAGGTGGTCGCCGGCTTCGACGGCGATAGGGGTCTCGCGCACGTCTTCGCCACCGCGCTGCACGGCGAGGATCTGCAGTCCGCCGCCTTCCGTCGTCATGCCGGGGAACAGGGAACTGCCGATGAGCGCTGAGCGGGGCGGGATGATGACCTCCGCCAGTCCCGCGTCCCGGCCGAGCAGGAAGTCGGAGACCGGGCCAGCATCGGCGGCCGCCAGGATGCCGAGGTGGAGATCGGCGGCCAGCCGTCCGATCTCGGGTGCGTCCCCGCGAACGAGCACCAGATCGCCGGACGCGAGTCTGTCGCCCGCTGGCGGCGACGCGCCGTCCTCTGCGCGGAAGCCCACGAGCTGGAGCCCTGGGTACCGGGCCAGATCGAGTGCGGCAGGCTCCGCATCCACCAGCGGAGAGGATGCTCGGAGCCTCAACCGGTGCAGCCCGTCTTCGAGACGGTACTGCTCGACCAGGGTGACGGCGTGACGGCTGAGGTCGGCGGGGATCGAGAGGCTGTGCCGCTTCGGCAGGAGGAACCTGCCCAGGAGTACCGTGATGACGATCGTGCCGGCCAGTTGGGGGAGGCCGAGCAGCGCCCATTCGAAGAACCCGATGTGCCCGACACCGGCTTCTTCCGCCTGAGTTGCGGCGATGACGTTGACCGGGCTCCCGAGAAGGGTGAGCTTCGCGCCCGTCAGGCAAGCGAACGCAAGCGGGATCATCAGCCGCGAGGTCAGCGTGCCGGTGCGCACCGCCACCAGGACCGCGACGGGGAGCATGGCAGCGACCGCACCGTTCATTCCGATGAGCCCGCTGAAGACGGCGGCGACGACCATGATTGCGACAAGGCGTGCCGTCGCATTGCCGCCGGTGTGGCGCAGCAGCAGTTGACCGGCCCAGACGCCCACGCCGGCGTTCTCGAGGCCGACCGCGATCGCGAGAAGCGCGACGATCAGGATGACGACCGGGTCGCCGAAGCCGCTCAGGGTCTCGGGGACCGTGATGACGCCGGTGAAGCACAGCACCAGCGATGCGCCTACGGCGACGACGGCGGCCGGGAACCGGTTCCAGATGAAGAACGCCATCGCCAGCAAGATCACGGCGAGGGTGATCACGATGTGGGGTGTCATCGCGGACGTGTCCTTCTCGGATCCGGCGGTTGTCGTCAGTATCCGAGGGCGAGACCGTCGCCGCGCGGGTCGGCGCCCGCCTCGTAGAAGCCGCGCTCACGATCTACGAGAATCGCCTGCGCGTGCCCCAGGTTGTCGTTCCAGTCCGTGACCAACTGCACGGGCTGGCCGCGGCGTTTCAGCTCGCGAGCGACCTCATCCGAGATGCGCCCCTCCAGCGACAGGTTGCGCGAGGGTGTTCCCCATGTCCGGCCCATCAGCCAGCGCGGCGCCTCGATCGCCTGTTGCACGTCGAAGCCGAAGTCGAGGATCCGGGTGACGATCGCTGCCTGGGACTGCGGTTGCCCCTCCCCACCCATCGAGCCGAAGGCAAGATACGGTTCTCCGTCTTTCTGCAGTAGCGCGGGGACGAGGGTGTGGAACGTGCGCTTCCCCGGCTCCAGCTTGTTGGGGTGCGCCTCGTCGAGCGAGAAGAAGGCTCCGCGGTTCTGGACGATGATCCCGGTGTCGCCCGCCACCACACCGCTGCCGAAGTCGTGATAGATCGACTGGATGAGCGAGACGACCAGGCCGTCCTCATCCGCAGTGGAGAACGAGCAGGTGTCGCCCGACGGCGCCACGCGGTCGTGCTTGCGGGGAAACGGTATACCCGGAGGGACCGTCGCGATGTCGAGCGCCCGCTCGGGATCGATGAGCGTTCTCCGCTCGTCTGCGTAGTCCTTCGCGATCATCCGGTCGATCGGGAGGTCGATGAAGCGCGGGTCGGTCAGCCATTCGTCCCTGTCCGCGAAAGCGACCTTCACGATCTCCGCCATGTGGTGGTAGTAGTCTGCGGTGCCTTCCCCCCACATGCCCACGTCGAAGCCCTCGAGGAGATTGAAGATCTGCAGCGCGGTGAAGCCTTGCGTGCTGGGCGGCAGCTCCACTACCTCGTAGCCACGGTATGAGGTCGTGATCGGCGTCACCCATTCGGCGCTGTAGGCCGAGAAGTCGCTGGGCGCCAGCGGAGAGCCGTCGGGGCGGAGTGCTTCGCAAATGCGTTCTGCCAGCGCGCCGTCGTAGAAGCCCGCTCGGGCGCCCTGCTGGGCGATGGCCTCGAGGGAGACGGCGAGGTCGACCTGGCGCAGCCTGTCGCCGTCGCGCGGGACCCGGCCATCGGGCAGGTAGATACGGGCCGTCGCTTCGGTGCGGGCGAGGATCGCCTCGTCCTGCACCAGCCAGTCGGCCAGAGATCTGGTCACCGGCACTCCCTCGCGCGCCAAGCGGATGGCGTCATCGAACAAAGTGACCCAGTCGAGGCGTCCGTAGCGTTCGTGGGCGAGACGCCAGCCGTCGATCGCGCCGGGCACTGTCAATGCGGCGGTGGCGCCGCGCGCCGCGATGATGCCGTCCGTGCTCAGGTCGCGGTAGCGGTCGAGAGTCGCCTCCGACGACGCCGGGCCGCTTGCATCAATGGCGGTGACCGTGTGCGACGGCTCGGCGATCAGCCAGAACCCGTCTCCGCCGAGTCCCGCCATATGCGGGTACGCGACGCAGAGCACCGCGTTGGCGGCGATGGCCGCGTCGACGGCGCTGCCGCCCCGGCGTAGCGCGTCTAGCCCAGCGGAGCTCGCGAGGTAGTGGGGCGTCGTGACGACGCCGCGCGGAGCACGGAAGGGCGGCCTTCCGGTGCGCGGCCCGTTGGGGTTGCTCATGAGGCACTCTCCTCTCGGCCGGTCAGGAGACCCGGTCGTCGAATTCCAGCCCGACGTCACGTGGGGCGTCGGCGGCATGGTTCATGAAGCGGGTGATCACGGGGAGCACGCCGCCGGCGACGAATGCGGCGAAGCCTAGCCACCACAGCGGCGTGATCCCGTTGATCGCGCCGACGCTGATGATCGGGAAGGCTGCGATCAGGAGGATCATCGCCACTATCTCGATAACGAGTTTCCTGTCCATGTCTGTCTCCTCAGGTCAGCAGGATCAGCAGCACGGTCGAGATGCCCGTCAGGACGGCGACCACCACCGTCCACCAGATGGTCAGACGGAGCACGGAGCCCTCCTGCCCCTTGATGCCGGCGATGCTGGTGCCGAGCACAATGTTGGCCGGGGCGATCGCATTTCCGTAGGCGCTGCCCGCGGACTGCGCGGCGATGATCGTCTCCGCGCTCAGTCCGTGCAAGTGTGCGACGTCGCTCTGCACCCCGGCGAAGAGAACGTTGGAGGCGGTGCTGCTGGAGGTCATGAACGCCCCGAGCGCCCCGATGAGGTTCGCGATCGCTGCGTACACCAGGGGCGGCGAGACGGCGGCAATGCCGAAGGCGATGGTGAGGGACTGCCCGCTGTGGTCGAGGATCCGGCTGGTCACCAGGAAGGCGATGACCGGAACGGATGCTGGGACCGCGTCGACCAGGAGGGCGGAGCCGATCCGTTCGGGGGTCTGGCGCACCGCCCAGGCGCGATAGTAGCCGCGCGCCCGGTAGACGACCCAAACCACGATGGCGGTGACGAGCAGCATGGTCCCGGGATGCGTGAACACCGTGATCGGGGCGTAGCTGGCTGTCGCGGCGTTGTGCACGCCGTACCCGGTGTCCACCTCCGGGAAGGGCAGGCCGACGCGGAACTGTCGAAGGACGTCGTTCAGCGGCGTGATCAGCAGCACGCTCAGGGTCACTATCGGCAGGATGATGTATGGCAGGAACGACATCAGGAGGCTCATCACCGGTTTACCGTTGTCGTTTTCCTCGTCGGCGGGCCGGTCGACCATCGCTGGACGCACCGGGATGTTGCGGACCGGGTTGCCGAAGCGCCGCCACCGCGACAGCGGGTACAGCGCGATGAGCGCGAGGGTCGCCGCGAGGAACGTGGAAAGCTCGGGGCTGAACAGCGTCGCGAGCATCTGCCCGACGCCGAGGATCGTACCGAGGATCAGCACGACCGGCCAGGCGTGCCGGATAGCAGCCCAGCGTCCGTAGAACCAGACGACAAGGAACCCGCCGAGGTAGGTGGGGATCAAGATGAGCAGCCCGGCTTGGAATGCGGTCTTCACCAGATCATCGAGATCGGCGACCTGGATGGTGGCGAGCCAGCCGACGCCCAGCGTGCCGAAGAAGCGCGCCCACGCGTGGGCGAGCACGCCCATCGCGACCGCATACACCGGCTTTACCCCGATGGCGATGAGCAGCGGGACGACCACAGCGACGGGCGCGCCGAATCCCGCTATCCCTTGAAGGAACGAGGCGAAGACCCACGAAAGCGCCAGGATGATGAACAGTTCGTTGCGGCTGAACCGTGCGATCCCGCGGCGGAGAGCATCGTAGGCTCCCGCCTGCTTGGTCACTTGGTAGAGCAGGAGTGCCGGCCAGATGACGTACAGAATGAACACCGCATCCCAGACGCCCTTGGCGGAGGCGATGGCCAGTGTTTTCCACGGCGTCGCAAAAGCGAAGACAGCGATCAACGCCGCGAGGAACATCGCGATCGGCGCCGCCTCCGGTGCGCGCCAACGCAGAGGGACCAACAGCACCAGCAGCGCCACAATCGGCAGCACCGCGAGAATCCAGTGAAGCAAATCGGTCGGAAGCTGCGTCGTGTCCATACGCCCCCTCAGCGCTGCCCGCACGATGCGGGGTTCCCGCGCCTTCCCGGGTCACGGAAACAAAGGGCATCTTTCACCTGGTGTAGCTAGCCGCGCAAGCCCCGATTTCCGATACGCCCCCGACGCGCGGAGCACTAGTTGCGATTGCTCTCGGCGTACAGGGTTTCCTCTAATCGCGGACCGCGACCGCAACCTTTGGGCCTCAGTGACTGACGACCTCACTGATGGTGGATGCAGAACTGGTGACGAACGTCCTATGGAGTACCGGGTTGTTCGCGATCCACGCGTTTCCGGCGGTGATCGCCGTGCCGCTGTCGACAGTCAGAGGCATGAACGCCAGCAGACGGGCGGTCGCCGTGCTGTAGACGCCGAGACCGTCCACATCGTTGCGCGTTTCGTGGACGTACAGCGATCGGGCCAGCGGGTCGAGAGCCAGCCCGGCTTTGCCGGGTGAGACCGTTGGGAAAGGGTGGGTCACCGTATTCGTCGCTGCGTTGACGACGTAGATCGCGCCGCACCAGCTCATATAGATTGTGTTCGTCCAGGGCGAGGCGACAGTCGTGGTCGGACCCGTACCGGGCAGGACGTCGCACCCGGGGAGTCCTGGCACACGCAGCGTTCGGACGACTCGCAGCGAGTTGTCGATCGCGAAGATGGTTCCAGCGACACTGACATACGCCCGTCCGTTGGCCGCGTTGAAAGCGATGGTGGGAACGGCGTCGATGGGCGCATCGTCGGCGACGACCGGAAGAGCGGCCCTGTCGTGGACTCCCGTCACCAGATTCAGTTTGTCGATGGCGTTGCTCGAGGTCGGGTCGTATCCTTCGACTCCCCAGAGAACGTTGTGGACGGGATCGAGCGCGAACCCCGTCCACATCGTGAGTGAGTCGTGCCAGCCTGTGGCCGGGTTCTCGGGCGCGGGCGCCGCGACGGTGTACTGCTTCACGACGGTGTTCGTCCGCATGTTCACAGCCACGACGTACGAACACGAGAGTCCCGAGTAGGTCTGGTTCGTGTTGATGAAGGAGTCTGTGACCAACGCGAGCAGGGTGCGCGTCAGCGGGTTGACCGTGAGCGCGATCACCTTCGACGGTGTATGCGGTGCTGGCGTCTCTTCGTCAGGCGGCACGTTCGATGGTGCGTCGTAGCTCTCGCCGACCCGAACAGTGGCGCGTAGCCGTCCCGTGGGGCCGAGTACGGCGATCGTGGCACCGGCCGCTCCGTCCTGCTGGCCTACGTACAGATCGCCGGTCAGCGCGTCCACGGCGATCGCTTGCGGATCGGCCTGTTTGTTCGCCAGCTCGATGGTGGCGACCGAGTAGCGGACCCCGGCATCGGCTGCACCAGTCGCCGCGAGGACGAACGCGGCCGTCGCGAGAAGGGCCAGGGGTACGGCGACTCGCTTCTTCATGGGGCAACTCCCGTCCGCATGGTTCAGGTACGAACTGTGCTCCAGATAATGAGAATTTGTCAAGTAACAGCCCGTGCTCTTGACCGTGGCGGTTACTTGCTGGGACGGAACCGCACCGCCGTCACTCCCGACCGGAGGTCCTGGCGATCCACGAGATCGAGCTGGATGCGCTCCCGCAGGCCGGCGAGCAGGGTCGGGCCGTGTCCGGCGAGGACCGGGTGCACGACGAACACGTATTCGTCGATCAGTCCCAGGTCCGCCAGCGCCAACGGAAGCGTCACCCCGCCGACATACAGGCCCTCGCCGGGCTCCTGTTTGAGTCGTTCGACGGCTTGGCCCACGTCACCTCGAAGCAGCTCGGCATTCCAGTCGACACCGCTGAGCGTGCTCGAGACGACGTACTTGTGCGCCCCGTCGATGGCCTCCGCGAACGGGACCTGCGACGCGTCCATCCACTCCGGCCATGCACCGGAGGCCGGTCGTCGCCAGGCCGACTCCATCATCCCGTAGGTGACCCGGCCGAAGATCAGCGCATCGGGCCGCTCCATCTCGGTGGTCCAGAACCGCATCGACTCCGCGTCGGGGGCGAGCCCCGCCTCATGATGGACGCAGCCGTCGAGCGTGACGTTGATGGCGTAGCGGAGCGGTCTCATCGCGTTCTCTCCCTCGGTCTACGCGGAGCGTTCTCCCCGGACCGTACTACGATTTCGGCATGACCAACTCAGCTCCGATCGAAGACGTCCCGATCGGCAGCGAGGGCATCCGCCTCGGGCAGTTCCTGAAGTTCGCCGGCCTCCTCGACTCGGGCGGGAACGTGAAAGAGGCCATCATCGACGGCTACGTCACCGTGAACGGCGAGGTCGACCGTCGCCGCGGACGGCAGCTGCAGCACGGCGACGTCGTCGAGTTCGAAGGGCGCAGAGTCCGCGTCTCTCCGTGAGGGGCGACGCTAATCGTCCCCTCCCGCGGTGAACACGTAGGCCTCCTGAGCGAGGGCCTCCCACAGGCCGGGAGCGGTGTCCGTCACCACCAGCCACTGCCGCATCGGGCTCTTCTTACCCGCCCGGAAAGGCTCCCCGGTGGAGGCGGCGATGAGCTCGTCCACCCGCTGGGCCGGCAGTTTTACGACGAACCGCTCGCCGCTGGAGACCATGCAGAACACCGACCCGTTCACGCGGAGGGCTTCCGATCCGAACCGACGTGGGCCGTTCGCCGCGGGCGGCGTGACGCCGGGGCGGCCGACGAAGGCCGCCACGATGTCATCGAACCGTTCGTTCACAGTCGCCATGGTTCACGGTAGCGCGGGTCGCGACGGGGTGGTCAGGTCAGGTCGGAACCGTCCGAGCGGCCCGCGACTCTGAGCGTCGCAGTGGCCGCGTCGAGTCCTGACCACGGCCCGGTCACGACTACCTCGGCGATGCCGGAAGTCCGCATGATCACGTCCTCGCCGGCGAGGAGGGAGGCCAGCGCTTCCATCCCAGGGTTGTGGCCGACCAGGATCACCGTTCGCACCTCCTCCGGGACATCCCGCACGATATCGAGCAGGCGGTCGGCGGAGGCGGCGTACACGCGGTCGTCGAATCGTGCGGGGGGCGCGTCGGGAACCTCGGCAGACACGAGCTCCCACGTTTCGCGTGCCCGCCGCGCGGGCGACACGATCGCCAGGTCGATCTGTCCGGCGCGACCCGCCAG
>NZ_JBVQSP010000001.1:314143-318893 GCF_055720965.1 Leifsonia sp. PARNA 1/14
ATCCATCGCCCTGCGAGCGGGGCCTCATTCTTCCCGCGCTCGGCCAAGGGGCGGTCGATGTCCGGCATCGACCCGGACCAATCCGACTTCGCGTGGCGCAGCAGGATGAGCGTGCGTTCGGTCTTCGTCACCCTGTCAGTGTGGCGCACGACCGGCCACACGTCACTCGTGCTCCGGCAGGAGGGGCCCGACAATCCCGGGTCGCGGCCGAGGTGCGCAGTCCGTGCGACGGATGCGGCCCCGAAAGCGGTCGCGGACGGCGTATACCCGGCGCGCCGAACCGTCGCAACGGTGTGTCGTTGGCCCGATCCTTTGGGGGCGGTAGGATGCTGGGGTCGTGGCCGGGTCAGAACAGCCCCTGGGTGACAAGCCTGCCTCGGGGGATCCCGAGAGCCTCTCGGCGTTTATCGCCAGGGTGCTCGATCAGTTGAGTCTGAGTGCGTGGCTCCCGGGCGCGTTCTTCATCGCCGGTGCCACTGCGTTGTCATGGTTCGGCATACAGGGCGCCGTTACGTTTGATGGCGCAGCAGTCTTCATTCAAAAGAACTGGGTGCCCTTTCTCATCCTGGCTCTTCCTGCCCTCGTTATCGCCACGATCCTCACGCAGGCATTCTCGTTCGAAGCTATCCAGAAGCTAGAGGGGTACTGGCGGGGAAGGGGGCCGGCCTCCTGGATTCGAACGGTAGGAATCAAATGGCAGCTTCGGCGAAGCCGATCGCTGCAGAGGCGATTCCGCCGGGCCTACGCGCGGGGGTTCGAGTCGGCACGGCCTCGCCTCCTCGCGCGGGAAGATTCGGACGCGATGGTGATCCTGGCCGCCGAGGCTGAGGCGAATCAACGGAAGAGGCCGAGCGGCCTGACCGATGCCCAGCACGACGCGGCCGACGCGTTGGCGGAAGGTCCGTCTTCGTGGATTGGGGCATGCGACCCCTGGCAAGCGGCAAAGATCCTCCGTCTCGACAAGGAGCGTCGAGAGTTTCCCGAGGATGGACGCGTTATGCCGACGCGACTCGGTAATCTCCTTCGATCTGCTGAGGACGCGATCGACGATGGTGGGGACCTCGCCGGTTTTGTAATGCGGAACCGGCATTTCGTGCCCACTCGCGTGCTTCTGCACCATGACCAGTTCCGGACACGACTGGACATGTACTGCATGCTGGTCTTCGTCTCGATCACGTTAGCCGTGATCTCGATCCCGGTGCTCTGGGCTATCCCGATCGTCGGCCGAATCGGGGTGCCGGTCGCCCTTCTCGCCACGGCGTGGGCAAGCTACAGCGCGGCACTCACCAGCGCGCGAGGATACGCTGCGGCTCTGAGAGAGATGGACCGGGCGGTGAAAGAGTCGGTTGTCGATCTGGCGTGACCATTCGGGCCGGGCGACTCAGCACGTCGCCGGCAACAGGGAGGAGTCGCTAGATCCTCTGCATCTGCGCGCCGCAGCGGCAGATGACGGGAACGGGGGATGTCCTCGTCCGTCCGCATTTCGGGCACCGGTATTGGTCACGTTTGACCTTGCCATCGCCCGCCGGTCGGTCGTCAACCATGCCAGTGATATTGCTCCTACCACATAGGAAGAGTCAAGAGCCCGGCTCCCGGATCGTCCCCCGTTCGGGTGATCCCCGAGGCCGACCTTCGGCGCTAGCTTGAACTGTCCGATTGCCCGGACAGGACATGTAGCAAAGGCGCGAACATGAGCGAGAAGCCACCCGAAGGCTGGTATCCGAATCCCGAGGATCGCACTCAGATGAGGTGGTGGGATGGTGCCTCGTGGACCGACCACACGGCGCCGCTCACAGGTGAGGCGACCCAGACCACTACACCCACCGCGGCAGTCGGTGCGGACGCGGTTGCTCGACGTCAGCCCGGCGTCTCAACGTGGATCGTCGGCATCCTCGCGGTCGGTGTCGCTCTGGCGTATGGAATCGCGTACGGATTCGGGCTATTCCTCATCGTCGCGGCCCTGTTCGTCCTTCCGACCGCCATCGTCGCGGCCGCGACGCATCGCCGAACGTGGATGCGATTTCCGCGATCAGGTTCGCTGTCGAAGGTGGCTGTGGCCGCCTCCGCACTCGCGCTGGTCCTGGGCTCAGTCGTGGCCGCAGTGCCTCATCCAGCGGCCGACTCACATGCGACGCGGTCCACTCCGGCGTCGATCACCCTGCAGGACTACACCGGGGACCTTGGGACCAGCGCGGGTGAGAACCTGGCTCGCGAAGGTCTGAAGGTCCTAATGGTGACCTCGGACGGCAGCACCGAGCCCGACACCTGGGACGGGTGGGTGGTCGTCAGCGAAAGCCCCGCGGCCGGCACGACGCTTGCCTCACACTCCACGGTGACGATCACACTCAGCAGGCCGGACACCCCGACGCCGACTCCGACTCCGACTCCGACTCCGACTCCGACTCCGACGGTCGCGCCTGTGCCCGCTCCTGCACCAGCACCGGCTCCCGCACCAGCACCGGCTCCCGCACCGGCACCGGCACCGGCGCCCGCGCCAGCCCCGGCGCCAGCCCCCGCGCCGGCGCCCGGTCCGCTGGTCACCCCCGGCGCATTCTGCGCCGATTCACAACGGGGAGTGGTCGGTCATTCCGCTGCCGGAAAGACCTACACCTGTGGCGGTCACGGGCCCGACGCGAACGGCCACCTGCACTGGAACACTGACTGATACGCGATTACTGTCACAGGTCACCCGTCAGCCGCCAGACGTCACTCGTGCTCCGGCAGGAGGGGCGCCGACAAACCCGGGTCGCGGCCGAGGTGCGCGGCTCGTGCGACGGATGTGGCGCCGAAGCGGTCGCGGACGGCGTCGAGCACGGTGTCCAGCCGTGCGCCGTCCTCCCAGTCGATCGGCAGCTCGGGCTGAAAGCTGTCGGCGCGGCCCAGCTGCGACAGTGAGAGGCCGATGAGCGTGATGCCGCGTTCTGTGATCTCGGCCTGAGCGGCGGCGAGCAGGGCTCGCGCGATGGTGAGCAGTACGGAGGTGCGGTCCGACGGGAAGGGGAGGGTGCGCGAGCGGGTGGCTCGGGCGAAGTCGCCGTAGCGCAGCCGCAGCACGATCGTGCGGCAGGTGCGGTCGCGATCGCGGAGCCTGCGGGAGAGACGATCGACGATCTGCGTGAGGATGAGGTCGAGCTCCTCGGGGGAGCGCGGGCGGCTTCCGAGCGCGCGCTGCGAGCCGATGGAGCCGCGACGCTTCGTGGTGTCTACCGGGCGCGGATCCCGCAGCCGCGCCAGCGCATGCAGGTGCGCTCCGGCCGCCCGGCCGAGCAGTCTCTCGGCTGTCGCCTCCTCGAGCTCGGCCAGCTGGCCGACGGTGCGGATGCCGAGCCGGTGCAGCTTCTCCGCCGTGACGGCGCCCACGCCCCACAGCCGCTCCACCGGGAGCGGGAGAAGGAACTCCTGCTCCCGGTCGGGTTCGACCACGAGCAGCCCGTCGGGTTTGCTGACCGCGCTGGCGACCTTGGCGAGGAACTTGGTCCGGGCGATCCCGACCGAGATCGGGAGGCCGACCTCCTGGCGGACCCGCTCGCGCAGCCGCACGGCGATCTGCTCGGGCGTGCCCGCGAGGCGCCGGAGGCCGCCGACCTCCAGGAACGCCTCGTCGATAGACAGTCCCTCGACGAGCGGGGTGGTGTCGCGGAAGATGGCGAAGACGTCCTTGCTGGCGGCGGAGTACGCCTCCATCCGCGGCGGGACGACCACGGCCTCCGGGCACAGGTCGCGGGCCTGCCGCCCGCCCATCGCGGTGCGAATACCGCGCGCCTTCGCCTCGTAGCTCGCCGCGAGCACGACGCCGCCGCCCACGATGACGGGCCGCCCGCGCAGCGCGGGGGCATCGCGCTGCTCGACCGAGGCGTAGAACGCGTCGAGGTCCGCGTGCAGCACGGTCGCTTCGCCCCGCATGCCGTCCTCCGATCGATTCCGCGTCGAGAGAATGGTCGCATCGACCGCGGACACCGGATTGAGCGGAGGCTTCAGCCCTGCGAGTCGAGCACCTCCCGCAGCCGGCGGGCGAACTCCTTCGCCTTGCCGGGGTAGGGGGAGTCCTCGGCCGCGAAGCCGCCGTGGTGGCTCGGGAAGACGACCGCCTCGGTGCCGAGCAACTCGGCGACGGCGGTGGAGGTGCGACCGGTGAAGATGCCCTCCGACTCCTCGCCCACGGCGACGACGATGCGTGTGGGCGCTGCTGTGAGCGCGTCGATGTCCGGGCGGTGGGACGTCACCGCGGAGGAGCGCTCGGAGAGCAGAGGATCGCCACGCGACCCGTCGTCGGCGGTCGGCATCCCGAACATCGCGGGGTCGGGCGCAGGCTGCGCGAAATAGTCGTCGGTGAACTCGCCGCGCCACGACGTCATCCCGATGAACGCCGCCATCCCGGCCCCGAAACCGCTCGCGTCGTACGTCTCGTGCACCGCCGCCAGCGCGCGCTCGGCGGCGGCGGCGTCCGGGAGCACTCCCGGAAGCGGCGGCTCGTGCGCGACGAGGATGCGCACATCGTCCGGGTGCGCCGCCACCAGCGCCAGCGCGGTCACTGCGCCGCCGCTGCTCGCGAACAGGTCGACCGGCGCGCTGCCCAGCGCCGTGATGAGCGCGTGCACGTCCTCGGCCTGCGTAGTCGGTGTGTTGGTGACCTCGCCGTCGCTGCGCGTGCTGCGTCCCAGACCGCGCGGGTCGTATGTGACGACCACACGATCCGGGAAGTACGACGCGAGGGCGCGGAAGCCGCTCGCGTCCATCGGCTGGCCGATCT
>NZ_JBVQSP010000001.1:318990-401818 GCF_055720965.1 Leifsonia sp. PARNA 1/14
CATGACGAGCGCAGGATGCCCGCCCGATCCGTTCTCCGCCTTCGCGACGTCGTACACGATCTCCGCGTTGTGCGTGCTCAAGGTGTGCGTTTCCATGTTCGACCCCGTCTCCGTCAACGATCGATTCCCGCGATGGATGTTACCGTCCGACCTACTTGTCGTCATCCCTATCGAGGTGCAGCGCGTCCTTGACCCGCTCCACCCCTTCGGTGATCAGCGATGTCGCGGAGTCCTTGATCGCGCCGATGCCCTCCGGATCGCCCTTGAGGAGGGCGAGTCCGGTGTTCTTCGCGAACTCGAACGTGATGTGCGGCGGCAGCGGCGGCACGTTCTTGCTGGTGTGCGCGTCGATCACCGTGACGCCGGGATGCGCGAGCGCGGCATCCCACGCGGCTTCGATCTGGTCGTCGGAGGTCACCGTGATGCCCTGGAACCCGAGCAGCTGCGCCCAGCCGGCGTAGTCGACCGACTCGACGTCCTGGGAGGTCGACCAGACCGGGTTGGCGTCCTCGGTGCGCATCTCCCACGAGACCTGGGTGAGGTCGTCGTTGTGCAGCACCAGCACGATGAAGTTCGGGTTCGACCACCGCGACAGGTACTTCTTGACGGTGATCAGCTCGTTCGTCCCGAGCATCTGGAAGGCGCCGTCGCCGATCGTGCAGACCACGGTCCGCTCCGGATAGGCGAACTTCGCCGCCGTCGCGTAGGGCATCGCCGCCAGCATGGTCGCCAGCCGGCCGGAGAGGTCACCGCGCATACCGTTCCGCAGCCGGATGTACTGGCCGTACCAGTCCGCCGTCGTTCCGGCGTCGGCCGTGACGATCGCGCCGGCGGGGAGCCGTTTGTTCAGCTCGTGGTAGACGCGGCGCGGGTTGACGCCGTCGTCGTAGTGCTGGGCGGCCTGCGCGTCGAGTTCGTCGTCCCAGTCGCGCATGGAGGCCGCCGTCTTCTCCTGCCACGGGAGGTCGTCCTTCTGCGTCAGCAACGGGATGAGGCCGGCGAGCGTCGTCTTCACGTCGCCCCAGATGCTCACGTCGGTCGGGTAGCGCAGCCCCAGCTGTTCGGGCCGGAGGTCGACCTGGATCGCCTTCGCCTGACCGGTCTTCGGGAGGAACTGCCCGTACGGGTAGTTGGTGCCGAGCAGCACGAGCGTGTCGCACTCCTGCATCTGGTCGTAGCTCGGCCGAGAACCGAGGAGGCCGAGCTGCTGCGTGTGGAAGGGGATGTCGCCGGGCACGACCTGCTTGCCGCGGAGCGTCGTCATGACGCCGGCGCCCGCCAGGCGCGCGGCCGCGAGCACCTCCTGCTCCGCTCCCACCGCGCCGTGCCCCACGAGGAACGTCACACGCTCACCCGCGTTGATGAGGTCGGCGGCCGCCCGCAACTGATCGGCGGGAGGAGCGATCGCCGTCGACGGCGGTACGGCGCTCGACCGCGAGACCCACATCTCCGCGCCCGGTGCCGCCATCTCCATGCCCTGCACGTCGTGCGGCAGGATGACCACGGTCGGCTGCTTGCGCGCGATCGCCGTGCGGAACGCCGTGTCGATCACCGCCTGCGCCTGCTCGGGGGCGACGATCGTCTGCACGTACGCGGCGACGTCCGAGAACGTCCGCTCGAGCTTGCTCTCCTGCTGGTTGAAGGTGCCGAACGACTTCAAGCCCTGCTGGCCGACGATGGCGACGACCGGCTGGTTGTCCATCTTCGCGTCGTAGAGGCCGTTCATCATGTGGAAGCCTCCCGGGCTGGAGGTGGCGATGCACACGCCGACCTCCCCAGTGAACTTCGCGTGCGCCACCGCCATCAGGGCGCAGATCTCCTCGTGCGTCGGCCGGATGTACTCCAGCCCCTCTCCGGCGCGCTCGGCTTTGCCGAGCATGCCGTCGAACTCACCGATCCCGTCGCCCGGGAAGCCGAACACGCGTCGCACGCCCCACTCCCGCAGTCGTGCGATCACGAACTCGCTGACCGTCGTCGCCATAGTTTTCTCCTTCGTGTGTCGACGCCGCGAGCGGACGCCGCGTCGCCCAAGCGAGCGAACGTCCGCAAGCCGGCCTCCACAACCCCTTGCGCCTTGTCGGCACGCATGCGTGTCCGGCTCGTCGCGGTCGGGCGGGCCGAGGGATGCGCTTATCGTCGCGGGATGCGCTCAGCTCACGGCTTGACCGCGCTGAGATCGTCGACCGACATCGTCACGGGGGTGTTGACCACGCCGCCGGAGAGGTAGCCGGTGACGGCTAGTCCACCGCCGGCCTGGAGGGCGGCGGTCGCGTCGGTCGCCGTCCGCTGCCACCCAGCAGGCTCCGTCGTGCCGTCGAGCCAGACCTTGGTCTGCACGGTCGTCGGGCTCGTGCCCGTGATCAGCACCCTGACGTCCAGCTTCTGCCCGGCGGTGTAGGTGATGCCCGCGACGGCGACCGACGACTGCACGACGACCTCGTTGCCGCCGTTCTGGTCCACGCGCACGATCTGGATCGTGACCTTGCCCGCAGACGAGACGATCACCTTCGACGCGTAGGCGCCGGCAGTGGCGATCCGGCGCCCCTGGATGGTCAGGTAGACGTTTCCGGACGACGGTACCTTGTCGAGCGCGACCGAGAGTCGCAGATCGGTGTCGGTGGAGGTGAATCCGGGCAGCCGCGTCGTGCCTCCCGACCCGGTGGGCAGCTGGATCAGGCCTGCGCTGCCGTTGACCGAGTAGAGGGAGGACGATCCCGCGGCGCTCCAGGCGCCTCCGGTCGTGGCGGTTCCCCAGCCTCCGGTGACCGAGCGTGAGAAGGTGTCGGCGGCCAGCACGTTCGGGGGAGGCGGCGGTGCGGTCACCGTCGTGGACCGGTTGGCGCTGGCCGTGGCCCCGCCGTCGTCGGTCACCGCGAGCCGGACCGGGTACGTGCCCGCGGCGGCATACGTGTGGCTGATCGTGCTCCCGCTGCCGGTCGTGCCGTCGCCGAAGTCCCAGGCGTAGGAGGTCACGGTGCCGTCGGGATCGTTGGATCCGGTTCCGTCGAACGCGCAGGTCAGGTCGGTGCACGACGCCCCGATGACCGCGTTCGGGGGCTGGTTGCCGCCCCCGGTGGGCGGACCGATGGTGAAGGAGTCGCTGAAGCTCGCACCGGCAGCGCGCGCGTAGGAGGCGTTGAGCTGGGTCGCTGTCGCGGTGACGTCGATCGACCCGAAGAGCGGCGCGGTGGAGTTGCCGTACGTCGACGCGAAGTACCCGGCCTCGGAGTCGGCCGGGTTGATGTCGTAATTGTTGTTGCCTCCGGTGCCGACGGTCGCGAAGACCGTGCCCGCTCCCTTGACGAGCGTGTTGTCGGAGTCGGCGACGCAGGCCGCCGTGTACGTGCCCGGGGTGATCGAGGGGCAGGAGGCGCTGGTCGCCAGCTGCTTGGTGCGTTGGTAGAGGTGCTCGTGCCCGGTCAGCACCAGGTCGACCCGCTTGGAGACCAGGAGGTTCATGATGTCGGGGCCGGCCTCGCACGTGTACTGGCCCATCGAGAGGCACGGCTTGTGCATGCCGACGACGACCCAGGGGATGTTCGCGGCATGAGCGCTGTCGATCGCCGCGGACGTCCAGTTGTAGTGGTCGGTACCGGACGCGTAGGTCCACATGCCGTCGGAGAACGGCAGGCCGGGGGAGATCATGATGAACCGGATCAACGGCGCCCCTTGCGGCACGTCGACGTAGTACTGGCGTCCGTAAGTGCCGACAACGCCGGGGAGCTGGTTCGGCAGGCAGGCGGAGAAATCGTTGATGTTGCCGTTCTGCCCGTTGCTCTCGTGATTACCGGACACCAGCTCGAACGGGAAGCCCGCGCCGAGGGTCTGCGTGATCAGATCGCACCAGGCCTGCTCCTGCCCGGTCGTCCCGTACGACAGGTCGCCGACTGCCAGGTTCAGGTCGGGGTTCATCGTCTTGATGCCCGACAGCACGGCCTGCGTGTTGGCGTTGGCCGCGTAATCGCCGACCGCCGTGAACTGGATGCTGCCCTGCCCGGGCGCGATGCCCTGCACGGCCTGCGGCGCCCCGAACGCGAGGAGGATGGCGGCGGCGGCGATCCCGGCGACCGCGAGGACTCTGTGCTTGGCCATGACAGGTGCTCCCCGGCCCGTTCTTCTGGTCCGGGCCTTCGCGCACAGGGTAACCCGGCGAGCGGGAGCAGGGGAGTAGAAAGTGAGGTCTTCTCGGAAACGGTGGGCGCCGGAGATGAACTCGTCGCCGCCTGCATTTCCAGGATACCGGCCGCCCCGGGCCTTGCCGCAAGGCCCCCTGAGTCGGGCAGAATAGCCGGTCGCGGCTGGAATCACGAGATTTGTAACCAGATGAGGAGAGTGCTGCATGGAGTCCCACGTGTTCGACGTGATCATCAGCGGAGGCGGCCCGACCGGGTCGATGCTGGCGGCCGAGCTGCGGCTGCACGGCGTCGACGTGCTCGTGCTGGAGCGCGACGAGAGCCCGAGCCCGCTGGCGCGGTCGCTCGGCCTCCACCCGCGCAGCATCGAGATCCTCGACCAGCGCGGGCTGCTCGACCGGTTCCTCGAGCTCGGGACGCGCTACCCGCAGGTCGGGACGTTCGCCGGCATCGCTGCGCCACACCCCGTCGAAGTGGACTCGGCGCACGCGTTCATCCTCGGCATCCCGCAGACGATCACCGACCGCCTGCTGGAGGAGCACGCGGTCGAGCTCGGGGCGCAGCTGCGCCGTGGCGCAGAGGTGGCGGGCTTCGACCAGGACGACGACGGGGTGAGCGTCGAACTCGTCGACGGCACTCGGCTGCGGTCGCGCTGGCTGGTCGGCTGCGACGGAGGCCGCAGTCTCGTGCGCCGGCTGCTGGGCATCGCGTTCGCCGGTGAGGCAGCGGCGACCGAGTGGCTGCTCGGCGAGGTGGAGGTCACCGCGGCGGCCGACGACATCGCTGCGATCTCGGCGGAGGTCAGGAAGACGCATCGCGGATTCGGAATCGGCCCCGCAGCCGACGGTCTCTACCGCGCGGTCGTGCCCGCCGCGAGCGTCGCGGAGGACCGCACTGTGCCTCCCACGCTGGACGAGTTCCGCACGCAGCTGCAGGCTTACGCCGGCACCGACTTCGGCGCTCACGCGCCGCGCGCGCTCTCGCGGTTCACCGATGCGACCCGGCTCGCCGAGCGGTACCGATCCGGCCGGGTGCTGCTCGCCGGAGACGCCGCGCACGTGCACCCTCCACTGGGCGGGCAGGGACTCAACCTCGGCATCCAGGACGCGTTCAACCTCGGCTGGAAGCTGGCCGCCGAGGTCGACGGTCGGGCTCCGGGCGACCTGCTCGACAGCTACGAGTCGGAACGCAGGCCGGTCGCCGACGACGTCCTCACACTCACCCGCGCGCAGAGCGTCCTGATCGCGGCGGAGCCCGGCCCTCAGGCCGTGCGCCGTCTCTTCACGGAGCTCATGGCGTTCGACGATGTGAGCCGCTTCCTCGCCGAGCGGATCAGCGGCACCGGGATCCGTTACGACCTCGGCGACGGATCGGAGCTCGTCGGCAGGCGGCTCCGCGACCTGCCGCTCACCGACGGGAGGCTCTACGAGCGGATGCGCGACGGCCGCGGGCTCCTGCTCGATCGCACCGGGCGCCTGACGGTCGACGGATGGCAGGGACGGGTGGATGCGGTGGTCGACGACGGTGCGGGTCTCGCGGTGCCTGCTGTGCTGCTGCGTCCAGACGGCTACGTCGCCTGGACCGGAGACGAGCAGGCCGACCTCGAGAACCACCTCGCGCGGTGGTTCGGGAGGCCGCAGTAGACGAACCGGGTATTGCCAACGCCCGCGCAGGAGGCGAACCCTGGAGGCGACGCGGACCACCGCGGGATCGGACGTGCACCATGGCTGTCGGCTTCTCGCCCGCGACGCACGCGGCGGCACCGGTGCGGTGGCGACGGAACGCGCAGTTCCTCACCCCCGACCAGACCGGCCTCCTGCGGGAGGCGATCACGAAATCGCTGGCGGTGAGCGACGATCGCGGTTACCAGTACTTCGCAGGCATCCACGGCCTCCCGATGCCGATCGGCTGCTCGGTCGCGCACGGGACGCCGTACTTCCTGCCCTGGCACCGGGCGTACCTGTACTCGTTCGAGCGGTCGCTGATGGATCTGGTGCCGACCGTCACTCTGCCGTGGTGGGACTGGACGGTCCACACCATCCCCGACGTCTACACGGCCGAGAACGCGCCCGCCAACCCGCTCGCCAGCGCGCCTGTCGACCCGCGTGCGCTGCAGCAGGCGAAGGCGGGCAACCCGCCCGTCGACCTGCCGGCGCAGACGGTGCGGTTCCCCGGGCAACCCGGATCGCCGCCGCTGCCGACCGCTCAGGAGGTCGCCGCGCTCCTCGACGTCACCGACTTCCTCGACTTCACGGGCCAGCTCGAGAACCTCCACAACAACGTGCACGTGTGGACCGGTGGCGCCGGGGGAGACATGTACTACATCTACCTCGCCGCCTTCGACCCGATCTTCTGGGCCCACCACGCCATGGTCGACCGGATCTGGCGGCTCTGGCAGCAGCGGCACTCGGGTGCGAACCCGCCCGCCGACATCCTCGACGACGCACTGCCTCCCTTCGGCCTGACCGTGCGGCAGACGCTCAACGTGACCACGCTGGGCTACGACTACGCCGTCACGACCGCATCGGTGGAGGTCGACTCCACGGAGGTCGACTCCACGCTGGCGACGCCTACGACGCCTTCGCACTCGCACTCGCACTCGCACTGAGCAGGGAGCAGGATCATGGAACGCTACACCTCACCTCCCCTCACGGTCCCGACGGCTGTGCGGGATTCGCTCTACCGCGCCGACCTGATCTTCTCGGGCATCGACCACTCCGGAGTCTCCTACGAGGCACGGGTGTTCTTCGACAACGCCGACGCCGGCCTCGAGACACCCCGCAGCGCCGACGCGGGGTACGCGGGGTCGTTCACGGTCTTCGGGCACTCCAACTGCGTCGGCGACGAGGGCCACTGCGACCCGCAGTGGCGCACCACCGACCCGTTCGACATCCGTGGCCGGCATCCGCTGGAGTCCGTCACCAAGGTCGTGATCGTGACCGACGCCGTCCGCCGGCTGACCGCCGGTGAGGTCTCGGTGACGGTGGTCGTCGCAGTGCCCGGTCCCGACCGTGCTCAGACGGCCGACGCGCTGTTCTTCGACCGGCTGCGGCTGACGACCTACGACGCGATCGGCTGAGTCCGGCGCACGCGGGCGTGACGATGCGCGAACACCGGCTCTAGCCGAGCACTGCGCGCAGCCGATACTGTCGCGCCGTGGATCTTCGACTGACCGGCGCCCGCGCCGTCGTGACCGGTGCCAGCCGGGGGATCGGGCTGGCCGTCGTACGCTCCCTGCTCGCCGAAGGGGCGACCGTCGTGGGCGTCGCGCGCGCGGCGACCGACGAGACGCGCGAACTGGAGGGCGGAGCCGGCTTCCGGTTCATCGCCGCCGATCTCTCCGACCCGGCGTCGATCGCCGCGCTGCGCGACGCGGTCGGCGATGCGGACCTCCTGGTGAACAACGTCGGCTCCGCCCCGCCGCGGCCCGGCGGTTTCGCATCGATCACCGACGACGACTGGCAGCGCACGTACGAGCTCAACGCGCTCGCCGCGGTGCGGGTCACCCGCGCGCTGCTGGAGGCGATGCCCGACGGCGGCACGATCGTCAACGTGGTCAGCGAGAACGCCATCCTGGCCGACCCATTGGTGATGGACTACAGCGCGGCGAAGGCGGCGCTGCTCAGCTTCACCAAGTCGCTGTCGAAGGAGCTCGGGCCGCGCGGCATCCGCGTCAACTCGGTCAGCCCGGGTCCGGTCGCGACGGCGCTCTGGCTGGGCGCGGGCGGGGTCGCCCAGACCGTGTCCGCGGCGGGAGGCGGCACCCCGGAGGAAGTGCGGCACGGAGCGGAGCAGGCGATGGCCACCGGCCGCTTCACCACTCCCGAGGAGGTCGGGGCGCTGGTCGCGATGCTCGCCAGCCCGGTGCTCGGCAACCTCACCGGGGCGGACGTCGTGATCGACGGCGGCATGCGGCCGACGATGTGACGCGGAGCTCGTGAGGGCTGGGCAGGGCGCTCGCCCGAAGGTAGGGTCGCGGACGTAACCGTCGTCAACAGTGAGGAGTCACGCGATGACGAAGTACATGATCTCGTTCCCGTCCGGTGCGATGCATGTGACGCCGGAGGAGCTTCCCGGGGTGTCGCGGGCTGCCCATTCCGTGATCCGCGAGGCCCAGGAAGCCGGTGTCTACGTCTTCGGTGGTGGCGTCGACGAAAGTGTCGGAACCGTCCTGGTCTCCGGGACGGGACGATCACGACGGGCACCTACCCCGAGACGCGACTGATGGACGGCGGCTTCACGGTGCTCGATCTGCCGACGCGCGACGCCGCGTTGGAATGGGCGGCGAAGATCGCCACGGCGTGCCGCTGCGACCAGGAGCTGCGCGAGTTCCAGTACGACCCGGAGACGTGATCCTCCGGCCGCGGACTCGCTCAGCCCGCGAGGGCCGGCGACTCGAAGTACAGGTCGTCGAAGCAGGCGAGCGCCTCGCCCCAGGTCCCGCCCGCGTCTTCGATCGCGCGCGCTTCGTCGAGGGCGGCCATCGTTGCGAACGGCACGGTCAGCCCGTGCGCGGCGAGGTCGAGTACCGACTCGACCGGCTGCCCGGCGTCTGCGGTCTCGACGGTGACCAGGTGGGAGTAGACGTCCGGAGCGATCTCCCGGATCGCCTCACCGATCAGGTCGCCGTGCCCTGGCCCCTCGGCGTCCCAGGTGAAGCGCACCAGCCCGTCGGCGGGGAAGGCGTAGCGATGACGTTCCCCGGCGGCGGTCACGGCATGCTCGAGGGCGGCACGAACGGCGGCAGGGGCGATGATCTCAGTCATGGGGCTCTCCTTCGTTGCGTCGTCGTCAGCGCGGTTCGGGCCTCAGCTGCCCGCCGGCGTGCAGCGGGTTCCGTGATTCTGGCACGAGAGGGCTACCCCCAGGAAGGGGTCACTCTCGAATATCAGCAAACTCTGACAATGCGGCATCGGTGCCGGCTCTC
Organism: Leifsonia sp. PARNA 1/14; assembly: GCF_055720965.1. NCBI lineage: Bacteria > Bacillati > Actinomycetota > Actinomycetes > Micrococcales > Microbacteriaceae > Leifsonia > Leifsonia sp. PARNA 1/14. The sequence goes on from NZ_JBVQSP010000001.1 coordinate 328,051, forward strand.
GGTTGTCCCAGATTGGGATGTGAAACCGGGAGGCGGGCTGGACATCGTGTCGATCGATTCCCACCCGTTGGACACCGTGTCGATTCGCCGGGATCGTCGACCCGCCTAGCATCCTGACATGGCCGCCATCGTCGTCGAGGAAGACCGGACACTCAACGCACCCGCCGAGGGCGCGACCATCGGTGTGCTGGGCGGCCTCTCCGGCGGATTCCGGAGCGAAGCCGACGTCGTGATCCTCGGTTACGACTGAGTCGCTCGCCTGATCGGCAGCTCTACGACGCGTCGTCGCCGAGCTCGGCCGAGACGCCCTGCAGGAGGTCGCCCGGGCGGCACTCCAGCACGGCCGAGAGCTGCACCAGTACGAGCACCGACGGCGTCATGGTCCCGCGCTCGATGCGCCACAGAGTGTGCTCCTCCAGCCCCGCGCGCCGGGCCAGCTCGTCGAGCGCGAACAGCAGCCGCTCGCGGCGCTCGCGGATGTTCTCACCGATCCGTTCGGCGATTGCGTTGCTCAGGTTCTGCATCGGATGAATGCTAACAAGCCGTCAGAGAGTAGCCTGGCTGTGCCGGCCGTTCCACGCGGCCGGTGAAGACAACGAAGGAAGACACGATGGCTACAGGCACCGTCAAATGGTTCAACGCGGAGAAGGGGTACGGGTTCATCGCCCCGGATGACGGCAGTGCCGACGTCTTCGCCCACTTCAGTGAGATCCAGTCGCAGGGCGGCTACCGTTCGCTCGACGAGAACCAGAAGGTCGAGTACGACCTGACTCAGGGTCCGAAGGGGATGCAGGCCTCCAACATCCGCGCTCTCTGAGAGCGGAAGTCGAGCGCCGTCGCGGCTGAAGCCGGGCGGCGCTCGACTCACCCGAGGAAATCGGGCGCCACCCACCGGGAATGCAGTACTGCCGTCCGCCCCCATGCGGTCCGGCCTGCCATCCGGTTGCTTTAGCGCACACACTATTCGGCTGTTGACCGTTGTCAACGGGGTCGGGCGCGGAATATCAGCGCGCCGCCTCCTCGAGCGCGAGGATCGCCGATGCGACCGCCGCAGGGTTCTCCCACGCGGTGTAATGCCCTCCGCGCGGGAGCCGCCGGAACGCGCGGATGTCGGCGTAGCTCTTCTCGGCGAGCGAGCGCGGGTACACGCCCTCGTGGGTCTGGATGAGGATGCTCGCCGGCACCTCGACGATCGGGTGGAGGTCGTCCCCGTCCGGCGGCTCGCTGTACGAGCGGAAGCTCGTGCCGATCGAGCGGGTGACCCAGTAGACCATCACGTTCGTCAGGATGTCGTCCGGATCGAACGTCGCCAGGCCCTCGCCGTCGCTCCACGCGGCCACCTTCTCGGCGATCCAGGCGAGCAGCCCGCTCGGCGAGTCGATCAGAGCCGCCGCCAGCGTGTCGGGCCGCGTGCCCTGCTGGTGGGCGTAGCCGGACTCTGCCGGCGACCCCACGGACGCCAGGAACGCCCGCTCGGTCTCGTCGAGCTCGACGCCCGGGCGGCTCCGCGCCGAGAACGAGGCGTGGCTCGCGACGATTCCGGCGACGGCCGGGTGCGCCCCCGCGAGCCAGTCGCTCACCCCCGCACCCACGTCCTCCCCGTACGTCAGGTAGCGCTCGTACCCGAGCTCCGTCGTCATCAGGGCGTTCCAGCGATCGGCGACGGCCGCCGACGAGAACGCCGTGGGAAGCACGCTCGAGAATCCGTAACCGGGCAGTGACGGCACGACGACATCGAGCTCACCGCCGAGCGCGTCGACCAGCGGGAGCATGGAGGCGAACGAGTAGGGCCAGCCGTGCGTGACGACGATCGGGAGCCTCCCGGTCGCACGGCCGCGGGCCACCACCGCGTGCACCCTGCAGCCGTCGATCTCGACCCGCACCTGCTCGAAGCGGTTGAGCCGCTGCTCGGCCTCGCGCCAGTCGTAGCCGTCGCGCCAGCGGACGACGAGGGAGCCGAGCACTTCGGGTGGGATGCCGTTGGACCAGTCGGGACCAGGTGTCTTCCCCGGAAGGATGGTCGCCGCGAGCCGACGCTGCAGGTCGTCGAGGACGTCGTCGGGGACGGCGATGCGGAAGGGCTCCATGGCTCGACGCTACCGGCGCCCGCCGACGCCGGCCAGGGCCCGCGCTCGGCGGGCGCAGCGTACGCTGGCGGCATGGCCGAAGAGCGCTCGCGACCCGAACCGGACGCCCGGGTCGAGGCTGCGCGCTACCGCCTCGACCGGGACGCACGGGCCCGCGGCGAGGAGGTCGAGGAGGCCGACGCGGGCCGGCCGACGATGGATCAGCGTGCCCATGTCATCGAGAACGCGATCCAGCAGGCGATCCGCCGCGGTGAGTTCGACGACCTCCCCGGGGCGGGCAAGCCGCTGCCGGGGCTGACCGGCACGCACGACCCCGACTGGTGGATACGCCGCAAGATCGAGCGCGAGAAGCTCACGGGGCTTGGGCCTCCGGCGCTCACGCTCCGTACCGAGCACAGCGAGCTCGACGCGACACTCGACCGGCTCGGCTCCGAGCGAGCGGTGCGCGAGCATCTCGCCGAGTTCAACCGGCGCGTCGTCGATGCCCGTCGTCAACTGCAGGGCGGCCCGCCCGTCGTGACTCCGACGCGCGACGTCGACGAGGAGGTCGCCCGCTGGGCCGAGCGCCGCGAGTCCCGCGCGCGCGAGGCGGAGGCCACGCGCCGGGCGGAGGCCGAGGCGTTGGCCGCGCTCACCCGCCGCGAGCGCCGCCGTCTCCGCAAGTCGCGGTAGCTCGTCCGACCATCCGTGCCCTCTGCATCACTCGGTGAGGTGCTGCTTGGTGTTCGAGTAGGTGATCGAGTCGGCGGTCGTCCCGACCAGGCCGAGCGTCACGCGCAGTAGTTGCGTCGGCAGCCCGTCGTTCGGGGGAGGAGTCGCCGCCCCGAGGGTCAGCGACTTCCCGTCCGGCCCGGTCGCGGTGGCCGAGTCGAGGTAGACCTGCACGTGACCGCTGAGGGTCATCGTGTCGGCGGTCGTCGAGAGTGACGGTCCGGTCTGCTTGCGCACGGTGAGGCTGAACCCCTGGATCGTGATCGTGTCCGCCGAGATCTTCAGCACGGGGATCCTGCTGCCGTCGGCGAGCGGCACGGTCACGACGCTGACGCCCTGGAGGCCGGTGAACGACAGCGACCTGCTGCCGAGCTGGGCCGGCGGCTGGGTGAAGACGGGCGCGGAGCCGTCCGGTGCGGCCGGGGTGGGCGCCGGGGTCGGCGTCGTGCCGGTTCCCGGGACGGTCGGCGTCGGCGCCGGGAGGCCGGGGAGCGGCAGCCCGGGTGCGGGCGAGCCGGATGACGGCGACGGCGATGGGGTCGGCGTCGGCGTCGGTGAGCTGCACGACGTGAAGATCGGGATGCAGAGCGACGCGGGCACGGCCGTCGTGCGGGCGGCCGGCGCGGGGAGAGGCACCGCTCCGATGCCCGCGAGCGCGCCGGCGAGCACCAGTGCGGCGACGAGGGCCCCGCGCGTGGCTCTGCTGCCGCGGTTCACGCGTCCCGCTCCGGATCGAGCCCGGCCTCCGGCTGCTCGGTGTCCGCCGGCTCGGTGTCCGATTGCTCGGCCTCCGCCTCGCCCGCCCGCCGGCGCGGCATCCACGCCACCGTCAGCACGCCGCCGATCGAACTCAGCAGCATCCCGATGAAGAAACCGCCGAGGTTGACGCCGATGAGCGAGTACACGGCGACCGCGAGGGCGATCACGCCGTAGAAGATCCGGTGCGCCGGCATCGCGATCGCCAGCACGCCGAGCAGCACCAGCAGGATCGGGATGATCGTCGCCTGCAGCCCCTCGATCCCGAGCTGCACGTGGATCCGACCCAGGTCGAGCTGACCGGAGAAGAACATCTCCACGCCGCCGAGCGCCGTCAGCAGGCCGCCGACGAACGGGCGCTGCCGCCGCCAGGAGCGGAACCGCTCCCGCCGCGTCGGCACGGTCGCTTCGTCGGCCGTCGCTGTCGCCGCGTGCGCGGCCGGCCGGCTCAGAAGCATCCCTTCGATCCGTCCGTCAGCTGCACGTGCATGCCGGTCAGCGTGAATACCGAGGCCTGCGTGCTCCACGCCGTCTGCTGGAGGTGGGAGATCGTCACCGTGTCGGCGTCCTGGGCGAAGTCGCCCGGCGAGCCTTTGGCCGCCGTGTTGACCGTGGAGGCGTCGACGCCGATGCGGATGTTGTGGAACTCGGAGTCGCCGGCCAGGTCGGTCATCCCGATCTGCAGGTCGGAGGCGCTGGCCGGGTTCCCGCCGCCGCCGGCGGTGATCAGTATCCCGACCTTGCCGAGCGGAGTGTCGGTGACGACCGACTGGCACAGGTCGGCGAGGGTCGCGGACTTGATGTTCGCGATGGCGACCTGGTGCTGCTTGCCTGCGGTGTCGGGGGCGACGCCGGCGTACTGCGAGAAGCCGGTGCCGTCGAGCTTGGAGGCGCTGATCTGGAACTGGCTGCCCGAGACGGCGAACGAGACGGGCACGGCTCCCTGGGCGACTCCGGTCATGAGCACCGTTGACACCACGGCGACGGGCACGGCGGCGAGCACGATGCGTCCGGCGTGCGAGCCGGCGAGCTTGCGGAACTTCATCGATCCTCCTGTTCGGGGGCTTGACAGCGACGGTGCGGTCGTTCCCTCTGCGAGACTAGACGCTATTGACGGGTTGTCAATAGTCGGCCGATTGGAGGACGGACCGACCGTTCCGGCCACGCCCCGGCTAGTACCCTCGAAGCATGGACACCGACCGGCGCACCCGGCTGACCCCGGACGAGCGCCGGGCGCAACTGGTCGCGCTCGGCGTCGCGCACCTCGCCGACCGTCCCCTCGACTCCCTGACCATCGAGGAGCTGTCGACGCAGGCGGGGGTCTCGCGGGCGCTCCTGTTCCACTACTTCGGCTCCAAGCAGGGCCTGCACCGGGAGGTCGTGCGCACCGCGCGCGACAGCATGCTGCACGCCACGGAGCCGATCCCCGAGCTTCCGCCGCGCGAGCGCCTGCGCGACACGCTGGCGCGCATCGTCGCGTTCGTCCGCGACCACAGCGGCACGTTCTACTCGCTGGTCCGCGGCGTCGCGAGCGGCGACGAGGAGGTCAGGGCCGTGGTCGAGGAGGCCAGGGGAGAGCAGGCCGAGCGCATCATCGCGGTATTCCTCGAGCTGGGCGCGGCGGACGCGCCGATGCTGCACATCGGGCTGCGCTCCTGGATCGCATTCGCCGAGGACGTCCTCGTCGCGAGCGCGATCGGCACCGATCTGCCGTCGGAGACCATCGTCGGCTTCCTCGAGAGGAGCGCCGACGGCGTCGTGGCGGCCGTGCCGCCCGCCGGGGAGCCCACCTAGCCGACGGGGCTCAGATGCCTTCCTCGTCGAGGTCGTCCTGCGTCAGGATGCCCTCGTCCGGGTCGCCCTCCGGGTCGTGCTCGTCGTAGTCGGGTTCCGCTTCACGCGGCCGGCCCCCGGTAGGGCCGTCGTTGCCGTCGCCCGGTCCGTCCCACACCGTCTCACCGGCGACGCCGTCGTTCGTGACCAGTTCGTCGGCGAAGTCGGCCTCCGCGATCGGGTCGTCCAGTGCGTAGTCGACCTCGCCGTCGCGGGGATCCACCCAGCCGGCGGTGTCTCCTGCGTCGGAGTCGCCGATCGTGGGGTCGTCGGCGCCGTCCTCGGGGATGCGGTCCATGCTCGTCTCCTCCGTCTTGTCACCTGCGGGTTCGGGCCGAACGTACACCCGTCGCGCACCCCCGGAAAACGATCGGTCCCAGCACGCTGCGGCGGCGGAGGCCGCGACGGCGTGCTGGGACCGATCGATCGTGCGAGGCGGAGGTCAGCTCGCCTTCGGGAAGCTGTAGCTGCCGCTCGAGCCGGCGTCCTTGACGGCCGTCTGCACGAACGCGGCGAACTGGGACGCGTCGGTGAAGCCGCCCTGGTAGCGCTCGCCGTTGACGAACACCGTCGGGGTGCCGAAGCTGCCCGTCTGCGGGTTCTTGAGCTGCGCGTTCCCGACGGCCTCGTTCGTGCGGTTCGTGACGAACTTCGAGAACGTCTGGTCGTTCACGCACTTCGTGATCGCCGACGAGCTGACGCCCGCGCTCTTGAACAGGTCCAGCATCTTGGCGTTCGTGAGGCCCGAACCGGTCTGCTCGTCGGGCTGGTTGGCGAACAGCGCGCTGTTCACGTCGAAGAACTTGTCGGGATCGTAGTTGGCCACGCATGATGCGGCGGCGGCCGCACGGGTCGAATACTCGTTGTTGGTGCTGGAGTCGAGGATGGCGATGGGGTGGATCTCGAGCGTCGCCGTGCCCTCCGACATCCACTGCTTCATCTGGTCGGAGTTGGTCGTCTCGAACTGGTCGCAGTAGGGGCACTGGTAGTCGAGCCAGATCTGGATGTGCGCGGTCTTGCCGTCAAGGGTCTGCTTCGTCGGCGTCGGCTTGGCGCCCTGCGCGATCGCGGGCGTGGTGACGGCCTTGTCCGACTGCGTGAGCAGGATTCCGCCGCTCAGCATGTTCTTCGGGTTGGCGACGTTGTTGGACGCGCTCACGCTGGTGAAGATGATGACGCCGATGATCGCGAGCACCGCGATGACACCGACGATCACCGAGCTCTGGACGACGACCTTGCGCCGCTTGGCCTTCTTGGCGGCCTCCTCGCGCATCTTGCGCGCCGTCTCGCGCGCCTCGGCGCGGCGGTCGTTCTTGGTGGGGGTGGTCGCGCCTCTGCCTGTAGCAGCCATTCAGGTCATTCCGTTTCCGAAGGTGGACAAGTCTCCAGGACAAGCGTATGGGTGTTTTCCTTTGGATGCGCTGTGCCGCGGCTGCGTAACGCGCTCGGCAGCCAGCTGCCTCAGGCGCGCACCGCAGCGCCGGCAGCCTCGGCGACGGGCACCAGGCGGCGCAGCTGCGTGACGTGCGCGGGCGTCAGGTCGGCCAGGGTCGGCACCTCCAGCAGCTTCATCGTGCGCACGACCTGGTCGCTCAGGATCTGGATGGTGCGGTCGACGCCGGCGCGGCCTCCCGCCATCAGGCCGTAGAGGTAGGCGCGGCCGATCAGAGTGAACTTGGCGCCGAGCGCGTACGCGGCGACGATGTCGGCGCCGTTCATGATGCCCGTGTCGATCGCGACCTCGCTGCGGTCGCCCACGGCCTCCACTACCTGCGGCAGCAGGTGGAAGGGGATCGGCGCGCGATCGAGCTGGCGGCCGCCGTGATTGGAGAGCACGATGCCGTCGACGCCGAGGTCGACGAGCTTGCGGGAGTCCTCCACGTTCTGGACGCCCTTCACGACGATCTTGCCCGGCCACATGCTGCGGATGACGTCGAGGTCGGCGAAGCTGATCGACGGGTCCATCGCGGCGTCCAGCAGCTCGCCGACGGTGCCGCCGGTCGACGACAGCGACGCGAACTCGAGCTTCGGCGTGGTGAGGAAGTCGTACCACCACCACGGCCGCGGGATCGCGTTGACGATGGTGCCGAGGGTGAGCTGCGGCGGGATGGAGAAACCGTTGCGCTTGTCGCGCAGCCGCGCGCCGGCGACCGGTGTGTCGACCGTGAAGAACAGGGTGTCGAAGCCGTTCGCGGCGGCGCGGCGGACCAGCTCGTACGAGATCTCGCGGTCGCGCATCACATAGAGCTGGAACCAGTTGCGGCCGGTCGGGTTTGCGGCCTTGACGCCCTCGATGGAGGTCGTGCCGAGCGTCGACAGTGTGAACGGGATGCCCGCGGCGCCGGCCGCTCCTGCCCCGGCGACCTCGCCCTCGGTCTGCATCAGCCGCGTGAAGCCGGTGGGCGCGATCCCGAACGGCATCGCAGAGGGGCCGCCCCAGATCTCGCAGGACGTGTCAACGGTGGAGACGTCGCGCAGGATCGACGGGTGGAACTCGATGTCCTGGAAGGCCTGCCGTGCCCGCGCGAGCGAGATCTCGCCCTCGGCCGCGCCCTCCGTGTAGTCGAAGGCGGCCTTCGGCGTGCGTCGCTTCGCGATGGTGCGGAGGTCCTCGATCGTGAGGGCCGCGCTCAGCCGGCGCTTCTTCGCGTCGAGTTCGGGCTTCTTGAACGACAGGAGCTCGAACAGCTCGGCGGGCTGGGGGAGTTGGCGGGTGACCATGTTCGTGTGCCTAACGTGCGTCGGTGGACTGGGACAGAGACGGGGATGGGAGTGCAGAGACAGAGGGCGCCGGGGCGGCGTCGCGGTAATACCCGGTGATGTGGTCGTGGATGCGGGCGCGGGCCCCTGCGAGGTCGCCGTCCGCGATGGCAGCCATCACGGCGCGGTGCTCGGTGCGCAGCCGCGCGGCCATGGCCTCCCACTCAGGAAGGCGCGCGGCGCCGGCGAGCACGTAGCCTTCGATCGAGCTGCGGAGGCCGGCCATCATCGTCGCGACGACGGCGTTGCCCGCGGCTTCTGCGAGCGCCAGGTGGAACTGCGCGTCGAGCGCGAGGAACTCGGCAGCGGTGAGCGAGCGGTCGTCCATCGCGTCGAGGAGCTGCCGCGCGTCGTCGAGGTCGACAGCAGACCCGCGTCCGGCCAGCTCGCCGGCGACGGAGGATTCCAGCAGCAGACGCGTGCTCACCACGTCGGTGACCGGGAAGCCGCTCGCGGCGACCTGCAGGCGCATGAGGGCCTGCATCCCGCCGAGCGGGCGGGCGATGATGATGGCGCCGGAGCTCGGACCCGATCCGGTCTGGGTGCGGACGAGGCCCATGGCCTCCAGCACGCGCACGGCCTCCCGGACGCTGGAGCGGGCGACACCGAAGTCGGCAGCGAGGGCGCGCTCGGGCGGGAGGTGGTCGCCCGGGCGCAGACGACCGTCGACGAGGCGCTCCTCGATGCGGGCGAGCACGCTCTCCCACGCCTTCGGTTCGGTGCTCACCGGCGCTGCCTCCCCGTGAGTGTCGTGTGGTCGGACCACATGGTCCGACCACACGATACCACGCGGCCCCCGGTAGAAAGGGGCGCGTCAGTCGGCGGCGGCGGGGGCGCGGCCGAGCTCGACGTCCTCGACGCGGGAGCGCGGCATGAGCAGGCCGGCCACGATCGTGAGCACGGCGACGATGGCGACCGACACGAAGACCGCCGTGGAGGCGCTCTGCACGGCCGCGGGGGAGTGCGCGCCGCCGGAGGTCGACAGGATGATCGCGTTGGCGATCGCGCCGAACACCGCCACGCCGACCGCACTGCCGATGGAGCGCGCGAACATGTTCGTGCCGGTGACCACGCCGCGCTCGCTCCACGAGACGCTCGACTGGGCGGCGATCAGCGTGGGCGTCGCCACGAGGCCCATCCCGAGTCCCACGATGAAGCAGCTCACCGCCACGAACAGCACGCTCGGCGTGACGCTGGTGGCCGCGAGGAGGATCGTGCCGACGATCGCGATGCTCGTGCCGAGCAGTGCGGTGTTGCGGAAGCCGATCCGCAGGTAGAAGCGGCCAGAGACGCTCGCGGCGAGCGGCCAGCCGAGGGTGAGCGCGGCGACGGCGAGACCGGAGACGAGCGGTGGCACGCCGATCGTCGACTCGAGGTACGTCGGCACGTAGGAGGTGAGCCCGATCAGGATCGCGCCGATGCCCAGCGAGACGAGTGTGGTCGTGACCAGCAGCCGCCGGGAGAACACCCACAGGGGCAGCACGGGCTCCGCGGCCCTCCGCTCCACGAGGGCGAAGGCGACGAGCAGGAGGCCGCCGAGCGTGAAGGCGCCGATGCTCCAGAGCGAGTTCCAGGCCCACGCCTGACCGCCCTCGAGCACCGCGAGGATGAGCAGCGACATCCCGGCCGTCAGCAGTGCCGACCCCGCGTAGTCGATGCGGTGCCGCTTGCGCTCGATGTTCTCGTGGAACGCGCGGATCAGCATCCACGCGGCCAGGATGCAGAGCGGCACGTTGACGAAGAAGATCCACCGCCACGACAGGAACTGCGAGAACAGTCCGCCCAGGGTCGGTCCGACCACCGACGAGATCGCCCAGACGCTCGCGAGGTAGCCCTGGGTCTTGGCCCGCTCGGCGACGGTGTAGATGTCGCCGGCGATCGTCATCGACATGGGCTGGATGGCGCCGGCGCCGAGACCCTGCAGGGCGCGGAAGGCGATCAGCGCGGGCATGCTCCAGGCGAACCCGCAGAGGATGGAGCCGAGGAAGAACAGGCCGATGCCGGCGAGCACGATCGGCTTGCGGCCGACGGTGTCCGAGAGCTTGGCGTAGACGGGGACCGAGACCGCCTGCGCGAGCAGGTAGATCGAGAACAGCCACGGGAACTGGGCGAAGCCGCCCAGGTCGCCGACGATGGAGGGCACGGCCGTCGCGAGGATCGTCGCATCGATCGCGACGAGGCCGGTCGTCAGCATCAGGGCGATCAGGATGGGGCCGCGCTCGGAGCGGAAGCCCACGCTGGCTCGGGTGATCTCGTTCATCTCTGTGAACAACCCCCGCGGGGCCCGATCATTCCCGATCTCGGCGAAAGAACGCACTCGACGTGGAGGCCGACTTGACGTGAAAGAACGCGGGGCGCACAATCTGAAACATGTCTTTCACAACTGGCGGTCGTCCGGAGGAACGGCGCACGGTCACCGACCCGCGCGCTCTGCGCGCGCTCGCGCACCCGCTGCGCCTGGCGCTGCTGGACCATCTGATGTCGTTCGGTGCGCGCACGGCCAGCGAGTGCGCAGAGGCCGTCGGCTCCACGCCCTCCAACTGCAGCTACCACCTGCGCGCGCTCGCCCGCTTCGGACTGGTCGAACGGGTGGAGGCCGACGACGGCCGGGAGCGGCCGTGGCAGTCGACGGCCACCGGCCTCCAGCTCGGTCGCGCCGACGACCCGGGCGTGCAGCTCGGCGTCGACACCGTCGAGCGCTTCTTCGCCGACAATCAGGTCGACGAGGAGGCCGCACGGCTGCACCGAGCGATCGCCCGGCGCGACAGCGTGCCGCCCGCCTGGCGCGAGGCGAGCATGCTCTCCGGCTACGCACTGCGCATCAGCCCCGACGAGCTGCGCGAGCTGGGGGACCGGCTGGACGCGCTGATCCGCCCGTACATCGCGCTCACCCGCGACGACGCCCCTGCTGACAGCGCGGTCGTGGCGCTCAACCTCAACGCGTTCCTTCATCCCGACGAGGAGGTCGAGGGCTCATGAGCCGCTCGCCGCTCTTCCGGCGCGACTACGCGCTGGTCTGGACCGCCGGCCTGGTCTCCGACACCGGCGACTGGCTGCTGATGATCGCCCTCCCACTGTTCGCGTTCTCGGCGACCGGCTCGGCGCTGGGCGCCTCGGCCGTGTTCCTGGCCGAGCTCATCCCGATGCTGCTCGCCGGCACCTTCCTCGGCGTGCTCGTCGACCGCTGGGATCCACGGCGGACGATGATCGTCGTCGCGCTCATCCAGGGCGTCGCGCTCCTGCCGCTGCTCGCGGCGAGCTCCGACCGCATGGGCATCGTCTACGCCGTGGCCGCGGTGCAGGCGTGCCTCGGCGCCATGATCAACCCGGCCCGGCAGTCGATGGTGCCGCGTCTTCTGAAAGCGGACGAGCTGGGTCGGGGCAACGCCCTCCTCGCCATCGCCGACAACCTCGCCCGGCTGGTGGGCTCGCCGCTCGGCGGCCTCGCGTTCGCCGTCGGTGGGCTGACGGGTGTGGTGATCGTGGACGCCGTGAGCTTCGCCGTGACGGCCCTCCTCGTCGCCTTCACGCGGCCGCTCCCGGCCAAAGAAATCGGCGCCGACGCGGAGTCGGCGCCTGCCGTCGAACGACGCCTGCTCCACGAGTGGGTGGAGGGCATCGCGACCGTCGTCCGCACCAGGGAGCTGCGCACGATCGCAGTCATCGCCGTGCTCGGCAGCATCGCACAGGGCGTCTTCCTCGTCCTCTTCATCGTGTACGTGACCCAGGACCTCGGCGCCAACGACACGGAGGTCGGCCTCCTGCGCGGCGTCCAGGCGATCGGAGGAGTGCTGGGAGGCCTGCTCACCGGCGTGCTGATCCGGCGGTTCGCCCCGCGCTGGCTCATCGGCGGCGGCTACCTGGTATTCGGGGCGCTCTCGCTGCTCACCTGGAACCTCGCCCCGGTCACGACCGCCGTCTGGGTGTACGCCGGACTGTTCATCGCGATGGGCCTCCCGGCCGTGGCGACGGCGACCGGCGAGATCACGCTCGTGCAGACGGTGACGCCTCGGGCGACGCTCGGACGGGTCATCGCCGCGGTGACCACGCTCTCGGGCGCGGCCCAGGGCGTGGGCCTCCTGGTCGCCGGCCTGATCGCCGAGTCGGTCGGCACCGTGCGCGTCCTCGACGCTCAGGCGTCGCTGTACGTGCTCTGCGGGGTGCTCGCGCTGGTGTTCCTCGGGGCGGCGAAAGGCGCGGGCGACGGAACACCGGGCGACGCGAACCTCGGGGTGACCGATTCCGCGACCAGCGCCGACCGACCTGCGGGTTGACGCGAAACCCGCGCAGATTGCCAGGCGTTTCGCGCTCGGGCACGTAGGGTGTCGGTGTGTGGCGACTGGATAGGAAGAGCGAGGACGACGACATGACGTCCGACGTGCCCGAGGGCGACGCCCTGCATCCGGCGTCGAACACGACCTCCCCGCACACCCTGAGCCTGGGCGATCCCGGCCTCGTCGCCGGGAACATCGCCGACCACGTCTGGTCGCGGTGGCGCGAGGAGATCGCGGCGATCGGCGGCGAATCCCCCCTGCTGCACTTCGAGGACAGCCCGCGTACGCGCATCGAGCTGAGCACGACGCATCCGGGCGGCCTCCCGCAGTTCATCACCGGGCAGAGCACGCTGCTCTCCAGCCTCATCCGCGACGAGCTCGCACTGCGCACGGCCCGTGCCGCGGCGAACGCCATCACCGCCAAAGGCATCGAGTTGCGCTCCGTGCGCGGCATCGAGTCGATCCACCTGGCGATCGGCCTGGCGCAGTGGCGGCACGGCCCCGACGAATACCTGGCGCCGATCCTGCTACGCCCTCTGGCGATCCGCCGTTACGGCCGCGACTTCGAGTTGAAGCTCAAGGGCCAGCCGTTCCTGAACCCGGAACTGGCCCGCGCGCTGTCCGAGCAGTTCCAGATCACGCTCGACGCCGACGCCTTCGTCGCCCTCGCCCTGCATGACGGCGCGTTCAAGCCGCAGCCGGTGATCGACCGGCTGCGCGGACTCACCTCGCACTTGCCGTGGTTCAACGTGCTGCCGCGTCTCGTGGTCTCGTCGTTCGTCGACGTGGCACCGGCGCTGCGGGCGGAGGCCGACGACCTCGACACGCCGCTGCTGGACGCGCTCGCGGGCAACCCCACGGCGCGCACCGCGATCGAGAGCGCGTTCAGCCCGGCCGACCCCATCCGCCAGGACGAGCGTCCGCCGGCCACCGACTCCCTCCTCCTCGACGCCGACGAAGAGCAGGAGAACGTCGTCGCGCAGATCTCGGCGGGCAACTCGCTCGTCGTGAAGACCCTCCCGGGCACCGGAGGCACGCAGACGGTGGTCAACGCCGTCGGCGCGCTCGTGGCCCAGCACAAGCGAGTGCTCGTCGTCGGTCCCCGGCGCTCCAGCCTCGACGACATCGCCCAGCGGTTCGCGAAGGTCGGACTGCCCGGCGTCGCGGTCACCCCGCGCAGCCTCCGCCGAGACCTCATCCAGTCCATCGGCCGCAATGAGAAGGCCGAGCAGCCGCGCGTCACCGACGTGGACGACGCCCTCGTGCGGCTCCGCAAGGTGCTGCTCGACTACCGTGCCGCGCTCGCGCGCCGCGACCCCGTCCTCCACGTCTCCGTGCTCGACGCGCTGCGCGAGCTCTCCCGGCTCGCGCTGCTGCCGACTCCGCCCGCGACCACCGCGCGGCTGAGCCGTGCCTCCATCGAAGCGCTCGCCTCCGGGCGCGACGCCGCCGCTGACGCCCTGATCCGTGCCGCCCGCCTGGGCGAGTTCCGCTACGGCCCCAGCGACTCACCCTGGTACGGCGCGTCGTTCGCGACGACCGAAGAGGGCAAAGCCGCCCACGACCTCGCCAAGAAGCTCAGCCGCGCCGAGCTGCCGCGGCTCATCGAGCGCGCCAGGGCACTGATCGGCCAGACCCGCATGCGGCCGTTCGAGTCGATCGCCGAGCTCGGCGTCTACCTGCGCCTGCTGCTCGACGTGCGTGAGACGCTCGACCGTTTCACGCCCGCCGTCTTCGACCGTTCGATCTCGGAGCTCATCGCCGCGACCTCCTCGCGCCGCGAGTCGCCGACGATGTCGGGCACCAACCGGCGGCGGCTGCGCAAGCTCGCCCTGGAGTACGTGCGCCCTGGCGTGCACGTGACCGACCTCAACGAGAGCCTGCGTCGAATCCAGCAGCAGCGCATCCTCTGGAACCGCTTCGCGGTCGCCGGTGTCGTCCCGGAGGTGCCGGTCGGCATCGCCGACGTGCAGGTCGCATACCAGCGCGTCGCGGAAGACCTGGCCCGCCTCGACATCCCGTTGCGCCGCACCGGGACGCCGCAGTCGCTCGCCGCGCTGCCCATCGAGGAGCTGACGCGTCAGGTCGCCGGCCTGGCCGCCGAGTCGGAGGTGCTCGCCAACCTCCAGGAGCGCACCGCCTTGCTCGGGCAGCTCCGCGAGCGCGAGCTGGACCCGCTGCTGTCCGACCTGTCGGTGCGCCACGTGCCCGAGACGCAAGTCAGCGCCGAGCTCGAACTCGCCTGGTGGCAGTCGGTGCTGGAGGCCCTGCTCGCAGCCGACCGCGCACTGCTGAGTGCCAACACGAGCGTGCTCGACCGGCTGGAGGCCGACTTCCGGCTCGTGGACGAGGCCCACGCCTCCGCCACCGGCAAGCAGCTCGCGTGGATGCTCGCTGAGACATGGAAGATCGGCATCGTCGACTGGCCGGAGGAGGCCAAGGCGCTCAAGAAGCTGCTCACGACGACCACGCCGACCGCCGCCTCGCTGAACGCGGCGGCACCGCATCTGGCGCGCCCGCTCGCTCCGGTCTGGCTCGTGTCGCCCTACGAGGTGTCGGCGATCGACGCCGAGGTCGCGTTCGACGCGGTCGTGCTGATCGACGCCGGCGCCTCCAGCCTGGCCGAGAACGTCCCCGTGCTGCGCCGCGCCCGCCAGGTCGTGGCCTTCGGCGATCCGGTCACCCAGACTCCGTCGCGGTTCGACACCGGGGTGCACGAGTACGGCACCACGGTGGAGGCCGCCGACGTCGACGCCCTGCACGGCGACTCCGCGCTCGCCCGGCTCTCCGAGCTGCTCCCCGTCTACACGCTCGCGCGCAGCTACCGCGCCGGCGGCGAAGACCTGGCCGAGCTGGTCAACCGCCGTTTCTACGGCGGCAACATCGACTCGCTGCCGTGGGCCGGAACCTACCTCGGGCACGGAAGCCTCGCCCTCCACTACGTCACCGGCGGTCAGGGGATGCCCGACAGCGACACCGGCGCGGTGGAGAGCACCGACGCCGAGGTGGCGAAGGTGGTCGAGCTCGTCCTGCGGCACGCCACCGAGCGTCCGCGCGAGTCGCTGATGGTCATCAGCGCGAGCGAGCGCCACGCGGTGCGGGTGAACCAGGCCGTGCTGTCGGCGTTCGCCAAGCGCACCGAGCTCGCCGACTTCATCCTGGGCGACCGTCCGGAGCCGTTCACCGTCGTGACCCTCGAGCAGTCGGTGGGCCAGAGCCGCGACCGCGTCGTCTTCTCGATCGGCTACGGGCGCACCCCGCACGGCCGGCTGTTGTCGAACTTCGGCGCCCTCGCCGAGCCGGGCGGCGACCGCCTCCTCGCCGTCGGCATGACGCGCGCCCGCCGGGGCATGGACATCGTGTCGTGCTTCCGCCCTGACGACATCGACGAGTCGCGCATGCGACACGGGATCGCGGCTCTCGCCCAGGTGCTGGGCGAGGCCGACCAGCTGCAGGCCGCCGCGCCCGAGTTCCTCAGCCCTGACGCCGACCCGATGATCGTCGACCTCGCCAAGCGCCTCGCGCGGCGTGGCCTGGACGTGCAGGTCGGCTACCGCGGCAAGCTCACTCTCGTCGCGTCGAACGAGGGCCGCGCCGTTGTCGTCGAGACCGACGACGATGTGAACAAGGGCAGCCTCCGCGAGTCGCTGCGGCTGCGCCCCGACGTGCTGCGCCGTCTGGGCTGGCACTACCTGCGCGTGCACAGCTTCGAGCTCTTCGCCGACCCGGACGCCGTCGCCGGCCGCATCGCGCGCCTCATCGGCATCTCGGAGGCCACCACCGAGACCGCGCCGATCACGCTCCCGGAGCTCTGAGCCGCGTACCCGCCCGCGCATTTGCGCCGAATGTGCTGTCTGGGGCCGCGAGACGGCACATTCACCGCAAATCTGCGCCTAGCCTGGAGTGGTGAACGAGCAGCAGCAAGACGGCGAGCGACAGGCGCGCAGACCGCGCCGCGTGCGTCGCGAGGGTGCGCCGGGTGCCGACCCCACGCCGCGGGTGCCGGAACGCGACCGCGACGAGGGCTCGTGGTCGTCGAACGACGAGCAGCTGCGACGGGACGTACCGCCGCACTGGTGACTACGGCAGCGGGTCGGCGTGCCTGCCGGTGCCGGCGCCCGAGGGCGGCGACTGCTGCGCCTGCAGGAGGTCGCGGATCTCGGTCAGCAGGTCGAGCTCGGTGACGGGTGCGTCGGGCTCGACGACGCCCTTCTTGCGGAGGCGGTCCATCCGCTCCTTGAGCTTGTTGATCGGGAAGACGAAGACGAAGTAGACGACGACCGCGACGATCAGGAAGCTGATGATCGAGCCGAGCACGGCGCCGAACTTGATGTGGGAGCCGTTGAGGGTGACGATCATCGCGTCGTCGAGCGAGCTCGCCTTGAAGAACGCGCTGATCAGCGGGTTGAACAGGTTCGTCACGATCGAGGTCACGACGGCCGTGAACGCGGCGCCGATGACCACGGCGACCGCCAGATCGATCACGTTCCCGCGGAGGATGAACTCTCTGAAGCCTTTGAGCAAGACCGGTCCTTTCGCCAGAGGAGTGGGGCTGGTGGTGCTGGTGTCAGGCTGCGGAGCCCGAAGAGGAGGACGAGGACGACGAGGAGCCGGTCGACGACGAGCCCGATGACGATGAACCGGACGACGATGAACCGGACGACGATGAACCGGACGACGACGACGAACCCGAGGACGAGGAGGTGGACGACGACGAGTCCGACCCGGACGCCGAACCTCCGGCGGACTTCGTACCCCCGCGCGAGTCGGTGCGGTAGAACCCGGAGCCGTTGAAAGTCACGCCCACGGTGCCGAAGACCTTGCGCAGCGTTCCGCCGCAGTTCGGGCAGACGGTGAGCGCATCGTCGGTGAAGGCCTGGTGGATGTCGAAGGCATGGCCGCAGTCACGGCACGAGTAGGAGTAAGTGGGCATGGTCTTCCGTAGTGTTCAGGTGCGTCCGTGGTGCCGCTCAGGAGAACTGGACGATGCGTGTCGGGGTGACCGCGCCGTCGACGGGCTGGTCGTGTCGTTCCCGAGGGACCTCGCTCACGAGCTCGGCGTCGAAGACGACGGCGTACACCGGGGGACATTTTTCCATGCTGCCGAGCGTCTTGTCGAAATAGCCCCGCCCCCAGCCCATGCGCATGCCGGTCGCGTCGACGGCGGCGGCCGGCACGAGGATGAGGTCGACGTCGTTGATGGCGATCGGCCCCAGCAGCTCGCCGACGGCCTCCGGCATGCCGAAGAGCCCCTCGGCCTCGGTCTCGCCGTCGCCCGTCGTCCAGTCGAGGAGGCCGTCTTCGCGCGAGACCGGCAGGAGGACCCGGAGTCCCTGCCCGACCGCCCAGCCGACGAACGGACGTGTGTCGGGCTCGATGTTCGTGGACAGGTAGCAGGCGACGGACCGCGCCGACAGATCGGTCGCGAGATCGACCAAGTTGCGGGTGATCCCCGCGGTCGCGGCCTGCCGTTCCGTGGTGGTGAGGTTCTGCCGCCGCTCCCGCAGCTCGGCGCGGAGAGCGCGCTTGCGATGGGCGGCAGTGTCCGTGTCCATAGGCCAATCCTAGAAGATCAAGCCCGGGTGGCCGGGCAAATGCGGATACTGTAGCGGCATGGCTACTCACGTGACGAAAGCAGTGATCCCCGCAGCAGGCCTCGGCACCCGGTTCCTCCCGGCGACCAAGGCGATGCCCAAGGAGATGCTGCCGGTCGTCGACAAGCCGGCCATCCAATACGTGGTCGAAGAGGCCGTCAGCGCCGGCCTCAACGACGTCCTGATGATCACCGGGCGCAACAAGAACGCGCTCGAGAACCACTTCGACCGCAACGCCGAGCTCGAGGACACCCTCGAGAAGAAGGGCGACACCGACCGCCTCGAGAAGGTCAACTACTCCACGTCGCTCGCCGACCTCCACTATGTGCGCCAGGGCGACCCCAAGGGTCTCGGCCACGCGGTGCTGCGCGCCAAAGCCCACGTCGGCCGTGAGCCGTTCGCCGTGCTCCTCGGCGACGACATCATCGACTCCCGCGACGACCTCCTCCAGCACATGCTCGAGGTGCAGCAGAAGTACAACGGCAGCGTGGTCGCGCTGATGGAGGTGCCGAGCGGGTCCATCCACCTCTACGGCGCCGCCGCCATCGAAGAGACCGGCGACGACGACGTGGTGCGCATCACGGGTCTCGTCGAGAAGCCCGACGCCGAGCACGCCCCGTCGAACTACGCGATCATCGGCCGGTACGTTCTGCGCCCCGAGGTGTTCGACGTGCTCGAGCGCACCGAGCCGGGCCGCGGCGGAGAGATCCAGCTCACCGACGCCCTCCAGTCGATGGCCGAGGCTCCCGACTGGACCGGCGGTGTCTACGGGGTCGTCTTCCGCGGCCGCCGCTACGACACCGGCGACCGGCTCGACTACATCAAGGCGATCGTGCAGCTGGCAGTCGACCGCGAAGACCTCGGCCCCGAGCTGCGGCCGTGGCTGCGCGAGTTCGCCGACGGACTCGGCGACGAGCCGCGCGAGGTCCTCGACGAGATGCCGGCCGACACCACTGACGCGATCTAGTCGGTTTACCGCTACGGTCGTATCTGCGGCGAACGGTCGCCGCAGAAGGAGGACGCCGTGGCGTTCGTCATCCCCACGTTGAGCGAGGGGCGCATCGGGCTGCGACCGATCCGTCTGAGGGACGCTCGCGCGCTCGAGCGTTCCCTGCTCGACAACCGCACATGGCTGCGGCAGTGGGAAGCGACGAGCCCGTACGCGCCCGGGGCGTTCGACACCCGCGCGAGCATCCGCTCCCTGCTGGCGAACGCGCGCGCCGGACACGGCCTGCCGTTCGTCGTCGAGTACGACGGGCGCTTGGCGGGCCAGCTCAATGTGTCCTCCGTGACCTACGGCTCGCTGTCGAGCGCCACGATCGGCTACTGGATCGCCGAGGAGTTCGCCGGGCGCAACATCACGCCGACCGCGGTTGCGCTCGCGACCGACTACTGCTTCTACCAGCTCGGGCTGCACCGCATGGAGATCTGCATCCGGCCCGAGAACGGCCCCAGCCTCCGCGTCGTCGAGAAGCTCGGCTTCCGCTACGAGGGCCTCCGGCGCCGCTACATCCACATCAACGGCGACTGGCGCGACCACTACTGCTTCGGGCTGGTCTCCGAAGAGCTTCAGCAGGGCGTGCTGCGCCGTTGGCTCGATGGGGAGGCGCCGACGGAGGCCGCTGCAGTGACGGCCGAAGACCGCGCGGCCGCCGCCATCCCGCTCCCGGTCGCGCGGCGACGCTGAGAGTCCTCTCCATCGGTGACACACCCGGGCGCTGACCGGGGCGCCGAGCCCGCGAGCCCTACCGTAGAGGCATGAATGGGGATGTGATGGGCGGTGGGGTGGTCGTCGCCATCGCGGCCGCCCTCTGGCTGGCCTATCTCGTCCCGGTGTGGCTGCGTCGCCGCGAGTACCTGGCGACGGAGCGCAACGCCGTTCGGCTGCAGCAGACGCTGCGCATCCTGGCCGAGACGAGTGAGCTTCCGGACGAGGTCCGCATGGAGGCGACCGCGAAGACGGTCGCGGAGCAGCAGCGGATCCTCCGCAGGGCGGAGGAGCGCAGACTCGCGACCGCCCGGGCCGAAGCGGCCGCGCACGCGCGTCGCGAGCAGGCTCTCGCCGAGGAGCGCAGGCATGCGGCCGAGGAGGCCGAGCGCGCGGCCGCCCAGGCCATCGCGCTGGAGCGTGCGTCGCGTGCGGCGGCGGCCCAGCGGGCGAGCGCGCTCGCCGTCGCCAGCGCACGTCCGGCGCTCTCCCCGCAGCGCCGCCGCCGGCTCCGCCGTTCGCGCTCGCTCTGCACACTGCTTCTCGTGGCGAGCCTCGTCGGCGTCGTCGTCGGCGCCGCGCTCATGCCGGCCACCGGTGCCTGGCTGCTGACAGCTGCGTCCGGCCTCGTGGTGCTGGCGTCTCTCGGAATGCTCAGCCGGCTGTCGCGGTCCGCTCGTGCCGCCGCCGCACCCGTTCCGTTCGTGCCGGCGGCCCCCGCCTCGCCGGACCTCTACGATCAGGCGCAGCACGACCTCCCGGTGCAGGAGGCTCTGCGCCAGAGCTGGACGCCGCGCCCGTTGCCGAAGCCGCTGCACCTGTCACCCGGCACGGTCGCAGCCGCGGCGATGGCCTCGGTGGACGCAGCGGCCGAATTGCGCCGTGCCGCCGCCCGCGCCGACTTCGAGCGCAAGGCCACGGCGGTCGCGGAGGCTGCACCGGCGACGCCGGCTCCTGTCCGGCTTCGCCCGGTCGACGCTCCCCTGGTGGCGTCGACTTCTGCCGCACCCTCGGTCGCGGCGGTCTCGCGGCCGGTCGCCGTCGACGAGGCAGTACCGAGCCTCTACTCGGCGATGGGGATCGTGGGCTCGGTCGACGATGGGGCACTCGACCTGGACGCCGTCCTCCGTCGCCGTCGCGCGGCCAGCTGAGCCGCCCTCGATTTCGATTCGGAACAGCGAGGGTGCTAGGCTAGCTGAGCAGTTCCCGGGGCTATGGCGCAGTTGGTAGCGCGCTTCGTTCGCATCGAAGAGGTCAGGAGTTCGAATCTCCTTAGCTCCACCAGATAACAGAATCAGACAAGAAGGACCGCCAGAGATGGCGGTCCTTTTTCTTTGTCGATTCAACCGTTTGTTCACGCAAGTGCACGCAAAAGTTCGCAAATGACTTGCATCTATTTTAGTTCTTGCGTCATTTTGTCGAGAACCCTACGTTCTGTGTAACGGAAATCACACTCCGTCCGGCGCCGACGCCCTGCGGCGGGCCGGCCTGCACAGAAAGGCTCCGCGTGGACCTGCCCCTGCTCGCTGAAGACTCAGCAGCACCGACGCCGCCCGCACCGACGCCGGCGGCGACGAGTGCGCATCCGGCTCCGTCGACCGCCGACCCACTCTGGTGGCGCAGCGCCGTCATCTACCAGATCTACCCGCGCAGCTTCGCCGATGCGAACGGCGACGGCATCGGCGACCTCGCGGGCGTGCGGCAGCACCTCCCGTATCTCCAGGAGCTCGGCGTCGACGCCATCTGGTTCACGCCGTGGTATCTCTCCCCGCTCGCCGACGGCGGCTACGACGTCGCCGACTACCGCACGATCGATCCCGCGTTCGGCACCCTAGAGGAGGCCGAGACCCTGATCGCCGAGGCTCTGGAGCTCGGCATCCGCACCATCATCGACATCGTCCCCAACCACGTCTCCGACCGTCACGAGTGGTTTCAGGCGGCCCTCGCCGCCGGTCCGGGCTCGCCGGAGCGCGAGCGGTTCTGGTTCCGCCCAGGAGGCGGCGCCGACGGGTCCCAGATGCCGAACCACTGGGTCTCCAACTTCTCGGGCGACGCCTGGACGCGAACCGTCGACGCCGACGGCACGCCGGGGGAGTGGTACCTGCACCTGTTCACCCCCGAGCAGCCGGACCTCAACTGGAACCACCCCGACGTCCTGCGCGAGCACGAGGAGATCCTGCGCTTCTGGTTCGACCGCGGTGTGGGAGGCGTCCGCATCGACTCCGCCGCACTGCTGGTCAAGGACCCCGCGCTGCCCGAGGTGCCGGAGCACCCGGCGCCGGGGCGACACCCCAACACCGACCGGGACCAGCTGCACGACATCTACCGCGGCTGGCGGGCGATCGCCGACTCGTACCCGGGCACGCGCGTGCTGGTCGGCGAGATCTGGCTCCCCGACATCGACCGGTTCGCCAAGTACCTGCGCCGCGACGAGCTGCACACGGCCTTCAACTTCGACTTCCTCGCCCGGCCGTGGGAGGCGGACGAGCTGCGCACGTCGATCGACTCGACCCTCGCCGCGCACGCACCCGTCGGGGCGCCCTCCACCTGGCTGCTGTCGAACCACGACGTGACGCGTCCCGTCACGCGGCTGGGCCGCGACGACTCCTCGTTCGCCTTCGCGAAGAAGCGGGTGGGGACGCCGACCGATCTCGCCCTCGGGACGCGCCGCGCCCGCGCCGCCGCCCTCCTCGTCGCCGCCCTCCCCGGTTCGCTCTACATCTACCAGGGCGACGAGCTCGGCCTCCCGGAGGTCGAGGACCTCCCGCCCGACCGGCTGGAGGACCCGATGCACTTCCGCTCGGGCGGCGTCGACCCCGGCCGCGACGGCTGCCGGGTCCCGCTCCCGTGGAGCGGCGAGCTCGGTCCGTTCGGCTTCAGCCCGGCGGACGCGGCCGGCGAGCCCTGGCTGCCGCAGCCGGAATCGTGGCGCGGGCTCACGGTCGAGGCGCAGCGCCGGGATCCGGACTCGATGCTCTCGCTCTATACCCGGGCGCTGCACCTCCGCCGCGACGAGGAGGGTCTCGGCGACGGCGACTTCGCCTGGCTGCCGAGCGAACCCGGGGTGCTCTGCTTCGCCCGGGGTGACCGCTTCGTCGACGTCACCAACCTGTCGGGCGCGGCCGTGCCGCTCCCGCCCCACGAGGGCGTCCTCCTCCTCAGCGCTCCGCTGCAGGACGGACTCCTCCCCACCGACTCCACGGCATGGCTCCGAACACAGCACGCCTCGCCGGAGAACCGCGTCGTATCCACCCGATGACGCACCTGACTGCACCACACCGCACACTGAAAGGAACCAGACAATGAAGTCCGTGAAACCACGACGACTCGGCAGCAAGGTCGTCGCGATCGGTCTCGTGACCGCCGCGAGCGTCGCCATGCTGAGCGCCTGCTCGTCCGACAACGGCGGCGGCAGCGACGGCAAGGTCAACCTCGTCGTCGCGCCGGTCCTGCCCGGCGCCACCGAGGACGCCCTCAAGACGCTCGCCACGCGCGTCAAGGAGTTCGAGAAGAAGAACCCCGACATCCACGTCAAGGCCATCGAGTACCAGTGGACGGCGAGCACCTTCGCCGCCGAGCTCGCGGGCGGGACCCTGCCCGACGTCTTCAACGTGCCGTTCACCGACTCCAAGACGCTGGCGAACAACGGCCAGCTGGCCGACATCACCACCCCGTTCAAGCAGACCTCGACAGCCGACAAGTGGAACAAGACCGTGCTGAACGTCGCCACCGGCGACAACGGCAAGATCTACGGCATCCCGTGGGGCCCGTACGCGATGGCGCTGTCGTACAACCGCGACATCTTCAAGCAGGCCGGGCTCGACCCCGACAAGCCGCCGACCACGCTCGACGAGATCGAGGCGGACGCCAAGACCATCTCCGAGAAGGTCCCCGGGGTCGCCGGCTACATGCAGATGACCAAGGACAGCACGGGAGGCTGGAACCTCGCGACGAGCACCTATGCGCTCGGCGGCCGGCTGGAGTCCACCGGCTCGGACGGCAAGGTGACCGTCAAGACCGACAACGACCAGACCAAGCAGGCGCTGGCGTGGCTCAAGAAGATGCGCTGGGACGACAACTCCATGGGCAGCAACTTCCTGTGGGACTGGAGCGGCATCAACCAGGGCTTCGCGTCGGGCAAGATCGGCATGTACATGAGCGGTTCCGACGTGATCGGCTCGCTGATGCAGGCGAACGGCTTCGACCCCGCCAAGTACGGGGTGACCACCTACCCGGTCGACTCGTCGAACAGCAAGGCCGGCATCCTGTCGGGCGGCAACGTCGACGTCGTGAACGTGAAGGACACCCCTGAGCAGATCGCCGCGGCGGTCAAGTGGATCGACTTCTACCGCACGCAGCCGCAGGTCAACGAGAGCGACGCCGTCACTCTCGCCAAGTCGAACCAGGCCGGCAACCAGGCCGTGAACGCCCCCACCCTGCCGTTGTTCGACAAGGCCACCTGGCAGCAGTACCAGGGCTGGATCAAGCCGTACGCGAACATCCCGGCCGAGAACATCAAGCCGTTCAACGACGGGATCTTCAGCCAGACGATCGTCCCGGAGCCGCCGGCGCACACGCAGGACCTGTACGCGGCGCTCGACGCCGTCGTGCAGGCGGTGCTGACCGACAAGAACGCCGACGTCGACACCCTGCTCAAGGGAGTCGACACGAAGATCCAGGCGCTCATCGACGCCGACGCCAAGAAGTAGCACAGAGCACCTCCGCGGCCGCCAGGCCGTCGGCGCCGCGGGCGTCCGGCGGTCTGGCGGCCTCGCACCACGGAAAGCCAGGACATGACGACATCCACCGATGTGCGCGCCACCCCCGCGCCGGAGCGCCAGAAGCGGCGGCACAACCCGATCACCTGGGTGCAGCGCGGCGGCCTCACGACGCTGCTGTTCCTCCTCCCGCTCCTGATCGTCTTCGGGGTCTTCTCGTGGTCGCCGATCGTGCAGGCGGTCATCATGAGCTTCCAGAAGACCAACCTGGTCACCCCGCCGACCTTCGTCGGCTGGGACAACTTCGTGGCGGTCTTCAACGATCCGCTGTTCTGGACCGCCGTGCGCAACACGGCCTACTTCGCCTTCCTCGCGATCCTCATCGGCTACCCGGTGCCGCTGATCGTGGCCGTGCTGATGAGCGAGGTGCGGAGGTTCAAGGGCCTCTTCAGCGTCCTCGCCTACCTGCCCGTCGTCATCCTCCCGGTCGTCTCGGTGCTGCTCTGGAAGATCTTCTACGACGCGAGCCCGACCGGTGTCTTCAACACGATCCTCGGCTGGTTCCACATCCCGCCGCAGCCCTGGATCCAGGACGCGGCCACCGCGATGCCGTCGCTCGTCCTCCAGGCGACCTGGGCGGGCGCGGGAGGCACGATCATCATCTACCTCGCGGCGATGACGAGCGTCGCGCCCGAGCTCTACGACGCGGCCGAGGTCGACGGCGCCTCGCTCTGGGGCAAGATCTGGCACGTGACGCTCCCGCAGCTGCGCGGCATCCTGTTCATCACGTTCATCCTGCAGATCATCGCCACGGCCCAGGTCTTCCTTCAGCCGTACCTGTTCACGGGCGGCGGCCCGGCGAACTCGACGACGACGATCCTGCTCCTCATCTACCAGTACGCGTTCACGAACAGCCTCGGCGGGGCGTACGGGCAGGCGACGGCGCTGAGTCTGATGCTCGCCCTGTTCCTCGCCGTGCTCTCGATCGTCTACTTCCGACTCACCGCGCGATGGAGCGACCATTGACCACCACAGTCCCGGCCCAAGAAGTCCAGGTCACCGAGCCGCTGCCCGACTCCGGCGTCCCCGGCAGGCGGCCCCGCCGTCGTCCGAGAGCGGCGGAAGCCGAGGACCGCCACATCCTGTCGGCCGCCGACTGGCGTCGCCCGCGCATCCGGATCACGACGAGCGTCCTCCACGTCATCCTGCTGATCCTGCTGGTGCTCGTCGGGCTCTTCCCACTGCTGTGGCTGTTCAAGTCGGGCATCACCCCCACGCAAGACACCCTGACGAACCCGCTGGCCCTCTTCCCGAACGGGGTGGACTGGAACAATGTCGTCAGAGCGTGGAACGACGTCCACATCGGCGACTTCTTCTTCAACACGATCGCCATGGCCGCCGGCGAGTGGGCGGTGCAGCTGATCGTCGCCACCACCGCGGGCTTCGCGCTCTCGGTGCTCCGCCCGAAGTACGGGCGCTACCTCGCCGGGCTGGTGCTCGCCACCCTGTTCGTCCCGGCGGTCGTACTGCTCGTGCCGTTGTACCTCACGATCCTGCACCCGCCGCTGATCGGGCACTCGCTGATCAACACGTTCTGGGCCGTCTGGTTGCCGGCCGGCGCGAGCGCCTTCAACGTCCTCCTGGTGATGCGGTTCTTCGACAGCCTCCCGCGCGAGATCTTCGAGGCGGCACGCACTGACGGAGCCGGGACTTTCCGTCTGTTCTGGTCGATCGTGCTGCCGATGTCGAAGCCCATCCTCGGCGTGGTCTCGGTGCTCGCCATCAACGCGGCGTGGGCGGACTTCCTCTGGCCCAACCTGGTGCTGACCGACATCCATATCCAGCCGCTGTCGGTGCGGCTGCCGCAGATCCAGTCGAGCACCGATCTCGGCGTGTACCTGGCGGCGCTGAGCATCGCCACGCTGATCCCGGTAGTCATCTTCCTGATCTTCCAGAGGACGTTCCTCAGGGGAGGGGGACTGGGCGGAGCGGTGAAGGGGTGATCCGTCCGCGGTCCTCCTCACACCACGAGGAGGATCGCGAGAACGACCATCAGCACCGCGATGCCGGCGTCGAGCACGCGCCAGGCGACCGGCCGGGCGAAGACCGGCGCCGCCGGCCGGGCCCCGAATCCCAGCAGCACGAACCACAGCAGGCTCGCGGTCGCCGCACCGGCGCCGAACACCCAGCGTCCCGGGTCGCCGTGCGTCGCGGACAGCGAGCCGAGTAGGAGCACGGTGTCGAGATAGACGTGCGGGTTGAGCCAGGTGATCGCGAGGCAGGTGCCGATCGCCGCGGCGAGCGAGCCCCCTCCGGAGGTCGCCGCGGTGAGCGTGCTGGGGCGCACCGCGCGGATCGCGGCGAAGACGGCGTAGCCGATCAGGAACGCGAACCCGGCCCAGCGCACGATCTGCAGCGCCAGCGGCGCCGCCTTGACGAGCGTCCCGATGCCGGCGACGCCCGCCGCGATCAGGACTGCGTCGCTCGCGACGCAGATCGCGACGACGGCGAGCACGTGCTCCCGGCGGAGTCCCTGCCGAAGCACGAACGCGTTCTGGGCACCGATGGCGACGATGAGAGCGGCGGCCGAGCCGAGGCCGGTGAGGAAGATCGCGAGCACCATTCGACGATAGGCAAAGAAGACTGTTCAGTACAGCTCACGTTTCTTACGAACCATTAGCATTGCTGAACATGGAGCCCTCGAGCGATCAGCTGCGCACCCTGGCCGCCGTGGTCGAGCACGGCACGTTCGACCGCGCGGCCACCGCGCTGCATCTGACGCCGTCGGCGGTGAGCCAGCGCATCAAATCGCTGGAGGAGCTGAGCGGCCGGGTGCTGGTGCGCCGCAGCAAGCCGATCCAGGCGACCGCCGCCGGCGCCGTGCTCGTGCGGCTGGCCCGTCAGGTGGCGCTGCTCGAGGCGGAGGCCGCCGCTGAGCTGGAGGGCGACGACGGAGCGCACGTCGCTGCGCCGACCTCCATCCCGCTCGTCGTCAACGCCGACTCCCTCGCGACCTGGGTGCTGCCCGCGCTGGCGACGCTCCCGGGGTCGGTGTTCGATATCGTCCTGGACGATCAGGAGCACACGATCGGGAGGCTGCGCGACGGCGCCGCGATGGCCGCGATCGGCTCGGACCACGTGCCGGTGCAGGGCTGCACGGTGTCGGCGCTCGGGGCGATGCGCTACCGGCCGCTCGCGACCCCGGCGTTCGTCGAGCGTTGGTGCGCGGGCGGGTGGGACGCGCGCGCGGCGGCCGAGGCGCCGATGCTCGTCTACGACCGCAAGGACGCCCTCCAGGACCGCTATCTCGACCGTCTCGCTCCAGGGGCCCGCCCTCCCCGGCAGTACGTTCCGGCGTCGACGGAGTTCGTGGGCGCGGCTGCTCTCGGGCTCGGCTGGGGCATGATCCCCGACCTCCAGTCGGAGGCGCTGCTCGCGGACGGCCGCCTGGTGGTCCTCGACGAGGCCGGGGCCGTGGACGTGCCGCTGTACTGGCAGCAGTGGTCGCTGCAGTCGGCCGCGCTGACCGCGGTCGCCGATGCCATCGCGCGAGCGGCCGCCGCCGCACTCCGCCCCGCCTGAATGGTCGAAGGGCACGTCGTTGTCACTTTCGAGGCTCGAAAGTGACAACAACGTGCCCTTCGGCGGAGGTCAGAGGGCGTCGGGACGGAGGTCGAGGCGGCGCAGGAGCTGAGCGTTGAGCGCGACGACGATGGTGGACAGCGACATCAGGATGGCGCCCACCGACATCGGCAGCACGAATCCGATCGGCGCGAGCACTCCCGCGGCCAGCGGCACCGACAGCAGGTTGTAGCCGGCCGCCCACCACAGATTCTGCTTCATCTTGCGATAGCTCGCGCGCGAGAGCCGGATGATCG
Source organism: Leifsonia sp. PARNA 1/14 (assembly GCF_055720965.1). Classification (NCBI taxonomy): domain Bacteria; kingdom Bacillati; phylum Actinomycetota; class Actinomycetes; order Micrococcales; family Microbacteriaceae; genus Leifsonia; species Leifsonia sp. PARNA 1/14. Next base: position 356,370 of record NZ_JBVQSP010000001.1, read on the forward strand.
AGAGCACCGAGCGCGGGTCGTCGCTGGCGAGGATCACGCCGGCAGAGGCGATCGCCACGTCCGTTCCCGCTCCGATCGCGATCCCGACGTCCGCCCGCGCGAGGGCGGGAGCGTCATTGACGCCGTCGCCGACCATCGCGACGGTGCGTCCCTCGGACTGCAGTTCGGCGACCGACGCCGCCTTGTCCTCCGGGCGCACGCCGGCGTAGAAGCGCTGGATGCCGAGCTGCGCGGCGACATCGGCGGCAACGGCCTCCGCATCGCCGGTGATCATGACCACCTGGATGCCGCGCTCCTGCAACGCGGACACCGCCTGGCGCGACTCCTCGCGCACATCGTCCGCGAGTCGCAGCGCCCCGACGGGTCGGCCGTCGACGAGCACATGGAGGATGATCGCTCCCTCGGCGCGCCAGGCCTCCGCCACCGGACGCTCCGACGCCTCACGCGACGCGAGCAGCCCGGGTCCGCCGACCTCCACGCGCCTGCCGTCGACGGTCGCGGCGACCCCGACGGCCGGCGACGACGTGAAGTCGGTCGCGGCGGGGACCGCGAGCGACCGCGCCGCGGCACTCGCGACGATCGCCCGCGCCAGCGGGTGCTCGGAGTCGGACTCGGCCGCCGCCGCCAGGGCGAGGACGCGGTCATCGTCGCCGTCGGCGTCCACGGCGGTGACGGTCGGCTCGCCCTTGGTGAGCGTGCCCGTCTTGTCGAACAGCACGGTGTCGACGGTGCGCATGGTCTCCAGCGCCAGCCGGTCCTTCACCAGGACGCCGCCGCGGGCGGCGCGCTCTGTCGCGATCGACACCACGAGCGGGATGGCGAGCCCCAGGGCGTGCGGGCAGGCGATCACGAGCACGGTGATCGCGCGGATCACTGCGTCGTCGGGTTGCCCGACGGCCGTCCAGACCACGGCGGTGACGGCGGCCGAGCCGAGCGCGAACCAGAACAGCCAGCCGGCCGCGCGGTCGGCGATCCGCTGGGCGCGGGAGGACGAGTTCTGGGCGTCAGCGACCAGGCGCCGGATGCCGGCGAGCGCGGTGTCGTCGCCGACGGCGGTCACCTCCACCCGCAGCGCCGAGTCGGTCGCGACGGTCCCCGCGACGACGGTGTCGCCGTCGGCGCGGCGCACCGGCCGTGACTCGCCGGTGATCATGGACTCGTCCACGTGGGCGCTGCCCGAGACGACGCGGCCGTCGGCCGGCACACGACCGCCGGGCCGCACCAGCACGGTGTCGCCGACCGCGAGGTCGGCGGGGGAGACGGTGACGGTGCTGTCGCCCTCCACCTTCTCGGCCTCGTCGGGGAGGAGCACCGCGAGCGAGTCGAGGGCGGAGGTCGTCTGCGCCAGCGACCGCATCTCGATCCAGTGGCCGAGCAGCATGATGACGATCAGGAGGGCGAGCTCCCACCAGAAGTCGAGCTGGTGGTCGAGCAGGCCGAGGGTGGCGCCCCACGAGGCGAGGAAGGCGACGGAGATCGCGAGGGCGATCAGCAGCATCATGCCGGGCGTGCGCGCCCGCAGTTCGGAGACGGCGCCGGTCAGGAACGGCCGGCCGCCCCAGACGAACATGACAGTGCCGAGGACGGGGGAGACCCACGTCAGCACGGCGACGTCGGGAAGCTCGTAGCCGAGGATCATCGCGAACATCGGCGAGCACAGGACCACCGGCACGGCCACGACCAGCATGATCCAGAACAGGCTCCGGAAGGCGGCGACGTGGTCGCCGTGGTCGCCGTGACCGGCGTGGCCGCTGTGATCGTGGTCGCTGTGATCGTGGCCGCCGTGCGCGTCGTGGCCGGCGTGGTCTCTGCGGGCGTGGGTGGTGTCGTCGTGGTTCATCGCGTCGACGTCGTGCCCGGTGTGTCCGCTCACGCTGTCCTCCGATCCTCGGTTGCGTGTGAAGGGGTGCCCGCGACGGCCAGCGGCCGGAACGACCGGAGCCGGAGGCTGTTGCTGACGACGAAGACGCTCGAGAATGCCATCGCGGCTCCCGCGATCATCGGGTTCAGCAGCCCGAACGCCGCCAGCGGGATCGCAGCCAGGTTGTAGGCGAAGGCCCAGAACAGGTTTCCGTGGATGGTCGCCAGCGTACGCCGGGAGAGCCGGATCGCGTCGGCCGCCGCGGTCAGCTCGCCGCCCACCAGCGTGAGGTCGGCCGCCTGGATGGCGGCGTCGGTGCCCGTTCCCATCGCGAGGCCCAGGTCGGCCGCGGCGAGCGCGGCGGCGTCGTTGACCCCGTCGCCGACCATCGCGACCCGGCGGCCTTCGCCCTGCAACCTCCGGACGACCTCGGCCTTCCCGGCCGGGAGCACGCCCGCGATCACCGTGTCGACGCCGACCTCCTGCGCCACGCGGCGGGCGACAGTCTCGTTGTCGCCGGTCAGCAGCACGGGCTCGAGCCCCAGCCGGCGCAGGCGGCGGACGGCCTCAGCGCTGTGCGGTGCGACGGTGTCCGCGACCACGAGCATGGCGCGTGCCCGGCCGCCCCAGCCGACGACGACCGCGGTCCGGCCCGACGCCTCCGCCGCAGCTACGGCCTCGTGGAGGTCGGGGCCGAGCGGCATCCCGGAGGCCGTCACGAACGATGCGCGGCCGACCACGACCGACTCGCCCTCCAGTGTCGCCGAGACGCCCAGGCCGCCGTCGGAGCGGAAGCCGGAGATCGCGGGGAGGTGACCGGACCGCTGGGCGGCGTCGGCGATCGCCCGTGCGATCGGGTGCTCGGAGGCGTCCTCCACGGCACCGGCGCGGCGCAGCGCCTCGGCCGCCTCCGCGGGGTCGTCGGTCTCGGCCGTGACATCGACCAGTGCCATCCGCCCGGTCGTCACCGTGCCGGTCTTGTCGAGCAGGACCGTGTCCACCCGCCGGGTCGCCTCCAGCACCTCCGGACCGGTGATCAGGATGCCGAGCTGAGCTCCGCGCCCGGTGCCCACCAGCAGCGCGGTCGGCGTCGCGAGCCCCAGGGCGCACGGGCACGCGATGATGAGCACGGCGACGGCGGCGGTGAATGCGGCCTCCGCCGGGAAGCCGAGCAGCAGCCACACCGAGAGCGTGACGACGGCGATGCCGATGACGACCGGCACGAAGACGGCGCTGATCCGGTCGGCCAGGCGCTGGGCGGCGGCCTTGCCCGACTGCGCATCCTCGACCAGCCGGGCGATCTGCGCGAGCTGCGTGTCCGCGCCGACCCGGCTCGCTCGGACGACGAGGCGCCCTCCGGAGTTGACGGTGCCGCCCGCGACCGTGTCACCGGGCGCGACCTCCACCGGCACGGACTCGCCCGTCATCATGGAGGCGTCGACCGCACCCGCGCCGTCAATCACGATGCCGTCGGTGGCGATGCGCTCGCCCGGCCGCACGACGAACACGTCGCCCACGACCAGCCGGTCGACAGGGATGCGCTCCTCGCGCACGTCGTCCGGCCCGTGCGCGGGCCGGAGCACCGAGGCCTCCTTCGCCCCGGACTCGAGCAGGGCGCGCAATGCCGCGCCCGCCCGCCGCTTGGAGCGCTTCTCGAGATACCGGCCGGCGAGCACGAAGACCGTCACCCCGGCCGCGACCTCCAGGTAAAGGTCGGCGCCCGCCATGCCCGGCGACCCGGCGCCGCCGAAGACCAGCGCGTACAGCGACCACACGAAGGCCGCCGAGACGCCCAGCGCGATCAGGGTGTCCATGGTGGCGGCGCCGTGCCGCAGGTTGACGGCGGCCGCCCGGTGGAACGGCCAGGCGCCCCACACGACGACGGGCGTCGCGAGCGCCAGCGCGACCCACTGCCACCCGACGAACTGCAGGGCGGGGATCATCGAGAGCAGCACGACGGGTAGGCCAAGCGCAGTGCTCACGATCAGTCGTGGCCGCAGGGTCGCGAGCTCGTCATCGGTGCGCGGCCGGCCGGCCTCCGCGTCGGCCGACCGGGGCGCCGGCAGTGCGGCCGTGTAACCGGCGCTCTCGACCTGCGCGACCAGGCGCGCCGGATCGTAGCCCGCCGGCGCGAAGACCGTGGCCTTCTCGGTCGCGTAGTTCACGCTCGCCTCGATACCCTCCAGCCGGTTGAGCTTCTTCTCCACGCGCGCGGCGCACGAGGCGCACGTCATCCCGCCGATCGTCAGCTCCAGGCGGGGCTGCGGACGTGCGGCGTCGGTGGTGGACATGGGGCTCCTCCGGTCGGGGACGGTGCGGTCGGGTCGGGCTGGCCGGTCGGCTCAGGCGCGGACGGCGGTGTACCCGGCCTCCTCGACGGCGGCGAGCACGAGGGCGTCGTCGACGGGGGCGGCCGACTCCACCATGAGCACGCCGGTGGCGGCCGAGACGTCGATGCCGGTCACGCCGTCGATCGAGGTCACTTCTTCGGTGACTGCGCGCTCGCAGTGCGCGCAGGTCATACCGTCCACCTGGAACGTCATGGTGGTCATGTGTGCTCCCTTCATATACCCAGAGGGGGTATCTCGAACGATACGACTGTATACCCACTAGGGGTACCAGTCAAGCCGTAGTGGAGGAGGCGCTCGCGCCGCAGGGTCGGCGCGATCAGATCGTGGCGAGCACCAGGTCGAGCGCGTCGACGAACCGGTCCGCGCTCTGCCGTGTGATGCACAGCGGAGGCTTGATCTTGAGCACGTTCTTGCCGTCGCCGGTGGGCTGCACGATGACGCCCTCCCGCAGCATTCGCTCGCAGATCAGGGCCGCTTCGGCCGTCGCCGGCTCGAGCGTCTCGCGGTCGCGGACCAGCTCCACCCCCAGGTAGAGCCCGAGCCCGTGCACGGCGCCGACGAGCGGATGCCGCCGGCCCAGCGCCCGCAGCCGTGCCGCGAGGTGATCGCCGACGGTCGCGGCGTTCTGCTGGAGGCCCTCGTCGCGCATCACGTCGAGCACGGTCAGCCCGACGATCGAGCTGACCGGACTGCCGCCCGCCGACGAGAAGAAGCTGCCCTCGGCCGCGAACGACTCCGCGATCTCACGACGGGTGATGACCGCGCCCAGCGGATGGCCGTTGCCCATCGCCTTCGCGACGGTGATCACGTCGGGGACGACGCCCTGCTGCTCCGAGCCCCAGAAGTAGTGGCCGAGCCTCCCATAGCCCACCTGCACTTCATCCGCGATGCACACGCCGCCACGGGCGCGCACGCGCTCGTAGACGCCGGTCAGGTAGCCGTCCGGCAGCATGAGGCCTCCCGCGTTGCCGAACACCGGTTCCGCGATGAACCCGGCGAGCGCGGTGCCCGCGGCGTCGAGGCGGGCGAGCTGCTCGTCCAGCTCGGCGAGGTAGGCGGGGCCGGAGTCCGCGCCGCGGTGCCGCCCGTGGAAGACGTTCGGCGACGCGATGAGCTCGACCCACTCCGGTCTCGTCTCGAGGGCGCGCGGGTTGTCGCCCAGCGACGACGAGACGGCGTCGGCGCCGACGGTCCAGCCGTGATAGGCCTCCGTGACGGCCAGGATGGTGCTCCGCGCGGTGTGCACCTGCGCCAGCCGCAGGGCGAGGTCGACCGCCTCGCTGCCGCTGTTGACGAGGAACACCGTGTCCAGGCCGTCCGGCGCGACCTCGGCCAGCCGTTCGGTGAAGCGCGAGAGCTCCTCGTAGTGGAAGCGGGAATTCGTGTTCAGACGTGCCCACTGGTCGCGCACGGCTTCCACGAGTCGCGGGTGCGCGTGGCCGATCTGGGTCACGTTGTTGACCATGTCGAGGTAGCTCTGGGCCTGCGTGTCGAAAAGGTGGTGCCGCCAGCCGCGCTCGATGAGGGGAGGCTCGGCGAAGTAGTGCTCCTGCACGCGCGCGAACGACGCGTCACGGCGGGCGAGTGCCTCGGCCGCATCGGGCGACGGCACGGTGAGGTCGACTCCGAACAGCTCCGACGGGTCGGGCGACACCTCGGCCCACAGCGCCGCCGGCAGTGCTGGTGTGACGAGCGCGGGAGGCCGGCGGCCGGGCACGCGGCTCAGCTGAGCGGTGATCCGCACGGCGCTGCCGATCGCCTCGCCGCGGTCGACGGAGGCGGTGGTCAGCGGCCGCGACAGGCCGTCGAGCCAGAGGTCGACGTCGTCGCCGTGCAGCAGCCACGACCCCTCGGTGAGGCGCAGCTCGCCGCCGAACGGGGCGTGCACCACGAGACCGGTGGGAGCGTCCAGCGTCACGCCGAGGGCGATGGTGGCGGAGGCCTCCGACCGGTCGGTCACGGCCCGGCTGAGCCGCGCCTCGCCGTACCGCGTGAGGGCGTGGCCGTGCTGACGGCAGATCGCGGAGAGCACGGCGTCCTCGGCGTCGGGGCGCGAGAATCGCCCTCCGTCCAGGGCGCGGCCGGTCACCGACAGGTCGGCGAGGTTCTCGTGCGTGCTGTCGACCGCGACCAGGCGGCCGAGCGCGGGTGCGCCGATGGACTCCGCAGCAGCGCGGGCGCCGAGCCGGGCGCGCACCACGGCCTCCACCTCGGCGGCGGGGAGGCGCCGGGCGACGTCGAAGGCCACCCACTCGTGCGCCCGGTTCTCGTCGGCGTAGTGGTTGTCGCCGTCGAGGGCGACCTGCTGCTCGCCGCTGACGACCAGCACGGCGCCGCGCAGCACGACGAGCGGCCACAGCGCGGCGAGGTCCACGTCGTCGAGCGGCGACTCCGCGTGGAACGCTTCGATCACGTCGAGCACCGCCAGCGGGTCGTCCGGAACGTGGTGGAGCGCGCTCGCCACGGTCGCCGCGAGCTCGGCGACCAGCCAGCCGTCGGCGACGTCGCCGAAGTCGATGACGCCGGGCCCGCCGGCCCCGAGCACGATGTTGTCGTCGGTGACGTCGCCGTGCACCGCCTGCACGCGCAGCCGGCTGCGCAGCGGTTCGAGGGCCGCGAGCGCGCGCTCGGCCGCCTGCAGCACGGCCAGGCGCTTGGCGGGCTGCGGCACGTGCTCGGCCAGCAGCTCGACCACATCGCCGCCGATGCGCGCGTCCCACTGGGTGGTCCGCGCGAGGCCAGGATGACGCAGAACGGACAGCCCCGCGGCGATGCGGCCGGAGAGCCTCCCGAGCGTGCGGAGCTGTTCGCGGCTCGGTCGCGCGACATCGGTGAGCGGGTCGCCGTCGAGGAAGCTGAGCACGCGCGCGTTCAGGATGCGGCCCCGCACCTCCACCTCCACGACCTCCGCGCCGTCGAGCGCAGGCACGACCGCCGGGATGCGCACGTCGAGCGCCGACAGCAGCTCGAGCGCGGCGTTCTGGGCATGCAGTTCGTCGGCCGAGAAGACGGGGTTGGCTATCTTGAGCACGTAACGCCCGCTGCCGGTGTCGACGAGGAAGTTGCGATCCTGGTTGCTTCCCAGCTCGGTGATCCGCCCGCTCAGGCCGAAGGCGCGCTCGGCCACGGCCGCGGCGTCGTCGGGGCCCACCTCCGGGCGGGGCAGCGAGGGCTGGGCGAGGAAGTCGGAATTCGGCACGGATGCTCCTCGGCGTGCGGACGCACGGCGCTGTCGGTCGGCGGGACGCGGTCAGTCTATTGAAGCGGACGCCATACCCGCACCCAGCGAACGCTCGGGAGGGGCACCGTAGCATCGACGCGTGAAATCCTGGAGGACAGCGGTCGTGGCGTTCGTGATCGACGCCGTGCTCGTCCTCGTGTTCGTGCTCATCGGCCGGCGCAGCCACGGCGAGGCGACCACCGTCGCCGGCATCCTCACCACGTACTGGCCGTTCTTCATCGGCCTGGTCGCCGGCTGGCTGGTCACCTGGGCGTGGCGCCGTCCGCTCGCCCTGATCTGGCCGGGCGTGCCCGTCTGGCTGATGACGGTCGCGCTCGGGATGCTGATCCGCACCTCCGCAGGGCAGGGCGTGGAGCCCGCGTTCATCGCGGTGGCGTTCGTCGCGCTCGGGGTGTTCCTCGTCGGCTGGCGGATCGCGGCGATCCCGTTCGCGCGGCGCCGCGCGCTGCGTCGGGTCTGAGCCCGTCGTCGTGCCGCATCGCCTCTTCGAGACCGCTCAGAACGCCCCCGCCACCAGCGTCGCCACCGTGTAGATCGCCAGCCCCGCAAGCGCGCCCACCACGGTGCCGTTGATCCGGATGAATTGGAGGTCGCGCCCTACCTGGGTCTCGATCTTGTCGGTGGTCTCCGCCGGGTCCCAGGCACGGACCGTCTCGGTGATGACGCTCGCGATGTCGTGCCGGTAGGTCGAGACCAGGTAGCGTGCGGCGCCGGAGATCCGTTCGTCGAGGGAGGCCCGCAGCTGAGGGTCGGCCGCGACGCGCGCGGCCGCGTCGGCGAGGGCGGCGGACGCCCGCTGCCGCAGCACGCCGTCAGGATCGCTCAGCGCATCGACCGCCGCCGCGCGCGCGGCCGACCACGCGGACGCCGCCAGCTCGCGGATGCGCGGGTCGTCGAACGCGCGCGCCTTGGCCGCCTCGAGCCGCGCGATGGTCTCGGGGTCGTGCTGGAGGCGGTCGCTGAGCTCGGCGAGGTAGCCGTCGAGTGCTCGCCGGGCGCGGTGGGCGGGATCGTTCCGCACCTCGGCGACGAACCGGCGCAGCTCCTGGTGCACCCGCTCATCGACGAGCCGGTCGACGAACGACGGCATCCACGACGGCAGCCGCCCTGAGACGAGATTCGAGAGCGCGTCGGGGTGGATGACGAGCCAGTCGTCGAGCCGGTCCAGCAGCAGGTCCACCGCGTCGTGATGGCCGCCGGACGCCAGTATCCGCACACCCAGCCTCCCGATCGGCGGCGCCCACTCCGGCTCGATGACGTGCGTGCGCACGACCGCCTCCACGGCCTCCCGCATGCGGTCGTCGTCGAGCAGGCCTGCCAGGCCGATGACAGCGCCGGAGGCTTCGGCCACCACCCGCTGCGCGTTGCCCGGCTCCATCAGCCAGCGGGCGACCGCGCCGGATACGTCGTAGGCCGCGAGCCTGGTGGCGACGACGTCGTCCGACAGGAACTCGGTCTCGACGAACGCGCCGAGGGTCTCGCCGATCTCGTCCTTGCGGGTCGGGATGATCGCGGTGTGCGGGATGCGCAGGCCGAGCGGATGACGGAACAGCGCGGTCACGGCGAACCAGTCGGCCAGCGCGCCGACCATGGCGCCCTCCGCCGCCGCGCGCACGAACCCGAGCCACGGGTAGCGGTCCTGCAGGGCGAACGAGACGGCGAAGATCACCGCCGCGACAGCCAGCAGGCTGGTCGCCATCAGCTTCATCCGCCGGAGGGCGACGCGGCGCTCTGCGTCGCGGTCGGCCGGCGCTGTGCTCACGGGCGAGGCGGTCACCGGTCGGTCACCGGACGATGTGCAGTTCGCGGCTGCTGTTGTTCAGCCGGTGCGCGCCGTCGGCGGCGGCCACGACGATGTCCTCGATGCGCACGCCGAAGCGGCCGGGCAGATAGATGCCGGGTTCGAGCGAGAAGCACATCCCGGCGACGACGCGCTGCTCCTCACCCTCCACCAGATACGGCGGCTCGTGCGTCGTCGTGCCGATGCCGTGGCCGACGCGGTGCACGAAGTACTGCCCGTAACCGGCCTCGGCGATCACCGCGCGCGCGGCACGGTCGATCTGCTGCAGCGGCACGCCGACCGCGACCGCGTCGAACGCCGCCTGCTGGGCGCGCTTGACCACCTCGAAGACCTCGTGCTCCTCGTCGGTCGGCTCGCCGACGTGCACGGTGCGGGTGGTGTCCGATCCGTAGCCGTCCATGAGGCCGCCGAAGTCGAGCACCACCATGTCGCCCTGCTGGATGATCCGGTCGCCGGCCTCGTGGTGCGGGTTGGCGCCGTTCGGGCCGGAGCCGACGATCGTGAAGTCGACCTGCGAGTGGCCGTGCTCGCGCAGCAGCCGGTCGAGGTCGGCCGCGACCTCCCGCTCGGCCCGGCCGGCGAACGGCGCCGACAGGATGTCTTCGAACGTCGCGTCGGCAGCGGCGCCGGCGGCGGCGAGCCGGTCGACCTCGTCGGAGCCCTTCACCGCGCGCAGCATCGGGAGGACGTCGGAGAAGGCCCGGAAGCGCACGTCGGGCAACTCGTCCTGCAGCGCCAGCAGGTGCATCGCCCAGGCGGAGTCGGAGATGCCGTACCTCCCGCCCGACCAGAGCTGGTCGATCAGGGGCGCGTGCTCGTCCTCGCCGTCGGCCCAGGTGACCAGCCGGATCGCCCCCGCGGCCCGGGTCGCGGCGGCGCTGTCGTGCTCGAGCACCGGCACCACCATCGTCGGTTGACCCTCGCTGGGGATGACCAGCATCGTCAGCCGCTCGGTCACTGGGGGCAGGTAGTCGGCGAAATACGCCAGGTCGGGGCCGGGCGCGACGAGGAGGGCGTCGAGGTCGGCGGCCTTGGCCTGCGCGGCTCCGCGCGCGAGGCGCTCGGCGAAGTGCTGCGCGGTGATCTCCTGCATGACGCCTCCTGGTGGGTCTGGTTCGGGCCGGTCTGCTGCGGGCGCTGTCGTCTCAGTCCTCGATAGGCCCGAGCCACGCGTTGGCGACGGTGCTGTGCGCTGACTCGGCATCGGAGGGATGGAAGATGCCGGCGAGCACGTCGCGGTAGAGCCGGCCGAGCTCACTGCTGGAGAAGTAGGTGGAGCCTCCCGAGACCCGGATGGCCTGGTCGACGACGCGACGCGCGGTCTCCGTCGCCCGGATCTTCATCCCCACGAGCTTCGGGAACCACTGCGTGCCGTGGTCGGCGAGCGTGTCGACGTCGCGGGTGATGGCGTCGAGCTGGGGGAGTAGGGCATCCTGATCGATCGCCGCCTCGGCGATGCGCCACCGGATGTCCGGGTCGTTCGCATAGCTGCGCCCGTCGTTCTTGAGGCTCTTCCTGCGGTGCGCGGCGGCGACCGCGAGCTCCAGCGCACGGGCGCCGATGCCGGTGTAGACGGAGGCGAGCAGCAGCTCGAAGTTGGCGAAGATCGCGAAGACGAGCGGATCGGGGTTGGGGCCGGGGTCGAGGCGGCGCACGATCCGGTCGGCCGGGGCCTGCGCGCCGGCGAGCACGGTCGTGCTGCTCTGCGTGGCCCGCATTCCGATCGTGTCCCAGTCCTCGCGGATCTCGAACCCGCCTCCCGTGCGCTCGATGAAGCCGTAGACGATCTTGGGCGCGTCGGCGCTCTCGGTGTCGAGGCCCATCGTGCCCAGCCGCGTCCACGCGGGGGAGAGGGAGGTGAAGATCTTGGTGCCGGTGTAGCGGTAGGAGCCGTCGGCCTGTGGGCGGGCCTGGGTCGTCGACCCGAACAGCACGAGGTCGTTGCCTGCCTCGCTCAGTCCGAAGGCGAACACCTCTCCGGCGCCGGCCTCCCGCAGCACGAACTCCAGCGAGTCGTCGCCGCGATCGCGGAGGGTCTTGGCGACGCCCGTCCAGACCAGGTGCATATTGACGGCGAGCGCCGTCGCGGGCGCAGCGCCGGCGAGCCGCACCTGGAGGCGGGCCGTCTGCTCCAGCGACAGGCCCAGGCCGCCTAGTTCGGTGGGGACGAGCGCCTTGAGGTAGCCGGCGTCGGCAAGCTCGGCGAAGTCTTCGGTGAAGAAGCGGTTCTCGGCGTCGTACTGGGCGGCGCGGGAGCGGAACCGCTCCAGCCGCTCCTCGCTCAACAGCTCGTCGTGCTCGGTCACGCTCCTCAGCCTAGGGGAGCGCGACCGGGCACGGCAGTGGGTCGCTCCGCCTCACTGGGCGGTGTAGCCGCCGTCCACCAGGTGGTAGCTGCCGGTGATGAACGATGCGGCGTCGGAGGCCAGGAACGCGACGAGGGCCGCGACCTCCTCCGGCTCGCCGAGGCGGCCGAGCGCGTGCTTGCTCTCGAGGAACTGGAGCGCCTCGGGGCTCATGTTCGCCTCCACCAGCGGCGTCTTGATGAAGCCGGGGCCGACCGCGACGACGCGCACCTTCTGGTCGGCGTATTCGAGGGCCGCGTTCTGGGTGAGGCCCAGGAGGCCGTGCTTGGCGGTGACGTAGGCGGACGAGTTCGCGAAGCCGACGGAGCCGAGGATCGAGGCCATGTTGACGATCGCGCCGCCGCCGTTCGCGGCCATCGCGGTGAGCTGCGGCTGCATCGAGTACATCACCGCGTTGAGGTTGACCTCGATGACCTTGCGCCAGCTGTCGAGCGAGTAGTCGGCGACGGGAGCGGCCTCTCCGCCGATGCCGGCGTTGTTGACCGCGATCTTCAGCGGCGCGAGGGCGTTCGCGGCCTCCACGCTCGCCGCGGCGAACGCCGGATCGGTCACGTCGCCCGCGAGGGCGGCGGCGGTGCCGCCCGCTGCCTCGATCTCGGCGACGACGGCCTTGGCGTGCTCTTCGTTCAGATCGGTGACCAGGACCGCGGCACCGCTGGCCGCGAGGGTCAGTGCCACTGCGCGTCCGATGCCCGAGCCTCCACCTGTGACGATCGCGGAGCGGTCGGCGACATCGTACTGAGCCATGGGGAATTCTCCTTCCAGATATCCGACACTTGTCGGATAACTCCATTGTACGATCGGAATGTGAACAGCGGGAAGCCGAACGGCGGACGATCGAGTGCGCCTGTGGCGAACGCGGGGAGCGTTGCAGGATTCGGCTCTGCCGATGCGCCGCGCCTCGACGCCCGGCAGGAGAAGACGCTCGCCCGGCTCAGCGCGGCCGTGCTCGCGCTCGCCGCGGAGCAGCCGATCGCCGACGTCACGGTCTCCCGGCTGGCCGCCACCGCGGGCGTCCACCGGTCGACGGTGTACGAGTACGCCGCGTCACCGGCAGCCCTGCTGCAGCGGGTGCTCCGCACCGAGCTCGACGCTCTGCGGGCCGCATACCTGGTCGACGTCGCACCCGACGATGCCGCGGCCGCGATCGGCGGGGTCACCCGGGCGGTGCTCCGGCACGTCGACGAGCACGACGCGATCTACCGCCGCGGGCTCGGAGCAGGCGGTGCGGAGGCCGGGTTGAGCGCGATGCTCAGCGAGCACTTCCAGGCCTCCATCGAGCTGCTGCTGCAGCAGAACAGCGTGAGCGTGCCCGCCGGCGACGAGGTGGAGCGGCGCGCGATCGAGCGCTACCTCGCCGACGGGATCATCGGTGCCATCGACGTCTGGCTCACCCGGCCGCGACCGCGCGACGTGGAGGCACTGCTCGCGCTGCTCGAACGCCTCACTCCGCCGTGGTGGCCGGCGCGCTGAGCGAGATGCCGTCGACGACGTCCAGGTAGGTCGGGCCGTCGAACCCGTCGAAGAGGACGGTCTGGATGACGTAACCCTGCACGAGGCTCATGTAGACCGACGATTCGCGCACGGCGCGGGCGCGGGCCTCCTCGGCCGGCATCGTCTGCGCGTGCCACTCCGTCAGGTAGTCGGTGAACATGGAACGGATCCGGTCGCCGATCTCCGAGGACATCCTCTTCAGGCCGGGGTTGATCGGCACCTGCCCCCAGACCTGCACGAGCAGCTGCACGTCGACGATGTGCGACAGGAGGCCGGTGACGAGCAGGCGCACGATCTCGCCGGGCGCGGGGAGGGGGTGCCGCGTGCGGGCCTCGGCGACCTCCAGGAACCGGGCGTCGAGGATCTCGGAGGCGGTCAGCTCGATCAGCTCGTCCTTGCTCGCGTAATGCCCGTAGATCGCGCCGGCCGAGAGGCCGGACTCGGCGATGATGTCGGCCATCGAGGTCGCCGCGAAGCCGTTGCGCGCGAAGCAACGGAGGGCGGCCTGCGCGATCTCGTGGCGTCGTGCGCTGCGGTACTCCTCGGTGACCTTGGGCATCGCGGCCTCCTTCGCGTCGGGAACCTCGGAAAAAAGAATGTTCGTTCTTGACAATAGCCGTACTGTTGTCGATTATAAAGAACGAGCATTCGTTTTTATTGGGAGGTCGTCATGAGCATCAGCACCGAGCGGGACGTCGCGCGTCCCACGTCGGAGACCGGCACGGTGTCGAGCACGGCGCCGGTCGTGCACACGCCGTGGGGGCGCGCGATCGCGCTCGCCGTAGCAGCGGCCGCGGTCGTCGTCGTCATCCTGCTGGCCTTCCTCTGGCCGACCGTGACCTCCACCGTCAAAGACCTCCCGATCGGCGTCGCCGGCCCGTCGGCGCAGGTGACCGCGGTCGAGAAGCAGCTCGACACGGCGGCCGACGGCGCGTTCGCCGTGACCTCCTGCAGTGACCGGCAGGCGGCGGTCGACGCCATCCAGAAGCGCGACGTGTACGGGGCGATCGTGCTCAGCGAGACTCCGGAGGTGCTCACGGCCTCCGCGAACGGCGCCGCGGTCGCGCAGATCCTGAACCAGGTCGCGACGACCCTGCAGACGCAGGCGAACGCGCAGGCGGCCGCCGCCGTCGAGCAGGCCATCGCGGCCGGCAAGGCGCCCGCAGGCTCCAAGCCGCCGACCATCACGGTGAAGGTGACCGACGTCGTGCCGCTGGCCTCCAGCGACGCGCGCGGCCTCGGACTGGCCGCGTCGTCGTTCCCGCTGGTGCTCGGCGGGATGATCGGCGGCGTCCTCATCTCACTGCTCGTCGCAGGCAGCTGGCGCCGCCTCACCGCGGTGTTCCTCTACGGGGTCGCGGGCGGCCTGGCGGTCACCGGCATCCTGCAGGGCTGGTTCGGCATCCTGCAGGGCGACTTCTGGGCGAACACGGTCGCCGTCGGCCTGGCGATGTTCGCGACGGCGGCGTTCGTGGTCGGGATGAACGCGCTGTTCGGCCGCGTCGGCATCGCCATCGGCGCGGTGCTGACCGTGCTGGTCGGTAACCCGCTCTCCGCCGCTGCGCAGCCGTTGCAGTTCCTGGTCGGGCCATGGGGCGCGATCGGGCAGTGGTTCGTCCCGGGTGCGTCGGTCTCGCTGCTGCGCGACCTGTCGTACTTCCCGTCGGCCGACGCGCTCTTCCCCTGGCTGGTGCTGCTGTGCTGGGCGGCGGTGGGCGTCGTCGGGATGCTCGCCGGGCACTTCCGCAACCAGGAGGTGACCGAGGCGGCCGCCTGATCCGCCGGCCGCCTGATCCGCCGGCCGCCTAGGCTGGGAGCATGCAGCAGCGAACTCTCGGACGCGCCGGGCGCGACGTCTCGGTCATCGGTCTCGGCACCTGGCAGCTCGGCGCCGATTGGGGCGACGTGTCGGAGGCCGACGCGATGGCCGTGCTCGACGCGGCCACCGAGTCGGGCGTCACGTTCTTCGACACGGCGGACGTGTACGGCGACGGCCGCAGCGAGCAGCTGATCGGCCGCTACCGCGCCTCCCGCCCGGAGCTGCCGCTGACGGTCGCGACCAAGATGGGCCGACGCGAGGAGCAGGAGCCGGCGAACTTCACGCTGGCGAAGTTTCGCGAGTGGACCGACCGCTCCCGCCGCAACCTCGGCGCGGACACGCTCGACCTCGTGCAGTTGCACTGCCCTCCCACGCCGGTCTTCTCGAACGCCGCCGTCTACGACGCGCTCGACACGCTGGTCGAGGAGGGCGCGATCGCGAACTACGGCGTCAGCGTCGAGACCTGCGCGGAGGCCCTGGAGGCCATCGGCCGCCCCGGCACCGCGTCGGTGCAGATCATCCTGAACGCGTTCCGCCTCAAGCCGCTCGACGAGGTGCTGCCGGCGGCCAGGGAGGCCGGCGTCGGCATCATCGCGCGGGTGCCGCTGGCCTCCGGGCTGCTGAGCGGCCGCTACTCGGAGACGACGACGTTCTCGGCCGACGATCACCGCAGTTACAACCGCCACGGCGAGGCGTTCGACGTGGGAGAGACCTTCTCGGGCGTCGACTACGAAGAGGGCGTGCGCGCCGCCCGCGAGTTCGCCGCACTCGCCCCGGAGGGCGCGACGCCCGCCCAGGCGGCCCTCGCCTGGGTGATCGCGCAGAGCGGCGTCACCACCGTCATCCCCGGCGCCCGCTCGCCCGAGCAGGCCCGAGCCAACGCCGCCGCGGCCGGCGTCACCCTCCCCGCCGGCTTCGCCGACGCCGTCCGGGCACTCTACGACGCGCACTTCCGCGCCACCACCCACCCCCGCTGGTAGCCGAGACGTGAGTAATCGCGGGAATCCCGGGCCGGATTCCCGCGATTACTCACGCCTCGCCCTCAGCAACTGGGATAGCCGGGAGATAAGGGGCACGGGGGAATGCAGGTCCGCGGCGGTTACGCGCACGACTCGCCACCCGAGATCCTCGAGGTGCTCTCGCCGTCGGATATCCCGGAACCACACTTCTCGGTCGACACGGTGGCCATCGCCTTCGTACTCCAGCACGATTCGTTGACCCGGAAAGGCCATGTCGACACGAGAGACGAAAGCTCCGTCGCGCCGATGGATCAGATAGTTCAACTCGGGTTCAGGCAGTCCGGCATCGAGAATCAACAGCCGTAGGCGCGTCTCGCCGGGTGACTCGGACCTGGTGCGCAGGAGCGGCAGCGCGAGGCGGGCCACGGCGATACCTCTCCGGCCGGTGCTCGATCGCACGATCTCGGCAAGAGCGTCGGGCGTCGTCAGGGGATGGCGATAGCTGATAAGCCAATCGCCCAGGGAGACCAGAGCGTCGCGACCGAGCATCCCCGCCAAGTCGAGCCACAGTTGTTCGGGCGTGGTCAGGGGTAGTCCCCGGAGCGAGACGGTCTCCCATGCTGACAATGTGTGGCCGATAACGGATGCGGCTTGCACGGCCCGCCCCGTCGCGGGAACGCTCACATGGAGCCGTTCGTCCTCGTGGACACGTGAAGGAAGCGGTGCGCCGAGTAGCTCAGCTGCGGTCATGTGGCTGAAAGCGACTTGTTCGTCGCGGTGAAGTAGGAAGGCTCGGCAACGCGATTCCAGTCCAACGTCGTGATGGGCGAGCCGCACGCCCCTGATGGGAATGTCGAGGTCCTTCGCACGGAGTCTTGCCGCGGACACCTCGTGCCCCAACGCATCCCCCGTCCGGAACGGACCAGTCATCAACTCGGTCGGCAGTGCAGCAGCTCGTCTCCCCATCCCGTCACCCTGCCCGACGCACCTCCTCCCCGCAGGACTTATCCACACGCAGCGATCGAGACGTGACTAATCGCGAGAATTGTGCGGACGATTCCCGCGATTACTCACGTCTCGAGGCTCAGGAGGGCTGGACGGGGACCGGCTCGGTGTCGGGGATGGGGGAGGCGTCGCGGCCGCGGAGGTCGGGGTGCACGCGCACGGCGAGGGCGGGGACGAAGAAGCCGACGAGTGCGAAGACGCCGGCCGCCCAGAAGGCGCCGACGGGACCGTTGGCGTCGATCAGGAAGCCCGCGAGTGCGGAGCCGAGCGCGGCGCCGATGAGCTGGCCTGTGCCGACCCAGCCGTAGGCCTCCGCGGTGTCCGAGAATTTGACGCTCGCCGAGACGATCGCGAACAGCACGGCCAGCGCGGGCGCGATCCCGAGGCCGGCGACGATGAGCGTGAGCGACAGGCCCCACCACGACCACAGCATGAACGTGGAGATCACGACGCCGACGAACACGATCAGCATGCGGCGTGCCGTCGCCCAGGGCCCGATCGGCACGTGTCCGAAGGCGAGACCGCCGACGAGCGAGCCGAGCGACCAGATGGCGAGGACGATGCCGGCGAACGGAGAACCCTCGCCGAAGTTGGCGACGACCCCGGCCTCCACCGCTGCGCACGACCCGATGAGCAGGAAGCCGACGACCGTCGCCAGCAGCACGGGAGGCCGCGCGAGCACCACGCCGAACCGTCGCTTGCTGCGCGGGATGCGGACGCGCCCGACCTCGGGGGAGGAGATGAACCAGAAGCCGCCGAGCAGCATGATCGCGACCGACATCAGGATGCCCTCGACGGTGCCGATCTGGGTCGAGACGAACGTGATCGCGACAGGCCCGGCGATCCAGATGATCTCCTGCGCGGAGGCGTCGAGCGAGAACAGCGGGGTGAGCTGCCGGGAGTTGACCATCTTCGGGTAGATGGTGCGCACCGCGGGCTGGATGGGCGGCATGCTGAGGCCCGCGAAGAACGCGACCGCCATGGTGACGGGGATGGGCATCACGAACACGCCGATCGCTGCGACCGCGACCGAGCAGAGCGCGAGCGTCGTCCAGAGGACCGTGCGCATGCCGAGGACGCCCATCAGCCTGCTGGTCATGGGCCCGGCGATGGCCTGGCCGATGCTCATCGCGCCGAGCACCAGGCCGGCCGCTCCGTAGGAGTGGTGGATGCGCTCGATGTGGAGCAGGAAGGCCAGCGAGAGCATCCCGAACGGGAACCGGGCGGTCAGCTGCGCAGCGATGATGCGCGCGACGCCGGGCGTCTTCAGAAGGCTCGAGTAGCTGCTCACAGTCTTTCCACTCTATCGGTCGGAACGGCCCGGGGAAGGGGTGTGAAACCCGTTCGAGGGGGTGTGGAAATGTGCATAACTTTTTCACACCTGTGGATGACACGCCCACTAGATATGGGGGCATGGAAATGTCGGTACCCGGCTATATAGTGGTTCACGCGACAGGGGGTCCGGCCGATTCTCGGGGAGGCCGGAGGCTGTCGCGACGGACTTCGCCGCTCGACCGAGCGGCACTGCGTGAACTCAAAAAACTGTGTGAACCCAAAAAAGCGGGAAGAGGGAGAGATAGTGGCTATCACTGTTGTGAAGCGGAACGGCGAGCGGGAGCCGTACGACGCCAACAAGATCAATCTGGCCATCGAGAACGCGGCCGCCGGCCTGGATGAGAACATCACCTGGGTCACGCAGATCGCGAGCGAGCTGGAACTGACCCTGTTCGACGGCATCACGACCCAGCAGCTCGACGAGGCGGTCATCCAGGTCGCTCTGCAGAACGTCAAGGACGACCCCGCGTTCGACACCGTCGCCGCACGCCTCCTCCTCAAGACGATCTACAAGCGCGTCCTCGGCGACTACGAAGGCTTCGACGCCTTGGTCGACCTCCACACGAGCCACTTCCGCGGCTACATCGAGCGCGGCGTCGCCGAGACCCTCCTCGACTCGCGTTTCACCTCTCTCTTCGACCTCGACCGCCTCGCGGGCTACCTCGACCCGTCGCGCGACGAGCTGCTGAAGTACATCGGCGTCGTCACGCTCAACAACCGCTACGGCATCAAGGCCCGCAACGGCGACTCGCTCGAGGTCCCCCAGTACTTCTGGATGCGCATCGCGATGGGCCTCTCGCTCAACGAGGCCAACCCCACCGAGCACGCCATCGCGTTCTACGACAAGATGTCCAAGCTCGAGTACCTCGCGGCGGGCTCCACGCTCGTCAACGCAGGAACGGCGTACCCGCAGCTCTCCAATTGCTTCGTCATGGAGATGCAGGACGACATCGAGCACATCGCGAAGTCGGTGCGCGACGTCATGTGGCTCACCAAGGGCACCGGCGGCATCGGCCTCTCGGTCACCAAGCTGCGCGCTCAGGGCTCGCCCATCCGCTCCAACAACACCACCTCCACCGGCCCGATCCCGTTCATGCACACCATCGACTCCGTGCTTCGCGCGGTGAGCCGCGGCGGCAAGAAGTTCGGTGCGCTCTGCTTCTACATGGAGAACTGGCACCTCGATTTCCCCGAGTTCCTCGACCTCCGCCAGAACTCCGGCGACCCTTACCGTCGCACCCGCACCGCCAACACCGCTGTGTGGATCAGCGACGAGTTCATGAAGCGCGTGCAGAACGACGAAGACTGGTACCTCTTCGACCCGCTGGAGGTCTCGGACCTCAACGAGCTCTACGGCAAGGAGTTCTCGGCCCGCTTCCAGCACTACATCGACGAGGCCGAGGCCGGCCGTCTGCGGATGTTCAAGAAGATCAGCGCCCGGGCTCAGTTCAAGGACATCCTGATGAGCCTCCAGACCACCAGCCACCCGTGGCTGACCTGGAAGGACACCATCAACAACCGTGCGCTCAACAACAACACGGGCACGATCCACCTCTCCAACCTCTGCACCGAGATCACGCTGCCGCAGGACCGCGAGAACGTCTCGGTCTGCAACCTGGCCTCCATCAACCTGTCGCGTCACCTCATCGACGGAAAGATGGACTGGGAGCGCATCGAGGCGAGCGCCCGCCAGGCCGTGCGCCAGCTCGACAACCTGATCGACATCACGGTCTCCAGCGTCGACGAGGCCGACTTCTCCAACCAGCAGAACCGGGCGATCGGCCTGGGCGTCATGGGCTTCACCGACATCGTCGAGCGCCTCGGTTTCAGCTACGAGAGTGAAGAGGCCTACGCCCTGATCGACGAGATCATGGAGCACGTCTCGTACGCGGCCATCGACGAGAGCGCCGACCTGGCGCAGGAGCGCGGCGCGTACCCGAACTTCGAGGGCTCGCGCTGGTCGAAGGGCCTGGTGCCCTACGACTCGATCGCGCTGACGGAGGCCGACCGCGGCATCCCGATCACGGTCGACCGCACGATCCGCCTCGACTGGGACCGCCTGCGCGAGAAGGTCAAGGGCGGCATGCGCAACGCCACGCTCATGGCGATCGCGCCGACGGCCTCCATCGGCCTGGTCGCCGGCACCACGCCGGGCTTCGACCCGCAGTTCTCGCAGATCTTCAGCCGGTCGACCTCCTCGGGCAAGTTCCTCGAGGTCAACCGCAACCTGGTCGAGACGCTGCAGGAGCGCGGCATCTGGCAGGATGTCCGCGAGGCGATCCTGCGCTCGCAGGGCGACATCCAGGGCATCGCCGAGATCCCGGACGAGGTCAAGGCCACGTTCAAGACGAGCTTCCAGCTCTCGCCGTACGCCTTCATCGAGGTGGCGGCCCGCGCCCAGAAGTGGATCGACCAGGCGATCAGCCGCAACATGTACCTCGAGACGCGTGATCTCGGCGACATGATGGACATCTACTACGCCGCGTGGGAGAAGGGTGTGAAGACCACCTACTACCTGCACATGAAGCCGCGTCACCAGGCCGAGCAGTCGACCGTCAAGGTCAACAAGGCGGAGGAGATCTCGGGAGGCCGCAAGGGCTTCGCGACGGTCGGCGCCGGCGCCCCGGCCGCAGCCCCCGCCGTCACCGAGACCGCGCCGGCTGCTGCTCCCGCTCGCCGCGGGTTCGGCTTCGGCGGCCTGACCTCCAACAGCGCAGCTGGGGGTGACAAGTGATGAACAGCACCAAAATCGAGGAATACTACGTGCCGGTCGACCCGATGGACGACCTGCAGTGCGAGTCCTGCCAGTAGCCCGCCGCCGACGACGATAGAGAAGAGACACACAGATGGGCATCCTGGGAACGGGAATCGAAGAGGGCCTTCTGCTCAAGCCGGTGAAGTACCAGTGGGCGATGGACCTCTACGACCAGGCCGTCGCGAACACCTGGTTCCCCAACGAGATCCAGCTCGGTGAAGACATCGCGGACTTCAAGAAGATGACCGACGAGGAGCGTCACGCGGTCACCTTCCTGATGAGCTACTTCAACCCGAACGAGCTCCTGGTGAACAAAGCGCTGGCGTTCGGCGTGTACCCCTACATCAACGCGGCCGAGGCGCACCTCTACCTCGCCAAGCAGATGTGGGAGGAGGCCAACCACTGCATGTCGTTCGAGTACGTCCTCGAGACGTTCCCGATCGACCGCGAGCAAGCGTACAACTCCCACGTCGACATCCCCTCGATGGCGAAGAAGGAGGAGTTCGAGGTCAACTTCATCAAGCGGATGACCGAGCAGGCCCTCGACATCACGACCACCGAGGGCAAGCAGGACTTCATCCGCAACCTGGTGGCGTACAACGTCATCCTCGAGGGCATCTGGTTCTACTCGGGCTTCATGGTGGCGCTGTCGTTCCGCCAGCGGAACCTGCTGCGCAACTTCGGGTCGCTGATCGACTGGGTGGTGCGCGACGAGTCGTTGCACCTCAAGTTCGGCATCAACCTGATCCTCACGGTACTGGAGGAGAACCCCGACCTGCAGACGCCGGAGTTCGCGAACGAGATCCGTCAGATGATCCTGGACGCCGTGGAGATGGAGGAGCAGTACAACCGCGACCTCCTGCCCGGCGGCATCCTGGGCCTCAACGCCAACTACATCAACCAGTACGTCAAGTACCTGGCTGACCGCCGCCTGGAGGAGCTCGGCTTCGAGGCCGAGTACAAGGTCTCCAACCCGGCCAAGTGGATGGCGACCGCCAACGACACGCTCGAGCTGGTCAACTTCTTCGAATCGACCAACACGTCGTACGAGTCGAACGCGAAGGCATCGAGCGGTCGCTGAGATGACGCTGCGGAACTCTCCGCTGATCACCGCCGCCGCGCTGGACGTCGCTCTCGGGGCCGATTCCCTGTGGAGCCGTGCCGGCCGGCGGCGGTCGTCGTTGCGGGTGCTGGATGTGCGCTGGAAGCTGGGCGGCCCTCCCGGGGCCGAGGAGTTCGCGAAGGGCCACATTCCGTCGGCGGTATACGTCGATCTGGACACCGAGCTCGCGGGCCATGGTGTCCCGACCGATGGGCGGCACCCGCTGCCGGCCATCGCCGACCTCCAGGACGCGGCTCGCGGGTGGGGGCTCAGCGACGGCGACACCGTGGTCGTGTACGACGACGTCTCCGGCACCTCTGCTGCGCGGGCCTGGTGGTTGCTGCGGCACGCCGGCTTCGAGGACGTCCGCGTCCTCGACGGCGGACTCGCCGCCTGGATCGCGTCAGGCGGCTCCGTGGAGACCGGCCGCACCGTGGTCGCGCCGGGTTCCGTCCACCTCGAGTACGGTCGGCTGCCTGTCCTCGACGCCGACTCCGCTGCGGCCGTAGCGGAGCATGGCGTGCTGCTCGACGCGCGGGCCGGTGAGCGATTCCGCGGGGAGGTCGAGCCCGTCGACCCGCGCGCCGGTCACATCCCGGGCGCCGTCAGCGCACCGACGGCCGACACGATCGGTCCTGATGGCCGGATGCTGCCTCCCGAACAGCTCGCCGACCGCTTCGCCGCCCTCGGCGTCGACCAGAACACGCGCACCGGCGTCTACTGCGGCTCCGGCGTCACCGCCGCGCATGCCGCCCTGGCGATGGAGGTCGCGGGCCTGCCGATCCCGGCGCTCTACCCGGGCTCGTTCTCGGCGTGGTCGAACGACCCGGCCCGCCCGGTCGCGGTCGGAGCCGACTGAGTGCAGGGAGCCGGCCCGCTACCCCTGTGGTGTAACACGTCGACACAGCCCGTGCGCTTCTCAGGGCGCGCGTCTATCGTTCCTGCATGACCGCGCTCGACCTGATCCCCTCCTCCGCCTCCGGGAACCTCCCGTTGGGCGAGGTGTGCGACTCGGCAGCGGCGCTGATCGGCAACACCCCGGTGGTCGAGCTGCACTCCCTCCCGGCCGGTCTCGAGGCCCGCGTGCTGGTGAAGCTCGAGGGCCGTAACCCGGGAGGCTCCTCCAAGGACCGCATCGCGCTCAACATGATCCGCTCGGCCGAGGCGGCTGGCGCGCTCGCCCCCGGCGGCACGATCGTGGAGGCGACCAGCGGCAACACCGGCATCGGACTGGCACTCATCGGCCGGCTCACCGGTCATCCCGTCGTCATCGTGCACGCCGCCGACATCTCCGACGAGAAGCGCAAGGTGCTGGCGGCCTACGGCGCACGCCTGGTGGAGGCCGACTGGGAGGCCGGTCCCGACGACCCCGCCAACCCGCGCGCGGTCGCCGACCGCATCGCCGCGGAGACCCCCGGCTCGTGGCGTCCCGCCCAGTTCGCGAACACGGCGAACCCGGAGGCGCACTATCGCGGCACCGGCCCGGAGATCTGGCGGCAGACCGCTGGCCGTGTGACGCATTTCGTCGCGTCGATCGGCACCGGAGGCACCGTGAGCGGCACCGGCCGCTACCTGAAGGAGGTCAGCGGCGGAGCCGTCCAGGTGCACGGCGCGAACCCCTCAGGCTCGACCTACGGCGGCGGTGCGGCCGGCCGCATCCTCGTCGACGGTGTCGGCACCGCGTGGCCGCGCGACTTCTGGCCGGGCACCTTCGATCCGGAGGTGGTGGACCAGGTCCACACCGTCGAGGATGGAGTGGTGTACCGAACACTCCGCCGGCTCGCCGCCGAGGAGGCCCTCCTGCTCGGCCCGTCGTCGGCGCTCGCCGTCGCCGCGGCCCTGCGGGTGGCCCGCGAGGCGCAGCCGGGCTCGATCGTCGTGGCGATCGCGCCGGATGGCGGGACGAACTACCTGACCAAGGCGTACGACACCGACTGGCTGACCGCCGCCGGTGTCGGCGTCGACTGACGCGCGCAGCAGAGAGACGCAGCAGAGAGACTCCATGGCACTCCTTCACTTCGGCTGGTTCCTCGGCGCGGGCTTCGGCGTCCAGGGCTGGGGCGACCCCACGTACGGCATCGGCTACGACTGGAGGCAGCCTCCCGTCTACCAGGATGCGGCGCGTGCCTTCGAGGGCGCCGGCTTCGACCTGTTCATCATCGAAGACGGCGTGGCCGTGCCCGACACCTATGGCGGCTCGGCCGAGGTGAACCTGGCGGCCGCGCGATTCGTGCCCAAGCACGACCCGCTTCCGCTCGTGCCGTACCTGCTCGGTGCGACCAGCCGGCTCGGGATCGTTCCGACGCTCAGCGCGAGCTTCTACGAGCCGTTCACCGCCGCGCGCCTGCTCAGTACCCTGCAGCATTTCGCGGGAGGCCGGCTCGGCTTCAACGTGGTGACCAGCGGCTCCGACCTCGCTGCGCAGAACTACGGCCTCGACAAGCAGGTCGAGCACGACCTCCGGTACGACCGCGCCGACGAGTGGGTGGAGGTCGTCCGCAAGCTCTGGCGCAGTTGGGAGCCCGACGCGATCGTCGAAGACGTCGCGGGCGGCGTCTTCGCCGATTATCGCAAGGTGCACACGATCGACCACGAGGGCCGCTTCTTCAGCGTCCGCGGGCCGCTCAACACCGCGCCGGCGGCCGAGGAGCCGGTGATGGTGCAGGCGGGCGCGTCGGGCCGCGGCCGCGACTTCGCGGGCAAGAACTCGGACGTGGTGCTCGCGCTGGCCTCCACCCCGGAGCGGATGCGCGAGTACCGCGACAGCATCCGCGCCGTCGCCGTGGCCAACGGCCGGGCCGCCGACGCGGTGAAGGTGCTGTTCGTCGTGCAGCCGATCCTGACGGCGAACGCGGCCGAGACCGCGAGCGTCCGTGCGGGGCGCGCCGAGCTGACGCAGGCGGCCGTCGACGAGCAGCTGCAGTCGATCAGCTACCTGACCGGGGTCGACTTCAAGACCTTCGACCTGGACGCACCGCTTCCGGAGATCACCACGAACAGCAACCGAGGCACGCTCGACAACTTCGTGTCGTCCGCGCCCGCGGGGTCCACGCTGCGCGAGATCCTGCAGACGCGCGCCAAGAAGGACGGCCTGGCGATCATCGGCACCGCCGACGAGGTCGCCGACCATCTGGGCGAGCTGGGGGAGGCGGTCGGCGGCGACGGGTTCCTGTTCACCGGGCAGGTGCATCCCGCGAACGTGCACCGCACGCTCGACCCGCTGGTGCCCGCCTTGCGTCGACGCGGCCTGCTGCGCCCGGAGCTGGGCGACGGCGGTCTCCGCCGCAACCTGGCGGACTTCTGACGTCGTGACGGCTCCTGCACACGAGATCCGCTGGGGAGCGCAGCCTCCCACGGTGTCCGACATCGTCGCGATCGCGGAGGGCGCGCCCGTCGCGCTCACCGAGGACGCGCGGGACCGGATCGCCGCCTCCCGTGCGATCGTCGAGCGCGCGATCGAGGCAGGGGAGGCGGTCTATGGGCTCAATCGCCGGCTCGGCGCCGGCCGCGACGACGCCGTAGCGGCGGGCGAGCTGGCGGCGTTCCAGCGACGTACGATCGCCAACCATCGCGGCGGCGTCGGCGAACCGTTGACCGAGGTGGAGGCGCGCGCGGTCGTCGCGACCCGGCTCGCCGGCTTCACGCGCGGGGGAGCGGGCGTGCGGCCCGAGCTCGCGGACGCGTACGCTGCTCTGCTCAACGCGCGTGTCACGCCGTGGATCCCGGCACGCGGCTCGGTCGGAGCGGCCGACCTGACCGCGCTCGCGGAGGTCGCCGCCGTCGCCATCGGCACGGGGGTCGTGCTGCGGGACGGCGCGGAGGTCCCGGCCACGCAGGCGCTCGCCGACGCCGGCCTCCGACCGATCGAACTCGCGCCGCACGAGGCCCTGGCCGCTCTGAGTGCGAACGCGCTGGGCGTCGGCGTGGGTTCGCTGGCGGCGGTCGCGGCACGGCGGCTCGCGGAGGCGCTCGACCTGGTCGTCGCGTTGTCGCTCGAGGCGGTCGGCGCCGCGGGACCGGCCGGCAACCTCAGCCCGTACTCGTCCGCGGTGGCGGACGCTCGTGGAGGAGCGGGTCAGGCGGCGTCGGCTCAGGCGATCCGTGCCGCGCTCGACGGCAGCGGCCTCCACGCGTCCGACCGGGTCGTGAGTGTGCAAGACCCGCTGGCGTTCCGCACGGCGCCGCAGCTGCACGGCGCGCTCCGCGAGGCGGTCGCCCGGCTGCGCGGCGAGCTGGAGGTCGAACTCGCGGCCCGCTCGGAGAACCCGGTCGTCGACCTCGCCGGCGGCCGGCTCGTCTCGGGAGGCAACTTCGAGGCGCTGCCGCTGGCGCTCGCGCTGGAGAACCTGCGGCTGGCGTTGGCGCATGTGGCCGAGGCGTCGGAGCGCCGCACCGCCGCGCTCTCGCTGGCGCTCGCTCCCGCCCGCCGGGAGGGCCGCACGCGCGTCCCCGGCCTCCTGCTCTATGCGGCCGCCGACGGCGTCGCCGAAGTGCGCCAGCTCGCCGCGCCCGCGACGCTCGGCTCGTCCACCCTGTCGGGCGTGGAGGACCACGCGACGTACGCGCCGCTCGCGCTGCGTCTCCTGCAGCGCTCGCTCGCGCGCACCACCGAGGTCGTGGCCATCGAAGCGCTGCACGCCGCCGACCTGCTCGGCGTGCTGGAGGCCGTGCCGACCGGCGCGGGCACCGGCCGACTCGCGGCAGCCATCGCGGAGGCGTTCGTCGACCCCGTCGACGGCCGCTCCGCCGACGCCCTCGTCGCCGAGACCGCCCGCCTCCTCACCGGCTGACGGAAGTCAGCGAATCTCGGGCCCCGGGGAGCGCTACAGGTCTTTGCGGAAGCCGAGGTACGAGACGCGCTCCCAGTCGCCGTCGAGGTCGAACAACGGCGAGTAGCCGAGCGAGATGTAGAGCGCGACGGCCTCCGGCTGGCGGGCGCCGGTCGTGAGCACGATGGTCTGGATGCCGCGGCGCGCCGCCTCGGCCTCCAGCTCGGCCATCACGCGGCGCGCGAGCCCCTGGCGCCGGTGGCCGGAGTGCGTCCAGACCCGCTTGACCTCGACCGTGGAGTCGTCCTCCCGCATGAACGCTCCGCCCGCGACGGGTGCACCCGACTCGTCGACGAGGAGCAGGAAGGTGCCGCCCTCCTCGGCCGTGAACCGCTCGGCGGGGTAGCGCGAAAGCTCCGCCGACGAGGGGATGCCGTCGTTGAACCCGTACCGCTCGTCGTACTCGCGCGAGAGCTCGTCGACGAGCGGTTCGGCCAGCGGATCGTCGGGGCGCGTGACGACCACGCGGGCCGATTCGGCCAGGCCGGATTGCGGTTGGGTCACGACCCGACCCTAGCGCGGCGTGCCATGCCGCGTGCAATCGAGGTCATCCGACGTCGCAGACGACGGATTCCGCGCAAGGAAAGACGAAATCTCTGCGAAACTTGCAGGAAAACTGGCGTTTCGCGCGCGAATTAGTATGCATGGATTGCATCGGGCCTAGGGTATTCTCCCCTTACCCCTCCTGCACACCTTGCACCAGGAAGAAGGACAACTACCATCATGCGCATCCGATCCGTGGTCCCCGTGGCCGCCCTCGCCGCCGTCGCAGCGCTCGCGCTCTCCGGCTGTGTCGACAACTCCACCCCCTCGTCGAGCGGCTCAGCGTCGAGCGCCGCGTTCGACGTGAAGAAGGACGACACCCTGGCGAATAGCGTGCCCTCCAAGATCAAGTCGGCGGGTCAGCTCACCGTCGGCATGGACGACACATACCCGCCGAACGAGTACAAGGACGACAACGGCAACCCCGTCGGCTGGGAGGTCGACTTCACCAACGCCATCGGCGCGAAGCTCGGCCTCAAGATCAACTACGCGATCGCCAAGTTCGACAACATCATCCCGAGTGTCACCGGTGGCAAGGACGACTTCGGAATGTCGTCCTTCACCGACACGGTCGAGCGCGAGAAGCAGGTCGACTTCGTCAACTACTACAACGCCGGCATCCTGTGGGCGTCTGCCAAGGGCAAGACCGTCGACCCCGACAACGCCTGCGGCATGAAGGTCGCTGTGCAGTCGACGACCTACGAGGACACCGACGAGGTCCCCGCCAAGTCGAAGGCCTGCACCGACGCGGGCAAGCCGGCCGTCCAGGCGCTGCGCTACGACAACCAGGACGACGCGACCAACGCGGTCATCCTGGGCAAGGCCGACGCCCTGAGCGCCGACTCGCCCGTCACGCTGTACGCCATCTCGAAGTCCAACGGCAAGCTCCAGGAGGCCGGCAAGACGTTCGACGTCGCGCCCTACGGCATCCCGGTCGCCAAGGACTCCAAGCTCACCCCGGTGCTGCAGAAGACGATCCAGTCGCTGATCGACGACGGCACCTACAAGAAGATCCTCGACAAGTGGGGTGTGGCCGACGGCATGGTCACCACCGCGGACATCAACGCGGCCTCGAAGGGCTGACCTGATGTCGCAGGGCAACACCGCCGGTCCGGCGACGGGATCCGTCCCGTCGCCGGCCGGCGCCCCGCCGTCCGAGCCGATCAAGGCGGTCAAGCTGCGCCATCCGTGGCGCATCGTCATCGCGATCGTGCTCATCCTGCTGGTCGTCTGGTTCGTCATCGACGCCTCGCAGCGCTCCGCCTACGGCTGGCAGTACGTCGGCAAATACGTCTTCGACAAGCGCATCAGTGCTGCTGCGCTCGTGACCCTCCAGCTGACGATCTACTCGATGGTCATCGGCGTCATCCTCGGCCTGATCCTGGCCGTGATGCGGCTCTCACCGAACCCGGTCGTCAAGTCGGTGGCCTGGCTCTACCTGTGGATCTTCCGCGGCACCCCTGTGTACGTGCAGCTGGTGTTCTGGGGACTGTTCTCGCTGATCTACCCGCACATCTTCCTCGGCGTGCCGTGGACGGACTTCGGCCTGATGCTCGACCTCGGCTTCATGCAGAACGCGTTCATCATCGCGATCATCGGCCTGGCGCTCAACGAGGCCGCGTACATGGCCGAGATCGTGCGCGCCGGCCTGCTCTCGGTCGACGCCGGGCAGGAGGAGGCGGCGACCGCTCTCGGCATGTCGTGGTGGCAGACGATGACCCGCATCGTCATCCCGCAGGCCATGCGCGTGATCATCCCGCCGACGGGCAACGAGGTCATCTCGATGCTGAAGACCACCTCGCTCGTCGCGGCCATTCCGCTGACCACCGACCTCTACGGTGTCGCCCGCGACATCTCCGCGGTCACCTACACGCCGATCCCGCTCCTGATCGTCGCCTCGCTGTGGTACCTGCTGTTCACGTCCATCCTGATGATCGGTCAGTACTTCCTCGAGAAGCGGTTCTCGCGCGGCGTGAACATGCGGCGGCCCGAGAACAAGGAGCCCGCGCTCGCCACGGGCGCGCTGCCCGCGGCCGGCGCACCCGACGGCAACGACCTGGGAGGCAAGGGATGAGCGACGCGCCATCACGCAACTCGACCGCGAAGGCCGCCGTCACGCCGATGGTCCTCGCCGAGGGCGTCTCCAAGAGCTTCGGCTCCAACGAGGTGCTCAAGTCGATCTCGCTGTCGGTGCGGCCGGGGGAGGTGCTCTGCATCATCGGGCCGTCGGGCTCGGGCAAGTCCACCTTCCTGCGCTGCATCAACCACCTGGAGCGCGTGGACGCCGGGCGGCTGTCCGTCGACGGCCAAGTGGTCGGCTACCGCCAGCACGGCGACAAGCTGTACGAGCTGAAGCCCAAGGAGGCCTCCCGCCAGCGGCAGGACATCGGCATGGTGTTCCAGCGGTTCAACCTGTTCCCGCACATGACGGCGCTCGAGAACATCATCGAGGCGCCGATCCGGGTGAAGGGGATCCCGAAGGCGCGAGCGGTCGAGCGCGCCAACGAGCTGCTCGCCCGCGTGGGCCTTGCGGACAAGGGCGACCACTACCCGGCGCAGCTCTCCGGAGGTCAGCAGCAGCGCGTGGCGATCGCGCGTGCGCTCGCGATGGACCCGAAGCTGATGCTGTTCGACGAGCCGACCTCCGCGCTCGACCCCGAGCTGGTCGGCGAGGTGCTCGATGTCATGAAGGGGCTGGCGGCCTCCGGCATGACCATGGTCGTCGTCACGCACGAGATGGGCTTCGCCCGCGAGGTCGCGGACGAGCTGGTCTTCATGGACGGCGGCGTCGTCGTCGAGTCCGGCGACCCGCGCGAGGTGCTCGCGAACCCGCAGCACCAACGCACGCAGGCCTTCTTGTCGAAGGTGCTGTAGGCCAGCCCAGGAGCCACGGAGCGGGCGTCGTCGTCGGTCTGACAGAATCGTCGGATGGACAACGACGCCCGCTCCTCCCGTCCCGTCGTCTTCATCACGGGCGCGAGCCGTGCGAATTCGATCGGCGCGGCGATCGCCCGCAACCAGGCCTCCCTCGGCTGGGACGTCGCGTTCGCCTTCTGGGACGACTACGACGCGTCCATGCCGTGGGGAGCGCAGGAGCGCGCCCACGACGCGTTCGCGGACGAGCTGCGCGTGCTCGGGGCACGCGCTCTGCCGGTGGCCGTCGACCTGTCGCATCCGGACTCGCCGCGCCTGGCCGTCGAGCGCGTGCGCGCCGGTCTCGGGCCGATCCAGGCGCTCGTGGCGAGTCACGCCCATTCGGTCGACAGCGGCCTGCTCGACACGAGCGTGGAGGCGTTCGACACGCATTTCGCGGTGAACACGCGCGGTACCTGGCTGCTCATCAAGGCGTTCGCCGAGCAGTTCGAGCAGCCGTCCGATCCCGGCGGCCCCGCAGTGGGCCGCATCGTCGCGCTGACGAGCGATCACACCGCCCACAACCTCCCGTACGGCGCCAGCAAGGGCGCCCTCGACCGCATCGTCATCGCCGCGGCCGTCGAGCTGGCGCACCTCGGGATCACCGCGAATCTCGTCAACCCCGGCCCGATCGACACCGGGTGGATGACGCCCGAGCTCGCCGAGGCGCTCGCCGCCGAGACCGCGCTGGGCCGCCTCGGCCGCCCGCAGGACACCGCCGATCTGATCGCATTCCTGCTATCGGTGTCCGGCGGCTGGGTGAACGGCCAGCTCCTCCACTCCAACGGAGGCTTCCACCTCCCGGTGTAGCCGACGCGGGGCTCAGCCGCCGAGCACCTTGCGGATGCGCTGGATCGAGACCGTCTCGGCGGTGCCGAGCGACTGCGCGAACAGCGAGACGCGGAACTCCTCCAGCATCCAGCGCGCGTGCACGAGGTTCTCTGCCGTGTACGGCGCCGGCGGGATGCGACCGCCGGCCTCCGTGTAGAGCGCGGTCGCGGTCTCCACCTGGGTCTGCCAGGCGCGGTCGCGGCCCGGGTTCGTCGGCAGCGCCTGCATCCGCTGCGTGATCCCGTTCAAGTAGCGGGGGAGGTGCTTCAGCTGCTCGAGGCCTGTCGCCGACACGAAACCCGGCCCGCCATTCTTATCGACCCAGACCAGGCCGGCCAGCTGCGTCTTCGCGTCGTTCAGCGACGGGAGGTACGCGAGCGAGGTCGAGCCGCCGATCGCCTTCTCCGCCGCCCGCGCTGCTGTGAGGATGCGTGTGACCAGCGCGACCGTCTCGAACATCGAGTCCATGACGACTCCGGACACCCGGTCGCGCACGGCTTCGAACTCCGCCCGCATGAAGAGTTGGCCATCGGGCTTCATCCGGTAGAGCACCGAGTCGACGACGGCGAGCAGACAGTCGTCGAACAGCGCCTTGGTGTTCGGGTACGGGCTGGCCGCGAGCGTCAGCTTCTCGTTGGCGGTGAGGTGCTGCTGCACGTAGGCGACCGGCGACGGGATGCTCGCCAGCAGCAGCCTGCGCACCCCGCCCGGGAGGGCGCGCGCCTGCTCGGCGGGCGTGGACATCAGCCGGATACTGACGCTCGTGCCGTCGTCGACGAGCGCGGGGTACGCCCGGATGGTGTTGGTCGTGCCGTTCGGGCCCTTCTGGGTCGAGTCGAGGTGGCGGGGCAGCTCGTCGAGGTCCCAGGTGGTGAGGCCGGAGCGTTCGATCGCGTCGGGCGTGCGCGCCTCGGCGACGCGCGCGACCGAGTCGCGTGCGCGCGAGCGCAGCCGGTCCTGGAGGGCTGCGAGGTCCTTGCCGCTCGCCAGCGGACGCCCGCGCTCGCCGATCACCTGGAACGTCGGGCGCAGGTGGGCGGGCAGCCGGTCGAGATCGAAGTCCGCGCCCGTCACCCGGGACCCGGTCTGCCGCGAGATGGTCGCCGCCAGGGTGTCGGCGAGGGAGGCCGCGGGCTTGCGGCCGTCGTGGGCCTCCATGCCGGCCGCGCCCGCCAGCTCGCCGAGCAGGCGCTTGGCCCAGTCGGCGGCGGGCACCACCTGGCGGCGGATCGCCTTGGGCAGCGACTTGATCATCGCCGTGACCAGCTCCTGCCGGAGCCCCGGCACCTGCCAGTCGAAGCCGTCGGGAAGAAGCCCGGCGAGCAGCGCCAGCGGCACCTGCACGGTCACGCCGTCGTCCTCGGCCCCCGGCTCGAAGCGATAGCGCAGCGTGAGCCGCTGGTCGCCCTGCCGCCACACGGGCGGGAAGGCCTCCTCGTCGATGCCGGCCGCGTCGTCCTCGAGCAGGGCCTCCGGGGTCATGGTCAGGAGATCGGGGGTCTCGTTCCTGGCTTTCTTCCACCAGCCCTCGAACGACCGCGTCGAGACCACATCGGCCGGGATGCGGGCGTCGTAGAACTCGAACACCGCCTCGTCGTCGTTGAGGATGTCGCGGCGGCGCGTGCGCTCCTCCAGCTCGCGCAGCTCGGCGAGCAGCTTGCGGTTGGCACGGTCGAACGCCTGCCGCGAGTCCCACTCGCCGTCGACGAGCGCGTGCCGGATGAATAGCTCGCGCGAGAGCTCGGCGTCGATGCGCGCGTACTGCACGCGGCGCCGCGGAATGATCGGGACGCCGTACAGCGTCACCCGCTCGTATGCGACGACCGCGCCCTGGTTCTTCTCCCAGTGCGGCTCGCTGTACTGCCGCTTGCAGAGGTCGCCCGCGATCGGCTCGGCCCACGCCGGGTCGATGGTCGCGTTCATCCGGGCGAAGAGCCGGGAGGTCTCCACCAGTTCGGCGGACATGATCGCGTTCGGCTGCTTCTTGGCGAGCGCCGACCCCGGGAAGATCACGAACCGGGTCTGCCGGGCGCCGAGGTACTCGGACAGCCGCTGGCCGCGGGCGGACCCCTTGTTTCCGCTCTCACGGACGTCCTTGAGCCCGATGTGCGACAGCAACCCGGCCAGCAGCGACCGGTGGATGCCGTCGGGGTTGATCGACGGCTCGCCGAGCGTGAGCGCGAGCGGCCGCGCGAGCTGACGAAGCTGCCGGTAGACGTCCTGCCACTCGCGCACCCGCAGGAAGTTGAGGTACTCGGCCTTGCACAACCTCCGGAAAGCGCTGGAGGAGAGCTCCTTCTGCTGCTCCTCCAGATAGTTCCAGAGGTTGAGCAGGGTGAGGAAGTCGCTGGTGGGGTCGACGAAGCGGGCGTGCTTCTCGTCGGCGCTTCCGCGTTTCTCGACGGGCCGCTCGCGCACGTCCTGGATGGTGAGGCCC
Source organism: Leifsonia sp. PARNA 1/14 (assembly GCF_055720965.1). Taxonomy (NCBI): domain Bacteria; kingdom Bacillati; phylum Actinomycetota; class Actinomycetes; order Micrococcales; family Microbacteriaceae; genus Leifsonia; species Leifsonia sp. PARNA 1/14. Next base: position 390,012 of record NZ_JBVQSP010000001.1, read on the forward strand.
GCGACGATCGCCATGACCTCCCGTGAGGTGTTGTGCTGTTTCGACTCGACGACCATGCGCGCGAACCGCGGGTCGATCGGCAGCTGGGCGAGCGACCTCCCCACCTTGGTGAGCGTGTTCTCGCCGTTCTTGGTCGTGATTGCGCCGAGCTCCGCGAGCAGGTCGAGCCCGTCTTTGATGCCGCGCGAATCCGGCGGTGTCAGGAACGGGAACGCCGCGATGTCGCCGAGGCCGAGCGAGATCATCTGCAGGATGACCGCCGCCAGGTTGGTGCGCAGGATCTCCGGCTCGGTGAACTCGGGCCGCTTCTCGAAGTCCTCGTGCGAATAGAGCCGGATCGCGATCCCGTCGCTCGTTCGCCCCGACCGGCCGGAGCGCTGGTTGGCGCTGGCCTGCGAGATCGCTTCGATGGGGAGGCGCTGCACCTTGGCGCGCGTCGAGTAACGGCTGATGCGGGCGGTGCCGGCGTCGACCACATACTTGATCCCGGGCACGGTGAGGCTCGTCTCCGCCACGTTGGTGGCGAGCACGACCCGGCGGCGGACGCCCGGCATCGTGGACGGCTGGAAGACGCGGTGCTGCTCGGCCGACGAGAGCCGGCCGTAGAGCGGCAGCACCTCGGTGCCGGGGAGGTTACGGCCGCGGATGGCGTCGGCGGCGTCGCGGATCTCGGTCTCGCCCGAGAGGAACACGAGCACGTCGCCCCTGGCCTCCCGGGCGAGCTCGTCGAGCGCGTCGTTGATGCCCTGGAGGTAGTCGCGGTCGGCGGCGGGAACGGGATCCGGTTCGTCCTCTTCTTCGGCCTCCATCGCCTCGGCGACGAGCGGGCGGTAGCGGACCTCCACCGGGAAGGTACGGCCGGAGACCTCCACGATCGGCGCGGGGGTGCCGTCGGCGGCGGCGAAGTGCGCGGCGAAGCTCTCGGGGTCGATCGTGGCGGAGGTGATGATCAGCTTGAGGTCGGGGCGTTTCGGCAGCAGCTCGCGCAGGTAGCCGAGCAGGAAGTCGATGTTGAGGCTGCGCTCGTGCGCCTCGTCGATGATGATCGTGTCGTACTTGCGAAGCAGCCTGTCGCGGTGGATCTCGTTGAGCAGGATGCCGTCGGTCATCAGCTTGATCCGGGTGGCCTTCGACACCCGGTCGGTGAAGCGCACCTGGTAGCCGACCAGGTCGCCGACGCTCTGACCGAGCTCCTCGGCGATGCGCTCGGCGATCGTGCGGGCCGCGAGCCGCCGCGGCTGGGTGTGCCCGATGCTCTCGCGGCCGAGCTCGAGGCAGATCTTGGGCAGCTGCGTCGTCTTGCCCGAGCCGGTCTCTCCGGCGACGATGACGACCTGGTTGTCGCGGATGGCGCGCGCGATCTCGTCGCGCTTCTGGCTGACGGGCAGCTCGGGAGGGAAGACGATGCGGGGGAGGGCGACCGATGCGGACATGAGCCCTCCAGTCTATCCGTTCGTGGCAGTGCAAAACTCTTGTGCACGCAGAGTACTTTGTGTTACAAAGTTCTCATGAACGAGAACCTGTCCGGAGACGCACGAGAGATGCTCGACCTCATCGATGGTCAGCAGCGTCGCGTCGACCGAGGCCACCGCATCCCCGTCGTCTGGCTCTACACCGTCTGGGCGGTCGCCTGGCTGGTCGGCTTCCTCGCCCTCTACCTGGCCCAGCTCGGCGTCTTGTCGCCGGTCGCGGCCGGCATCCTGTTCGCCGTGCTCATCGTCGCGTCGATCGTCGCCTCGGCGGTGATCGGCTCGCGCATCGGCCGCGGCGTGCGCGGCGAGTCCCAGTTCGCCGGCACCGTCTACGGAGTGTCCTGGTCGGTGTGCTCGATCGCGTTCGCCCTGGTCGGCATCGGGTTGATCGCGCAGGGCATGCCGGGCGAGCTCGCCGGCATCTACTTCCCGAGCGCCTACGCGCTCATGTGCGGCACGCTCTACCTCGCGGGCGCCGCGATCTGGGGCGACCGGCTGCAGCTCGGGTTGGGCGTCGCACTCCTCGTGGTGGGCTCTGTCGCTCCGTTCCTCGGACTCGGTCCGAACCTGCTGCTGATGGCGATCGCCGGCGGTGTCGTCTTCGGTGCCGGCGCGATCGTCACCCTCGGCGGCCTCCGCACCGCGAAGCCGCGCGGGTGACCGGCGTGGACGAACTCGACCCGGTCATCCACGCCGCGGCCCGGCTCAAGATCACGGCGACCCTGGCGACCGTCCCCGACGGCGGCAGCATGTCCTTCCCCCGGCTGCAGGAGCTGCTCGACCTCACGGCCGGCAACCTGGCCACGCACCTCCGCAAGCTCGAGGACGCCGGCTACGTGGAGGTCGAGAAGGCGCACCGCGGGCGGGTCCCCGTCACATATCTGGCCCTCACCACCACCGGCCGCCGTGCGTTCGAGGACTACACGGCGACTCTCCGCACCATCCTCGGCGCCTGATCCCGTCCTCCCGATCACCGAAGGGCACGTCGTTGTCGCTTTTGCCCGCCGAAAGCGACAACAACGTGCCCTTCGAGCGTCAGCGCCGCGCCAACGGGGGCGTTGCGGGGCGGGGCGGCGTGACGTAGGTTTCCCTCAACCCGAACGGGTCCGTCAACGTCGACGAAGGAGCCCCCATGCCCCACGGCTACGCCACCATGTCCGTCGCCAGCATCCTGGCCGAGACCGCCCACCGGATGCCCGACAACGTGGCGTTGATCTTCAATGGCCGCGAGATCGCCTACGGCGAGCTCTGGGACGAGACCCGCAGCTACGCGGGTGCCCTGCGGGACCTCGGCGTGGGGCCCGGCGACAAGGTCGCGCTCATGATCCCGAACGTGCCCGACTTCCCGCGCGCGTACTACGGCGTGCTTGCGCTCGGGGCGGTCGTCGTCCCCATCCATGCCCTGCTCAAGGCCGCCGAGATCGAGTACGTGCTGCGCGACTCCGGCGCCAGGCTCCTGATCTGCGCGGCCCCGCTGCTGGCCGAGGGCGCGAAGGGTGCAGCGCTCGCCGGGATCGACACGCTCTCGGTGCTGGTGCCCGACGACCTGGTCGAGCAGCTGCCGTTCCCGCGGCTGGAGGATCTCGCGGCGGAGGCGGAGCCGATCGTGACGTACGTGCCCCGCCACCCGATCGACACCGCGACGATCCTCTACACGAGCGGTACCACCGGCAAGCCGAAGGGCGCCGAGGGCTGCCATTTCTCGCTCGTCGAGCAGGTGAACGTGCTCCTCAGCGGCACGCTCGACCTCGAGCCGACCGACCGCATCCTCGGCTGCCTCCCGCTCTTCCACACGTTCGGCCAGACCTGCGTCATGAACATGGGCTTCCGCGCGGGCGCCGCGGTCGTGCTGGTGCCGAAGTTCGACCCGGCGACGGCGCTGCAACTGCTCAACGCGCATCAGTGCACCGTCATGACCGGCGTGCCCACGATGTACATCGCGCTGCTGGAGGCCGCCAAGACGAACCCCGAGCGGCCCCCGCTGCGTTACGGCATGAGTGGCGGCGCGGCCATCCCGGTCGCGGTCATCGAGCGCATGAAGGAGGTCTACGGCATCGACGTGCACGAGGGCTACGGCCTCACCGAGACCTCTCCCGTCGCATCGTTCAACCATCGCGGCCGGCCGACGCGCGTCGGCACGGTCGGCCAGCCGATCTGGGGCGTGGACGTCGAGATCGCCGACGCCGAGGTCGACGACGCCATCCGGCTCCTGCCGCGCGGCGAGCTCGGCGAGATCGTCGTGCGCGGCCACAACCTGATGAAGGGCTACCTCAACCTCCCGGAGGCGAACGCCGAGGCGATGGTCGACGGCTGGTTCCGCACCGGCGACCTGGGCACGAAGAGCGACGACGACTACATCACGATCGTCGACCGCAAGAAGGACATGATCGTGCGCAACGGTTACAACGTGTACCCGCGCGAAGTGGAGGAGGTGCTCTCGACGCATCCCGCCGTCGCGCTGGTGGCCGTGTTCGGCGTCGCGCACGAGACGCACGGTCAGGAGATCATGGCGGCGGTGACGCTGATGCCGGGCTCGGAGGCCTCCCCGGACGAACTGGTCGCCTTCGCGCAGGAGCGCGTCGCGGCGTACAAGTTCCCGCGGCGCGTGGAGATCCTGGAGGTGCTGCCGCTCGGCCCGAGCGGCAAGGTGCTCAAGCGGGAGCTCGTGGCACGTTTCGAGGAGCAGGCCCCCGTCGGCTGACGCGCTGCGGAGACGACCAGCGTCACGGAGCGGTGTCGAGTGTTCGCAGCCGGTAGGAGGAGTGCAGGTAGTACGCCGCCAGGAGCGCGTAGGCGATGCACGCGACGGCCGGTACGAAAGCCGACTCCGGCTTGCTCGCGAGCGCACCGACACACGAGATGAACGCGAGGACCGCGAGCACAGCGCCCAACCAGAAGCCGGCGGCGGGCCGCGCGGTGGCGCGCCACCACGGGCGCGGGTCCTCGCGGTTCTCGTCGGCGCCGCGGAACGAGCGCGTGCCGACGAGCACGTAGGCGACGTTGAGCACGGCGACGATCAGCACATCCAGTGCCGCGTTCACGAGCCGGTCGATCACGAAGAAGTTGAGCGCCAGGATCAGGCCGAAGGCGCCCACGATGTAGATGATCTTCCCCGTGATCGACGTGATTCTCACGGTGCGAGCCTAGCCGGGGAACGCCGAAGGGCACGCAAACGCCCTTATTTCACAGTCTGAGGGGCGTTTACGTGCCCTTCGGCACCTGGAGGGTGTCAGTTGACCTCGTCCGGGTGCGCGCTGACGCGGCCCTCGCGCTCCATCGACGAGATCGCGGCGACCTCGTCGGCGGTCAGCTCGAAGTCGAAGACGTCGAAGTTCTCGGCCATGCGCTCGCGGCGGTTCGACTTGGGGAAGACGATGTTGCCGGTCTGGAGGTGCCAGCGGATGACGACCTGGGCCGGCGTCTTGCCGTGCGCGGCCGCGGGGCCCGCGACCTCCGGGGCCTCGAACAGCGGGTACTTGCCCTGGCCGAGCGGACCCCACGCCTCGATCGCGATGCCGTGCTCGCGCGCGAAGGCGGTGACCTCCGGCTGCTGGTGCGCGGGGTGCAGCTCGATCTGGTTGACGGCGGGCACGGCCTCGCTGTTCGCGAGCAGCTTGGTCAGGTGCGGCACCAGGAAGTTCGAGACGCCGATGGCCTTGGCCCGACCGGTCGCGTAGATCTTCTCGAGCGACTTCCAGGCCTCGACGAAGGTGTCCTTCTGCGGGGTCGGCCAGTGGATGAGGTAGAGGTCGACGTAGTCGAGGCCGAGCTTGGCGAGCGACTCGTCGAACGCCGCCTCGGCGTCGGTCTGCCGGTCGTTCCAGAGCTTGGTGGTGATGAACAGCTCGTCGCGGGCGATGCCGGAGGAGGCGAGCGCGGCGCCGACGCCCTCCTCGTTGCCGTAGATCGCGGCCGTGTCGATGTGGCGGTAGCCCACCTCGAGGGCATCGGTGACGATGCGGGTCGTCTCGGCCGGGTCGACCTTGAAGACGCCGAAGCCCAGCTGCGGGATGGTGGTGCCGTTGTTCAGAGTCAGGAGCGGAGTATTTGCGTTTGCAACCATATCGACCAGCTTAGCAAGCACGGCCGTAAGGTGAGCGCATGACGAATCGGCTCGGGGACGCGATCAGCCCGTATCTCCGGGCGCACGCGGAGAACCCTGTCGACTGGTTCGCGTGGGGCCCGGAGGCGTTCGCCGAGGCCCGCCGCCGCGACGTGCCCGTGATGATCTCGATCGGCTACGCGACCTGCCACTGGTGTCACGTGATGGCCAGGGAGAGCTTCAGTGACCCGGCGATCGCCGCACTGCTCGATGAGCGCTTCGTCTCGATCAAGGTGGACCGCGAGGAACACCCCGACGTCGACGCCGCCTACCTGTCGGCGGCGAGCGCCTTCACCGACGGCCTCGGCTGGCCGCTGACCGTCTTCGCCACCTCGGCCGGTCGCGCGTTCTTCGCGGGCACCTACTTCCCGCCGGTGCCGACAGGAGGCCGCGCCTCGTTCCGCCAGATCCTCGATGCGGTCGCCGACGCCTGGGTGAACCGTCGCGACGCAGTGGAGTCCGACGCGGTCCGGGTGGGGGAGGCGCTCGCCGCGGCGGCCGCCCGGGCGACCGCGGCCTCCGACCTGCCCGGCGAGCGCCGGCTCGACGAGGCCGTCGCGAGCCTGGCGGAGACCGAGGACCCGCAGTTCGGCGGCTTCGGCGCCGCGCCGAAGTTCCCGGTCGCCCCGGTGCTCGGCTTCCTGCTCGAGCGGGCGACCGGTCGGGAGCTGGCTCACCGCACACTGCAGCGGATGGCGGAGTCGCCGCTTCGCGACCCGGTCGACGGTGGGTTCTTCCGCTACGCGACCCGGCGCGACTGGAGCGAGCCGCACTACGAGCGCATGCTGTACGACAACGCGCAGCTCCTCGACGCGTACGCGACGGCGTGGGCGCAGACCGGGGAGGACTGGACACAGGAGACCGCCGACGGCGTCGCCGCGTTCCTGCTCGGTGTGCTGCGCCGGCCCGGCGGCGGCTTCGCCTCGGCGCAGGACTCCGAGAGCGAGATCGACGGCGCGCGGGTGGAGGGCGCCTACTACCGCGTGGCGGTCGAGGAGCGCGCACGGCTGCGGCCTCCCGCGCTCGACGAGAAAGTCCTGACCGGGTGGAACGGATACGCCATCGCCGCGCTGGCCCGCGCGGGACGCATTCTCGGGCGCCCTGCGTGGATCGCCGCGGCGGCCGAGGCGGCGCGTTCGGTGCTCGCGACCCACCGGCGCGACGACGGCACGCTCGGCCGCGCCTCGGTCGCCGGGCGGGTCTCCGACGCCGTCGCCACGCTGGAGGACTACGGCGGCCTCGCGTGCGGCCTCCTGGAGGTCGCACTCGCGAGCGGAGACGTGCAGGCCGCGATCGACGCTCGTGACCTCGTCGACCTGTGTCTTGAGGCCGAGCGCGGCGACGACTGCCCGTTCGGCGTGCCGGGCGGCGGCGACGCCGTGCTGGAGTCGACCGGCCTCGCTGTGCGCGTCGACCCGTCGGAGGGCGCGTACCCGTCGGGCCTGACCGCGATGGCGACGGCGGCCCACACGCTGTTCCTGATGACCGCGAGCCGGCGTTACGAGCGCGCGGCCCGGGAGGCCATGCGGCTCGTCGCCGGGCCGGCCGTGAGCGTGCCGAGCGCGTTCGGGGCAGCGCTGGCGCTGATGTCGCGACTGGACGGCGAAGCGCGTCAGCTGGTGGTCGTGCGCTCCGCCGGACGGCCGGACGGCGATGGCGACCCGGAGCGGCTCGTCGCGGCGGCCCGGCGTCACCCGGCCGACCTGGTGTCGATCCTCGACGAGACCCGCGCTCGCGATCTCGCGGAGGCCGGCTTCGAGCTGTTCGAAGGCCGTACTGCGCGCAGCGGCCTTCCGACGGCGTACTTCTGCCGCGACTTCGTCTGCCGGCTGCCGGTCACCTCGCCCGCGGAGCTGGGCTGAGCCGGGCCGGAGCGCTCAGCGCACGACCCGATAGGTCAGGTGCGCGACCTGCGGCGTGACGCGCGACCGCAGCAGCTCCAGCTGCAGCGGAGGCACCCGGTCGAAGACGCGCTCGCCCGCGCCGAGCGTCAGCGGCACGACGTGCAGCCGCAGCTCGTCCACGATGCCGGCCCAGAGCGCCTGGTTGAGCGTCTCCGCGCCACCGGCGATCGCGACGTCGGCCTCACCCGCGACAGCGCGCGCCTGGTCCGTGGCCGAGTGGATGCCGTCGGTGACGAACTCGAAGGTCGTCCCGCCCTCCATGACCATCGGCTCGTGCGGGTAGTGGGTCAGGACGAACACCGGCGCGTGGTACGGCGGATCCTCACCCCACCAGCCGCGCCAGTCGGACAGGTCGCCCCCGGCGGGCCAGTCGCCGCGCACGGGCCCGAACATGTTGCGGCCCATCACGTACGCGCCCGCCGCCGTGATCGCGGCGATCTCCTCGACGTGTTCGTCTGCGTACTCGAACATCCAGGTGTGCAGCCGCTCCACCCCGCGCTCACCCAGCGGGTTCTCGAGCGACTGGTTGGGCCCGGCGGCGAAGCCGTCGAGCGATACGGCGATATCGGCGGTGACGATCCCCATGCCGCCAGGTCTACTACGCGCGCTCGACCTTGTCGAGCATCCCCCAGACGGCTTCGCTCAGTTCGGGATGCTCCAGTGCGATGCGGCGCAGCACGCCGAACTCGAACCGCGTGTACGTGTCGCGCCCTGCCGCGGGGTGGTGAGCCCGCGACTGCTCCTCGGCGAGGTCGAACTCCTCGATCGCTCCCGCGCGCAGCGAGATGACCACCTGCTCGTCGACGCTCGGGAGGTCGGGGATGAAGTGCCAGGGGTCTTCGCCGGCGCGGCACCGGTGCTCGATGATCGCAGCCAACTCGTCGCGCGCCTGCTGGCGCAGCACTTCGATGCTCCTCGGGACCTGCTCGTCCACGTCGACCTCCCTTCCCCTGTGGTGGTCCCGGCCTCGGCGCCGGTACGGTGCGTACAGCCTAGGCGGCGAATGCATGCGCCGCGAATCGGGGTGTAACGCGCGGTCCACGCGGGAACGCGCGGATCGCCGATCGGCGTGTCGACAGAGCACTCGATCGCTCGCCGGCATTGCGACGTAACCGCGACATACCTTCGACATCGCTGATGCGTCGCCGCGGGAGCGTCGTCCCATGCGAAATCGATCCCTCAACCCGACCGCATCGCCTCATTCTCCGTTTGCTTCGGGCACGGCCGCCTCGCACGTCGCTAGTCTCGACGGGCTTCGCGGCCTCGCGATCGTCGGTGTGCTCCTGTTCCACGTCGATTGGTTCTCCGGGGGGTTTCTCGGGGTGGATCTCTTCTTCGCGCTCTCCGGATATCTGATCACCGGCGTCCTGCTGCGGGAGGCGACGTCGACCGGACGAGTCTCGTTGTCGCGCTTCTGGGCGCGACGAGTGCGACGTCTGCTGCCCGCGCTCGCGGTGATGGCGCTGGTGGTCGCGGGGGCGGTGTGGTGGATCGACGACGACGAGCTCATACGCTCGACACGGTCCGACGGTCCATGGGTGGTGGCTAATCTCATGAACTGGCATCTGATCGCCGAGGGTGCGGGCTACTGGGATCGGCTCGGCGTCGATCGCGTGTTCGAGCATCTGTGGAGCATCTCGGTGGAGGAACAGTTCTATTTGCTCTGGCCCGTCGCGATCGTGCTCGTCGCCTTGTCAGTGCGCCGTCCCGAGGGGCGCGCAGTCGTGGCGGCGATCGCCGCGGCGGGCGCCATCGCCTCGCTGATCGCGATGATCCTGCTTGCCGACCCCGTCGACACGTCTCGCGTGTATCAGGGAAGCGACACGCGGTCGTTCTCGTTGCTGCTCGGGGCGCTGGTTGCGACCGAACCCGTGCGGCGAGCTCTCGGGGGGCTTCGTCCCCGGATCAGGGGTGCGGCCGGCGTGCTGCTCGCGGTGGCGCTGGCAGGGATCTGGCTCTACGCGGACGGGACACGGGCGGCATGGCTCTTCTCGGGCGGCCTCTTCGTACACTCGGCGCTGTCGGCGATGTTGGTGGGCGTTCTCGCTGTTGGGGGCCGCACGCCGCTCGCGGCGGTCCTCGAGTGGCGTCCGCTGTTCTGGCTCGGGAAGATCTCCTACAGTCTGTACCTCTGGCACTGGCCTGTGATCGTGCTGCTGCCATTCGTGGTTCCGGGGCTGACCGGGTGGCCGCAGACCGTGCTTGCGCTCGTCGTGGCGTTCGCCCTGGCGTCGTCGTCGTATGCGTTCGTCGAGAATCCGATCCGATTCACTGCGGGTTGGGCCAGAGGCTGGACGGGATGGGCCGCCTTCCTCGGAACTCTGGTGATCCTCCTGTCGGTCTGGGCGCTGCTGCCTGCGCCGTCCGGCGTCGAGATAGACCTTGACAGTCTCTAGCGGCTCGTGCCGAGCACGGGGCACCGCCGTGGTTCGTCAGAATGCGGTGCGGCGATGGTGAAGTGCAGCGAGACGGCGACAGCGGCGGATCCACCGGCCTGGATGTGGCTGGCGAGCGCGGTGCAGACGATTTGATCGATCCCGGTCGGTGTCACCTCTTCGGTTGCGAGAGGGAGCCGGAGGGCGATCGTGTCGGTGCCCGGAAGCTGTTGCACGCTCACCGCCGTCACCGAGTCGATCTGGGTGCGCAGCCCGGATTCACCCGGTCCGGTGAGCAGGAGTGAGACTGCCTCCGCGACGGTACCGAGTCGGGTGGTCTCCCGCAGCTGCGGTTTCAGCGCACCGTCGTCGTCGACGAAGTAGAGCGTGACCCCCGGCGCGACACCGGTGGGGGCGTGCCGCATCGAGACCGGCTCCGAGGGCTGGATGGCGCAGCCCACCAGCGCCACAAGCAGGGCGAGCACGGTGATGACGGAGTACACGATTTTCATCGGAGGTCCGCCTCGACTTCTCGTGTACCGACGTTCGGAAGAGTCACGACGAATCGGGCGCCCCCTTCTGCCGCCCGCAGCGCCACGATATCGCCTCCGTGAAGGCGCGCATTCTCCCGCGCCAGCGCGAGCCCCAGCCCACTGCCCGTTGTCCGAGCGCGGGAGGCATCGCCTTTGTAGAAGCGGTCGAAAACGTGTGGTTGCATCTCTTTCGGTATTCCTGCGCCATGGTCGATGACCTCGATGCTCGCGCCTCGTTCATCGCCGGACACGGTGACGACCACCGGGGGACCGCCATGTCGGAGGGCGTTGCCGACCAAATTCCCGGTGATGACGTCGATGCGCCGTGGATCCAGAGGCATCCGAGGCGAGCCGTGGGCGACGAATCCGACGACCTCGGTGCGCGTCTCGTCCAGCCAACCCCGCGCCCGAAGACTGGAACCGACGGCCTCGACCACATCGACATCGTCGAGCATCAAGGTCGCGGTGCCCGCGTCGAACCGGGACACTTCCATCAGGTCCTCCACGAGCGCGACCAGCCTGCGGGTTTCGGCGATGGCCAGGTCGGCGGACTCCTGCGCCTCGGGACTCGAACGATCCGCGGTGTCGGCGAGCACCTCCGTGACCGCGGTCAAAGTGCTCAATGGCGTGCGCAGTTCGTGGGACACATCGGCTGCGAACCTTCGCGCGTCGGCCTCTACCGCCGCCATGGTCGTAACGGAGCGTTCCACCGCAGCGGCCAGCTCGTTGACGGCGCTCGTCAACTCGGCCATCTCGTCTTTGGCGTCGGTGGGTGAGCGCGCGTCGAGCTCCCCGGCGGCAAGTCGTCGCGCGGTGTCGCGCAGCTCTCGCACGGGCCGCAGCACGCTGCGCGCGAGAAGCAGGGCGAGCGCGATGGCGAGCGGAAGGGACAGCGCAGCCGTGAGCAGGGCGGAGCGGACAAGGACATCGATCTGCTCCTGAACGGCACCGAGATCTTGGGCCTTGAATACTTCGATGCCCGACGGCCGGCGTGATCCATCGGGCGATGTCTGCATCACAGGAGTCCCGATGAGTAGCCATGCGCGATTGCCCGACACGTGACGTTCGATCACGACGGACCGGGACCGCGCTGTCTCAGCCCGCAAACGGGGCGTCAGCAGAGAGCCGATTCGGCCGTCGGCGACCTCGCTGCCGCCGAAGGCCACCGCGCTGTCGTCCCCCGCGACCGATCTCAACGCGGCCAGAGCGTCAGCATCCGGCGGAAAAGTCAGCCGGGGCGCGAAATCCTGAAGGCGCACTGCGAGATCGTCAGCGGCGCGCTGCTCCGTCGTCGCGAGAAGCGCAGCGGACGCGGCCGCAACGCTTGCCGACAACGAGAGGCCTCCGCTGACCAGCGCGACCGCGACGCAGGCGAGCACGTACCGGGGCCGAAGCCCTCGCAGCCAGGGGGCGTTCATACG
>NZ_JBVQSP010000001.1:401912-473089 GCF_055720965.1 Leifsonia sp. PARNA 1/14
AGGACGTGCCGAACCGGTAACCGAATCCGCGAACCGTCTCGATGTATCTCGGCGCGCCGGGATCGTCCTCGACTTTGGCGCGCAGCCGTTGCACACAGTTGTCGACAAGACGCGAGTCGCCCAGGTACTCCTGCTCCCAGACCGAGGCGAGCAGTTGCTGACGGCTGAAGACGCGTCCAGGGGACGCGGAGAGCATCAGCAGCAGGCGGAGCTCGTTCGGCGTGAGCGAGAGAGGGGCGTCGTTCAGCGAGACCGTGAGCGATTCGGTGTCGATCCGCAGCCCTCGATGCTCGCGCACGCCGTCGTCGCCGGGGTCGATACGGCGCAGCACAGCCTGAATCCGAGCGTCCAGCACGACCGGCTGCACCGGTTTGACCACGTAATCGTCGGCGCCCGCGGCGAGGCCCTCCAGCACATCGAAATCGTCATCGCGCGCCGTCACCATGATGATCGGCACATCGCTGAGCAAGCGGAGGCGCCTGCACACCTCGAAGCCGCCGATACCCGGGAGCATCACGTCCAGCACGACGAGTTCGGGGAGACTTTCGCGTGCGAGCCTCAGTGCCGTCTTGCCATCTTCTGCGGTGCGCACCTGATGGCCGTGACGTTCGAGAGCGAGTTGCATGCCTCGGCGGAGCATTGGTTCGTCTTCGACGAGGAGAAGGGAGGACACCACGTCAGTATGCCCGCGTGTTTGCGGGGCTCCTCGCCCTCGCCGGGTCTCCCAGCCGATTGCGACACGGCCGCGACATGACGGAGGATCTCGGCGGACATGCGCTCGCCAGACTCGGTCGCATGACACTCAAACACACTCTCACCGTCGGTCTCTGCGGAATACTTCTCGCCACCTGCGTCGGCTGCGGCAGCATCCTGCCTCAGGCCTCTTCGACGCAGAAACCGTCGGAGACCGGCCCGTCCGCTCGTGTAGACGGCGTCGCCCGTGTGCTGTTCGTCGGCGACTCGATCGCGGATGGTCTGTCCGTGCCGCTCTCGTTCGCCATGGATGCGAGCGGTGTCGAATTCAGTTCGATCGCTGCGGCGGGAGGCGGAACCGTCGTCGGCGAACTGGGCGAAAGCACCCGGGCGGCGCTCGAGGAGCGGATCACCAGTGCGAAGCCGAGCGCGGTCATCTACCAGATCACCACGTACGATTGGGGAACCGCAGCTGAGCTCGAGTCGGCGTATGCACAGCTCGAGGCGCTGACGGCGAAGGCAGGTGCTGACCTGTTGATCGTCACCATGCCACCGATCCAGGCGGACGACTTCTACGCGCCTCACCTGGACGAACTCGCGCTCACATCGCCGGCGGCCAAGCGCGTGGTCGATGCGTCCGGCGGCCGCGCGCGCTTGCTCGACGCCGGCGCAGTCTGGGGAACGACCTTCGCCGCAGAGAGTGACGGTAAGCGATTCCGGAGCTCGGACGGTATCCACACCTGCCCGCAGGGCGCTGCCAGATTCACCAGCTGGCTCCTCGACGAGCTTGCCGGGATCTACCCGGGGTTCACCCCCGGATCACCTGCGAAGTGGGCGAATTCCGGGTGGACCGCGGACGAGCGCTTCGTGGGATGCTGACCGCTTGGCGCGAGACGGCCTGAGAGCGTCGTCAGTTCGTCCGCGACAGCAGGTACCGGTTGAGCTCGGCAGTCAGGTCGGGCTCAACCGCGTACTCGCGGCCGTCGAGGTGCGTGATCGGCGCCGCCTGGCGCACGCTGGACACCAGCCAGAGCGCGTCGGCGCCCGCCAGCTCGTCCACGCCGATGTGGCGGTACTCTGTCGCGTACCCGCGCTCCTCGAAGAACGCGAACACCGCCGCCTGGGTGGTGCCGGCGAGGATGCCCTGGTCGGTCTGCGGGGTGACGACGACACCGTCGGCGAGCAGGATGACGTTGGAGGTCGGGCCCTCCAGCGCGAACCCGTCGGAGCTGATGAAGATCACGTCGTCGGCGCCTCGGCGGGCGGCCTCCCGCTGGGCCGCGCGGTTGACGGCGTACGACAGGCTCTTCGCGCCCGCCAGCAGCCACGGGGAGGTCTCGGCGACGTCGTGTCGCAGCCCGCGGTCGAGCGTGACGACCGAGATGCCGAGGCGCTGCGTCGTGAAGTCCTCGCCCTCGTCGACGAAGATCCAGCCGCTCGGGGCGCCTGTGCCCTCGATTCCGCGGGTGTAGATCAGCTTGGCGAACAGCTCGCCGCCGTCGCCGTTGCGCGAGCGGTAGTCGGCGATGCCCGCCAGCACCGCCTCGTGCCAGACGTGCTCGGCGGGCTGAGGGAGGTCGAGCAGCTCTGCCGAGTGCGCAAGACGCATCAGGTGCGGCCCGAGCGCCTGCGGGTGGCCGTCGATGACGGCGATCGTCTCGAAGACGCCGTCGCCGCGCGTCACCGCGAGATCGGTGATGCGCACCTGCGGGGCGCCGAAGTCGGCGAGGGCGAACCCCTGGTCGCCGGGAGCGGGCTCGCCGGTGGGCACGGTGATGGTCAGCAGCGTCGCGCGGGTCATGGCCCTATTGTGCCCCTCGCCGGTGGCCCGTGTCAGGGCGTGGATGCGCGGCACACGCCGCCGCGTGCGTCTACTCGGTCTGGCGGATGCGGAAGGCATCGTCGCCGTCGGGGGCGGCCTCCGACACCCGCACGTTCTCGACTTCGCTGCCGGGAGGGCCGGAGCGCAGCCACGCGATCATCCGGTCGACGTGGGCGGCCTCGCCCTCGACCTCCACCTCGACGGTGCCGTCGGACCGGTTGCGGGCCCACCCGGTGACGCCGAGGCGGTGCGCCTCCTCGCGGGCGCTCCAGCGGAAACCGACGCCCTGCACCATCCCGGTCACCACGGCCCGCCTGCGTACGATGCTCTCTCGGGAAGTCACAGCGCCCATTGTGCTCCTGGTTGAATGGATCCGTGCGTTCCGCAGCCGTCTCCGCCCTCCGCTGCGACCTCCACGCCGCCGGCTTCACCGTCGACGGGCTCACCGCCCTGTGGGGGGAGTCGGCGTCGGCTGCGCTGTTCCGCGGTCGGCGAGTACCCGCTGAGCGGGCGCTCGCCGCAGCCGAGGTGACAGCGCAGGGCACTCTCGCCGCCCTCTTCGTGCTCGGAAGACCCGTGCCGCGCGCGGACGCCGCCGCTGCCCTTCCGGCGCTCGGCCTCGAAGGCGCGGTAGAGCTGGGCCTCGTGTCCGTCGGCGAGACGGTCTCGCCCGCCGTCGACCTCCGCCCGTACGCGTTCGTCGACGCGGTCGGACCAGCCGAGTGGTGGATCGTCTCGGACCTCGGCGAGCTGGCCCTCGGCGGTGCGCTGCCGGAGGACCACGTCCTCGGTGTCGGCGGTGCCTCCCTCACCCTCAGCGGCCTGATGCTGCAGCGGCCGGTGCGCTCCGCCCTCGACCTCGGCACGGGCTGCGGCATCCAGGCGCTGCACGCCGCCCGCCATGCGGAGCGTGTCGTCGCCACCGACATCTCCGAGCGCGCGCTGCGGCTCGCGGCGCTGAACGCCGAGCTCAACGAGGTGGAGGGGATCGAGTTCCGGCTCGGCAGCCTGTTCGATCCGGTGGACGGCGAGATGTTCGACCACATCGTCTCCAACCCGCCGTTCGTCATCACGCCGCGGGTGGAGGGCGTGCCCGCCTACGAGTACCGCGACGGCGGCATGGTCGGCGACGCGCTGGTCGCCGCGTTCGTCTCCGGCTGCGGCGAGCACCTGACCCCGGGAGGCGTCGCCCAGCTGCTCGGCAACTGGGAGTACCGCGGCACGGGCGACGCGCTCGACCGCGTGCGCGGGTGGGTCGACGAATCCGCGCGACCCCTCGACGCCTGGGTGATCGAGCGCGACACGGAGGACGCCGCCCAGTACGCCGAGACCTGGATCCGCGACGGCGGCACCCGGCAGGGTACGCCGGAGTTCGATCGGCTGGAGGGCGCCTGGCTCGACGACTTCGAGGCCAGGGACGTGCGGGAGGTCGGCTTCGGCTACGTGCTGCTGCGACGCGCCGAGGGCCTCCCGACCCTGCGCCGATTCGAGCGGAGGCACGGGTCGCTCGGCACGAACGAGGCGGGGCTGGGCGTGCACCTCGGCGATTGCCTGGCCGCGCACGACGCGCAGGCCGAGCTCGACGACGATGCCGTGGCCGGCCTCCGGCTCACGGTCGCGCCCGACGTGACCGAGGAGCGGCACCTGTGGCCGGGCGCCGACGCTCCGACCGCGATCCTCCTGCGCCAGGGCGGCGGCTTCGGCCGCGTCGTCTCGGCCGACACCGGTCTGGCCGCGCTCGTCGGAGCGTGCGACGGCGAGCTGCCCGTCGGCGCGATCGTGGCGGCGCTCGCGCAGCTCCTCGAGGTCGACGAGCCCGCGCTGCGCGCCGACCTCCTCCCCGCCGTCCGAGCCCTCTTCGTCGATGGCCTCCTCACCCTCCCGTAGCCGCGCCGCCCTCAGCGAAGCGGGAGGGGGACGAGGCGCACGTCGGTGAGCCGCGCGTCGGCGAGCTCGGCGGTCAGGTACGTGCAGAACGGCTGGCGGCGGCGGTCGGTGGGCGAGCCGGGGTTCAGGAGGCGCAGGCCGCCCGGCGCGACCGTGTCCCAGGGGATGTGCGAGTGTCCGAACACCAGCACGTCGGTGTCGGGATGGTCGCGCTCGCAGCGCAACTCGCGCCCGGTGGCCGGCCCGGTCTCGTGAACGACTGCGAACCGCAGCCCGCCGAGCTCGACGCGCGCGACCTCCGGAAGCCGCCGCCGCAGCGATGGGCCGTCGTTGTTGCCCCAGACACCGATCAGCCGTCGGGAGCGCTTCTCCAGCAGGTCGAGCGTCGCGTCGTCGACCCAGTCGCCGGCGTGGATCACCACGTCGGCGTCGTCGATCGCGGAGAGCACCTGCGCCGGCAGCGCCCGTGCCCGCTTCGGGACGTGCGTGTCGGACAGCATCAGCAGCTTCACGCTGGCAAACGGTAGGCGAAAACGGCGGGCGAGGCTAGCGTCGAGGCCATGGACCTCAGGACCCTCGGAAACAGCGGAACGATCGTGTCCGCCTTCGCACTCGGCACCATGACCTTCGGGGCGGAGGCCGACGAAGCCACCTCGCACGCCATCCTGGAACGCTATCTGGATGCCGGAGGCACGTTCGTCGACACGGCCGACGTCTACAGCGCCGGCGTCTCCGAGTCGATCATCGGGCGCTGGCTCGCCCGCAACCACGGCCGGCGCGACCAACTGGTCATCGCGACGAAGGGCCGGTTCCCGATGGGGGAGGGCTCGAACGACGTCGGCCTCTCGCGTACCCACCTGCGCAAGGCCCTCGACGACTCTCTGCGCCGGCTCGGCGTGGACCACATCGACCTCTACCAGCTGCACGCGTGGGACGCCCTGACCCCGCTCGACGAGACGCTGCGGTTCCTCGACGACGCCGTCTCGGCCGGCAAGATCAGCTACTACGGCTTCTCGAACTACCTCGCCTGGCAGCTGACGAAGGCCGTCGCCGTCGCGGACGGCTACGGTTTCGTGCCGCCGGTCACGCTGCAGCCGCAGTACAGCCTCCTGGTGCGCGGCATCGAGCACGAGATCGTGCCGGCCGCGATCGACGCCGGCGTCGGGCTGCTGCCGTGGTCGCCGCTCGCGGGCGGCTGGCTGAGCGGCAAGTACCGCCGCGACCAGGCGCCGACCGGGGCGACACGCCTGGGCGAGAACCCGAAGCGCGGCATGGAGGCCTTCGACGCCCGCAACGCCGACCCGCGCACCTGGGAGGTCATCGACGCCGTGCAGGCCGTGTCCGAGGAGACCGGGACGAGCATGTCGCAGGTCGCCCTGGCCTGGCTGGTCGACCGTCCGGCCGTGACGAGCGTCATCCTGGGCGCGCGAACCATCGAGCAGCTCGACGACAATCTCGCGGCCGCCGACCTCGTCCTGAGTGACGAGCAGCGCACCCGGCTCGACGACGTCAGCACGCCGCGCACCGAGGTCTACCCGTACGGGCCGCAGGCGGTGTCGCAGCGGCACCGCAAGCGCGAGGGCGGCCGCTAGGGCGAGTGTCGGCGACGGTCAGCCGCGCAGCGCCGCAGCCTCGGCGGTGAAGGCGACGGCGGCCCGTTCGACGTCCTCCGGCGGCAGGTGGAGGCCGAGCACCACGTCGGTCGTCCGGCGCTGCGCCCCCGGCTCCCCGGGAGGCGGCGGGCCGTCGTCGACGCTCGACATCCCGAGCACGGCGACGCGCAGCTCTACGCCCCCGCCCGGCACGCGTCGGCCGGCGAGCGACAGCGCGGGGGATCGGAAGGTGAGTGCCGTCCACTCGTCGGCGCCGAGCGTGAGATCGCCGGGCAGACCGGCGAGCCAGGCGCCCAGCCCCGTCGCCTCGTCGTGGCCGAGCAGCGGTGCGGTCAGGGTCCAGCGACGGTCGCCGTCGGCGGCGTCGACGCGCACGACGACCGCGTCGCCGTCGCGGTCGAGAGCGCTCACGGCGACACTGAGCGGGGCCTCGGCGTCCTCCAGGAGCACGCGCGTCACCGCGGCGCCGGCACGACGGTCAGCACGCGCTCGATGTACTCGAAGAACGACACCATGAACCCGCGGAGGAACGCCTCCGTCGACTCGTCGGTCACCGAGCCGTCGTCGTCGATCAGACCGGGACGCATCTGGATGTAGGCCTCCGGCGCGTTCATCTGCGGAGCCTGCAGGAAGCTGAGCACGCTGCGCAGCTGCTGCTGCGCGACCGCGGTGCCGATCGCTCCGGACGAGGCGCCGATCACGGCCGTCGCCTTGCGGGCGATCACGTTCTCGCCGTAGGGGCGGCTCGCCCAGTCGATCGCGTTCTTCAACGCGCCGGGGATGGAGCGATTGTATTCGGGCGTGACGAACAGCAGCGCATCCTGCGCGGCGATCGACGCTTTGTAGTCCCGCGCGACCTGGGGGAAGTCCCCGTCGAAGTCGCGGTTGTAGAGCGGGAGGCCGCCGATCTCGATCTCGGTGAACACGAGTTCGTCCGGGGCGAGGTGGAGCAGGGCCGTCGAGAGCCTCCGGTTGATGGAGACCGACGAGAGGCTGCCGACGAAATAGCCGACGCGATAGGGAGGCTGCAGCTCGTTGATCGTTGCCATGGTGTCAGCTTGCGCCGACGGCGGCATCGTGTCGACCCCCGCCGTGTGCGCGCCGCCTCGTGAGGTGGGGGCCGACCCGTTCTGAGGCGGCGGCCGGCCGGAATAGGGCATCTTCCCGATGTGGGAGGGGGTCCTTAGCGACGAGTCTGAGGGAGTCGAAGAAAGCAGTGCAACGAAGGGTGAGGATCATGATGCTGTCCGAGGAGTTCGTCGCCGGTCGCGTGTACGAGGGGGACGCCCGCCGGGCCGAGCAGGAGCGCGAGCTGGTGCGCCGCCGCCGTGAGCAGCGCGCGGAGCGTCGCGCCGAGCACGCCGCTCAGCACGCCGCCGAGCGTGCCGCCCGGAGCCTGCGGCGGCACCCGGCTCCTGCCGCGCCGGAGGGGCTCGCGATGTCGATCGCTCCCGCGGCGGATCCGGTGCGAGAGCCGGCCGGGCAGCCCGTCGCCGAGTCGGCGGCCGAGCCGCAGCGGGAGCTCGCTCACGCCGCCCGGTGACGGTCGTTCTGCCCTGCGCGAAGCCGGGCGCGGGAGGGGTGAGGATGTCGGTGGTGCGTGGCACGATGAGGCCATGCGATCACCGGCGTCCAGCCCCACGATGATCGGGCGCGAGTCCGACCTCGAGGCGCTGCGCGACGAGCTCCGCGCCGTCGACGACGGTGGCGGCCTGCGCGCCGTCGTCATCGGCGGGGAGGCCGGCATCGGCAAGTCCCGGCTGCTCGCCGAGTTCCTCGCCGAGGCCGAGGGCTCCGCGACGGTGCTCCTCGGTCGCTGCGTCGACCTCGGCAACGACGGAGCCCCGTACGCGCCGTTCGCGAGCATCCTGCGCCGGCTGATCGAGCTGCGCGGGCTCGACACGGTCCTCGCCGCCGCGGGGCACGGAGCGGGTGTACTGCCCGTGCTGCTGCCCGAACTGGCCGACGACTCGGCCGTCCCCGCACGCACCGGCGCCGAGCGCCTCTACGAGCTGGTCACGGTGCTGCTCGAGACGCTGTCGGCCGACCGGCCGCTCGTGCTCGCGGTAGAGGACATCCACTGGGCCGACTCCGCCACGCTCGAACTGCTGCGGTTCATCGTGCGGATGGCCGAGCGCGGGCGCATCCTCGTGCTGCTCAGCTACCGCAGCGACGAAGTCGGGCGCGGCCACCCGCTGCGGTCCTACCTCGCCGAGCTCGAGCGCACGCGCCGTCTCACGCGGTGGGAGCTCGCCCGGCTCGGCCGAGACCAGGTGGAGGCCCTGATCGCCCGTCTGCTCGGCTGCGAGCCCGACGCCGCGACGGTCGACCGCGTCTACGAGATGAGCGAGGGCGTCCCGTTCTTCGTCGAGGAGCTGATCGGAATCGACGGTCTCGCGACGGGTGAAGACCTCCCCGAGACGCTGCGCGAACTCCTCCTCGCGCGCTTCGAGAAGCTCAGCGATCCGACTCAGCAGCTGCTGCGCCTGGTCTCGGCCGGCGGAGTCTGCGTCGATCACGAACTGCTCACCGCCGTCTTCGACGGAACAGCCGACGAGCTCGACGCCGCAGCACGGGAGGCCGTGGTCGCCAACGTGCTCGCGGCCGACACGACCGAGTACACGTTCCGTCACGCGCTGGTGCGCGAGGCCATCCACGCCGACCTGCTGCCGGGTGAGCGCAGCCGTTTCCACCGTCGGTTCGCCGAGGCGCTCGAGGCCGGTCCGCAGCGCTCCGCCACGCAGCTCTCCACCCACTGGCTCGCGGCGCACGATCTGAGGCGGGCGTTCATCGCGTCGCTCGAGGCGATGGAGGAGGCGCGGCGCTCCTATGCGTACGCGACGGCCGCTGCGATGGGCGACCGCGCGCTGGAGCTCTGGGACAGCGTCCCCGACGCGCAGGAGCTCAGTGCCGGCGCGCTCGGCATCACGAGCCGCACCGACCTGCTGTCGCGCACGGCCTCGGCGCTCCGCAACGCGGGAGACAACGAGCGCGCCCTCGCGATGGTGAACGCCGCCCTCGAATCGGAGGACGACCTCCCGCCCGCCCGGTGCGCGCGCCTGCTGCGCGACAAGGCGCAATACCTGATGAACCTCAACCGGCCGGGGGTCATCGAGCTGTTGCAGCAGGCGCTGGAGGCCGTGCCTCCCGGTTCGCTCCCCGCCGGCGACGGCCTGCGGCCTCAGCTACTCACCGAGCTCGCCGCCCGCTACATGCTCGCCGCCCGCTTCGACGAGGCGGTCGCACTCACGTCGCAGGCGGTCGACGAAGCGGGGAGCGGCGCCGAGGCGCTGCTCTCGGTCGCCCACAACATCCGCGGCAGCTCACTGGTCGCCGCGGGATCGATCGAACGCGGTCTCGCCGAGCTCGACGAGGCCGGCCGGCTGGCCGAGCACGACCCGGGTGCCGCGCTGCGTTACGCCGTCAACGCGTCCGACGCGATGAACACCCTCGGACGGTACGAGGAGGCCGTGCGCCTCGCCGAGCGCGGCGCCCGTGAGGCGCGTGCCCGCGGAGTCGAGCGCACCTCCGGCGTCATCCTCTCGTCGAACACGGTCGAGCCGCTGCTCGCGCTCGGCGAGCTCGACCGCGCGGAGGCCATGCTCGATCCGGCGCTCGCCCTCGACCCGCCGCCGAGTTTCCGGGCTCATCTGCAGCGCATGAAGCTCTGGATCACGCTGTGGCGCGGCGATCTCGACACGGCCGAGGCGCTGCTGCGCCGCTGGCACGGCGGCCTGCGCACGCTGGGTGAGCTGGAAGTGCAGTCCGAGCTGGGCGTCGCGCGGCTGGCCGCTGAGCTGGCGATCGCGCGTGGTGACCACCTGGGCGCCTGGGAGGCGACCGCGCCCGTGCGCGCGGTCACGCATCACCGGCTCCCGGCCTCCGACCTCCCGGTGCTCGCGGCGGCCGCGCGCGCTCTCGCCGACGGCGCGTTCCGTGCGGCCCGGGAGGCTGGTGCGTCCGGTGGCGTCGACGCCCTCGACGGCCTCGACGTGGCGGGGGAGGCCGCCCGGCTGGACGCGGTGCTCGCGGCGATAGAGACCTGGCCGACCGCCGCCGCGTGGGGTCCGGTGATCCGCGCCGAGCTCGCCACGGCGCTTGCGGCTGTAGGGAGTCGAGACGGATCGGACAGCGAGTCGGCTCCCGATCGCTACGCCGCCGCCCGCGCTGCCTGGCAGGCCGCGATCGAGGCGACGGGCTCGTCGCTGGCACCCGCGCACCTCCATCCCTACGCGCTGGTGCGCGCCGCCCGGGTCGCCCGGGCCGCCGGAGACGGCGGCGCGGTCGAGCAGCTCGCCGCTGCAGCCCGCGGTGAGGCCGGGCGCTCGGGGTTCGGCCTCCTCACGGAGGCCGCCACCGCACTGGCGTCGTCGCGCAGCAACCGGGCGGGGCACGGAGAGGCCGCCGTCGGCCCCGGGGCGCCGTTGACCGAGCGCGAGGAGCAGGTGCTCGCGCTCATCGAGCAGGGCCTCAGCAACAAGCAGATCGGCGAGGCGTTGTTCATCTCCGCCAAGACCGCGAGCGTGCACGTCTCGAGCATCCTGCGCAAGGTCGGCGCCTCCAGTCGCACCGAGGCGGTCTACCGCGCGTCGCGCGCCGGCCGGTAGCGACCGACGGCCCAGCCGCGCTCAGCGCTCGGCGGCGACGGCGCAGACGATGCAGAGCTCGGTCGTCGGACGCGCCTCCAGCCGCTGCACGCCGATCGCCCGGCCGCACGACGCGCAGGTGCCGTAGCGACCGGCCCGGATGCGCTCGCGGGCCGCGTCGACCGCCGCGATGTCAGCGGCCGTCTCCGACCGGAGCGCCTGCAGCCGGCTCCATTCGGCGCTGAGCGTCGGCCCTTCCGGGTCGTGCTCGTCGTCGGCGGTCGACTCCGACCGCGACGACAGCAGGCTGCCCAACGCCTCGGCATGGCGCTGCGCCTCGGCGACGTCCCCCCGACGTCGCTCATCCAGCATCCTGTCGAAGGTCTCCAGTTCCTCAGTCGTCAGGTTGACGTCCTGGATGATGTAGAGCTCTCGTGTGTCCGGTGATTCGGTGTGCATTCGCGCACCCCCTTCCGATCCCGCCGTGTCAGCGTACGTCATGGTAGGCCTCCGCGCCGTAGGCTCGGCGCGTGCCTTCGTTTCGTGTGATCATCCCCGTCGGGCGGCTGCGCGCCGACGTGCCTGCGGCCTCCATCGAACCCGCCGCCGCCGCAGCGACGGCCGAACTCGCGACAGTGGAGGCCTCGAGCGTCGACATCGTCAGCCGCGAGGCTCGGCTGACGGTGCGGTTCACCGCCGACCGATCGGCCGAGGCTCTGCGCGTCGCCGAGCACACCGTCGCCGCCGTGCAGTTGCTCGCTGAGACGGGGTCGTGGCGGCTCACCGAACGGGTGGGAGGCCGCTGGTTCCGGCGCGCCTGAGCCTGGGCGCCGAGCCAGTAGGCGATCAGGCGACCGCCGGAAGCGCCGCCTCGATCAGGCCGACGATGCGCGGGTCATCCGGCTCGGTCTGCGGACGGAAGCGGTGCACCGCACCGTCGGGCGTGATGACGAACTTCTCGAAGTTCCACTTGACCTTGCCGGCCTTGCCCTCGACGTCCGGGTGCGTCGTCAGCTCGGCGTAGAGCGGGTGCGCACTGCGTCCGTTCAGCCGCACCTTCTCCATCATCGGGAACGTGACGCCCCACGTCGTGGAGCAGTACTCCTTGATCGCGTCCGTGGAGCTCAGCTCCTGGAGGAACTGGTTGCTCGGGAAGCCGATCACGGTGAAGCCGCGGTCGCCGTACGTCTCCTGCAGCTTCTCGAGCTTCTCGTACTGCGGTGCGAGTCCGCAGCGCGATGCGACGTTGACGACCAGGATGACCTTGCCCGCGTAGTCGGACAGGCTGCTCGGCGCCCCGTCGATGGTGTGGAACGGAATCTCCATCAGGGTCATGCTCCGAGCCTACGTCGCGCCTTGACACCGAGTGCCCGATTGCGGCGAAGACCCAGGATCGCCATTGCCGGTCCCGGAGACCCGCGACGGATCACAGCCTCGCGAGCGGCGCCTCCGGGTCGGACGCCCACTCGCTGAGCGAACCGTCGTAGACCGTCACGTCGTCGCGGCCGAGCAGGGCGAGGGCGAGGGCGTCCGCCGCGGCCGCTATCCCGCCTCCGCAGTAGGCGACGATCGGGTCGGCGGACGACAGCACGTCGGCGAAGAGCGCGCTGAGCTCGGCGCGAGGAAGGAACGCGTTCGTCGTGCGGTCCACGAGCCGCACGGCCGGCGCGCTCACGCTGCCCGGGAGGTGCCGCGCGGCGAAGTCCCGCGGCGGAGTTCCGCAGACCAGCGTTCCGACGCGGTCGCCGGCCAGCACAGCCGCGACGTCGTTCCGGTCGCTCCAGAACCCGGGGAGTTCTGCGACGGGCAGGAGGCCGGCGGGGTGCGGCTCGATGTCGCCGGTCTCGAGCGGGCGGTCCTCTCCGCTCCATTTGGTGACGCCGCCGTCGAGAACCGCGACGCGGTCGTGCCCGAACGAGCGGAACAGCCACCACAACCGGGAGGCCCACTGCCCGACCGCCGCGTCGTAGATCACGACGGTCGTGCCGGCCTCCACACCGAGGGCCGCCGCAGCGCTCGCGAACGCCTCGGCGCCCGGACGCGTGAACGGGAACCGTGCGGTCGGATCGCTGAACGGGTCGAGGAGGTCGGCGAAGACTGCGCCGGGCAGGTGGCCCTCGCGGTACCGGTTCAGGCCGCTCGTGTAGCCGACGCGTCCATCGGCGTCCGTTGCGGCCACGACCGTGGCGTCGACGACGACCAGGCCGTCCGATCCCAAGTGGTCGCACAGCCACTGGGTCGACACCAGCGGCCCGGCGAGCGCGGCGCCGAGCGCGGCACCGTGGAGGTCGGGAGCGGGGAGGGTCTCGGGGCTGGCCTGGCCGGAGCGATCGGTCGTGATGGTCATGCCGACCACGCTAACCGGGGCCTCCGACGTCGCCTACGGACGTCGCAACCGGGCGTAACGCGTGATCAGCGCCCCCGGCTCAGCACTCGATGACGTTGACCGCCAGTCCGCCCTCGCTGGTCTCCTTGTACTTCGTCGACATGTCGAGGCCGGTCTGCCGCATCGTCTCGATCACCGTGTCGAGAGAGACCAGGTGCGAGCCGTCGCCGTGCAGCGCGAGCCGGGCCGCCGAGATCGCCGTGGAGGAGGCGATCGCGTTGCGCTCGATGCACGGGATCTGCACGAGGCCGCCGACCGGGTCGCAGGTCAGGCCGAGGTGGTGCTCCATCGCGATCTCGGCCGCGTTCTCCACCTGCTTGGGCGTGCCGCCGAGCACGGCGCAGAGCGCGCCGGCCGCCATCGCGCAGGCCGATCCGACCTCCGCTTGGCATCCGCCCTCCGCGCCGGAGATCGAGGCGTTCGCCTTGAAGAGCGACCCGATGGCCGTCGCGGTGAGCAGGTACTTGCGGATGCCGTCGAGTGTCGCGCCCGGGACGAAGCGGAGATAGTAGTGGGCCACCGCAGGAACGATGCCGGCGGCGCCGTTCGTCGGCGCGGTGACGACGCGGCCGCCGGACGCGTTCTCTTCGTTGACCGCCAGGGCGAAGGCGTGCAGCCATTCCAGCGACGTGGCGCGGCCCGGGTCGTCCTGCACCCTCTCGAGGTGCTCGCGCATCGCGGCGGCGCGGCGCTTCACGCCGAGGCCGCCGGGGAGGGTGCCGTCGCCGGCCAGACCGCGTGCGACGCACTCGGCCATGGCCTCCCAGATCAAGTCGAGGCGTGCGTCGGTGGCCTCAGCCCCGTGGAGGGCGACCTCGTTGCGGCGCGCGACCTCGCAGATCGGGATGTCGAGCCGCTCGCAGATCGCGAGGAGCTCTTCCGCCGAGTCGTAGGGCAGGGGATGGGCGGCGCGGGCCGCGAGGTCGGCCTCCTCGCCGTCGCGGCGGATGAAGCCGCCGCCGATCGAGTAGTACGTCTCCTCCAGCAACGGCAGCGGCTCGCGCGTGCCGTCGGCCGAGCGTCCCCAGGCCCGGAGGGTGAGCGCGTTGGGGTGGCCGGGGAGGCGCGTGCGCGGCTCGAAGTCGATGTCGTCCTTCGACAGCGGGATCTCGCGCAGGCCGGCCAGCAGCAGCGTCGTGCCCGGCTCGATCGCCGACCAGGCTCCGCGCACGTCCTCGGGGCGGCAGTTCTCCGGCTCGTTGCCGCGCAGACCCGCGACGACGGCGTCCGGGGTGCCGTGGCCGATCCCGGTGGAGCCGAGGGATCCGTAGAGCGTGCAGGTGACCTGGTCGACCCGGTCGAGGAGGCCGTCGGCGGCGATCCGGTCGGCGAACGCCTTCGCCGCCCGCAAGGGGCCGACGGTGTGCGAACTCGAGGGGCCGATGCCGATCGAGAACAGGTCGAAGGCGGAGACGTACGCTGTCACTTCATCAGTGTACGTCGCTCTGCGCGCGGGATTTCCGCGCACGGGTGCGCATCCGCGCGGATATCGTGCGCGTCGGTCAGGTTCGACGCGGCTGCACGCGAGCGTCGCCCGGCGGGCACCACGTGCTCTCCAGCCCGCCCTCGAGGGCCGAGTACTCCACGAGGAACTGGCCGCCCTCGTCCGGTCCCTCCACCACGACTCCGGGGCGATCCCCGAGCCATACGGTCGTGCCGACGCCGATGTCCATGCCGGTCAGGATACGCGCAGTCGACCGGTCCGCGGCCGACGGAGGGGTTCTGGGGCCGCAGGCGACCAATGCGCGTGAGTGGAGGAGATTCTGCCCGATAAATGCTGCGTCCCCTCCGTTGTCCGCGCGGAGGCAGCGCAGCGACGCGCATCTCCTCCGCAAGAAGCAAGGTGGAGTAGCAACTTAAGTTGACAAACTCGAATAAGCAACTAAAGTTGCTCCTATGAACCCTCCATCCACACCCGCGCCCGACCCGCTCGGCGGGGTCGCCGACGGCCTCGCCGCCGTCGTCGCCCTCCGAGAGCTCGCCGACCGGCTCGAAGACGCGGAGGTCGAGCACGCCCTCCGCGACGGCTGGAGCTGGACCCAGATCGCCGACGCCCTCGGCGTCACCCGCCAAGCCGTGCACAAGAAGCACCTGCGCCGCGTCGCCGCGGCCGGCATCGCCCTCAGGAGACGAAATGTCTGAAACCGCCAACAACGCCCCCGGGCAGCCGCTCTCCAAGGCCGTGCGCGCGGTCGTCATCGCCTCGGTCGCCGAGGCGCAGCGCCGCAACTCGACCCTTGTCGAGGCCGAGCATCTGCTGCTCGCGCTGTCCCGCGACGGCAGCAGCCCGATCCGCGACGTGCTCGCCGACGCCGGCCTCGACCCGACCGGGCTGGAGGCCGCCCTGCTCGCCGAGCGCGAGGCCAGTCTCCGCGTGGCCGGCGTCGAACCGCAGGGGGAGGAGCGCCTCGTCTCCTCACCGCGCGTCGCCCGCCCGCGCTGGGGCGCCTCCGCGAAGGAGGCGCTGTCGCGTGCGCACCGTGTGGCGTCGGCGAACCGCCGTCAGCGCTCCGGCGAGGCCGACCTCGCGACCGCGATCCTCGGCCTCGAACTCGGCACCGTCCCGCGTGCGCTCCTGCTCGCCGGCGTCGATCGTCCGGCGGTCGTCGCCGCGGTCCGCACCGTCGGTTAGCGGCATCCGCCGCCTCTCTCACCGCCGCTTACACCCGTGCGGCGGCTCTGTAAGCACGCCGTAAGCGCCGTGTAAGCGCGCCCGGCGAGCATCGACTCATCCACCTCATCAGGAAGGACCACCATGACTCGCAGCACCGAGTGGGCCGTCGAGGCCCACGGGCTCGTCAAGGTCTTCGGCGACAACCGGGCGGTCGACGGCGTCGACCTGAACGTCCGAGCCGGCACCGTCTACGGTGTCCTCGGCCCGAACGGCGCCGGGAAGACCACCACCATCTCCATGCTCGCCACCCTGCTCCGGCCAGACGGCGGAGACGCATTCATCTTCGGGCACGACATCCGCAAGGAGCAGCAGGTCGTCCGCCAGCTGCTGGGCGTGACCGCCCAGTTCGCCTCGGTCGACGAGACGCTCTCGGCCAACGAGAACCTCATGATCTTCGCCCGCCTGCTCGGACTGAGCGGCCGGGAGGCGAAGGCCAAGACCGCCGAGCTGCTCGAGGAGTTCGGGCTGACGGACGCCGCCAAGCGTCCGCTGAAGAAGTTTTCTGGCGGTATGCGCCGCCGGCTCGACCTCGCGGCCAGCCTCATCGCGCAGCCGCCGCTGATCTTCCTCGACGAGCCGACCACCGGCCTCGACCCGCGCACCCGCGCACAGATGTGGGACACGATCCGTCGCCTGGTCTCCACGGGCTCGACGGTTCTGCTCACCACGCAGTACCTCGACGAGGCCGACCAGCTGGCCGACCGCATCGCGGTCATCGACCGCGGCCGCGTCGTCGCAGAGGGCACCGCCGACGAGCTCAAGGCCTCGGTCGGCGAGTCCTCGCTGCAGCTGCGCCTGACCGACCCGGCCGACATCGAGGACGCCCGCCGCGCCATCGCCACCGTGCTCGGCGTGGAGGCTGTCGTCTCGCCCGAGGGATCGCGGCTCACCGCGCCCATGCGCGACGCCGACGCCGTCACCGACCTGTTCGTGACCTTCCGTGAGGCGGGCATCCACCTTCAGGAGATGTCCGTGCAGAAGCCGACCCTCGACGAGGTGTTCCTGACGCTGACCGGCCACGGCGTCGAAGACGAGAAGACCGCGGACGAGTCCGCCGAGACCGAGAAGGCCACCACCTCAGAAGGAGTCCGGGCATGAGCGCCATCGCCACCATCACTCCGCCCTCCGAGCGGAACCTGAAGAACCACGTCAGCCTCAGCCAGACGGTGTCCAACACGATCACGATGGCCCACCGCGGCCTCCTGAAGATCAAGCGGACGCCCGAGCAGCTGTTCGACGTGACGCTTCAGCCGATCATCTTCACGATCATGTTCGCGTACCTCTTCGGAGGTGCGATCGCCGGCGACGTGCAGGCGTATCTTCCGACGCTGATCCCGGGTGTGCTGGTACAGACGGTCATCACGACCTCCGTCGTCACGGGCGTCCAGCTGCGGGAGGACATGGACAAGGGCGTGTTCGACCGGTTCAAGTCGATGCCGATCGCTCGCATCGCGCCGCTGTCCGGAGCGCTGCTGGCCGATACGTTGCGCTACACGATCGCGACGACGATCACCTTCGTGGTCGGTTTCGCGATCGGCTACCGCCCGGCGGCCGGGCTGGGGTTCGTCATCCTCGCGGGTCTGCTGGTCATCTTCTGCTCCTGGGCGATCAGCTGGATCTTCGCCTTCTTCGGCGTGATCGCCCGCACTGCGGGCTCGGTCCAAGGCATCTCGTTCCTGGTGCTCTTCCCGCTGACGTTCTTCTCGAACGCGTTCGTGGGAGTCCAGACGCTCCCGAGCTGGCTGCAGGGCTTCGTCAACGTGAATCCCGTCTCCCACCTCGTGACGGCCGTCCGCGACCTGACCGCCCACGGCACGTTCGGCGTCGACGGGTGGCTCGCACTGCTGGGCGCGGCGGTCATCGTCGCGGTCTTCGCACCCCTCACGGTGCGCGCCTACATGCGGAAGGCCTAGCCTCCCGCCCACGGTCAGCGGCCGTCGTCTCCTGCGGAGGGAGGCGGCGGCCGCTTTGCGTTCCCTGCCTCAGGGACGCACGTCGCGGAGGAGGGCCAGCCCACGCACCGCGGCCCCATCGCGAGTGAGCGGGGAGACCGCCGCCTCCGCCGCTCCCAGTCGTTCGTCGCCCCATATGCGGCGTACCCGCGCGGCGAGCGGCGCCCGCCTCAGACTTTCGATGTCCTGGCGCGAGTTGGACCGCTCGGCCAGCGCGAACAGCTCCAGTCCGGTGTCGACCCACGCGTCTCCGCGCGCGGCGCCGACCTCCGCGTCGAGCATCCAGATCGCGAAGCCGAGCAGGCCGGTGCCGATCACCGGCTTGTCGAGGTACGGCGGGTTCAGGCGCCCGCTCACCAGTACGCGCGTGCGGAGCCTCCAGGCCGCCGCTTCGGTGTCGCCGCGGTCGAGGAGGTCGGGGGCGGTTTCGTGCGCCCGCAGCCGGGCGGCGACCAGCGCCGCTCCGAGGATGATCAGCCAGGGGTTGGCGACCGCGTCGCGCTCCACGGCCGAGTCGTCCAGGTAGACGCCGATCGCCTCGTCGTACAGCCGGACGCCTTCGGTGAAGTCGCCCTCGGCCAGGGCGATCTCGGCCATGCCCGCGAAGCCGATCCCGTAATAGTCGACGTAGTCGAAACCGGTGCGGTCGACCTCCTCGTACAGGTAGTTCTCGAGGAGCTCCCTCCCGCGTGCGATGTCTCCGGCCGAGATCGAGTTGACGGCGATCAGCCAGTCCAGCTGGCGCAGGTCGCCGGTGGCTTGGAGGAGCGCGAGGCCGGCGTGCGCGCGCTCGGCCCACTCGAGCGCCTCGCGCGGGTGGGCGAGCTGGCTGTGCAGCTGGGCGAGCGCCTGCGCTGCCGACGCGATCGACCAGGCGTCGTCGGCCTCCAGCGCTTTGGCGTGGGCGTGGGCGGCGGTGGCGAGGGCCTGATCGAGTTCGCCCGCGTTCTCCTGCAGCTGGGCGGTGAGGAGGCTGCCCATCGCCGCCAGCTCGGGGTCCGCCGAGCGGCTGAACTCCGCGAGCAACCGCATCCCGGGGGCGACATGGCCGGCCGAGAGCACCAGCCCGGCGATGGCGTCGAGGCGGGGATCGCCGAAGGGCTTCTCGCGACGCAGCTTGCGCAACCGCGAGATCGCCCGCACAGCGGTACGCAGCCCTGCATAGAGGAACGTCCCGCCCACGAGCGCGTAGCAGGCGGCTGCGGCCTCGCGGTCGTCGCCCTCCGGCTCCCATCCCGAGAGCGCGTCCATCACTGCCGGGCCGAAGCCGAGGACCTCCGTGTGGGTGCTCCGCAGCGACCAATAATAGGCCAGCACCGCGAAGACGGCCGCGGCTGTCGCTTGGCGCCGGCCGTCGATCGCCGAGCGCAGCACCGCGACCAGATTGTCCTGTTCGGCCGTCACCAGGACGAACGTCGGCACCTGCTCCGGCCCGTGCATGTGGGCGAGCGCGTGACGTGCGAAGCCCACCGCCCAGGCATCCATGCCGGCGCGCACCTCGTCGGTCTCGCCCGCGGAGGTCAGCTCCAGGTCGCCGAACTCGCGCACGGTCTCCAGCATCCGGTAGCGGAGGATCCCGGTCTCCGCGTCCTCCGTCACGGTCACGAGCGACTGCGCCACGAGCGCGTCCAGGTCATCGAGCACCGACGCGGCGCCGGGCCCGGCCACTGCCTCGGCCGCCGCGGCGCTGAAGCCGTCGGGGAACGCCGAGAGCCGGCGCATCAGCGACTGCTCGGACGCGCCGAGCAGGTTCCAGCTCCAGTCGATGACGGCGAACAGCGTGCGGTGGCGCTCGGGAGCGGTGCGGTCGCCGCCCGTCAGCAGCACGAACCTGTTGCTCAGCCGCCGCTCGATCTCCTCCACCGACAGCGAACGCGTCCGGGCCGCGGCGAGCTCGATGGCGAGGGGCAGGCCGTCGAGCCGTGCGCACAGCCGGGCCACGGCCTCCGCCGGCAGCACGACGCCGGGGCGCGCCGCTCGCGCCCGCTCGGCGAAGAGTCGGCCCGCCGGCCCGTCGTCGTCGGCGGCCAACGGACCGAGGGCGTAGACACGCTCGGCCCCGATCGCGAGCGGCGCCCGGCTGGTGGCGAGCACCCGAACGGTCGGCGTCGACGACAGGATGTCCTCGATGTAGGCGGCGGCGGCGTCCACGATGTGCTCGCAATTGTCGACGATCAGCAGCGTCTCCCGCTCCGAGAGCAGCCCCAAGATCCGCGAGCGCAGATCGAGCTGCGCGCCCGGGTCTGTGAACCGGGTCGCCCTGGCTTCGCGGATCCCCAGGGTGGAGGCGAACGCGAGCTCCACGTCGTCGCCCGTCCGCACGCTGGCCAGCTCGACCAGGATCACGGCGGGCATGTGGATGGCGCGCTGGCCGATCTCGTTCGCGAGGCGCGTCTTGCCGAGGCCGCCAGCACCCAGAATCGTCGTCAGCCGGGAGGTGGCCACCAGGTCCTCGACGGCATCGAGGTCGTACTCGCGCCCGACGAGCGAGTTCGGGGCCGTGCGGAGCCCGATGCGCACCCGGCGCGGCGCGAGCGGCTCCCGCGCGTCGTCCTCGGCGAGCAGCTGTGCGTTGAGGGCGACCAGCTCGGGACCGGGACGCGTGCCGAGACGGTCGAGCAGGGCCTCCTTGAGGTCGGCGAACGCCAGCAGGGCGTCGCTGCGCCGGCCGGCTTCGGCCAAAGTGCGCATCCGTTCGGCGTGGAGGGCCTCGTCGTAGGGGCGCTCCGCGAGCAGCTGCCGGAGGTCGGCGAGAGCGGTCGCGGAGTCGCCCCTGTCGCGTGCAGCGCCCGCGCGGACCGCGAGCAGGTCGGAGCGCAGCTCGCGCGCCGCGGTGGCGAGCTCGTCGGCGAGGCGGGTGCCGCTCAGCTCGAGGCCGGGCTCGCCCCTCCAGAGTGCCAGGCCGGCGCTCGCGGCGCGCGCGGCCTCGACGGGGTCGCCCGCCTCCCGGGCGGCGTTCGCCCGCTCGAGCAGGACGCGTGCGAGCCCGAGGTCGGTGTCGCCGGGCTCCACCGCCAGCGCGTACCCGGACGGGGTCGACTCCAACAGGCCGTCGGCAGTGGTCGTCCGCACCCGCGAGACCAGGGTCTGCAGGGCCGCGCGCTCCTGCCGCGGGGGCGCGTCGTCCCAGAGGTCCTCGACCAGCGCGGCCACCGATGCCGCACCGCGTGCCAGCACCAACGCCACCACGAGGCTCTTGCCCCGCATGCCCGACGGCTCGGAGAGAACGCCCGTCCGGTCCTCGACGAGCACCGGGCCGAGCACGGCGACACGGAGGCTGGAGGGTGCGGATTCCACTCGCCGATCTTAGCCAGGGCGGGGGCTCGCGCGCGGCACCGCGCGTAGGCTCAGCCCATGGCGTTCGACTGGTCGCAGTTCTACGAGAAGCAGGGCGGCCGCGGAGTGCGCCCCACGTTCGAGGCGGCGCTGGACGCGTGGACCTCCGAACCGGGGCTCGCCATCGATCTCGGGTGCGGCGACGGCGTCGAGACGCGCGAGCTCGCGGAGCGCGGGTGGCGGGTGCTGGCGGTCGACTCCGACCCCGGGATCGACGACCGCGTCAGGGAGGGGCTCGCCGAAGAGGCGTCTGCCCGCGTCGAGACCCGGCGCGCTACCTTCGAGGCGCTGGGCGAGCTGCCGCACGCCGACCTGGTGTACGCCGGCTTCGCACTCCCGTTCTGCGACCCGACCCGCTTTCCCTATCTCTGGGCGGATATCCGCGATGCCATCGAGCCGGGCGGCCTGTTCGCGGGAGAGCTGTTCGGGCCCGACGACGAGTGGTTCGGGCGACCGGGCATGAATTTCCACGACCGCAGCGGTGTGGAGGCCATGCTCACCGGGCTGGAGGTGCTGCGGCTCGTGGAGGACGACCGTCGCGGGATGTCGTTCGAGGGGCCCAAGCACTGGCACGTGTTCCACATCGTGGCGCGGGCCTGAGCAGGCCGCCCCCGCGACCCGATTCTTCACCCGGGATTCCTCCACACGGCGCGACCTGAACGGCTTCTCCACGGGTCCTGCGCGCGCCGGTCGCGCGGCATTCCCGCTCGATCACGATGGAGGCACGGCGCGCTCGAGAACGCGATCATCGCCCGTCGTCAAAGAAGGAGAACCTGCACAATGCATCTACTGCTGCTGAACTGCATGCATGCCCATTTCGATCACGATCCGTTCGGTTCCCGACGAGGTCCGCGACGAGCTCGCCGCTCGCGCGGCGCGTTCGGGGCGATCACTTCAGGAGTACCTCGTGCATGAACTCACCCACCTCGCCGGCAAACGCCCGATCGACGACGTTCTCGACAGCGTCCGCCGCCGCGCCGAGCATTTTCCTCCGATCGACCGCGAGATCGTTCTCGACATCATCGCCGGAGGTCGTGAATGATCAAGGTTGCGGAGGGGCTGCCCGAAACCGTCGTCGTCGACACCTGCGCGTTCATCGATCTGCTCATCGATCCGTCCGCGGCAGGCCAGGCGGTTGCCGAGAGGCTCCGGGGTCGAGACCTCGTGGCGCCTGATCTCATGTTCGCCGAGGCCGCGAACGTCCTGCGCAAGCTCCGGCTGCGTGGCCTCCTCAGCGACGGGGAAGCCTCCATGGCCTACGCGGCGCTCCTCGAGCTGCCTATCGAAGCGTGGCCGTTCGAGGCGGTCGAGCACCGCGTCTGGGAGCTCCGGGCGGGCATGAGTGCCTCCGACGCGGCGTTCGTCGCGCTCGCCGAACTGCTCACCGCCCCGCTCGTGACGAGCGACGGCCGGCTCGCGCGAGCGGTCGAGACGCTGCCGGCGTCGCGGGTGCGACGAGTGGAGGTGGTCGACGCTCGCTGAGCGGCCGGGGTGCTGGTCAGCGGACAGCCTTCAGCGGATGGTGGCGGTCAGCGGATGGTGGCGGTCAGCGGATGGTCTTGCGCGCTGTGATCTGACCGGTGTCGAAGCCGAGAAGGTGCAGGCCGCCGTGGAAACGGGCGTGCTCGATCTTGATGCAGCGGTCCATCACAACCGTGAGGCCGAGCGACTCTCCGTACTCCGCAGCCTCCTGGTTCCAGATGCCGAGTTGCACCCACACGGTCGGAACACCGAGCGCGGAAGCCTCGTCGATCACGCTCGGGATGTCGCTGGGGCGGCGGAACACATCCACGACGTCCGGCACTTCTGGCAGCGAGGCGAGGTCGGGATAGGCCTGGTGACCCAGAATCGTGTCGGCGTTCGGGTTGACGAAGTAGACGCGAAAATCGGTCGACTGCAGAAGGTACGTTCCGACGAAGTAGCTCGAGCGGGTCGGGTTGGAGGACGCTCCGACGATGGCGACAGACCTCGCATTACGGAGGATGCGCAGACGTTCCTTGGCGTCGGGACCGGTCCAGGTGCGCTGCGACTTGAGCAGCTTCGCGAGGGGGGAGTCCGCCGGAACGGAACAGCTGAGCCCGTTCACGAGCTGGACGTCGGTCGTCTGTGCGTCGGTCGTATGCGGGTCTGTCGTCTGTGCGCCCGTCGTCTGTGCGTCGGTCAGCCGGGTGCCGCTGTCCGTCGTCATGCTGCCGTCTCCTTCAGCGCTGCGGTGAGCGCTTGGTCCAGATCGTAGATGATGTCGTCGACGTCTTCGATGCCGACGCTGATGCGCACGACACCGGGCAGCACACCGGCGTCGAGGAGCTGCTGCTCCGTCAGCTGCGCGTGGGTCGTCGACGCGGGGTGGATCACGAGCGTCTTCGCGTCGCCGATGTTCGCCAGGTGGCTGGCGAGGTTGAGCGACTCGATCAGACGCTGGCCGACCTCCCGGCCGCCGGCGACGACGAACGAGAACACGGCGCCGGGGCCCTGGGGGAGGTACTTCTGCGCGCGCTCGTGGTGCGGATGCTCCGGCAGGCCGGCCCAGAAGACCTTCTCG
Organism: Leifsonia sp. PARNA 1/14; assembly: GCF_055720965.1. Classification (NCBI taxonomy): domain Bacteria; kingdom Bacillati; phylum Actinomycetota; class Actinomycetes; order Micrococcales; family Microbacteriaceae; genus Leifsonia; species Leifsonia sp. PARNA 1/14. The sequence continues at coordinate 425,404 of NZ_JBVQSP010000001.1, forward strand.
ATGCGCGGGTCCGCGTCGAGCCACTCGGCGACGGCGCGGGCGTTGTCCACGTGGGCCTGGATGCGGTACGGCAGGGTCTCGACGCCCTGGGCGAGAAGAAACGCCGAGTGCGGGGCGAGCGACGGACCGATGTCGCGCAGCTGCTCGGCGCGCAGGCGGGTCAAGAAGGCGTACTCGCCGAAGTTGCCCGACCACTGCAGGCCGCCGTACGAGGGGACCGGCTCGCCGAACAGCGGGAACTTCTCGGTGTGCCAGTCGAAGCGGCCGCTCTCGACGACGACGCCGCCGAGCGTCGTGCCATGGCCGCCCAGGAATTTGGTGGCCGAGTGGATGACGATGTCGGCACCCCACTCGATGGGGCGGTTCAGATACGGCGTGGCGATCGTGGAGTCGATGATGAGCGGGAGCCCCGCGGCGTGCGCCACCTGGGCGAGCCCCTCGATGTCGGCGATCTCGCCGGACGGGTTGGCGATCGTCTCGGCGAAGACGAGCTTCGTGCGGTCGTTGATGGCCGCGGCGTAATCCGCCGGGTCCGAGCTCTGCACGAAGGTCGTGTCGACGCCGAACCGACGGAGGGTGACGTCCAGCTGGGTGATCGATCCGCCGTACAGGTTGGCGGAGGCCACGATGTGGTCGCCGGCGCCTGCGAGGGAGGCGAAGGTGATGTACTGCGCGCTCAGGCCGCTCGCGGTCGCGACCGCGCCGAGCCCGCCTTCGAGGCTCGCGATGCGCTCCTCGAAGGAGGCGACGGTCGGGTTCGCGAGGCGCGAGTAGATGTTGCCGTACTTCTGCAGCGCGAAACGTGCCGCGGCGTCAGCGGTGTCGTCGAAGACGAAGGCGCTCGTCTGGTAGATCGGGAGGGCGCGAGCACCGGTCACGGGGTCGGGGATGTTGCCCGCGTGGATCGCACGCGTCCGGAAGCCATATTCGCGATCAGCCATGCGGCCACGCTACCGGAGGGCGTACGCGCCCCGGGGCGGCCGATCGTAATACGCGGACATCGTTCGCGTGGGAGCCGACGACGAGGCCAAGTGCGCATCGCGACGCGCTCGGCCTGCACTGCTCGTGCCCAGCCCCACGCTGTAGCGTGGACGGGATCGCACCGACTGCGATCCCGGACGACGGTTCAGTACCCGGCACGCGACAAGACTGGCCAAGGAGTCGTCCTCGTGTCCTGGATCGTCCTCATCCTCTCCGGCGTGCTCGAAGCCGTGTGGGCAACCGCCCTCGGAATGTCCGCCGGCTTCACCCGGCTCTGGCCGAGCGTCGTCTTCGGTGTCGCTCTCCTGGCCTCCATGGGCGGCCTCGCCTATGCGATGCGCGAGATCTCGACCGGGACCGCCTACGCCGTCTGGGTCGGTATCGGCGCCGCGCTCACCGTGCTCTACGCGATGATCTTCGGCGGCGACGGGTTCTCCGTGGCGAAGCTCCTGCTCATCCTCGGCCTGGTGGCCTGCGTCATCGGTCTCAAGCTGGTGCACTGACGCGGGGTCGCCGCTGCCGCCGCCGTCACAATGCCGCGAGCAGACTCGCCCCCTCCGGCACGCCGAGTCCCGTGCACGCGTCCCAGCCCGTGCCGGCCGTGTAAGCCCCGTTGTTCCCCGACGTGATGTCGCGGAAGCCCGCGACGACCTGGCCGGCGCGGACGGAGTCGTACAGGGCGGGCTGCACCAGCCCGAACCGCTTGCCCGTCGACTGGGCGAGGCGCGCGATCAGCGCCGCCCAGAGCGGCGCGACGGCGCTGGTGCCGCCGATGACCAGGTCTTTGCCGTCGACCCGCACCTGATAACCGGTCTGCGGGTCGGCGACCGCCGACACGTCGGGAACGCCGCGGCCGCCGGGGCCGTTCGCGCTGCCGCCGGCGTCCGTCCCTCCCGGACCGGCCGGCACGCCGACGCCGCCCTGCCATGTCGGAAGTGCGAAGACCGCGCTGACGCCGCCTCCGGTCGCGCCGTTGCCGGTGCCGTTGTTCCACACCGTCTCCGAGCGGACCTTTCCGGTGGAGGTGTCGGCGTCGAGCCGGGTGCCGCCGCACGCGAGGGCGTGCGGCGACGACGCCGGGAAGTCCACGTGCGCCTTGCCGTCGCCGACCCGGTCGCTGCTGCCGTCGTCGCCCGCGGCGACCGTGGTGGTCACGCCGAGCGCCGCGGCGTCCTGCAGCGCCTGGTCGAAGGCCGTGCGCGCCTGGGCCGTCCACTGGTCCTCCGACTGACCCCAGCTGATGCTGATGGTCGCCGGGGTGGGGGTCGCGTGCGCCGCCGTGCTGACGGCGTCCAGGAATCCCGCGTCGGTGTTGGGTGCGAAGTAGACGAGGATCGACGCCCCGGGCGCGAGGGCTCCGACGACCTCGATGTCGAGCATGACCTCCCCGTCGGCGCCGTTCGGGTCTTGGCCCGGCACGTTCTCTCCGCCGTCTACGCCCACCGCCGTGACCGACGGCGTCGGGATGCCGAGTGCGGCGAAGTAGGTGTCGAGGTCGGTCTGCTCGTAGCCTCCGCCGAGCTCGATGATCGCGATCGTCTGTCCGCTGCCATCGGTTCCCTCGGGGAAGTCGTAGACCGTGCCGAGCTGCGGCGGCGTGTAGCTCGTCGTCACCGCTGCCGGCCGTGCGACGCGGAACTGCGCGCGCGCCTGCGGCCGGTCGTCGAGGCCGAGGACCGCCGTGACCACCCCGTCGAGCTCGGCGGGGATGCTGAGGCCGCCGGAGCGCTGGCGGTACCGGGGGGCTTCGGCGCCCGCGTCGGCGGGCCGGGACTCCGCCAGATCGGTGCCGAAGACACGCGCCAGCACCGAGGCCGGCCCGGACACCCGCACGCGCCGCTCGGCGGCATTCTGCTCGTCGATGGTCACGCCGAGCTTCGCGAGTGTGGAGACCACGAGGTGAAGGTCCTCGGGCGACGCACCGTAGCGATCGCCGAGTTCCTGCGCGGTCAGCGGCGACGCGAAGGCGTCCTCCGGCAGCGGCGCCCGGCGGCGCAGGATCAGCGTGGCCTCCACCGGGGCCTCGGGCGCGAGGGCGCCGTGCGCCTCGTAGCCGGTGCGCTCCGGCCGTTCGCTGCCGGGAAGGGGGACGAGGTTCAGGGACTCTTCGGCATCCATACCCAACGGTCTACCACCGGGCGCCGACAGCCGGAACGGCCGACGTCTGAGAAGGGCGTCAGACCCAGCTGGGCAGCCACATGTGGATCCGCCAGTACCAGAACGGCACCTGCTGCCCCGTCCAGATCGGCCAGAAGAACACGCTGACCACCGTCACCACGGCCAGGAACACCGCCACCCAGGCGATCCCCCGCCGACGGCGATGCTCCGGGTCGGTGCGTCTGCCGAGCACGATGCCGATCACCGCCGTCAGGCCGAGGATGAGGTAGGGCTCGAACGCGATCGAGTAGAACTGGAAGATCGTGCGGTTGATGTACAGCATCCACGGCAGGTAGCCCGCGGCGAGGCCCGTGAGGATGAGGCCGACCTGCCACTCCCGGTACCGCGCCAGCCGGTACACGAGGTAGAAGGCCGCGGCGGCGGCGGCCCACCAGATGATCGGATTGCCGAGCGAGGTGATCGCGGCGGAGCAGCCTCCCTGGTCGGTGCAGCCGGCCTGCCCGTACGCGTTGCCGGTGTAGTACATGCTCGTCGGCCGGATCATGAAGAGCCAGGTGAGCGGGTTGGACTGGTACGGGTGCGGCACGTGGAGGTTGATGCTGTAGTTGTACATCTCGGTCTGGTAGTGCCAGAGGTTCTGGAACCACGACGGCACCCACGTCAGCGCGCCCGTCCACTGCGCGTGCACCGACTCCGCCCAGTTGCGGTAGTAGCCTCCGCTGGTCACGAGCCAGCCGGTCCAGGTCGCGATGTAGGAGGCGACGGCGATCGGAACCATCAGCACGAAGGTCGCGGGCGCCTGCTTGAGCACCGAACCGGTGATGTAGAAGGCGATGCCCTCCCGGCGGCGGGCCATCACGTCGACGACGACGGTGTACACCGCGAAGAACGCCAGGAAGTAGAACCCCGTCCACTTCACCCCGGCGCAGAGCCCGGTGAGGATGCCCGCCGAGATCAGCCACGGCCGCCACCAGATCACCGGCCCCCAGGCGGGGTCGCGACCGGCCGACCGCTCCGCGGCGACGCGCGCCGCGAGCCGCGTCGCGTGCCAGCGCCGGTCGAGCAGGATGCAGCCGAACGCGAGCAGTGCGAAGAACATCACGATGTTGTCGAGGAGGGCCACCCGGCTCATCACGATCGCGTGCCCGTCGATCGCCAGCAGGAAGCCGGCGATGGTCGCCACGATCGTGGACCTGAAGATCATCCGCGCGATCAGGAACACCACGAGCACGGCGAGGGTGCCGACGACAGCCGTCGACAGGCGCCAGCCGAACGAGTTGCCGGCGCCGGTCGCGGCCATCCCGAGCGCGATGATCCACTTGCCGAGCGGGGGATGGGCGACGAACGACGGCGACGCGGAGAAGATGTCGGTGTTCCCGGCATTGAACGACTGGTCGGCCTTGTCGGGCCAGCTGCCCTCGTAGCCGAGGTGGAACAGGCTCCAGGCGTCCTTGACGTAGAAGGTCTCGTCGAATACCAGCACGTGCGGCGAGCCGAGGTCCCACAGGCGCAGGATCGCGGCCAGCAGCGTCACTCCGAGGGGCGCTCCCCAGTACCAGAGCTTCAGTCGCAGCGGAGTGCGCAGTGTGCGCGCCCACCAGTCGTCCAGCCGGCTGCCTGTGCGCTCGGGGGCCACGTGTGCGGCGGGCGCAGCGGCGTACGCGGTGTCGCCCGCGAGAGGGGAAGGGGAGCTCACCAGGACATCCTGACAGACTGGACCTATGATCATCCTCGCCGCGACGCCGATCGGGAACCTGGGCGACGCCTCCGCCCGCCTTGTCGAGACGCTCGCCTCGGCGACGGTCGTCGCAGCCGAGGACACGAGGGTCACACAACGCCTCCTCGCCGGTCTCGGGATCGACAACCGGCCGCGACTGATCGCCCTCCACGAGCACAACGAACGCGAGCGCGCGGCCGAGCTCGTCGAGCTGGCCCGCGACCAGGATGTCGTCGTGCTCTCCGACGCCGGCATGCCGACGGTCTCCGACCCGGGGTTCCCGCTGGTGGAGGCCGCCGCAGCGGCCGGCGTCGACGTGACGGTGATCCCGGGGCCGAGCGCCGTGCTCACGGCGCTCGCCGTGTCCGGCCTCCCGACCGACCGGTTCACCTTCGAGGGCTTCCTGCCGCGCAAACAGGGCGAACGGCTGTCGGCGCTGCGCGCGCTCGCGGGAGAGAAACGCACCATGGTTTTCTTCGAGTCTCCCAACCGGCTCGCGGCCTCCCTCGCCGATTTCGCCCGCGAATTCGGCGATGACCGCCGCGCCGTCGTCTGCCGCGAACTGACCAAGCTTCACGAGGAGGTGCGGCGCGGCCCGCTCGCCGAGCTCGCGGACTGGGCGGCCGAGGGCGTGCGCGGCGAGATCGTCGTCGTCGTCGCGGGTGCCCCGGCCCGGGAGGCCGACCCGGCCACCGCGCTCGAGCAGGTGCTCGCCCTGGTGGGCGACGGCGTGCGCCTCAAAGACGCGGCCGCCGAGGTCGCGGAGGCCACCGGCCTGTCCAAGCGCGACCTGTACCAGGCGGCACTGGAGGCCCGGAAGCCTTAGCGCTCGCTGGCCGCCGCGAGAACGATCACTTCGACGTCAGGAAACCTGCTGAACCCCGTGTCCTCTGTCAGGAGCGGCACGCCGACGGCGAACGCGTGCGCCGCGATGAGCGCGTCCTTCTGACGGATCGCGGTTCGCGGACGTGCCGTCAGGGCGCCGTAACCGTCGGACGCCGCTCGGTCGAAATCCATCCAGAACGCCGGTAGGTCGTCCAACGTCGCGATCAATTCCTGTCGTTGATTCGCGGCGGCTTTGCGTCGCGGGTCGGCTTGGAAGGAGACCAGCCCCTGCATGAGTTCGCCGCGACAGAGGGTGGACGAGCGGTAGGAGCCGAGGTCGTCGATGACGTCGTCGGGGATACCGCTGATGAGCAGGCTCGTGTCGAGCATCCCCCGGATCGTCACCGGGCTTCTCCTACCGTGTCGGCTTCGCGGGAGGCGCTCAGTCGTTCGAGTTCCTCGGCCACGAGCTCCGCGTCGGCGAGGCGTGTGAGCAGGCGGAGTCGAGCTTTTGCCGCCTCGAGTGCTGACCCGGGTCGCGCGTCGTTGTCGTCGATGACGGGGATGAACGCCGCGCTGACACGTCCGTGCGTCGTCACTGCCGCACCTGAGGTCAGGTAGTGCGCCGGATTGGATTTGAACGTGGTGATCGGCACATGCGGGAGCCGCTCGATCTCGGCTGAGGTGAGAGTCATTTCTGCCCCGTTCAATGAGTTTCAGCTCTGATTTTATCTCGTTCAGCTCCGAAGTTGCTGAGCGTCGCCGATGGAAGTAACATCGCCGGCCCACCTCTCCCGCGCCCGTAGGATAGTCAGCATGTCCGACGGCTCCGCGTTCTACATCACCACGCCGATTTTCTACGTCAACGACGTCCCGCACATCGGGCACGCGTACACGGAGGTCGCCGCGGACGTGCTCGCGCGCTGGCACCGTCAGGCCGGCGACGACACCTGGCTGCTCACCGGCACCGACGAGCACGGTCAGAAGATCCTGCGCACCGCGACCGCCAACGGCACCACCCCGAAGGAGTGGGCCGACCGGCTGGTGACCAACGAGTGGCTCCCGCTGCTGAAGACCATCGACATCGCCAACGACGACTTCATCCGCACCACCGACGAGCGGCACGAGAAGAACGTCCAGAAGTTCCTGCAGAAGCTCTACGACGACGGCTTCATCTATGCGGGCGAGTACGAGGCGCTCTACTGCGTGGGCTGCGAGGAGTTCAAGCCGCAGAGCGAGATCGTCGACGGCACGGGGGAGTACGCCGGACAGAAGGTCTGCGCCATCCACTCCAAGCCGCTGGAGCTGCTTCAGGAGAAGAACTACTTCTTCCGCATGAGCGACTTCGCCGACCGGCTGCTGGCCCTCTACGAGGAGCGGCCGGACTTCGTGCAGCCGGAGTCGGCGCGCAACGAAGTCGTGTCGTTCGTGCGTCAGGGCCTCAGTGATCTCTCGATATCGCGCTCCAGCTTCGACTGGGGCATCAAGGTGCCGTGGGACGAGTCGCACGTCGTCTACGTGTGGTTCGACGCCCTCCTCAACTACGTGACCGCGGTCGGCTACGGGCAGGACGACGAGAACTTCGAGCGTCGCTGGCCCGCCACCCACCTGGTCGGCAAAGACATCCTGCGGTTCCACGCCGTGATCTGGCCGGCCATGCTGATGGCTGCGGGCCTGGAGGTGCCGCACCAGGTGTTCGGCCACGGCTGGCTCCTCGTCGGCGGCGAGAAGATGTCCAAGTCGAAGCTCACCGGTATCGCGCCGACGCAGATCACCGACACGTTCGGCTCCGACGCGTTCCGCTACTACTTCCTGCGCGCCATCAACTTCGGCCAGGACGGCTCGTTCAGCTGGGAGGACCTGGCGGCGCGCTACCAGGCCGAGCTCGCGAACGGCTTCGGCAACCTCGCCTCGCGCGTGGTCGCCATGGTGACCCGTTACTTCGAGGGCATCGTGCCGCCGGCGGCCGCCTACGAGGAGGCCGACCTCCACGTGCAGCAGGTCGTCGCGAAGGCGACGGCCGACGCCGACGCCGCCATGAGCAAGCTGGCGATCCACGACGCCCTCGCGGCGGTCTGGACGGTGGTCGACGAGCTCAACGGCTACATCACCATCCAGGAGCCGTGGAGCCTCGCGAAGGACGACGCGAAGCGCGAGCGTCTGCAGACCGTGCTGTACACGGCGGCGGAGGGTCTGCGCGCCCTCGCTGTGCTGCTCTCACCGGTCATCCCGCAGGCCACCGCCAAGCTGTGGACCGCGCTCGGCGCGACCGCCGAGCTCGGGCCGCTGGAGGCGCAGAGGCTGCGCCGCGCGGGCGACTGGGGCCAGCTGCCGGCCGGCACCGAGGTCAACGGCCTCGAGGCGCTGTTCCCGAGGATCGACGCGGACGCGGTGCCCGCGGCATGACCGACCCGGCGTTCATCCGCCAGCGGCACGTCACCGACGGCCGCGACCTCGCGTACCCTCCACTGCCGGAGGCGCTGGTCGTGCCCGTCTACGACAACCACACCCACCTGGAGATCGCCGACGGCCACGAGCCCCTCGACTACCGCGAGCAGCTCGACCGCGCCTCCAGCGTCGGTGTGCGCGGGGTCGTCCAGGTCGGCAACGACGTCGAGACGTCGCGGTGGTCGGCCGAGACGGCCGCCGTCGAGCCGCGGATGCTCGCCGCGGTCGCCCTCCACCCCAACGACGCACCAGACTACGCCGAGCGCGGCGAGCTCGAGGACGCGCTCGCGATCATCTCCGAACTGGCCGGCCGCCCACGCGTGCGGGCCGTGGGCGAGACGGGCCTCGACTTCTTCCGCACCGAAGAGGGACCGCGCCGCGACGCGCAGTTCGCGTCGTTCGAGGCGCACATCGAGATCGCCAAGCAGAACGACCTCGCGCTCCAGATCCACGACAGGGATGCGCACGCGGCCGTCGTCGCCACCCTGAAACGGGTCGGCGCCCCGGAGCGGACGGTCTTCCACTGCTTCTCGGGTGACGTCGAGCTGGCCGAGATCTGCGCGGAGAACGGCTGGTTCATGTCGTTCGCCGGCAATGTGACCTTCAAGAACGCGCCGGGCCTTCGGGAGGCGCTGCGCGTCGCACCGCGGCACCTGATCCTGGTCGAGACCGACGCGCCGTTCCTCACGCCCACGCCGTTCCGCGGCCGGCCGAACGCGCCATACCTCATCCCGCACACGGTGCGGGCGATGGCCGAGACCATCGGCACCGACCCCTCCACCCTCGCGGCACAGCTCAACTCCAACACGGAGCTCGTGTACGGCCGCTGGGACAGCGAGCCGGTCGGCGCCCCGCCGACGGCGCCGATCGGAACCATCGCATGAGCGAGCCGCGACTGCTCGGTCCCGCCGAGATCCGCGACCTCGCGGAGCTCCTGAACGTCACGCCCACCAAGAAGCTCGGCCAGAACTTCGTCATCGACGCCAACACCGTGCGCCGTATCGTGCGGGTCGCGGAGGTCGCCGAGGGTGACATCGTGGTCGAAGTCGGGCCCGGTCTCGGTTCGCTCACGCTGGGGCTGCTGGAGGCCGGCGCGCGGGTCGTCGCCGTCGAGATCGACGGCAGGCTGGCCGCACAGCTACCGGTCACAGTCGGCCAGCTCGCGCCCTCCGTCGCCGACCGGCTGGCCGTCGTGCACCAGGACGCGCTGGCGGTGACCGACCTCCCCGAGAGCCCGGTGCGGCTGGTCGCCAACCTCCCGTACAACGTGTCGGTGCCGGTGCTGCTGCACTTCCTCGAGACGTTTCCGACCCTGCTCTCCGGGGTCGTGATGGTGCAGGCGGAGGTCGGCCACCGGATCGCCGCAGGACCTGGCTCTAAGATCTACGGGGCGCCGAGCGTGAAGGCCGCGTGGTACGGAACCTGGCGCACGGCCGGCAACGTCAGCAGGCAGATCTTCTGGCCGGTGCCGAACGTCGACTCGGTGCTGGTCGCCTTCGACCGCCGGGCCGAGCCGCGCGGCGACGAGACCCTTCGCAAGCGCACGTTCGCCCTCGTGGACGCGGCGTTCCAGCAGCGCAGGAAGACGCTCCGCCAGTCGCTCTCGGTCGTGTTCGGCGACCCGACAGCGGCCGCGACGGCGCTGGAGGCGGCCGGCATCAGCCCGTCGCTGCGCGGCGAGCAGCTCCAGCTCGACGACTTCGTGGGACTCGCCGCCGCGACCTGATCGGGTGGTCCGCGGAGCACCCGTGCGGTGTGTAGGTTTGAGGCATGGTCGAGGCGGGCACGGGGTGGGACGTGGATGCCGTGCATGTGCGCGCTCCGGGCAAGGTCAACGTGTTCATGCGCGTCGGCGCCGTCCGTGAAGACGGCTATCACGACGTCGCGACGGCGTACCAGGCGGTGTCGCTCTACGAGGACGTACGCGCGCACCACGCCGATGACTTCTCGGTGAGCTTCGCGGGCAGCGTCGACACGAGCTCTCTGGCGACCGACGGGAGCAACCTCGCGATCAAGGCCGCACGGTTGCTGGCCAAGAAGACCGGGTACGCGGGAGGTGTGCGGCTCGAGATCGACAAGCACGTGCCGATCGCCGGCGGCATGGGCGGCGGGTCCGCCGATGCGGCGGCCACCCTCGTGGCGTGCGACGCGCTCTGGGGCACCGAGCTCGGCCGCGACGAGCTGATGGCGCTGGCCGCGCGACTCGGCGCCGACGTGCCGTTCGCGCTGATCGGCGGAACCGCGATCGGAACCGGCCGCGGCGACCGGCTGAGCCCCGCGCTGGCGACAGGCCAGTTCCACTGGGTGCTCGCCCTCCCCGAAGGCGAGCTCAGCACGCCGGCCGTCTACAGCGAGCTCGACCGTCACCGTCAGCGCCACGTGGGCGAGATCGCGCCCGCCGAGCGCAGCCCGAGCGTCGACGCGCCCGTGCTGCACGCGCTGCGCGCGGGCGATCCGGCGATGCTGGCGGAGGCGCTCGGCAACGACCTCCAGGCGCCCGCCATCCACCTCGCGCCGAGCATCGCCGAGGTGCTGGAGCTCGGCGAGCTGAACGGCGCGCTGGCCGGGATCGTGTCGGGCTCCGGACCGACCGTCGCGTTCCTCACGGCCGACCTCGACAACGCGCTCGACCTGCAGATCGCGCTCAGCGCCTCCCGCATCCACGCGGTGCGCGCGACCGGCCCCGTCCACGGCGCCCGCATCATCGGTGACTGACCGCGTCGCCGCGAGTCGTGGAAGCAGTGCCCGAGGATGCCCGAGCCGTACGCATGTCGGGTTGAGACGATTCGTCGAATGGAGTCGTTTCCATGCGATGCGGTCGGGCATCCCAGGTGCTGACAACGTTAGCGAGGGCGGCGCGTGTCCTCCTAGTGGGGGACGTGAAAACCGTCAACTCTTGACGGGTCGGTCGCTTCTGACGGGCCGACGGCGTGGCAGCGCGAGCGCGCGGAGCTCCCGGCGCGAGCGCATTCCGAGCTTGGCGAGGATGTTGCGCACGTGGAAGTTGACGGTCGTCACCGACACGTAGAGACGCTCCGCGATCTCCTTGTTCGTCATGCCGGCGGCCAGGGCGTGAGCGACCTGGCGCTCGCGTGTGGTCAGCGACGCGAGCGGGTCCGCGGCGGAGGACCGCTCGCGGTCCGCGGCGGCGTCCCCGGCCGTGGGCACCGCGTCGAGGAGCTGCACCGCGCGGGCGAGGTAGCTGCTGGCGCCGAGCCGGCGGAAGATCTCGGCAGCGCGTTCGAGCAGCGCGACCGCGTCGGCCCTCTCGGCCGTCGCCGACGCGGCGAGGAGTCGCCCCGCGTCCAGTGCCGCGACCGCGTCAGGGAACGGGAAGAGCGACCCGGCGGCCGCCTCCCGGTACGCCTCGAGCGCGTCCGCCGACCGGCCCTCCGCCTCGAGCACGCGGCCCTCCGACCAGCGCAGCGAGCCGTAGTACGGTCGCCAGAGTCCGGGGGCGGTGCACCGTTCGTAGGCGGCGCGCGCTTCGGCCGCCCGCCCCAGCGTTGCGAGCGCGTCCACGCGATAGGTCAGCCAGCCCAGCGTGGAGGCGCGTGTCGCCGCCGCCTCGGCGTCGAGCGTCGCCCGGTACTGCTCGTCCGGGCGCCCGAGGGCGCGCGCGAGCTCGGCGCGGGCCAGGAACGGCAGGTCGCCGTCGTACGACCCCGTGATGCGCGGGTCGGCTTTCGCGGCGGAGCGCAGGCGCTCCGTCACCGGCTCCGTCTCGCCGCGTCCGGCTCGCACCAGCGTCGACGTCCAGAGCGCGATCGGCCAGCACGACAGGTCGGTCTCGTCCAGGGCGAGCGCGACGGCGGTGTCGGCCAGCGTCACCGCTTCCTCCCACTCGCCGACGAGAAAGAGGATGTGCGCGTAGATGGTGCGCACGAAGCCCGCGGTCCAGCTGCTGGGGAACCGGCGCACGAGCTGGTTCGCCCGGGCCAGGTCGGCGCGCGCCCGCTCGATGTCGCCGCCGAGGATGAACACACGCGAGCGCGCGACCAGCGCGTCGACGGCCGCAGGGGACTCGTGGTGCGCGAGCAGCTCGTCGAGCTCGGCCGTGAGCGGTGCGAACAGGTCGGGGCGCCGCGCGTGCGCGGCGGAGTTGAGCGCCCAGCCGAGCAGCCGCACCAGGTGCTCGTCGGGTTCGGCGAGCCAGCGCAGCGCCGGGTCGGCGACATCCTCGGGGTCCGGGCACGCCGCGATGTGCTCGCGGGCGATGTCGAGGTGGTCGAGCACTGCGGCGAAGTCGCCCATCGCCATCAGCACCTTGGGAAGCGCCTCGGCGACGTGCGTGCGGATCGCGCGCTCGTCCGCGGTGACGGCCGGGGCGGCCTCCAGCTGGAGGGCGAGCTCGAGGGCGCCCGGCACGTCACGCGACAGCGTCCGCAGCTCGAGCAGCACGGCGTCGCGGGCCGGCGACGGCGGCAGCGTCTCGATCGCGGGCCGGAGGTCGAGGATCTGCTCGTGCAGCCGGAACCGCATCGCGAGGAGGCCCAGTTCGATGAGCGAGCGCTCGAGCTCGCCGTCGGTGGCGAGGTGGATGGCCGAGCGTGCGTAGCTCATCGCCTGTTCGGCCCTGCCCTGGTCGGCCGCGGCCAGCGCAGCGGTGAGCAGTTCGTCGACCAGGCGGGGGTCGGCGGTGTCCGCGGCCTCCACCCGGTGCCGCAGCGCGCGGTGACCGTCGAGCACGTCGGCGGCGACCCGGTGGATCTGCACCCGCCGCTCGACGGTGAGCTCGGCGGCGAGGGCGTCGGCGAGGAGGGCGTGCGCGGGCTCCACCCACAGCACGCCGTCGCGGGGAGTGCCGAGCACGAGCCCGCGCGTGACGGCTCCCGGCACGTCGAGTCGCTCGCTCAGTTGCGCGGCGATGGAGCCGACCACCGGTGCGGGGAGGGGGTCTCGCAGCACGGCCACGAACTCGGCCGCGGTGCGCACCGATGGGTCGGCGCCCTCCAGCGCCGCGGAGATCGCGGAGGCGAGCGGCATGATCGCGGTGTCGGGGAGATCCCAGCCCGCGGGATGCAGCGCCTGGGCGAAGGTGTCGTGCAGCTGACCGAGCAGAACGCTCAGCAGCAGCGGCGAGCCCTGAGTCGCCTCCGTCAGCCGGGTGGCGGTGCGCCGCGAGACGGCGTGCCCCAGGATGTGCTCCGAGAGCTCCTGGGTGTCCGACACGGTGAGCGGAGTCAGCTCGATGCGCGCGTGGTTGACCGATGACGACGCCAGATCCTCGAACAGCGCGGTCACGCTGTTCTGCTGCGGGCGCGTCGCCGCGGTGAAGAGGAAGCCGCGGTCGGAGAGCCGGCGCACCACGAACCGCAGCGCGCGCGCGGACGGCTCGTCCACCCATTGCGCGTCGTCCACGATGAGGCACACGGGACCGGAGAGCGCGTCGATGGCGTCGAGCAGCAGCCTCCCGACGGTGAGGGCGTCGTCGTCGGGCGCGGGAGGCCGGATCGCCTTCGCGCCGAGCACGCCGAGTCCGCGCACGAGCGTCTCGACGGTCGCGTAGGCCAGGTCGGATTCGAAGGAGTCGGCGCTCACCCGCAGCACCGACCAGCCGTCGAGCCGCTGCGCCACATCGGCGAGCAGCGACGTCTTGCCGAGGCCGGGCTCTCCGGTGACGAGTACGGCTCCGCCCTGGTCGAGGGCGCGATGGGCGACGAGGAGGATGGTCTCGCGGGCGCGATCCCGGCCGATGAGCGGTTGCGCCGTCGAGTCCACGTCGCTCACGGTCGCCCCCATCCGCCCGCGCGGGTCGGGAACGCGCGGTCCGGTCCGTCGATCATCGCACAACGGGCCAGCGGCCGGTTTCCCCCAAGGAGGGGGAGCGGTCGGCCGCGGCCTCCGCCCGCGCGCCGCGACGGTAGGCTGGAGGACCGTATGGCTCATCTCCTCGGCGCCGAGTCGCTGCATCTCGAATACCCCACGCGGGTCGTCTTCGACTCGGTGACCCTGGGCGTCTCCGAAGGCGACCGCATCGGTGTCGTCGGCCGCAACGGCGACGGCAAGTCGACCCTCCTGTCGCTGCTCGCCGGTCGCATCGAGCCCGACTCGGGCCGTGTCACGCGCCGGCGCGACGCGACCGTCGGCATGCTCGACCAGCGCGACGACCTGCCCGACGCGCTGACCGTCGGCCGCGCCATCGTCGGCGACCGCGAGGAGCACGTCTGGGCCGGTGACCCGCGGGTGCGCGACGTGCTCGCGGGGCTCGTCGCAGACATCCCCTGGGACGCCACGATCGGCGAGCTCTCCGGAGGCCAGCGCCGCCGCGTCGCGCTGGCCGCGCTCCTGGTGCACGACCACGATCTGCTCTTCCTCGACGAGCCCACCAACCACCTCGACATCGAGGGCGTCGCCTGGCTCGCCTCGCACCTCAAGCAGCGCTGGTCCGCCGGGTCGGGCGCGCTCGTGGTGGTCACCCACGATCGCTGGTTCCTCGACGAGGTGTCGACCTCCACCTGGGAGGTGCACGACGGCATCGTCGAGCCCTTCGAGGGCGGGTACGCCGCCTACGTGCTCCAGCGCGTCGAGCGCGACCGCATGGCGGCGGTCGCCGAGACCAAGCGGCAGAACCTCATGCGCAAAGAGCTGGCCTGGCTGCGCCGCGGCGCCCCCGCACGCACCTCGAAGCCCAAGTTCCGGATGGACGCGGCGGCCGCGCTGATCGCGGACGAACCGGCGCCACGCGACGCGGTCGAGCTGACGAAGCTCGCCACCGCCCGACTGGGCAAGGACGTCGTCGACCTCCTCGACGTGACGGTCGAGTTCCCGCCGAAGACTGTGCTACGCGACGTCGAGTGGCGCATCGCGCCGGGCGAGCGCACCGGCATCCTCGGCATCAACGGCGCGGGCAAGTCCACGCTGCTCGGCCTCGTGGCCGGGACCCTCGAGCCGACGGCCGGACGGGTCAAGCGCGGCAAGACGGTCAAGATCGCGACCCTCACGCAGCAGCTCGACGAGCTCGACTCCGTGAGCGACCAGCGCGTCAGCGCCGTTGTGGCCGACAAGCGCACGACCTATCTCGCCGGCGGCAAGGAGGTCACGCCCGGCCAGATGCTCGAGCGCCTCGGCTTCACGAACGCGCAGCTCTCCACCCCGGTGAAGGACCTCTCCGGAGGCCAGAAGCGCCGCCTCCAACTGCTGCTGATCCTGCTCGACGAGCCGAACGTGCTCATCCTCGACGAGCCGACCAACGACCTCGACACCGACATGCTCGCCGCGATGGAGGACCTCCTCGACGGGTGGCCCGGAACGCTGCTCGTCGTCTCGCACGACCGCTACCTCGTCGAGCGCGTCACCGACCAGCAGTACGCGGTGATCGACGGGGCGTTCCGGCACCTTCCGGGTGGGATCGACGAGTACCTGCGGCTGCGCCGGGAACGGAGTGCGGCACCGGTGGCGGCCGGTGCGTCCGTGTCCGCGGCCGCTTCGGCTGCCGCTGCGCCTGCACTGTCGGGTGCGGCCCTGCGCGCGGCCGAGAAGGAGTTGGCCTCCATCGACCGTCGCCTCGCCAAGCTGGCGGGGCAGGTCGCCGAGCACCACGAGTCGATCGCCCGCCACGACCAGTCCGACTACGTCGGCCTCGGCCGCCTCACCGAGGAGCTGCGCGCCCTGGAGGGCGAGATCGCCGACCACGAGACCCGCTGGCTGGAGCTGTCGGAGCAGCTGGAGGGCTGAGCCCGGAACGGGTGTCGGCACCGGAGGACATCCCCGCACCAAGGCCCCGTTCTCCTCCGTCGACTGCCCCGGTGCGGAGTGTCGCGGCGGAAGTCCTCCGTCGACCGCACCGCGTCGAGGAGCGCCCCGCCCCTCCTAGCCCCGCCGGACCGCCGCACTAGACTCGCCGCATGCCCACTCACACCGTCGTGAATCAGGCCCCGCCGCGCGTCGACCTCGACGAGTTCGCCGCGAACCTCCCATTGCGGGAGGCGGTCGAGCGACACGATGCCGACTGGGCCGTCGCCGACCTCGGGGCGGTCGGTCGGTTGGTCGGGTCCGCCGGCTTCCAGGCCGACGCCGAGCGCGCGAACGTGCGCGAGCCGCAGCTGCGCGCCTTCGACCGCTGGGGCGACCGCATCGACGAGGTCGACTACGACGAGAGCTACCACCGGGTGATCTGGGAGGCCGTCGCCGCCGGCGCGCACACCGCCGCGTGGGCAGCTCCCCGCCCTGGCGCGAACGTCGCCCGGGCCGCCGCGTTCATGCTCTTCGCGCAGGTGGAGCCGGGGCACGCCTGCCCCGTCTCGATGTCGCACGCGGCCGTCCCGGCGCTCGCCGCCTCCCCGGACCTCGCGGCCAGGTGGATACCGCGGCTGCTGTCGCGGGACTACGACGGGCGCCTCGGTGCGAACAAGTCCTCGGCCCTGTTCGGCATGGCGATGACCGAGAAGCAGGGCGGCTCCGATGTCCGAGCCAACACCACCCGGGCGCTCGCCGACGGCGACGGCCGCTGGCTGCTGACCGGCCACAAGTGGTTCTGCTCCGCGCCGATGTCCGACGCCTTCCTCGTGCTCGCCCAGACCGCTGGCGGCCTGAGCTGCTTCGTGGTGCCGCGCGTGCTGGAGGACGGGACGCGGAACGTCTTCCTCATCCAGCGGCTCAAGGACAAGCTCGGCAATCGCTCCAACGCCTCCAGCGAGGTCGAGTTCGACGGCACGGTCGGCCACCTGCTCGGCGAGGAGGGGCGCGGCGTGCGCACCATCCTGGAGATGGTCAACCGCACCCGGCTGGACTGCGTTCTCGGCACCGCCGCCGGCATGCGGCAGGGAGTCGCGGAGGCCGCGTGGCACGTCCGCCACCGCTCGGCCTTCGGCAAGCGCCTCGTCGACGAGCCGGCGATGACCGCAGTGCTCGCCGACCTGGCGCTCGAGTCGGAGGCCGCCACCGCTGTGGCGCTGCGGTTGGCCCGCGCGCATGACGACGACGCCCCGGAGGCCGACGTCGCCTTCCGCCGCCTCGCCACGGCGGTCAGCAAGTACTGGGTGTGCAAGCGCGGACCCGGCCACGCGTACGAGGCGATGGAGTGTCTGGGCGGCAACGGCTACACGGAGGCGTTCCCGCTGGCCCGGCGCTATCGCGAGCAGCCGGTGATGGCCATCTGGGAGGGCTCGGGCAACGTGATCGCCCTCGACGTCCTGCGCGCGGTGCAGCGCGAGCCGGCGAGCGTGGAGGCCTTCGACGCCGAGCTCGCCGCGGCCCGCGGCGTGCACGCCGCCTACGACACGCACCACGACCGGCTGCGGAGCACGATCGCCGCGGCGGACGAGTCCTCGGCCCGCAGCCTGGTCGCCGCGCTCGCAGTCGCCCTCCAGGCGTCGCTGCTCATCCGTCATGCGCCGGCCGCCGTCGCCGACGCGTTCGTCGCCTCCCGCCTCGGCCCCGACCGCGGAGCCCTCTACGGCGAGCTGCCATCCGGGGCGGACGTCACCGCGATCGCCGGTCGCGCCTGAGCGGGCGCCCGCCGAGTCCGTCGATCATCCGCGCACTCGGCGGACTTCAGCGGATCTTCTGTGTACTCGACGGTTCGTCGGTGGAGGTGGGCGCGGCGGGCGCGTCCAGGGAGGCCGGGGCGGCAGGGTCGGGCTGGGCGCCGATCGCGCGGTAGAACTCGGCGACCGCCTTGCGGTTGTAGCCGGCCCAGTCGAATCCGCCGTCGGGGACGTCTCCGCGCAGGAACGCGCGCAGCCCGTCGGCGACCCCGTCGACCGACTGGGGCACGACCAGGCCGCTGCCCTTCGGCAGGGCGTTCTTCGCGGAGGCGAACTCGACGGTGACGATGGGCAGCTGCAGCACGAGAGCCTCCAGGATGACCATCGGCTGACCCTCGTAGTCGCTCGACAGCACGAAGCAGTCGGCCTTCGCCATGATGGCGTGCGGATTGGGCTGCATGCCGGTGAGGAACACCGAACCCTCCAGCCCGAGGTCGGCGACCACGGCCTCCAAGTGCCCGGCGAGCGGGCCGGAGCCCACGATCAGCAGGCGCGTCTTCGGGTTCTCGGCGTGCACCTGCGCGAAGGCGCGGATGAGGCGCTCCTGGTTCTTCTCCGGCGACAGCCGGCCCACGTTCACGAAGGTGGTCGTGCCCTCGCTCGGCGCCAGCAATTGCTCCGCCCAATCGGGGATGCTGCCGGTCTCGTCGTCGAAGGTGAGCTCGTGGAGGTCGGCCGCGGCGTTCTCGAGGATGTGCTCGGCGTCGACGGTGTTGAGCGCCGAGCGGAACCTCGCCGGCTCCGCGTACTCCGCCAGCGAGGCGCGGTTCACCTCGGACAGCGTCGGCGAGACCGACACCAGGTGGTCGTACTGCGCGTAGAGCGTGAATAGCTGCGTGAGCGAGTGCAGCATCCGCTTCTCGCCGTTGACTTCGCGGTGGGCGTCGGCGGCGAGGTCGTTGTGCATCCAGATCGAGCGCTGGGCCTCGGGGGAGTGGAGGAGCAGGATCGCCCAGAACGGGCCGTAACCGGAGAAGTCGACCACGTAGTCGAAACGGCTGTCGCCGAAGCAGCGGTACCACTCGTCGTCCCACAGCTGGTTCTGCGCGTCGGTCTCGGCGTGCTGGGCCGTGCGGCCGCGGCGGAAATCGAGGTGACGTGCCAGATGGAGCAGCTTGGCGCCGTTCATGCCGCCGACGCGCGGGAACTGGCGGACGGCCGGGTGGATCTGGCGCTGCTTTGCGATGATCGTCTGCGAGCCGCTCTGGGCGAAGAACGCGGAGACGTCGTAGCGCTCGTGGTCGAGGTTGTTGAGCAGGTTGAGGGCCGAGGTGGTGATCCCGTTCGGGCGCATGCCGCCGAGGTAGAGCAGGATCTTCTCGCGGCCGTCGTCGTCGAGGGAGGTGCGCAGACGGTAGCCCTCGCGCGCGCCGCGGAACACGATGTCGATGACGCGCTCGGAGGCCGAGCCGTCGTCGTAGGGGGTGAACCGGCGCTGCATGTCGAGGTAGCGCTCGCGCGACTCCGCCGGCACGCGGTCGTCGTCGGCCGCGATGGCCGCGAGCGCGTCGCCCAGCTCCCGGGCCGACATGAGCGTCGGGCCCGGCCATTCGTCGGGCTCGAAGTAGAGGCCGCGCGTTCCGGCGTACTCGGCCAGGTCGGGCGTGAAGAACAGGATCGGCCGGCCGGTGCGCAGATAGTCGAAGAAGATGCTCGAGTAGTCGCCGACCAGGATGTCGGTGGCGCCGAGCACGAGGTTCGTGGGGATCTCGTTGGGCACGAGCATCCGCGCCAGCTCCGGTCGGTCTGCGGCCAGCGCGTGCACGGTCTGATGCGTCTTGACGAGCACGGCGTAGCGGCTCGTGTCGATGCGCTGCTCGACTTCGTGGAGGTGCGCGAGCAGGGCGTCGAGGTCGTCCTCCGGCCGCCCGAACGTCTGACCCTTCCAGGTGGGCGCGTACAGGATGATCTTGCGGTCGCCGAGCGGGATGCCGGAGGCCACGAGCCGGCGCCGGACGTCGTCGCGCTGTGCATCGTCGAGGAACTGCCGGTCGACGCGTGGGTAGCCCTCCTCGATGATCGTGCCGCGGTAGATGCCGTCGAGCTTGTAGGCGCTCTGGTACATCTGGTCGGCCATGAACGGGTTGGCCGCCAGCAGGTAGTCGGCCTGCACGAAGTTGCGCACGATGTTGGCGGTCGCGAGCGCGCCGTCTTCGATGTCGTAACCCATGCGCTTGAGCGGGGTGCCGTGCCAGGTGTTCAGGTAGACCTGCCCGAGACGCTTGGAGAAGTCGAAGGGGAAGGTCGCGTTGTTGACGAGGTACTGGCTCGTGGCGATGGCGCGGTAGTACGCGGCCGACCCGTAGCGGACGAAGGTCACGCGGGGGTCGTCGGCGAACTCCTCGACCGCCGCCCGATACCGGTGGAGGTCGGAGAGCGCCCAGATGTGGGTGAGGTGTTTCAGATCGGGTGCGGCGAGCAGCTGCCGGAACAGCGCCTCCGGGTTGTCGAGCATTCCGTTGCCGGAGAAGGACTCGTAGAACACCGAGCCGAGGACGAGCGGCTGCCGGCGCCAGTGCGCGTGGATCTCGAAACGAGCGGCGCGCTTCACTCGGGACGGCAGGCGCTTCAGGCGGGAGAGTCTCATCGCGGTCGAGTTTATGAGAGCGGGATAACAGTCTCCTGGGAAGCGCTCATGGAGAAGCTGGTCACGCCTCCGCGTCGAACCCGAGGCTGAGCTTGCGCAGCAGGCCGGCCAGACGTTCCTGATCGCCGAGGGAGAGCGACTCGAGGAGGTCGGCCTCCGCGTCCACCAGGCGGGTGATCGCGGCGTCGACCCTCGCGAGCCCTTGGGCGGTCATCTGCACCAGGATCCCGCGGCCGTCGTTGGGGTCCGTCCGTCGCTCGACGAGGCCGCGCGCCACCAGCCGGTCGATCCGGTTCGTCATCGTGCCCGAGGACACCAGGGTCTGCTGGAGGAGCGACTTGGGGCTCAACTGGAAGGGCGAGCCGGCGCGACGCAGCGCGGACAGCACGTCGAACTCCCACGAGTCGAGGTCGGAGCGCTCGAATGCGCTTCGGCGTGCCCGGTCGAGGTGACGGGAGAGGCGGTCGACGCGCGAGAGCACCTGCAAGGGCGAGAAGTCGAGGTCGGGACGCTCACGGAGCCAGGCGCCGACGATGCGGTCCACCTCGTCGCGCGCCGCACTGCGCGCCGTCCCGTCGTGTGCGTCGGCCATCCCTCCATGCTATTCGCCAGGCCCGGCGCCCGCGGCGGCACGCGCGGCCGAGTCTGGCAGACTGTGTGTGCGCGTTGCGCGGTCCGCCTTGGTGTAATGGCAGCACGACAGCCTTTGGAGCTGTGAGGTCTAGGTTCGAGTCCTGGAGGCGGAGCGACGTCTGCAGCCGAACCGACCCAGCTCGAACCGACCCGACCCGTCACCACCGCACCGGGAGCATCATGACCGACCAGAATCTCGCCATCGTCGTTCTCGCGGCCGGGCAGGGCACCCGCATGAAGTCCGCGACGCCCAAGCTGCTGCACCCCCTGGGCGGCCTCCCCGTCGTCGGACACGTGCTGGCGACCGCCCGCGAGCTCGACGCCGCCCGCGTCGTCGCCGTCGTGCGGCACGAGCGCGACCGGCTCGCCGAGGTGATCACGGCCGACCTGCCGGACGCCGTCATCGTCGACCAGGACGAGGTCCCGGGCACCGGCCGCGCGGTGGAGCAGGCCGTCGCCGCCCTCCCGGCCGACTTCGCAGGCGACGTCCTCGTGGTCAACGGCGACGTTCCGCTGCTCGACGCCGAGACACTGCGCGAGCTCGTGGCGGCCCACCGGGCCGGCGGGGCGGCAGCGACCATCCTGTCGTCGTTCCCGGCCGACGCCACCGGCTACGGCCGCATCGTGCGCACCTCCGAGGGGCACCTCGACCGCATCGTCGAGCACAAGGACGCCAGCGACGCCGAGCGCGCCATCGGCGAGATCAACGCTGGCATCTACGTCTTCGGCGCCGCCGCCCTCCGCGACATGCTCGCGAACGTGACCACCGACAACGCTCAGGGCGAGAAGTACCTGACCGACGTCATCGGCTTGCTGCGGGAGGCCGGCTTCGACGTCGACGCCCTGCCGGTCTCCGAGTCGTGGCTGGTCGAGGGCATCAACGACCGCGCGCAGCTCAGCGAGGCCGCGGCCCGGCTCAACGCCCTGGTCGTGCGCACCTGGCAGCTCGCCGGTGTCACGGTGCAGGACCCGGCGACCACGTGGATCGACGTCACCGTCACCCTGCAGCCCGACGTCACCATCCTCCCGGGGACTCAGCTGCGCGGGGCGACGGCCGTCCGCACCGGCGCCACCATCGGCCCGGACACCACCCTCCTCGACACCGAGGTGGGGGAGGGCGCGACCGTGACGCGCACCGACGCCACCCTCGCCGTCATCGGCGACGGCGCCACCGTCGGGCCGTTCGCCTACCTCCGGCCGGGCACGATCCTCGGCGCCAACGGCAAGATCGGAACCTTCACCGAGACCAAGAACGCCGTCATCGGGGCCGGCACCAAGCTGGCCCACTTCAACTACGTGGGCGACGCGGAGGTCGGCGAGTGGGGCAACCTCGGCGCCGGCGTCATCACCGCCAACTACGACGGTGTGAACAAGCACCGCACGGTCATCGGATCGCACGTGCGGATCAGCACGAACACGGTGCTCGTCGCTCCCGTTAGGATGGGTGACGGAGCGTACACCGGGGCGGGAACGGTCGTCCGCAAGGACGTTCCACCAGGCGCGCTCGCCATCACGGTCGCGCCGCAGCGCAACATCGAAGGCTGGGTCGCCGAGAAGCGGCCGGGCACCGAGGCCGCACGTGCCGCTGAGCAGAGCACGGCTGCGGAAGAGAGCGGAGAGTAAGTGTCAGGGATCACTGCCACCGGCCAGAAACGACTCGTTCTGATCTCGGGGCGTGCGCATCCCGAGCTGGCCGAGCAGATCGCCGAGTGCCTCGGCTCCGAGCTGGTTCCGACCGACTCCCGCACCTTCGCCAACGGCGAGATCTACGCGCGTTTCGACGAGAGCGTCCGCGGTTCGGACGCCTTCGTCATCCAGTCGCACACCTCGCCGATCAACGAGTGGCTCATGGAGCAGCTGATCATGGTCGACGCGCTCAAGCGCGCCTCAGCCAAGCGCATCACCGTGGTCGCCCCGTTCTATCCGTACGCGCGCCAGGACAAGAAGGGCCGCGGCCGCGAGCCGATCTCCGCCCGACTGGTCGCCGATCTCTTCAAGGCGGCCGGCGCCGACCGCATCATGTCGGTCGACCTCCACGCTGCCCAGATCCAGGGCTTCTTCGACGGCCCGGTCGATCACCTCTTCGCCATGCCGGTGCTGCTGGAGCACATGCAGCGCGAACTCGACCCTTCGACGCTGACCGTCGTCTCGCCCGACATGGGCCGCGTGCGCGTCGCCGACATCTGGAGCGACAAGCTCGGTGTGCCGCTGGCCATCATCCACAAGCGCCGCGACCCGCTGGTGCCCAACCAGGTCTCGGTCCACGAGATCGTCGGCGACGTCAACGGTCGCGTCTGCCTGCTGGTCGACGACCTCATCGACACCGGGCGCACCATCGTCAAGGCGGCGGAGGCGCTCAAGGCCAGCGGCGCGATCGGCGTCGTCGTCGCGGCGACGCACGCGGTGTTCAGCGACCCGGCTGTGGAGCTCCTGCAGTCCGACGCCATCGACTCTGTCGTCGTCACCGACACCCTCCCGCTTCCCGCGCACAAGCGCTGGGACGGTCTCACCGTCCTGCCGATCGCGCCGCTGCTGGCCAACGCGATCCGCGAGGTGTTCACCGACGGCTCGGTGACCTCCATGTTCGACGGCGCCGCCTAGGTTTCCTCCTCGAAGGGCACGTAAACGCCTCCAAGACTCGGTTTTGAGGGCGTTTACGTGCCCTTCGGCGTTGTTCGCGCGATCAGGGCAGGGCGTGCGGGGTCGACGGGATGAGGCCCAGTGGCGCGACAAAGGTGGCGTCGCCCTCCGTGTTGAGGGCGTAGCACTGCCATCCGGGTCCGGCCGGCGCGAACAGCTCGAAACGCGCGGAGGAGCTCACCGAGTCGGGCGCATAGTGCTGGGCGTAGACCGCGCAGGTGCCGGTCGCCGTGTCGGTCTGGATGCTGACCGTCAACATGATGCCGGGCAGCACCAGGGCGGTGAGGGCGACGACGACGAAGACGCGCGTCGCGATCGTGCGACGGCGCCCGCGCAGCGGTCGGTCCGACGGATCGTACTCCGTCAGCTCCGGGTGGTCCTCGAACGTCACGCTTACGAGTCTGAGCCGCGCGCCCCGCGATTGCAACCGAGGGCGCAGCAGACGACGAAGGGCACGTCGTTGTCGTTTCCGAGCGGGGAAAGCGACAACGACGTGCCCTTCGGCAGGCCGGAACGGCGCGAGGCTAGTGCGAGGAGCCTTCGGTTTCGATCTCGGTGCGGTCGCCCGACCACAGCGTGTGGAAGATGCCATCCTTGTCGACGCGCTTGTAGGTGTGCGCGCCGAAGAAGTCGCGCTGCCCCTGCACGAGCGCGGCCGGAAGACGGGTGGAGGCGAGCGAGTCGTAGTACGACAGTGCCGACCCGAAGCCGGGCACCGGTACCCCGTTGAGTGCGGCGGTGGCGACGATGCGGCGCCAGGCGGCCTCGCCCTCGCGGACGGCGTCGGCGAAGTACGGCGCCTCCAGCAGGGTGGCGATGTCCGGGTTCTCGTCGTAGGCGTCGGCGATGCGGTTCAGGAACTGGGCGCGGATGATGCAGCCACCACGCCAGATCTTGGCGATCTTGTCCTTGTTGATGTGCCAGCCGTACTTCTCAGCGCCGGCGATGATCGCATCGAAGCCCTGCGCGTAGGCGACGACCTTGGAGGCGTAGAGCGCCTTGGAGACGTCGTCGGCGAACGCTTGCACGTCCTCCGCTTTCTGCACCTCGGGGCGGGAGGTGATGGTGGCCTGCACGGCCGCGCGCTGGGCGGGCTTGGAGGACACGGCGCGAGCGAACACAGCCTCTGCGATCCCGCCGACCGGGATGCCCAGATCCAGTGCGTTCTGCACCGTCCAGACACCGGTGCCCTTGGACCCGGCCTGGTCGAGGACGATGTCCACGAACGGCTTGCCGGTCTCGGCGTCCACCTGGCGCAGCACCTCGGCGGTGATCTCGATCAGGTACGACTCGAGGTAGCCGTTGTTCCACTCGGCGAACACGTCGGCGATCTCGGCAGGCTCCAGGCCGCCGATCGTGCGCAGCAGGTCGTACGCTTCGGCGATCAGCTGCATGTCGGCGTACTCGATGCCGTTGTGGATCATCTTCACGAAGTGCCCGGCGCCGTCGGTGCCGACATGGGTCACACACGGCTCGCCCTCGGCGACCGCGGCGATGGAGGCCAGGATCGGACCGAGGGTCTCGTACGACTCGGCCGATCCGCCGGGCATGATCGAGGGGCCGTTCAGGGCGCCCTCCTCACCGCCGGAGATCCCGGCGCCGACGAAGTGGATACCGGTCGGGGCGATCCGCTTCTCCCGCTCGATCGTGTCCTGGAAGTTCGCGTTGCCGCCGTCGACGATGATGTCGCCCGGCTCGAACCGCTCCACCAACTGGTCGATCACGGCGTCGGTGCCGCGTCCGGCCTGCACCATGATGATCGCCGTGCGCGGCTTGGACAACGACGCCACGAACTCGTCGATCTGCTCGGAGGAGACGAACCCGGCCTCCGGATGCGCGTCCACCAGTTCCTCCGTGCGCGCGTACGTGCGGTTGAAGACGGCAACAGTGTTCCCCTCGCGCGACGCGAGGTTACGGGCCAGATTCGACCCCATCACCGCCAGACCGACGACTCCGATATTGGCCGTTGCGTGGTTCTCAGGCACGGAGGACTCCTTCGTTGAGATGGTTTGCGTCCAGCGTAGCCGCACCGCCACGCGTGGATTCGTTGTATGACGATTCGGTTGTTCGACCCACTTGGCGCGGGCCGCTACCCCAGCCGGAACGTCCCCCTCGGGATGTCGTCGACGAGCCTCCGCGCGATCGCGAAGGCGTCCTCCTCGTCGAGCTGGTGGGTGACTACCAGGGAGGCCAGGAAGGACGCGTCCACCCGGCGCGACATGTCGTGGCGGGCGGGGATGGAGCAGAACGCGCGGGTGTCGTCGATGAAGCCGCTGGTCTTGGTGAAGCCCGCGCTGTCGGTGATCGCGCGCCGGTAGCGCAGGATCGCGGCGGGGGTGTCGAGGAACCACCAGGGGGCCCCGGCGTACACCGAGGGGTAGAAGCCGGCGAGTGGCGCGATCTCGCGCGCGAACGTGGTCTCGTCGACGGTGAAGAGCACGAGCCGGAAGGTCGGGTTCGTACCGAAGTCGCGCAGGATGGGCGTGAGCGGCTCGGTGAACGCCCCGACCGCGGGCAGATCGTGCCCGGTGTCCGGCCCGTAGGCCTCGAAAGTCGGGCGGTGGTGGTTGCGGTGCACGCCGGGGTGCAGTTGCATCACGAGCCCGTCCTCGGCGGCCATCTCGGCGAGCCGGTAGAGCATGTTGCGACGGTAGGCGACGGCCTCCGCCGCGGTGAGCGAGCCGTCGAGCGCTGCACGGTGGATGCGGGAGGCCTCCGCCGCGCCGAGCGGTTCGCTCCCGGCGTCGAGAACGCCGGTGTCGGTCGCCGTTCCGCCCGCGGCCGCGAACGCCCAACGCCGCGCGCGCAGGGCCTCCAGCAGTCCCTCGTAGCTGGAGGTGTCGACGTCGGCGCGCGCGGCCAGCGTCTGGAGCCGCCCGGCCCAGCCAGGCTCGTCCGGGTGCATGTAGCGGTCGGCGCGGAAGGTCGGGATCACCCGGCCGGTGAACGTCGGGTCGGCGGCCAGGCGCGCGTGTGCCTCCAGATCGTCCGCAGGGTCGTCGGTCGTCGCGAGTACCGCGATGCGGAAGCGGTCGAACAGGGCGCGCGGCCGGAATTCCGGTGAGGCGAGGGTGGCCTCCAACTGGTCGTAGAGCGCGTCGGCGTTCGCGGCGGAGGGCTGCTCGGTGAGGCCGAAGACCTCGCTGAACTCCGATTCGAACCAGAACCGCACGGGGGTTCCGAGGAACGCGTCCCAGTGCTCGCAGAGTGTCCGCCAGATCTCGCGGCCCGAGGCGGGGGAGGCGGCGCCGTTGCGCGCGAGGCCGAGCGCGTCGAGCGGGACGCCGACCGCGTGCAGCATCCGAGTGACGTAGTGGTCGGGGGTGATGAGCAGCGCGGCGGGGTCGGGGAAGGGCTGGTCGTCGGCCAGCATCGCCGCAGGCACGTGGCCGTGCGGCGAGTAGATCGGCGCGTCGACGACCGCCGCGTGCAGACGCCGTGCGAGGTCGCGCTCAGCGGGATCGGCGGGGAACAGTCGGTCCGGATGCGGGGCGAGCGCGGTCATCCGCGTCCTTTCGTCGATGCGGGCGATGTGGTCGGCGAGGCGGCGGGCCCGGTGGAGGCGCGCACCGTCAGATGGGTGGGGAGCGTGGCCGCCTGGCGCGCGACCGGCGCGGCCCCGTCGTCCAGGCGCGCGAGCAGCATCGCGACGGCGGTACGGCCGGCCTGCTCGATCGGGGCGGTGAGCGTGGTCAGCGGCGGGTTGCAGAAGTCGGCACCGAAGATGTCGTCGCAGCCGACGAGCGAGACGTCGCCCGGTACGTCGACGCGGCGCTCGCGGAACCGGGCCAGCATCCCGATCGCGAGGAGGTCGTTGAACGCGATGCAGGCGGTCGAGCCGGCGTGCAGAACAGCGTCGGCGGCCGCGGCGCCGGCGTATTGCCGCGGCGCGAACGGGCCGACGCGGAGGGCCTTCACGCCGTAGCCTTCGGCGGCTCGGGTCAGCGCACGCCAGCGGCGCTCGTTCGACCAGGAGGTCTCCGGCCCCGATGCGTAGACGATCTCGCGGTGCCCGAGTGACACCAGGTGGCCGACGGCCTGCTCGACGCCGTTGGGCGTGTCGATGAACACGTTCGCGACGCCGCGGGTCTGGCGGTTGATCGCGACGAGCGGCACCTCGTCGGCCAGCGCGGTCAATCGGCGGTCGGTGAGACGGGAGGCCGCCAGGATCGCGCCGTCGAACGACGGGCGCAGCTTGTGCAGCATCCCGTCCTCCAGCTCGTCGGACTCCTCGGTGTCGACCAGGATCTGCGTGTACCCGGCCGCCTTCAGCTGCTGCTGCGTCCCGCGGATGATCCCGAAGTAGAACGGGTTCGTGACGTCGGAGACGAGCACCGCGATCGCCCTGGTGCGGCCGCTGGTGAGGGCACGGGCCTGCGAGTTGGGGATGTAGTTGAGCTCCCGGGCGGCACGTTCGATGCGCTCGCGGGTCACGACGTTGACACGGCCGGGGTTCGAGAGAGCGCGTGACACGGTGGAGGTGGCGACGCCGCTCGCCGCGGCGACGTCCGCCAGCGTGGCCGGACGGTCTTGGGCGGCTGACCTGTGCTCCCGATGTCCGGCGCGAAGCTGAGGGCTCATGCGCCCATCACAGCACACGATGGCAATATTTGGCAAACGGTTGCAGTCGCTTTGCCATCGTCCCTAGGCTCGGCCGCAGCCCTCCCGCCTGCACCACATCCGGGGGGCATGATCTGCACGATCACCGTCCTCAAAGGAGAGTCACACGATGAGATCACGTTTCGCGCTGGCAGCGGTCGCCGGCATCGCCGCGGCAGGCCTGGTCCTGACCGGGTGTTCCGGCACCAGCGGCAGCAGCAGCACCGCGAGCAGCGGCAAGGTCGACGGCGCGGGCAAGACCCTCGACGTCATGATCGCCGCCAACACGCTCTACCCGACCGAGCAGCAGCAGTGGTTCAAGGACGTCTCCGCGCAGTTCCAGAAGGAGACCGGCGCCACCGTCAAGTTCGAGACCTTCGCCTCGGCCAACGATGAGCTGACCAAGATCCAGACCTCGGTACTGAGCGGCCAGGGGCCCGACATCTACGACCTCGGCACGACCTTCACGCCGACCGCGTACTCCACCGGCGCTTTCGTCAAGCTGACCGACGCCGACTGGACGAAGATCGGAGGGCGCGATCGCTTCGTCCCCGCCACGCTCGGCATCTCCGGCCCGGACCAGAAGAACGAGGTGGGCATCCCGTTCCTCAGCCGCCCGTTCGTGATGGCGTACAACAAAGACCTCCTGGCCGCGGCTGGAATCGACAAGCCGGCGACCACCTGGGACGGTCTCGCCGACCAGGCCAAGAAGCTCACCTCGGGCGACGTGCACGGCATGGCGATCGCCTACGCCGACAGCTTCGACCCGTGGAAGTTCGCCTGGGCGATGGCGATGCAGCAGGGCAACACCATCCTCGACGTGAAGAACAAGAAGGCGACGATCGACGACGCCGCCGTCAAGAAGGCCTACGAGACCTACTTCGGCTGGCTGACCGACGACAAGGTCGTCGACCCGGCCGCGATCGGCTGGAAGAACGCGCAGGCGGTCGCCGCCTTCGCGAACGGCAAGGCCGCGTTCCTGCCGATGGTCTCCTCGTCGTCGCAGGTGTCGCTCGACAAGTCGCCGGTCGCCGGCAAGTACGCGTACGCCGTGATGCCGACCGTTCCTCCGGGGGCGACCAAGCTGCCGAGCGACGGCAAAGCCGCCGCCACGATCATCTCGGGCGACAACATGGTGGTCGCCAAGTACTCGAAGAACCAGGACCTGGCGTTCGCGCTGGTGAAGATGCTCACGAGCACCGAGAACCAGGTGAAGTACACCAAGACCTTCGGCGACCTGCCGACGAACTCCGACGCGGCCAAGCAGATCGAGCAGGGCAACGACCTCATCGCGCCGATCCTCGACGCGGGCACCAAGGCCTACGGCACGCCGTTCACCGGAGCCTGGGGCGACACCCAGCTGGCCCTCGTGAACGTGGTCGTGCAGTCGATCCCTGCGCTGTCGTCCGGCAAGGTGTCCTCCTCCGACCTGGAGGCCAAGCTCAAGGCCGCGCAGACCACCGCGCAGAACTCGCTCAACAAGGCGAAGTGACGCGGAGCCCCTCATGTCGAACTCCACGCTGACCCCGCCTCCGGGCTCGGTCGTGACGGGCGGGTCGCCCGCGGGGACCACCCCCGCGGGCGGCCGCCCGGCCAAGCGCCGCGACGGCGAGCGCAACCGGCCGCTCTGGATGCTGCTGCCCGGCGGCATCCTCATGCTCCTCATCATCGTGGTGCCGCTGATCGTCGCCGTGGTGATGTCGACCCTCGACCTCGACCAGTACACGCTGCAGAGCTGGCTGCAGGCCCCGTTCATCGGCCTGGGCAACTATGTGGAGGCCGTCACGGCCTCCCCGCTGCTGCGCTCGATCGGGATCAGCGTCTCATTCGCCGTGATCGCAGCCGTGGTGACCATGCCGATCGGCCTGGCCGCCGCGCTCGCCACGCAGAACCGCTTCCGGGGGCGGGCCCTGGTGCGTTCGCTCTTCCTCATCCCGTACGTGCTGCCCGCGTTCGTGGTCGGCACGCTCTGGCGCACGATGCTGCAGCCGGGAGGCGTCGTCGACTCGATGCTCGGCGCCGTCGGCATCCACACAGGGCTCTGGCTCAACGGCCCGCTCAGCTACTGGTCGCTCATCATCGTGCAGATCTGGACGTCGTGGCCGTTCTTCTACCTGCTCGTGCTCGCCGGCCTCCAGTCGGTCGACCACGAAGTGCACGAGGCGGCCGCCATCGACGGCGCGACCTGGTGGATCAAGCTCCGCGACGTCGTGCTGCCCTACCTGCGCGGACCGATCTTCCTCGCGCTGATCATCGCGTTCCTGCACAACATCAACGCGTTCACGCTGCCGTTCGTGCTGTTCGGGGTGCCCGCCCCGCAGGACGTGGACGTGCTCCCGGTGCTCACCTACGTGACCAGTTTCCAGAGCTTCCGCTTCGGGCTGAGCGCCGCCATGGCGATCTGCTCTCTGATCCTGATCGCGATCCCCCTGTTCGTCTATCTGCGAGCCGTGAAGCTCGATTCCGGAGAGGAGGAGCAGCGATGACCACCGCCACCCGTTCGCTCCATGCCGTCTCGCCCCGCGACGCGCGTCGTGCCGGGCGTCCCGGCCGCGGCCCGTCCGCCGACGTCACCCGCCTGCTCCCGCGGCCGCTGCTCGTGGCGATCATCACCGTGCTGCTGATCATCGTCCTCGGGCCCGTGCTGTACATGCTGTTCGCGTCGGTCAACTCCGACGTGGCGGTGGCCTCCGGGGCGTTCTTCCCGACCGAACTGCACCTCGACAACTACATCAAGGTCTGGAGCACGGTCGATCTCGGCACCGGGCTGGCGAACAGCGTCATCATCTGCGGCGCCGTCGCGATCGTCTGCGCGTTCCTCGCGGTCGCCACCGCGTACGTGCTCGTGCGGTACGAGTTCCGCGGCCGGCTGACCTTCCTGCGGGGACTGCTCGGTCTGCAGTCGATCCCCGGAACGCTGATGCTGCTTCCCGTGTTCGTGCTGTTCTCGTCGACCGCGTCACTGCTCGGCATCCAGATCATCGGGACGCGCTGGGCGGTGTTCATCACCTACCTGACGTTCGCGCTGCCGTTCTCGACCTGGGTGATGGTCACCTATCTGCGCGGCCTGCCCAAGGCGCTGGAGGAGGCCGCCCGCATCGACGGCGCCTCATCGTGGCGCATCCTCACGCAGATCGTCATGCCGTTGAGCTGGCCGGGCATCGTCGTCTCGGGCATCTTCGCGTTCCTGCTCGGCTGGAACGATGTGCTGTTCGCGTCGGTGCTGACCAACCCGGAATCGCGCACGGCGGCCGTGGCCCTGCAAGTCTTCGGAGCCACTCAGGAGGGTGGAGCGATCCCCCTGTACGGGCAGATGATGGCGGCGTCGCTGATCTGCGCCGTGCCCGTCGTCGTGCTGTACCTCGTCTTCCAGCGCTACCTGATCGGTGGGCTGACCAGCGGAGCAACCAAATGACCAGCGGAGCAATCGAATGACCAGCGGAGGAGTGAAGTCAGTGAGTACCGTTTCGTGGGCCCTGTCCGGGTTCGGTGACGAGATCGACCCCGACCCGGCCGTCCAGGTCGCGGTGCTGCAGGCGCTCGGCGCCGACCACATCGAGGTGCGTAGCGCCTGGGGCGTCAACATCGTCGACCTCGACGACGACCAGCTCGACCGCTTGGCCGGCGTCTTCGACGAGCGCGGGATGCGCGTCTCCGCGATCGCATCGCCGATCGGCAAGGTCGACGTCACGCTGCCGGTGCAGCACGAGGTCGACCGGCTCGGCCGGGCGATCGCAGCGGCCCAGCGGCTCGGCGCCCGGTACATCCGGCTGTTCTCCTTCTACCGAGGGGAGGGTGTGCCGGTCGAGAGCATCCGCGACGACGTCATCGAGCGCATGCGCGCCCTCGCCGCCGAGGCCGAGCAGGCCGGCGTCGTGCTGCTGCACGAGAACGAGAAGGACATCTACGGCGACACCCCCGAGCGCTGCCTCGACATCGTCGAGTCGGTCGGCTCGCCTGCGTTGCGGCTGGCCTGGGACAGCGCCAACTTCGTGCAGGTGGGCGTCGCCGCGCCGTTCGACGACGGTTACGCGATGCTGCGCCCGCACCTCGAGTACCTGCAGGTGAAGGACGCACTGGCGGCGACCTCCGAGGTCACACCGGCCGGGGAGGGCGACGGCCAGCTGCTGCAGACCCTCACCGCGCTCCGCGACGACGGCTACACCGGGTTCGCCTCGCTCGAGCCGCACCTCACCGACGTGAACGCCCTCGGCGGCTTCTCGGGACCGGCGGCGTTCGGCGTCGCCGGCCGCGCCCTCCGCCGCCTGACCGACCAGATCGGAGTCACCCTCGCATGACCGCCCCCACCTCCGTGCCGCTGCGCGTCGCCCTCGTCGGCTGCGGCATCATCGGGCTCAACCACGCCCGCGCCATCCTCAAGCACCCCGACCTCGTGATCACCGCGCTCGTGGATGCCGTGCCCGCGGCTGCCACCGGGCTCGCCGATCAGCTGGTCTCGGAGTACGGCGCAGATCGCCCGGCCGAGTTCGCCGCCCTCGGTGACGCCCTGGCCGCCGCGGAGATCGATGTGGTCGTCATCTGCACGCCGAGCGGCCTCCACGTCGTGTTCGCCGAGGAGGCGCTCGCCGCGGGCAAGCACGTCGTCATCGAGAAGCCGCTCGACGTCTCGCTGCCGCGGGCGCGCGAGATCCTCGCACTGTCGCGCCGCGCCGAGCAGGACGGGCTGGTCGTCTCGGTGATCAGCCAGCACCGCTTCGACCCGGCCTCCCGCGTCGTCGCCGATGCCGCGCACTCGGGAGGCTTCGGCCGCCTGACCAGCGGCATCGCCTCCGTCGCCTGGTGGCGCAGTCAGGAGTACTACGACTCCGGGCAGTGGCGCGGCACCTGGGAGCTCGACGGCGGCGGAGCCGTGATGAACCAGGGCGTGCACACCGTCGACCTCCTGGTCTGGTTCCTCGGCACGCCGGTCGAGATCGATGCGCGTACCGCGCTGCTGGCGCACGAGCGGGTCGAGATCGAAGACGTCGCGGTCGCGACGATCCGCTTCGAGTCGGGCGCGCTCGCCGTGCTGCACGCGACGACCGCCGCCTACCCCGGGCTGTCGGTGCGGCTGCAGGTGCACGGCGACCGGGGTTCGGCGATCATCGACGACGACCAGCTCGAATACTTCGTGACCGCGGGGTCCGACGGCAACCGCGCCGCCGACGTCGTGCCCGCCGGTGAGGTGCGCGGCGGTGACCGCGGACCGGAGCAGTTCGTCGTCGGCCATCTGCGTCAGTACGAGGACATCGTCGACGCCGTCCGAGAGCGTCGCGCCCCCGGCGTGACCGTCGCCGACGCGTTCCTCTCGCTCGCCGTCGTGCGGGCCGTCTACCTCTCGGCAACGCTCGGCCGGCCCGTGCTCCTGGACGACGTGCTCGACGGCTCCCTCGACGAGGTCGTCGTCACGACGGGGGTGAACGCATGAAGTTCTCCGTCTTCACCGCCTCCACCCCCGACTGGACGCCCGACGAGGCCGTGCGGAACATCGCGGCACAGGGCTGGGACGGCATCGAATGGCGCATCGTCGACCAGGAGCCCGCTGCAGAGCCGGGATTCTGGGCCGGCAACCGCGCGACCTGGCCACTCACCGGCGTGGAGGAGTCCCTTCCTGAGATCGCACGCCTGACCCGGGAGGCCGGGCTCGAGTTCTCCGGCATCGGCGGCTACGCGCGCGCCGACGACCACGCGAACGTCGACCGGATGCTCGCCGCGACCGCTCAGCTCGGCGCGCGCCAGGTTCGTGTCGCGATGCCCCGGACCGACACGGGGGAGTACCGCGAGCTGTTCGCGGCCACCCGACGCGACGTGGAGCGGGCGGCGTCCGCCGCTGCCTCCCTGGGCGTGAAGGCGCTCGTCGAGCTGCACCACGAGACGATCACGCCCTCGGCTTCTGCCGCGTTCCGCCTGCTCGACGGACTCGACCCCGAGGCCGTGGGCGTCATCCACGACCTCGGCAACCTGGTGATCGAAGGCCAGGAGCGCACGCTCTCCGCCCTCCAGCTGCTCGGGCCGTACCTGGCACACGTGCATGTGAAGAACGTCGCCTGGCTGGCGGGTGAGCCGGAGGAGGACGGCACGGTGCGCTGGCGCCACGAGTGGGCGCCGCTCCGCTCGGGCGCCGGCGACCTCGACGACTACTTCCGCGCGTTGCACGAGTTCGGCTATGACGGATGGGTGACCAGCGAGGACTTCTCGACGGCGGTGCCGCTCGCCGAGCGTACGCGAGACAATCTCGCCTACCTGCGCGCCGTGGAGGCGCGGACCCGAGCAGCGGTGTCGGCATGACCTTCCCGTCGCGGTCGGTGCGCCACCCGGTCCGGGTGGCCCACTTGGGTCTGGGGGCGTTCCATCGTGCGCACCAGGCCTGGTACACGCAGCGCGCCGGCGACGGCTCCGGCATCGCCGCCTTCACCGGGCGCAGCGCGGAGGCCGCCCGGGTGCTGGCCGCTCAGGACG
This sequence comes from Leifsonia sp. PARNA 1/14, assembly GCF_055720965.1. Classification (NCBI taxonomy): domain Bacteria; kingdom Bacillati; phylum Actinomycetota; class Actinomycetes; order Micrococcales; family Microbacteriaceae; genus Leifsonia; species Leifsonia sp. PARNA 1/14. Next base: position 459,899 of record NZ_JBVQSP010000001.1, read on the forward strand.
CGGTCTACACCCTCCTCGAACGGGGAGCGGACCGCGACAGCGCCACCCTCATGGAGGCGCTGAGCGAGGTGCACGACGGGGCCGACCTCGAGGCGTGGCGGCGGGTGATGGCCGATCCGGAGGTCGGCGTCCTCACCCTCACGGTCACCGAGGCCGGCTACCGGCCGGGCTCGGCGGCGCCGGCGCGCGTGCTGGACGGCCTCCGGGCGCGGCATGCCGCGGGAGCCGGCGGGATCGCGGTCGTCAGCTGCGACAACCTCCCCGAGAACGGGCGCGTGATCCGCGACGCCGTGCTCGCGCTGGCGGAGCCCGGATCGGAGCTGGAGGACTGGATCGGCGCCGAGGTGTCGTTCGTCTCCTCCATGGTCGACCGCATCACCCCGGCGACCACCGACGCCGACCGGGAGGCCGTGCGCCGCCTCACCGGGTGGGATGACGCGGCGCCCGTCGTGACCGAGCCGTTCGCCGAGTGGGTGCTCGCCGGGAGCTTCCCCGCGGGCCGACCCGCCTGGGAGACGGCCGGTGCGCAGTTCGTCGACGACATCGCGCCGTACGAGCGCCGCAAACTCTGGCTCCTGAACGCCGGACACTCCCTGCTGGCCTACCACGGCCTCGCGGCGGGCCACGAGACCGTGGCCCAGGCCGTCGCCGACCCGGCGCTCGCCGCCGAGCTCGACCTGCTCTGGAGCGAGCAGCGCACCGAGCTGCCGTTCGACGCCCCGACGGTGGACGAGGCGCTCGCCGCCCTGCGCACCCGCTTCGGCAACGCGCGCATCGAGCACCGGCTCGCCCAGATCGGCACCGACGGCTCGCAGAAGCTCGGCCCCCGCATCCTGGACCCGTTGCGCAGCCGCCTCGCCGCCGGCCGCGAGCCGGGGCGTGCCCAGCTCGGAGTGCTCGCCGCGTGGTCCGGCCACCTCGCCGGCCCTGACGTCCGCGACCCGGGCGCGGCGGCGCTCGTCGAACGGCTGCGGGACGCCGAGGGGCCGCGCGAGCGCGCGATCGCCGTGCTCGACGCGCTGGCCCCCGACCTCACCGACCTGACCGACCCCCTCGCCGAGCGGATCGCCGCCCGGCAGCAAGGAGCACACGCATGAGAATCACCGCAGCAGACGTCCTCGTCTCCAGCCCCGGACGCAACTTCGTCACCCTGCGCATCACGACCGAGGACGGCGTCACCGGCCTCGGCGACGCCACGCTCAACGGCCGCGAGCTCGCGGTCGCGGCGTACCTCAGTGAGCACGTCGTGCCGCTCCTGATCGGGCGGGACGCGCACGCGATCGAGGACACCTGGCAGTACCTCTACCGGGGCGCCTACTGGCGTCGCGGCCCGGTGACGATGGCCTCCATCGCCGCCGTCGACACCGCGCTCTGGGACATCAAGGCCAAGGTCGCCGGCCTCCCGCTCTATCAGCTGCTCGGCGGGCGCAGCCGCGAGGGCCTGCTGGTCTACGGTCACGCCTCCGGAGCCGAGCTGCCGGAGCTGTTCGACTCCATCAACGAGCACCTGGAAGAGGGCTATCGGGCGGTGCGCGTGCAAACCGGCATCCCTGGGCTGCCGTCGGTGTATGGGGTCGCGTCGAGCAAGAACGCCGCGGCAGGGGCCGGGACCGGCTCGGACGCGCGCTACGACTACGAGCCCGCTCGCCGCAGCGCCGTTCCGGTGGAGGAGACCTGGGACACCCGCGCCTACCTGCGCCACGCGCCGACCGTCTTCGAGGCCGTGCGCAACGAGTTCGGCCCGGAGCTGCCGCTGCTGCACGACGCCCACCACCGGCTGACGCCGATCCAGGCGGCGAAGCTCGGCAAGTCGCTCGAGCCGTACGACCTCTTCTGGCTGGAGGACGTCACCCCGGCCGAGAACCAGGCCGTGCTGCGCCGGGTGCGCGAGCACACGACGACGCCGCTCGCGATCGGAGAGGTGTTCAACACGATCTGGGACTACCGGGAGCTGTTCGAGGAGCAGCTGATCGACTACGTCCGCTCCCCGGTCACCCACGCCGGCGGCATCACCGGGCTGCGCCGGATCTTCGACTACGCGGCCGTGTACCAGATCAAGTCGGGCGTGCACGGCCCGACCGACGTGTCGCCCGTGGGCCTGGCGGCGGCCATCCACTTGGGGATCGCCATCCCGAACTTCGGCATCCAGGAGTACATGCAGCACAGCCCCACGACGCACGAGGTGTTCCGCACGACCTACACGTTCGAAGACGGCATGCTCAAGCCCGGCGAGGCCCCCGGTCTCGGCGTCGACTACGACGTCGTCGTCGCAGGCTCCTTCCCCTACGAGGCCGCCTACCTCCCGGTCAACCGCCTCCTCGACGGCTCCATGCACGACTGGTGACCCGTCCGTCGGTCGGAGAATAGGAGGACGGGAGCAGGAGGAGCGCGCGTGGGAGTACGAGTAGTCGTGATGGGCGTGTCGGGATCCGGCAAGTCGACGGTCGGGCGTGAGGTGGCCGACGCGCTCGGCGCGTCGTTCGTGGACGGCGACGACCTCCACCCGGCGGTCAACGTCGCGAAGATGACCGCAGGGATCCCGCTGACCGACGTCGACCGCGAGCCCTGGTTGCGCGCGGTGGGGCGCACGCTCGCCGAGGGCGGCGACGCCGGGATGGTCGTCGCCTGCTCCGCACTCAAGCGCTCCTACCGCGACCTGATACGCAGCGAGGCCCCCGGCGCCGTCTTCGCCGAGCTCGACGGCACGCGCGAGCTGCTTCAGGAGCGGATGATCCGGCCGGGGCACTTCATGCCGGCCTCCCTGCTCGACTCGCAGCTCGCGACCCTGGAGCCCCTCCAGCCCGACGAGGCCGGCCTCCGCCTCGACATCGCCGCGTCGCCCGGCGACCTCGTCGCCGCGATCGTGGATCGCGTCGAGCGCCGGGTCGGGTAGACTGGGCCACTGAACTTCGGCGAGGGATGCGTCACGCATCCGTAATCGACGCGGTGGAGCAGGCTTCGCAGTCTTTCCTCGCGCACTTCGATGCGCTCGAGTCGAACACCCAACACTGCGAGCCCAGGGCTCGCCCGAGAGCCGGCATCGCCGGCAAGGAGGCATCATGGCTGACGAGTCCAACAAGGTCGTCGCGGAGGTCCGCGACAGCTTCGGCAAGGGCGCTGCCCGCAAGATCCGCGCCGCGGGCAAGATCCCCGCGGTCATCTACGGCCACGGCACCGACCCGGTCCACATCACCGTCCCGGCCCACCAGGTCGGCCTGCTGCTCCGCAAGGCCAACGCGGTGCTCGACCTCGACATCGACGGCACTCACCAGCTCACGCTGGTGAAGGACGTCCAGAAGGACCCGGTGCTCCAGATCATCGAGCACCTCGACCTCCTGGTCGTGCGTCGCGGCGAGAAGGTCCAGGTCGAGGTGCCCGTGCACGTCGAGGGCGAGCCGTTCTCCGGCACCATCGCGGTGCTGGACATCCCGACCCTCAAGCTCGAGGTCGAGGCCACCCACATCCCCGAGCGCATCGTCATCGACGTCACCGACGCCGAAGAGGGCACGCAGTACCACGCCAAGGACTTCGCGCTTCCGGCCGGCGCCGTGCTCGCCGAAGACGAGGAGCTCCTGATCCTCAACATCGTCGTGCCCGCCGCCGCGCGTGCCGACGAGGAGGAGGAGGCCGAGGAGGCCGCCGCCGAGGAGGCCGCCGAGGGCGCCGCCGAAGATTCCGCGGAGTAATCACTCCCCATGGCCGATCCTCTGCAGCAGGAGGGCCCTTGGCTCGTGGTCGGGCTCGGGAATCCCGGGCCCGGCTACGCCGCCACGCGTCACAATGTGGGCCAGATGGTGCTCGACGAGCTCGCTTCGCGCGGACGTCTCACCTTCAAGACCCACAAGACGAACGCCACGGTCGCCGAGGGGCGTCTCGCCCCCGGCGGGCCGCGGTTCGTCCTGGCCAAGCCCAACACGTTCATGAACGTGTCGGGCGGCCCGGTGTCGCAGCTTCTCCGGTTCTACTCGCTCGACCCGTCGAGGCTGATCGTCGTGCAGGACGAACTGGACATCCCCTTCGACACCCTCAAGCTCAAGTTCGGTGGAGGCCACGGAGGCCATAACGGCGTCCGCGACGTGATCGCCGCCACGGGCACCGGCGACTTCACGCGGGTGCGCGTGGGCGTCGGCCGGCCTCCCGGCGCACGAGCGGCCGCCGACCACGTGCTCGCCGGCTTCAGCTCGGCCGAGCGCAAGACCTTGCCGATCCTTGTGGGCGACGCCGCCGACGCTGTCGAGCAGATCGCGACCCACGGCCTGACTGCCGCGCAGAACCGCTTCCACACCGAGCGCTGAGGGTCGGGCGATCTCGTCGGGCAGGCGACGGGATCGACTGCCGCCGCCTATTCGCGGGTGAGATCCGAGGTGTGTCCTCCCCAGGATCCCGTGCCGCACGTTCAGCCAGAGCGTGGCCGACGTGAGGCTCAGGCCCAGGACGACGGGGTACCGTCTCGGTCCATGAAGTTGTACACGCGCGAGTGGGGCACTGGCGACCGCTACGCGGTTCTGGTCCACGGCGTCATGTCCGACTCGCGCAATTGGCGGCGGGTCGGTCCGGTGCTCGCCGAGCGCGGCTATCACGTGGTCGCCGTCGACCTGCGCGGTCACGGCCACAGCCCGCGCGCTGCGGAGTACACCGCCGATCTCATGGCGGAGGACATCCTCGAGACGGTCCCGTACGCGCCGGAGCTGGTGATGGGACACTCGCTCGGCGGACTCACGGTGAGCCTCGCGGTCGACCGGCTCCACCCCGAGCGCGCGGTCTACGTCGACCCCGCGTTCTCGTGCCCGGCGGCGGGCTGGCTCCAGTTGAAGCTCGCGCCCGCCTTCCTCCGCACGCTCGCCCGGCAGTCGGCGGCGAAGATCGCCAAGCGCAACCCGCGCTGGGATCCCGTCGACGTGGCGATCGAACGCGAGACGTTCGAGTCGTTCCACCGCGCCGCGATCCCTGCCGTGCTCTCGCCCGACGTGATGCGCGCTCCCGAGCACTTGGCGGTACCGTCGCTGGTGATGCTCGCCGACAACTCCTATCTGGTGAAGCCGCGGGTGGCCGAACGCCTCCGCGAGACCGGCTTCGATGTGCGCGTGGTCGCGGGAAGCGGTCATGTGATCAACCGTGATGACCACGACGGATTCATGCAGGCGCTGGACGGATGGATCTGAGCCTCGTCGTCGTCGCGAAGACCCGAGAGGTCCTCGCCCTCCTGCCGGCCGGTCCGCTCGGCCGGGCGGCGGAGGCGCGTCGCCGCGCACTGCGGTCGCCGGCCGACCGGGACGATTTCGTGGCCGCCCGCCTGCTCGCTGTTCGGGTCCTCCAGGAGGCGGGCGCTCGAGACATCGCGCCGGCGGCGCTGCAGCAGCGCTGCGCTGTCTGCGGCAGGGCGCACGGCCGGCCGCTGCCGGTCTCCGGGCTGCACGTGAGCTGGTCGCACTCGCGCGGCTGGGTCGCCGCGGCTGCGTCGCCCGCGCCGCTCGGCGTGGACGTCGAAGTGTTCGCCGACGCCGACATCGAGCACGGCGGCATTCCGCACGCCGCGCTCACTCTCTCGGAACGGGCGCTCCTGGCAGCCGCGATCGATCCCGCGCGCGCATTCCGCCTGGTCTGGACCGCGAAAGAGGCCTGTGTCAAGGCGGGCGTCGCGCAACTGGACGATCTCGGAGGGTTCGGCGTGCTCGCCGCAGCCGACCGGCTCGTCCCGTCGTTCGGCTCTCTGCTGCTCAGCAGCCGCGGGTTCCGCGGGGCGACCGCGGCGGCGGCATCCGAGGCGCCGCTGACCTGGCACACCCTCGGCGGGAGCGGGGAACTCCTCCACCTTCCCGGCAGCGGTCGTGCTGTCGGTGCCCCCGCGTAGACTTGCCCGAGTGATACTGCAGGGCTTGATCGCGGCGCTCGAGCGCGCCTCCACGTTCTCCGACGCACTGGCCTATGCGGCGCGCGACGCCGACTTCTCGTTGACCGATGGCCTGCGCGTGCCCCTTCTCGCCGGCCTGGTCGGCAAGCGCGCGGCCGCGGGAGCCTCGCAGGCCGTGCTCGTCATCACGGCGACCGGCCGCGAGTCGGAGTCGGTGCGCGCCGCGCTCCCGTGCGTGCTCCCCGATGCCGAGATCGTCGAGTTCCCGGCGTGGGAGACGCTGCCGCACGAACGGCTGAGCCCGAGCCCCGAGATCGTCGGCAAGCGCCTCGTCGCACTGCGGCGGCTGGCCGACTGGTCCGCCGCTCGCGACGCGGGGGAGGCGAGCCATCCGTTCGTCCTGGTCGCGTCCGTCCGCGCCGCCCTGCAGCCGCTCGCCGACAACCTGACCGACTACGACACGATCGCGCTCGATGCGGGAGGCCGCGGCTTCGACCTCGGCGGGCTCGCCCTCCACCTGGTCGACCTGGCGTACGCGCGGGTCGACATGGTGACCCGGCGCGGCGAGTTCGCGGTGCGCGGCGGCATCCTCGACGTCTTCCCGCCGACCGCCGAGCACCCCTACCGGGTGGATTTCTTCGGCGACGAAGTCGAGCAGATCCGGGCGTTCTCCGTCGCGGACCAACGATCGCTGCCCGAACCGATCCCGTCGGTGTCGCTGCCGCCGAGTCGCGAGCTGCTGCTCAGTGAGCCGGTGCGGCAGCGGGCCCGCGAGATGGAGCACGAGTTCCCCAGCCTGTCCGCGATGCTCGCCAAGATCGGCGAGGGCATCCCGGTGGAGGGCATGGAGTCGCTCGCGCCCGCGCTCGTCGACCGGCTCGTGCCGCTCACGCACTACCTCCCCGAGGGTGCCGCAGTGGCGGTGCTGTCGCCCGAGCGGGTCGCCTCCCGCGCGGTGAGCCTCGCCGAGACCAACCGCGAGTTCCTCTCTGCCGCCTGGAGCGCAGCCACCGTCGGCGCCGCCGCTCCGATCGATCTCGCCGCCGGAGACTTCCTCACCCTGCAGAAGCTGCGCGACTCGGTGAAGTTCAGCCGGCCCGGCCAGCAGAGCCCCGACCACCCGTGGTGGACGTTCTCCGGGTTCCAGGCCGACGCGATGGACGAAGCGCCGCTCGAGCGCGAGGTGGAGGAATACCTTCAGGTGCGCGTCGCGGCGGAGGCCGTGCCCAGCTTCCAGGGCAACGTCACCGGGGCCGTCGAACATGTGGCGCAGCGCCTCCGCGGCGGCTGGCAGGTCGCGATCGTCGCCGAGGGCGCCGGTCTGGTGGAGCGGGCGGCGCAGGTGCTCGCCGATGCGGAGCTCCCCGCACGTCCGGTCGACGCGTTCCCCGAGAACCCGGAGCCCGGGGTGGCCTACCTGCTGCGGGCGAACGTCGAGCACGGCTTCGAGATGCCGGAAGACAAGCTGGCGCTGATCGGCGAGAGCGAGTTCTACGGGCGCTCGGTCGGCTACGAGTCGCGGCAGGTCAAGAAGCTCGCCACCCGGCGTAAGAACGTCGTCGACCCGCTGGCTCTGAAGCCCGGCGACTACGTGGTGCACGAGACGCACGGCATCGGCAAGTTCCTCGAGCTGACGCAGCGCGAGGTGTCGAGCGGCGGCCGCAACGCCGTCAAGTCGAAGCGCGAGTACCTGGTTCTCGAGTACGCGCCCTCCAAGCGCGGCTATCCCGGCGACAAGCTCTACGTGCCCACCGACCAGCTCGACCTCCTGACCCGGTACGTCGGCGGCGATGCCCCGCAGCTGTCCAAGATGGGCGGCAGCGACTGGTCGGCCGCCAAGGGCCGCGCCCGGCGCGCGGTGCGCGACATCGCCGTCGAGCTCGTCAAGCTGTACTCGGCGCGCATGGCCAGCAAGGGCCACTCCTTCGGGCCCGACACCCCGTGGCAGCGCGAGCTCGAGGAGGCGTTCCCCTTCGCCGAGACGCACGACCAGCTGCAGACGATCGACGAGGTCAAGGCCGATATGGAGCGGCCGATCCCGATGGACCGGCTGATCTCGGGCGACGTCGGTTTCGGCAAGACCGAGATCGCGGTCCGTGCGGCGTTCAAGGCGATCCAGGACGGCAAGCAGGTGGCGATGCTGGTGCCGACGACCCTGCTGGTCAAACAGCACGCGGAGACCTTCCTCGAACGCTTCGCCGGCTTCCCCATCCACCTGCGCCAGCTCAGCCGGTTCCAATCCGACAAGGACGCACGCGAGACCCTGCGCGGCATGGCCGACGGCACCGTCGACATCGTGATCGGCACGCACCGCATCCTCGCCGACGGCGTGACGTTCAAAGACCTCGGGCTCGTCATCATCGACGAGGAGCAGCGGTTCGGCGTGGAGCACAAGGACGCGCTGAAGAAGCTCAAGACCAACGTCGACATCCTGGCGATGAGTGCGACGCCGATCCCGCGCACGCTCGAGATGGCGGTCACCGGCATCCGCGAGATGTCGACGCTCGCCACTCCGCCAGAGGACCGGCACCCGATCCTGACGTTCGTCGGGCCGTACTCCGAGCGCCAGGTCGCCGCCGCCATCCGGCGCGAGCTGCTGCGCGAGGGTCAGGTGTTCTTCGTGCACAACCGCGTCGGCTCGATCTCGGCGACCGCGGCCAAGCTGGCCGAGCTGGTGCCGGAGGCGCGCATCGCCGTCGCGCACGGCCGCATGAACGAGCGCGCTCTCGAACAGGTCGTGGTGGACTTCTGGGAGCGCAAGTTCGACGTCCTCGTCTCGACGACCATCATCGAGACCGGCCTGGACATCTCCAATGCCAACACGATCATCATCGACCGCGCCGACAAGTACGGCCTGAGCCAGCTGCACCAGCTCCGCGGCCGGGTCGGCCGCGGGCGCGAGCGGGCGTACGCGTACTTCCTGTGGGACGAGGACAAGCCGCTGAGCGAGACGGCGCACGACCGCCTGTCGACCATCGCGGCCAACAACGACCTCGGCAGCGGCATGCAGGTCGCGCTCAAAGACCTCGAGATCCGCGGCGCGGGCAACCTCCTGGGCGGGGAGCAGTCCGGCCACATCGCGGGCGTGGGCTTCGACCTGTACCTGCGGATGATCGGGGAGGCCGTCTCGACGTTCCGCGGCGAGGTCGCCGAGGGCCAGACCGAGCTGCGGCTCGAGCTGCCCGTCGACGCGCACATCCCCGAGGAATACGTCGACAGCGAGCGGCTGAGGCTGGAGGCCTACCAGAAGCTCTCGACCGCGAGCTCGCCGGCGGCGAAGGACGGCCAGATCGACCTGGTGCTGGAGGAGCTCACCGATCGCTACGGGGAGCCTCCCGAGCCGGTCGTGAACCTGATCGCCGTTTCGCGGCTGCGGCGGGCGGCCCAGCGTGCGGGCCTGGGGGAGGTCGTGGCGATGGGCTCGAACCTCCGCCTCGCGCCGGCGCTGCTACCGGACTCGCTGCAGGTGCGCCTCCAGCGCATGTACCCGGGCTCGAAGTATCACGCCGCTCCCAAGGTGGCGACGGTCCCGCTGCCGCGCGTGAACGGCGAGGCGCCCGACGACTCGGCGCTCATCGAATGGGTTGCGAGCCTGCTCGGCGCCCTCTTCCCGACCCCGGAGCCGGCCACCGAACCCGCCGCCTGACTCCCCGCTCGACGCGCCGCATTCGTCACGAATGTCGTGTTTCGTGCCACGAATCGCGACATTCGTGACGAAAAGTCGTCAGCGATCGCCCGCATGCGGGTGCAGCCTCCGGTTTCGGCGGGCGAGCAGCGAGACGAGCACGCCGCTCAGCACGATCGAGACGGCGGATCCCAGCAGGACGGCGATCGTCCCCTCCGCACGGACGGTCGCCGATCCGGCGAACGCCAGCTCGTTCATCAGCAGCGACACCGTGAAGCCGATTCCGCCGAGGGCCGCGATCGTCACGAGCGCGAACAACGGGATGCGCCCGCGCTCGTGCCGCGGGCGCGTGAACGAGCCCAGCCAGCCGCCCAGCGTGATCCCCACAAGCTTGCCCACCGGCAGCGCGATCAGGATGCCCCAGAACGCCGGCGACAGCTCGCTCGGCGACACCGCGGGTATGACCACGAGCGCAGCCGAGAACGCGAACAGCGGCAGGATGAGGCCGTTCGACCACGGCTCGAGCGCGTGCGTCACGCGACTGGCGGGAGCGCGCGACATGACGAGGCCGAGGGCCACGCCGGCGATCGTCGCGTGCACGCCCGAGTCGTAGACCAGCCACCACGTCAGCACCGCGAGCAGCACCATCAGGATCCCGATCGGCCAGCGCAGCCTTCCGCGCAGCAGCCGGCTCAGGAGGCCGAACGCCGCGACGACCACAGCCGCCGCTGCGAGTTCGAGGAGGTTCGGGTCGGTCGTGAAGAACACCGCGATGATGAGGATGGCGACCAGGTCGTCCAGAACAGCGAGCGCCAGGAGGAAGACCCGCATCCGGTTCGGCAGTCCGCGTCCGAAGACGGCGAGCACGCCGAGTGCGAAGGCGATGTCGGTCGCGGTCGGGATGGGCCAGCCGTCCGCGAGCCCGGAGCCACCGGCGATCGCCAGGTAGATCAGCGCGGGGACGAGGACGCCGCACGCCGCCGCGATCGCGGGGTGGATCGCCTTGGCGAACGAGTTGAGCTCGCCGGCGACGAGCTCGTGCTTGAGCTCGACCGCGACGATGAAGAAGAAGATCGCCAGCAGGCCGTCGCTGATCCAGTGCCCGACGCTCAGGTCGACGAGGCCGCCGCCGAGGTGGGCGTGCTGGAGGTCGAGCAGCGCAGGGCCGACGGCCGTGTTCGCGAGCAGGAGGCCGAGCGCTGCGGCGCCGAGGAGGAGGCCGGCGGCGGTGCGTTCGGAGCGGATGATGCTCATCGGGAAGCCTCTCGTGCGCGGTCGGGAACGACATTCGCCGACCAGACTTCCCGGCACACCAGTCGTTCAGTGTAGCGGGCGATCGCGGTGAGAGGATGAACGTATCCCGACGGGAGGAGCATCCCATGACCGACGTTGCGCCCACCAGACTCGACGAGCTCGTCGCGGTGATGGCCCGACTCCGCGCCCCGGGAGGCTGCCCGTGGGACGCCGATCAGACGCACGAGTCGCTCGTGCAGTACCTGATCGAGGAGTCGTACGAACTCATCGAGGCGATCGAGACCGGTGACCGCGACGCGATGCTCGAAGAACTCGGCGATGTGCTCTATCAGGTGCTGTTCCACGCGGACATCGCCGCCCACACGCCGGGGGAGGACTTCGACATCCAGGATGTCGCCGAGCACATGACCCGCAAGATGGTCGGCCGGCACCCGCACGTCTTCGGCGGCGACCGCACGGCGGAGACGGCCGAGGATGTCGTCGGCTTCTGGGACGACCTCAAGAAGGCCGAGAAGCCCGGCCGAACGAGTGTGCTCGACGGCATCCCGCAGGCGATGCCCTCCCTCGCGTTGGCCGACAAGCTGCTCGGCCGGGCGGAGAAGGTCGGCCTCCTCGATCTGAGCGAGTCGGGCGGCGTGCAGGTGTCGGGGGAGGACGAGCTGGGGCCGCTGCTGCTGGCCATCGTGGCGTCGGCCAAGGCGCAGGGTCTGGACGCCGAGCGCGCCCTCCGATCGACGCTGCGGGAGCTGCAGGAGGAGATCCGCGAGCAGGAAGCATCCGTTTAGGTTAGGCTTACCTAATGTGCCACGTCGGCACGCTTCCCATCTGTGCCACGGCACCCTCGTGAGGAGAGTCATGCCTGAAATCGCACGCTCCGGCCTTCGCCGGTCGCGTCTCGTCCTGTCGTTCGCCGCCGTCGTCTCGGCCGCCGCCCTCGCCCTGACCGGGTGTTCCGCGAGCGGATCCGGCGCCGAGAGCTCGTCCTCCGGCTCCGCCGGGAGCTTCCCCGTGACGATCGACAGTGCGCTCGGCAAGACCACCATCGACGCCGCCCCCAAGCGGGTCGCCACCTGGGGCTGGGGCGCGCAAGACATCGCGCTCGCGCTCGGGATCGTGCCGGTCGCGATGCCGAAGTTCACGTACGGCGGCGACGCGAACGGCCTCCTGCCCTGGGACGCCGACAAGATCAAGCAGCTGAAGGGCACAACGCCCGAGCTCCTCGACGCCGACTCCGGCGAGGTGCCGTTCGAGCAGTTCGTCAAGGCGAAGCCCGACGTCATCCTCGCTCCGTACTCCGGCCTCACCCAGACCGAGTTCGACACTCTGAGCAAGATCGCCCCGGTCGTCGCCTACCCCGAGAAGCCGTGGGCGACCAGCTGGCGCGACCAGACTGCGATCGTCGGCAAGGCCCTCGGCCTGTCGTCGGAGGCCTCCGACCTGGTCACGAAGACCGAGGACTCGGTCGCCGCGCTCGCCGACAAGTACCCGGTCATCAAGGACAAGACGTTCTTCTACGCCGCCGCCAACGAGCCCGGCGTGCTCAACGTCTACCGCGCGGAGGACCCGCGCGTGCAGCTGCTGAACGACCTCGGGATGAAGAACTCGCCGAGCATCGCGACCCTCGACTCGTCGAAGGGCGACGGCAGCTTCTTCTACCAGCTCAGCTACGAGAACCTCTCCAAGATCGACACCGACCTGCTGGTGATGTACTTCGACAAGCAGTCGTCGGTCGACGCCTTCACTGCCGACCCGCTGGTCGCCGCGATGCCGACGGTCAAGGAGGGCCGCTTCGCCCCGATCGTCGGGGAGTCGTTCGTCGCGGCGACGAGCGCCCCGAGCGTGCTCAGCATCCCGTGGATGCTCGACCGATACGTGCCGCAGCTGGCCGCCGCGGCCGAGAAGGTCAAGTAGCCGCTCGATGCCCACTGGTGTCGCCACCGCCGGCGCCGGACGCACGGGGGAGGCCCCCGCTCGCGTCCGGCGCCGTCGGCGTGCGCTGATCGGCTTCGTGGTCGCCGTCGCGGCGCTGCTGGTGGTGTGCGTGCTGAGCCTGATGGTCGGTGCGCGGACCATCGCGCCCGCGGACGTCCTCCACGCGCTGACGCATTACTCGGCGACCGACGACGACTCCCTGGTCGTCGTCGGCAGCCGGCTCCCGCGCACGCTGCTCGGCCTCGCGGCCGGGCTGGCGCTGGGGCTCGCCGGCACCGTCATGCAGGGCCTCTCGCGCAACCCGCTGGCGGACCCCGGTATCCTCGGCGTCAACTTCGGAGCCTCCCTCGCCGTCGTCGTCGCGATCGCGTTCCTCGGGGTCACCGCCGTCTCCGGGTACGTGTGGTTCGCGTTCGCCGGTGCGGCGCTCGCCGCCGGGCTCGTCTACGCCGTCTCGGCCGTCGGGCGGGAGGGTGCGACTCCGGTCAAGCTCGCGCTCGCCGGCGCTGCGGTCTCGGCCGCCCTGGTC
>NZ_JBVQSP010000001.1:473184-480694 GCF_055720965.1 Leifsonia sp. PARNA 1/14
GGTCTCGCTGATCACCGCCGTCATGCTGACCAGCCGGGTCTCGCTCGACCAGATGCGCTTCTGGCAGGTCGGCTCGCTCGCCGGCCGCGGCTTCGGCGTGCTCTGGCAGGTGCTGCCGACCCTCGTCGTCGGAGCCGTACTGGCGCTGGCGCTCGGGAGACTGCTCAACGGCCTGGCGCTCGGCGACGACGTCGCCCGCGGACTCGGTCAGCGTGTCGGCCTGGCGCGTGCTCTCTCGGCCGTCGCGATCGTGCTCCTCTGCGGGTCCGCCACCGCTGCGGTCGGACCGATCGCATTCGTCGGCCTCGTGGTGCCGCACGTGGCACGCTGGGTCGTCGGCGCGGACTACCGGCGCATCCTCGCCTACTCAGCGGTCATCGCCCCGGCCCTGCTGATCGCCTGCGACGTCATCGGCCGAGTCGTCGCACCGCCCGGTGAGCTGCAGGTCGGCATCGTGATGGCGTTCGTCGGAGCGCCGCTCTTCATCGCGCTGGTGCGCCGACGCAAGCTGGTGGGACTGTGAGCGCGCCCGCCGCGGCGTCGCGCGTCGTTGCCGATGCGGCCTCCAGTGTCGCGCTCGACCGTCGACGCCGCCGGGGTCGTGCGACCCGGGTGTCCGTCGTGCTCGCGGTACTCGTGTTCGTCGTGTCCGCGGTATCGCTCACGCTCGGTGCGGCGGGGGTGGCCCCCATCGACGTGCTCGCCGCGCTCGTCGGGCGCGCCGACCGGCTCACGTCGTTCGTCATCCTCGACCTGCGGCTGCCGCGGCTCCTCGCCGCCGTCCTCGTCGGCGCCTGCCTCGGGATCTCCGGCGGCCTGTTCCAGTCCGTCGCGCGCAACCCGCTGGCGAGCCCGGACATCATCGGCATCACCACGGCCGCCAGTGCGACCGGCGCCGTCGCCCTGGTCTGGTTCGGGATCACCGGCCTGGCCTTGTCGGGCGTCGTCCTCGCCGGAACCCTGGTCGCCGCTGTGCTGATCTACCTGCTGGCCTGGCGCAACGGCGTGAGCGGATACCGCTTCGTGCTCGTCGGCATCGGCTTCGCGGCGATCTGCGCCGGGCTCGTTTCGTACGTGCTGACCCGCGCCGACCTGAGCGACGTGCAGCAGGCGCTGGTCTGGATCACCGGCAGCCTCAACAGCATCGACGACGTGTCGCTGACCGTGCTCGCCGCGACCTCCGTCGTGTTCGTCCCCGCGGCGCTACTGGTCGGGAGGCCTCTCGCCGCTCTCGGGCTCGGCGACGACGTGGCGGCCGGGATCGGCGTGCGCCCCGAGCGCACGCGCATCCTGAGCATCGCGGTCGGGGTGGTGCTGGCCGCCGTCGCCGTCTCGGTCGCCGGGCCGATCGCCTTCGTCGCGCTGCTCGCCGCGCCCGTGGCGAGACGGCTCGTCGGGCGAGGCTCGCTCGCGCTCGTCCCTGCCGCGCTCGTCGGCGCCCTCGTCCTGGTCATCTCCGATGTCGTCGCGCAGTTCGCGGTGCCCGGGGTGGTGTTCCCGGTCGGCGTCGTGACCGGGATCGTCGGAGCGCCGTATCTTCTCTGGCAGCTCGCCAGGACCAATCGCATCGGCCGGGGAGGCTGACATGACCACGGAGATCACTCTCGCCGCGCGCGACCTGACCCTCGCCTACGAGGGCCGGGTGGTCGTCGACGGCCTCGACCTCGATATCCCGCCCGGCCGCGTCACGGCCATCGTCGGGCCGAACGCCTGCGGCAAGTCCACGCTGCTGCGCGGGCTGTCGCGCCTGCTCGCCCCGGCCTCCGGCAGCGTGCTGCTCGACGGCGCGGACATCCGCTCGCTGCCGACGAAGGACGTCGCGACCCGCCTGGGCCTGCTGCCGCAGACGCCGACCGCGCCCGACGGCATCACTGTGGCCGACCTCGTCTCGCGCGGCCGCTACCCGCACCAGGGCTGGTTCCGGCGCTGGACCGGCGATGACGATGCGGCGGTCCAGGAGGCCATGACCGCGACCGGCGTCGCCGACCTGGCCGACCGCGCCATCGACGAGCTCTCGGGAGGTCAGCGCCAGCGCGTCTGGATCGCCATGGCCCTCGCGCAGCAGACCGGCATCCTCCTGCTCGACGAGCCGACGACGTTCCTCGACATCAGCCACCAGCTCGACGTGCTCGATCTGCTGCTCGACCTCAACGCGGCCCGCGGGAGCACGATCGTGATGGTGCTCCACGACCTCAACCTGGCCGCGCGGTACGCCGACCACCTGATCGCGATGCGCGCGGGCTCGATCGTCGCCGCCGGCGACCCGGCCGACGTGGTCACCGCCGAGCTGGTGCGCGACGTCTTCGGCGTCGAGTCCGTCATCGCGCCCGACCCCGTCGCCGGGACGCCGCTGGTCGTTCCGCTCGGGCGGCACCACACGCTCTAGCCGCACCCGGCAGCGCGTCCGCCGGTGGTCCGGATCGCCGCTCGGGTGAGACCGACGCCTCGCGGCGGCGCATTCTTCCGGCCCACGGCGGGCGCGTTGTCGTGTGTCTGGCAACGCGGCCGAAGTGATCGGACGGCTGCGGCTCATGCCAGGTCCTCACTGGGACACCGCCCTATCGCGCGGGGTCGGCACGACTTCAGGGCGGCAACGCCAGCAGTCTACGACCGCCTCGGCTCCGGCCGCGATACCCCCGGGGTCGACAGCGCGGCGTCACCGGCGTCCCCATCTGGAAGAATCGACGCATGGCTTCCCCGATCACACCGCCCCGCGGCATGCGCGACTTCCTCCCCGCCGAGAAGGCCCGCCGCGAGCATGCGCTGGGTGTGATCCGCCGGAGCTTCGCCGGGCACGGTTTCGACGAGATCGAGACGCCCGTCGTGGAGGACGTCGCCCGGCTGCATTCCGGTCTCGGCGGCGACAACGAGAAGCTCGCCTTCAGCGTGCTCAAGCGCGGCCTCGGCGGCGACGACCTCCGGGAGGCGATCGAGTCTGGCGACACGCTCGCGCTCTGCGACCTCGGCCTCCGCTTCGACCTCACCGTGCCGCTGGCCCGCTTCTACGCCAGCCACCGCGGCGAGCTGCCTCCCGTGTTCCGCAGCATCCAGATCGCGCCGGTCTGGCGTGCGGAGCGGCCGCAGAAGGGGCGCTACCGCCAGTTCGTGCAGTGCGACATCGACATCATCGGCGAGGGTTCCCAGCTGGCGGAGGTCGAGCTGATCACGGCGACGGCCGCGGCGTTGGAGGCCCTGGGCCTGACCGGCTGCACGATCCGCATCAACGATCGCCGCATCCTCAACGGACTCCTCGAGTACTGCGGATTCGCCGAGGCGCGCTGGCCGCAGGTGCTGATCTCGATCGACAAGCTCGACAAGATCGGCGCCGAGGGCGTCGTCGCCGAGCTCAGCGAGGGCGGGGCCGACTCCGCCGCCGTGCTGGGCGGCATCCTCGCGGCGCTCGAGCCGCATCTCGCCGAAGGCGGAGTGGAGCTGACGGTGGAGGCGATCTCCGGCATCCTGCCCTCGGGCATGGACACCGACGCCATCGCCGGGCTGGAGGCGCTGGCCCACGCGCTCGACACCCTCCCCGAGGGTGTCGCGCTGCGGTTCGACCCCACCCTGGTACGCGGCATGGGCTACTACACCGGCACCATCTTCGAGATCGCGCACCCGGGTTCGGGCAGCTCGGTGGGAGGCGGCGGCCGCTACGACGGGATGATCGGCCGGTTCCTCGGCACCGACGTGCCCGCGGCCGGCTTCTCGATCGGCTTCGAGCGCATCGTCGACCTGATCGACGTGCCCGACGACTCCGCCGCCGACTCCGTCGTGCTCGTGCACGACGCCGACGTGCCGCTGGACCGGCTCATGGCGATCAAGTCGGATCTGGTGGCCTCCGGGCGCCGGGTGCGGCTCGATCGGCGCGCGAAGAACCTCAAGGCGGTGCTCGACAGGGCCGCGGCCTCCGGCTACCGGTCGTTCGCGTTCGTCGACGCCGGCACCGCGGACGCCTCAGCGCTCGAGTTCAAGCCGCTGACCTGAGCGGGCCCGTCCCGCTGCGCCGCAGCGAACGGAGGAGATCCGGGCCCCGATGCGCCGGATCTCCTCCATCAACTCACATCGCCCGGCGTGCCGCGACCGATCTCCTCCGTTCGCATCACACGGTGCGCCCGACGAGCGTGCCGAAGCCGATGGCGATCACGGCCGCCGCGGCGAGGCGAAGAGGATGGTGATGAAATGGCGATGCTGCCGGAGCGCCATTTGTCGCAAGGTTCCCGCCACGGCGTTCTGGCCGTTAACCCGACGTCACTAGACTGAATCGGCAACCCACGAAACCACCAAGGAGACAGTTGTGGCTCAGATCGAAGCTGTAGGCGCTCGCGAGATTCTCGACTCCCGCGGCAACCCGACCGTCGAGGTCGAGGTGCTCCTCGAGGATGGCACGGTCAGCCGTGCCGCCGTCCCGTCCGGCGCATCCACCGGCGCCTTCGAGGCCTACGAGCTTCGCGACGGCGACGCCGACCGCTACCTGGGCAAGGGCGTCGAGAAGGCCGTCGACGCGGTCCTCGACGAGATCGGCCCGGCGATCGAGGGCTACGAGGCGAGCGACCAGCGCCTGGTCGACGAGGCCATGATCGAGCTCGACGGCACCGACAACAAGAAGCGCCTCGGCGCCAACGCGATCCTCGGCGTCAGCCTCGCGGTCGCCAAGGCTGCGGCCGACTCGGCCGACCTACCGCTGTTCCGCTACATCGGCGGCCCGAACGCGCACGTTCTCCCTGTGCCGATGATGAACATCATCAACGGCGGCGCCCACGCCGACACCGGCGTCGACATCCAGGAGTTCATGATCCTCCCGATCGGCGCCGAGACCTTCTCGGAGGGCCTGCGCTGGGGCGTCGAGACCTACCACTCGCTCAAGTCGCTGCTGAAGTCCAAGGGCCTCAACACCGGCCTCGGCGACGAGGGCGGCTTCGCCCCCGAGCTCGAGCACAACCGGGCAGCTCTCGACCTGATCTCTGAGGCGATCGAGAAGGCGGGCTACACCGTCGGCTCGCAGATCGCCCTCGGCCTCGACGTGGCCTCCACCGAGTTCTTCGAGAACGGCGTGTACCGCTTCGAGGGCCAGGACCGCACCGCAGCCCAGATGTCGGCCTACTACGCCGAGCTCGCCGCCAACTACCCGCTGGTCTCCATCGAGGACCCGCTGGCCGAGGACGACTGGGAGGGCTGGGCCCACCTGAACGCCGAGATCGGCGCGAAGCTGCAGCTCGTCGGCGACGACCTGTTCGTCACCAACCCGAAGCGCCTCGCGCAGGGCATCAAGGCCAAGGCCGCGAACAGCATCCTCGTCAAGGTCAACCAGATCGGCACACTCACCGAGACGCTCGACGCCGTCTCGCTGGCCCAGCGCAGCGGCATGACCGCCGTGCTCTCGCACCGCTCCGGCGAGACCGAGGACACGACGATCGCCGACCTCGCGGTCGCGACCGACGCCGGCCAGATCAAGACCGGCGCCCCGGCCCGCTCCGAGCGCGTCGCCAAGTACAACCAGCTGCTCCGCATCGAGGAGGAGCTGGGCGACGCCGCCGTCTACGCCGGCCGAAGCGCCTTCCCGCGCTTCCAGGGCTGAGTCGTCTCATCGAAGGGTGAGTAATCGCGCAAATCCGACCCGGGATTCCCGCGATTACTCACCCTTCGGCGTTGAGGATCGAGCGCGTCGCTAGGCTCGCCCCATGCGCATTGCGGCGAGCGTCCCGGCCGAGATCCTCCCTCTCGCCGTCTTCCTGCTGCTCGCCGCTCTCTTCACGGTGTTCGGCGCCTACCTGCTGCGTCGCCCCGAGCGGGCAGCGGCGCTGTTCGCCGACCGGGAGGCCCGGCACGCGTTCCGCGCCAAGGACGCGCGCGCGATTGGCCTCGTGTTCACGATCGGCGGCGCCGCCCTCCTGACGGTCGGCGCCGTGCGCCTCGTGCTGACGCTGGCAGCCGGCTGAAGGGCGGGCGACACCCCGCGCTCACGGCCGCCTCCGGGCAGGCATCGCCTACGATTGTGCACGGGGCCTTCCGGTCCTCCACGACCGTCGAGACCACCCGGGAGGGGCCATGCCGAAGCAGTCCGGCTCCCGCGCCTCCCGCACCCCGGCCGCCCGCACCAAGCGCGTCGCCGCGTCGTTCGACGAGCCGACACAGACCGGGCGGTGGCTGCGCGGCCTCCACTTCTCTGCGTTCTCGCTGGTGATGATGGGAGCCATCGTGCTCGCAGTCGTGATCCTCGCTCCATCGTTGCAGGGCTTCCTCGCCCAGCGTCAGCAGATCGCCGACCAGCAGAAGGCCGTCGACCAGCTCTCCACGCAGGTCGACGCGCTCAAGGAGCAGCGTGCGCGCTGGAACGACCCGAGCTACCTCCGCGCACAGGCGCGCGACCGGCTCTACTACGTCATGCCGGGCGAGGTCAGCTACCTCGTCATCGACGACAGGCCTCCCGCGGCCACCACAGACACCACTCCGGTGAGCTCCAAGCTGCAGAAGACGCACACCGACTGGGTCGGTTCCCTCTTCGGCTCGCTGATGGGCGCCGGCCTCACCGACGCGACGCCCGCGCAGCTCGGCTCCACGCCAACCCCGACCCCCAGCACCCCCAGCACCACAGGCGGCAGATGATGACCAGACCCCCGTTCGATCCCGTGACCGACGACGACATCGCCGCCGTGAGCGAGCAGCTCGGCCGGCCCGCGCGCAACGTCGTCGGCATCGCTGCGCGCTGCGTCTGCGGGCGTCCCACCGTGGTCTCGACCGCTCCGCGCCTCGACGACGGCACACCGTTCCCGACCTTCTACTACCTCAGCCACCCCGCCGCCACGGCCGCCATGTCGCAGCTGGAGGCCACCCAGGTGATGAACGAGTACAACGACCTCCTCGCCGACGACGAGCAGGTGCGCGAGCAGTACCGGGCGGCGCACGAGCAGTACCTCGCCGACCGCGAGTCCATCGGGGTGGTGGAGGAGCTCGCGGGCGTCTCGGCCGGCGGCATGCCCACCCGGGTCAAGTGCCTGCACGCGCTGGCGGCCCACGCGCTCGCCACCGGACCCGGCGTCAACCCGATCGGCGACCTCGCCCTCGCTCGCGGCGGGTGGTCGCCGGAGGTGTGCGAGTGCCGCATCCAGGTCGGCTGACCCCGGCGGCGCCCCGCTCCCACTCCCGGTTCGGCCGGGCGCGCCGTCGTGCGCTGTCGGCCGTCGGAGCGCTCGCGACGGCGTTCGCCATCGGCCTGGCGCCTGCCACGGTCGCGCACGCCGATCAAGTACGCGACATGCAGTACTGGCTCAACGACTACGGCTTCACGAAGGCCTGGCAGACGACCAAAGGCGCGGGCGTGAAGGTCGCGGTGATCGACACCGGCGTCGACGGCTCGGTGCCCGATCTCGCCGGCGCGATCGCGGGAGGCACGGATGTGTCCGGGGTCGGCGCCGCGAACGGCGAGAAGCCGCTCGGCGCCGGGGAGGCGGCCGACCATGGCACCTGGGTCGCCTCCCTGCTCGCCGGTCGTGGCACCGGCCCCGACTCCGGCGTT
>NZ_JBVQSP010000001.1:480791-493635 GCF_055720965.1 Leifsonia sp. PARNA 1/14
TCCTCGGCGCGGCGCCGCAGGCGAGCATCCTCACCGCCTCGGTCGCTCTCGGCACCTCCATCGGCGCGGTGAGCAGCGACGACCAGGTCGCGGAGGCCGTGCGCTGGGCCGTGGACGACGGTGCCTCCGTCATCAACATGTCGCTCACCCGCAACACCCTCGACTGGCCGACCAGCTGGGACGACGCGTTCCAATACGCGTTCTCGCACGACGTCGTCGTGGTCGCCGCAGCGGGCAACCGGGGGAGCGGGACCACCGAGGTCGGGGCGCCGGCGACGATCCCGGGCGTGCTCACGGTCGCCGGGGTCGACCGGGCGGGCCAGGCCTCCTTCGACGCGTCGTCGCAGGGCATCACGATCGGCGTCTCCGCGCCGAGCGAGCAGCTGGTCGGCGCGAATCCCGGCGGAGGCTACGTGCAGTGGGCCGGCACCAGCGGGGCAGCTCCGCTCGTCTCGGCCGCCGTCGCACTCGTGCGGGCCGCGCACCCGGAGCTGAAGGCGCCGGATGTCATCAACCGCATCATCAAGACGGCGCGCCCGGCCGGAGGCACGGTTCCGAGCCCGGTGTACGGCTACGGCCTGCTCGACGCCGCAGCCGCGGTCACCGCGACCGTGCCGCACGTGACCGCCAATCCGATGGGCGATCTGACCCAGTGGATCCACATCCACCGGCGAGCGGACACGCCCGCGACCGCGGCCCCCGGGGCCGGCGACGCGCAGGCCGCACCCGCGCCGAAATCCTTGTCTCCCGAGCGCCCTGTAACATGGAGAGCGTTCCTCTGGCCGCAATGGAGCGTCCTCACCACCCTCTGGCTCCCGTTCAGCCTGATCTCCGGTTTCGTGGCCCTCCTCGCCCTCGGCGCGGTCGGCGCGTGGCTGCATTTCAGACGAGCGGCGCGGAGGGGGTAGATTAACCCCCATACTTTCGTGTTGAGGAGACGCATTACTGTGCCCAAAATCCTGATCGTCGGCGGAGGCTACGCCGGTTTCTATACCGCGTGGAAGCTCGAGAAGCAGCTCCGCAAGGGCGAGGCCGAGGTCACCATGGTCGACCCGCTGCCGTACATGACGTACCAGCCGTTCCTCCCCGAGGTGGCTGTCGGCTCCATCGAGCCGCGTCACGCGGTGGTCGCCCACCGTCGCCACCTGAAGAGCACGAACATCATCAGCGGCAAGGTGACCTACGTCGACCACGCCAAGAAGACCGCGACCATCGAGCCGGCTGCCGGTGAGCCTTACGAGCTCGACTACGACATCGTCGTGGTCACCGCCGGAGCCGTCTCGCGCACCTTCCCGATCCCGGGCATCGCCGACAACGCGGTGGGCCTGAAGACGATCGAGGAGGCCGTGTTCATCCGCGACCGCCTGCTCACCAACTTCGACAAGGCGGCTACGCTGCCTGCCGGCCCGGAGCGCGATCGCCTCCTGACCGTCGTCGTCGTCGGCGGCGGCTTCGCCGGCATCGAGATCTTCGCCGAGCTCCGCTCGTTCGCCAGCGCGCTGCTCAAGAAGTACCCGGAGCTCTCGTTCGAGGACACGCACTTCCACCTGATCGAGGCCATGGGCCGCATCATGCCGGAGGTTTCGCTGCCGACCAGCCACTGGGTCATCAAGAACCTGGCCGAGCGCGGTGCGCAGATCCACCTCGAGACGCAGCTCACCAGCGCCGTCGACGGCCACATCGAGCTGTCGACCGGCGAGAGCTTCGACACCGACCTCATCGTCTGGACGGCCGGTGTCATGGCCAACCCGACCGTGGTGCGTCACACCGACCTCCCGATCGAGGAGCGCGGCCGTCTGCGCGTGCGCGCCGACCTGCGCGTGGGCACCGACGAAGAGATCATCGAGGGCGCCTGGGGCGCCGGCGACGTCTCGGCCGTCCCCGACCTGACCGGCGCGGGCGTCGGCGGCTACTGCGTGCCCAACGCGCAGCACGCGGTGCGCCAGGGCAAGCTGCTCGCGAAGAACCTCATCGCCGACATGCGCGGCGAGCTGCCGCGCCAGTACTACCACAAGAGCCTCGGCGCCGTCGCGGGCCTCGGCCTCGGCATCGGTGTGCTGCAGTCCGGCAAGATCGCCATCAAGGGCGTCCTCGGCTGGTTCGCGCACCGCGGCTACCACGGCCTGGCCATGCCGAGCTGGGAGCGCAAGTGGCGCGTGCTGTGGGGCTGGTGGAACAACTTCTGGCTCGGCCGCGACGTCGTGTCGCTGACCGCGCTGCAGCAGCCGCGCGCCGCCTTCGAGGAGTTCGCGGCCCGGCCGAAGCCGGCTGTCGAGGCCGCCCCGGCCGAGGCCCCCAAGAAGGCCGCTCCCGCCAAAGAGAAGCAGCCTGTGGAGGCCGCCGCCAAGTAGGCTGCGCGTCTGACGGCGAAGGCCCGGTCCCTGTCAGGGACCGGGCCTTCGCCGTTCCCGCAAGCGTGAGGACACCGGCCACCGCTGCTAGCCTGGTATCGAACTCATCGGTTCAGTACGATGTGCTGGATCCGAGCACCGGAGGTGACCTGTGACGAAGACAGTTGACGACCGGCTGAGCCGCACGTTCGCGGCGCTGGCGGATCCGACGCGACGCGCCATCCTGGCGCGACTGTCGCGAGGCTCGGCGAATGTCGGCGACCTGGCGGCCCCGTTCGACATGAGTTTCACCGCGGTCTCGAAGCACTTGCGCGTCCTGGAGGGCGCCGGGCTGGTTTCCCGCGGCAGGGACGCGCAGTACCGTCCGGCGATGCTCGACGCGCGCCCGCTCGCCGCGGCCTCCGCGTGGATCGACGACTACCGCGCGTTCTGGGGGAGCAGCTTCGACGCCCTCGACGAGTTCCTGACCGACACGAAGGACCCCGAATGACCGGCATCACCGACGAGGGCATCGAGATCGACCGCGAGTTCGCTGCTCCGCCGGCTGCCGTTTTCGCGGCCTGGACCACCGCGGCGTCGTTCGCGCGCTGGTTCGGCGGCCGGGAGGTGCAGGTGCCGCTCGATGGCCTCGACTTCCGCGCCGAGGTCGGGCGTGGGTGGACCGCCATGATGGTGCTCCCCGACGGGAACACGATCGACTGGGCGGGCGAGTTCGTGGAGGTCGATCCGCCGTCCCGGCTGGTCATGACGCTCACCGACCGCCCGAGCGAGAGTGAGCGCGCCCTGCTGACCGTAGAACTCACGCCGACGGCGGCGGGGACCCGCATGCGGATGACGCAGCAGACTCCCGGCTTCACCGACGAGCAGCGCCTGGGCACCATCGCCGGCTGGCAGACATTCCTCGACGTGCTGGGGGAGATCGCCGAGGGTTGACCTCTCGGCTCGCGTTGTCCATGTCATTTCCGATCGCGTATTGAACTTACTGGTTCAGAACCATAAGGTTAAATACGTGACAGAGCGACTGTCACCTCCCACGAAAGGACCCACCATGCGCACCCTCATCGTTTCCGCGTTCGTCTCCGCAGACGGAGTCGCCCAAGCCCCCGGCGACGACGCCTCCTACCGCAACGCCGGCTGGACGTTCCGCGGCGTCGAGTTCGACCCGGCCGCCTACGAGCTCAAGGGCCGCGAGCAGCAGGAGGCGACCGCGGTCCTGCTCGGACGCACGAGCTACGAGCTGTTCGCCCCGGTGTGGCCATCGATGGACGAGTTCGCCGGCTACAACGCCATGCCCCGCTACGTCGTCTCGACCAGCCTGGAGCGCGACGACGACCGCTGGCCGGCCACCATCCTCCGCTCCCTCGACGAGGTCGCCGACCTCAAGCGCGGCGACGGAGGCCCGATCATCGTCCACGGCAGCCTCGAACTCGCCCGCGCACTGGCCGACGCCGACCTGGTCGACCGCTACCACCTGCTGGTCTTCCCGCTGCTGCTGGGAGACGGCGCACGGCTGTTCAGCGACTCCGCTCACGGCACCGTGAAGCTAGCTGTCGCCGAGCACGAGGTCTACGGCAACGGAGTGCAGAAGGTCGTGTATGACGTGGTGCGGTGAGCGATCACAATGCACCCAGACGTGCCTCCAGCGGGGCTCGAACCCGATCTCCGACCATAGCGCGGGCGATAGGGGTTGGCTGAGCGCTAGCTCGCCACCGGTTCAGCTGCCGACGGTGATCGAGATCTCGCCGAGACTACTGTCGTGGTTCAGCGAACAGGTCGCGAGGTCGAAGATCGGCGACCGACTGTCGTCGGCGTTCAGCGTCTCCCCGTTCTGAATGGTGAGCGTCACTTCGAGGCCGTCGGCCTTCGGGCTGATTTCCGCCTTGGTCAGCGCTCGACGATCAGGCGCCGCGGGCAGCTGGGCGGCGTACGCGTTCCAGCACGTGTCGGTCGCCTCATCGTTGGTCGCGACGGGCGTCGTCTCCCTCGGAGTCGCGAAAGAAGTAGACGGCGCTGCCGATGGCGCAGCCGATGTCGCGGGTCCGGCCGACTCGAACGTTGTGCATCCAGACAATGCCAAGACCGCGACGCTCGCTGCGAGACCAGAGTGACGAACACGAATTTCGGCAGTCTATGGTGAGCAGACGCCTTCTCGGGGCAATTCGGCCAGTGCCCCCAGTGGGACTCGAACCCGATTTAGCGCCCAATCGCTGCGGAGGGTTCCCCCCTGGGGGTGGTTAGACGAGCTCGGTGTCGGAGATCCGTTCGGTGCCGATGGCGAAGCTCTTGCCGTCTCCTCCTGGCTGTGGGTGGTAGGTGACCACGAGGACCGTGCGCCAGGTGACGGGTCCGTTGACTCCGCGGTACTCGATCTCGTACTTGTCCTGCCCCTCGCCAGTGTGGAAGTCGCCGAAGTCGATCGGGTCGTAGTGCACTCCCCAGGCGCCGGCGACGAGGATACCGCCCTTGGGGTTGGCTCGTCCTTTGAGCCAACCGAAGGTGCGCTCGCCGGTGCGGCCGTCGGCCAGCTTCCACCGGACTGTTGCTGCGCCAACGGGATGGAGCGAGTCATTCTGGATGTAGACCAGATGGTTGTCGCTCAACCCGGGGAGCGAGGTGCCGACGTTCATGATCGGTTTAGTTGCCCAGCTCAGCGCGCGCACGGCGTCGCGTGCAGTCTGCGTCGTCTCCCGTGCGGCACGCGACGAGAGATAGGCAGACCAGCCGGCGAAGGCTGCAGCCAGTGCAGTGACCAGCGCTGTGATCAGGTTGGCGTCGAGGTGCCAGGCCTCTACGCCGATGTACCCGAGGACCAGGACAACGAGAATCCCAATGATGACCAGGACCCACCGCAGCTTCATGGTGCGAGCGTAGCGTCGGCGGCTGGCGCGTGGCCCGGATGCGGGATATAACCGGCCTGTGACCCGTTAGGCTCGCGGCGTCTGTCTCATCCGAGGAGGTTCCGATGGACTTCAGTCAGCCCATCAACGGATGGGATTTCGTTCTAAGCACAGCGGTTGGAATCGTCACAACGGTTATCAGCGTCGTCATCGGTGTGGTGATCGGTATCCGAAAGGAGCGGCGTGACGAGGCGCAGCGGCGTGCGGCGGAAGATCGTGAGGCCACAAGGTCGATCGTGGGCGAAGCCGTGTCGGCCATCGGGCCCGGGACCATCAGCACCGCCTTCATGACGATGTGGTTCCGGGAGAATCCAGATCAGGATGAGGCTGATGACGCACTCTCGAAGCGGTGGGAGCCCGAGAGCTTCGAGGGGCTCGTGGATACACAGCTCGGGGAGCTGCCAGATTCCGAGGGAGCAGTCCTTGACTGGACACGAGCGCAGATAGCTGAGTATGTCTCCATCGGCAACCGCGACTTCCTGAACCAGCCGAGTTCGGTCGTCCGCTACGTGACGATGGACTACGAGAACCGCATCCGGGAGGCGCTCTCGCGCTACGCAGGCGGGCGAATCAGCGCGGACTGGTTCGCCAGCAACATGCCCTAGAAGAGTGCTCGTGGACTCCACGTGACCGGATCGATCAAGCCAGGATGCGTCGGCCTGGCGCCCCCGGATGACACGTCGGTCAGTGCGGAGATCTGGCAGGATGCAGGGATGGCATCGACACTCTGTGGGTACTGTTCAAATCGGTCGCACATGACCCCGAAGTACGGGAAGCGGAGCGAGGCAGGTGAGCCCGGCTCGCAGGAGTGGCTCGGAGAAGCCGCCTACACGTGCGACCATTGCGGTCGTATGAGCGTTGTCGCGATCCCGTCTCCGAGTCCCAACTCCATGGACCACAACAACGTCGAGGCGCTCGTCATCGCCAACCCGGATAAGGCGACGTGGCTACCGAAGGTTGGTGCCGTTCGGGAGTTTGAGGACGTGCCTGAGCCGATCCGGTCGGCGGCTTCTGAGGCCTTTGCCTGCCATAGCATCGGAGCCAATCGGGCCGCGATCCTGATGGCTCGCACGACGATAGAGGCAACAGCGAAGTCGAAGGGGATCACCAGCGGCTCGCTGGTGGCCAAGATTGATGCGCTGAAAGTCGCAAACCTAATCCGTCCGGATGTTGCTGATGCCGCGCACGAAGTGCGATTGATGGGTAACGACATGGCTCATGGCGACAACCTCAGCACAGCGGACTACACCGAAGCCGACGAGATTCTCGAGCTAATGGCGGATGTCTTGGAAGAGGTGTTTCAGGCGCCAGCTCGGCTTGCGGCCCGTCGGGCTCGCCGAGTGGCTGCGACGCCTTAGCCTGTCGGTGCTTGCCAGTAGGGTCGGCCTGATTGCACCAGGAAGGGGAGGCACATGTCGGATGACAATACTGCGGCGGAGGCTAAGCGTGATGCTGCGAAGGCGCTGTACGAGGCCATCAGCAAGGGAGTGAGCGAGATCGTGAGCAGTTCGAACTACCGGACCGCGGATCAGTCGCACAAGCTGAAGGATCTGGCGACCGCGTACCGGCTGGTGGCCGGCGGTCCGCAGCCGGGTTCGGTTGAGGTTTCGAAGTAGCATCAGGTTCTCCTCGATATAGGTGGCCCCGGCCCGGGTCTGCGGACCTGCCGAGGCCACCAGTCGCCTGGTGGCCCGCGCTGCCCGCTCACGTCCAGTGCGGGCCACCGGTCTGTTGGGCATGCCTATCGACGCCGTTGAAGCGGTCGTAGGAGCCGGCCCCGAACTGCTGATCGAACCTGCTCCTGTCGACGATCCGCTGGATCTCTTCGGCCGTCTTGTCGTTCACGCCCGACTCGGTGCCGGTGTACGGGTCGGTGTGGATCTACTCGCCTGCGCCTGGGTCTTCGCCACGCTGTTGGTCTTCTTCGTCATTTCTGGTCGCCTCCTCCAATCACTCTCGCCGCTCGCGCTCGGCCTCTTGGCGTGCCTCATCGGCCCGAGCTCGCTCAGCCTGTGCGTCTTCCTCCCGGAGTTGCGCTTCTCGCTCCTCGCGCCGTTGCTCTTCCGTGAGGGAGGCTGCGGACAGGCGAAGCATGCGTTCGTCGATCCTGTCCTGGACGACGCGCTGGGACTCGCGACGCGAAGGAGGGATGCCGGCTTGGGCGCGATCGCGGCGCTCCTGGTCGCGCTTCTGGCGTTCCTGATTCTGCGCGAGGGTACGCGGCACGGATGTCGTTGGGCGACTCAGCCATTGATCACCAGCGCCTTCCCACGCCACTCGTCGATTGCGCGCTTTTGATGTGCTCGCTTCGCGGCTTTTCGGCCAGCTCGTCTATGGCCTTCCGGTGGCGACCGAGTTCGCCCTTGCTCTTCGGCAGCCAGAGATCTGCTCCCCGCTCAGCGAGAAAGCGATGCAGCGCGTCGGGGCCATGGATTTCGGCATCGCGCCACGCTGGAAGCTCGTTCGGGACGCTTCCATAGATCGTGGATCCGCCATCCGAGACCTGAAGACGCTGGCGCAGATAGAACAGAGGCCAGGCCTTTCGTGGTGGCGGATCAGGTGCGACAGTGGCCATTGAGTGGGCTCATTCTGATCGCTGAGGCGGCGCCTGCAAGTCGACGAGAACGCGGTAAAGGTCGGCATGGAGGTCGTCGTCGGCGCGCCGAACTCGCACGGTGTCCGGTCGGTGTCGTTCCCGCAGTTTCTGGCGGAGGATCTCGCCCGCCAGTGCGAGGGCAAGACGCGCGAGCAGCTCGTGGTCGGCGACGGCCACAACCACATCACCACGCCAGATTGGGACCGTAGTGGTTCTTCAATGCGAATAAGCGCTCGGGCGTTCCCTCGAAGCTCACCATCCACGACCTGCGGCACATCGCCGCGTCGCTGGCGATCGCGGCCGGCGCGAACGTCAAGGCGGTCCAGCGGATGCTTGGTCACGCCTCCGCAGCCATGACCCTCGACGTCTACGTGCACCTCTTCGACGACGACCTCGACGCTGTTTCGGCAGCCCTCGATCAGGCTCGGGCTGTTTCAATTGCGGGCGATTTGCGGGCGATCGACCATTCGGGCCGTGTCGCCAACATGGTCGATCCCAGTGTTTTCAAGGGAAAACAGGCCAATTAGGCCAGTGCCCCCAGTGGGACTCGAACCCACACTCGGGCGATTTTAAGTCGCCTGCCTCTGCCAATTGGGCTATGGGGGCCGAGCGGCTCGGGGCACCGATCGGAGGGCGGGGACCGCCCGCGAGGATCAGCGGTTCTTGAAGGGCGCCTTCGCCATCTGCACCACGGCGGCGAGTGCGAGAACACCGCCGACGATGACGACAGTCCAGATGAATCCGATCAGCAGGCCTTCCATAGCTCCAACCATATACGGTGCGACGGGCCGTGCGCCCCTTGTCGCCGCAGCTGGATCAGGGCAGGGTGTGGGCATGATCCAGATCGGTTCCATCGTGTGGGGGGTTCGCGACATCCCGCGGGCCGTGGCGTTCTGGTCGGCCGTGCTCGGCTATGAGCCGCTGTACGAGCCCGATGTCGATTGGGCGCTGCTCGCGCCTGCCGGGGGAGGCGGCCCGCAGCTCGCCCTCAAGCTGGTCGGCAGCGAGGCGAATCCCTCTCCACGGCATCACCTCGACCTCTACGCCGACGACCAGGCCGCCGAGGCCGGCCGACTCAGGGCCCTCGGCGCGACCGACGTCGAGTGGGACTACGAGGACGGCGCCGACTACCTCGTGCTCGCCGATCCGGACGGCAACCGGTTCTGCGTCGTCGCAGCTGGCGAGGCGGCAGCGTCGCACTGAGAACACGGCGCACTGAGAACACGGCGCACTGAGAACACGTCGCACTGAGAGGACGTTCAGAGCGTCCAAAGGCCTCACCCACCCTGGCCGTGCAGACTAGATGCCGACACCCTTTCTGGTGAGGTGTCCTCCGACCCGGCTGGAGCCCGAGATCCCCCGACGTAAGGCTCCGGCCGGGTCGCCTTATGTCTGCACGCGACTCGCACGCACGTAGGATCGCGGAGTGACCGACACCCGATGCCTCTGCGGAAGCGGCGAGACGTACGCGAACTGCTGCGGCCCGCTCCACGCCGGCGCTCCTGCCCCGACGGCCGAGCGGCTGATGCGGTCGCGGTTCAGCGCCTTCGCTCTCGGGGACTCCGACTACCTCCTGCGCAGCTGGCATCCGTCGACGCGTCCGGCGGCGCTCGAACTCGACGACGGCCTGCGCTGGTACCGGCTCGACATCGAGTCGACGGAACGTGGCGGCCCCTTCGACCGGGAGGGCGTCGTCGCCTTCACCGCCTTCTACAAGGGCGCCGAGCGCGGTTCATTGCAGGAGACCTCCCGCTTCGTCAAGGACGGCCGCGACTGGTTCTACGTGGCAGCGCTCTAGCAAACGGACGGGATCACGGTCACCGCACCGGTTCGACGTACCGCTCCCACAGCCACACCGAGACGCTCATCGCCGCGAACACCAGCGTGCCGACGACGAGCACGATGACCCCGCTTCCCGTCTGCACGAGGGAGGCCACCGGAAGCAGCAGCGCGAACAGCACGGTGTAGACCACGAGCGCCATCGCCAGCCACAGCGGGCGCGACCAGCGCAGCACGGCGCGGCCGGCGAGACCGCCGAACGGCAGCAGGGCGACTGCGGTCGAACCGATCGCGATGAGAGCGATCGAGTTGGCGAGCTCCCGCACGAACGCGGAGGCGTCCCCGGACGGCGCAGGCAGGACGCCGACGGTCAGCCATGCCAGGACGCCGAGGGCGGCGACCGCGCACAACTGCACCGCGGCGGTCCGGCCGCGCGCGATCCGGTCGGCCGCCTCCGGGAGCACCGCGCCCAGCACGAGGCCGAACAGCAGGGCGGGTTCGAGCCCGATGAGCCGGGAGCCCAGCGCGGTCGCTGCGACGACGACGAGGAGGCCGGGCCTCACGATCGCGCGCGCGAGCGGCAGACCGAGGTGCCGCGTCATCCCGCGCGCAGCGAGCACCCAGATCGCGTTCACTCCGATCACGGCGAGCGCCACAGCGGCCAGTAGTCGCAGATAGGCGGCGGCGTCCTGCACCGACGTCGAAAGCGTCACCAGGGCGGCGGCGGTGACGCCGACCACAGGCGCCAGCCACACCGGCTGGGCGCCCGGCGAAGCGGCGTGCGCACCCCCGAGCAGGGCGTCGGCCTCGCCGAGTTCCGAACGCGTCCGGTTGCGCCCGAAGATCGAGACGCGGCCCTCACGCGGCTCACGTGGGCGGGAGAGCGCGGCGACGAGCAGCCGGGCGGGCAGCACGAGCAGCAGCAGCGCCGCGACCGCCAGTCCGACCGAGCGCAGCCAGCCCGGCATGGAGGCCGCGGTGACGACCGGCGCGGAGGCGACGCTGAACGGCGTGTCCGTCCAGCCCTTCGTCTCCGCGTGCGTCGGAGCCGACGGCGGCGACGGCGCAGCGGTGGGCGGGGCCGGCTGCGCGGGGGCCGGGGTCTTCGACGGCGACGGCCTGGTCGTGGCCGGCGGAGCGACGACCGCGGCCTCCACCGAGATCGCGACCGCGTTGCTGCCGGCGCTCACGTTGCCCGCAGCGTCGCGCTGCAGCGCCGACGCGAGGTAGTCGCCCTGCGGCAGGCCGGCGCCGCACGACCACGTGGTGCCGCTGACCGTCGCGGTGCAGGCCACCGAGGTTCCATGGGAGGTGCTGGCGTAGACGGTCACGCTCGCACCCGGCTCGCCGGCGCCGCCGAAGGCGATCGGCTGCCCGGCCGTCGCCGACGTTCCGGGTGCCGGGGAGGTCAGCGTCGGCGCCCCGGGCGCGACGGTGTCCACGACGACGGTGATGGACCGGCTCGCGCCGGAGCGGGCAGACGAGAAGGGCGCCACCTGGGTGGCGGTGATGCTGTGGTTGCCATCGCGGAGTCCCGAGATGACGCAGCCCCAGTTGCCGGTGCTGTCGGCCGGGAAGGAGCATGAGGCTCCGCTGTCCGCGGTGACGGTCACCGTCGCGCCCGGGTAGGCCGTGCCACGGATCCCGCCGCCGGTCGTGCCCCCGTCGGCAGAGGTGATCGCGGGAGGTGAGAGCACGTCGACCCGTGCGCTGTCGGCGAAGCCGGTGCTGCGCGACTCGGCACGCACCGGGACGCCGGGTCCGTCCGGGAGGCGCTGGATGGCGCAACTGAACTGCCCGTCGGAGCCGGTGGTCGCGGTGCACCGCGAGGCGGCGTTGGTCGAGGAGCCGCCGGAGACGTCGATGACCTCGCCGGGATCGGCGGTGCCCGAGACGGTCAAGGGCAGCGTGGTGACCAGGCCCTTCGGGAGCGGATCGAGGTGCGGAGGCCCCGGGGTCGGGGTCGGGGTCGACGTCGGCGCGTCGGAGGCGGCGTCGCTCGGCGCGAGGCCCGGAGACTTCGGGGGTGCTGTGTCGGAGTGCGCTGTGCCGGAGCCGGAGGCTGCGGTGCTTGCGGCGGCTGCAGGAGCTGCGGAGGCCGGGGTCGCGAGCGCGGCGCTCGCCGCCAGCGCCACCCCGAGTCCGATCAGGGCAGCGACGAGCAGCCCGGTCGACCCCCGCGACCGGACTGGTGGAGACACGTCAGACAGAAATACCCGCATTCCACCCCATTCCAGGGGGCCGACACACCGCATGTCAAACCACCGGGCCTGATTTACGGCATACTGACAAGTGGGTCAACTGTCCCACTTCGCGCGACGACGCGCGAACGGCACCGCGAGGAGCTCCGATGACGCGCATCCCCCCTGCGGACCGCCGCGCGGCTCTCTTGCAGGCGGCCCTTCGGGTGATCGCGCGCGACGGCGTGACCGCCGCCACGACCCGCCGCATCGTCGGTGAGGCCGGGATGTCGCTGGCCAGCTTCCACTACGTCTTCGAGTCACGCGACGAACTGATGGCCGAGCTCGTCAACGCCGTCGTCTCCAGCGAGCAGACCGACCTGGAGCCGGCGCTCGACGCCGCCCGAGCGCCCATCGGGATCCGTGCGGCGATCCGCTCCGGCCTCCAGCACTACTTCGACGGCGTCCGCGCCGACCCCGATCGCGAGAAGGCGATGTTCGAGCTGACGCAGTGGGCGCTGCGCGAGCCCGGGTTCGCGCCGCTCGCCGGGCGGCAGTACGACCGCTATTACGAGCTCGCCGAGCGTGCCGCCCGCGACGCCGCCGCGCTCACCGGCAGCGTCTGGAATCGCCCGGTCCCCGAGATCGCCCGCCTCCTCGTGGCACTCACCGACGGCGTCACGATCGCCTGGCTCGCGACCCGCGACGACGCGGCGGCCGAGCGCGCACTCGACTTCGCGGCGGATGCGCTCGCCGCCTTCGCCGAACCGGCCGACGGCGATGTGGCCGTCGGCTTCCTCCTCCACCACCCGAACGCAGGTACCCGATGACCCACACTTCGACGCCGGCGGTCTTCGCCGAACCCACGCGCCGCGTTCCCGGCCCCTGGATCGCCGCCTTCGCCGCCGCCTGGCTGGGCGTCTGGATGGCCCAGCTCGCGCCCATCCAGAAGCTGCTGCCCGACCAGGTGCAGGCGCAGCTGCACACCGACTACTGGGTCGACAACGTCGTCGCCTTCGGGATCATCTCGGGCATCTCCGG
>NZ_JBVQSP010000001.1:493732-504755 GCF_055720965.1 Leifsonia sp. PARNA 1/14
TGGGTGTGCGCCATCGTCGCGTACCCTCTCACCGGTGCACTGTCGGACCGCACCACCAGCAGGTTCGGCCGCCGCCGTCCGTGGATCGCCGGCGGCGCCCTGCTGTTCGCGGTCTCGCTGGTGCTGCTCGGCCTCCAGACATCGATGGTGGGGATCGGCGTGTTCTGGTCCCTCGCGCTCACCGGGTTCTGCGTGCTCACCGCCGCACTGACGGCCACGATCTCCGACCAGGTGCCGGTCGACCAGCGCGGCTACGTCTCCGGGTGGATCAGCGCACCGCAGGCGATCGGGATCATCCTGGGCGTCTCACTGGTGACCTACGTGTTCGTCGGGGCGCTGGTCGGCTACACCGCGATGGCCGTGCTGCTCGTCGTGCTCGTGGTGCCGTTCCTGTTCCTGCCCGACGCCGTGCTGCCGGCGCACCTGCGCGAGAGGATGACCTTCCGCGGCATCATCGAGGGGCTGTGGATCAGCCCGCGCGAGCATCCCGACTTCGGCTGGACCCTCCTCAGCCGGGTGCTGGTGAACTTCGGGAACGCGTTCGGCACGTCGCTGCTGCTCTACTTCCTGGAGTTCGGCCTCCATGACGAGCACGCCGACGACGACCTCCTGGTGCTGATCCTCATCTACATGGTGTTCGTGATCATCGCCTCGCTCGCCCTCGGCCGGCTGTCCGACCGGCTCGGGAGGCGCAAGGCCTTCGTCTTCGTCTCCTCGGCGCTGCAGGGGGTCGCGGCATTGCTGCTGGCGTTCGTGCCGGAGCTGACCGTCGCGATGGTGGCCGCGGGCCTGCTCGGGCTCGGCTACGGCTGCTTCCTCTCGGTCGACCAGGCGCTCGCCACGCAGGTGCTGCCCGACCCGGAGAACCGCGGCAAGGACCTCGGCATCATGAACATCGCCACGGCCGTGCCGCAGGCGATGGCCCCGCTGTTCGGCGCGGCGATCGTCGCCGCGCTCGGCGGGTTCGTCGGGCTGTTCGTGCTCTCCGGGGTGTTCGCTTTCGCGGGCGCGCTCGCGGTCGCCCGTGTGAAGGCGGTGCGCTGATGCCGCGCGCGACGCCGATCTCGCAGAAGACGCAGAAACGACAGAAGGACCCCGTGAACCCCATCGACCTGAGCTCCAAGCCCGCGCCCGCCGAGCGCACCTGGACGACGCCCGATGTATTCTGGCCGGCGCTGTCCGCCTCGACGGCCCGCCTCGACCCGGCGTTCGGCGTGCTGCACCTCCCGGCCCTCCGCCACAACGCGCACGACATGCTGCGGCGTGCAGGAGGGAGCCCGGACCGCCCGGGCAAGGCGATCCGCGTCGCTTCGAAGTCGGTGCGCGTCAGGTCTGTGCTGGACGCCGTTCTCGCGCTGCCCGGGTACGCCGGCGTGCTGGCCTACACCCTCCCCGAGGCGCTCTGGCTCGCGGAGGGCGACGCCGAGCACGCGCCGATCGGGGATGTCGTCGTCGGCTACCCGACGGCCGACCGGGCCACGATCGCACGACTCGCGGCCTCGCCGGAGCTCGCCTCGCGCGTGACGCTCATGGTCGACTCGGTCGCCCACCTCGACCTGATCGACGCGGTCGTGCCGCCTGCCGAGCGCGAGACGATCCGGCTGTGCCTCGAGCTGGACTCCTCGTGGGACGCGCCCGTCCTCGGCCACATCGGCGTCTATCGCTCGCCGCTGCACAACGTGGCGGCGGTCCGGGAGGTCGCCGAGGCGATTGTGCGGCGCCCGGGCTTCGCACTGGTCGGCATGATGGGCTACGAGGCGCAGATCGCCGGTCAGGGCGACAACCCGCCCGGGCGCCCGGCCTGGGGCGCGACCCTGCGCTGGATGCAGAAGAGCTCGCAGGAGGAGCTGCTCGCCCGGCGCGGGGAGGCCGTCGCGACCGTGCGCGGACTCGCCGACCTCGAATTCGTCAACGGCGGCGGCACCGGCTCGCTCGAGTTCACGGCCTCCGACCCGTCGGTCACCGAGATCGCCGCGGGCAGCGGGTTGTTCGGCGGTCATCTTTTCGACACCTATCGCGGCTTCCGGCCGGCGCCCGCCGCGTCGTTCGCCCTCTCGGTCGTGCGCCGCCCCGACGAGCGCACTGCGACTCTGCTGGGCGGCGGCTGGATCGCGTCCGGCCCTCCCGGGCCCGACCGCCTCCCGAAGATCGAGTGGCCGACCGGGCTGTCGATGGTCGACCGCGAGATGGCGGGCGAGGTGCAGACGCCGGTGACCGGCGCCGCCGCCGGGATCCTGCGCATCGGCGACCGGGTCTGGCTGCGGCACACGAAGTCAGGCGAGCTGAGCGAGCACGTGAACGACTTCCACCTCGTCGACATCGTCGACGGCCGCGCCGCCGTCGTCGGCTCGGTGCCGAGCTACCGCGGCGAGGGCAAGGTGTTCCTGTGACGGCGACCGGGTCCGTCTGGCGCAATTGGGGCCGCAGCGAGTCGATCCGGCCGCAGCGCGTCGAGCGGCCGCGCGACGCCGAGGCCGTGCAGCGCGCGGTCGCGGCGGCGGCGAAGCAGGGGATGCGGGTCAAGGCGGTCGGCGCCGGGCACAGCTTCACCGGCATCGCGGCAGCTCCCGGGGTGCTGCTCGATCTCGAGGACGTCAGCGGCGTCCTCGACGTGGACCTCGAGCGCGGCCGGGTGCGGCTGGCCGCCGGCACGCGCCTCCACCAGCTGCCGCGGCTGCTGCGCCCGTACGGGCTGGCGCTGCAGAACATGGGCGACATCGACCGGCAGACCATCGCGGGCGCGACCTCCACCGGCACGCACGGCACAGGTGGCTCGTTCGGAGGCCTCGCCACCCAGATCGTCGCGGTCACGCTCGTGACGGGATCAGGCGAACTGCTGACGATCAGCGAGGACGAGAACGCCGAACTGCTCCCGGCGGCGCGGCTCGGCCTCGGGGCGCTCGGAGTGCTCGTGGACATCACGGTGCAGTGCGTCCCCGCCTACCTGCTGAAGGCCGTCGAACGGCCCGAGCCGCTGCAGGGCGTGCTCGAGAGCTACCTGCACCGCTCGGCGTCGGAGCACCACTTCGAGTTCTACTGGTTCCCGCACACCGAGACGGGCCTGACCAAGACGAACACCCGGCTGCCGCTCACCGAGCAGCGCGCTCCGCTGTCCGCGGCCGGGCGCTGGATCGACGACGAGCTCCTCGCGAACGGGATCTACCGGGGCGTGTGCGCGGTCGGCACCGTGGCCCCCGCGATCATCCCGCCCTTCAGCCGCCTCGCCCAGCGCCTCACCGGCAACCGCGACTTCACCGACCACTCGCCGCGGGTGTTCGTGACGAACCGCGCGGTGCGGTTCCGCGAGATGGAGTACGCCGTCCCGCGGGATGCCGTGCCCGAGGCGCTCGCGGAGGTGAAGGCGCTCATCGAGCGCCGCGGCTGGCGCATCTCGTTCCCGATCGAGGTGCGCTCGGCGGCAGCCGACGGCAACTGGCTGTCGACGGCGTACGGCCGCGAGAGCGGCTACATCGCCGTGCACCGGTACTACCGGGAGGACCCGACGGAGTACTTCACCGCGGTCGAGGAGATCATGAAGGCCCACGACGGGCGGCCGCACTGGGGCAAGATGCACTACCGGGACGCCGAGTCGCTGCGCGAGACCTATCCGCGCTTCGACGACTTCCTCGCGGTGCGCGACCGCCTCGACCCCGAGCGCCGCTTCGAGAACGCCTACCTCCGCCGCGTGCTCGGCCCCTGATCCAGGCCGCTACGACGTGCGGCGCTGGAGGGTGAGCGCGCCGACGACGACGGCGCCGACCGCGAAGGCGCCGATGATCAGGAGCTGGCCTCCCACGTAGGCCGCGTCGTGCGAATTCGCCGCGACGGCGTTGAGCGCGTCCACGGCGTGCGACAGCGGCAGCCAGTCGCTGATCTCCTTCAGCCCGGCAGGGAGCTGGTCGCGGGGGAGGAAGATCCCACCCAGCAGGATCTGCGGGAACACGATCGCAGGCATGAACTGCACCACCTGGAACTCGGTGCGGGCGAACGCGCTCGCGAAAAGACCCAGGGTGCTGCCGAGCACGGCGTCCGTCACCGCGACCGCCACGAGCAGCCACGCGTCGCCCTTGATCGTCAGCCCGCATACCCAGATCGCGTAGCCGGAGGCGACCAGCGACTGGACCACGGCGAGCAGCCCGAACGCCAGCGTGTAGCCGAGGATGAAGTCGCCCTTGCCGAGAGGCATCGAGAGCAGCCGCTCCAAGGTGCCGGTGCGCCGCTCCCGGAGGGTGGTGATGCTCGTGACGAGGAACATGACGACGAACGGGAACAGCGCCAGCATCGCCGGACCGATCGTGGCGAAGACATCGGTGTCGGTGAAGATCCACGCGACCAGGCCGATCAGGAGGCTGGGCACGACGACCAGGAGCACGATCGTCCGGGGGTCGTGCCGGATCTGGGAGAGGACGCGCGCCGTGGTGGCGAGGGTGCGGGTGGCGTTCATCGGGCGGCCTCCTCGTCACCGTCGGCAGAGCTGGGCTCCGCTTCGTCGAGCGCGTGCCGTGGATGGTGCCGGCGCAGCAGCGTGAGAAACGCGCCCTCCGCATCCTCCGCGCCGGTCTCGGCCAGTAGTTCGTCGGGCGTCGTGTCGGCCAGGATCGCTCCCTCCCGCATCAGCAGCAGCCGGTCGCAGCGCGTCGCCTCGTCCATCACGTGGCTCGAGATCAGGAGGCTGGTGCCCCCGTCGGCCAACCGGTGGAACAGCGACCACAGCTCGACGCGCAGCAGGGGGTCGAGGCCGACCGTCGGCTCGTCCAGCACCAGGAGGTCGGGGGAGCCGAGGAGTGCGGCGGCGAGCGAGACGCGGCTGCGCTGGCCCCCGGAGAGCGTGGAGACCAGTTGCCCGGCGTTCGAGCCCAGGTCGGTCGCCTCGATCGCGCGCTCCACGTCGTCCTTGCCCGCGCCGAGCACCCGACGGAAGTAGGCGAGGTTCTGCCGGACCGTCAGATCGTCATAGACGCTCGCGGCCTGCGTCACGTATCCCACCCGGTGACGCAGGGCGGCGGATCCCGCCGGCTGGCCGAGCACCTCCACCTGGCCCCCGGCCACCCGCTGCACGCCGACGATCGACCGCATCAGCGTCGTCTTGCCGCATCCGCTCGGCCCCAGGAGGCCGACGACCTGTCCGCGTGGGATGCTGAGGTCGAGACCGTCGAGGACCTTCGTGCGTCCGCGGCGCACCCGCAGGCCCTCGATCACGACGGCGGCGTCGACCGAATTCATCATGTGATGAATTATTCGCCCGACCCGACCCGTCCGTCAAGATCGCCGAACAGATGCCACTGGATGACAGGGCCGACCCGCCGCGCGAGCTCGTCGGCGTCGGCGCTCGCGATGGGCTGGAGCTTGAGCGCGTAGCGCGTCATCATCAGCCCCACGATCTGGGACGCGGCCAGGTCGGCCCGCAGATCGGCGTCGTCGGCGTGGGTGAGCGCCGCGAGACGCGTGAACACCTCGCGGGTCAGGAACTCCCTCAGCATGCGTGTCCCTGCGCCGCTGCCGAGCGCCGTGCGCAGGATCAGGCGCATGCGGCCGGCGGCGCGCTCGTCCTCCAGTTGGGTCAGCAGATAGCGCACCAAGGTCTCGCCCACCTCCTCGCGCGGAACGTGCAGCACGATGTCCAGCACGCGATCCGGGCGCAGCGGCGCCTCGAGCGTCGCGGCGAAGAGGTCGGCCTTGTCGTCGAAATAGTGGTGCACGAGCGCTGAGTCGACGCCCGCGCGGCGGGCGATCGCGCGCAGCGACGCGGCCTCGTAGCCCCGTTCGGTGAACTCGTCGGCAGCCGCGCGCACGATCGCCGAACGCGTGGAGGCCGCCCCGCGCTCCTTGCGCGGGCGGCCGCGACTGCGGCGTTCGGCGATGTCGCTCACGTCAGCAATTCTGCACCCCGGCACCCGTGCGCTGTCCATCCGCATTGCGCTTGCTTCGAGAGTGGTGGGAAGGCAGTGGGAGGCGCATCCGCGGCCGTTAGGATGCTGTCAGCGCCGTCGATCAGCGCGCTCAGACGCTTAGGAGTTCCCGCAATGGAATGGCTCATTCCGGTCATCATCGTCGTCGTGCTCGTCGCGATCATCGGAATCTACTTCTGGGCCACGTACAACTCGCTGGTCACCCTGAAGGTCCGGGTCGACGAGGCGTGGAGCGACATCACGGTGCAGCTGAAGCGCCGTGCCGACCTCATCCCCAACCTGATCGAGACGGTCAAGGGCTACGCCGCGCACGAGCGCGGGGTCTTCGAATCCGTCACGAAGGCGCGCGCGGAGACGTTGACGGCCCAGACGCCGGGAGAGGCGTCGGTGGCAGAGGGCCACATGCAGACGGCCCTGAAGAGCATCTTCGCGGTGGCGGAGGCCTACCCGCAGCTGCAGGCCAGCCAGAACTTCCTGCGACTGCAGGCCGACCTGGTCGACACCGAAGACAAGATCCAGGCCTCCCGCCGGTTCTACAACGGCGGCGTGCGCGAGTTCAACACCAAGATCAAGGTCTTCCCGAACAACCTGTTCGCCCGCCGCCTGGGCTTCAGCGAGCGCGAGTTCTTCGAGGTCGACAACCTGGCGGCCATCGCAGAGCCGCCGCGCGTCCAGTTCTAGGTCGTCGATGTACAGGGCTATCGCCAGGAACAAGCGCAACACCGTCTTCATCATCCTGCTGTTCCTGGTCCTCATCGGTGCGCTCGGCTGGCTGTTCTCGTACCTCTACAACAGCTGGGCGATCCTCGCCTGGGTCGCCATCGGCGCGATCGTCTACGCGGTCTTCCAGTACTTCATGGCCTCCAGCCAGGCGCTCAGCATGTCCGGTGCCGTCGCCATCACCAAGGCCGACAATCCGCGCCTGTGGAACGTCGTCGAGAACCTCTCGATCGCGACCGGAACGCCGATGCCGGCGGTCTACATCATCAATGACCCGGCGCCGAACGCCTTCGCGACGGGGCGCGACCCGCAGCACGCCTCCGTCGCCGCGACCACGGGCCTACTCGACATCATGAACGACGCCGAGTTGGAGGGCGTGATGGCGCACGAGCTCGGGCACGTGCGCAACTACGACATCCGACTCTCGATGATCGTCTTCGGCCTCACCGTCGCGATCGGGCTCATCGCCGACATCTTCGTGCGCATGGCGTTCTTCGGCGGCAACAACCGCAACAACAACAACGGCGGAGGCGGCAACCCGATCGTCCTGATCGCGGGCCTCATCGCGGCGATCATCGCCCCGCTCGTGGCGACGCTCGTGCAGCTGGCGGTGTCGCGGCAACGCGAGTACCTCGCCGACGCGACCGGTGCGATGACGACGCGCCACCCGGACGCCCTGGCGAGCGCGCTGGTCAAGCTGCAGGAGTACGGGCAGCCGATGCGCCGCCAGAACAGCAGT
Organism: Leifsonia sp. PARNA 1/14; assembly: GCF_055720965.1. Lineage (NCBI taxonomy): Bacteria > Bacillati > Actinomycetota > Actinomycetes > Micrococcales > Microbacteriaceae > Leifsonia > Leifsonia sp. PARNA 1/14. The sequence continues at coordinate 501,101 of NZ_JBVQSP010000001.1, forward strand.
ATGGCGCATCTCTGGATCGCCGAGCCGCTCAAGCCCAGCCTGATGAGCCGCCTGTTCTCGACGCACCCGCCCATTCCGGAGCGCGTCGAGCGTCTCGAGAAGATGGGTTCCACCTTCTGACGAGTGCGTGCCGCGGCTACGCCTCGGCGGCCTCCAACTCGGCGGTGCCGGTGTAGCGGTAACGCACGCGCGTACCCACGGCCTGCTCGTCGACGGGGCGCCACTCGGTGCCCGCATTGTTGGCGCCGTCGACCACGTCGATGTCGCGGATGAGGTCGGCCGGAGCGCCGTCGCGGTAGCCCGTGATGACCTCGGCATAGACCGTCGAGTCTGGGTTCAGCAGCACCGCGATGTAGTGGGTGGACTCGCGGATGTCGTCGGTCGTCACCCACATGCGGCCGTCGAACTGCACATGCGCACGGCCGTCGGAGCCGCGTTTGACGCCGGTCACGATGCCGTCGCGCCAATGATCGCCGTCGCGGTAGGCGAAGAGCTCGCGCATGGGCTGCTCGAAGTCGGCCTCGTCGGCCCCGTCGGCGTTCAGATACTCCAGCGGTGAACTCATGCCCGCACCTTACCCCCGCCCCCTGCGGCTCCGCGAGGCCGGACCGCGGGCGCCGAGCTCAGAGTTCGGCGGCGAGCACCGGCGCGAGGTCGCCCCGGGCGCCCGCGGCGACCTGCACCTCTCCCAGGCCCTGCCATGCGGCGGTGCGCCCCAGCAGCGGCACCAGCCGCTCGGCGATCGCACCGCCGTTGCCGGACTCGGTCCACGCGGACTGCACACGCAGCACTCCGGCCTGCCGGTCGCTCTTCAGGTCGATGCGGCCGACGAGCTCGTCGTCGAGCAGGATCGGCAGCGAGTAGTAGCCGTAGACCCGCTGCGGGGCCGGTGTGTAGATCTCGATGCGGTAGTGGAAGCCGAACATCCGCAGCGCCCGGTCGCGGAACCAGACGACAGGGTCGAACGGCGACAGCAGCGCAGCGGCGTCGATGGACCGCGGCTTGCGGGCGTCGCGGTGCATCCACGCCTTCACCGGTCGGCCACCCGGGCCCTCCCACCCGCGCACCTGCACGGGCACCAGTTCGCCGTTGTCTTCGAGCTGCTGGAGGGCGACCTGCACCGCAGGCCCCTTCAGCCGGTAGTAGTCGGCGAAATCGCGCACGGTGCCGATGCCGTGCGCCACGGCGGATCGCCGCAGCAGCTCACGGATGGCGTCCTCGTCGTCGACGGTGCGGTCGAGGATGCTCGCGGGCAGGACGTCGTCGACAAGACCGTAGCGGCGCTGGAAGCGCGTGCGCCCGGCGATCGCGACCTCCCCGAACAGGAACATCCGCTCGAGCGCGCGCTTGACCTCCGACCAGCCCCACCACGGCCCCGAGCGCCGGTTGGCGTCGTGCTCGATCTCGCTCGCCGCCAGCGGTCCATTCTCGGCGAGCTCGGCGCGCAACCACTGCAGGGTGCTCTCGTTGGCGGCGGTCCACGGGTTGCCGGTGCCGTAGCGCCGCTCGTAGTCGCGCATGCGCCAGCGGAAGAGGGGCCAGTCGTCTTTGCGCATGAACGCCGCCTCGTGCGCCCAGTACTCCGTGTGCGGCCCGCGCGCGTCGAACGTGAGCTTGTCGAGCAGCGTGCGGTCGTAGGCGCCGAGGCGCGCGAACGCCGGGAGGTAGTGGCTGCGCTCGAACACGTTGACCGAGTCGATCTGCAGCAGGTTGATGCGGTCGATGAGCCCGTTGAGCTGGCGCGTGCCCACCACCGCGGGCAGCGGCCTCCCGAAGCCCTGAGCGGCGAGCGCGATGCGTCGCGCGAGGGCGGGGGAGAGCTGTTCGACCACGGGTCGACCTTAGCGGCAAGGTCCGACATCGACCGTTCACCAATGCGTCACTCTCCGCTGGTCCACGCGTACCCCGGCCTCCCTAACGTGGCGTCGAGCCGGGTCGAACGCCCGGCTGTCAACCCGTGCACTGGAGGACATTCCGTGATCAACAAGCGCGCTCGCGTCGCCGGCCTCGCCGCCGCCGCGACCGTCGTCGCCCTCTCGTTGGCCGCCTGCTCGAGCGGCGCCGACGCGAGCAGCACAGCCGACGCCAGCAAGGTCGCCACCGCCACCGACGTCGCCTCGGCCGGCGGGATGGACGCCCTGGTCGCCGCCGCGAAGAAGGAGGGCAGCCTCAACATCATCGCCACTCCCGGCGACTGGGCCAACTACCAGCAGATCTTCGACGGCTTCACCAAGAAGTACGGCATCACGATCAACCCGAGCCAGGACTCCGCCTCGAGCCAGGAGGAGATCGACGCCGCCAAGAAGCTGAAGGGCCAGGACACCGCTCCCGACACCTTCGACATCGGCTCCTCGGTCGCGCTCGCGAACACCGAGTACTTCGCGCCGTACAAGCCCACCGGTTTCGCCGACATCCCTGACGGCCAGAAGGAGAAGGACGGTCTCTGGAAGGTTGGCTACTACGGCGTCATGTCGGTCGGCTACGACGCGAACAAGATCAAGACCGCGCCGAAGTCGTTCGCCGACCTGCTCAAGCCCGAATTCAAGGGTGCGGTCGCGCTCAACGGCAACCCGACCCAGGCCGCAGCCGCGGCGGGCGCCGTCGCGTACGCCGACCTGCAGAACGGCGGCACCCTCGACGACCTGACCCCGGGTATCGAATGGTTCACCAAGCTGAAGGCCGCGGGCAACTGGAACGCCGCCGACGGCAAGCCGAACACCATCGCCTCGGGTGAGACCCCCGTGCTGCTCGACTGGTCGTTCAACCAGAAGGGCTACACGACTTCCGACACCATCAAGTCGGGAGGCATCGACTGGAAGTACGTCGTCCTCCCGGGCACCGCGTACGTCGGCTACTACAACCAGGCGATCAGCAAGGACGCCCCGCACCCGGCCGCCGCGCGCCTGTGGGAGGAGTACCTCTACAGCGACGCCGCTCAGAACGCCTGGCTGAAGGGCGGCGCCTACCCGGCCCGCGTCGACGCCATGGAGAAGGCGGGAACGCTCGACACCAAGGAGTTCCCGGGCAAGCTCGACAAGGTGGCCGTCATGACGGACAAGCAGGCCACCGACGCGGGCACGCTCCTCAACGCCAAGTGGGCCAACGCAGTCGGCTGATGACCGAGACCATCGCCGCGCCCGCGGCCGACGCTGCCGCCGGGGTCACCTCACGTGACTCCCGGCGGCAGCCGTCGTCGGCGAGCCGTTCCCAGCCGAGGCGTCGGCGCCGCCGTGGCGTCGCCGCCGTGCTCGGCCTCACCCCGTTCGCCTTCTACGTCGTGATCTTCCTCGCCGTGCCCACGCTCGTCGCGGTCGGCAGCGGCTTCGTCGACGGCGAGGGCCGGTTCACCTGGGCCAACATCACCGGGCTCGCCGAGCCCGCCATCGCCGGCTCGTTCTTCGGCGCGTTCTGGCTCTCCGCCGTCACCGCGATCGTCGGCGCCGTCGCGGGAGCCGCGCTCTGCTTCGCGATGCTGAACTCCCGTCCGGGCGGCACCACCCGCTCGCTCGTCGACTCGGCCAGCAGCGTGCTCGCCCAGTTCGGCGGCGTCATGCTGGCGTTCGCGTTCATCGCGACGATCGGCGCTCAGGGCCTGGTGACGGTGCTGCTGCGCAACACCTTCCACATCAACATCTACGAGAACGGCGTGTGGCTA
>NZ_JBVQSP010000001.1:504853-515922 GCF_055720965.1 Leifsonia sp. PARNA 1/14
ATACACCGTGCCCGGCCTGATCCTCCCGTACCTGTACTTCCAGATCCCGCTCATGGTCATCACGTTCCTGCCGGCGTTGGAGGGCCTCCGCCCGCAGTGGCTGGAGGCGACGGCCACTCTCGGCGGCACCCGCTGGACCTATTGGACCCGCGTCGGCGGCCCGATCCTGCTGCCCTCGTTCCTCGGCAGCCTCCTGCTGCTGTTCGCCAACGCGTTCTCGTCGTACGCGACCGCGGCCGCGCTGGTCGGCCAGGCGAACAACATCGTCTCGCTGCAGATCCGTCAGGCGCTGATCTCGGAGACCGTGCTCGGCCGCGCCAATCTGGCCGGTGCGATGGCGCTCGGGATGCTCGTGGTCATGGTCGTGGTGATGCTGGCCTACTCGGCCCTCGTGCGCCGCACCGCGAGGTGGCAGCGATGAGCGGGCAGACGCAGCTGCGACTCGGCCCCGGACCGGTCGTGCGCACCGTCATCTGGGTGGTGCTCGGCGCGTTCTTCCTGATCCCGCTGCTCTCGATGCTGGAGTTCACCCTCCGCACGGCCAAGCCGGGCGTTTACAGCTTCGACCGGTGGATCGCCGTGTTCGGCGGCGGCACGACGCGGTACGACCGCGTGTACCAGGGGCTCGGCAACTCGCTCGTGCTCGCGGTCGTCACGGTGGCGATCGTGCTGCTCGTGCTGCTGCCGACGATCGTGCTGGTCGAGCTGCGGTTCGCCAAGCTGCGCCGGCTGCTGGAGGCCGTGTGCCTGCTGCCGATCATGATCCCCGCCATCGTGATGGTCGTCGGCCTCGCCCCGACCTACGCCGTGGTCACGCAGATCTTCGGCTCCGGCGCCTGGACGCTCGCGTTCGCCTACGGGATCACGGTGCTGCCGTACGCCTACCGAGCGATCCAGAGCAACGTCGCAGCCGTCGACATGATCACGCTCAGCGAGGCGGCGCGCTCGCTCGGCGCCGGCTGGGGGACCGTCTTCTGGCGCGTGCTGGTGCCGAACCTGCGTCGCGGCATCCTCGCCGCCTCCGCGCTCTCGATCGCGGTGGTGCTCGGCGAGTTCACCATCGCCTCCCTGCTCAGCCGCGTGAACCTGCAGACCTCGCTGCTGCTGGTCTCGCAGTCCGACCCGTTCGTCGCGGTCATCTTCGCCCTGCTGGCGTTGGTGTTCGCCTTCGTCCTCCTCGTGGTCGTCGACCGCGTCGTCAGCGCGCGCCGCCGCACGCGCGACCGCCGCGTCCCGCGCGACCGCGGCCTCCCGAAAGGCATTTCATGACCGTCCTCGCCGAATCCTCCGTCGCCGCCTCCCGCGTCGGCTCCACCGTCGAGCTCGACGGGCTCGTCCGCGACTTCGGCGGGGGCGCCGGGCTCGCCGGGTTCTCGCTGCAGGCGGAGCCGGGGGAGTTCATCGCGCTGCTCGGCCCCTCCGGGTGCGGCAAGACGACGGCGCTACGCGCGCTGGCCGGGCTGGAGCGCGTCGACTCCGGAAGCATCCACATCGACGGCCGCGATGTCACCGACGAGCCGACGAACCGGCGCGACCTCGGGATGGTGTTCCAGTCCTACTCGCTGTTCCCGCACCTGACGTCGGGGCAGAACGTCGAGTTCGGGCTGCGGATGCGCAAAGTGGGCGCCGGCGAGCGCCGTCGCCGCGCGGCCGAGGCGCTCGGACTGGTCGGCCTCGACCACCACGCCGACCGGTACGCGCACCAGCTGTCCGGTGGCCAGCAGCAGCGCGTCGCGCTGGCGCGGGCCCTGGTGACCGAGCCCCGCGTGCTGCTGCTCGACGAGCCGCTGTCGGCGCTCGACGCGAAGGTCCGGGTGCAGTTGCGCGAGGAGATCCGCCGCATCCAGACCGAGCTCGGTATCACGACCTTCTTCGTCACCCACGACCAGGAGGAGGCGCTCGCCGTCGCGGACCGTGTGGCCGTCATGCGCGCGGGCGCGATCGAGCAGATCGGCACTCCGGAGGAGCTCTATCACCGGCCGGCGACGGCGTTCGTCGCCGAGTTCGTCGGCCTCACGAACCGCGTTCCCGGCACCGTCTCCGGCGGAGTCCTCCAGGTGCTCGGCCAGACCGTCCCGCTCACTGCTCGCGCTGCCGACGGCCCGGTGACGGCGTATGTGCGTCCGGAGGACGTGCTGCTCGCGCCGGAGGGCCTGCCGGCGGAGGTGCTCACCACGAGCTTCCTCGGCGCGCTGCGGCGCACTCGCGTTCGCCTGGCAGACGGTTCCGAGCTGGCCGTCCAGCACGGCGCCCGGGACATGCCCGCACCGGGCGAGCGCGTGAACGTCGCGCTGTCCGGCACGCCGGTCACGGTCGCACCAGCCTCCTGAACCAGCCGGTGCTGCGGCCCTCGATGATCCGTGGAGGCACGGTCGCGCCCTCGGGTACGCGCTAGTAGAGTAATCCTCATGTCTGGCATCGTCCCGGGGGCGGACGCCGAAGTATCGGACGCCATCGACCCCTCATCCTTCGTGAAGACCCTCTCGCCGAGTGACGTGGTCACTCGGATCCGTCCGGGCGACATCCTGCACTGGCCGCCCTTCATCTTCCCCATCGACATCATCAGCCCGACCCACACCGTGGGCAAAGGCCGCACGAACCTGACGCTGATCGCGTCCGACATCATGCAGACCGACACCTCGGGGACGCCGTACGCGTCGTTCACCTTCCGGCAGGTGCCCTCCGGAGGCCCGGGCGTCTCCGTGCACTTCGACCCCGGAGCCTACGGGGCCACGGCGACGGCGAGCTACGTCGTCTCGTTCCTCATCTCCACCAGTGGACCGGTGTCGCTCTCGGTCAACGGCTACGCCGGCCCCGGCAGCGTCACGGGAACCGGCGTCAAGACGGTGAACGGCAATGTGTCGGTCGTGGTCGGGCTGCAGAACGTCCCGCCGGGGCAGCCCACCTACGCCTCGATCCAGCAGACGTCCTCCGGGCCGTCGTGGCAGTGGTTCAACACCTGGATCGAGCATCCACCTCTCGTGTTCGAACCCTGAACAGATCCTCAGGAACCACGCGGTAGCGCCCCTAGACTGACGGGCATGGCAGAGAGCGACGCCCCGGCACCGCAAGAATCCAGCCCGTCGGTCAGGGCGCGCTTCCTGAGACGCCGCCGCGATCCCGGGGCGCCGACCGATCCGGTCGCCGAGTCGTTGCCGCGCGGCGTGCGGCTCGCGAGCGCTTGGTCGTGGCGACTGCTGGTCATCGGCGCGGTCATCGCCGTCGCGATCTTCCTGATCGTCCAACTGCGGCTCATCGTCATCCCGGTGCTCATCGCGGTGCTCCTCGCCGCTCTGCTCGTGCCGTTCAAAGACTTCCTCGTCAGGCACCGCTGGCCGTCGTGGCTGGCTATCGTCACCACCCTGGTCCTGCTGATCGTGGTCGTCGGCGGGCTCCTCTACCTCGCCATCTGGCAGGTCACCCGGCAGAGCCACGAGCTGCAGGTCCAGTCGGTGACGGCTTTCGAGCAGTTCCGCGACTGGCTCACCACCGGCCCGCTGGGCCTCACAGCGGCGCAGATCGACAGTGCGTTCCAATCGCTCTGGACGTCGCTCCAGCAAGACAGCCAGGTCTACATCTCGGGCGCGCTCTCCGTCGGCTCCACGCTGGGCCACGTGCTCACGGGCGCCCTGCTGACCCTGTTCAGCGTGCTGTTCATCCTCATCGACGGGCGCAGCATCTGGGGCTGGATCGTGCGGATCTTCCCGAAGAACGCCCGCAGCGCCGTCGACGGCGCCGGCCGGGCCGGCTGGACGACGCTGCGCAACTTCGCCAAAGTGCAGGTGCTCGTCGCCTCCATCGACGCCCTCGGCATCGGCCTCGGCGCTTTCTTCCTCGGCCTCCCGCTGGTCATCCCGATCGCGGTGCTGGTGTTCCTCGGATCGTTCATCCCGATCGTCGGCGCGGTCATCACCGGTGCCCTCGCGGTCTTCATCGCCCTCGTCTTCAAGGGTTGGGTCTTCGCGCTGATCATGCTCGGGATCGTGCTGCTGGTGCAGCAGATCGAGGGGCACGTTCTGCAGCCGCTCATCATGGGCACCGCCGTCAAGGTGCACCCTCTCGCGGTCGTGCTCGCCGTCGCCGCCGGGTCGCTGCTCGCCGGCATCCCCGGCGCGCTGTTCGCGGTCCCCTTCGTCGCGGTGCTCAACGTGATGGTGCATTACGTCTCCTCCGGCGCCTGGAAGGACGAGCCGCCGGAGGTCATGGCCGCCCCGGCCGGAGCGATCTGGGAGGTCGTCCCTCGACCGCCGCGCCGACCGTAGAAGCAGCGCGGAGCGCATACATCCGGCGGTATATGACCGCGAGTAGGCTGTGCGAGTGGACACCGCGACCGAATCGACGCGCACACCGTTCGCCGGCCCCAGCCTCGACGAGATCGAGGCGGCCCGCGCGATCGTGAGCGTGGTCGCGCAGCCGACTCCCATCGAGACCTCCCGGTATCTGACCGACGTGATCGGCTCCCCGGTCATCCTCAAGTGCGAGAACCTCCAGCGCACGGGCTCCTACAAGATCCGCGGGGCGTACCACCGGCTCTCGAAGCTGACCGCCGAGGAGCGCGAGCGCGGCGTCGTCGCGGCGTCCGCCGGCAACCACGCGCAGGGCGTCGCGTTCGCCGCGCGCGAGCTCGGCATCCAGGCCACGATCTTCATGCCGGTCGGTGTCGCGATCCCCAAGTTCCAGGCCACCCGGGCCTACGGCGCCGACGTGGTGCTCAGCGGCAGCATCGTCGACGAGACGCTGCGCGCGGCCGCCGACTTCGCGGCCGAGACCGGTGCGGTGCTCATCCCACCGTTCGACCACCCGGACGTGATCGCGGGGCAGGGCACGCTGGGTCTCGAGATCCTCGACGAGGTGCCCGACGTCTCGACGATCGTGGTTCCCATCGGCGGTGGCGGTCTCATCTCGGGTGTCGCGAGCGCCGTCAAGCAGCGCGCGGCGCTCGAGGGCCGGACCATCCGGGTGATCGGGGTGCAGGCTGCCAATGCCGCCGCCTACCCCGCCTCGCTGGAGGCCGGGGAGCCGACCGAGATCGGGCTCGTCGCGACGATCGCCGACGGCATCGCCGTGAGCAAGCCCGGCATCCTCAATTTCGAGATCGTGCGCGATGCGGTCGATGCAGTCGTCACCGTCACCGAGGACGACATCGCCCGCGCCCTCCTCGTGCTGCTGGAGCGGGCCAAGCTCGTCGTCGAGCCGGCGGGTGCGGCGGGCGTGGCGGCGATCCTCGCCGGTCTGGTGCCGGCGGGCGAGCCGGGCTCGGTCGTGGCCATCCTCTCGGGCGGCAACATCGACCCGCTCCTGATGCAGCGCGTCATCGCGCACGGCCTGGCGGCCTCCGACCGTTATCTGCGGCTCACGATCATGCTGCCGGACCGCCCGGGTCAGCTCGCTCGCATCGCCGAGATCCTCGCCGGCGTCAACGCCAACGTCGTGGAGGTGCTGCACACGCGGCACGGCAACGGCCTGCAGCTCAGCCAGGTCGAGCTCGACGTCTCGGTCGAGACCCGCGGCACGGAGCACCGGCAGCAGGTCATCCACGTGCTGCGTCAGGCCGGTTACGACCCCGTCCTCGAAGAGGACTAGCCCGACACCCCATAAACGCTGGCCGCCGAGTCCGCAGATCGTCTGCGTACTCGGCGGTTTTCGGCTGGTCCGGGCGTACTTGCCGGCTCGCGGGTTACTGGCCGGTGTAGGTCTCGACTTTGGTGACCTCGACGGCGATCTGGCGGCCGTTCGGGGCGGTGTACTCGGTCTTGTCGCCGACCTTCAGCCCGAGGATCGCGGAGCCGAGCGGGCTCTGCTCGCTGTAGACGGGGAGGTCGGTGCCGGCCGCGATCTCGCGGTTGCCGATCAGGAAGACGCTCTCGTCGCCGGCGATGGTCGCGGTGATGACCGTCCCGGGTTCCACGACGCCGTGGCTCTCGGGCGCGGCACCGACGGTCGCGCTGCGCAGCAGGTTCGTGAGCTGCACGATGCGGGCCTCGATCTTGCCCTGCTCGTCCTTGGCGGCGTGATAGCCGCCGTTCTCTTTGAGGTCGCCCTCCTCGCGGGCCGCCTCGATGCGCTTCGCGATCTCGTTACGGCCGTTCACGCTGAGCTCCTCGAGTTCGGCCGAGAGACGGTCGTACGCGTCCTGGGTCAGAAACGTGACCTGAGACTCCTGGGACATGGTGAACTCCTTCGCGCCTGCGGTGTGTACCGCTTCGGCTGATTCCCGGCCGGAGCCGGTCGTAGTGCAGTGCCGGTGGGTAAAGTAGACGCCCCGGCCTCGGCCGGGGCGTATCCAGAGAATGTTAGGTCAGCCAGCAGGTGTTAATCAAACCCGTGTTGCTCTGCGCGATGGTCCGGATCGTCTCCGTGTGCGTCGACACCCGGGCGTCGGAGGCGGGGTAGCTCACGATGCGCCAGCCCACGATCGCGTAGTCGTCGTTGAGCGCCTGCAGCGCGCAGGTGACCGCGGTTCCCGGCTGGGTGTTGATGGTGAACGTGATCTCGACGTGGTGCGCGTCGGGGATGGTGTACGCGGTGTCCGTGGCCTCCAGGTCGGCCTGGTTGTTGTCCCAGCCGGCCCAGAACACCCAGGCGGTCACGACGGCGACGACGGCGAGTGCACCGCCGGCCAGCAGCCAGCGGTCGCGGCGGCGCCGGCCCGAGGTGCGTCCGTAGCGGGACTGGAGGGTGGGCGACTCGGGGGCGGCTGACGGCGTCGGGGTATCGCGTGCCATCGCTTCGCGGTCCGCCTCTCGGTGCGTGTTCAGGCCCGCCGTCGGAGCGACGGTAGGCTGAGACAAGACTAGGAGACGAAGCTGTGAATCGTGCTTCGCACCCTGCTGGCCTCCCGACTCTGAAAGCGACTATTTCATGCCTGAGCTGCTGCTCAAGGCCGGCGTCTGGCTGGCCGCGACGCCGACCCCCACGCCGACGTCCGGCCCCAACGAAGACCAGGTGACGCCGGGCGTCGTGGGCTTCATCGTCACGTTCCTGATCGCTGTGGCCGCCGTGCTCCTCGTCATCGACATGACGCGCCGCATCCGCCGCGTGCGCTACCGGGCCGAGATCGCCGAGAAACTGGACGCGGAGCAGTCCGCCCGGTCCGACGACGACGAGCAGGGGCCGTCCGCGACCTCCTGACGCCCGGCGCCCTCAGCCGTTGTAGGCGGGATGCAGGGCGATCAGCAGCGTCGCCGTCCAGTGGCAGAGGAACGCCAGGACGGTGAGAGTGTGGAAGATCTCATGGAACCCGAACACCCCGGGGAAGGGGTTCGGCCGCTTGATGCCGTAGATCACGGCGCCGATCGTGTAGAAGACGCCGCCGACGCACACCAGCACCATCATCGCGACGTTGGCGTTCACCAGATCGACGATGTACATCATCGCCGCCCAGCCGAGCAGCAGGTAGATCGGCACGTAGAGCCAGCGTGGAGCGGTGATCCAGAACACCCGGAAGCCGATGCCGAGCAGTGCGCCTCCCCAGACGATGCTGAGCAGCAGGACGCCCTTCTGGGGCGGGAGGGCCAGCACGGCGAGCGGCGTGTACGTGCCGGCGATCAGCAGGAAGATGTTGGCGTGGTCGATGCGCTTGAGCACGACCTTCGTGCGCGGCTTCCAGTTGAAGCGGTGGTACAGCGCCGAGTTGCCGAACAGCAGCATCGACGTGAGCATGAACACGGCCGACGCCCACTTGGCCGCCGCGCCCTCCGCAAGGCAGATGAGCACGATCCCGGCCGCGATGGTGACGGGGAAGGTGCCGGCATGGATCCAGCCCCGCCAGGTCGGCTTGATCTCGGCGGGGTTCGCGGGGGAGGCGTCGAGCAGCGGGATGTTCGGCAGGAGCGGGCCGCGCGCGTCGTCCTGCTTGACGGCGGCGTCGGCGGGCGGGAGGTCGGCGACGGGCTCGGCGAGGAGCTCGGCGACATCCTCGGGCTCGGGGGCGTTACGCGGCGTCATGGAGCAAGAGTAGGGGAGGCGGGTGGTCGGATGCTGGGAGACGTCGCCCGCGCGCCGCGCTAACGTAGCTGCGTGAGCAGACGGAGTTCCGAGAAGGCCAACGGGCTGCTCTACGGGCTGTACCAGAAGCGGCTGCGACGGTATCTCTCCGGACTCGGCCCGGAGTCGCTGCCGCGGCACGTCGCGATGATCATCGACGGCAACCGGCGCTGGGCCCGGCAGGCGGGACTCACGACGGTCGCGCACGGGCATCGGGCGGGCGCGGCCAAGATGCGCGAGTTCCTGGAGTGGTGCGACGACCTCGGCATCGAGGTGGTCACGCTCTACCTGCTGTCGTCGGACAACCTGACCAACCGCGACAGCTCCGAGCTCACCGACCTGATCGAGATCATCGCCCAGCTGGCGGAGGACCTCTCCCGCAACCGCGACTGGCGCATCAAGCACGTGGGCTCGACAGCGGGCCTCCCCGAGCGGCTGGTGCAGGCGCTCGCCGACGCCGAGAAGCGCACAGACGGCCGCACGGGCATGCACGTGAACCTGGCGGTCGGCTACGGAGGCCGCAAAGAGATCACCGACGCGATGCGCAGCATCGTCGCAGCGCATCACGCCGAGGGCGGCAGCCTGGAGACACTGGCCGACCTTCTCACCCCGGATCTCATCGGCGCGCACCTGTACACCGGTGGCCAGCCCGACCCCGACCTGGTCATCCGCACCTCCGGCGAGCAGCGGCTGAGCGACTTCATGCTGTGGCAGAGCGCGCACAGCGAGTTCTACTTCGTGGAGGCCCTGGGCCCCGACCTGCGCCAGGTCGACTTCCTGCGCGCGATGCGCGACTACTCGCGCCGGCAGCGTCGCTACGGCTCCTGACACGGCGGGCGACGCGTCGCGGACAACCCTCCGCGCAGGTGATCCTCGGCGTGAACGGCCGACCGGGTCGCCACCGATTCGTCGTGACCGTCGTGCACCCGGCAGGATGGTCGCGGAGGTCAGGATGACGACGATCGAGGAGTTCGCCGCCGGATTCGGCGAGGAGCCCGGATATCTGGACTACGGGCGCGTGGGACCGCTGTCGACGGCGGTGCGCGCCGAGCTGCTCGGGCAGTACGAGGTGCTGTCCAAGGCGCGTTTCGGCACCATCGAGCGCATGCACGCCGAGAACGAGCGGGTGCGCGAGGCCGTCTCCGCTCTCACCGGATTCCCCAGCGGGCAGATCGCGTTCCAGCCCAACGCCTCCACCGGGCTGATGCACGCCGCGTTCGGTCTGACCGGCGGGGAGGTGCTGCTGTCGGCCGCGGAGTTCCCGAGCGTGACGTACGCGGCCGTCCGCGCGGCGCAGGCGATGCACGTCGTGACGCCGGTCTGGCTCGAGACCGACCACGGCCGCGTCACGCCGGCACAGATCCGGGAGCAGATCACCGACTCCACCACCGCGGTGATGGTGAGCCTGGTGGACTCGCGCACCGGCTACCTCACCGACATCGACGGGATCCGGCAGGTGATCGGCGACCGCCTCCTCCTCGTCGACGCGATTCAGGGCTTCGGCGTCGTCGACGCGCCGTACGAGGTCGCCGACGTCGTGGTCTCCGGGGGCCAGAAGTGGACGCGTGCGGGCTGGGGAACCGGATTCATCGCGCTCAGCGAGCGCGCGATCGAGCACCTGACGCCCGTCTTCAGCGGGTGGGTGGGCACCGGGGCCGGCGAGTTGTGGGACGAGGTCGTCGACCCGGCCCGGGACGCATCCGCCTTCACGGTGTCGAACGCCGACCCGGTGGCGGAGGCGCGTCTCGCGGCGTCGCTCGAGGAGATCGCAGCGGTCGGGGTCTCGGCGATCTCCGCCGCGATCTCCGACCTCGCCGAGCAGGTCATCGACCTCGCCGACGAATTCGCGGTGCCGGTCGCCTCGTCGCGCAACGCCGCCGAGCGCGCGGGCATCGTCGTGCTCGAGCCGCGGCCGGAACAGCTCACGGTGCTCGCGGCCTCCCTGTTCAACCACGGCGTCTCGGCCAAGGTCCGCGCCACCAGCGCCCGCATCAGCGTGCACGCCGGAACGACGGAGGAGACGCTCGACATGCTGCGCGCCGCGCTGACCTCGTACGCCTCGGCGGCCTGATCCCGCGCCTCCCACAACTGGGGGTGAAGTTCAGCTGAACGAACCACGACACGCGGTCGTGGGAGCCTCCGGTGTCATCCGTGCGGCGTACTTTCGACTCATCGGGCACGGCGCCCGATCGAGACGGCCACATAAGTTCGTTTCGGAACCCACTGGCCGGCTCGCCAAATAATCCGCCGGCTCCTGCGGAAGCGGAGCGGCGGGGTGGGAGTGGTCGTGGCTGAATCAGGAACCCGGCAGTTCGAGTCGGCATCGAACGGCATCCGTCAGAGCGAGCGCACTTATGTGCTCGACACGTCGGTGCTGCTGTCCGACCCCAAGGCGATCTTCCGGTTCGCCGAGCACGCTGTCGTCATCCCTGTCGTCGTCGTGAGCGAGCTGGAGGGCAAGCGGAACGATCCCGAGATCGGATACTTCGCGCGGCAGGCGCTGCGCAACCTGGACGACCTGCGCGTTCAGCACGAACGGCTCGACTTCCCGATTCCGGTCGGTGACGGCGGCTCGCTGCGCGTGGAGCTCAACCACTCGAACATGTCGGTGCTGCCGAGCGGAATGCAGCTCGGTGACAACGACTCCCGCATCCTCGCGGTCGCGATGAACCTCGCGAACGACGGGCTGGCCGTGACGGTCGTCTCCAAAGACCTCCCGATGCGCGTCAAGGCGTCCTCGATCGGCCTCGCCGCCGAGGAGTACCGGCACGAGCAGGTCGTCGACAGCGGGTGGACGGGGCTCGCCGAGATCTCGCTCGGGAGCGATCAGATGAACGCCCTCTACGACGAAGAGTGGATGCGCACTCCACTCGTCGACGGCCTCCCGGTGAACACCGGCCTCATCGTGCATTCCGACCGCGGATCTGCGCTCGGACGGGTGGTCGGCGCCGGCGAGGTGAAGCTCGTCCGCGGCGACCGCGACGTGTTCGGCCTGCACGGCCGCAGCGCGGAGCAGCGGCTGGCCATCGACCTCCTGCTCGACCCGGAGGTGGGGATCCTGTCGCTCGGAGGGCGGGCAGGCA
>NZ_JBVQSP010000001.1:516020-520538 GCF_055720965.1 Leifsonia sp. PARNA 1/14
CCCGGCAAGTCGGCGCTCGCGCTGTGCGCCGGGCTGGAGGCCGTGCTCGAGCGGCAGCAGCACAAGAAGATCATGGTCTTCCGACCGCTGTATGCGGTGGGCGGCCAGGAGCTCGGCTACCTGCCCGGCGATCAGGGCGAGAAGATGAACCCCTGGGGGCAGGCGGTCTTCGACACTCTCGGCGCCCTCGTCTCTCAGAACGTGCTGGACGAGGTCCAAGACCGAGGGATCCTGGAGGTGCTGCCGCTGACGCACATCCGCGGTCGTTCACTGCACGACGCGTTCGTGATCGTCGACGAGGCGCAGTCGCTGGAGCGCAATGTGCTGCTCACGGTGCTGAGCCGGGTAGGCCAGAACTCGCGCGTCGTCCTGACCCACGATGTGGCGCAGCGGGACAACCTGCGCGTCGGCCGGCACGACGGTGTCGCCTCGGTGATCGAGACGCTGAAGGGGCACCCACTGTTCGCGCACATCACGCTGACGCGATCGGAGCGCTCGGCCATCGCTGCGCTCGTGACAGAGATGCTGGAGGGCAACGAACTCGCGTGACACCGGACGCGGGTCTTCTGATGAAGGCCCGGGTGAAAGAACCGGTCTCCCTGTGGGGAGTTCTAGGATTCCCGTATTTCGTGTGGAATTGTGATCCCGCTAGAACCTCACGCCTAGCGTGAGTGCATGGGGGAACAAACGATCCGGATCGCCCTCGCGGCCGGTCTGGGCGTCGCAGTGCTGGGGGCACGCGACGCCGGACCGGCCGCGGTGGGAGCGCTTTACGTCGCCGCCGTGACGGCGGCGCTCGTGCAGTACGACCTGCGGGAACGGCGGCTGCCGGACGCGCTGGTGCTGCCCGGGCTCGCCTTCGTGGCCGTGGGAGCGCTGTGGAGTGCGCTGAGCGGCTCGGGGAGCGTCGAGGTGGTGGTCACGGCCGTCCTGTGCGGCCTGGGGGTGCTGCTCGCGTTCCTGGTGCTCGCTTCGGGCGGCGGGCTCGGCATGGGAGACGTGAAGCTCGCGGCGCTGCTCGCGGCCGCGCTGGCCGCGCTCGTGGCCGGGCGCGGGCCGCCGGCGGCGGGGGAGGGCCTTGCGATGGCCGCCTTTGCCTCGGCCGCTGTTGCCTCGGCCGCTGTCGCTGCGGCGGCTGTTGGCGCCGTCGTCGCCTGGGTGCTGGCGTCGCTCGTGCTCGGGGGGATCGCAGCGATGGTGGTGATGGGGACCCGTGCGGAGACGCCGGGAGACAGGTCGGGCGAACTGCCGTTCGGGCCGGTTCTGCTGCTGACGTTCTGGGCGGTCGCGCTCGGGTGGTGACAGCTGACGAGGCGCCCCTTCCGGAAGGGGAAGGGGCGCCTCGGAGAAGAGTCGGCTGCGCGCTGTCGCTCAGCCCGGGTGGGTCATGCTCAGCACGTCGAGAGCAGTGTCGAGCTGCTCCTCGGTGACCTCGCCGCGGTCGACGAAGCCGAGGTCGATCACCGCCTCCCGCACCGTCATGCCCTGCGCGACGGCGTGCTTGGCCACCTTGGCGGCGGCCTCGTAGCCGATCACGCGGTTGAGCGGCGTGACGATCGACGGGCTCGACTCGGCGAACGCGCGAGCGCGGTCGAGGTTGGCCTCCAGCCCGCTGACGGTCTTGTCGGCGAGCACCCGGCTGGCCTGGGTCAGCAGGCGGATCGACTCCAGCAGGGCGGTGCCCATGACCGGGATGGCGACGTTGAGCTCGAAGAGACCGGAGGCGCCGCTCCAGGCGATGGTGGCGTCGTTGCCGACGACACGGGCGGCGACCATCAGTACGGCCTCCGGGATGACCGGGTTGACCTTGCCCGGCATGATCGACGAACCCGGCTGGAGGTCGGGGATGTGCAGCTCGCCGAGACCGGTGTTGGGGCCGGAGCCCATCCAGCGCAGGTCGTTGCAGATCTTGGTCAGGCTGACGGCGATCGTGCGCAGGGCGCCGGAGGCCTCCACCAGAGCGTCGCGGTTGGCCTGGGCCTCGAAGTGGTTGCGCGCCTCGGTGATCGGCAGCTCGGTCTCGGCGGTCAGCAGCTCGATCACGAGCTGCGGGAAGCCGAGCGGCGTGTTGATGCCCGTGCCGACGGCGGTGCCGCCGAGCGGGACCTCCGCGACGCGAGTCAGCGCGGCCTGCACGCGCTCGATGCCGTAGCGGATCTGCGCCGCGTAGCCGCCGAACTCCTGGCCGAGCGTGACCGGGGTGGCGTCCATGAGGTGCGTACGGCCCGACTTGACGGCCGTCGCCCACAGCTCCGCCTTCTCCTCGAGCGCCACCGCGAGGTGGTCGAGCGCAGGGATCAGGTCGTCGATGAGCGCGCCGGTGACGGCGATGTGCACCGAGGTGGGGAAGACGTCGTTCGACGACTGCGATGCGTTGACCTGGTCGTTCGGGTGCACCGGGCGGCCGAGGCGGCGGGAGGCCAGCGTCGCCAGCACCTCGTTCATGTTCATGTTCGACGACGTGCCGGAGCCGGTCTGGTACACGTCGATCGGGAAGTCCCCGTTGTGCGCACCGCTGACGACCTCGTCTGCGGCTGCGGCGATGGCCTCGGCGACGTCGGCGTCGAGGACGCCGAGACGCGCGTTGGCGAGCGCGGCCGACTTCTTGATGCGGGCGAGCGCGGCGATCTGGGCCGGCTCGAGAACCGAACCCGAGATCGGGAAGTTCTCGACGGCGCGCTGCGTCTGAGCGCCGTAGAGGGCGGCTGCGGGAACCCGCACCTCGCCCATCGTGTCGTGCTCGATGCGGTAATCGGTACCCGCCTGGGTGTCCACCACGGTGTGTTTATCCTTTCTGAGCCCGGGCGCGTCAGCGCACGTGCGATGAGTCGGCGACCGGTTCGGCCATACCGACGACGGCGTCGGGAACGACCCGGCCTTCTTGCAGCCGGTAGTTCGCCCCGACGATGGCGAGAAGATTGGCGGCGACTGCGTCGCTGAGGATCTCGGAGCGGGCGAGCAGCTCGCCCACGGTGTTGCGCAGGTGCTCCTTGCCGACCTCGGAGGCGTCGACCTCCGAGGGCACGACGGGCTGCTCGGCCGGGACGCCGGCGACGCGGTGCACCGCGGGGACGATCGGCGAGATGAGCTGGGCGATGTGCGGCGGCAGCGGCTCGGCGTCGGCGGCCTGGGACGCGATGGCGGACGCGACGGCGCCGCACGCGTCGTGGCCGAGCACGAGGATGAGCGGGACGTTCAGCACGGCCACGGCGTACTCGAGGGAGGCGATCGCCGAGTCGGAGGCGACCTGGCCCGCGTTGCGGACCACGAACGCGTCGCCGAGGCCCAGGTCGAAGATGATCTCGGCCGCGAGGCGCGAGTCGGCGCAGCCGAAGATCGCGGCGACAGGGGCCTGCCCTTGCGCGAGGGTCTCGCGGCGCTCCACGTCTTGACGCGGGTGCTGCGGCGCGCCGGAGACGAACCGCTCGTTGCCGGCCAGCAGCTCGTTCCAGACGCGGCCTGGACGGGTCGTGGGCATCTACTTACCTCCTGGGGTCGGGGATCCGAGGCTGTGCAGCTGGTCGGTCAGCGCCGACGCGGCCGTCGTGAATTCATCGTCGGCCGCAGTGCCGAAGACGACCACGGTGCTCGTGCCGGCCGTCGTGGCGAGTGCGTACGCGACATTGCCCGCGTCGGAGCCCGCCGAGCGGTTGTCGTAGACGTCCCACTTCACGCCGTCGATCTCGCGGGTGCCCGCGATGCGTGTGCGGTTCACCTGGTCGGCGACCCAGCTGTCGTTGGCGTCGAACCCCTGCACGATGCCGATGTACTGGCCCTTGGGCGTCAGGAGGCCGATGTACCAGGCGTCGACGCCGTCGGAGGTCTTGGTGCGCAGCTCGGCGCTGTTCGACTTCCAGCCGGAGGGGAGCCGCGGCACGACCAGGCGGTCGGGCTCACTGCCCTGCGCCTGCTGGGCGACAGCGGCGTAGTCGACCGGCGGCGTGGAGGCGGTCGGGTTGCCGCGCGGCACGACCAGCACGATCACCGCGACCAGCGCGACGGTCGCGATGAGCGAGTAGACGAGGTTGTTGACCGTCTGCCGGTTGCGGTGATTCGCAGAATTCTGCGCCTTGCGCGCGGCGGTCTCCTCCGGCGTCTCGGGACGCCCGAGCTCGGCGACGACCGCGGGCGGCTTGGTTCGGGGACTCATGCCTGGTCAGCGACTCCCGTGGTCGCGGCGGCGGCCGCACCCGCACGCGCAGCATCGAGCCGGGCCTTCGCCCCGATCAGCCATTCTTCGCAGTGCCGGGCCAGAGCCTCGCCGCGTTCCCAGAGGGCGATCGACTCCTCGAGGGTGATGGAACCCTGTTCCAGCTCCCCGACGACGCGGATGAGCTCGTCGCGCGCCTCCTCATAGGTGAGCGCGCTGATCTCAGGGGTGGGCATGGCATCCATTCTATTTGTCTCGCTGAGCGGCCGCTGGATCAGCGCCTCCATCGGTCGCCGGCGACTCCAGCCGGTCGCCGGCCGTGGCTGCGAACGCGCCTCCCGCGACCGTCACGCGCACCACCGCGCCCT
>NZ_JBVQSP010000001.1:520634-523264 GCF_055720965.1 Leifsonia sp. PARNA 1/14
CATCCGGCGCTTCGGACGGCGAGCCGACCACGTGTCCCGCGGCGTTCTGCACGATCGCGTAGCCGCGGTCGAGCGTGCCCTGCGGCGAGAGCGCGCGCAGCCGGCCGCGCAGGTCGGCGATGCGCGTGCTCTCGCGATCGGCACGTCGCTCCACGAGTTCGGCTCCGCGGGCGACCTGGCGAGTGAGTTCCTGCGCGCGGGAGTCGATGATCCAGCCCGACGACGCGAGCGCCGGGCGGGTGCGCAGATGGCCGACGCGGTCGATCTCGTGGTTCAGGAGGTGCGTGAGCCGCATCCCGATCCGCGAGCGCGCCTGCTGAACCCGCGCGAGCTCCTCCGCGACGTCGGGCACGACGCGCTTGGCAGCGTCGGTCGGGGTGGAGGCGCGCAGATCGGCGACGTCGTCGAGCAGCGGCCGGTCGGCCTCGTGGCCGATGGCGCTCACGATCGGCGTCAGCGCCTCGGCCGCGGCGCGGACCACACGTTCGTCGCTGAAGCCGAGGAGGTTCTGGAAGTCGCCGCCGCCGCGCGCGACGATGATGACCTCCACGTCGGGATCGGCGTCGAGGGTGCGGATGGCGGCCACCACCTCGGTCGGCGTGCGGTCGCCCTGCACGGCCGCGTGCACCACCCGGAACCGCACCTGCGGCCAGCGCAGCTGCGCATTGCGGAGCACGTCTTTCTCGGCGTCGGAGTCTTTGCCGGTCACCAGCCCGATGGTGTGCGGCAGGAACGGGAGGCGCTTCTTGCGCTCGGCCGCGAACAGCCCCTCGGCCGTCAGCTGCGCGCGCAGCCGCTCGAGCCGCTCGAGGAGGTCGCCGAGGCCCACGTGTCGCATGTCGGAGACCTGCATGGTCAGGCTTCCGCCCTTGACCCAGTAGTTGGGCTTCACCGCGGCGATCACCCGGTCGCCCTGCTTGAGGTCGGCGGGGATGCGGGCGCGCACCGACGACCAGATCGTGAACGAGATCGTCGCATCCTCGCGCAGGTCTTTGAGCTTGCCGTACACGTTGCCGCCCGAGACGCCCCACTGGGTGATCTCGCCTTCCACCCACGCGGTGCCCAGCCGGTCGATCCAGCCGCGGATGCGGTCGGCGAGCAATGCGACCGGCCACGGAGCGTCCAGGGTCGGCGGTCCGGGGGTCATCGTCGGCGTGCTGCCTGCGACCTGTGCCACCCGGCCTCCCATTCGTTCTTCAGCGCGCTCCGCGTACGATCGAGGAGTGAGCGACGCGACCATCAGCCTCCCCATGCCCCGGATCCCCGTCAAGCGGGACGCCGGTGCGCGCGGGCGGCTTCAGGATATCCCGGTCCAGGGACACAAGCGCGTGCTGCTGGCCGCACCCCGCGGGTACTGCGCGGGCGTCGACCGCGCGGTC
Organism: Leifsonia sp. PARNA 1/14; assembly: GCF_055720965.1. Lineage (NCBI taxonomy): Bacteria > Bacillati > Actinomycetota > Actinomycetes > Micrococcales > Microbacteriaceae > Leifsonia > Leifsonia sp. PARNA 1/14. Next base: position 522,014 of record NZ_JBVQSP010000001.1, read on the forward strand.
GTCGCCGTGGAGAAAGCGCTCGAGCACTACGGCGCCCCCGTCTACGTGCGCAAGCAGATCGTGCACAACGTGCACGTCGTGTCCGAGCTGGAGCAGCAGGGCGCGATCTTCGTCGACGAGGTCGACGAGGTGCCGACCGGCGCCCACGTCGTGTTCTCCGCCCACGGGGTGTCGCCCGCCGTCGTGAACGCCGCGGCCGACCGCGGCCTCCTCGCGATCGACGCCACCTGCCCCCTGGTCACGAAGGTGCACCGCGAGGCCGTGCGCTTCGCCCGCGACGACTTCGAGATCCTCCTCATCGGCCACGAGGGCCACGAGGAGGTCGAGGGCACCGCCGGCGAGGCGCCCGACCACGTCACGCTCGTGAACGGACCGGACGACGTCGACCGCATCGAGGTGAAGGACCCCGACAAGGTGGTCTGGCTCTCGCAGACCACGCTGTCGGTCGACGAGACGATGGAGACCGTCCGCCGCCTCCGCGAACGCTTCCCCAACCTCCAGGACCCGCCGAGCGACGACATCTGCTACGCCACGCAGAACCGCCAGGTCGCGATCAAGAAGGTGGCGGAGGACGCCGACCTCGTGATCGTGGTCGGCTCGGCGAACTCGTCCAACTCGGTGCGCCTCGTGGAGGTCGCGCTCGAGTACGGTGCCAAGGCCGCCTACCGTGTCGACTACGCGAGCGAGATCCGTCAGGAGTGGCTCGAGGGCGTCGCGACCGTCGGCGTGACCAGCGGCGCGTCGGTGCCGGAGGTGCTGGTGCAGGAGGTCCTCGCGGACCTCTCCGGCGCGGGCTACGCCGAGGTGCAGGAGGTCAAGACGGCAGAGGAGGACCTGATGTTCTCGCTGCCCAAGGAGCTGCGCAAAGACATCACCGGCCGCCAGGACGCGCGGGCGCTGGGCGGTCGCGGGCGCTGACCCGCGGCTCCGGGGCTCACGCCTCCAGGGTGCGGGCCGATGCGGGATCCGCGGCTGCCGAGCCCCCGAAGGCCGGGCGGTACACCGGAGGCTCGGCGAGCTCGACCACGTCGGCGACGACCACCGACACGTTGTCGCGGGCGCGGTGGCGAAGCGCCAGCGCGACGAGCGCATCCGCGGCGTCCTGCGGGGTCGCCGCCGCGTCGAGGGTCTCGGCGACCTCCAGGATCGGCACGTAATCGGTGAGCCCGTCGCTCGCCAGCAGCCAGCGGTCGCCGCGCCGCAGCGGCTGCGCGGCGACGTGCAGGGCGGCCGCGTCGTCGGGGTCTCCAT
>NZ_JBVQSP010000001.1:523360-625309 GCF_055720965.1 Leifsonia sp. PARNA 1/14
CGCTCGCCAGCAGCCAGCGGTCGCCGCGCCGCAGCGGCTGCGCGGCGACGTGCAGGGCGGCCGCGTCGTCGGGGTCTCCATCCAGCACGTGGGTCACGACCGAACGCAGGGGATGCTCGGCGACCTCCGCCTCCATGATCGCGCCGGAGGCCAGGAGTTCGCGCACCAGCGAGTCGTCCTCGGTGATCTGCGCCAGGCCGCCGTCGCGCAGCCGGTAGGCGCGGGAGTCGCCCGTGTGCGCGACGAGGGTCTGCTCACCGTCGGAGAACAGCCCGACGAGCGTGGTCGCCATGCCGGCCAGCGCAGCGTCCATCCGCACCCGGAGGGCCAGGTCGGCATTGGCGATGGCGACCAGTTCGCGCAGCCGTTCCTCGCCGGGGAGGCGGCCCTCGGTCGCGTCCAGCATCGACGCGAGCCGGATCGCGACGGTGGCCGAAGCCACCTCGCCGGCCGCGTGGCCGCCGACGCCGTCGGCGACGAACGCCGACCAGGAGGACGCGTAGAGCGAGTCCTCGTTGCCGTCCCGGTAGTCGCCGCTGATGGATGCCTGTCCGGTCTCGAAGCCCAGGGGAGCGGGCGGCGCGGGCGGGGTGCCCGCGACGATGTCGTCGGCGTTGCCAGCGATCCACTGCATGAGGGGAAGCAGGTGCGAGGTGACCTCCCTGCCCCGGCCGGTCAGGCTGTAGTCGACGCGCGGCGGCACGGTGGGCTGAGCGGTGCGCAGCACGAAGCCGTCCCGCTCGAGGGTGCGGAGCGTCTGCGCGAGCATCTTCTCGCTGATGCCCTGCACGGTTCGGCGCAGCTCGCCCCACCGCAGATCGCTGCGGGCGAGGGCGACGAGCACGAGCACGCCCCAGGTGCTCGTGACGTGATTGAGCACGATGCGCGACGGGCACTCCGAGGGGAGTACGCCGTCCGTGAAGCCGAGGGCCTCGAACGACGGGAATCTGGTGTCCACGTCAGTAACTTACCGAAAAGTGGGTACCTCCGACAGGGAAGTATCGCGCTCTTTCCCCGGTTGCGAAAGGAGACCGAACGAAAGGAAACACCCCTATGACCATCGTCGTCACCGGAGCAACCGGACACCTGGGCCGCCTCACCGTCGACTCCCTGCTGGAGCGCGGCGTGCCCGCGGCCGACATCCGCGCCGTCGGCCGCAGTGCGGAGCGCCTCGCCTCCCTCGCGGCCCTCGGCGTGCAGACCGCCGTCATCGACTTCGAGCAGCCGGAGACCCTCGACGAGGCCTTCGCCGGTGCGGAGGCCCTCCTCCTGGTGTCCGGTTCGGAAGTCGGCCAGCGCATCCCACAGCACCGCAACGCCATCGAGGCGGCGGCGCGGGCGGGCGTCGGGCGGATCGTCTACACGAGCGCTCCCCGCGCGACGGACACCGACCTGATCCTCGCGCCCGAGCACGCCGAGACCGAGCGCCTTCTCGCGGAGTCCGGTCTCCCTGTGACGGTGCTGCGCAACAACTGGTACACCGAGAACTACACCGGCCAGGTCGACATCGCGGCGGCGACGGGCGAGCTCGTCGGCAGCGCGGGAACCGGGCGCGTGGCCTCCGCCTCCCGCAAGGACTACGCGGAGGCCGCGGCCGTCGTGCTCACCACGGACGGACACGAGGGCGCGGTCTACGAGCTGGGCGGGGACGTCGCATGGACGTTCGACGACCTCGCGGCGACGGTGGGCGAGCTGCTCGGCCGTCCGGTCTCCTACCGCTCGGTGGCACCGGAGGAGCACACGGCCGCTCTGCGCGAGGCGGGCCTCGACGAGGGGACGGCCGGTTTCGTGGTCGCGCTCGACGGCAACATCCGCGACGGCGCGCTCGCCGAGGTGACCGGCACCCTGAGCGAGCTCATCGGGCGGCCGACCACCCCGTTGGCGGCAGGACTCGAGGAGGCGCGGACGACCAGCGCCGCCGCCTGACCGTTCACGCCGACGCCGATACCCCGGGCGTCGGTGTCGGTGTCGGGGTCGGTGCCGGGCTCGTCGGAACGGGCGAGCTCGGCCCCGGCGTCGGTGAGATGCCGCCGTAGAAGTCGAGCAGCACGGGGTCGGTCGAGAAGATGATCCCGAGGATCACGAAGAGCGTGACCAGCGCGACGACGCCGGCGACCAGCGGGATGTAGAACGCCAGCCGTTTCTGCACGAGCAGCCAGACCGACAGACCGGCCGAGATCGCCCAGATGCCCGCCATCGCGATCGTTCCCGCGGTGATCAGCGGCGCGACCGACGGGTCCTGCACGTAGGGGCCGAGGTTCTGCGAGGAGTGCAGGAGTTCCATCGCCGCGGGCAGGGCCTGAAGGGTGCCGATCGAGTACGACATGCCGAAGAACCCGATCACGAGCATCACGATCGTGAAGGCGAGGTTCCAGCGCGGCGCATCCGCACGCAGCTGAGGGCCGGGAGCGTACGGCCCCGGGCCGTGCTGACCCGGCCCCGCCGGCGGTTCCGGCGGCGCAGGGGGACGCGGTTCGATCTCCGACGCCGCCGGACTGTGGTGCGCGGTGTCCAGGCGGTCGGCGTCCTGCGGCGGACGCCACACCCAGCCGGGAGGCGCGAGCTCGCCGTACTTCGGTCGCGGACGCTCGTCCGGCCGCTTCTCCGGCTCGTGCTCGCTCATCCCCCCTGCCTTCTGGACTACTTGCCGGAGTGCCCGGCGCTGCCCAGCTGCTGCGTGGCCTCCACGACGCGCGCGGCCATGGCGGTCTCGGCGACCTTGCCCCACGCGCGCGGGTCGTACGCCTTCTTGTTGCCGACCTCGCCGTCCACCTTGAGCACGCCGTCGTAGTTCTCGAACATGTAGCCGGCGACCGAGCGGGTGAACGCGTACTGGGTGTCGGTGTCGATGTTCATCTTCACGACGCCGTTGCGGACCGCCTCGGCGATCTCCTCGTCGGTCGAGCCGGAGCCGCCGTGGAAGACGAGGTCGAGCGGCTTGGGGCCGGTGCCGTACTTGGCGGCGAGGCCGTCCTGGATCTCCTTGAGCAGCTCCGGGCGCAGCTTGACGTTGCCCGGCTTGTACACGCCGTGCACGTTGCCGAAGGTCAGCGCGGCCATGTACCGGCCGTTCTCGCCGAGTCCGAGGGCCTCGACGGCCTGCTCGACATCGCCGAGAGTCGTGTAGAGCGCCTCGTTGGAGCCCTCGTGCCGCACGCCGTCCTCCTCGCCGCCGACGACGCCGATCTCGACCTCGAGGATGGCGTTGATGGCCTTGGTGCGCTTGATCATCTCCTGCGCGATCTCGAGGTTCTCGGCCAGCGGCACCGCGGAGCCGTCCCACATGTGCGACTGGAAGATCGGGTTGCGGCCGGCGCGCACCTCCTCCTCGGAGGCGGCGATCAGCGGCAGCACGAAGTCGTCGAGGGCGCCCTTCGGGCAGTGGTCGGTGTGCAGCGCGACCGTGATCGGGTAGTTCTTGGCGACCTCGGTGGCGAACTTGGCGAACGCGAGAGCGCCGGTCGCGCGGGCCTTGACCGTCTGGCCGGCGAAGTAGTCGGCGCCACCGGTGGTGACCTGGATGATGCCGTCGCTGCCCGCCTCGGTCAGGCCCTGGAGCACGGAGTTGATGGTCTGCGACGACGAGACGTTGAACGCGGGATACGCGAACCCGCCCGCCTTCGCCTTGTCGAGCATCTCTGCGTACTGGTCCGGCGTGGCGATGGGCATTGCAGCTCCTTGAGGATCGGGGTGTCGAACGGCTCTCATCATACCGAGGCGGCCGGTGCGGCCTGCCGTCGATGAACGTTCACCCGGGGTGGGGGTGCGCGGCGACCGTGCGCGGATACACTGGCATCGCCGTCGTCCGGCGGCTGACGCCGTCGTTCGATTCGCCGGTGTCGTTCTCGATTCGTCCGGGAGGACCCATCATGACCAGCACCGACACCGCGACCCTCTTCCTGCATCCCGATCGGAACCTGGCCATGGAGCTGGTGAGGGCGACCGAGGCCGCCGCGATCCGCGCCACGCCGTGGATCGGGCGCGGCGACAAGAACGCGGCCGACGGTGCGGCGGTGGACGCGATGCGCAAGTTCCTCGGCACGGTGAACTTCGACGGACTGATCGTGATCGGCGAGGGCGAGAAGGACAACGCGCCGATGCTGTTCAACGGGGAGCACGTGGGCAACGGCCGCGGGCCAGCGTGCGACATCGCCGTCGACCCGATCGACGGCACGTCCCTGACCGCGGCCGGACGCCAGAACGCGCTGTCGGTGATCGCGGTGTCCGATCGCGGCACGATGCTGGACGCCTCCAGTGTGTTCTACATGGACAAGATCGTCACCGGGCCGGAGGGCCGCGGCGTCGTCGACCTGTCGCAGCCGATCGGCGACAACATCCGGGAGCTCGCGAAGGCCAAGGGCAAGCCGGTCGGCGAGATCCGCGTCGCGGTGCTCGACCGGCCGCGCCACGAGGGCCTGATCGAGGAGATCCGCGCGGCGGGCGCCGGAACGCGCCTGATGCTCGACGGCGACGTGGCCGGAGGCATCAATGCGGCCCGCTACGAGTCGCGCATCGACCTGTGCGTCGGCATCGGCGGCAGCCCGGAGGGCATCACGACCGCGTGCGCGATCAAGGCGATCGGCGGGTTCATGCAGGGCCGGTTGGCGCCCAAGGACGATGCCGAGCGCGCCGGCGGGATCGCGGCCGGGCTCGACATGGACAGGATTTACGGCGCGGACGACCTCGTGAAGGGCGACAACACCTTCTTCGTCGCGACCGGCGTCACCGACGGTGGCCTCGTGGAGGGCGTGCGCCGCAAGGGCCCGATCATCCGTACCGAGTCGATCGTGCTGCGCTCCAAGTCGGGCACCATCCGCCGCGTGGTCGCCGACCACCTCGCCGAGAAGTGGCTGTCGGCCGACGAGCTGTGAGCTTCAGCGAACTCTGACCCGCGACGGCGCGGCGTCAGGCGGCGCCGGACTCGGCGTCGCCGGCGTCGGCGCGCTGCTTCTCTTCGAGGGCGAGCTTGTCGATGCCGTGCATATCGCGCGCGTCGTCGGGGGCGGCAGCGCCGGCGTGTGAGCGAACTTCGGCCTGCGCTTCGAGCTCGTTCGTGAGTTCGAACGCCGTGAGTTCGCGCGGGGACTCCTCGATGCCTTCCAGCACCCCGATGATCTTTGACTCGTCGTACGCTCCGAGCTTGCGCGCGGCTGGGAACACCTGGCGTTCGAACGACCCGACGAAGCCGTTGTAGTCCTTGACCGTGCGTTCGATCGACCGGCCGAGCTTCTCGATGTGGCCCGCGGTGGTACTGAGCCGTCCGTAGAGCGTCCGGCTCAGGTCGAAGAGCTCTTTGGCTTCCTTGGTCAGCACATCCTGCTGCCAGCTGAATGCGACCGTCTTCAGCACCGACCACAGAGTCACCGGCGACGCGAGCGCGACGCGCTTGCCGAAGGCGAACTCCATGATCGACGGGTCGGCCTCCATCGCCGACGAGACCAGCGACTCGCTCGGGATGAACGCGATCACAAGCTCGGGGGAGGACTCCAGGCCTGTCCAGTACGCCTTGCTGCCCAGCGTCGTGATGTGGTCGCGGACCGCCTTCACGTGCTGCTTGAGCAGCGCCTCGCGCTGCGCCCCCTCAGGGCCCGTGGCGGTGGCGGGGATCTGGCTGGCCTCGAGATACGCGTTGAACGGCACTTTCGCGTCGAGCGCGATGCTCTTGCCGCCGGGGAGCCGGATGATCATGTCGGGTCGGCCGGCGCCGGACTCGGAGTGGATGCTGGACTGCACGTCGAAGTCGACCCGCTCGATCAATCCGGCGGCCTCCACGACGCTGCGGAGCTGGGTCTCGCCCCACACGCCCCGGGTGCTGTTGGAGCGCAAGGCCGACGCCAGCGACTCGGCGGTGCTGCGCAGCCGCTCCTCGGACTCGGCGGCCGAGCGCAGCTGCTGGGCGAGCTGGCCGTGCTGCTGGTGCCGCTGAGTCTCGAGCTCGACGACTTTGCGCTGCATGTCGGTGAGGCTCTCGCGGACGGGAGCGAGGGCCTGCAGCACCTTGCTCTCGGCGCGCTCGCGCTCGCTCTGAGCAAGCGCCTCTGTGCGATGACGCTCCTCGGTCTCCCGCAACTGCTGCTGCAGCCCGCGCAGCTGCTCCTGAAGGGCGTCGACGCGGGTATCGGCGGCCGCGAGGTCGGCGCGCAGCTCCGACTGGACCGCGGCCTCCGCCGCGCGCACCTCGACGAGCTCCTTCTCGTGCCGGGCGGCGACGATCGCGGGGCTCTCCGCCGGCTCGGCCGCGGCCTCCCGCCCGCGCAGCAGCCTCACGACGGCGAATCCTGCCGCTGCAGCACCGACGATCAGGCCGATGAGGAGGCCGAGAAGGAGGGCGAGTGTGTCCATGCCCTCAGTGTGCCAGGGGCCGCCGACAGCGACCGTGAGCTCCTGTGGGCGGGGCGCGAAATCGCCTCGCGAGCCTGCGGGTTATGCGGCGGCGGGGTAGCCGATGCGGCCGATGCGCGCGCCGGTGAGCGCCGAGAGGTCGTCGATCGTCGCGGCCTCGTGACGGCGCGCGGCGTGCACCACGATGGCGGCGCAGGCCTCGGCGTCGGCGAGTGCGTCGTGGTGGTGGAAGTCCTCGAATCCCGCCGCCATCGCGGCGACGGGGAGCCGGTACGACTCCAGGTGGTAGGTGCGGCGGGCGACCTGGAGGCTGCACAGGTAGCGGTACTCGGGACAGGAGACGAACGTCGCGGCACACGCCGCGCGGATCACGCCCATGTCGAAGCCGGCATTGTGCGCGACGAGGTGGTCGTCTTCGGCGAACTCGACGAGGTCGGCCAGCTGGTCGACCCAGCCCGCTGCGCCCACGACATCCTCCGGCCGGATGCCGTGGATGCGGATGTTCCATTCCTGGAACAGGTCGTGCCCGAGCGGCGGCCGGATGAACCAGCTCGCGCGGTCGACGACCCGGCCGTCCCGCACCTTGACCAGTCCGACCGAACAGGCGGACGCCGCAGACGAATTCGCGGTCTCGAAGTCGATGGCGGTGAAGTCCAGTGGCACGCCTGAATGCTTGCATGACCCGCCGACGCCGCCCGCGCGCACCGCCGAGCACACCCGAAATCCGTCGGCGGCCACCGAGTCGGCGGCCACCGACCCGGAGGGTAGGGTCGCGGTATGCGGGAGAGGCGAGAGCGGGTGGAGCACGCGCGGTCGTTCGACCGGGCGGCAGACGTCTACGAGGCGTCGCGGCCGGGTTACCCGGCGGACGCCGTCGCGTGGCTCACCGACGGGACGGAGGGTCTCGTCGTCGATCTGGGCGCCGGCACCGGCAAGCTGACGCGCGCGCTGATCGGCGCGGGCCGGGAGGTCGTGGCCGTCGACCCGTCGCCGCAGATGCTGGCGGTGCTCGGCGAGCGGGTGCCGGAGGCCGAGGCGCGGCTCGGGAGCGGCGAGAGCCTCCCGCTGCCCGATGAGAGCGCGGGGCTCGTCGTCTCCGCGCAGGCGTGGCACTGGGTCGATCCGGTTGTCGCCGTGCCGGAGGCCGCGCGCGTTCTGCGCCCGGGCGGCCGGCTCGGCCTGGTCTGGAACGACCGCGACGAGAGCGTCGAGTGGGTTCGCGAGCTGGGCGAGCTGATGGGCGCGGGGGATGCAGTGACCGGCGACGAGGAGGACCCTGTGGTGGGGCCTCCCTTCGGTGCGCTGGAGCGCCTCGACGTGCACTGGGTGCAGGCGCTCACGCTCGACGGCCTGCTCGATCTCGCGCGATCGCGCAGCTACTTCATCACCAAGGACCCTGACGCGCAGGCGGCGGTCATCGGCTCGCTGCGCCGCCTCCACGCCGAGCACCCCGACCTCGCCGGTGCCGAGACCATCGAGCTGCCGTACGTGACCCGCTGCTACCGGGCGACGTTGGGCGGCTGAAGCTGTTTCCGCCGCCGAGGGGCACGTAAACGCCCTTTCCCGCGCGTTTGAGGGGCGTCCGCGTGCCCTTCGGTCGTCTTTCGCTCGCCCGGCCGCCCGTAGAATGGACGACCGTGGCTCTCACTATCGGTATCGTCGGACTCCCGAACGTCGGCAAGTCGACCCTTTTCAACGCGCTGACCAAGAACGACGCCCTCGCGGCGAACTACCCGTTCGCGACCATCGAACCGAACGTCGGCGTCGTCAACCTGCCCGACCCCCGGCTGGACACGCTCGCCGAGCTGTTCGGCAGTGAGCGCGTCCTCCCCGCCCCGGTGTCGTTCCTCGACATCGCCGGCATCGTCAAGGGCGCGAGCGAGGGCGAGGGCCTCGGCAACAAGTTCCTGGCGAACATCCGGGAGGCCGACGCGATCGCGCAGGTCGTCCGCGGCTTCTCCGACCCCGACGTCGTGCACGTCGCCGGCAAGGTCGACGCCGCCAGCGACATGGAGACGATCAACACCGAGCTCATCCTCGCCGACCTGCAGACCCTCGAGAAGGCGGAGCAGCGCTACGAGAAAGAGGTCAAGGGCCGCAAGCTCGAGCCGATCGTGCTCGAGACCGCACGCGAGGCGATCGCGTTCCTGAACGACGGCAAGCCGCTCTCGACCTCCAGCATCGACCTGGAGCCGATCCGCGAGCTGGGCCTCCTGACGGCGAAGCCGTTCATCTACGTGTTCAACGTGGACGAGGACGTGCTGACCGACGACGCCCGCCGTGCGGCGCTCGCGGAGTTGGTCGCGCCCGCGCAGGCGGTCTTCCTCGACGCCAAGCTGGAGTCGGAGCTCATCGACCTCGACGCCGCCGATGCCGCCGAACTGCTGGCCTCCACCGGCCAGACCGAGAGCGGCCTCGACCAGCTCGCCCGCATCGGCTTCGACACCCTCGGCCTGCAGACGTACCTGACGGCCGGTCCCAAGGAGTCCCGCGCCTGGACCATCCACAAGGGCTGGAAGGCCCCGCAGGCGGCCGGCGTCATCCACACCGACTTCGAGAAGGGCTTCATTAAGGCCGAAGTCATCTCCTTCGACGACCTCGTCGACGCGGGCAGCGTCGCCGAGGCCCGTTCGCGCGGCAAGGCGCGGATGGAAGGCAAGGAGTACGTGATGCAGGACGGGGACGTGGTGGAGTTCCGGTTCAACGTGTAGGTCCGCGGGCGTCGGCTGCGGAGGAGAACCCGGGTCGGCGCGCCGACGGACACCTCTCAGAGTGGTCCGGAGAGGAGATTCTCGGGCGCGTCTCCTCTGAGAGGTCTGGCCGCCGGGCAGGCGCCATCGAGTTGCTGCGCTACTGGTATCGTCCGCTCATGCCGTCTCACCATCTCCGTGATCTCCGTTGATCGCCGAGTTCATCGGTGACCTGGCCGCCTCCCTCATCGGCGGCTCCATCGCGGACCTGTTCACGGCGGGGCGACGAGCGCGGATCGCGAAGAACTCGGTGTTCCTCGGCGGTCTGCGGGTCGTGTCTGGGTCGCAGACCGGACTGAGCCGCGAATGGCTGGTCGGCGAATGGGCGATCCGTGAGGGCCGCCTGAATATGGAGGGCACCCGTGTGCCCGTCGAAGCGACCGTAGCGGGATCACGTCGTCCCGCTCGGTCGAACGAAATCGTCGGCGGGAGCGACTCTGTCGTCATCACCCTCCGGACGGCCGGCGCGGAGCTCGAGTGGTGCGTCCCGCGTCGGTTCGACGGTGTGGCCCTCCGGGCTCTTGCTGTTCCGGAGGCCGTGGCAGGGGAGTGATTTGCGGCAAATGATGCGATGAGGGGCGCCAATCGCTTCATCTGCCGCAAATCTGCGGTGTTGGAACGCTACTGCTCCGTCGTCGGCGGCGCGTACCCGATCGTCGTCTGCAGCCAGATCCAGCTGCCTCCCGTGCTCCCGCGCACCAGATCGACGTGCAGCCTCTCGTCCGCGCGGTGTGGCGCGCCAGTGATCGTGATGTGTGGAATCGTCGGAAAGTGGCGTTAGGGATGAACGGGGCTCACGCTTCTCGAGCGAATCGACAGGCGCGCTATGGGCCAATTCGTTCTGGAACGATTTGGGTTGCCCCGCGGGTGGGGGGTAGCGGTACGCGGCGCTGACAACGAGGCTGAACAAATCATCACCAGAAAGCACCGTTGTGGAAGTCATCTTTAGCAAAGCCCGCGCGTTTCAATTACTGGACGCTTTTGAACACGATCTTCGCCTTGCGATCGAGCAATACTTACTGGACCACCTGACTGCGGAAGAGGTCCTTGGGGCCGACCATGAGCTTGCCGAAGCCCGTCGGGCGGCTGACGATTCGTCTGAGTCAGTTTCGATTGTCCACTACCTCTATTTACGGCAGGCGTTCGACGTTCTTATGCGTCACTCGGTCGCCCTCCCTCGCGATCTCGGGGACGAGCTTGGCCGAAACGTAACCGCGATGGACAGACTCGTTGGCATTAGAAACCGGGTAATGCACGGACGCCCGTTGCACGGCGACGACCTAGAGAGCGCACAGGGCCTCATCGGTCTGTTCGCCTCGCGCTACTTCACGCTAACTAGACAGATGCTCTCGAGGCTTGAACGAGACACGCGGTGGGAGCCACCTTTCACATCCATCCCTAAGCCAGTGGAGAAGGTGCTCCACAATCTTCCTCTTGCAGACCACGAAGAGACGGGTCTGATCGGTAGAGGCAAGGACGTCTCCGACGTGACGGCTCTTCTCCTCAAGGGTCGGGATCGAATGATCACGATCACCGGTGAAGGCGGCATCGGCAAGACTGCTCTCGCTCTGCAGGTGGCGTACCAGATGGTTGACGCGTCAGAGCCCTTCTTCGACGCTGTTCTGTGGGTGTCGCTGAAGCACGAACTGCTTACCGCTGCTGGTGTCCGCAGCATAACGGATGCGTTGAGAGACGTCGCTGGAGCCACCGAAGCCTTAGGGCGAGTGCTCGATCCTTCCTTCCGGGGCTCGCTGGACGAGCTTGCGGACCACCTATCAGGACTTCGCTGTCTGGTCGTGCTAGACAACCTCGAGTCCGCGCAAGGCAGCGAGGTACTCGAGCTGTATGACGCGCTTCCGGAATCCGTGACCTTCCTATTCACCAGCCGGGTGGGGATCGGCCAGGTCGAGCGACGGTTTGCTCTTGGAGAGCTGGCGATCGCCGACGCCGTTCTCCTGTTCAAGAAGTTCGCTGCCAGACGTCGCCAGAATGAACTGGCCGCCAGGTCGACGGACGAGATCAAGGGCTATGTATCGAATCTGCGGATGTCCCCATTAGCCATTCGTTGGTTCATACTCAGTGTCGAGGCCGGGAAAATGCCAGAGGACACCCTCCGGCACCAGGGTGAACTGCTGCGCTTTTGCGTCGACAACGTCTACGAAGCGCTGCCTTCGGATTCCAAGCTCGTGCTCGCAATTCTGCGTTCCCTTGATCGGGCGATCTCTTTCGACGAGTTGGCTGTCATCTCGGCCCTGGCCGTGGACACTCTGCGTCGGTCTGCTCAGGATTTATTTCAGGGCTCGCTTCTGACCAGGACACCGTCACCCGACGGCGACAAGCTCGACCTGCTTGAGCTCTCGATGACTGCGCGCGCATATCTGCCGCGCGCCGACCACAATTCGACTTTGATGAATCAAGTGCTGGCGCGGGAGTCGGCTTACATTCACGACAGGGAAGAGCACCGGCGCGAACTCCAAAACCGCCAATTGGACGCGAACGTCATCCGTCTTAGAAATGACCTGGATGAGCCGACCGCACACCTGCTTCGACTCGCACTCCGACTTTCGGCAGACGCCGACTGGGCTGATGCGGAAGCCTATGTAGAACGGGCGCGGTCTTTGAACCCGGGGTTCTTTGAGATCGATCGCGTAGGCGCCTTCATAGCAAGCAAGAGCGGTGACGCGGCGCGAGCGGCATCGCTTTACCGGTCGGCGATGGCCGACTCCGAGTCTTCGGAGCACAAGGCTTGCGTCGCTCACTTCTACGCTGGACACCTCGCGCGGGTTATGCACGACATACCGGCTGCCATCGAATTGGAGCGTTTTGCGCACGAGACGCTGCGCAACTCCGACACCGCCTTCGCCCTAGGCAACTTCCTGGTCTGGGACAAGTCTTATGCCGAGGGACAGGAACTCCTGGAGGAAGCCCTCGACACCTCGAGCCACAAGTTGGCACGGATCGCAACTACGGCCCTCGTCGACAGCTGGCGTCGTTGGGCTGAAGATGAGCTGTTCGAAAAACGACCCGCGGTGGCCTTAGACAAGGCTCTGGCCGGCTTCTATTGTGCGAAACCGCTCATCGACGGCGGCAGTCGCGATGCGCGCCTCGTCTCGGGAGCTGTCCGCGCGGCGGCGGTTGCTCTGCGTTCCCTGAGCAGGTTGGAGACTGATGCCAAGCGTGACGATACTGCCCGTACGAAATCGGCACTAACGAGCGTGGCGGAGCACGAAGGCTTGTTTCGGCGGTCCGAAGAGTGGCCGCGCCTAGTGGCTGCGATGCAAGGCAAGGGAGCGGCCATGCTCGATATGACTAGCGAGATTGCGCGCCTCGTAGGCGAGCCAAGCCGTCCACGTGTCCCGGTGTCGACCGGTGAATCGGTAGTCGTTCGACGAGGTCGAGTGCTGAGTTACAAAGGCACCTATGGCTTCATAAGCCACCCCGAGATCCCCGACAACGTATTTTTCCACGCTGGCGCGTTGGCGAACTTTCCGGGAGACACCGGACCGATCGTCGGGCAGTTCGTCGAGTTCATACTGGATGAGGATTCCGAAGGCAGATTCCGTGCGCGCGAAGTCGCTCCCGTGCCATAACGACTTCCGTGAGTACGGGGAGGTAGTGGAGTTTAGGTTTAATGTTTCGGACCGAAGGATGCCCGCGGAATGCGAGACGCTGTGTGCCGTAGTGCTGTTGGCAAAGTCGGAGTGACCTCCCGTTGGGCCAGACGGTTCTGAGCCGGGGACCACGGTTGAATGACGACCATTAGCTCAGTCGTTGTGTGATCTTGTTGCCTCATATCACCGGGAACACCGCCTAGCGGCCCTCCCTTGGTGGATGGATGCGCTGACGACTCCCTCTGCGTGCGCTTACCTGTTCCCGCGCAGCGACTGCCAGAATGTATGAATTATCGAGTCTTGAGTCGATCAAGGATGTGGCGATTTGCAGTTCCGGGTAAGCGACAAGCAGCCTTCAGAGCCGGAGGCAGGCACATTCTGGCTGCAACACGCTGAATGGAACGACTGGTGGAAGTTCCGCACCCTTTACTCGCTGCACTATTTCGATTCGCGCGAGTCGGCTCGACTCGGTTTCATCAAGATTCTGGATCGCGAGCACGACTACATCGAGGATGAGCGAGAGACTTGGTCGACGCCGATTCCTGAACATTTCGACTCGCTGCCGCGCAGGTACGTCTCCGTTGGCCAAGACACCGACCTTTACATCAATATCCACAATCTATTCGGAGCGGAACGCGGCGCAGATATTCTGTCGGATCTCAGAGACCTAGCCGTAGATCAGCGCGAGTTCGAGGACGTTCGTTTGTCGCCGGGTGTCATCAATTCGCTCATGAGAAGCGTCACCGCCTACTCGGTTCGCCGTCAGTACCCACGACTTCTTCAGCTCGGCGACGTGCGGGCGTCGTTCGATTTCTCGTTCGTTCGTGAATCGCTCAACCCGATTGCACCCCCACTCAAACTCGACTTTGAGGTTATTGGTGATTCGAAGCCGCCGACCAATGTCCATGTATTGATTGGCCGGAACGGTGCTGGAAAGACCAGCACACTCCTGTCACTGGGGCGCCACATCTTGGGCACGTCGACTCCAGAGGATCGTGACGGTTATATCCCGACCGACGGTCCGCCCCTTGAGGCGGCAAATCTCGTCTATGTTGCGTTCAGCGCTTTCGACAACCCGTCGCTGCCAGTCGCGGACGATCGCGAGTCGTATAAGGTGCCTTACGCGTACCTAGGTCTCCAGCGGAGGACGGACGACGGCAAGATCGTCACGCAAACCCCGAAGGATCTTGCTGTTGGCTTTGCGGACAGTGCATGGCTGGTCGCCAGTTCCAAATCGCAAGGCACGTGGGTCGAGGCGCTTGCCACCCTGGAATCCGACCCAATCTTCTCGGCGGCCGAGGTCAGAGAATTGGCGGTCAGATACGACGAAGAGACGACTGAAGCTGAGTTCCGCGAGTCGGCGATGACGGTTTACAACAGGTTGAGTTCGGGACATAAGATCGTCCTGCTCACGGTGACGCGCTTGGTGGAGACCGTAACTGAGCAGACACTCGTCTTGATGGATGAGCCGGAAGGTCATCTTCATCCGCCACTGCTATCAGCCTTCACACGGACGCTTTCGGACCTGATGCGTAACAAGAGTGGGATTGCCATAGTTGCAACGCACTCGCCCGTTGTTCTCCAAGAGGTTCCACGAAAATGTGCTTGGAGGATTCGCCGAACAGGGGCGTTCGTTCAGGGGCGTCGGCCGGTCTTGGAGACCTTCGGTGAGAACGTGAGCACTCTTACGAGCAGCGTGTTCGGATTAGAGGTAACGGATTCCGGCTTTCACAAGATGGTCATCGATGCGGCGCGCAGTGGAAATTCCTACGAGGAAGTACTCGACTACTTTGGCCACGAACTCGGGTTTGAAGCTCGAAGCGTTCTCTTGAATTGGTACTCCGAAGTCGAGTCGAAATGAGGACCCTAGCTAAGCCCCCTTTTGGCGTGGGGGAAGTTCTCGCGGTCATGGAATCATCGCCGGAGGTGATCCTCGCGGTCGCGAGCAAACAGCCCCTGGTGGATGCGGAAGCGATCTACGCGACACTGGGACAGGCCGGAGAGCTATACCGCACTCCGGAGACGCTCAGTACGATCGGTGCTCCCGAGCATGTCGCCGTCAAATGGACATACACGAACCGGCTAGTGCCTCAAGACCGGAATGCTCGCATGTTCTACGAGATTCTGAAAGAGCTGGTCGGAGATTTTGACTGTCCATACTGTCTCAGACGCGAGGTCGACGAGCTCGATCACTACCTACCTAAGTCGAAGTTCCACTATCTCGCCGTCACTCCGCTCAACCTCGTGCCGATATGCAGCAAGTGCAACAAGAAGAAGAAGGCCTTCGTGGCGGCGGTGGCGGCGGAACAACCGCTCCACCCATATTTCGATGATCTCGGCGAGTTCGATTGGCTCGTCGCCGTCCTAAACGAGACGAGCGGCGCGTTGACTTACACAATCGTGTCGCCCCCTCGGTGGAGCGCGACCTTATCGGCGCGTGTCCGTGCGCACTTCAGCCGTCATGAACTCGGGCGGCTCTACTCGAAACAGGCGTCTCGCTTCCTCGGTGGTCTCCGTCTCGAACTGACAAGAAGGTTCGTGCTTGGCGGCGCGCCCGCCGTAAGGCAATCTCTTCTGGACCTTGAACGCTCTTGGGCAACTGGAGGCTTCGAGCCGTGGAACGTTGCTGCCCTTCGCGCGTGGAGTCAAAGCGAGTGGTTCTGTGGGGGTGGTTTTGGGACGCTTGTGTTGGCCGATGATGACCTGCCGTCAGCAAGCGACCCGATTGCTTGACAAGACCCTGACCCGGGCATCCATCTTCGCGTCGACCTCAAGTAATGCTTCACGCTCGATTCGACGGGCCCAACAATGCCTAACGGTGTCGGAACCCGGTGGAGTTCCGCTTCAACGTGTAGGTCCGCGGGCGGGGTGTTCGTCGCGGAGGAGATCGGGTTGCGGCGCGCCGCAGAAATCCTCCCAGAGGGGCTCAGGGAGGAGATTCCCGGGCGATTCTCCTCTGAGCGTTTCGGGACGACGGCCCGGTTCGTGACCGACGCTCAGTCCTCCGCGGCCGGGCCGGCCTCCCGCAACCCGACGCCGCTGACCGCGGCCGCCGCCGCGGTGATCGCCGCCAGCACCCCGATCCCGGCCGTCAGCCCCACCGCGGTGCCGATGGCTCCCACGATCAGCGGCCCTCCCGCGTCGCCGAGTTCGCGGCCGAGTTCGGCGTTGCCCATCGTGCGGCCCATCCGCTCCGCGAGTGTCGCCGCCGCCAGGTGCGCGTACGCCAGTGGCGTCGCGACGCCGACCGTCAGCCCGGCGAGCAGCGCCGACAGGTACAGCGCGGCCGGATGCGGCCAGAGCAGCAGGAGAAGCGCCACCGCCCCGATAGCGAGGGCGGACGGCACTCCGACGCGCACGGGGAGGCGCCCGCGGTCTCGGAGGCGTCCGGCCAACGGCTGTGCGGAAGCCGACACGACGGCCAGAACCGCGACCGCGCCAGCTGCAGCGACGGGCGGGAGGCCCTCCCTCGTCCCGAGCAGCGGCAGGTAGCCGACCGCGACGCCCAGCAGCGCCGTCGTCGTGGCCAGGGCGAGCGTCGGGAGGAGGAAGCCGCGCTCGGTGGTCTGACGGACGAGGTCGGCGAGGGTGTAGCGCGGGCGCGGGAGCACCGGCAACGCGGGCACGGCGAGGGCGACCCAGATCGTCGTCGCCACCGCGAGGGCGGCGAGGGTGACGTAGAGCGCCCCCAGCCCGGCGAGCGACACCAGGAGGGCACCGATCAGCGGGCCGGCGGCGTAGCCGATGCTCTTCCATGCGCCGTACCGGCCGAAGTAGCGGCCGAGCCGCTCGGCTCCGGCGATCCGGGCCACCGCGCTCGACGACGCCGGCGAGAACGCCGACGCGCCGGCTCCCTGCGCGAACCGTGCGATCGCGACCACCACCGGCGTCGGGCTCACGACCGCGAGCAGGGAGGCCAGCGCGAACAGGATCAGGCCTCCCACGATCACGGGCTTCACCCCGATCCGGTCGCTCAGCGCGCCGAATATCGGCTTCAGCACGACTTCCGCCAGGTCGTACAGCGCGAGCACCAGCCCGAAGGTCAGCAGCGACAGGCCGAGATCCCCGGCCTCCACGCCGAGCGCGGTCGCCACGCCGTGAGCGCCGAACGCGGTCGTGAAACCGGCCAGGTAGAGCGGGGCCAGGGTGGCGGCGCGGGGCGGGGACGTCGGTTCGGGGCGTGCGCTCACAACGTGGAGACTACCGGCGGCCGTCCCATCGAGCTCCCAGAATGCGTGCGGGAAGTGATGTGCGGCAAATGAGGCGATGAGGGGCGTCGATCGCACCATTCGCGGCAAATCTGCGAGCCCGGCGACGCTACTGCTCCGTCGTCAGCGGCGCGTACCCGATCGTCGTCTGCAGCCAGATCCAGCTGCCTCCCGTGCTGCCGCGCACCAGATCGACGTGCAGCGTCTCGTCCTGGGCGATCGCAGCGGTGCCGACGTGAAGGGTGCGCACTTGCGGCTGGTCCAGCGTCCAGCTCGCCGGCACCGCGCCGGTGTTGGGCGACGCCTCCAGCGTCACTGTCGCGCCCAGGTCGAGGAAGAAGGGGACGACGGTCCAGGCGATGTCGTAGGCGCGGGGTTCGGTGATGCCGAAGTCCGCAGGGGTGAAGCGCAGTGAGATCCGGAACCAGTCCGGAGGCTGGTTGGCGTGGACGTCCCACGAGTAGAAGAACGCCGGGTTGAGATCGGGGGCGAAGAGGATGTCGCCGGTGGCGATGGCCGAAGGGAGGGTGAGGTTCACCCCGGTGCCCAGGTTGCGGGCGAGGTGCCCGGCGTCGATCGTGGCGATGGTGCCGGGGAACTCGCTCACCGGCGGCACGCCGGCCAGCTGGCCGCGGAGCCGGTCGGCGAAGTCGGCGAGCTCCGAACGTTCCGGCCGCCGAGACCTGCTCGGCGGGTTCGTGATGTCGTCCATGGTGCCGCACCCTACGCCGCGACGACGCTCATGGCGCTACCTGGCCCTGTGGATTTGCGCCGAATGAGGCGAGGGGCGCCCTATCGCACCATGTGCCGCAAATCCGAGGCTCAGAACTCGCGCAGCACGCGGCCCTTCGGGCCCGCGACGAGGGTGCCCGCCGGCACGTCGTCGGCGACCACGGCTCCGGCCGCGATGACGGCGTCGCGGCCGATCGTCACGCCGGGGAGGATGGTGGCTCCCGCGCCGATCCACACGTTTTCGGCGACGTCGATCGGGCCGCCCGTCAGCCAGACGCGCCGGTCCTCCACGTCGACCGGATGACCGACGGTGATGAACGTGACCCGGGGTGCGACCATCACGCGCGGCGCCAGTCGGATGCCGGCGTAATCGAGGAATGTGCAGTTCTGATTGATGAAGACGCGCTCACTCACGTCGAGGTTCAGCCCGTGGTCGGTGAAGAACGGCGGGTAGATCGTCACCCGGTCCGGCAGGGGCCTGCCCAGGAGCTGCTCGAACAGCGCGGCCTTTTCCGCCTCGTCGTCGAACGGCAGCACATTGAGCCGCGACGTCAGCTCGGTCGCCCGGAGCACCCGCTCCGACATCGCCTGGAACTCGGGGGAGTGGATGCGCATGAGGAGGTCGCTGGACACTCGACGATCCTCCCGCCGAGCGCCGCGACCCGGGCGCGGGACACGCCAGCCATGCTCGCTGTCGGTCCTCCGCGCTACCCTCGGGGCATGTCCATCGAGGTGCTGCCGGCGACCGGTCGCTGGGACGATTTTGCCACGTTCATGGTGCCGCGCAAGCCGGGAGGCGGCGGCTGCGTCTGCATGTCGTACCGGGACGCACGGCTCGGGATGCCCGAGCGCATCGACTACATGCACCACGAATGCGAGACCGAGCCGGGGCCGGGCGTGCTGGTCTACGCCGACGGGGAGGTCGCCGGCTGGTGCTCGGTGGCACCCAAGTCCACCTACCGTCGCCTGATGAACTCCCGCACCATCCCGCACGTCGATGAGGAGCTCGACCCGTGGTCGATCGTCTGTTTCGTCGTGCGCGGAGGCTTCCGCAAGCGGGGACTGATGCACGACCTCCTCGACGGCGCCGTCGAGCACGCGCGCTCGAAAGGCGCGGCGCTCGTGGAGGGCTACCCTGTCGAGACCCGCGGCGAGCGGGTGGATGTGATAAGCGGCTACGTCGGCACCGTCGAGCTTTTCGAGAAGCACGGGTTCAGCAGGCTCCAGGCCACCGACGCGCACTCGGGCGGCAGCGTCCGCTGGATCATGCGGCGCGAACTCGGCTGAACGACAGAACGGCCGCCGACCCTTCAGGTCGGCGGCCGTTCCGCAGCCGGAGGATGGAGGCCCCGGCTCACCCGCGGCTGATCCGCCGCCGGTAGATGGACATCGCGAAGCCGTAGGCGACGACGAGGATGCCGACGCACCAGGCGAGAGCGATCCAGATGTCGCCGCTGACCGGCTGCTGGGCGAACAGCGCCCGGATGGTGTCGACGATCGGCGTCACCGGCTGGTTCTCGGCGAACCAGGCGACCGGCGCCGGCATGCTGCTCGTGGGGACGAACGCCGAGCTGATGAACGGCAGGAAGATCAGCGGATAGGCGAACGCTCCTGCGCCGTCCACGCTCTTCGCCGACAGGCCGGCGATGACGGCCACCCAGGTCAGCGCCAGGGTGAACAGGACGAGGATGCCGGCGACCCCGAGCCAGGCGAGCACGCTCGCTCCGGTGCGGAAGCCGATCAGCAGCGCGACCAGGACGACCAGCGCGACCGAGATCAGGTTGGACACCAGCGAGGTGAGCACGTGAGCCCACAGCACGCTAGAGCGGGCGATCGGCATGGACTGGAACCGTTCGAAGATCCCTCCCTGCAGGTCCATGAACAGGCGGTACGACGTGTACGAGATGCCGGACGCGATCGTGATCAGGAGGATTCCGGGCAGCATGTAGTTCACATACGACCCGGAATCCGGACCGGTGTCGATCGCGCCGCCGAGGACGAACACGAACAGCAGCATGAGGGCGATCGGTGTGATCGTGACCGTGATGATGGTGTCCAGGCTGCGCGTGATGTGCTTCATGGACCGGCCGGTCAGGACCGTGGTGTCGGCGACGAACGTTGCGGTGGACATCAGGACTCCTTGGTGGTCTCGGGGGCCGCGGTCTCGGTGGAGGCCGACGGTCCGACGATGGCGAGGAACACGTCCTCCAGGCTGGGCTGCTTCTCCACGTACTCGACCTGGGTCGGCGGGAGGAGCTGCTTGAGTTCGGCCAGCGTGCCGTTCGCGATGATGCGGCCCTCGTGGAGGATGGCGATGCGGTCGGCGAGCTGCTCGGCCTCGTCGAGGTACTGCGTGGTGAGCAGCACCGTGGTGCCGCGGCCGGCGAGGCGCTTGACCGTCTCCCACACCTCGATGCGCGCCTGCGGGTCGAGCCCGGTGGTGGGCTCGTCGAGGAACACCACCGGAGGCTCGCCGATGAGGCTCATCGCGATGTCGAGCCGGCGCCGCATGCCGCCCGAGTACGTACCGACCTTGCGGCCCCCCGCGTCGGTCAGCGAGAAGCGGGCCAGCAGGTCGTCGGCGATGCCGGCGGGGTTCTTGAGGTGGCGGAGGCGGGCGACCAGGATGAGGTTCTCGCGTCCGGTCAGGACCTCGTCGACGGCGGCGAACTGCCCGGTGAGGCTGATCGACCTCCGCACATCGTCGGCCTGGCGGGCGACGTCGAAGCCGTTGACCGTCGCGGTTCCGGTGTCGCCCCTGAGCAGGGTCGACAGGATCTTCACCGCGGTGGTCTTGCCGGCGCCGTTCGAGCCGAGGAGGCCGAAGATCGTCCCCTTCTCGACTTCGAAGTCGACGCCGCGCAGCACGTGCAGGTCTTTGTAGGACTTCTCGAGGCCGCGCACCTGGATGGCCGGCGCGGCGACAGCGGTCGGGGTCATGAATCCTTCTCCTGGGTTCGTTCGGCCGCCTCGACGGCCTCGGTGAGACGGGCGCGCTCCTTGTCGATCCAGCGCGTGCCGAGGTAGGCGGCGGCGAACTCGTCCGCGAACTCGACCGGGTCGTCGCCGACGATCTCGCGGATCGGGGTGCCGTCGGTGGCTGCACGCTCGAAGAGGTCGACGAAGTCGCCCATCATCGTCATGATCGTGTCGCCGTCGACGATGCCGCCGTTGTACATGAGGTAGCGGTTGACTGCTTTGGCGACGCCGTTGTAGGGCTCGGGGAGAGCCTCCAGGCGGGCCTTGAGCTGCCGGTACTGCTTCTTCTGCTCGAGCGATCCGGTGACCAGCTCGATCCACTTCGGTGCCATTTCAGTTGCCTCCATCTCGGAGCTGTTCGATCCGTTCTGCGAGGAAGCTCCAGGTCCTCCAGAATTCTTCGAGGTATTCGCGTCCCGCTGCGTTGAGCGAGTACACCTTGCGGGGCGGTCCCTTCTCGGAGGGGACCTTCTCCACGTCGACGAGGCCGCGCTGCTCCACTCGGACGAGCAGGGCGTACACAGTGCCCTCGGCGATGTCGTCGAAGCCCTGGTCGCGCAGCCACGAGGTGATCTCGTATCCGTATGCGGCCCTGCTCGACAGGATGGCGAGGACGATGCCCTCGAGCGTGCCCTTGAGCATCTCCGTGGTCTGCTTGCCCACGACCTCCTCCTAACTACTCAGTGCTGTTGACTACCACTAGATAGTAACGCCAAGTACCACTACCTAGCAACACCAAATAGCAATTTCTTTTCGCGAGCGCAGCGAGCGACGTCGAAGGGCACGTCGTTGTCGCTTTCGACGCGCCAAAGCGACAACGACGTGCCCTTCGCGAAGAGGGGGAGGGGCTACCGCGCGGCGAGCACCTCGTCGACGAACGCGGCGGTGGTCGACACGACAAGCTCGCGCACGTCGCGCGCCGTGAGCGGGGAGGCCTTGAGTGTCTTCATCCCGTGGTCGGCTCCGGCGACGGGCACGACGCGCACGTTCGCGTGATCGCCGGGCGCGGCGTCCACCTCGGCGCGCAGAAGGCCGGCGCCGCCGAAGGTGTCTCGATCGCCCTGGAGCACCAGCACCGGGACGCGGGGCGTCAGCAGCTCGTCCAGACGGGTGGCCTCCGGACGGCCCGGCGGGTGGAGGGGGAACGCCAGGCACACGACTGCGGCGGCTCCCGTCTCGGCTGCCGTGCGGCACGCGACGCGGGCGCCGGCGCTGCGTCCGCCGACGATGACAGGGAGGCCGTCCGCGAGCTCCGCGACGACGGGCGCGGCCTCCAACCAGGCGGCATCGAGCGCGGGAGGCCGGGAGGCGACACGCTTTCCCGCGACCCGCCAAGGTTGCTCGAACCGCGCGACCGTGATCCCGGCAGCGGGGAGCGACGCGGCGAGCGCGGTCAGATCGGCGGCGCCGATGCCGCCGCCCGCGCCGTGACCGAGCCAGAGCAGCGCGCGGGGATGTTCGGCAGGCGCGACGACCAGCCGGCCGGGCCCGGCGGAGGTCGGAACATCCACATCCACGCCTCGAACGCTAGCGGGTGTCGTGCTGCCGCCGCATCCTCGATCGGCTGCGCCGCGCCGATATAATCAGTGGTACGCCAACAGTTGCGATTGCGCAATAGATTCCTTTGCGCAAGCGCACGGATCGGGGGACGTGCGGATGAGCCTGACCAGCCAGCTGGGAATCGACGTGCCGGTGGTGCTGGGTCCGTTCGGGGGGCTGTCGTCCGTCGAGCTGACCACGGCCGTGAGCGAGGCGGGGGGCCTGGGGTCGTACGGGCTCTACGGCTTCGACCGCGACCGCATCCGCGCAGTGGCCGACGACCTCCGGTCGCGCACGGGGCGCCCCTTCGCCCTCAACCTGTGGCTGCCGCACCGGGAGCGGGGCGAGCACGACCCCGCGGCGTTCGATCGCGGCGAATTCGACCGCGCCGTCGAGGGGATGGCCGAGCTCTACGCGGAGGCCGGAGTGCGGCCTCCCGAGTGGCCCGTCGCCCCGCTGCCGGACTTCGACGAGCAGCTGGAGGCCGCCCTCGACGCCCGGCCGGCCGCGCTCAGTTTCGTGTTCGGCGTTCCCTCGGCCGCGACGGTGGAGGAGGCGCACCACCGCGGTATCGCCGTCATCGGCGCCGCGACGACCGTCGCCGAGGCGCGGGCGCTGGAGGCCGGAGGCGTGGACGCCGTGGTCGCCTCGGGTCTGGAGGCCGCGGGCCACCGGCCGTCATTCCTGCTCGCGTCGGAGCGGAGCCTCGTCGGCGGGCTCTCGCTCATCCCGCAGGTCGTCGACGCCGTCCGCATCCCGGTGATCGCGGCCGGCGGGATCGCCGACCGCCGCGGAGTGGCCGCCGCCTTCGCGCTCGGAGCGTCCGCCGTCCAGGCGGGCACCGTCTTCCTCGCGACGACCCAGTCGGCAGCGCCCGGCATCCACCGCGAGCGCATCCGCACCGCGCTGGCCAATGACACCGTGCTCACCCGCGCCATGAGCGGTCGGGTCGCCCGGGGCCTCCCGAATCGCGCGGTGCGGGCGATCGAGACGAGTCGGGCCGGCGCGAGCTTCCCGCTGCAGAACATCCTGACCGGCGTGTTCCGTCGCGCCGCGCAGGCGCAGGGCGACCGGCCCGAGCTGCTGTCGCTCTGGATGGGTCAGAGCGCAGGGCTGTCGCGGTTCGACGACGCGGCGGACGTGTTCGCCGAGCTCGCGGCGGGGGTGCCGGATGTCTGGTGATGCGCTTCCGGCGCATCACGCGGCTCGGCCCGCCGATCCCGATACGGACGGGGCGGAGGGCGGCGACGCCGCGTGCTGGCTCGCCTCCGTGTGCCCCGAGTGCGGAGCGTTCCGCGAGGCGCCTGGGCCGTGCGCGCGGTGCGGCGCCGAGCCTCCCGCCTGACGGCGTCGCGCTAGACGCCCGCGGTGCCCGGCAGGATCAGGGTGAACCGGCCGTCGGCGTCCGGCAGGTCTCCGGCCGCGCGCGCGAAGGCGCGGAACGACGCGACGGCGACGGTCCGCTCGTCCGGTTCCATCTCGGCCAGGACCTCTGACAATGCGGTGCGGCGGTGACCGATGACGCGCTGGACCAGTTCTGAGCCCGCCGGCGTCAGGGCGACGCGCACGAAGCGGCGGTCGGCCGGGTCCTCCGCGCGATGGATGAGACCGGCGCGGACGAGCTTCTCGCAGGTGCGGGTGGCGTTGGAGGCGTGCACGCCCAGCTCGGTCGCGACGTTGCCGAGGGTCTGCGGCCCGTGGGTGGCGATCATCACCAGCACGCGCAGCTGCGGCGACGTGACGATGTCCTCGACTTCGGAGACGGACCGCGCGGCGACGCGCATCATCACGTCCGCGGCCTGGAGGGCGGCGTCGACGTCTCTGGCGTGCTGGTCGTCGTGACTCACCCTCTAGTTCTACCGTGCATCGCCTCCCGTGTGCACGGAAGCGAGGCTGTGACGGAGGTGCGAGGCGCCTCCGAGTGCCGCGCCCGCCCTTCCCCGCGAGTCCCGATCGGAGGATAATTGCGACGTCGCAACTAAGGAGGCGATCGACATGGTCGAAGCACAGGAACGCGACGCGGTCGAGGGCCGGTACACCCAGACCGAGCCCGAGGCGGCCGAGGGCCGCGCCGTCCACGGTCAGTACACCGAGGGCGAAGGGCACGCCGGGCCCGACACGGAGATCGCGGGAGCGTACGTGGGCTCGCAGCGCGAGGGGCGGCCTCCCATCGTGAGAAGCACCCATCAACGCAGCGGGAACTACCCGAAGGCGGACCACGAGGCGCATCACGAGCACAAGGACACCGAGCACAAGGACACCGAGCAAAAGGACACCGAGGAGAAGGAGGCCGAGGAGTAGACGGCGGCTACGCGACGATCCGGGTCAGCCCTGGACCGCCGCGACCAACCGCCCCCACGACTCGCCGAACGCGTCGATCCCGGCGCGTTCGAGTTCTGTCGTGACCGCGTCGAGCGGCACCCCGATCCGCCCCAGCTCGTCGAGCGTCGCGCGCGACTCCGCATAGCTGCCCCGGATGGTGTCCGGCCGGATCGTGCCGTGGTCGTGCAGTGCCTCCAGCGTCGCCGTCGGCACGGTGTCGACCACGTCCGGGGCGACGAGCTCCTCGATGTACCGGGTGTCGCGCATCTCCGGGTCCTTCACTCCGGTGGAGGCCCACAACGGGCGCTGCGGGTGCGCGCCGCGCGCGGCGAGTTCCTGCCACCCGGGCAGCACCAGGGACTCCTCGTACGCGGCGTACGCCAGCCGTGCGTTGGCGACGGCGGCGAGCCCGCGGAGGCCGTCGGCGACCGGCCCGCCGATCGCGTCGAGCCGCCGATCCACGGCCACATCGACCCGGGAGACGAAGAACGACGCGACGGACCGGATGCCGCCGGGGTCGATCCCCGCCGCCACCGCCCTGGCCAGTCCGGCCCGATACGCCTCCCGCACCTGCCGGTAGCGGTCGAGCCCGAACAGCAACGTCATGTTGATGGAGGCGCCTTCGGCCGTGGCGTCCTCCAGTGCGCGGACGCCGGCGTCGGTCGACGGGATCTTGACCAGCAGGTTCGGCCGGTCGACGAGGGCGCGCAGCTGCCTGACCTCCGCGAGGGTGGCCTCCGCGTCGTCGGCGGCCTCCGGAGTCACCTCGATGGACACGAATCCGTCGGCCCCGCTGGAACGCTCGTGCACGGCGAGCAGGATGTCGCAGGCAGCCCGGACGTCGGCGGCGACGATCGCCAGCGCCGCATCGCGCGGAGCGGCGCCCGATCGCCGGAGGTCGGCGAGCTGCTCCGTGTAGGCGTCCGGATGCTTCTCGACGGCGGTGGCGAAGATCGTCGGGTTGGTCGTGATCCCGGTCACGTCGCGGTCGGCGATCAGCTCGGCGAGCCGGCCCGAGCGGATGTCCTCCCGCGAGAGGTCGTCGAGCCAGATGCTGACGCCGGCGTCGCGGAGGTCTGAGGTCGCGGTCATGACGCCGCCCGCCGCTCCACCGCGAGCTCTCCGAGCGGGAGGTCGGGATCGCGCAGCTGCCCGCGCGTGACCGGAACACGGGAGGCGACGAGCGCCTTGATGTCGTCGTTGACGTCCCAGACGTTCACGTTCATGCCGGCCACCACCCGGTCGTCCCGCAGCCAGAACGCGATGAACGAGCCGGACGTGCGATCGCCGCGGTAGACCACCTCGGCTCCCCGGGTGAGCGGCGCGAAGCCGGCGTACTCCATCCCCACGTCGAACTGGTCGGTGAAGAAGTACGGCACGGCGTCGTGCTCGACGCGCTCGCCGAGGAGGGCGTGGGCGGCGGTCGTGCCGCCGTCGATCGCATTGGCCCAGTGCTCGCTGCGCAGCCGCGCGTCGAGGAAGGGGTGCACGGCGAACGCGATGTCGCCTGCAGCCCATACGTTCGGCGCGCTGGTCCGCAGCGACGAGTCGGTGAGCACTCCGTTGCCGACCGCGAGGCCCGCGTGCTCGGCCAGCTCGATGACGGGCACAGCGCCGACGCCGACGATCACGACGTCCGCGGGCACGACTTCGCCGTCGGCCATCCGCACTCCGGTGGCGTGGCCAGCCTCGCCGGCGATGGAGTCGACCTCCACCCGGGTGCGGATGCGGATGCCGTGCGTCGCGTGCACGTCGGCGAAGTAACCGCCCAGCTCGTCTCCGATCGCGGCCGCCAAGGGCACGGGATCGCGCTCCAGGATGGTGACTGCGTTGCCGAGCGCGCGTGCGGTGGCCGCGACCTCCATCCCGATCCAGCCCGAGCCGATCAAGACGACTTCGCGTCCGCCGCCGGCGATGATCTCCCGCAGCTTCTCGCTGTCGTCCAGGGTGCGCAGCGAGAGGACGCCGTCGAGTTCGGCGCCCCGGATGGGCAGCCGGCGCGGCGTCGACCCGGTCGCCAGCAGTGCGCGGTCGAACGAGTGGGTCGCCCCGCCCGCGTCGGTCAGCGTGCCGGCCGTCGGGTCGAGGCGTGCGATGCGCGTGCCGAGATGGAGGTCGATGTCGTTGTCGCGGTACCAGACCTCCTCGTGCACGTCGACGGAGGCGCGGTCGTCGGCGCCCGCGAGGTAGCCCTTGGAGAGCGGCGGCCGGATGTAGGGCAGGTGGCTCTCGGCGCCGAAGAGCCGGATGGTCCCGTTGTAGCCGGCCTCCCGCAGGACGGTTGCCGTGGTCGCGCCGGCGAGGGAGGCGCCGACGATCGCGATCTCGGACGGCGCGGTCATCGTTCGGCCCACCCGCCGGAGGATGAGCGGCGCCCGACGTCGAACCGCCGTGCTCCCGACTCTGCGAGCTCTCCCGTGAAACGGGATGTGCGGGTCAGCGCGCCCGGAGCGCGAACGCCTCGTACCGCCATGCACAGGTGCTCGGCCTCGAGCACGACGCCGACGCCGCGCGGCTCCAGTTCACTGTCGAGCCAGTCGGCGACCTGCACCGTCAGCCGCTCCTGCAGCTGCAGGTCGCGCGAGAAGTGCTCGACAGCGCGGGCGAGCTTCGAGAGGCCGAGCAGCCGGTCGCCGGGCAGGTAGCCGACGTGCGCGACGCCGCGGAACGGCAGCAGGTGGTGGGCGCACAGCGAAGTGAACGGGATGTCGCGCACCAGGACCAGGTCGTCGTACGCCTCGTCGTTCGGGAAGGTGGTGGGCCGCAGCGGGGGAGCGTCCAGCAGCTCGGCGAAGGCGGCGGCCACGCGCCGTGGGGTGTCGGCCAGCTGCGGGTCGGCGGTGTCGCGACCGAGCGCGGTCAGGAGGTCGGCGATCGCGGCCTCGGCGCGCGGCCGATCGATGGCGCCGGTCCAGGGCCCGGGCAGCGGGTCGTGGACGGGATGGAGCGGTGGGTCGTCCTCGTGGGACTCTGTCGTCAGCGACATCGTGTCCTCCTCGTGCGTCTGCGGCGAGCGTACGTACGTGTGGTTTCTTTTGTCAAGATATACTTTTTTAGAGTAGGATGAACGCATGACCGACGACGATCTCACCGCGGTCGCGGCCCTCGCCGAGCCCGTGCGCCGCGAGTTGGTGCGCCTCCTGGAGGCCGCGGGGGAGCCCCTGGGCCGCGACGAGCTCGCGGAACGCGTGGGCGTGCCGCGCGCCACGGCGGCGTTCCATCTCGAGAAGCTGGTCGACTCGGGAGTGCTCATCGCGGAGTTCCGGCACCGCGGTGACAAGCGCGGGCCGGGCTCGGGGCGTCCGGCGAAGTTCTACTCCCTCGCCCGCGACGAGTTCGCCGCCGCCGTCCCTCCGCGCCGCTACGACCTCGCCGGCGAGCTGCTCGCGAGCGCGGTCGAGCTCTCCGACAGCACCGGGCGACCCGTGCGCGAGTGCCTGTTGAGCGTCGCGGCCGAGTCCGGCGCGCAGCGGAGCGACGCCGACCGGCCGTTGGACGACACGCTCGGCGATCTCGGTTACGAGCCCGTCGACGACGAGCAGGGCGGCTACGTGCTCGCCAACTGCCCGTTCCACCGGCTGTCGAGCCGTCACACCGACGTGATCTGCTCGGCCAACGTGGCATACGTGGCGGCGCTGAGCGCCGGCGCGAGCGATCCGCGCGAGACATGGTTGGAGCCGCTGGCGGGCGGCTGCTGCGTGCGCGTCGGGCCGCCCGCCGGCTGATCCCCTCGCTCAGCCGCGCGCAGGCCCCGAGGTCACGCTCACCACGCCGTCGATCGCGCCCAGCTCCGCGAGCAGCCGGTCCGCCTCCCTCTGCTTGCCGCGCACGTGCACGGCGAGCTCGAGGTCGCGGTCGGAACGGCGACGCAGGTCGTCCACGCGTGTGTGCACGCCCGCCGCGGCGAGACGGTCGAGCACGGCGCCGAGCTCGTCGCCGGTGGCGCTGAGCCGCACGAGCAGCCGATTCTCCGACCGTCTCCGGAGCAGCCGCTCGGCCGTCGGCAGGGTGCCGACCGCGACCAGGTGCAGTGCGGTGCCGGCGACGGCGAGCAGGGGGAGACCGGCGCCGCATGCCATCCCGACCGCGGCGGTCACCCAGATGGAGGCCGCCGTGGTCAGCCCGACGACGTTGCCCCGGTTGACGAAGATCACGCCGGCGCCGACGAAGCCGATCCCCGTGACGACCTGTGCGGCGATCCGGGAGGGGTCGACGGGCCCCAGCCCGAGGGATGCGAAACCGTACGCCGACACCAGCGTGAACAGTGCGGCGCCGAGCCCGACCAGGATGTGCGTGCGCAGTCCGGCGCTCTTGAACTGGCGCTCGCGTTCGACGCCGATGATCGCGGAGAGCACGAATGCGAGCAGGAGGAGCAGCAGCTGGTCCGCCAGCGCCCCCGTGCCCAGCCACACGCTCATGGGCGGGAGTCTAGGAGGGTGCGGCCTCCGTGGCACCCCCGGCGCGGCCGCGTGGCCGCACGAACACGAGGAGGCACAGGTGCACGACCGCGAGGGCGCTGGCCACCGCGACGACGGCGAGCCAGCTGCCGGCGGTCGTCCCGGTGCTGAAGAGCAGGCCGAGGACCGTCGTCGCGACGATCGCCCCGACATAGCGGGAGGTCTGGAAGATCCCGGCGGCGACCCCCGCGTCCTGCGGGCGGGCGGCCGAATAGAGCGCCTGGTTCATCGCGATGCTCACCACGCAGTACGGGATGCCCAATGCCGCGGTCAGCAGCAGCACGACCCACGGGGTGGTCGTCGCGGCGGCGAAGCCGAGCAGCACGGCGCCGACGATCAGCGCCGAGGCGCCGGCCAGCAGCGTCGGGCGCAGCCCGACACCCTCGATCGCGCGCGCCGCCAGCGGGGTGACCGCGACGGTCACCGCCGCGAGCGGGAACATCAGCAGCCCGGTGATGCCGGCCGAGTAGCCGCCGTGCTCCTGCAGGTACTGCGGGAGGCCGAAGAACGCGGAGTAGTAGACCACGTTGAACACCGCGAAGCAGAGGTAGACCATCAGCAGCCTGCGGTTGGCCGCCAGCAGACGCAGGTCGAGGAACGGGTGCGATGTGCGCAGCTCTCGCCAGACGAAGAGCGCCGCGGCGATCGGCACCACGGGAAGAAGCCACCACAGCGGCTGCGGGCGCAGGTCGAGCAAGAAGATCAGGAGCGCGGTGAGGGTCGCGATGAAGAGCAGGATGCCGGGCACGTCCGACTCGGCGACGGTGCGACGCAACGGCGTCCGCTCGCGCGCGGCGTCGCGCGGCGCGAACACGCTCACACCGACGAAGGCGAGCGCGGCGAGCGGCACGTTGACCCAGAAGATGGCCTGCCAGCCGAGGAACGTCACCAGCAGTCCGCCGAGCACCGGGCCGATCGCGGCGCCGGAGGTGTTGGCGATCTGAATGCGTCCCAGCAGCCGCGGCGTACCGACCGTGCTCCCGGCCGCGACCGTGCGCAGCATGGCGAT
This sequence comes from Leifsonia sp. PARNA 1/14, assembly GCF_055720965.1. Taxonomy (NCBI): domain Bacteria; kingdom Bacillati; phylum Actinomycetota; class Actinomycetes; order Micrococcales; family Microbacteriaceae; genus Leifsonia; species Leifsonia sp. PARNA 1/14. Next base: position 553,310 of record NZ_JBVQSP010000001.1, read on the forward strand.
GGCCGACGGGAACGCCGTGGCCGTGCCGATGGCGAGCGCGACGCGTCCGGCGCACACGGCGGCGAACGACGTCGCGAACGGGGTGGCGGCGCACGCAAGCGCGACCACCAGCATCCCGAAGACGAACAGCCGGCGCGGGCCGAACCGGTCGGCGAACCGGCCCATGAGCGGCTGCCCCGCGGCGGAGGCGAGATAGAACGAGGTGACGACCCAGGTCACCGTCGTGACGCTCACCTGGAAGTCGCGCTGCAACGGCACCAGCGCGACGGCGATCATCGACGAGTTGAGCGGGTTGAGCAGGGTGCCGAGGCTGAGTGCCGCCACCGCCCACCCGGCGCGGGCGGGGGAGGAAGCGTCGGTCACCTGACCACCCTACGCGCGCGCGGAGGCACCGCCGGCGGCTGCTGCGGCCGTCGGCTCGGTCGGCCGCGTCAGCCGTCGAGGTCGGCGGTGGTGAGCGGGATCGTCGACCGATACGGGTACGCGGGCATCGACGAGAACTCCTCGTCGTCGTCCAACTCGTACACGTCGTAGGCGAGCGCGCCCGCGAACGTGGTGGCGACCCGGATCTCGCCCGGTGGACAGCCTCCGATCAGGGGCACGACCACGACACTGTCCAGGGTGCGGCCGTCCTCGTACAGAAGTGCCGCTTTGATGGTTCGCGTGAGAGCGTCCATGGCCGGACTTTACGCCGGGCCGCCGGGATCACTTGACGGCGCGCGGGAGGACGGCGAAAGTGTGAACTGGAGAGGACGCGATGGGAACGCTGATCTACGACGGAGCCGACGGCTTCACGTTCGACGACCGGGTGCTCGCACATCTGCAGGCGGTGATCGCCACGAAGCTGCGCCGACGAGAAGGGTTCCTGCTCCTGTGGGCGGACCGCACGTCCGGAGCGGAGCCGACCTTGCGGTCGATCTGGCTCGACCCCTCGATCAGCGTCCAGTTCGTGTTCGCGCACCCGCAGCTGCCAGAGCTCAACCGGGAGTGGCTCTCGATCCTCACCGAGAAGGCGAACGGCAACGGCGGTCTGATGCTCGAAGACGAGTTGCGCGCGGAGATCCGCGAGGAGGTCCCCGAGGGGACGTACCGGGAGTCCCGACCCAAGCGTCAGGCCGACTGACATGGGCAAACTGATCTACGGCACCAGCCGTGAGTACGAATTCGACGACCGCACGCTCTCGCACGTCAAGATCGCTCTGGTGACCAAGCTGCGCCGCCACGAGAGCTTCCTCCTCAACTGGGAGATCCCGGCGGAGCAAGGTGGAGGCCGCATGAGCCTCTGGATCAGCCGGGAGATCCCGCTGGCGTTCGTGTTCAACGGCAGCCGGCCTCCCGCCCTCAACGAACGGTGGATGGAGGCGCTGCTGCACACCAGCCAGCGCACGGGCGGGATGGTCGTCATGCCGGAGGAAGCCGCGGAGAGCGGCGAGTTCATGGACCGCTGACGCTGCCTGCTCGTCGAAGGTCTGAATGCCCGCTGCGAGGCAGCGTCGAATCGCCGAGATCGGCCTACCATCGAAGCATGGACAAGGTGGAGAGCCGGCTCGGCACTCGCGCCGAGCGTGCGGCCGAATGGCTGGACGCCAAGCTGCTCCCGGTCCTCGGCCCGCCTCCGCTCGGCCCGTACGGCCAGGAGGCACCGAGGACGGAAGCCGCGACGTGCCCGCTCTGCACCCGCCGGATCGACGAGCACACGATGGAGCGCGACCACGGTCACGCCTTCCTCGTCTGCCCGTCGCCCGCACGGACGCAGTTGCAGGTCGAATGAGCGACAGGCGAGGAGCACTTGCGGCACGGCCGTGAGCGCTGGGGGAGATGTGCGCCGGGAGTGGATGAGGGTTCTCAGACGACGCTCGTCTTCGGCCACCGTCCGTGATTAGCTCGCCTCATGCGTCAGGGCTATGAGTCTCCCGACGAGGCCGTCGGCCTCAATCCGCTGTTCTCCCGGCCCGGGGAGGCGACCGAGTTCCCGCGGTTCGAGCTCCCGGAGGGCGAGTCTCTCCCCGAGACGGCGTTCCAGGTCGTGCACGACGAGGCGATGCTCGACGGCAACGCGCGGTTGAACCTCGCGACCTTCGTAGGCACGTGGATGGAGGACCAGGCCGGGCGGCTGTACGCAGAGGCCGTCGACAAGAACATCGTCGACAAGGACGAGTACCCGCAGACCGCGGCGATCGAGATGCGGTGCTGGCGGATGCTCGCCGGGCTGTGGAACGCGCCGCAGCCCGACCGCTCGATCGGGACCTCCACCATCGGGTCGTCGGAGGCCTGCATGCTCGGCGGGCTCGCGCTCAAGCGGCGCTGGCAGCATCGGCGGCGTGCGGCCGGGCTCTCGACCGAGAAGCCCAACCTGGTGATGAGCGCGGCCGTGCAGGTGTGCTGGGAGAAATTCTGCAACTACTTCGAGGTCGAGCCGCGGTTCGTGCCGATCTCGGTGGAGCATCCGACCCTCGAGGGCTCGCAGCTCGACGGCTACATCGACGAGAACACGATCGGCGTCGTCGCGATCATGGGCGTGACCTATACCGGCAGGTACGAACCGGTCAAGGCGATCAGTGACGCCCTCGACGCGATCCAGGCGCGCACCGGGATCGACGTGCCCATCCATGTCGACGGAGCCTCCGGCGCGATGGTCGCCCCTTTTCTGCAGCCGGAGTTGGAGTGGGATTTCCGGCTGGAGCGGGTGGCTTCCATCAACACCTCCGGCCACAAGTACGGGCTCGTCTACCCGGGGATCGGCTGGGTGGTCTGGCGGGAGGCCGACCTGCTGCCGGACGACCTCGTCTTCCGGGTCAGCTACCTGGGCGGCGAGCTCCCGACGTTCGCGCTCAACTTCTCACGGCCGGGAGCGCAGGTGCTGCTGCAGTACTACCAGTTCCTGCGGCTCGGCTTCGACGGCTACCGCCGCGTGCAGGCGGCCTCCCGCGACGTCGCGCGCTATCTGGCGGACCAGGTGGCGGCCCTTCCGCACTTCGACATCTGGACGGACGGCTCCGACATCCCCGTCACCGCCTGGCAGCTGAAAGCAGATCACGGCGCACCGTGGACACTGTACGACTTGTCGACGCGGCTGCGGGCCCACGGCTGGCTGCTGCCGGCGTACCCGATGCCGCAGGCTCTGACCGAGGTGACGGTGCAGCGCGCCGTGATCCGCAACGGGCTCAGTCGCGACCTCGCCGGCGGGCTGGTGGACGCGATCACGGCCGCCGTCCACGAGCTGGACGAACTGCAGGCGCCCATGCCGGGACCGCCGCGCGTGCCGTTCCACCACTAGGGCAGCAGAGCGATCTTCCCTCCGGGGTGCCCCTCCGCCAGGAAGCGGAGGGCTTCCGGCGCCTCAGCCAGCGGGTAGGTGCGGGCGACCGGCACCTGGAGGCGGCCTTCCGCTGCGAGCTGCAGGAGGCGCGGCCGCACCGCGTCGCGGAACTCGGCACTCTCGGGCTGGGCGCCGGCGACGGCGCGGAAGCCGTCGGCCTTCGCGCGGTCGGAGGCGACGATGGTGACGATGCGGTCGCGGTCCGGCACGAGCTCGAGCGAGACGTCCACCGCCTCCTCGGTGCCCACCGTGTCGAGTGCGGCGGCGATCGGTCCGCCTGCCTCCGCGCGGACCCGGTCGGCGAGTCCGGGCCCGTAGGCGACCGGGTGGCCGCCGAAACGGCGCACCCGCGCGAAGCTGCCCTCGCTCGCGGTGCCGATGACACGCGCGTCGAGCTCCGCGGCCTGTTGCAGGATGCTCACGCCGACCGCGCCCGATGCGCCGTGGACGACGATCGTGTCCCCGGCGCGCACGTGCGTCACGTCGAGCATCTGCGCGGCGGTCGATCCGGCCAGGAACAGGTTCGCGGCCTCCTCGTCGGACAGGCTCGCGGGCTTCGCGAACACGTCGGACGCCGGGACCGTCACCTCGCTGGCGTAACCGCCCTGGATGCGGAACGCGACCACAGAGTCGCCAGGGGCGCCTCCGCCTGAGGCGATCTCGGTGTCCGGGCCGAGTTCCACGAGCTCGCCGGCTACCTCGTAGCCGATGGGCACCGGGAGGTCGAGGCCGGGGCGCGGGCTCGCGACATGCTTGTAGTCGGCCGGATTGACCCCGGCCGCGCGCACGCGGATGGTGACCTCTCCTCGCTCCGGACGCGAAACCTCTCGCTCCACGAAACTCCAGGTGTCGGGGGAACCCCACTGCTCTGCCATCCACACACGTGCCATGGCGACAGTCAACGCGTGGATCCTGTGCGCCGCCTTCGGATCGAGGAGGCCGGGATCGCGGCGGTCAGGACCGCGGCGCGCGCCGCGCGTCGAACCAGGCGGCGCCGCGACCGATCCACAGCGGAAGCGCGATCGCGATCGCGAGCCCCATCGACAGGATGCCCGCGATCGGCTCGCTGGTGAGCGCCGTGTAGAGGCCGACGGCCAGGTGGATCAGGCTCGCGAGGAGCACGATGACGCGCGCGACGTCGACGCCCCGGAACACGCCGAAACCGACCACCAGGTAGGCGAGCGCGACGACGAGGTAGCCGATCGACGAGGCCAGCAGGTTTCCGGCCAGCCGCGAAGGGAGCGCTCCGGGGATCGCCCCCAGCACGAGGATGAGGATGCTGAGCACGAGCTCCACCGCGCCGACGACCCAGCAGAGCACGGCGACCGCGGTCACCACTCCGGGTCGACGCCCGCGTTCGCGCCGCGCGGGCGGCTCTGCCGCTGCGGCCTGCCCGCTCATGTGGCCGACACCGTGTCGGTCGCCTTGCCGCTGTGGCGGGCGCGCCGCGACCGCGTGGGCGCCAGGCGCAGCATCTGGGCCGTCGAGCTGTCATCGAGCTCGACGAGCGTGCTCCGCGACTTGATGAAGTCGCTGAACGAGCGGAATCCGAGCGCCTTCTCGCTGAACGACGGGTCCATCCGCTTCATCTGCCCCTTCACGGACGAGCTGTGCAACCACTCGGCGTCGTCCTTCTCGTGGCCGAGCTGCATCGCGCGGGCGAGCAGCCGGGTGGCGACGATCTGCGGGTCCTCGGCGGGTTCGTCCTCGGGCTCTGCTTCCGGGGTGGCCGTCTTGCGCTTGCGAGCGGGACGCTTCGGCTGCTCCGTCTCCGGAGGGTTCTCGTCGGTCTCGGCTGCGGCGCCGCGGCGGCGTCGCGTGGAGGTCGAGGCGCTCGCCGCCGCCTGCTCCGTGGTGTCGGTGTCGATGTCGGTGTCGGTGTCGGTGTCGGTGTCGGTCTCGGGTCGCTCGACCGGCCCGACCGCCTCGGCGGCATCGTTCGCCGCTTCGTCGCGTGCGATGCCCGGGAGGTCGTCGTAGCTGACGAACTCGTCGCAGGCCGCGGCGAGGGAGCGGGCTGTGGAACCGGCCACCCCGATACCGATCACATAGCGTCCGAGGCGCTTGATCCGCTGGGCCAGCGGGACGTAGTCGGAGTCGCCCGCGACGATCACGACGTGCGTGAGTTCGGGGAGCCGGAAGAGATCCTCCACCGCGTCGACCGCGAGACGGATGTCGGCGCCGTTCTTGGCGTACGCCGCCGCCGGGAACAGCTGCACGAGGTCCACGGCGCGGCCCACGAGCTGCCCGCGGTACTCGGCGTTGACGGCAGCGGACCAGTCCGCATAGGCCCGGGTGAGCACGAGTGTGCCGAACGACGATGCGAAGTCGATGACGGCGCCGAGGTCGACGCGCGCCTCCGCCAGCTTCGCCACGAACGCTGGCTTCGGCTGCGTCCCCGACTTCTGCCGGTCGCGCATGAACTGACCGCGGCCGTGCACTTGGTCGTATCGCGAGATCACGATGTTGTCGAAGTCGATATAGACCGCGACGCGGCCGTCCCCGGGTTCGCTCATGCGTTCACGATATCCCGGGGGGCCGGTGTGGCCCCAGACGCCGTGTCGGCTGACGCCGTGTCGGCTGACGCCGTGTCGGCTGACGCCGTGTCGGTGGGTGGGCGCACAGCGGAGGAGATCAGGCCCAGGGGCGGCCCGACCTCCTCCGGAGGTCGCCCGTGCGCGGCGTGGCGGAGGAAGGCTCCTCCGTTCGCCACGCAGGGTCAGCTCGCGTAGCCGTCGGCGACGGTGAGCGCAGCGTCGATCGCGGCGAGGCCGCGACGCAGCTCACTCTCGTCGATGACGAGCGGCGGCGCGATGTGGATGCGGTTGAAGTGCGTGAACGGCCAGACGCCCGCCGCCTTGCACGCTGCAGCGACCGCCCCCATCGGTGCGGCGTCGGCGCCCGCAGCGTTGAACGGGACCAGCGGTTCCCGCGTCTCGCGGTCGCGCACCAGCTCGAGCGCCCAGAACAGCCCGCGGCCGCGGACTTCGCCCAGCGAGGGGTGACGGTCGAGCCAGGCGGTGATCTCGGGCTCGACGACGCGCTCGCCGAGGTCGCGCACGCGCTCCAGGATGCCGTCGCGTTCGAACACGTCGAACGTCGCGACGCCCGCCGCGCACGCCAGCGGATGCCCCGAGTAGGTGAGGCCGCCCGGGAAGGACACGTCATCGAAGAACGACGAGATCGCGTCGGAGATGATCACTCCACCCAGCGGGACATACCCGGAGTTGACGCCCTTCGCGAAGGTGATGAGGTCGGGGACGACGTCGAACGCGTCGACGGCGAACCATTCGCCCACGCGGCCGAAGCCGACCATCACCTCGTCGGCGATGTAGACGATCCCGTACTTGTCGCAGAGCGCACGCACGCCGGCGAGGTAGCCGGGCGGCGGCACGAGCACCCCGTTCGTTCCCACGATCGTCTCGATGATGATCGCCGCGACCGTGGCCGCGCCCTCGAGGACGATGACGCTCTCGAGGTGCTCGAGAGCGCGCTGCGTCTCCTCCTCCGGGGTCGACGCGTGGAACGCCGAGCGGTACAGATACGGCCCGAAGAAGTGGGCGACGGACGAGTCGCTGGGCTCGTTGGCCCAGCGGCGCGGGTCGCCCGTGAGCGAGATCGCCGTCGCGGTGCCGCCGTGGTACGAGCGGTACATCGAGAGCGCCTTGCGGCGACCCGTGACCCTGCGCGCCAGGCGCACGGCGTACTCGTTGGCGTCCGCCCCGCCGTTGGTGAAGAACACCTTGTTCAGGGTTCCCGGCGCCACCCGTGCGATGCGGCGGGCGAGCTCGCCGCGCACATCGTTCGCCATCGAGGGCTGGATGGTCGCGAGCCGGCTGGCCTGCTGCTGGATGGCGGCGACCAGGTCGGGGTGATGGTGCCCCAGGTTGAGGTTGACGAGCTGCGAGCTGAAGTCGAGGTACGCGTTGCCCTGGTAGTCCCAGAACGTCGAGCCCTCGCCCGCGGCGACCGGCAGCGGGTCGATCTGCGCCTGCGCGCTCCACGAGTGGAAGACGTGGCTGCGGTCGTCGCTGCGCACCTGGGTCTCGGCATCGGAGTCGCCGAAAGCGTGCTCGGCGCCGCGGCGGTCGGTGAATCCCGTGCGGGCGGCCGTGCCGGCGGGCGTGATGGTGTCGGTCATATGGATGATCCCTTCCTGCTGATCGAGCCGTGTGCGGATCAGGAGTTGCCCGGGAAGGCGAGCTCGATCTTCGAGTGCACCGGGTCGGGCCAGCGCGTGGTCACGACCTTGCTGCGAGTGTAGAAGTGGAACGACTCGGGACCGTAGATGTGCGAGTCGCCGAACAGCGAGTTCTTCCAGCCGCCGAACGAGTACGCGCCGACCGGCACGGGGATCGGCACGTTGATGCCGACCATGCCCACCTCGATCTCGAACTCGAACTGCCGTGCGGCGCCGCCGTCGCGGGTGAACAGCGCGACCCCGTTGCCGTACGGGTTCGCATTGATCAGGGCGACGGCCTCGTCGAAGGTGTCGACACGCACGACCGACAGCACCGGGCCGAAGATCTCGTCGTCGTAGACGGCCATGCCGGGCTCGACGTCGTCGATGAGGCTGACGCCGACGAAGAAACCGTCGCCGTCGAACTGCTGTGCCGTGCCGTCGACGACGACCGTGGCGCCCTCCGCCTCGGCCTTCGCCACATAGGAGGCGACCTTGTCGCGGTGCTCGCGCGTGATGAGCGGGCCCATCTCGCTCGCCGGGTCGGTGCCGGGACCGATCGCGAGGGAGCCGAGGCGGCGCTGGATGGCCGGGACGAGCTCGTCGCCGGCCCCGCCGACCGCGACGAGGACGCTGACCGCCATGCAGCGCTCGCCCGCCGAGCCGTAGGCGGCGGAGACGGCGGCGTCGGCCGCGGCCTCGATGTCGGCGTCTTCGAGCACGACCATGTGGTTCTTGGCACCGCCGAGGGCCTGCACCCGCTTGCCGTTCGCGCTGGCGCGCTGGTAGATCGACCGGGCGACCGGGGTGGAGCCGACGAACGAGACGGCCGAGACGTCGGGGGAGTCGAGCAGGGAGTCGACGGCCTCCTTGTCGCCGTGGACGACGTTGAGGACGCCGGCGGGCAGACCGGCCTCGGCGAAGAGCTTCGCGAGGTAGACGGAGGCCGACGGATCCTTCTCGCTGGGCTTCAGCACCACCGTGTTGCCGCAGGCGATGGCGCTCGCGACCATCCACAGCGGGACCATCACCGGGAAGTTGAACGGCGTGATGCACGCGACGACACCGACCGGCTGCTTGACGCTGTGCACGTCGACGCCCGTGGAGACCTGCTCGCTGAACTCGCCCTTGAGCTTGTCGATCAGGCCGGAGGCGAACTCGACGTTCTCGAGCCCGCGGCCGATCTCGCCCGCGGCGTCGGAGAGCACCTTGCCGTGCTCGCTCGTCACGATGGCGGCCAGCTCGCTGCGGCGCTCGGTGAGGAGGTGGCGGAGCCGGAAGAGCACGTCGGCGCGCTTGGTGAGGCTGGTGGCGCGCCACCCGGGCAGGGCGGCCTTCGCCGCGGCGATCGCCGCCTCGGTCTCGGCGGCGCTGGCAAGGGCGACGTCGTGCTGGCGGATGCCGGTTGCGGGATCGAAGACCGGCGCGAGACGTGCCGGCTCGCCGGCCTCCTCGCCGTTCACGAAGTGGCGGATCAGGGCCACGGGGTCCTCCTGGAGATGCTGCGCCGGACGAAATGCCCGACGGGGAAGTAGGCTTGCAATCCCCATGATCACAGAGCAGAGGAGCGATCGGTGATGCCAGATCGTCGGGCGTTCGGGCAAGACAGTACATTTCGTCCGGGAGGCGAGCGGATGCTCCTCCCGACGGTCCGGGAGATCCTCCGGATGGACCCGATGGCGGACGCCCTTCCCGAGGTCCTCGCCGGCGAGGGCGGCCTCGACGTGCTGGTGCGCTGGGTGCACGTGGCCGAAACGGTGGACGTCGCCCGGCTCGTCTCGGGGGGCGAACTGCTGCTCGCGACGGGCCTCGGCTGGCCGCGCGACGCCCGCGGGCTGCGCAGCCTGGGGCGCGAGCTCGCGGAGGCCGAGATCGCCGGGCTCGTGCTGGAGCTCGGTGACCGCACTCCCGTCGCCCCCGCGCCGCTCGTCGACGAGTTCCGCGCCGCCGGCCTGCCGTTCGTCGTGCTGCACCGCGAGGCGCGGTTCGTCGCCATCACCGAGGCGGTGCACGCCCGCATCATCGACGACCAGACAGTGGCCCTGCGGGCACGGGACGAGATCCGCGAGCTCTTCACCGGGCTGAGCCTGCGCGGCAGCCCCGCCGATTTCATCGTGGCGCAGGCGGCACGAGCGCTGGCCTGCCCGGTCGTCCTGGAGGACACCGGCCACCAGGTGCTCGTGGCCGAGAACGTGGGTGACGGCGAGGCCGAGCTCGATCGCTGGGAGCAGCGCTCGCGGGCGGCCCACCGGGGTGCGGGCGAGCCGGGCTGGACGCTGACGCCGGTGGAGGCCCGCGGGATGCGCTGGGGCCACCTCGTCGCATTGCCCGGCGAGCCGCATCCCGCCGGCCGGTCGAGCGTGCTCGAGCAGGCGGCCGTGGCACTCGCGCTCAGCCGTCTCGCCGACCGCGACGACGACGAGTGGATCCGGCGCAGCCACGACGCGCTGCTCACGGCGCTCCTCGGCCGCCGGTTCGCGCGCGACGGCGGCATGGCCGCGCGGTTCGAGGCCGCCGGCTTCCCCGTCGCCGCGCGCGTGCTCGCCGGCGTCGTCGTGCGCAGCCGCTCCGGACGCCTCGAGCGCGACGCCGTCGCTCGCGCTGTGGAGGCCGCCACGGCCGCCGGCGCCCATGCCATCGCCGCGCCGCATCCGTCGTCGCCCGGACTGTTGGTCGTGGCCGTGTCGGCGCGCACCGGACGCCCCGCGGCGGACGCCGTAGCCGACGCACTCGCGAGCGGAGACGCCGCTGTCGTCGGCGTCGGTTCGGACGCGCACGGCATCCCCGGGCTGCTCTCGTCGGTCGAGGAGGCGGTCGAGTTGAGCGGGCGCGGCGCCGGCGGCCGCGGTCGCCACGCCGTCGTGCAACGCGCAGAGAGCCGGCCCCTGCTGCGCCTGGTCACCGCCTTCGGCGACGACCCCCGGCTCCAGGAGTACGCGGAGCGGATGCTGCGGCCGCTGATCGAGTACGACCTCGCCAACGACGGCGACCTCGTGGAAGTGCTGCGGGCGTACCTGAGCCACCCGGGCAACCGGACCCGCGCGGCGGCGGCGAGCCATCTCTCGCGCTCGGTCTTCTACCAGCGGCTCGCCCTCATCGAAGACCTGTTGAGCCTCGATCTCGACGACGGGGAAACGATCGGGGCCCTGCACGCAGCGGTGCTGGCCCGGCGGGTGCGGGGCTGAGCCGGGCTCGCCCCCGCCAGGGAGGTCACGGAGTCAAGTAGACCTTCCGCAGGGTCTCGTGCACCGTCCAGACCGTCCGCTCGCCGGCGGTCAGCCGCGCGACGTCGCCGATGCCGAGCTCGAGGCGACGACCCGTGTCCGGGAAGTCGACGACAGCCCGGCCCGCGATCACGACGAACAGCTCATCGGCCTCCACGTCGGTGGCCGCGCCCGGCGCCATCTCCCACACGCCGACCTCCAGGCCGGCGAAGCGCCCCAGCTCGGCGAGCGCCGTCAGCTCGTCGCCGTCGACCGGCTGGAGCGGCAGGCCCAGGGCAGGCACGCTCGTCGTCTCGTCCAGGATGTCCATCGTCCTCCTCGTCTCGTCCTGCTCGGCGCTCACGCGCTCGCCAGCGTCTTCGCCATCTCCTCGGTGGAGGCTCCGCTTTTCCGCAGCACAAGGGCCACGACCGCCAGCGCCACCAGCGTGAGCACAAACATCACCGCCGAGACCGCCGCGATCTCGGGGCGCAGCCCGACGCGCAGCGAGCTGAAGATGTACACCGGCCACGGCGTCGCGCCCGGCACCTGCACGAAGCTCGACACGATCGTGTTGTCGAGGCTCAGCGTGAACGACATCAGCGCTCCCGCCCAGATCGCCGGGCTCGCCACCGGGAGGGTGATCTGCCAGAAGCGCTTGAGCGGGGGAGCGTAGAGGTCGGCGGCGGCTTCTTCGAGCGACTCGTCCATGCCCTGCATCCGCGCGCGCACGATGAACGTGACGACGGCGACGGAGAGCACCGCGTGCGACACGACCAGGCGCACCATGCCGTTGCTGAAGACGCCTATCCCGAAGTCGGTGCCCAGGCTGACGAACCACGGGAGCATGGAGATCGCGTCGACGATCTCGGGCGTGAAGAGCGTGATCGTCAGCAGGAGGGTCGCCCAGAGCACCCAGGGGGCCTTCCTGGCCGCGCGGGCGAGCGCGAGACCGCCCAACGTGCCGAGCAGGGTCGAGACGAGCGCTGCGCCGACCGCGACCTCCAGCGAGGTCACCACCGACGCTCGGATCACCGGGTTCGCCCAGGCGTTCGCGTAGGCGTCGAAGCCGAAGCCCTGCCAGGTGGCGAGCAGTCGTCCGGTGTTGAAGGAGTATGCCAGCATCACCAGGATCGGCAGGAACAGGAAGGCGAAGACCAGCACGCCCCAGACGGTCAGGCCGATTCCGACGCCGTCACGGCGTCGGCGGCGCGGCGCCTGGCGCCGGATCGTCGCCCCGGTCATGCGGCACCTCCCAGGTCGACGCGGCGCGATCGACGCACCACGAGGCGGATCAGCAGGGCCAGCCCGCCGACGATGACGACCGCCGCGGCGATGAAGAGCATCAGCAGCACCGCCATCGCGGAGCCGAGCGCCCAGTTCTGCGCGGTGTTGAACTGGCTCGCGACCAGCTGGCCGACCATGTTGCCCTGCGCTCCGCCGAGCACCGACGCGGTGACGTAGTCGCCCATCAGCGGGATGAACACCAGCAGGCAGCCCGAGGCGATCCCCGGCGCGGCCAGCGGAAGGGTCACCTGCAGGAACGTGCGCACCCGGTTCGCTCCGAGGTCGGCGCTGGCCTCCCGCAGCGGGCGGCCGGCGCGGTCCATCGCCACGTAGAGCGGCAGGATCATCAGCGGCAGGTAGTTGTACACCACGCCGAGCTGCACCGCCGCCTGCGTGTAGAGCACGTCGAGCTTGCCGTGCAGGAGGCCGGTGCTCTGCAGGAGCTGCGAGAGGAAGCCCTGAGGCGAGAGCACGATCTGCCAGCCGAGCGTGCGCACGAGGAAGTTCGTCCAGAACGGCACGAGCACCAGTGCGAGGGCAAGCGCGCGGTACTGCGGCTTGAGCTTGACCGCGAGCCAGTAGGCGAACGGCACCGCGATGACCAGGCAGATGGCAGTGCCCACCAGCCCGATGCGGAGGGTGTTGAGGAAGGTGCCGAGGAAGGTCGCATCCAGGGCCTCCGCGTACCGGTCGAACGACAGCCGGTCGTTCGCGTGCGCCGAGAAGAGGTCGGGCTTGTAGCCGAAGCTGTACCAGAGCACCAGGGCGAGGGGCACGATGAAGAAGAAGAGCACGAACGCCCAGGTGGGGAAGCCGGCGACTGTCGTCCCCGACATCCGCGTGCGTCCGCCCGGGCGGCGCGAGCGTTCGCGGGCGCCGCCGAGGGTCGTGGTCTGCGCTGTCGCCGTCATGATCCCGCCTTCGCCATCATCCGGTTGACGATCTGAACCAGCCGTTCGGCCGCGTCGTTGAGCTCGGCGGGGGTCAGCCGGGCGATGACCTCGTCGGACGGGAACACCAGTTCCGGCAGGTCGAACCGCTCCTTCTCGGCACGCTGCCGGAGGCCTTTCACGCCGGTCGAGTAGCCGATGTAGTCGACCTCCTTGTAGGAGGCGTCCGGCTCGAGGATCGCGTCGATGAACGCGTACGCGGCGTCGGGATGCTGGGCCCCGGTCGCGATCGCCCAGGTGTCCATCCACAGGTTCGCGGTCGGTGTCGGATAGACGAACTTCCAGTTCTTCGGGATCTTCCCGCTGGCCAGCATCCCCTGGCGGGCATCGCCGTTGAACGCCTGGATGAGGGCGAACGTGCCCTCGGGGATGCCGGAGGTGACCGCCGTGGAGTTGAACGCCTTGACGTGGGGAGCGAGAGTGCCGACGAGGTACTCCTCGGCGGCGTCGAGGTGCGCCTTGTCGGTGGTGTTCGGGTCGATGCCGTTGGCGGCGAAGTACATGCTGGTGACCTCCCACGGGTCCTCCAGCACGGCGACGTTGCGGCTCGCCTCCTTCTGGGCGGCGTCGAGGAAGTCGGCCCAGGAGGTCATCGGGCGCGCGATGACGTTCGTGTCGTACGCGTACCCGGTCGTGCCCCAGTCTTTGCAGACCGTGTAGACGTTGCCGCGGTCCCACGACTGGTCCGTGTAGGCGGTCTCCAGGTTGCCCAGGTTCTTCAGCCGCGAGTGGTCGAGCTTCTGCAGGAGGCCGTTCGCGACCATCATCGGCACGTAGTTGCCGGTCGGGACGACGATGTCGTAGCCGCTCGTGCCGCGGGTGGCCCCGAGCTTGGCGATCATCTCCTCGTTCGATCCGTACGAGTCGAGCTGGACGGTGACGCCGGAGGCCTTCTGGAACGCGTTGATGTTGCCGGGGTCGTCGTAGTCGCCCCAGCTGTAGACGTTCAGCTGGCTCTCGACGGCGCCGTCCGGGCGGGCGGAGGCTCCGAACGCGGTCTGCCGGCTGCAGGCGCTCAGCGCCAGCCCGGCTGCGCCGAGCGCGAACCCGCCGAGCAGCGCGCGGCGGCTGATCCGTGCGGAGGACCCACGGGGGATGAGCGCGACGACATCGGCGCGCGCGGGGGAAGCGCCCATCTACGCGGCCTCCTCGTCGGGCTCGGGTGCCGCGAAGACGTGCAGGGCATCGTCGCTCCAGCCGCACCAGACGCGGTCGCCCGTCGCGAGCTGCTCGGCACGCGATGGCGCGACCCGGGAGATCAGCTCGAGGCCGGAGTCGGTGACGACGACGTACTGGATGGCGTCGCCGAGGAACGAGATGCCGGCGAGCGTGCCCGCGACGGCGGAGCCGGCCGGACGCGACGCCGTGACCGCGATCGCCTCGGCGCGGACGGCCGCGCGCACCCGAGCTCCGGGTCGGGTGTCGTGTCGGGCGAAAGTCTCCGGGTGACCGCTGGTCACCGCACCGTCGGCGGCCAGCAGCCCGCCGTCGGCCTGGACGACCGCGTCGATGAAGTTCTGCTTGCCGATGAACCCCGCGACGAACGCCGTCGCCGGGTGGGTGTAGATCTCCTCGGTGCCTCCGAGCTGCTCGATCCGGCCGCCCTGCATCACGACGATCCTGTCGCTCATCGACAGGGCCTCCTGCTGGTCGTGCGTCACGAAGACGAAGGTGATGCCCAGCTGGCGCTGCAGCAGCTTCAACTCGATCTGCATCTCCTCCCGGAGCTTGCGGTCGAGGGCGGACATCGGCTCGTCGAGGAGCAGCACGCGGGGCCGGTTGACCAGCGCTCGCGCGAGGGCGACGCGCTGCTGCTGGCCGCCCGAGAGCTTCTGGGGACTGCGGTCGGCGAACGAGCCCATGCGCGAGAGCTCCAGCGCGTCCTGCACGCGCTTCGCGATCTCGGCCCGGGGCACGCGCTTCTGGCGCAGCCCGTATGCGACGTTCTCGGCGACGGTCATGTGCGGGAACAGCGCGTACGACTGGAACACGGTGTTGACCGGCCGCTTGTGCGGCGGCGTGCGCAGGACGCTCGTGCCCCCGACCAGGATGTCGCCGTCGTCCGGCTGCTCGAAGCCCGCGATCATGCGCAGAAGCGTGGTCTTGCCGCAGCCCGAGGGGCCGAGCAGCGAGAGGAACTCGCCGCTGCGCACCTCCAGGTCGATTCCGTCGACGGCCGTGGCGTCGCCGAAGCGCTTGGTCACGCCGTGCAGGCGGACGGAACCGTCGTGCTCGGACGCGGACGAAGGGGGAGAGGAGGCTGCAGTCACAGCACCGTCCTTTCTGACGGGGAGGAGGCGGGCCCGGCGCCGGTGCCGGGCCCTCAGGAGTCGAAGCCGAGCCCGACGGCGTCGAGCGTCCGGAGGAACAGGTTGCGCTGGCCTTGCCGGTGGTCGGCGCGGTCGAGCGACCAGCGGGTCAGGTTGATGCCGATCGCGGCCGCGGGCTCGGGAGGGAACGGCAGCGGCCGGCTGCGGACCATCGCCAGCTCGGTGTGCTCGGTCGAGCGGCCCGCGAGCAGGTCGAGCATCACCCGGGCGCCGAAGTGCGTCGCGGCGACGCCGAGGCCGGTGTAGCCCGTGGCGTAGGCGACCTTGCCGTCGCGGGCGGTTCCGAAGAACGCGCAGAACCGGCTGCAGGTGTCGATCGCGCCGGCCCAGCGGTGCGTGAAGGTCAGCCCCTCGAGCTGAGGGAACGTGGTGAAGAAGTGGCTCGCGAGCGTCCGGAAGGTCTCAGGGCGGTCCTCGTAGCGCTCTCGGACCCGGCCTCCGAAGTGGTAGATCGCGTCGTAGCCGCCGAAGAGGATGCGGTTGTCGCGGGTCAGCCGGTAGTAGTGGAACTGGTTGGCCGAGTCGCCGAGCCCCTGCCGCCCCGTCCACCCGATGGACGCCAACTGCTCCGCAGAGAGCGGCTCGGTCATCAGCACGTAGTCGTACACGGGGACCGTGGCGAGGCGGTTGCGCTTGAGCAGGCTCGGGAACACATTGGTCGCGAGGGCGGTGCGCTCGGACCGGAGGACGCCCTCCGGCGTGTACAGCGTGGTGCCGTCTCCGATCCCGTCGACGGGGGAGTGCTCGAAGATCTCGACGCCCGCTGCCTCGCATGCGCGGGCGAGGGCGCGTGCCAGCTTGGCGGGGTGGACCAGCGCCGAGTCCCTGGTACGCAGGAGGCCGCCGAGATACGTGGGGGAGTGCACCTCGGCCCGCACGGCCGCCTCGTCGAGGAAGCGCGCCTCGGGTCCGTCGGCGGCCTCCTGCAGCCACTCGACCTGGTGCGGCTCGGTGGCGAGGTCGATGGCGCCGTTGCGCTCGAACTCCGCGTCGAGGCCGAGCTCGGCGATCGTCGCCTCGATCTCGTCGAGGTTCGCCAGGCCGAGCTGCTGGAGGCGGTCGAACTCGTCCGCGAACCGGCTGCGTCCGTTCTCGTCGCCGTGGGTGAGGCTGGCCTCGCAGAACCCGCCGTTGCGGCCGGAGGCCGCCCAGCCGATCCGCCGGCCTTCGAGCAGCACGACGCGCGCTTCCGGGTTCTCGCGCTTGGCGAGGAGCGCGGTCCACAGGCCCGAGTAGCCTCCGCCCACCACCGCGAGGTCGCAGCTGAGGTCGCCGTTCAGACGCGGGTACGGGTCGCCGGGGGCGTCCTCGATCCAGAACACCTCCTGCCGCGCGGGAGCGAGCGCATGGGCGACGACGGAGGCGTCGGGACGCTGACGTTCGAACACGGTGCTGGACACAGGGAGACCTCTCTGCTGACGGGTTCCCGCCATTCTTCCGGGTCGTCGGCCGCCCGTTCGTCGGGAATCCGGGACGACTCCGGGCAAAGCGTCCGGCGCGGTCGCGTGCACTGAACCGCTTCAGTCCGATGTACTCTTGGCCCGTCCGGCGTGCGAAGGGAGCGGTCGATGGTGTCAGCGACGCGGGTGACGATCGGCGGCCTCGCCGACCGGCTCGGGCTGTCGAAGGCCTCGGTGTCGTACGCGCTCAACGGCCAGCCCGGGGTCAGCGACGACACCCGCCGTCGCGTGCTCGACCTCGCCGACGAGCTCGGGTGGCATCCCAGCTCGAGCGCCAGGGCGCTCTCACGCGCGCGCTCCGACGCCATCGGGATCGTGCTGCGCCGCGATCCGGGGCTGCTCGGCACGGAGCCGTACTACATGAGCCTCCTGGCGGGCGTGGAGGCCGAACTCGCCGAAAGCGGCCAGTCGCTGCTGCTGCGCATGGTCGGCCCGTCGAACGGGCAGGATCTCGCCGCGTACCGGCGCTGGAGCGCCGAACGGCGCGTCGACGGCGTCATGCTCTTCGACATCGTGATCGGCGACCAGCGCCCCGCGCTGCTCGACGAGCTCGGGCTGGCGTTCGTGCTGCACGGCAACGACGAGGAGGTCGCGCCCGGCCGGGTGCTGCTCTACGACGCGACGGGCGACGCGCGCCTCCTGGTGGGGCACCTGCACGGGCTCGGACACCGGCGTATCCTCCACATCCAGGGTCCGAGCGACTTCGAGCACGAACGCGATCGCGCACGGTCGATCGCCCGGTTCGCGGCCGGCCTCGGAGTGCAGGCCGCGTCGGAGCCGTCGGACTACTCGATGGAGGCAGGCGAGCGCATCGCGGCGGCGCACGCCGACGATCCGGAGCTGTCGGCCATCGTGACCTCCAACGATCTGCTCGCGCTCGGCGCGCAGGCCGCGCTGTCGCGCCGGGGGAGGGACGACGTCGCTCTGGTCAGCTGGGACGACTCGCTGATCTGCCGGCTCGGTTCGCGCCCGCTCACGGCGCTGGCGCGATTCCCGGAGGAGCAGGGGCGGCGCTCGACCCGGATGCTGCTCGACGAGCTCGCCGGCATCGAGACGCCCATCCGGACCGCGCGCCCCTCCGAGCTGATCGTGCGGTCGACGAGCGTCCCGGCGCGGGCCTGAGAAAAGGTATCCGATATACACCTGATTCCCAGGACGTCAACGCTTGGAATTACTGAACCGGTTCAGTTATAGTCGCGGTGGCGTCACGTGCGCTCCCCGGGGACGGGAGCGGCGAAGCGCCCATCAAGAGACGAAGGAGTCACAATGAGGAAACGCGTCATCGCCGCGGCAGCGCTGGCGGCCACGATCTCGCTCGTGGCAGCGGGCTGCAGCAGCAGCGGTTCGACATCGTCGGCCAGCGGGTCGACCATCACCTACTGGGCCAGCAACCAGGGGACCAGCCTCGACAACGACAAGCAGGTCCTGACTCCGGTGCTGGACGACTTCACCAAGAAGACCGGCGTGAAGGTCAAGCTCGAGGTCATCGGCTGGAACGACCTGCAGACGCGCATCCAGACCGCCGTCACCTCCGGCCAGGGCCCCGATGTGCTGAACATCGGCAACACCTGGGCGGCCTCCCTGCAGGCGACCGGCGCCTTCCTGCCGTTCGGCGACAGCGAGATGAAGGCGATCGGAGGCAGCGACAAGTTCGTCAAGACCGCGCTCGACACCGGCGGCGCCGCGGGCAAGACGGTCACCAGCGTCCCGCTCTACGGTCTGGCCTACGGCCTCTACTACAACAAGAAGATGTTCTCCGACGCCGGCGTGCAGCCGCCCACCAACTGGGAGGAGCTGGTCACCGACGCGAAGAAGCTGACCAACGGCACCCAGTACGGGTTCTCGCTCGCGGCCGGAAGCTACACCGAGAACGCGCACTTCGCGTTCATCAACTCGGCGCAGAACGGCGGCGAGTGGTTCGACAGCAAGGGCAACCCCACCTTCACCTCCTCGGCGAACGTCGACGGCATCAAGCGGTACCTGGATCTGATGCAGACCGACAAGGTCGTGAACACCTCCAACGCGCAGTACGACAACGGCGTGCAGGCGGTCAACGACTTCGCCACCGGCAAGGTCGCGATGATCCTCAGCCAGAACAACGCCGACTCGTCGATCAACGCCAACGGCATGAAGTCCGACGCGTACGGCGTCGTGCCGTTCCCGTCGCCCGAGGGCGGCAAGCCGGTCGCGAGCCACGTCGCCGGCATCAACCTGTCGATCTTCAAGAACACCAAGAACAAGGACGCCGCCCTCGAGTTCGTCAAGTACATGACGAGCGAGTCGGTCCAGTCCACGCTCGGCAAGCCGTACGCGACCCTGCCGGTGCTGAAGGGCGCCAAGCCGAACTTCACCGACAACGCGGACGAAGCGGCCACGTTCCAGAAGATCTACAACGAGATGTCCAAGCCTCTGCCGCTGGTGCCGGCCGAGGACCAGTTCGAGAACACCGTCGGCAAGGCGATGAACGACATGTTCGCCAAGATCGCCACCGGCGGCACGGTCTCCGACTCCGACATCAAGTCGGCGCTGCAGAACGCGCAGGACCAGGTCAAGCAGTCGATCGGCGGCTGACGCTCTGAACGACACGCTCGCCGGGCGGGAGCGCATCCCGCCCGGCGAGCACGTACCACCTGAAGGAGACCCATGTCGACGACGACAGACGTCCGCGGACCGGCGGCCGCGCAGAAGCCGGTCCCGGCCCCGCCCGCACCCAAACGGAAGCGCCCCAAGGGCTGGTGGCTCCCGTTCGTCCTGCTCGCACCCGCGATCGTGTTCGAGCTGCTCATCCACGTCGTGCCGATGCTCACCGGCATCTGGATCAGCTTCCTCCAGCTCACCAAGTTCTTCATCGCGAACTGGAGCGAGGCGCCGTTCGTCGGCCTGAAGAACTACCAGGTCGCCCTCGACTTCAACGGCTCGGTGGGCGCAGGGCTGCTGCACTCGTTCTTCGTGACAGTCGGCTTCACCATCCTGGTGGTCGGACTCTCCTGGGTGCTCGGGATGGCCGCGGCCGTCGCGCTCCAGGGCCGCTTCCGCGGACGGGCGCTCTTCCGCACCCTGTTCCTCGTGCCGTACGCGCTGCCGCTCTACGCCGGCATCATCACGTGGAAGTTCATGTTCCAGAAGGACACGGGCGCGATCAACCACTTCCTCTTCGACAACCTGGGCCTCCCCGGCGACAAGCCGTTCTGGCTGATCGGCGGCAACGCGTTCTGGGCGATCGTCATCGTCGCCATCTGGAGGCTGTGGCCGTTCGCCTTCCTGATGCTGATGGCGGGCCTGCAGTCGATCTCGTCCGAGGTCTACGAGGCGTCGGCGGTCGACGGCGCCAAGCCGTTCCGGCAGTGGCGTTCGATCACGCTGCCGATGCTGCGCCCGGTGAACTCGGTGCTGCTGCTCGTGATGTTCCTCTGGACATTCAACGACTTCAACACGCCCTACGTGCTCTTCGGGAGCACGGCCCAGCCCGCGGCGGGCGACCTGATCTCCTTCCACATCTACAACGCCTCGTTCCTGACCTGGAACTTCGGCTCCGGCGCCGCCATGAGCGTGCTCCTGCTGCTGTTCCTGCTCGTGGTCACGGGCATCTACCTGATCGCCGTCAACCGGAGGAACCGCGATGCGTGAAACCCGCTCTTCCCACGTCTTCCGCTGGGTGGTCGTCGTCTTTCTGGCGATCTTCACCGTGGTGCCGCTGTATGTGATGGTGACGTCGTCGATGAAGCCGCTGTCGGAGGTGCAGGGCGCCTTCACGTGGTGGCCGCAGACGATCACCTTCCAGCCGTTCATCGACATGTGGACGACCGTGCCGCTGGCGTCCTACTTCGTCAACAGCCTCATCGTGTCGAGCGCCGCGACGCTGATCAGCCTCGTGATCGCGGTCTTCGCCGCGTACGCCGTGTCGCGGTACCGCTTCAAGGGCCGCAACGTCTTCACGACGACCGTGCTCTCCACGCAGATGTTCCCCGGCGTGCTGTTCCTCCTCCCGCTGTTCCTGATCTTCGTGAACATCAACCAGGCGACCGGCATCCAGCTCGTCGGCACCCGCTGGGGCCTCATCATCACGTACTTCACGTTCGTGCTGCCGTTCTCGATCTGGATGCTCGCCGGCTACTTCGACGGCATCCCGCGCGAGCTCGACGAGGCGGCGAAGGTCGACGGCTCCGGCCCGATGGGCGCGCTCTGGCACGTCGTGCTCCCGGCGGCCCGGCCGGGCCTGATCGCCGTCGCGATCTACTCCTTCATGACCAGCTGGGGCGAGGTGCTCTTCGCATCCGTGATGACGACGGACGAGAACAGGACGCTGGCGGTCGGCCTCCAGCTCTACTCGACGCAGACGAACGTGTACTGGAACCAGATCATGGCCGCCTCCCTCGTGGTGTCGATCCCGATCGTCGTCGCGTTCCTGCTGCTGCAGCGCAACTTCGTCGCCGGTCTGACCGCCGGCGCGGTCAAGTGACGCCGCGGAACCCGGAAGGAAGCATGGATCGTCCATCCCCTGTGCTCACGGTCGACGACGCGCCCGTGGTCTGGCTCGGAGCGAACTTCTGGTCGCGCACCGGAGGTCCGCTCATGTGGAAGCGCTACGACCCCGCGGTTCTGCGCGAGGAGCTGCGCGTCCTCGCCGACCACGGGCTCAACATGACCCGGTCATTTTTCTACTGGCCCGACTTCCACCCCACGCCCGACACGCTGGACGAGCAGTGCCTGGCCAACTTCGCCGACTTCCTCGACGCACACACCGAGATCGGGATGACGACCGTGCCGACCTTCCTGGTCGGGCACATGTCGGGCGAGAACTGGGACCCGTCGTGGCGGGAGGGCCGCGACCTCTACAGCGATGTCTGGTTCGTCGGCCGCCAGGCCTGGTACGTACGGGAGCTGACGGCACGGTTCGCCGCGCATCCTGCGGTCGCCGGCTGGCTGCTGACCAACGAGATGCCGATCTACGGAGGGGAGGCGCCACGCCCGATCGTCGATGCATGGGCGTCGCTGCTGGTCGACGCCGTCCGGGCGGGAGGCGGCACCCAGCCGGTCTCCGTCGGCGACGGCGCGTGGGGCATCGAGACCACCGGCCACGACAACGGCTTCTCGGTGCGCGACCTCGCCCGCTTCACCGATTTCGTCGGCCCCCACGTGTACCGCATGGAGACCGACCAGACCCGGCAGCACCTCAAGGCGGCGTACATCGCCGAGCTGGCGGGCGTCGGCGGCCTGCCGGTGATCATGGAGGAGTTCGGCCTCACCAGCGACTTCGTCTCTGACGAGGGCGCCGCGTCGTACTACCGCCAGCTGCTCTACACGACCCTGCTCGCCGGTGCGACCGGCTGGATCGCCTGGAACAACACTGACTACGACGACCTGGCCGGCCAGCGCCCGTACTCGCACCACCCGTTCGAGATGCATTTCGGCATCACCGACCGCACCGGGGCGCCCAAGCCGCCGTTGCGCGAGCTCGCCCGGTTCGCCGCCGACCTCGCCGCGATCGACCTCCCGAACGTGCAGCGCAGCCCGGTCGACGCCGCCATCGTCGTGCCGTCGCACCTGGAGGCCGACTATCCGTTCACGCAGGAGGAGGAGCGCGCGCACATCGTGGTCACCGGCGAGCAGTCGTATCTCGCCGCGCACGAGGCGCACATCCCGGTCGCGGTCGTACGCGAGCGCGAGGACGGCGGCATCCCCGCCGGCTACGGGCTGTACCTGCTGCCGTCGGTCAAGCAGCTCTGCGCGACCTCCTGGCTGCAGCTGGAGGAGCTCGCCCGCGGCGGCGCGACGGTGTACGCCTCGTACTCGCACGGCGACAGCGGCGTGCAGCGCGGGCCGTGGTGGGCGAACACCGAGGCGCTCTTCGGCGTCCGCATGGCCTCGTCGTACGGGCTGGCGGAGCCGGTGACCGACGAGGTCGCGACCGTGCGCTTCGTGGCGGACTTCGGCGGCCTCCCGGCAGGCACGACGCTGTCGTTCCCCGCTGCGGGCAACGAGAACAGCCGGACCTTCCTGCCGGTGCGGGCGATCTCCGGAACCGTCGTTGCGGTGGACGCCCAGGGCCGTCCCGCGCTAGTGGTGAAGGAGCATGGCGCCGGTCGCGCGGTGCTCTGCACCTACCCGATCGAGTTCTTCGCGTCCGCCAGGGCGCGCGTGAACCCGGAGGACACCTGGCGGCTGTACGCCGCGCTCGCCGACCTGGCCGACGTGGAACGCGACGTGCGCCTGGACGACCCGCGCGTGTTCGCCGACACGCTGGTGCACGCCGACGGCCGCCGGTTCGTGGTGTTCGTCTCGCAGCACGAGACGGCGGTCACGGTCCGGCCGCAGGTCGCGGGGGAGCTGCGCACGCTGCGCGGGGACGCCGCGGCCGAGCTGACGCTCGACCCGTACGGCGTCGCCGTCCGGGAGCTCGTCCTGGAGTAGTCATCCGCCGAAGGGCACGTCGTTGTCAGTTTTCGCGCTAGAAAGCGACAACGACGTGCCCTTCGGCGTTCAGGAGGCAGCGGGAGCGGCGGGGGCGTGGCGCTCGAGGAAGTCGTAGACCTCGGTCGAGTCGACGCCGGGAAAGGTGCCGGTCGGCAGCGCGGCGAGCAGTGAGGTGGGCGTGCGCGCCGCCGGCCACGCCTGCCCCTCCCAGCGCTCGGCCAGCGCGCCCGACGGGCGCCGGCAGCACGACTCGTCGGGGCAGCGCGACACGGCGCGATGCGTCGTCTCCCGGCCGCGGAACCACTTCACGTGCGCGAACGGTACGCCCACGCTCACCGAGTAGTCGCCCTCCTTCGCCTTCTCGATGCGGGAGGTGCACCAGTACGTTCCGCGCGGCGTGTCGGTGTACTGGTAGTACGGGCTGAACCGGTCGGCGACGTCGAAAACCGTCCGCGCCGTCCAGCTGCGGCACACCGGCGTGCCCTCGATGGCGCCCAGTGCGTCCGACGGGAACGCCACCGAGTCGTTCTCGTACGCCTTGATGATCGTGCCCGACTCGTGCACCTTCATGAAGTGCACCGGGATGCCGAGCCGTGCGGTCGCGAGGTTCGTGAACCGGTGGCAGGCCGTCTCGTACGACACCGCGAAGGCGTCGCGGAGGTCCTCCATCGAGATGCGCCGGAAGTTCTTGGCCTCGGTCAGGAACGCGACGGCGTCCTTCTCGGGAAGCAGCAGCGCGGCGGTCAGGTAGTTGGTCTCGACCCGCTGCCGCAGAAAGTCGGCGTAATTTCGCGGCTCGTCGTGCCCGAGCAGCTGGGAGGCGAACGCCTGCAGGATGGGGGAGCGGGAGTCGCGGGAGGCCGACTGCTCGGTCGGCAGGTAGATGCGGCCGTTGCGCTTGTCGGTGACCGAGCGCGTGGAATGCGGCAGGTCGCCGACGTAGTGCAGCGAGAAGCCGAGGTGGTCGGCCATGTCGGCGACGGTCTGGTGGGAGACCGGGCCGCCGGTGTGTCCGACGGCGCCGAGCAGGTCGGCCGCGATGGCCTCCAGGTCGGCGAAGTAGTTGTCGCGGGCACGCATCGTCGCGCGCAGCTCCGCATTGGCGCGGCGCGCCTCCTCGGGCGTCGCCGCGCGCTCGCGATGCAGCCGCCCGACCTCCTGGTGCAGGGCGAGGATCGCCCGCAGCGTCGCATCGGGGACCGACTTCGACACCCGCACCGGGTCGATGCCGAGCGCGGCGAACACCGGCCCGCGCTGGGCGCGCTCGACAGCGATCTCGAGGGCCGCGCGCTCGTCAGGGGCGTCGGGCGCGAGGAGGTCGTCGACGGTGACTCCGAGCGCCGCGGCGATCAGGCGCAGCTGGGCGAGTCGCGGCTCCCGGTTGCCGTTCTCGATCGCCGAGATCTGGGAGGGCGCGCGGTCGATCGCCGCGGCCAGTGCCTCGAGGGTCATCGCCCGTTCGAGCCGGTAGGCGCGCACGCGGCGGCCGAGGGTGAGTGCGTCGGTCGCGGTCGCCTCGTCGTCGACTGTGACAGCGGTGTCGGTCATGGAGGCCATCGTGACACTCGCCCGGAGTTCTGGCAAACAGAAGAACCCGCGAATTTCTGTCGACGGAACCTCTCCGCAACTGGTGCCGGGCGGCCACGATCGTGTCAACCGATCCGACCGATGGAGGTCCCCATGAACACCTCAGCCCGCCCCGGCGACACGACGCAGACCGCTGCCGAGCTCCGTCTCGAGTGGGACGCCGACCCGCGCTGGTCCGGCATCCGCCGCGACTATACGGCCGAGGACGTCGTGGCGCTGCGCGGCCCTGTGCGCGAGGAGCAGACGCTCGCACGCCGCGGCGCCGAGCGGCTCTGGGAGCTCATCCAGCGTGACGGATCCGGGCCAGACGCCCAGTGGGTCGCCGCACTCGGCGCCCTCACCGGCAACCAGGCGGTGCAGCAGGTGCGAGCGGGCCTGGAGGCCATCTACCTCTCCGGCTGGCAGGTCGCCGCCGACGCCAACCTCTCGGGCCAGACCTACCCCGACCAGAGCCTGTACCCGGCGAACTCGGTTCCCGCGGTCGTGCGCCGCATCAACAACGCGCTGCTGCGCGCCGGCCAGATCGAGGGCACCGACGGCCCGGTCTCCGACTGGATGGCCCCGATCGTCGCCGACGCCGAGGCCGGGTTCGGCGGCCCGCTCAACGCCTACGAGCTGATGCACGGCATGATCCAGGCGGGCGCCGCCGGTGTGCACTGGGAGGACCAGCTCGCCAGCGAGAAGAAGTGCGGCCACATGGGCGGCAAGGTGCTCATCCCGACCGGGCAGCACATCCGCACGCTCAACGCCGCGCGGCTCGCGGCCGACGTCGCCGGGGTGCCGACGATCGTCATCGCCCGCACCGACTCGCTCGCAGCGACCCTGCTGACGAGCGACCACGACGAGCGCGACCGCGCCTTCCTCACCGGAACCCGCACCGCCGAGGGCTTCTACGAGGTGCGGAACGGCATCGAGCCCGTCGTCGCGCGCGGCCTCGCCTACGCGCCGTACGCCGACCTCCTCTGGGTGGAATCGGCCGAGCCCGACCTGGAGCTCGCGCGCCGGTTCGCCGAAGCGGTGCACGCCGAGTTCCCCGGCAAGAAGCTGGCCTACAACTGCTCGCCGTCGTTCAACTGGCGCAAGCACCTCGACGACGAGACCATCGCCCGCTTCCAGCGCGAGCTGGCGGCGATGGGCTACGCGTTCCAGTTCATCACCCTCGCGGGCTTCCACGCCCTCAACTACTCCATGTTCACGCTCGCCAAGGACTACGCCGACCGGAAGATGAGCGCCTACGTGGACCTCCAGGAGGCCGAATTCGCCTCCGAGAGCTCCGGATACACCGCCACCCGCCACCAGCGGGAGGTCGGCACCGGCTACTTCGACCGCATCGCGACCGCGCTCAACCCCGACAGCGCCACGCTCGCACTCGTCGGCTCCACCGAACAGCACCAGTTCTGATCCGCGCCCGCCGCGGACCGAGAGACAAGGACACGACCATGATCGAGATCACCGGGCCCCGCGTCGACGGGACCGACGACATCCTGACCCCGGAGGCGCTCGCCTTCGTCGACCACCTGCACCAGGCGTTCGCCGCCCGCCGCCAAGAGCTCCTGCTGGAGCGCCAGCGCCGGCGGTCGGAGGCCGGCAACGGCCGGGACCCGAAGTTCCTCAGCACGACGGAGGCCATCCGCGAGGACCCGACCTGGCGGGTCGCCGGCGCCGGCCCCGGCCTGGAGGACCGCCGCGTCGAGATCACCGGCCCGACCGACCCGAAGATGGCGATCAACGCCCTCAACTCGGGCGCGCGGGTCTGGCTCGCCGACCTGGAGGACGCCACCAGCCCGACCTGGGGCAACATCGTGGGCGGCCAGCGCACCCTGCGCGACGCCGCGCGCGGCCGCCTCGCCTTCACCAGCCCGGAGGGCAAGGAGTACCGCGTCACCACCCCGCACGAGCACACGCCCACGATCGTGATGCGCCCGCGCGGCTGGCACCTGGTCGAGAAGCATCTCGCGTTCACCGACCGCGCGGGCCGCACGACGCCGGCGAGCGCTTCGCTCACCGACTTCGGGCTCTACTTCTGGCACAACGCGGCCGAGCTGGTCGCGTCGGGCCGCGGTCCGTACTTCTACCTCCCGAAGCTGGAGTCGCATCTGGAGGCGCGGCTCTGGAACGACATCTTCGTCTTCGCCCAGCAGCGCATCGGGATGCCGGTCGGCACGGTGCGGGCGACGGTCCTCATCGAGACCATCCCCGCCGCGTTCGAGATGGAGGAGATCCTCTACGAGCTGCGCGACCACTGCGCTGGGCTGAACGCCGGGCGCTGGGACTACATCTTCTCGATCATCAAGACCTTCCTCGGCCGCGGGCGGCGCTTCGCCTTCGGCGACCGGCGCGGGATCACGATGACCGTCCCGTTCATGCGCGCGTACACCGAACTGCTCGTGGCGACGTGCCACAAGCGCGGCGCTCACGCGATCGGCGGGATGAGCGCCTTCATCCCCAACCGGCGCGACGCTGAGGCGACAGAGCGCGCCCTCGCCCAGGTCGCCGACGACAAGCGCCGGGAGGCCGGCGACGGCTTCGACGGCACCTGGGTCGCCCATCCCGACCTGATCCCGACGGCGCTGGCGGAGTTCGATGCCGTGCTGGGCGACCGGCCGAACCAGGTCGGACGGCTGCGGGACGACGTCCACGTCACCGCGGGCGACCTCCTCGACATCCGCTCGGCGGGAGGTTCGGTGACCGACGCCGGGGTCCGGTCGAACGTCTCGGTCGCGCTGCGCTACATCGAGGCCTGGCTGCGCGGCACGGGCGCGGTCGCGATCGACGGGTTGATGGAGGACGCCGCGACCGCCGAGATCTCCCGCTCGCTGCTGCGGCAGTGGATCGAGAACAAGGCTGTCACCGATGAGGGGACGACCGTCGACCGGGCGCTCGTCGCCGGGGTGCTGGAGCAGGAGCGTGGGCGGCTCAGCGCCGCGGCGCGCAACGCCGGCGTCGAGGAGCGCTTCGACGACGCGGCCGAACTGCTGCGGGAGGTGTCGCTCGCCGAGGAGTTCCCGACGTTCCTGACCATCCCGGCGTACACGTGGTTCCTCGTCGACGAGTCCGAGCGCGAGGAGCTGGCGCCGGCCGTCTGAACCGGGCGCGGCCGGCGCCGACGGCTGTGGTTGCCGTCACCGGGGGTGGTGCTCGAGATATCTCTGGAGCACCACCCCCTGATTCATTTCGGGATCCCGCGCCCCGACCAGCAGGGTGACCACGGGATGGGTCCGGCCGAGCTCCCGCAGCTGATCGACGGGCCCGGGATTCGCGTCGAGCTCGGCCTCGTACCGCGCCGTGAACTCGTCGAACAGGGGAGCCACGTGGTGGAACCAACGTCGCAGCTCCGTCGACGGAGCGACCTCCTTGAGCCACACGTCGACGTGCGCTTTCTCTTTCGTCAGGCCACGCGGCCAGAGCCGGTCGACGAGCACACGGAAGCCGTCTTCAACGGCCGGCGCGTCATAGACGCGTTTGACGACGAACACCATGAGCGGCCTCCTGCAGCGTCGTGCGGATCAGAGCATCGTGAGCGTCGGCTCCTCGTGCGTCGCCACCGGGAAGTGGGCGAGGAACACGACGCCGTCGGGGCCGGCGTCGAACCGGGCGATCCGGGTGCCTTCCTCTTCGTAGAAGGTGTCTCCGACTTCGAGGGTGCGCTCCGGGCCTCCCTCGACCTGGTAGATCGCCGATCCTTGTTCGATCGAGCCGACGACCGGTCCGTTGTGGAGGTGCAGACCGCCCGCCACGTTCGGCTGCATCGTGATGCGGCGGGTCTGGATGCGACCGACCGGGCGCGGGTTGGCGAGCATCACGTCTTGGACGACGTCGCGCTCGATCGGAGCAGGGTCGGCCCGCGCGGAGTCGACCGGGCGCGGATCCCCGGCGTTCACAGCGGCGCCAGCAGCGCGCTGCGGAGGCTGTCGCTGATCCCGGGAGGGACCTCCACCGAGACGCCGAGAGCCTGGATGGCGCGGCTGAAGTAGTTGCGGGCGGCGGCCGCCAGAGTGATGTCGACGATCTCACGGTCGGTGAACCCGAGCTCGCGCAGCCGAAGCGCGTCGGCCTCGGTCATGGAGGCAGCGTCGGTGCTGATGCGCTCGGCATACTCCATCATCGCGACCTCCGCCTCGCTGAGGCCGGCGTTGCGGTAGTCGCGGGCGATGGCCTCCACCGTGTCGGCGTCCATGACGGCGAGCGTCTTGCGGCCGTGCGCCAGCCGGCAGTGCTGGGAGTGCGTTCCCTCGGCGGCGGCGAGGGTGACCAGTTCGTAACGGCGCACCCCGAGCTGCGAGACGATGGCCCGGACCAGCTGCTCCCACGCCTGGTACGCCTCCGGGTTCGAGGCCATCACGCGCGTGTACTCGGCCACGTAGCCGAGGTCGCGCTCGTCTTTCGCATAGATCTCCGCAACGGCCCCGGTCGCCTCACCGGGGTCGACGGTCTGGATGACGGTCATGGCCTCCTCCTCACCTTCACGGCTCCTCCATCGTCGCGAGACATCGTCCCACCGCGCGACGGCGGAGGCCAGAGCGCGCTGCCGCTAGCGACCGAGTTCGCGCAGCCGCACCGCCAGCACGGCGCGCAGCGTCTCGTCGCTCAGCGGCGCCGACGGTGGGAAGTGGAGCGTCGCACCGGTGATCGAACCCTCCGTCAGCCGGCCCGCCAGCTCGGCCGCGGCGGGCGGCGACATCAGCAGGAGGCTGCAGTCTTTCGCCGTCGCGGACAGGCCGACCAGGCTCTTTCCGTCGACCCTGAACGTCGGCACCCGATAGCTGATCAGTTGCTCGGAGTCGGGGACGAGGGCCGCGATCCGGTCGCGTACCGTCCTCAGCGCGGAGCCGAATGGTTCGCCGATCCGGTCCAGGTACTCCTCGACGGTGTCTGCGTCGACTCCGTGCGCCATGTGATCCCCCGTGTTTCTCGCGTCAGTGGGCGAACGCCGCCTCCGACGGCGCGTCGGCCGGCTTCGAGATGAAGAACGAGCCGACGACCCCGAAGAGCGAGATGATGGCCGCCGCAAGGAAGGCGCTGCGGATCCCACCCGCGGTGGCCGCGTCGAGCGTTGCTCCGCCCGCTGCGAGAGCGGCCGTCTGCGCCGAGAGCACCGCGACCAGGAGCGCGGTGCCCGCGGCCCCGCCGACCTGTTGGATCGTGCCGAGGATCGCGCTGCCGTGCGAGTAGAGGTGCGGAGGCACAGCGCCGAGTCCGGCGGTGAACAGCGGCGTGAACATGAGCGCCAGCCCGAGGCTGAGCGTGATGTGCGCGATGAGCACCAGGTAGACCGGCGTCGTCTCGGTCACCATCGTGAGCGACCACATCACGAGGCTGACCAGGATGGCGCCGGGAACGACGAGCACGCGCGGACCGAATCGGTCGTAGAGCCGCCCGACGAACGGCGCCGCGAGCCCCATCACCAGGCCGCCCGGAAGCAGCAAGAGGCCGGTGCCGAGAACATCCAGGTGCAGCACGTGCTGCAGGTAGAGCGGCAGCACGATGATCACGCCGAACAGGGAGGCCGTGGTGATCGCCATGAGGACGATCGCGACCGTGAAGATCGGGCTGCGGAACGTGCGCAGGTCGAGCAGGGCGCGATCCTTTCGCTGCAGCAGGAGCTGCCGCGTGATGAAGGCGGCGAGCGAGACGACGCCCACGCCGAGCGATCCCCAGAGCATCAGCTGGTTGCCGGAGGCCGCCGCCCCGGTCTCCCCGCTCACCGTCAGTCCGTAGACCAGGCCGCCGAAGCCGAACGCCGCGAGGATCACCGAGAGCACGTCGATGCGGCTCTTCTGCGTCTCGGTCACGTTCTCGACGAAGCGGATGCCGATCAGCAGCATCACCAGGGCGATCGGCAGGACGATGAGGAAGATCCAGCGCCAGGCGAGGAAGTTGAGGATGACGCCGGAGATGGTCGGGCCGACCGCCGGCGCGACCGAGATCACGATCGAGACGTTGCCCATGGTGCGCCCCCGGAGCGCCGGCGGCACGAGGGTCATCAGCGTGGTCATCAGCAACGGCAGCATGATGGCCGTGCCGCAGGCCTGGATCACCCGGGCGACGACGAGCACTCCGAACCCCGGTGCGACGGCGGCCACGAGCGTTCCGAGCGAGAACAGCGACATGGCCGCGACGAAGACCTGCCGGGTCGTGAAGCGCTGCAGCAGGAAGCCGGTCATCGGGATGACGACCGCCATCGTGAGCATGAAGGCGGTGGAGAGCCACTGCGCGGCGAGGGCGTCGATGTGGAGGTCGTCCATCAGCTTCGGGATGGCGACGCTCATGATCGTCTCGTTGAGGATCACGACGAACGTGGCGGCGAGCAGCAGCCAGATCACGCGCTGGTCGCGCGGCGCGATGCGCGGCCGCTCGGCGTCGCGGGCGGTCGAGCTGCGATTGCTGCTCCGATCCCCGCCGGACTCAGCGAGCGCGGCGGCGTCGGAGGCGTCGGTGGGCGCTGGTGAGGTCTTCTCAGTCACTGGTTCACACTATCCACGACGACCGACATCGTGGGTTTCGAACAGGTGAACTCGTCCGCCCGTTCACTCTCCGCTTAACTCGGAATACTCCGCAAATCTGGGGCTGGGGGGTCAGGAGGCGAGACCGGAGACCTCGCGCACGGCGTCGGCGACGGCGGGGGCCACGGCGCGGAGGTCGGCTTCCGACACGTCGGCGCCCCAGGAGAACCGCACGGCGGTGCGCGCCACGTCCTCGTCGTAGCCGAGGGCGAGGAGCACGTGCGAGGCGTCCTCGCTGCCCGCGGCGCAGGCGGAGCCGCTGGAGGAGACGATGCCGCGGCGCTCCAGCTCCAGCAGTACCGTCTCGCCGTTGGTGCCCGGGAAGACGAAGGAGGCCGTGCCCGGCAGCCGCTCAGCCGGATGCCCGGTCAGCTGCGCGCCGGGCGTCCCGGAGACCACCGCGGCCACGAACGCATCCCGAGCTGCGGCGGCGCGCGCGGCGTTGGCCTCCCGGTCGCGCATCGCCAGGCGTGCCGCCGTCGCCAGCGCGACGGCGCCCGCCACGTTCTCGGTGCCCGAGCGCCGCCCCCGCTCCTGGCCGCCGCCGTGCAGCACGGGCTCGAGCGGGAGCCGGCCGCGGGCGAAGAGCGCGCCGATGCCCTTGGGTGCGCCGATCTTGTGGCCGGAGACGCTGAGCGCATCGACGCCGAGCTCGCGCACGTCGAGCGGGAGCCAGCCCGCGGCCTGCACGGCGTCGGTGTGGAACGAAATGCCCTGCTCGTGCGCCAGCGCCGCCAGCTCTTTCACCGGCTGGAGGGTGCCGACTTCGTTGTTCGCGAGCATCACGCTCGCCAGCGCCGTGTCGGGGCGTAGCGCGGCTGCGAAGTCGGCGGCGGCTACCCGACCGTCGCGCCCGACCGGCACGAACGTGATCTCGAAGCCGTGGAGGCGCGCCAAGTAGTCGACGGAGGCGAGCACCGCCTCGTGCTCGATCGGCGTCGTGACGATGTGCCGCCCGCGCGGAGCGCCGAGCGCGATGCCCTTGATCGCGAGGTTGTCGGCCTCCGTGCCGCCGGAGGTGAAGACGACCTCCGAGGCTCGGCAGCCGAGCCAGGCGGCGACCGTCGCCCGGGAGTCCGCCAGCGCTCGCGCGGCCGACTCGCCGACCGAGTGGCGACTCGACGGGTTGCCGAATTCCCCGGTCAGGTACGGCCACATCGCCTCCAGCACCTCGCGGCGCACCGCGGAGGTCGCGGCGGCGTCGAGGTAGAGGCCGGTCATGGCTGCCGCCTGCTCACGGTGCGTCGACCACCACGTCGAGTCCGAGGTCGAGGGAGCGGACGCTGTGCGTGAGCGCCCCCGAGGAGATCACGTCCACTCCGGTTTCCGCGATCTCGCGCACCGTGGCGAGGCTGACGTTGCCGCTGGCCTCCACGATCGCGCGGCCGCCGACGATGGCGACGCCCTCCCGCAGCTGGTCGAGAGTGAAGTTGTCGAGCATGATCGTGTCGACGCCGGCGGCCAGCACGGGCTCGATCTGATCGATCTGGTCGACCTCCACCTCCAGGTGGGTGGTGTGCGACATCCGCGAGCGCACCGCGCGCAGCGCGTCGGTGACCGAGAGCCCGGTCTGGGCCGTCAGCACGGCGAGGTGGTTGTCCTTGGCCATGACGGCGTCCGACAGCGAGTAACGATGGTTGTGACCTCCGCCGCTACGCACCGCGTGGCGCTCGAACGCTCTCAGGCCCGGCGTGGTCTTGCGGGTGTCGACGATGCGGGCGGAGGTGTGCGCCACCTCTCGCACGAAGGCGCTGGTGAGGGTGGCGATGCCGCTCATCCGCTGCACGAAGTTGAGCGCGACGCGCTCGCCCTGCAGCACCGAGCGCGCCGGGCCCGTGACCGTTGCGAGCGTGTCCCCGGCCTCGAACGCGTCGCCGTCCGCCACGGCGAGCTCGACACGGATGGCCGGGTCGGTGAGCGTCATCGCCGCCGCGAAGACCGCGCCTCCCGAGAAGGTGCCCGGCTCGCGCGCGGAGAGGCGCGCCGTCGCATATGCCGTTTCCGGAATGAGCAGCTCGCTGGTCAGGTCGCCCCACGGAGCGTCCTCGGCGAGAGCGGCTCCGACGGCGTGGTCGATGATCTGGCGGGTCAGCATGGAACGGTCACCTCGGTCGGGACGGGCAGCGGCGCGAGCACCGTGTGATGCGGTGCAGCGTCTGCCGGCAGCGGGAAGTCGGAGCGGAAATGGGCGCCGCGCGACTCCTCGCGCGACAGTGCGGCGGCGACCACGAGCCGCCCGAGCTGGAGCAGGTTGGCGTCTTCCCCGGCCTCCGGGAGGCGCATCGCGGCGAGGGTGCGCGCGGCGCGTTCGAGCCCGGCGCGGTCGCGGTGGAGGCCGGCGCCGGCCCACAGCACCCGCTGGAGGCGGGCGCGGTCGAAGGGGAGGTCGGCATCGGATGCCGCCGAAGGCATGTGCTCGCCCGGGACCGGCGGGCCGTCCGTCCACGCGGGCGCGTCCGGCCAGGCCGCGCCGATCGCATCCGCGGCGCGGTGCGCGAACACCAGGCCCTCCAGCAGCGAGTTGGAGGCCAACCGGTTCGCCCCGTGCGCTCCGGTGCACGCGACCTCGCCGACAGCGAAGAGGCCCGGCACGCTGGTGCGCCCGTGCACGTCGGTCACGACGCCGCCCATGGCGTAGTGCGCCGCGGGCGTCACCGGCACCGGCTCGCGCGACCAGTCGATGCCCGCCGCGCGGCACGCCGCGTCGATCGTCGGAAAGCGCCGCGCGAGGAAGTCCGCACCGAGCTCTGTCGCGTCGAGAACGACAGGGAGGCCGTCCTGCGCCGCCATCTCGACGGCGATGGCCCGGGCGACGACGTCCCGTGGGGCCAGCTCGGCGTCGGGGTGCGCGTCGAGCATGAACCGCTCGCCTCGGGCGTTGCGCAGCACCGCGCCCTCGCCGCGCACCGCCTCCGACACCAGGAACGTGCGCGAGCCTCCGTCGCCGGAGGGCAGGCGCAGCGCCGTCGGGTGGAACTGCGTGAACTCGAGGTCGGCGAGCAGTGCGCCCGCGCGCCACGCCGCGGCGACGCCGTCGCCCGTCGCGATCGACGGGTTGGTCGTGTGTGCATAGAGCTGACCCCAGCCGCCGGTCGCGAGGATCACGGCGTCCGCGTCGAGAACGGTGTCGGTGCCGTCCGCCAGCAGGAGGGCGACCCCGGAGGCGGCCCCGTCCGACACCAGCACGTCGCGCAGGAAGGCGCCCGTCACCACCCGGATTCCGGCGGCGCGGATCGCGGCCGCGAGCGCCCGCTCGATCTCCGCGCCGGTGGCGTCGCCCCCGGCGTGCAGCACGCGGGCGCTCGAGTGCGCGGCCTCCAGCCCGCGGGCCAGCGCTGCGCCGTCGCGGTCGAACGCGACGCCGAGTGCGATCAGCTCGCGCACGCGCTGCGGCCCGTCGCCGCAGAGCGCCTCCACAGCCGCGAGCACGTTCAGCCCGGCGCCGGCGCGCAGCGTGTCGGCCACGTGGGAGGCGACACTGTCGTCCGAGAACACGGCCGCGGCGATGCCGCCCTGCGCGTACCGGGTGCTGCCCTCGGCGACGGTGCCCTTGGTGACGATGGTCACCTCGTGGCGCTCGGCCGCCCGCAACGCGGCAACGAGACCGGCGATGCCGCTCCCGACCACGACGACGCGTGCCATGTCAGGCCGCCATCGTGGTGTCGGGCCGCGCCGCGAGCATGCGCTCGAGGGCGACCCGGGCGGGCTCGGCGACGGCGTCGGCGACGCGCACCTGGTTGAGCACCTCGCCGCGCACCAGGCCCTCCAGGACCCAGGCCAGGTAGCCGGGGTGGATACGGTACATCGTCGAGCATGGGCACACGACCGAGTCGAGGCAGAAAATCGTGTGCTGCGGGTACTCGGCCGCGAGGCGCTGCACCAGGTTGATCTCGGTGCCGATCGCGAACGTCGAGCCGGCGGGTGCGGCCTGGATCGCCTTCACGATGTAGTCCGTCGAGCCGTACTCGTCGGCGGCGTCGACGACGTCCATCGGGCACTCGGGGTGCACGATCACGCGCACGCCGGGGAACTCGGCGCGGGCGTGCTCGATCTGGCCGACCGTGAAGCGCTTGTGCACCGAGCAGAAGCCGTGCCACAGGATGACCTGCGCGTCGGCGAGGGTCGCTTCGTCGTTGCCGCCGAGCGGCTTGCGCGGGTTCCACAGCGGCATCCGCTCCAGCGGCACGCCCATCGCCTTGGCGGTGTTGCGGCCGAGGTGCTGGTCGGGGAAGAACAGCACGCGCTGTCCGCGCTGGAAAGCCCACTCGAGCACGGTGGCGGCGTTGGAGGAAGTGCAGACGATGCCGCCGTGCTCACCGCAGAACGCCTTGAGCGCGGCCGACGAGTTCATGTAAGTGACCGGGATGACGGGCACGCGGCCGTCGGCGTCCGGCTCGGTTCCGTACAGCTCCTCCAGCGCCTCCCAGCAGTCCTGCACCGAGTCGAGGTCGGCCATGTCGGCCATCGAGCAGCCGGCGGCCAGGTTCGGGAGGATGACCTTCTGCTCGGGCCGCGACACGATGTCGGCCGTCTCGGCCATGAAGTGGACGCCGCAGAAGACGATCGTCTCGGCCTCCGGACGGGCCTTCGCCGCGTTGGCGAGCTGGAACGAGTCGCCGATGAAGTCCGCGTACTGAACCACCTCGTCGCGCTGGTAGAAGTGGCCCATTACCGCGACCCGGTCGCCGAGGGTCGCCTTCGCCGTGCGGATCCGGTCGGCGAGCTCGTCCTTGGAGGCGGTGCGGTACTCGTCCGGCAGCTCGCCCTGACGCGGTGCGTCGGCCGGGATGGGGTCCTCCTGCGACGCGCCGGGACCGTACGACGGCGGCGCGGAGTCGAACAGCCACGGCCCGTCGGCGAGTTCGGGGGCGCAGGTGGCGCCGTCGAGGCTCCCGCTTGCGATGAGCTGGATGGTGGTGTCGACCGATGCGATGGTCATGACTGCTCGCTTTCCGGGGTGGGACGTGGTTCGAGGGGCTGGGACGTGACAGAGGGAGGCTGCTGCCGGGGGAGCGGCCCCGCGTCGGCCAGGTCGATCGAGTCGTTGTAGCGGTAGAGCCGCGGAGGCCGGTGGCGCGTCCCCATCAGGTAGTCGCCGGTCGGGACGACCGCGCCGGAGGCTTCGATCGTCCGTCGGAAGTTGGCCGGGTCGAGGGGCCGGCCGAGCACGGCTTCGTGCACTTCGCGCAGCTGCGCAAGGGTGAAGCGCTCGCCGAGGAAGGCGTGCGCGATGCGGGAGTACTCCATCTTCGTCCGCAGCCGCCAGAGCGCGTACTCGACGATGACGTTGTGGTCGAACGCCAGCTGGGGGAGGTCGTCGGCGGCGAACCAGCCGACGTTCTCGCCCGCAGTCGCCTGCTCGGCCTCGGCACTGCCGACCAGCGCCCAGTACACGATGGAGACCACGCGCTCGACGGTGTCGGCGGCACCCGGGGAGCGCACCGCGTCGCCGAAGGTGTAGAGCTGCTCCAGGTAGCGGGGGCTCAGCCCGGTCGTGTCGCCCAGCGTGCGCGCGGCCGCGTAGGCCAGGTCCTCGCCGATCCGCAGCGGGCCTCCGGGCAGCGCCCAGAGTCCTTCGTAGGGATCGCGGATGCGTCGCACCAGCGGCAGCCAGACCTGGGGCTCGCCTCCCGTCTCCTCGTCGGAGCGCAGCGCGAAGATGACCGTGGACACGGCGAGCATCGCGCTCGCGTGTTCGTGTGCGGCCATCCCGGGCCTCCCGTCGGACTAAAGGTCACCATGACCATAAGTTGTCCGCCATCTTAGTGTCACTCTGACCAGAACACCAAACCGGCCCCGTCGCACTCGAGCGCGCGCGGGACGGCGCGGATGCGGATATGCTGGCCGGGTCAACTGAATACCGGGCCAATCAGGTCGATGCGGGAGAGTCGCGTGCACTGCGCGCGGCACCGAAGGAGCAATCCTCCCCGACAATCTCTCAGGTACGCGTACCGCATCGGACTGGCCACTCTGAAAAGCAGGGCAGCGCTCACGCGTCGCCCTCGCCCACGGTGAAAGCCGCGACCGCAGCCACGGTCGCGGTGAAACTCTCAGGCCGGATGACAGAGGGGGAGTTCTTCACACGTCAGCGCGTCGCGCTGCCGTTCATCCCTCCGGCGACGGCCGGCGAACGGAGAACTCATGAGCTCGCAGGACAGCCAGACCAACGCAGCGGCGCAGACCGATGCGACGGAGCGGACCTCCCCCCTTCACGACGCCCACACGGCGGCCGGGGCGTCCTTCACCGACTTCGCCGGCTGGCAGATGCCGGTCCGCTACTCCAGCGACCTCGCGGAGCACCACGCCGTCCGCACCGCCGCGGGCCTGTTCGACCTCTCGCACATGGGCGAGATCGTGCTCCTCGGGCCGGAGGCCGGCCAGGCGCTCGACTACGCCCTCGCGGGCAAGCTGTCGTCGCTCGCACTCGACCAGGCGAAGTACAGCATGCTGCTGTCGCGCGCCGGCGGCATCCTCGACGACCTCGTCGTCTATCGCACCGGCGAGGACCGCTACTTGGTCGTCGCAAACGCCTCGAACCGGGAGGCCGTCGCCGAGGAGCTGCGCGACCGTACCGCGCCCTTCGACGTGGAGGTGTACGACGAGAGCGACGACATCGCGCTGATCGCCGTGCAGGGTCCCGCCGCGCTGAGCATCGTGCTGGCCACCCCGGGCTTCCACATCGACGGCGAAGACTTCGCGCAGCGCGTGACAGAGCTCAAGTACTACTGGAGTGTGCCGGCCGAGTTCGAGACGCATCCGGTGCTGGTCGCCCGCACCGGGTACACCGGCGAGGACGGCTTCGAGCTGTACACGGCCCCCGACAACGCCCGCGCGCTCTGGGACGCCCTGCTGGAGGCCGGTTCGGCCCAAGGACTGGTCCCCGCGGGCCTCGCCAGCCGCGACACCCTCCGGCTCGAGGCGGGCATGCCGCTCTACGGCCACGAGCTCGGCCGTGACACGATGCCCGCGCAGGCCGGCCTCGGCCGCGTGGTCAACCTCGCCAAGGACAGCGACTTCGTCGGCCGCGCGGCGAGCGAGGAGGGCCCGGACGCCGAGGCCCGTGTGCTCGTCGGCCTCATGGGCCAGGGCAAGCGCGCCGCCCGCGCCGGCTACCCGGTGCTCGCGCCCGCCGCCGACGGCGCGGACGAGGCGGTCGGGGTCGTCACCTCCGGCGCCCTGTCGCCCACGATCGGCGTACCGATCGCCATGGCGTACGTCGCGCCGCGGTTCGCCCGCCCGGGCACCGAGCTGCACGTCGACGTGCGCGGCAGCAGCCTCCCGTTCACCGTCACCGCCCTCCCCTTCTACAGCAGAAAGAAGCATTGACCATGGCCGCAGAGCAGGACCTGAAGTACACCGCCGAGCACGAGTGGCTCCTCGTCGACGGCGACACCGCGACCGTCGGCATCACGGGCTACGCAGCCGAGAAGCTGGGCGATGTCGTCTTCGTCGAGCTCCCGGCCGAGGGCAGCGACGTCGCGGCGGGCCGCGTGGTCGGCGAGATCGAGTCGACGAAGTCGGTCGGCGAGCTCTTCGCCCCGGTCGACGGCACCGTCGCGGAGGCCAACCAGGCCGTCGTCGACGCACCCGAGCTGGTCAACAGCGACCCGTTCGGCGAGGGCTGGCTCATCAAGGTGACCTTCAGCGCCCTCCCCGACGGTCTCCTCTCCTACGACGAGTACAAGGCCCTCACGGGCGAGTAAGGCTTCCGCGACACATGAGCGACCTGTTCCAGACGCGTCACATCGGCACCGACGGGGACGCGCAGCAGTCGATGCTGTCCGCCCTGGGTTACGACACCGTGGAGGCCCTCGTCTCCGCCGCCGTGCCGGACTCCATCCGCGTGGACGCCTCCCGGGTGTCCACGCTGCCCGCTCCGATCAGCGAGCGGGCCGCCCTGCGCGAGCTGCGCGCGCTCGCCGCGCGCAACACGGTGAACCGCAGCCTGATCGGCCTCGGCTACTACGGCACCATCACGCCGGCCGTCATCAAGCGCAACGTGCTCGAGAACACGGGCTGGTACACCGCGTACACGCCGTACCAGCCGGAGATCTCGCAGGGCCGCCTGGAGGCGCTCATCAACTTCCAGACGATGGTCTCCGACCTGACCGGTCTCGACACCGCCAACGCGTCGATGCTCGACGAGGGCACCGCCGTCGTCGAGGGGATGCTGCTCGCTCGCCGCGCCTCCAAGGCCGCGGGCTCGACGTTCGTCGTCGACGCGGACACCTTCCCGCAGACGCTGGCGCTGCTGCGCAACCGGGCGGAGGCCGTGGGCATCGCGCTCGTGGTGCTCGACCTCGCCTCCACTCCGGCGGACGCGCCGGAGCTGCAGGAGGCGTTCGGCCTGTTCGTGCAGTACCCCGGCGCCTCCGGCCGGGTCTGGGACCCGTCCGCCGTCATCGCGTCGGCGAAGGCCGCCGGTGCGGTCGTCGTCGCCGCGGCGGACCTGCTCGCGCTCACGCAGCTGACCTCGCCGGGCGAGCTCGGAGCCGACGTCGCCGTCGGCACCAGCCAGCGCTTCGGCGTGCCGATGGGCTTCGGAGGACCCCACGCCGGTTACATGGCCGTCCGCAAGGGTCTGGAGCGCCAGCTCCCCGGCCGTCTGGTCGGGGTCTCGCAGGACGCGATCGGCAAGCCCGCGTACCGGCTCACCCTGCAGACCCGCGAGCAGCACATCCGCCGCGAGAAGGCGACCTCCAACATCTGCACCGCGCAGGTGCTGCTTGCGGTCATGGCCGCGATGTACGCCGTCTACCACGGCCCCGCCGGTCTCCGTTCGATCGGCCGGCACGTGCACCTGTCCGCCGTCGCGGTCGCGGAGGCGCTGCGCGCGGCAGGTGTGGAGGTGCCCTCGCGGTCGTTCTTCGACACCCTCGTGGTCGAGGTGGACGACGCGGCCGCCGTGGTCGAGCGCGCCCACGAGCGCGGCCTGCTGCTGCACGCGGTCGACGCGGGACTCGTCTCGCTCAGCTTCGACGAGGAGTCGGCGGCCGACCTGCGCGACGGCGTCTTCCCGCTCGGCGACCTGATCGAGGTCCTCGGCGGCACCGTCGACGGCGAGGCCGCCCTGGAGTTCGGCTCCGAGCCCTCGTTCGACCCGGCGCTCGCGCGCACCTCCGCGTTCCTCACGCACCCGGTCTTCTCGACCCACCACTCGGAGACCGCGCTGATGCGGTACCTGCGCCAGCTGCAGGACCGCGACTACGCGCTCGACCGCGGCATGATCCCGCTCGGCTCGTGCACGATGAAGCTCAACGCCGCCACCGAGATGGAGGCAGTCACTTGGCCCGAGTTCGCGGCTCTCCACCCGTTCGCGCCCGCCGCCGACGTCGCCGGGTCGCTGGAGCTCATCGACCAGCTCGAGGCCTGGCTCGCCGACGTGACCGGTTACGACACCGTCTCGCTGCAGCCGAACGCCGGCAGCCAGGGCGAGCTCGCGGGCCTCCTGGCGATCCGTGGATACCACCGCTCGCGCGGCGACGACCAGCGCACGGTGTGCCTCATCCCGCAGTCCGCACACGGCACGAACGCCGCCTCGGCCGTCCTCGCCGGGATGAGCGTCGTGGTCGTCGCGACCGACGACCTCGGCAACGTGGACCTCGACGACCTGCGTGCCAAGATCGCGGCCAACGCCGACACCCTCGCGGCCCTGATGATCACCTACCCGTCGACGCACGGCGTCTACGAGCACGAGGTCGTGGCCATCACGGCGGCCGTGCACGAGGCGGGAGGTCAGGTCTACGTCGACGGCGCCAACCTCAACGCTCTCCTCGGCTACGCGCGGTTCGGCGACTTCGGCGGCGACGTCAGCCACCTCAACCTCCACAAGACGTTCTGCATCCCGCACGGCGGCGGCGGACCGGGCGTGGGCCCGGTGGCAGCGAAGGCGCACCTGGCGCCGTTCCTGCCCGGTCACCCGCTCGCGCAGGATGACACGCACGTGCTCGCCGGCTCCGCCGACCGGATCGTCCACGGCGGCGGCCCGGTGTCGGCAGCGCCGTACGGCAGCCCGAGCATCCTCCCGATCAGCTGGGCCTACGTGCGGATGATGGGCGCGCAGGGCCTCACCGACGCCACCGGCGCGGCGGTGCTCGCGGCCAACTACGTCGCGGCCCGCCTGCGCGAGCACTTCCCGGTGCTCTATGCGGGCGACAACGGCCTCGTCGCGCACGAGTGCATCCTCGACGTCCGCCCGCTCACCGAGCGCACCGGAGTCACCGTCGACGACGTCGCCAAACGCCTCATCGACTTCGGCTTCCACGCGCCGACGATGTCGTTCCCGGTGGCGGGCACGCTCATGGTCGAGCCGACCGAGAGCGAAGACCTCGCCGAGCTCGACCGCTTCGTCACCGCGATGATCGCGATCAAGGCCGAGGCCGACGCGGTGGCCGCAGGGGAGTGGCCGGCCGACGACAACCCGCTGCGCGGCGCTCCGCACACCGCGGAGGCCGTCGCGTCCTCCACCTGGGACCACGCGTACACGCGTGAGCAGGCCGTCTACCCCGTGCCGACCCTGGTGCGGAACAAGTACTGGCCCCCGGTGCGCCGCATCGACCAGGCCTACGGCGACCGCAACCTCTTCTGCGCCTGCCCGCCTCCCGAGGCCTTCGCCTGAGAGCACGCCCGGGCTACGCGAAGACGTGGGGCCAGAGCGCGACGGCGAGCGGGTAGCCGACGAACGAGACGATGTCGATGACGACGTGGGCCACCACGAGGGGCATCACCCGGCCCCAGCGGGTGTAACACCAACCGAAGACCACGCCCATGATGGCGTTGCCGACGAACGGGCCGAAGCCCTGATAGAGGTGGTAGCTGCCCCGGAGTGCCGCAGCGGACAGGATGATGGTCCACTTCGACCAGCCGAGCTGGCGCAGGCGCGTGAAGAGGTAGCCGACGACGATCACCTCCTCCTGGAGCCCCGCGCGGACCGCGGCGAATATGAGGATGGGCACCGTCCACCAGTAGGTGTCGAGCGGCGACGCCTGCACCTGCACCGTCAGCCCGAGCAGCCGGCCGAGCGCGTAGAAGAGAATGCCGGGGATGCCGATCACGAGGAAGAGCAGCATGCCGCCACCGAGGTCTCGGCCGGGCCGGCTCAGATCGAACCCGATGCGGCGGAAGCCGCTGCGCCGCGGCTGCCAGAGCAGGAAGATCACCAGGGCGACCGCGAACAGCGGGAACGCGTTTCCGAGCAACTGGTAGAGGAAGTCGAATACCGGTCGACTCGACTGCGACGGGTTCACCTGCGCGGTCTGGTCGGCCAGGGGAGTGCTCTGGGTGGAGCGGTCGATGATCGTGACGATCGAGTACACCGCAGACTGGCCGAGCGAGAGGCCGAGGACGATCGCGACCTCCCACCAGAGGCGCGGGCGGGCGCCGCGTTCGACCGGGACTTCTCCGCGCCAGGTGATGGCCTCATCCGCCGTCGGGGCGGCTGCGGCCGACTCACTGCTCATATGTGCATCCTGCCAGGCTCTGGACGGGGGCGGCGACACGTTGTATATCCGCGAATTTCACCCCGCGTATGCGCGAACCGCACGATTTCTTGCGTTTCGCGCTGCGAGAGCGCTGTTTGAGGGGGCTCCGCGCAACGATCCACCGACTGAGTTACCACTGTGTAACGTTTTCCAGCCTCATTTTGCATTCCCAGTCAACGCTACCTAGGTTGTTCTTATCCCGCGGGGTTCGGGTGCTCTCGCATGCCCGTGCCGTCGCACACTTCGCACAGGAGGAACATTGCACATCAAGGGAAGAAAGGTCAGGTACGCGGTCAGCGCCGTCGCCGTCGCCGGCGTTGCAGCGCTCGCACTGTCGGCCTGCACCACGTCCGGCAGCACGGGCACGTCGTCCGCG
Source organism: Leifsonia sp. PARNA 1/14 (assembly GCF_055720965.1). Taxonomy (NCBI): domain Bacteria; kingdom Bacillati; phylum Actinomycetota; class Actinomycetes; order Micrococcales; family Microbacteriaceae; genus Leifsonia; species Leifsonia sp. PARNA 1/14. Next base: position 596,399 of record NZ_JBVQSP010000001.1, read on the forward strand.
GCCAAGGGCGGCACCGTGACGGTCGCTGTCGTGAACGACTTCACCTCGTTCAACTCGCAGACCCCCCAGGGCAACCTGGACACCAACGGCCAGGTCGGCTACCTCGACGGGTCGTACGGTACTGGCTTCCAGTACATCGACAACAACTACAAGATCGTTCACGACGACAAGTTCGGCAAGTTCGAGAAGATCTCGGACGACCCGCTGACGGTCAAGTACACGCTGAACAAGAACGACAAGTGGTCCGATGGCCAGCCCGTCACTGCTGACGACATGATCCTCGGCTGGGCCATCGCCTCCGGCTACTACGACTCTGCGAAGTTCGACGACCAGGGCAACGTAACCAGCGGAACCCAGTACTTCTCCATCGCGGGTTCGACGGCGGGCATCGACTCGACCGCGTACCCGACCGTGGGCGACAACAACACGTCGATCACGCTGAAGTACTCGACGCCGTACGTGGACTGGGAGCTCGTCAACCCGATCGCGCAGCCCGCGCACATCGTGGCCAAGAAGGCGGGCCTCTCCTCGGCCGCCGACCTGACCAAGGTGCTGAAGACGCTGCCGAAGGGCAACCCTGACGCTCCGGTCGCCCCCAACGCGACCCTGAAGAAGGCCGCCGACTTCGTCAACACCGGCTACGACGTGACCGCGTTCCCGACCGACAAGGACCTGCTGGTCTCCTCCGGCCCGTTCGTCGTCTCCTCGTGGACCCCCGGCCAGTCGCTGACGATGACGCAGAACAAGTACTACGACGGCGGCCTCAAGCCGAGCGTCGACAAGGTCGTGTTCCGCATCATCCCCGACGCCAACGCGCAGGTCACCGCTCTCCAGAACGGTGAGGTCGACATCATCAACCCGCAGGCCTCGGCCGACACGCTCACTGCCCTCAAGCAGACGAGCGCGAAGGTCCTGACCGGCGACCAGGCGTCGTACGACCACCTCGACCTGAACTTCGGTTCGCAGGTCTTCGCCGACCCGAAGGTCCGTGAGGCCTTCCTCATGACGATCCCGCGTCAGCAGATCCTCGACTCGATCGTCACCCCGGTGAACCCGAAGGCCAAGGTCCTCAACTCGCAGATCTGGCTGCCGAACCAGCAGCCCGAGTACGGCGACTCCGTGAAGAACAACGGTTCGAGCAAGTACGACAAGGTCGACATCGACGGCGCCAAGGCGCTGCTCGCCGGTGCCACCCCGACTGTTCGCATCCTGTACAACACGAACAACCCGAACCGTGTCGACGAGTTCCAGGCCATCTCGGCGTCCGCCGCCAAGGCCGGCTTCAAGGTCGTCGACGCCGGCTCGCCGGACTGGAGCAAGCTCCTCCCGGGCGGCAACTACGACGCGTCGCTCTTCGGCTGGATCAGCCCGGGTGCCGGCACGGCGCAGATCCCGCAGCTGTTCACCACCAACGGTGGCGGTAACTACAACCGCTTCTCGGCCGCGAACAGCGACGCTCTGGCCACCCAGACGACGCTCGACACCAGCAAGCTCGTCTCGCTGGAGAAGAACATCGACAAGACCGCCTTCTCGCAGGCCTACGGTCTGCCGCTGTTCCAGCTGCCGGGTGTCTTCGGTGTCAACGCTCGCGTCGACGGCGTGAAGTACATGGGCAACCAGAACGGCCCGTTCTGGAACTTCTGGGAGTGGACCGTCAAGTCCTCGACCGCGAAGTAACGCTCGACAGTGAGAGTGCCCGGGGGATCCCCGGGCACTCTCCTGCGACGGGGCGTCGGCTTCGAGTCGACGCCCCGTTATCATGTAGTCGGCGGTCGTGATCCGACCGTTACCTCGAAATCGCGCCAGGCGAGCCCCCCGCTCCGCCGATCAACCCGTTCGTGGCGCGCCCTGTCAGTAAAGGTTTTGAACCTATGGCGAGTTTCATCCTGAGACGACTCCTTGTCTCAGTGCTCATCATCATCGCCGCTTCGTTCCTGATGTACATGCTGGTCGCGTACAGCGCCGACCCGCTCCAGGATCTGCGAAGCAGCAATTCCCCCAACAAGACGCAGCTCATCAATGCGCGCATCCAGCTCCTCCAGCTCGACATCGCCCCACCGCTGCGGTGGTTGCTCTGGCTCGGCGGCGCGGCCAAGTGCCTCATCCCGTTCGCCAACTCGTGCGACCTGGGATCGACCATCTCCAACGCGAAGGTGGTGGACATCCTCCCGCAGGCGCTCGGCTCGACCGTCCAGCTGGTCACCGTCGCGCTCATCCTCGCGATCCTCCTCGGTGTCACGATCGGCATCGTGACCGCCCTGCGGCAGTACAGCGGACTCGACAACGTCGTCACGTTCCTCAGCTTCTTCCTGTACTCGCTCCCGGCGTTCCTCGTGGCAGTGCTCCTGAAAGAGTTCGTCGCCATCGGCTTCAACAACTTCCTCGGCAATCCGACGATCCCGTGGTGGGTGGCGATCTTGATCGGAGTGGTGGCCGGACTGATCTGGCAGTCGCTCATCGGCGGCGACATGCGGCGGCGCGGCATCACGTTCGCCGTCTCCGGCGTCGCGACGGCCGGTGTGCTGCTGCTGATGAGCGCGACCAACTGGTTCCTGCACCCGGGCCTCGGGCCGGTCGTGATGATCATCCTGATCGCCGGCACCGTGATCGGAGCGACCGCTCTGACCGCAGGCCTGCAGAACCGCCGCGCACTGATCTCCGCGAGCATCGCGGGCGCCGTCGCGCTGGTCTGCTACTTCGGTCTGCAGTGGCTGTTCAACATCTCCACGCCGTCCACGATCATCATCCTGGCGGTCGTCGCAATCGTCGTGAGCCTCGCCATCGGCTGGTTCGTGGGAGGCTACGACCGCGGCCAGAACATGCGCGTCGCGGTGATCGTCACGATCGTGTCGGGCTTCCTGATCATCGTCGACCGGTTCATGCAGGCGTGGCCAACGTACTTCCAGGACACCAACGGCCGTCCGATCGCGACCGTCGGCTCGTCCACCCCGGGCCTCGAGGGCGACATGTGGGTGAACGGTCTCGACACCTTCACGCACCTCGCGCTCCCCACGATCGCGCTGCTGCTGATCTCGTTCGCGTCGTACACGCGCTACTCGCGGGCCGGCATGCTCGAGGTGCTCGGCCAGGACTTCATCCGCACGGCGCGCGCCAAGGGCCTCCCCGAGCGCACGGTCGTGGTCCGCCACGCCTTCCGCAACATGCTGATCCCGATCACGACGCTCGTCGCCTTCGACGTCGGCGCGCTCCTCGGTGGTGCGATCATCACCGAGAAGGTGTTCGCGATCCCGGGCATGGGTTCCCTGTTCAATGCGGGCCTGGCGCGCGGCGACCTGAACCCGGTGATGGCGTACTTCCTCGTCATCGCGATCATGGCGATCCTGTTCAACTTCCTCGCGGATCTGTCCTACGCCGCACTCGACCCGAGAGTGAGGGTCCGCTGATGTCCACGACCGAACCCATGATCGCCGACGAGCTGCAGGAGCCGAGCGCTCCGCCCGTCAGCCAGGGCAAGCTCATCTGGAAGCGATTCCTCTCGAACAAGGTCGCCGTCGGCAGTGCGATCCTGTTCATCCTGATCGTGCTGTTCTCCATCTCCGCGATCGGCATCGGGCCGATCCACGGCTGGTGGAAGTACAACTACGTCGAGCTGAACGACCAGGTCTCGCAGGGCGCTCCCACCCTGGAGCACCCCTTCGGCCAGGACCGCATCGGCAAGGACTACTTCGCCCTCACGATGCGCGGCATCCAGAACTCGGTGCTGGTGATGGTCGTGCTCGGGCTCATCGCGAGTGTGGTCGGTGTCGTCGTCGGGGCCATCGCGGGCTACTTCCGCGGTGTGGTCGACGCGATCCTGATGCGTATCACCGACGTCTTCATCGTGATCCCTGCGCTGGTCATCGGCTCCGTCGTCGGACACATGTTCGGCGGTCTCGGCGCGTTCTTCCTCGCACTGATGCTGGGCTTCTTCTCATGGATGGGCATCGCGCGTCTGGTGCGCGGCGAGTTCCTGTCGCTCCGCGAGCGGGAGTTCGTGGAGGCGGCGCGCGTCGCCGGCGCGTCGGACACGCGGATCATCTTCAAGCACATCCTGCCTAACGCCATCGGCGTCGTCATCGTGGCCTCGACGCTGATCATGGCCTCCGCCATCCTGCTCGAGACCGCGCTGTCGTTCCTCGGCTACGGGATCCGTCCGCCGGACGTGTCGCTCGGTCTGCTGATCAGCTCGAACGAGTCGGCGTTCCAGACCCGTCCGTGGCTGTTCTGGTGGCCCGGCTCGTTCATCGTGATCCTCGCGCTGCTGGTCAACTTCGTGGGTGACGGTCTGCGCGACGCGTTCGACCCGCGCCACCGCCGGTTCAACCTCCGCAAGATGCGCGAGGAGGAGCCGGAGCCCGGCGAGGACGGACAGTCCGGACCCCGCACAGGCGCGGCCCTCGCGGAGGACGTGCTGTGACATCCGCCCGCGCTGCGCTGCTGGTGGCCGCCGGTTCTCCGGCGTCAGGCCGCCAGCAGCGCGGTGAGCGTGCCGGCGATCAGCACGATCAGCACCGCCAGCGCGGCGATGTGCCAGCGGATCGTCACGGGCGTCTCGTCCGCGAGCCCGCTGTCGATCGCTCCGCTCTGCTGGAGCTGGGTCCAGCGGCGGCGCACGACCTCGGCCGCGGCGCCCGACTCGGTCGAGAGCAGGTCGCCCGGGCGGCGCACGCTGTCGGCGACGGCCGGCTTGCCGACGCGCCCCTTGGTCTCCTCGCGGGTGGCGCGCAGCGTGCGCGCCGTGCCGGGAGCGGGCGCGGACCAGACCGGGAACTTGCGGCCGGGCGTGTACAGCGTCAGCGCGTATTTGGTGTCCACGTGGATGAGCGACTGCCATGGGATGCGGATGGTGCGCGTGACGTTGACCACCTCGATGCCGTCGTCGGCGACTGTGAGGCGTGGACGCCAGAGCAGCGCCCAGCCGATGAAGGCGAAGAGCGCGCACGGCACCACGTAGAGCAGGCGCACATCGTGCACGCTCACCAGAAGGCCGACGATCAGGGCGGCAGCGGCCGCCCAGATCAGCACGGCAAGGACCCGGTTGAACCGGGACACGAAAACCTCGCGCTCGGCGGGGGAGACGTAGGGCATGGCTCCATGCTCTCATCCCGCACCGTCTCCGCCTCGTCCGAGCGCGCCCCCGAAAGGAACCACGAATCATGACCGAGAACACCACCGGTGGGGCCGGGGTCGTCGTCGGCGCCCCCGTGCTGGAGGTCACCGACCTGTCCGTCGATTTCGGCGTCGACAACGTCTGGGTGCCCGCGGCGAAGAAGCTGAACTACTCGATCAAGGCGGGTGAGGTGCTCGCCATCGTCGGCGAGTCCGGCTCCGGCAAGAGCGCGAGCTCGATGGCGATCCTCGACCTCCTGCCGCAGAACTCGCGCGTGCAGGGCTCGATCAAGCTCGAGGGCCGCGAGCTCACCGGGCTCACCCCGCCGCAGATGCGCCGTGTGCGCGGACGCCAGGTCGCGGTGATCTTCCAGGAGCCGATGACCGCGCTCAACCCCGTCTACACGGTCGGTTTCCAGATCGTCGAGACGCTGCGCATCCACTTCGGGATGTCGCCGCACGAGGCGAAGGAGCGTGCGCTCGAGCTGCTCGACATGGTCGAGCTCCCCGATCCGGTGAAGGCGTTCAACTCGTACCCGCACCAGCTCTCGGGCGGCCAGCGCCAGCGTGCCATGATCGCGCAGTCGATCTCGTGCGACCCGAAGCTGCTCATCGCCGACGAGCCCACCACGGCGCTCGACGTGACGGTGCAGGCCGAGATCCTCGAGCTGATCCGCAGCCTCCGAGACCGCCTCGACAGCGCGATCCTCCTCATCACCCACGACATGGGCGTCGTCGCCGACCTGGCCGACAACATCGTGGTGATGCGCAAGGGCGACATCGTCGAGGCAGGCACCGTCAAGGAGGTCTTCGACGCTCCGCAGCACCCGTACACGATCGCCCTGCTCGATGCCGTCCCGCACCTCGGCCAGCGCGAGAACGAGGAGATCGACACGACCGCCGCCCTCGCCGCCGGCACGGAGAACCCGGACGCCGAGTTCGCCGAGCGCATCCGCGTCAACGAGCGCATCGCCGCCGCCGAGCACGAGAAGGCGGAGATGGACAAGCGCAAGGTCGTGGTCGACTTCGAGAAGGTCGCCATCGAGTACCCGAAGCACGGCCGCGTGCCGGCCTTCCGTGCCGCGACCGACATCGACCTGACCATCCACGAGGGCGAGGTCGTCGGTCTGGTGGGCGAGTCGGGCTCCGGCAAGACCACGCTCGGCCGTGCCGCCATCGGCCTGCTGCCCATCCACTCGGGCAAGCTCGTCGTCGCCGATCAAGACATCAGCAACGCGAACCGCGACGAGATCCGCAAGCTGCACCGCAACGTCGGCATCGTGTTCCAGGACCCGTCGTCGTCGCTGAACCCGCGCCTCCAGATCGCCGACTCCATCGGCGAGCCGCTGCGCCTGGCCAAGGGCCTCAAGGGCGCAGGCCTGGCGAAGGAGGTCGACCGACTCCTCGACAGCGTCGAGCTGCCGCGCGCCTACCGCAGCCGGTTCCCGCACGAGCTCTCGGGCGGCCAGAAGCAGCGCGTCGGCATCGCCCGAGCGCTGTCGCTGAAGCCGCAGGTGCTGATCGCCGACGAGCCGACCAGCGCGCTCGACGTCTCGGTGCAGGCCCGCGTTCTGGAGCTGATGCAGCAGCTCCAGAAAGAGATGAACTTCGCGTGCCTCTTCATCACGCACGACCTCGCCGTCATCGACGTGCTGGCCGACCGCATCGCGGTGATGCATCACGGCAACCTGGTCGAGGTCGGGACGCGCGACGAGATCCTGCGCTACCCGAAGGAGGCGTACACGCAGCGCCTCCTCGCGGCAGTGCCGCTGCCCGACCCGGAGCAGCAGCGCGCCCGCCGCGCCCTGCGCCTGGAGCTGCTGGCCGCGGGCTCGGACGAGGTCGTGCCGGTCAACGAGGGCCTGCCCCAGCAGCCGGAGCCGCCCGTGGCCCAGGGGCTCTAGAGCCGAGGACGACGAACGCCCTCTGTTCCGTGGACATCTGCGGAACAGGGGGCGTTTCGCATGGCGACGGTTGCACGCTCTCGCTGCGATAGAATGGACCGTTCCCCATTTCTTTCTGACGAGAGTCGAGCCTTCACGCATGTCCGAGAACGCCGTCGCCCACCGCGACGATCTGCGCAACGTCGCGATCGTCGCCCACGTCGACCACGGCAAGACCACGCTGGTCGACGCCATGCTGCGGCAGACCAACTCGTTCGGCGACCACGAGCACGTCGAAGAGCGCGCCATGGACTCCAACGAGCTGGAGCGCGAGAAGGGCATCACGATCCTCGCCAAGAACACGGCGATCTCGTACAAGGGCAAGCACGCCCCGAACGGCCCCATCACGATCAACGTGATCGACACCCCGGGCCACGCCGACTTCGGCGGCGAGGTCGAGCGCGGCCTGTCGATGGTCGACGGCGTCGTGCTCCTGGTCGACGCGTCCGAGGGCCCGCTGCCGCAGACCCGGTTCGTGCTGCGCAAGGCACTGGAGGCCAAGCTCCCGGTCATCCTCGCCGTCAACAAGACCGACCGCGGTGACGCCCGCATCGGCGAGGTCGTCGAGGAGAGCCAGGACCTCCTGCTCGGCCTCGCGAGCGACCTGGCCGACGACGTGCCCGACCTCGACCTCGACGCCGTCCTCGACGTGCCGGTCGTCTACGCCTCCGGCCGCGCCGGCGCCGCGAGCCGCAACCGGCCAGCCAACGGCGAACTGCCCGACAACGACGACCTCGAGCCCCTGTTCGAGGCCATCCTCGAGCACATCCCGGCTCCGACGTACGACCCGTCCGCCCCGCTGCAGGCGCACGTCACCAACCTCGACGCGTCGCCGTTCCTCGGCCGCCTGGCACTGCTCCGCATCTTCAACGGCACGCTCAAGAAGGGCCAGACGGTCGCCTGGGTGCGTCACGACGGCGACGTCCACAACGTTCGCGTCACCGAGCTGCTGATGACGAAGGCACTCGACCGCTACCCGGCCGAGTCCGGCGGCCCGGGCGACATCGTCGCGGTGGCCGGCTTCTCCGACATCATGATCGGCGACACGCTGGCCGACCCCGAGGACGTGCGTGCACTCCCGGCCATCCACGTCGACGACCCCGCGATCTCGATGACGATCGGCACCAACACCTCGCCGCTCGTCGGCAAGGTCAAGGGCCACAAGCTCACCGCGCGCATGGTCAAGGACCGCCTCGACCGCGAGCTGATCGGTAACGTCTCGCTGCGCGTGCTCGACATCGGCCGCCCCGACGCGTGGGAGGTGCAGGGCCGTGGCGAGCTCGCGCTCGCCATCCTGGTCGAGCAGATGCGCCGCGAGGGCTACGAGCTGACCGTCGGCAAGCCGCAGGTGGTCACGCGCAAGGTCGACGGCCGCACGCAGGAGCCCTTCGAGCACCTCACGATCGATGCTCCCGAGGAGTACCTCGGCGCCATCACGCAGCTGCTCGCGGCTCGCAAGGGCCGCATGGAGAACATGGCGAACCACGGCACCGGCTGGGTCCGCATGGAGTTCATCGTCCCGTCGCGCGGTCTCATCGGCTTCCGCACCGAGTTCCTCACCACGACGCGCGGAACCGGCATCGCCAACGCGATCTCGCACGGCTACGACGACTGGGCCGGACAGATCGTCACCCGCAGCAACGGCTCCATCGTGGCCGACCGCGCGGGTGTCGTCACGCCGTTCGCGATCATCGCCCTGCAGGAGCGCATGTCGTTCTTCGTGAACCCGACCGAAGAGGTCTACGAGGGCATGGTCATCGGTGAGAACTCGCGCGCCGACGACATGGACGTGAACATCACCAAGGAGAAGAAGCTGACCAACATGCGTCAGTCGACCGCCGACAACTTCGAGTCGATGACGCCGTCGCGTCAGCTCACGCTCGAGGAGTGCCTGGAGTTCGCCCGCGAGGACGAGTGCGTGGAGGTCACCCCGGAGGCCGTGCGCATCCGCAAGGTGGAGCTCGACGCCACCGCGCGCGGTCGCGCTGCGGCACGCCTGAAGCGTCAGGACGCCTGAGCGCACGGCGCCTGAGCGCACGGCGCTCCGGCGTCCTCCAGCGCATAATCGAACCATGAAACGTGCGCGTCTGCTCGCGGTCCCGGTCGCGGCCCTCCTCGTGCTGGGGGTCGCGCCGGCGCTCGCGGGCTGCAGCTTCCAGACGGTCGTGAAGAACGTCACCGGCGGCAACGTCGACATCGGCGGAGACAAGGTCCCCTCCGACTTCCCGTCGTCGGTTCCGATCTACAAGGGCAGCGTCGTGTTCGGGGCGAGCGTCGGCAGCGGCCACGGCAAGGTCTGGAACGTGACCGTCAAGGTCTCGGGCGCCGACGCGTACAAGGACATCGAGAAGCAGCTCACCGGCGGCGGGTTCAGCGGCCAGTTCGGCGCGCAAGGGCCTGACGGTGGCGGCACGGGAACGTTCGCGAGCGACCAGTACGGCGTCCTCGTCGTGGTCACCGACGCGGGCAGCAACGGCTGGGTCGCCAACTACTCGGTGTCGCGAGCGGCCGTCGATACGCCGACGCCGACGGCCACGCCGTAGCACCCGGCTAGGCGAACAGTCCCTCTCCGACGTACGACCCTTCACGCGCTCCCGGCGGGACGGCGAAGATCGCCGACCCGACGTGCTTGAGGTACTCGTTCATCGCGTCGTTCTTCGCCAGCCGGGTCTGGATCGGGATGAACTGCTTGCGCGGGTCCCGCTGGAAGGCGATGAAGAAGAGCCCGGCGTTCAAACGGCCCAGGTCGTCGTTGCCGTCGACGAAGTTGTACCCTCGGCGCAGCAGTTGCGCGCCGTCGTTCATCGAGGGGTGCGCGAGGCGCACGTGCGAGTCGGGGTCGATCTTGGTGCCCCCGGCGGGCGACAGCGCGAGGAAGTTCGGCTCCGTGAACTCCGTGCCGCCCGACAAGGGTGCGCCCTCGCCCTTGTCGCGGCCGACGATGCGTTCCTGCTCGCCGAGCTGCTGACGGTCCCAGGTCTCGATGACCATGCGGATCTTGCGGGCGACGAGGTAGGAGCCACCGTGCATCCAGGAGGCCCCGTCGCTGGCCGCCGCCCAGACCTGGTCGTCGACGACGGTGGAGTCCTCGGCCTTGATGTTGGCGGTGCCGTCCTTGAACCCGAAGAGGTTGCGCGGCGTCGCCTGGCTGCGGGAAGTCGAGGACGTGCGCCCGAACCCCAGCTGCGACCAGCGGATGGCCGCGCGCCCGAACGCGATGCGCGACAGGTTGCGGATGGCGTGCACGGCGACCTGCGGGTCCTCGCTGCAGGCCTGCACGCAGAGGTCGCCGCCGGTGAGCGAGTCGATCAGTGCATCGCCGGGGAAATGCGGGAGGTCCACCAAGGCGGCGGGCCGCTTGCCCGCGATCCCGAACCGGTCGGTTCCGTCGGCGGCGCGGAACAGCGTCGGGCCGAAGCCGATCGTCAACGTGAGACCGCCCGGTGGGAGGTCGAGCGCCTCCCCGGTGTCGTCAGGCGGGGCGTCGGAGGGACCGGACGCCGGTCCGTACTTTCCAGCGGGCTTGCCCTGCGTCATCCGCGCGGCCGCCACCGTCCAGTCGCGCAGCAGCTCGATGAGGCCGTCGCGGTCGAGGCCCGGGGCGACGTCGAAGGCCGCGAAGTGCAGGCGGTCCTGCGCCGGCGTGACGATCCCGGCCTGGTTGGCGCCGTAGAACGGGTAGGTCGCGTCGGCAGGGGAGCCGCCGACCGCGTGGCCCACGGCCGCTCCGGCGCCGAACCCGACGATGCCGGCGCCGACAGCCGCGCCGGCCAGCCCGAGCATCCCGCGACGGGACACGCCGGACCGCCCGGTGCTCGCGGCGCCCTCGGGGAGAGCGGCGGGCTCCGGGCGGTCGGCGTCGGTGTTCTGCTCGGTCACCCGTCTCCTACTTGACCAGGATCGAGGTGAGCTGGCTGAGCGGCTCGCTCAGGGCGTTGACGGAGTCGGAGAGCTCCTTCACCTGCGCGGTCGTGAGCTCGGTGTAGCTGACGTAGCCGTTCCCGGACGCGTACTGCGCGAGCAGTTTGTCGATCGTCGCGAACTCGCTGTCGAGCTTCTTCGCGGTGGCCGTACCCGTGCTGCCCTTCTGGAGCAGGATCGCCCGGACGTTCCCGTAGGCGACCTCCGCGCCTTCGACGTTCGCCTTGAAGTCCCAGAGGTCGGTGTGCGAGAACGTCTCCTCCTCGCCGGTGATCTTGCTGCGCGAGACCTCCTCCATCAGGCCGCTGGCGCCGTTGGAGATCTGATCGAGGGTGAGCGTGAAGTCCTTCGCGTAGACGAGGTCGTAGAGCTTCTGCGTGTCGGCCACGAGCTGGTCGCCGAGGAGCTTGCGGCCTGCGGCGTCGGACGGTGTGAAGCCGGCGGGAGCCCACAGGTCCTTCTCGATGCGGTGCCAGCCGGTCCAGGTCTGACCCTGCTCGAGGTCGGCCTCGCGCAGGTCGAGCGCGGGATCGATGTCGCCGAACTGCTCCGCGGTCGGCTCGATGCGCTCGTAGAACGAGCGCGCTGCCGGGTACTGGGTGCGGGCCGCCGCGTCATCGCCGGCCTCGTAGGCGGCGGCGAAGGTCTTCGTCGCAGCGAGCAGCTGCCCGGTCTGGTCCTTGACGTAGCTGACGTAGTTGGTCACCGCCTGGGCGACCTGCTTGCTCTCGCTCGCGGTCGTGGTGTCGGCGGATCCCTTGGTCACCGCGAACTTCGCGAGGGAGGTGGGATTGCCGACCATGCCCTTCTTGCAGGCCGTGAAGTAGCTGCCCTCGGCGAGCTGCACCACGTAGTTCACGGTGGTGCCCGGACCGATGTTCTCCTTCTCGCCCGCGATGCGGAGCTTGTCCTGCGCGAGCACCTCGAACTCGTTGACGTCGGAGCCGCTGTTGGTCACCTGGAACGTGATCGGGCCGGCCGGCGCGGTCGCGGTCTTCACCGTGCAGGAGCTGTCGGTGAGCGTGACCTGGATGGCCTCGGCGTCGGCGGAGGCCTTGTTGGGCACGCAGCCGGTGAGGGCGAGCGCCAGAGCGGCGGCGCCGGCGAGGAGACCGGCGGTCGTGCCGAGATGACGGAGTCGGGGCATGGGGATGCTGTGCTTTCTGCTCTGGTGACGTCGGAGGAGTGCGGGACGGGTCAGGAGGCGACCGGTGCGTGCGGAACGGGCGCGGCCACGGGTTTCGCCGGAGTCGCCGCGGCGCGGCCGGCGGAACGGTGCTGACGCAGATAGAAGAACCCGACCACCACGGTGTAGCCGACCCACGCGATCACCTGGAACCAGGTGGGCGACGGGTTGAAGTTGAGGATGCCGGCGAGCGCGGTGCCATACCAGCTCGACGCCGGGATCACGGCGCTGATGTCGTAAGCGTGGATGCCGGCGCCGGGGATCACGCCGGCCTCCTGCAGGTCGCCGATGCCGTACGCGAGCACCCCGCCCGCGACGATGACGAGGAACGCGCCAGTCCAGGTGAAGAACGCGCCGAGGTTGATGCGGACCATCCCGCGGTAGAGCAGGAAGCCGAGCACCGCTGCGGTGATGAGACCGAGGATCGCGCCGATGACGGGCTCCCAGCCGCCGCCGATGCTGGCGACGGTCGCCCAGACGAACAGCGCCGTCTCGATGCCCTCGCGTCCGACGCTGAGCATCGCAAGGATGACGACGCCCCACCCGGCGCCGACGAGCACGGAGTCGAGCCTGCCCTGCAGCGTGGACTTCATGCTGCGCGCGGTCCTGCCCATCCAGAAGATCATCCAGGTGACGAAGCCCACGGCCACGAGCGACAGCGTGCCCCCGACGATCTCCTGCGCCTCGAAGCTGAGTCCGTAGGGACCCCAGGTCAGCAGTGCCCCGATCCCGAGCGGGACGACCAGGGCGATGCCCACGCCGATCCAGAGTTTCGAGAGGACGTCCCGTCGGCCGACCTTCACCACGTAAGCGACGAGGATGGTGACGATGAGCGCCATTTCGAGGCCTTCGCGGAGGCCGATCAGGTAGTTCGCGAGCACAGTGGACCTTCGAACGGAGGTGGGGGAGGTTGGTAAGGCTAACCTTACCCGACGACTCTAGATCACCTCCGCCGAATGTGTCCAGCTAGGATTCGAAGATGCTCAGCCGGATCGTCAACGCCGTGCTCCTGGTGGCCGCCGGCGCGATCGTCGGCGGGATCGGCACCGTCGCGCACCAGATCACCGTGACCTGGGGAGTGTCGATCCCGCTCGGCCTGATCGGCTCGCTCGTCTGCTACACGGCCCTGCTCGTCGGACTGCGCCTGCTCGGCGACTCACGCTGGCCGGCGCTCTGCGCGGCATTGGGCGCGATCGCCGCGATCCTGCTGTTCACGCAGCAGAGCCCGGGAGGCTCCGTCCTGATCCCGAACAACCTGGTCGGCCAGATCTGGCTCGTCGCCCCCATCCTCATCGCGGCCGTCGTCGTCGCGTGGCCCGACCTGCGCGGCCGTCGCCGCCCGGGCGCCACCGAGGCGCGGACGTCCTAAGCTAGAGGGACAGCCTCCCGTTTCGCGAAGGGAATCCGAAGCACAGTGACCTACGTCATCGCCCTCCCGTGTGTCGATGTGAAAGACCGCGCCTGCATCGACGAATGCCCCGTCGACTGCATCTACGAGGGCGAACGCTCGCTGTACATCCACCCCGACGAATGCGTCGACTGCGGAGCCTGCGAGCCGGTCTGCCCGGTGGAGGCGATCTACTACGAAGACGACCTCCCCGAAGAGTGGGCCGACTACTACAAGGCCAACGTGGAGTTCTTCGACGACATCGGCTCGCCCGGTGGCGCCGCCAAGGTCGGCGTGATCGCCAAGGACCACCCGATCATCGCAGCGCTGCCCCCGCAGGCGCACTGACGTGGCGCTCGGCGAGCTTCCCGACTACCCCTGGGACCTGATGGCGCCCTACGCGGCGCGCGCCAGGGAGGCCGTGCCGGGCGGCGATCCGGCCGGCGGACCGTTCGAGGCAGCCTCCGGTGTCGTCGACCTGTCCATCGGGTCGCCGGTCGACCCGACGCCCGAGCTGATCCGCCGGGCACTGGCCGACGCGACCGACGCGCACGCCTACCCGCAGACCGTCGGCACGCCGGCGCTTCGGGAGGCCATCACCGCCTGGTTCGAGCGCCGCCGCGGCGTGCCGGGGCTCGAAGCCGAGAACGTGCTGCCCACGATCGGCTCCAAGGAGCTCGTCGCCTTCCTGCCGTTCTTCCTCGGCCTGGGGGACGGCGACGCCGTCGTGCATCCGCGGGCGGCATACCCCACGTACGCGATCGGCGCCGCCCTCGCCGGGGCGGAGGCCGTCGCGAGCGACGACCCGGCCGACTGGCCCGCGAACACGCGACTGGTCTGGCTGAACAGCCCGGGCAACCCCGACGGGCGGGTGCTGTCGGTCGACGAGCTGGCCGCCGCGGTCGCCCGCGCCCGCGAGCTCGGCGCCGTCGTCGCGAGCGACGAGTGCTACGCGGAGCTCGGCTGGGACCGCCCGTGGGACGAAGAGCCCATCCCGAGCGTGCTCGACCCCCGCGTCGTCGGCGACGACCGCACCGGTGTGCTCGCCGTCTATTCGCTGAGCAAGCAGTCCAACCTCGCCGGCTACCGCGCCGCGTTCGTCGCGGGCGACCCGCGCCTGATCGCCCGCCTCACCACCGTGCGCAAGCACGCAGGGCTCATGCTGCCCTCTCCGCTTCAGGCCGCGATGGTGGTCGCCCTCGGCGACGACGCGCACGTCGCGCAGCAGCGCGAGCGCTACCGCCGGCGCCGTGACCTGCTCAAGCCCGCGCTGGAGGCCGCGGGCTTCCGGATCGACCGCAGCGAGGCCGGCCTCTACCTGTGGGCGACCGAGGGGCGCGACGCCTGGGAGAGCATCGGCCGACTCGCCGATCTCGGCATCATCGCCGGCCCCGGCGTCTTCTACGGCGACCACTACCCGCAGCACGTGCGGCTCTCGCTGACGGCGACGGACGAGCGGATCGCGACGGCGGCCTCCCGCTTGCAGGCTTTTGGAGAGACCCTCTAACCATCGGCCACCTCCTTTGCGCGATGCGACAGTTGTCGCGCGGGTTGGCTAGGCTGTACCAGCACGGCTTCTCAGCGGCGCTGACACGAACGGCGCGCGAAGCATCCCGAAACCCCACCAGGAGGCGTTGTGAGCGGACTCGGCACCGAGCAGGCCGGCACCGAGCAGGCCGGCACCGATCAGGCCGGAACCGACCAGCCTCGGGCGGAGCAGCGCGGCCCCGCCGACGAGGCCGCGGTCGCGGAACTGCGCTACCCGGGTGGAGTCGCCGAGTTCCCGATCCTGCCGAGCACGCAGGGCGCGTCGAGCATCGACCTGTCAAGCCTGACCAAGCAGACCGGGCTGACCAGTCTCGACTACGGCTTCGTCAACACCGCCGCGACCCGCTCGGCCATCACGTACATCGATGGTGACGCGGGCATCCTGCGCTACCGCGGCTACCCGATCGAGCAGGTCGCAGAGCACTCGACCTTCCTCGAGGTGGCGTGGCTGCTCATCCACGGAGAGCTGCCCACGCCCGCCGAGCTCGCCGACTTCGACGAGCGCATCCGCCGTCACACCCTCCTGCACGAAGACCTGCGCCGCTTCTTCGACGCCCTGCCGCACGACGCGCACCCGATGTCGGTGCTCTCGAGCGCCGTCTCGGCCCTGTCGACCTTCTACCAGGACTCGCTCAGCGTGCACGACCCGGAGCAGGTCGAGCTCTCGACGGTCCGCCTCCTCGCCAAGCTCCCCGTGATCGCGGCGTACGCGCACAAGAAGAGCATCGGCCAGGCGTTCCTCTACCCGGACAATTCGCTGAGCTTCGTGGACAACTTCCTGCGCCTCAACTTCGGCACGATGGCAGAGCCGTACGAGGTGAACCCGGTGCTCTCGCGTGCGCTCGAGCGCCTGCTCATCCTGCACGAGGACCACGAGCAGAACGCCTCCACCTCGACAGTGCGGCTCGTCGGCTCCACCCAGGCGAACCTCTTCGCCTCGGTCTCCGCCGGCATCAACGCGCTGTACGGGCCGCTGCACGGCGGCGCGAACGAGGCCGTGCTGCAGATGCTCGCGGGCATCCGCGACTCGGGCGAGAGCGTTCAGAAATTCGTCGAGCGCGTCAAGAACAAGGAGTCCGGCGTCAAGCTGATGGGCTTCGGGCATCGCGTCTACAAGAACTTCGACCCGCGCGCCAAGCTGGTCAAGCAGTCGGCCGACGAGGTGCTCGCCGCGCTCGGCGTGCACGACCCGCTGCTCGACATCGCCAAGGAGCTCGAGGAGGTCGCGCTCGCCGACCAGTACTTCGTCGACCGCCGCCTCTACCCGAACGTGGACTTCTACACCGGCGTGATCTACAAGGCGATGGGCTTCCCGACGCGCATGTTCACCGTGCTGTTCGCGATCGGCCGCCTCCCGGGCTGGATCGCCCACTGGCGCGAGATGACGCAGGACCCGAGCACCAAGATCGGTCGCCCGCAGCAGCTGTACGTCGGCGACGCCGAGCGCAGCTGGCCCGCCGGCCGCTGACTCCTGCCCGCCGACTTCTACCCGAGGGGCACGTCGTTGTCGCTTTCGCGCGCCGAAAGCGACAACAACGTGCCCCTCGGCGTCTCAGGGAGACGTGTCAGGGGGTCAGGGTCAGGGTCTGATCGGCGGCGGCTCTCACCGCTTTCGGTGAGAACGGCCAGGGCCGCGTCTTCCCCGTCGCCCACAGCGGCGCCTGATCGGCGTAGTGCGGATCGAAGGCGTGCCCGGAGGCTCCCGTCAGGTTGATCCAGGTGCTGTGGTCGAAGTCGGCGAGATCGACGACCATCCGCATCGATGGCGCCCGGTCGACCTGGTAGCCGACGGAGGCGTCCCAGCCGGTGGCGTCCACGATGCTCGCCCCTCCGCCGACCGGGTACGGCCCGCGGTTGAACAGCCACTCGATCGGCGCGACGCCCGACGACCCGAACGACGCGTTGGTCAGCTCCAGGGTGTGGAGGCTGTCCCACCTCCAGTTCTTCGCATCCCCGCCGAGGCGGCTCTGCGCTTCCTTCCAGGCCTGGTCGGCGGCGTAGGCGAACATCTCGTCGCGGTCGGACGTGCCGAGCTTGCTGTCGGCCCACCACGCCGAATCGGGCTGCTTCGCCAGAGCGTCGACGACCGCGAACCAGCGATCGCCTCCCGTGGGCGGGGCGGTGGCCGGCAGTTTGCGTGCGAACGCGTCGGCGAGGAGGTTCTTCCAGAACACCGCGAAGTAGGCGGCCGCCGCGCTGTCGGCGTCGTCGTGGTAGTCCCAGCCCCGCAGCAGCGCCGCCCCGCGCGCGGCCCCGGAGGTCGGATCCGCGTTCGCGCCGACCGCACGCAGGATCGGGACCAGCGCCGCCGCGTTCGCGTCGTAGGTGTCCGCCTGGATGACCGACATGTCCTTCGAGTTCAGCTTCGTGCCCGCGTCGAGCAGCTTCCTCAGCCGCACCTCGATCTGGTTGGCCCGGAAGCCGTGATCCCAATCCTTCGTGATCATCGCGGGGAAGTCGGGTCCGACCGCGGCGTTGTTCGCGGTCACGATGTAACCGCTGGGAGGGTTGAGCACGTTCGGCAGCTCGTCGTAGGGGATGGTGCCGACCCAGCCGTACTGGCTGGTCCAGCCCGGCACCGGCACGGTGCCGTCGCCGCTCGCCCGCACCGGGATCAGCCCGGGCGCCTGGTAGCCGATGTTGCCGTCCACGTCGGCGTAGAGCAGATTCTGCGACGGCACCTGGAACGAGGCCGCGGCCGCGCGGAAGCTCGCCCAGTCGTGCGCGGTGTCGAAAGCGAAGATGGCGTTCGCGGTCGGCCCCGGTGTGAGCGCCGTCCACTCCAGCGACAGCTGGAACTGCTGCGCGGGCACGCCGAACTTGCCCGCCTGGTCTTTGGCTATCGCGCCATAGCCGTCGCTGAGGTCGGTGACGATGGGCCCGTGGCGCGTCGAGCGCACGGTGACGCGCACGTTCGGGCCTCCCGCCACCGTGATCGTCTCGTGCCGGATGGTCAGCGGCACCTGTTTGCCGTCGTACTCGTAGGTATCGCCGGTGACCTTCTCGACGTAGAGGTCGGCCACGTCGGGGCCGAGGTTCGTGAATCCCCAGGCGATCCGGGAGTTGTGGCCGATGATGATGCCGGGGAGGCCGGAGAAGCTGAAGCCGGCGACGTCGAACGGGCACTTCGGGCCGACCGTCGCGCAGTGCAGGCCGACCTGGTACCAGACCGACGGCATCACCGCCCCGAGGTGCGGATCGTTGGCGAGGAGCGGCTTGCCCGTCGCCGTGTGCGCGCCCGAGACGACCCAGGAGTTGGAGCCGATGTCGTCGCCCGCGGGCCCCATCAGCCGGGGGAGCGCGTCCAGGCTCGACGCCACCTGTTGCAGGCGGTCGCGGTAGGCGTCGGCCGGCACCGCGGCGGCCAGGGTGGCCTCCGCGTCGTCGTCGGCGGCCGCCGACGCCGCGGAGGAAGACCCGGCCGGCGCGGCGACCGGCGTCACCGTGTCGGGCGAGCCTCCGCCGAGCGCCGTGATGGTCGGGTGCTGGTCGTACGCGTACCCGGGATGCAGTTCGGCGACCTGCTCGGGCTTCAGCTTCGTGGCCAGCAGCGCCCGGTCGATCTCGTCCTCGAGGTTGGAGCGGAGGTCCCAGGCCATCGCCTTCAGCCACGCGACCGAGTCGGCCGGCGTCCACTTCTCAGGGTGGTATCCGGGGTTCTGGATGCCGAGGACGGCGTATTCGAGCGAGAGCTCGGCTCCCGAGTGGGCGGCGAGGTACGCGTTCACGCCGTCGGCGTAGTCCTGGTAGTACCGCAGCGAGGTCGGGTCGAGCAGCTTGACCTCCTGCTCGGCGACCTGCCGCCAGCCGAGTGTGCGGATGAAGGTGTCGGTGGGCACCTGGCTCGCGCCGAACAGCTCGGACAGCCGCCCCGCGGTGACGTGACGACGGAAGTCCATCTCCCAGAACCGGTCCTGCGCGTGCACGTAGCCCTGGGCGCGGAAGAGGTCGTCGGCCGTGTGCGCGGTGATCTGCGGAACGCCGGCGAAGTCGCGCACGACCGTGACGGTGGCGGTGAGTCCCGGCACCTTCAGCGTGCCGGAGGTCTGGGGGAACGAGCGCATGACCGTCCAGACGCCGAGGCCTCCCGCAAGCACGGCGAGCACGAGCACCACGGCGAGGGTGACGCCCAGCGTCCGCAGCACGCGATGATGCAGCCTCAGCCGGGGAGTGTCGTCGCCCACCAAAGCTCCTCACGTCGAGTCCGTCGCGCTTCCTCGGACTCTAACCCAAGCGGATGACGCAGCCGAGAGGGCGTTGCCGGTCTCGTGTCAGCGCGACGTGAGCGCGGCCCAGGCCATCCGCTCCAGCACCGGGCGCACGGAGGCGTCGGTGGTGTGCGACGCTCCGATGCGCGCGGAGTGCGGCGTGGAGTTGATGAGCCCGAAGGTGGCCTGCACCCTGACCCTCAGCTCGTCGGCTTCGAGGGACGGGTGGAGGTCGCCGAGCACGCGCATCCAGAGTTCGATGTAGCGGCGCTGCAGGGTGCGCACGGCGCGGCGGTCCTCGGCGGCGAGGGCGTCGAGGTCGCGGTCCTGCACGCGGATCGTGTCGGCCTCGGTGAGCGCGAAGTCGACGTGGAAAGCGATCAGACCACGGAGGGCGCCCGCCGCGTCGGGGGACTGAAGCTCGACCGCGGCGCCGCCGTCGAGGAGGTTCTCGCTGACGCCGACGAGGAGGGCCGCGAGCACGGCCTGCTTGGAGGCGAAGTGCCGGTAGACGGCGGGGCCGCTGACGCCGGCCGCCGAGCCCAGGTCTTCGATCGAGACGCCGTTGAAGCCGCGTTCCGCGAACATCCCGGCCGCGGCGGCCAGCAGTGCGGCGCGTCGATCGGCCTTGGCCTGGCTGCGCTGGGTGGGTCGGGCGAGCGGGTCTGCCGGAACGGTCTCGGTCATGTCGCTCGCTTTCGCACGGTTGCCCCCGCGGGCGGGGCTGGACATTCGGGTTAATGAACACTAACCTAAATTCGAGTTAGTGACCACTAACTCATGTCGACGAAGACGCGGGAGCACCATGACGCTGAGCACGGTATCGAGCGCGGCCCCAGCGGCGGAGGCCGCCGCCCCGGGCTCCGGACGAGACGACGCCGGCCAGCGCGCCCTGGTGGCCGACCTCCACGAGCGCCTGCGCGTGGCCGCGGCCGGCGGCCCGGAGCGCGCACGGGAGCGCCACGTCGCCCGCGGCAAGCTGCTGCCGCGCGACCGCATCGACACCCTGCTCGACGAGGGCAGCCCGTTCCTCGAGATCGCCCCGCTCGCCGCGACCGGGATGTACGACGACGAGAGCCCCGCCGCCGGCGTGATCGCCGGGATCGGCCTGGTCGAGGGCCGTCACGTGATGATCGTGTGCAACGACGCCACGGTGAAGGGCGGCACCTACTACCCGATGACCGTGAAGAAGCACCTGCGCGCGCAGGAGATCGCGCTCGAGAACCGGCTCCCGTGCATCTACCTCGTCGACTCCGGAGGCGCCTTCCTGCCGATGCAGGACGAGGTGTTCCCGGACCGCGACCACTTCGGCCGCATCTTCTACAACCAGTCCCGGCTGTCGGCCGCGAAGATCCCTCAGATCGCGGCTGTGCTGGGCTCGTGCACCGCTGGAGGCGCGTACGTCCCCGCAATGAGCGACGAGACGGTGATCGTCCGCAACCAGGGCACGATCTTCCTCGGCGGGCCGCCGCTGGTGAAAGCGGCGATCGGGGAGGTCGTCACCGCGGAGGAGCTCGGCGGGGGAGATCTGCACGCGCGGACCTCCGGAGTGGTGGACCACCTGGCCGAGGACGACGAGCACGCGCTCGCCATCGTTCGCGAGATCGTCGCCACGCTGCCTCAGCCGGCGGCTCCGGCCTGGGAGGTGCTCCCGACGCGTGCGCCGCTGGGCGACGCCGACGAGCTGTACGACGTCGTGCCCGTCGACGTGCAGGCGCCGTACGACGTGCACGAGGTGATCGAGCGCTTGGTGGACGGCGGAGAGTTCAGCGAGTTCAAGCCCGAATACGGCACAACGCTGGTCACCGGTTTCGCGCACATCCACGGGCATCCCGTCGGCATCGTCGCCAACAACGGAGTGCTGTTCAGCGAGTCCGCCCTGAAGGGCGCGCACTTCATCGAGCTGTGCGACCAGCGCGGCATCCCCCTGGTGTTCCTGCAGAACATCTCCGGATTCATGGTGGGCCGCGACTACGAGGCGGGCGGCATCGCCAAGAACGGCGCGAAGATGGTCACCGCCGTCGCCACCACCCGGGTGCCGAAGCTCACGGTCGTGATCGGCGGCTCGTTCGGCGCGGGGAACTACTCGATGTGCGGTCGCGCCTACTCGCCGCGCTTCCTCTGGATGTGGCCGGCCTCCCGGATCTCGGTGATGGGCGGCGCGCAGGCCGCGAGCGTGCTCGCGACGGTCAAGCGCGACCAGCTCGAGGGCCGGGGCGAGGAGTGGAGCGCGGAGGACGAAGCCGCCTTCAAGGCGCCGATCGCCGCGCAGTACGAAGACCAGGGCAACCCGTATTACTCCACGGCCCGGCTGTGGGATGACGGCGTCATCGACCCGGCCGAGACCCGCACGGTGCTCGGCCTCGCACTGGACGTGTGCTCGCGGGCACCGCTCCCCGACACGGCCTTCGGCCTCTTCCGGATGTGATGGCGATGACCGACACCACCCGCAGCAGCGTTCCGTTCCCGGCTGTCCTGGTCGCCAACCGCGGCGAGATCGCCTGCCGCGTCATCCGCACCCTGAACCGCCTCGGCATCCGCTCGATCGCGGTCTTCAGCGACGCCGACCGCGACGCCCCGCACGTGCGTCTCGCCGACTCGGCGGTCAGGATCGGTCCGGCGCCCGCCCGCGACAGCTACCTGTCGGTCGACGCCATCGTCGACGCCGCCCGGCGCGCGGGAGCCGCGGCGGTGCATCCGGGCTACGGGTTCCTGTCCGAGAACGCGGCGCTCGCCGAGGCGTGCGAAGCGGCGGGGATCGTGTTCGTCGGCCCCGGCGTGCACGCCCTGGAGGTCATGGGCGACAAGATCTCGGCCAAGAACGAGGTCGCGCGGTCCGGCGTGCCGACCATCCCCGGCGTCGCCGAGCCCGGCCTCACCGACGACGAACTGATCGCCGCCGCCGAGCGCGTGGGTTATCCCGTGCTGGTGAAGCCGTCCGCGGGCGGCGGGGGCAAGGGCATGCAGGCGGTCCGCGAGGCCGCCGAGCTTCCGGAGGCCCTGCGCGCCGCGCGCCGCGTCGCCGCGTCGGCGTTCGGCGACGACACGCTCTTCCTCGAGCGTCTCGTCTCCTCGCCCCGGCACATCGAGGTGCAGGTGATCGCCGACCGCCACGGCGCCGTCGTGCACCTGGGGGAGCGCGAGTGCTCGCTGCAGCGCCGCCACCAGAAGGTGGTGGAGGAGGCTCCCTCGCCGCTGCTCGACGCCGAGACCCGGGCCCGGATCGGCGAGGCCGCCTGCCGGGTCGCCGCAGGCGTCGGCTACGTCGGCGCCGGGACCGTCGAGTTCCTGGTCTCGGCGGAACGCCCCGGCGAGTTCTTCTTCATGGAGATGAACACCCGGCTTCAGGTCGAGCACCCCGTCACCGAGCTGGTGACCGGGGTCGACCTCGTCGAGTGGCAGCTGCGCGTCGCGGCGGGCGAACCGCTCGGCTTCGTGCAGGAGGACGTGCGCCTCACCGGGCACGCGGTCGAGGCCCGGGTCTACGCCGAGAACCCCGAGCGGGAGTTCCTGCCCGGCGACGGTACCGTGCTCGCGCTGCATGAGCCGGTGGGCGAGGGCATCCGCGTCGACAGCGGGCTCGCCGCCGGCACGCGCGTGGTCACCGACTACGACCCCATGCTCGCCAAGGTGATCGCATGGGCGCCCGACCGCGCCGGCGCCCTGGCCCGGCTCGACCGGGCGCTCGCCGACACCGCCGTGCTCGGCGTCGTGAACAACATCGCCTGGCTGCGCGACCTCCTAGCCGACGCAGACGTGCGGGACGGGTCGATGGACACCACCCTCATCGACCGGCGGTTCTCCGCGCTGGAGCCGGCGCCGGCCTCCACCGCCGAACTCGTGACTGCCGCGCTGCTGGCCCACCGCGACCGGGAGGCCGAGGCGCCGTCCGGGGTCGGCGCCCTGTGGGGCGCGCCGAGCGGCTGGCGGCTCGGGGAGCCGCGGGCGGTGCGCCACGATGTGGACCGCGCGATCGTGGAGGTGCTCGGCGACCGGGTCACCGTGCACGGCGCCGACGGAGAGCGGTCCGAGCACGTCGCCCGGATCTCGGTGCGGCCCGGTGCGGCCGGTGAGCCGGAGCGCGTCGCCCTGGATCTCGACGGCGTCGTCATCCGCTTCGATGCCGCCCACGACGGCGCGACGATCTGGCTGGCGACGGCAGGCCGCTCCCGCTCCCTGCGCCTGCGCACCTCGGCGGAGCGGGTGGCCGCCGCGCTCGCCGCTCGGGAACGCGGCGAGGCCGCCGCGCATCCGGAGGTCCGCTCGCCGATGCCCGGCACCGTCGTCGCGGTCCCGGTCGTCTCCGGCGCCGTGGTCGCGCCCGGTGACACCGTGGCCGTCGTGGAGGCCATGAAGATGGAGCACCGGCTCGTCGCCCCGATCGCCGGCACCGTGACGGTGTCGGTCGCGCCGGGCGACCTCGTCAAGCTCGACCAGCTCGTCGCCGTCGTGGACGCCGTCCCGGCCGCGGAAGCCCCCGGATCCGCCGAGCCCGCCGACGCGGCGCCCGGACACGACGTCCCGCCGAACCCGGCGGACACCACCGAGCCGACAGAATCGGCCACCTCGTCCCGCGGCGAACCCGCCGCGGCAGGGATCGTCACCACAACAGACAGGAACCTCCCATGACCATGCAGATGTCCCGTCCCGAGCTCGACGTCGCCGGCTTCGAGCTCACCGACGAGCAGCGCCGCCTCCGCGACGAGGTGCGCGACTTCGCCGACACCGTCGTCGCGCCTGCCGCGTACGAGTACGACACCAAGCGCAGCCTCCCGTACGGCATCATCGCCGAGATGGGCCGCATGGGCCTGTTCGGTCTGCCGTTCCCCGTCGAGTACGGCGGCCAGGGCAAGGACTACCTCTCGCTCTGCCTCGCGGTGGAGCAGCTCGGCCGCGTCGACCAGTCGATCGGTGTGACACTGGAGGCCGGCGTCGGGCTCGGCGCGATGCCGATCTACCGCAGCGGCGATGAGGAGCAGAAGCAGCAGTGGCTGCCGATGCTGGCCCGCGGCGAGGCGCTCGCCGGGTTCGGCCTGACGGAGGCCGACGCCGGCTCCGACGCCTCCGGCACGAAGACCACGGCGGTGCTTCGCGACGGCGAGTGGGTCATCAACGGCACCAAGCAGTTCATCACCAACTCCGGCTCGGAGATCACCAGGCTCGTGACGATCACGGCGGTGACCGGCGAGGACCGCCGGGCCGACGGCACGATCAAGAAGGAGCTCTCGGCGATCATCGTGCCCAGCGGTACGCCCGGCTTCGTCGCCGAGCCCGTCTACGACAAGGTCGGCTGGCACACCTCCGACACCCACCCGCTCACGCTGACCGACGTGCGGGTCCCGGAGGCCAACCTCCTGGGCGAGCGGGGCCGCGGCTACGCTAACTTCCTCACGACGCTGGACGAGGGCCGGGTGGCGTTCGCCGCGCTCTGCACCGGCGCCGCCCAGGGCTGCCTCGAGGAGGCGATCCGGTACGCGAAGAGCCGCAACGTCTTCGGCCGTCCGATCGGCTCCAACCAGCACATCGCGTTCAAGATCTCGCGCATGCAGGCGCGGGTGCACGCTGCCCGGCTGGCCTACTACGACGCGGCGTTCAAGCTGATGGCCGGAGCGCCGTTCAAGATGGAGGCCTCCATCGCCAAGCTGATCGGCAGCGAGGCCGCCATGGACAACGCGCGCGACGCGACCCAGATCTTCGGCGGCTACGGCTTCCTCAACGAGAGCCCGGTCGCCCGGCACTACCGCGACTCGAAGATCCTCGAGATCGGCGAGGGCACGAGCGAGGTGCAGCTCATGATCATCTCCCGGTCCCTCGGCTTCGAGGCCTGATCGCGATAGCTTTCGCATATTCGACGGTGAGGGGAGACACGGCGTGATCGACAAGACGGTGGCGAGCGCGGCGGAGGCGGTGGCCGACATCCCGAGCGGCAGCAGTCTCGCGGTGGGCGGCTTCGGGCTGTGCGGCATCCCGAGCGCGCTCATCCAGGCGCTGCTGGAGGCCGGCACGACCGACCTCGAGGTGGTCAGCAATAACTGCGGAGTCGACGACTGGGGCCTCGGCCTGCTGCTCGCCGAGCGAAGGATCCGCAAGATGATCAGTTCGTACGTGGGAGAGAACAAGGAGTTCGCCCGGCAGTTCCTCTCCGGCGAGCTGGAGGTCGAGCTCACCCCGCAGGGCACGCTCGCCGAGAAGCTCCGCGCGGGCGGGGCGGGCATCCCGGCGTTCTACACGCCGGCCGGGGTCGGCACGCAGATCGCGCTGGGCGGCCTCCCGCGCAGGTACGACGCCGACGGTTCCGTCGCCGTCGCGAGCGAGCCGAAGGAGGTGCGCGAGTTCGACGACGCCTCCTACGTGCTGGAGCGCTCGCTGCGCCCCGACTTCGCCCTGGTGCACGCCGCCAAGGGCGACCGGCACGGCAACCTGGTGTTCCACGCCGCCGCCATGAACTTCAACCCGCTCGCCGCGATGGCGGGCGGTATCACGATCGCCGAGGTGGAGGAGCTGGTCGAGCCCGGCGAGCTCGCGCCGGGCGAGGTGCACCTGCCTGGGATCTTCGTGCAGCGCGTCGTGCACGCGCCCGACGTCGAGAAGCGGATCGAGCGGCGCACGGTGTCCGAGCCGGCGACGGCGGCCTCCGACAGCGTAGGGAGCGACCGATGAGTCTCACACGCACCGAGCTCGCGGCGCGCGTCGCGCGCGAGCTGCAGAACGGTCAGTACGTCAACCTCGGCATCGGGATGCCGACGCTGATCCCGAACTACATCCCGGAGGACGTCGAGGTCATCCTGCACTCCGAGAACGGCGTGCTGGGCGTCGGCCCCTACCCGACCGACGCCGACGTCGATCCCGATCTGATCAACGCGGGCAAGGAGACCGTGACCGTGAAACGCGGCGCCGCCTACTTCGACTCGTCGCTGTCGTTCGGGATGGTCCGCGGCGGCCACGTGGACGTCGCGGTCCTCGGCGCGATGGAGGTCTCGGCCTCCGGCGACCTCGCCAACTGGATGATCCCCGGGAAGATCGTCAAGGGGATGGGCGGCGCGATGGACCTCGTCTTCGGCGCCAAACGGCTCATCGTGATGATGGAGCACGTCGACCGGGAGGGCCGCCCCAAGATCCTGGCCGAGTGCACGCTGCCGCTCACCGGCACGGGCTGCGTCGACCGGATCATCACCGACCTCGCCGTCATCGACGTGACCCCGGACGGGCTCGTCCTGCGCGAGACCGCGCCGGGGGTCACGGTCGAGGAGGTCGTGGCGGCGACGGGTGCGCCGCTGACCGTGGAACTGCAGGAGGCGGTGCAGTGAAGGAGATCGAGCAGCGCGGACTCTACTACGAGGAGTTCGAGTTGGAGACGCGGTACCTCCACCGGCCTGGCCGCACGGTGACCGAGGCCGACAACGTCCTCTTCACCACGCTCACGATGAACACGCAGGCCCTGCACCTCGACGCGGCGTGGTCGGCGCGGCAGCCGTTCGGCGAGCGGCTGATGAACTCGATGTGGACGCTGGCGACCATCGTGGGCGCCTCCGTCGCGCAGCTGACGCAGGGCACGATCGTCGCGAATCTCGGGTTCTCGGAGGTCGCGTTCCCGCATCCGCTGTATCACGGCGACACGCTCTACTCGGAGACCGCGGTGACCGCCAAGCGGCTGTCGGCCTCCCGGCCGGGCCAAGGCATCGTCACGCTCGAGCACACCGGGCGCAACCAGGACGGCGTGGTCGTCGCGACCGCGACCCGTCAGGTGATGGTGTGGTGCAAGGACGCCCACCTCGGGACGGCCGACGTATGACGGCGCCGGCCGTGTTCCCGTGGGGTCCGGCGCTGCTGTTCTGTCCCGCCGATCGACCCGACCGGTACGTCAAGGCGCTGGAGCGCTCCGATGCCGTGATCCTCGACCTCGAGGACGCCGTCGACCCCACCCGCCGCGGAGTCGCACGGGAGGCGATCGCCGCCTCCGACCTCGATCCGGCCCGGGTGATCGTCCGGGTCAATCCGTCGGGGACGGCCGACCAGTCGGCCGACCTCGCCGCGCTGGCGCTCACGCCCTACAGCGCGGTGATGCTGCCGAAGGCCGAACGGCTCTCCGACCTCGCCGCGTTCGACGGGCTGGACGTGATCGCGCTCTGCGAGACCGCCGCCGGCGTGCGCGCGGCGGGCGAGCTCGCCGCCGCCGACGGGGTCGTCGCACTGATGTGGGGAGCGGAGGACCTGGTCGCGTCGCTCGGCGGCTCCTCCAGCCGGCACGTCGACGGACGCTATCGCGATGTCGCGCTGCACGCGCGCTCGGAGGTGCTGCTCGCGGCCGGCGCCGCCGGACGCTCGGCGATCGACACCGTGCACCTCGACATCGCCGATCTGGCCGGTCTCGCCGCCGAGGCGGAGGACGCCGTGGCCGTCGGTTTCGCCGCCACAGCGTGCATCCACCCGTCGCAGGTGGAGACCGTGCGGCGCACATATCTGCCGAGCGAGGAACAGGTGCGGGAGGCGGTGGAGCTGCTGGCGGCGGCCGAAGCGGCGGGCGGGGGAGTGTTCCGGCATCGGGGCCGGATGGTGGACGGACCGGTCGTCGCGCACGCCCGCGCGCTCCTCCGGCGGTCCTCCGACACACCGTGATGAAACTGTGATGAACGATTATGGCGCCGTTCACCGGTTTGGTCGTGCGGTGTCGGAGGCATGCCGTACTCTGCCCTTAACGTTCCAGAGCAGAGCACGCTCGAATCGATTCGAGGCCACGCGTCGAGTTCCCGTGTGATACACCGCTCGAACGACTGGAAGGGGGAAGAGATGCCGCAGCTTCTTCCCCTGCGCCTCCTCGAGACCGTCGGTCTCCGCGCCCCGTCGGCTGCCCGCTCCACGGGCGACGACCCGGCAGCGGCGGCGCCCACTCCGTCGGTGACCGCCTCCCCGGCGACCGTTGCTCCGGCGACCGTCGCCCCGGTGACCGCCGCTCCGCGCGACACGGCGTCGTTCGTCGAGCCCTCGACCGACACGGGCGGCCCACTCGACATCGACACCCGCCTCGAGCGCACCGCTCCGCTGTCGATCATCGCACCGCGTCGCATCGGCGAGAGTGACCTGGCGGTCTACCCGCTGTCGCTCGGCGCCAGCGTGTTCGGCTGGACGGCCGACGGCGACACCTCCCTCGCGATCCTCGACCGCTTCGCCGCGCTCGGCGGCAACTTCATCGACACCGCAGACAGCTATGTCGGCGGTCGCAGCGAGGTCCTGATCGGCAAGTGGATGCGCGAGCGCGGCAACCGCGACGATCTCGTCGTGGCGACCAAGGTGGGTCGCCACCACGAGAACCCCGGTCTCGGCTCCGTCAGCGTCGTGCGCGCCGTCGAGGCATCACTCGAGCGCCTGCAGACCGACCGTATCGACCTGCTCTACTTCCACGACGACGACCCCGGGGTCCCGATGGAGGACAGCCTGGCGACCGCCGAGTGGCTCATCGAGTCGGGCAAGGTCCGCTATCTGGCGGCCTCCAACTTCAGCGCCGACCGGCTCATCGAGGCGCGCATCATGGCCTCGGCCGGGCTGCCCAAGTTCGTGGCGATCCAGACCCAGTACAACCTGATGCACCGGGCCGAGTTCGAGAGCGCGCTT
>NZ_JBVQSP010000001.1:625406-661109 GCF_055720965.1 Leifsonia sp. PARNA 1/14
TTCGCATCGTCGCGGCGGCCCAGGGTCTCGCCGTGATGCCGTACTACGCGCTCGCCAACGGCTTCCTCACCGGCAAGTACCGCTCCAAGTCCGACCTCAACGCCGACGCGCGCAGCGTCAGGGCCTCCGCATACGTCAACCGCAAGGGCATGCGCGTGCTCGCCGTTCTCGACCGCATCGCCGCCGAGCACGGAGTGTCTCCCGCGAGCGTGTCGATCGCCTGGCTGCTCGCCAAGCGCACGATCGTCGCTCCGGTGGCCAGCGCGAGCCGGCCCGAGCAGGTCGACGGACTGATGGCCGCCGCCGGCATCCGCCTGACGCGGGCCCAGATGCTCGAGCTCGACCGCGTCTCCGAGTAGCCTGCCCCCACTCCGCGGCGGCGCCGGCCCGGCCGCTACAGAGGACTACGCAGAGGACTTCGCAGCCGAACCGCTCCCGATCTCCTCCGTTCACTGCCGATCCCGGGCGTGTCGCCCCTGATCTCCTCCGTTGCCGGCAACGCGGCCAACGGAGGAGACCCGGTGCAGAGCGGTCCGGAAAGCAGAGAACGGAGGAGAGCCGGCCTCGGGTCAGCCGGGTCTCCTCCGTTGGCTCTTGGCCCTGCGGACCGCGGCTACGCCTCCGTGAGGATGCGCTCGAGCGAACGGTGCAGGGCCGCGCCCGCGGCGATCGGGTCGCCCACGTAACCGCCGGCCAGCGCACCGTCGCGCGCGAGGATCAGGTCGTCTGCCGCGTCGCCGGGTCGTGGGTGCCCGATCTGGCGGAACAGCTCCTCGATGTGCTTGGCATACCAGTCGCGGTGAGCAGTCACCGCGACTCGCACCGGGTGGTTCTCGTCGGCGAACTGGGCGGCGGCATTGATGAACGGGTCGCCGCGGAAGCCCGGCTGGACCGCCTCGGCGTTGATGGAGTCCACCAGCGCACGAGCGATCGCCTTCGGGTCGTCGAACTCGCGCTCCTGCTCGGCGAACCAGTCGCGCACCTGGCGGTCGCGCCCTTCGACGTAGGCGATGATGAGCAGGTCCTTGGAGCGGAAGTGCTTGTAGAACGTCGCCTTGGTCACGCGGGCGCCCGCGATGATCCGGTCGACGCCGACCGTGTGGATGCCCTCCTGATAGAAGAGCTCGTCAGCGGTGGCGAGGATCTTGATCTTCGACGGCGCGGGCGGCCGGATGGTCGCGCGGGCACTAACGACCATCCGGTCGTCTCCTCTCAACAAGGAGGCGTGGCCTCCGCTCTGGTGGTGCGAGACCCACCCGACCGGTCCAAGGGGGGACGACCGGTCAGGGTGGTGTGAACAGTATAGCAGTAGACAGACCAGTCTGTTTGTCCCCATATTCCCAGTCTCCGCTTCCGACAGGGCGCTGGCGTAGGGTGGAGGGGATGAACAGCGCAGTCGACCTCCCGCTCGGTCTGGCCGATCTCGCGTTCGCGGCGTCGGGCGACGCGTTGGTCCGCCGCACGATCCTCCCCAACGGAGTACGAATCCTCAGTGAGCATGTGCCGGGTTCGCGCAGCGCCACGCTGGGCTACTGGGTGGCTGTCGGCTCTCGCGACGAGACGGAGGCCGTGCCCGGCAGCCTCGGCTCCACGCATTTCCTCGAGCACCTGCTGTTCAAAGGCACCCGCACGCGCACCGCACTCGACATCGCCGTCTCGTTCGACTCCGTCGGCGGCGAGCACAACGCGATGACGGCCAAGGAGTACACCTGCTACTACGCCAAGGTGCAGGATCGCGACCTTCCGATGGCGGTCGAGGTCATCGGCGACATGCTCACGTCGTCGGTGCTCGACCCGACCGAGTTCGAGAACGAGCGGGGCGTCATCCTCGAAGAGCTCTCGATGGCGGAGGACGACCCCGCCGACGTCGCCAACGAACGCCTGTTCACCGCCGTGCTCGGCGACCATCCCCTCGGGCGGCCGATCGGAGGCCGGCCGGAGACGATCCGCGCCGCGACCCGCGACGCCGTCTGGAACCACTACCGCGCCAACTACCGCCCCCGCGACCTCGTGATCACTGCGGCCGGCGCCGTGGACCACGACGTCCTCGTCGCCGGGGTCCAGCGTGCGCTCGACACGGCCGGTTGGGACCCGGACGAGACGGCCGCTCCCGTCGACCGCCGAGCCACTGCACCGGCGACGGTGCGCCGCTCGGCGGGCGTGGTGACGGTGCAACGCCCGATCGAGCAGGCCAACCTCATCATCGGACTGCCCGGCATCGTGGCGACCGACGAGCGCCGGACGACCATGAGCGTCCTCAACTCGATCCTCGGTGGCGGCATGTCGAGCCGGCTGTTCCAGGAGGTCCGCGAGAAGCGCGGCCTCGCATACGCGGTCTACTCGTTCTCCGGCTCCTATTCCGATGCCGGCGTCTATTGCCTGTACGCGGGCTGCGCCCCGGCGAAGGCCCGCCAGGTCGCCGAGCTGATGCTCGCCGAGCTCCACCGTCTCGCCGACGGCGGGGTGACCCCCGACGAGCTCCGGAGGGCGGTGGGTCAACTCTCCGGCGGCGCCGCCCTGGCCCTCGAAGACTCCGACACCCGCATGTCGCGTCTCGGCCGCGCCGAGATCAGCCTGGGCGAGTTCGCCGACCTCGACGAGAGCCTCCGTCGGCTGCACCTCGTCACGGCCGACGGCGTGCAGCAGCTGGCCCGCGACCTGGCCGGGCGCCCGGTCTCCGTCTCTGCGGTCGGAGGCGTCGACGACGACGTCTTCGCCGGCCTGGTCTCCTGACCCGGCCGTTCCCTCCCGTTCCATCGAAAGGTCTACCCCGTGCCTCATTACCTCTACCTCGTGCGTCACGGCGAGCAGCAGGATGCCGAGCACGGCCTCCCCGACGGTCCGCTGTCGCCGCGCGGCAAGCGGCAGGCGCAGCTGATCGCCGACCGCCTCAGCGGCGTGCCGTTCACAGGGCTGTACCACTCCCCGCTCGTGCGCGCCGAGCAGACCGCCTCGATCATCGCCGAGCGGCTGCCTTCTCTCGAGCCGGAGCCGTCGAGCCTGCTGTTCGACTGCATCCCCTCCGGGCCGACACCAGACATGCCCAAGGCGTTCGAGTCGTTCTTCGGCCCGGTCACCGAGGCCGAGATCGAGGCGGGCCGCGCCCAGATGGAGGACGCGGTCCACGAGTTCCTCACGCCCGCGATGGGCGACCGACACGACCTCCTCGTCACGCACAACTTCGTCATCGGCTGGTTCGTGCGGCACGTCTTCGACGCCCCGGCCTGGCGCTGGCTCGGGCTCAATCAGGCCAATTGCGGTCTGACGATCATCCGGGTGCGGTCGGCGAAGCCTCCCGTGCTCGTGGTGCACAACGACCTCGGTCACCTGCCGGTCGAGCTGCGCACCGGCCTGCCGGAGCTGCAGCCGGTCTGAGCCGAGCTGCTTCGGCAGGTGGGCCGACGGCTCAGCCGAGACGCTTGCGGAACCAGTCGGTCGCGTTCGGGTTCTCGTTGTAGGGCTGGATGCTCTCGTAGCCGTGCGAGCGGTAGAGGTTGCCGGCGGCCTCCAGGCTCGCATTGGTGTCGAGCACGACCTCCGTCGCGCCGAAGCCGCGAGCGCGGTGCTCCAACTCCGCGAGGACGGCGCGGCCGATGCCCTGGCCGCGATGTGCGGGAGCCACCCAGAGGTGCTTGATCTCGTAGCGGACGATCTGCTCGCCGTCCTCCGTCTCGGAGAGCGGGACGCTCAGCTCGCGGATGCCGCCGCACCCGGCCTCGCCGTCGTCATAGGCGAGCAGGAAGACACCGGTCGGCGGGACGAACTGCCCCGGGTCGGGGAACGTGGTGCGGTAGGCGCCCTGGGACGCCGGGAAGGTCTCGGCCCGCTCGGCGAAGTAGTCGGCGAGCATGCGGTGGGCGGTCGCATCGGTGACGGAGACATCGGCAAAGGACACCATCGCCCCAGCGTAGCCCCGGCCTCCGCCCCGCTCGGCGCGGAGGTGCGCGGCGGGTAGGGTGGACGGGTGACTGTTCGCGTGGCCGTCGCCGGGGCGACCGGCAAGCTGGGATCCGTGGCGGTGCGCCTCATCGAGGCCGCCGACGACCTCGAACTGGTGGCGGCTCTCGACTCGCGCTCCCCGCTGGACGCGATGCTCGGCGCGGACGTGCTCGTGGACATGACGCTTCCGCAGGTGAGCCCCGGGATCGTCGCGTTCGCCGTCGACCACGGTTTGAAGGTACTCGTTGGCACGTCCGGCTGGTCGGCCGACCGCATCCTCGAGTTGGAGCGGCGGGTGGCCGAGCACGAGGGCAGCGGAGCGGTCGTCATCCCCAACTTCTCGCTGGGATCGGCGCTCGGCACCGCCTTCGCGACCGTTGCGGCGCGCTTCTTCGACTCCATCGAGATCATCGAGACGCACGGTGCGGGCAAGGTCGACTCGCCGTCCGGCACGGCGGTCCGCACCGCAGAGCTGATCGGCGCGGCGCGGTTGCAGCGCGGACCGGTCGACGCGCCGCACACCGACCAGCGCGCGCGCGGTCAGCAGGTGGCGAGCGTGCCCATCCACAGCCTCCGGATGCGCGGCGTGGTCGCCGAGCAGCAGGTGGTCTTCGGCGGCGCGGGGGAGACCCTCACCATCCGGCACGACACGGTCGGCTCCGAGGCGTACGAGGCGGGCATCCTGCTCGCCCTGCGCGCGGCCGCGACGACGACGGGTGTGGTCGTCGGTCTCGACAAGCTGATCGACCTCGGCATCGCTGAGCCGGACGGCGAGCCGCCGCGGCCGACCGTGCGCGAGGTGTAGCAGTACCGATGCGCAACCGTCTCGCAGCGCTGCTGATGGCGCTGATCCTGCTGGTCTACCTGGTGCTGGTCGTCCAGCGCGCTGTGCTGCTGATCGCCTCGGGCTCAGGCGTCGGGATCGCGATGGGCGTCGCGCTCATCGTGCTGCCGTTCATCGCGGCCTGGGCCATCGGTCGCGAG
Organism: Leifsonia sp. PARNA 1/14; assembly: GCF_055720965.1. NCBI lineage: Bacteria > Bacillati > Actinomycetota > Actinomycetes > Micrococcales > Microbacteriaceae > Leifsonia > Leifsonia sp. PARNA 1/14. Next base: position 630,330 of record NZ_JBVQSP010000001.1, read on the forward strand.
TTGCTCTTCGGCGCCCGCACCGAGAAGCTCGTCAAGCTCATGGCCGCCGAGGGCACGCTTCCCGTCGAGAGCCTGCCGCACCGGGCCAGCGGGCGTCCACTGCGCGACGCGGCCGACGCCGACTTCCCGCAGTACAAGGCCGAAGTGGAGGCCACGCCCGAGAGCTGGCGCGCCTGGTTCCGGCTGGGCCTGGCGTACGACGCGAGCGGAGACCGAAAGCGGGCCCGCGAGGCGCTGCGGCAGGCCATCCGCCTCTACCAGGGCGAGAAGCGGGCGGGCCGCGCCGCCCGGTGACCGCAACGCGCAGTCACTCCGCCCCGGCGGCGACCAGTTGCGCCATCGCCTCCTGCACGGTCGCATCCTCGAAGACGAACCCGTCGTCGAGCAAGCGCTGCGGAAGCACGCGCTGATCGGCGAGCAGCAGCTCTCGTCCCGCTTCGCCCAGCCCGAACGACACCACGGGACGCGGCAGCGGGAGGCCATAGGGACGGTGAACCGCCGTCGTCAGTGCGCGCAGCACCTCGCCCGCCGTCGCCGGCTCCGGGCCGACGACGTTCACGGGGCCCGACAGGGTCGACGTGAGCAGGTGCGCGATCGCGGCGGCTTCGTCGCGGAGGCTAACCCACGGCCAGTGCTGGCGACCTCCTGCGATCGGGCCGACGAGCCCGGCTTTGGCGAGCGGAAGCAGGGGCGCCATCGCGCCTCCGCGCCCGATGACCACGCCGGTGCGCACCGTGACGACGCGCGTGGCGTGCGGCGCGAGGTGGGCCGCCGTCTCCCAGGCGTCGACGACGTCCGACAGGAAGCCGCTGCCCTTCGCCGAGCTCTCGGTGAGGGTCTGGCCCGGCCGGTCGCCGTAGTAGCCGACCGCCGAGCCGCTGATGAAGACCGCCGGAGGGGAGGTGGACTGCCGCATCGCGTCCGCCAGCGTCCCCGTCGCCTCCAGCCGCGACGCCAGGATCCGCCGGCGGTGGGCCTTCGTCCACGGTAGGCGGTTGAGCGACGCCCCGGACAGGTTCACGACCGCGTCGGCGTCGTCGATCAGACCGATGTCGATCGCGCGCGCCGACGGCGCCCACGGGCGCTCGTCCGAGCTCTGCGGCTCGCGCCGCACCAGGCGGAGGACATCGTGTCCCTCCGCCTGGAGCCGGCCGACGAGCTCGGTGCCGATCAGGCCGGACGTGCCGGCGACGAGCACCCGCAAGGTCAGGCCAGCGTGGCTTCGATCGTGATCGGGATACCGACCAGCGCGCGAGAGACCGGGCAGGTGCGCTTCGCCTCGTCGGCGAGGCGCTGGAAGTCGCCGTCGGTGAGCCCCGGCACGGTCGCCTCGACGACGAGGTGGCTGCCGGTGATGCCCTGGGACGGCTCGAAAGTGACCGCGGCGGTGGTGCGGATGCTCTCGGGCGGGGTGCCGAAGACCGCCAGGACGTTCGAGAACGCCATCGAGAAGCAGGCCGAGTGCGCTGCGCCGAGCAGTTCCTCCGGCGTCGAGGTCTCCGCACCGCCCTCGGAGCGGGCCTTCCAGTTCACCGCGAGCGTCGCGGCGCCGGACGAGTCGAGGGAGACCGTCCCCGAGCCGGACTTCAGATCGCCGGTCCAGACGGTGGTGGATTCGCTGGTTACTGCCATGAGACCTCATTCTCCTTCTGCCGGCGCGCGCTGGTTCCCGGGTCGGGACGGCGGCGGTGAGCCCAGACTACTGTCGGGCTCCGACACGTCCAGGGGCGTTCGGGGGATTCCCGGTTTCGCGCGCTCAGGCCGTCGCCGCCGGCTTTCGGATGACGCCGGCCCGCACCAGCAGGAGGTAGAGCTGGCAACCCAGGCAGTAGCCGAAGACCGCGTTGAGGAACGCCGCCACGAAGGCGAGGGCGGCGGCGATCGGCAGGGCGATCGTCACCCCGGCGGCGAAGAGCAGGAGGCCGAGGCCGGTGACGACCAGGCCGACGCCCTGCGCGAATGTGGGCGGGGCGGGGTCCTCCAGCTCGGTGGGCGCAGCCAGTCGGGGCCGGACGGCGATCCGGTAGAGCACGCCGTACGGATGCCGCCGCACGCCGGCGAATGCGCCCCACGCGAAGAGCAGGGCGATGACGAGCAGGAGCACCGCGGCGGCCGCCGTCGCGCCCGTGAGGGCGAGGAAGACATCCACGAGCAGGAGGAGGGCCGTGATGCCCGCTCCGAAACGCGGGGAGCGGGGGTCGATCCCCGCGGGCTTGCGAGTCAGCGGGGCGGGCGGGCGCGGGTCGTCAGACATGGTCACTCCGTGAGGATGCGGTCGAGGGCGGTGCGGACGTCGGCGGGGCGCGCGGCGCCGGAGATCCGGCCGCGGACGCGTCCATGACCGTCGAGCAGCAGGGTGGTCGGCGTCTGCAGCACGTCGAACCGGCGGGCGAGCTCCGGTCGCACGGTCAGATCGACGTCGAGGTGATCGACTCCGTCGTGCGCGGCGGCGATCCCGTCGAGCACACGCGCCGTCGCCGGGCACTGCGCGCAGAACGCGGTGGAGAACTGCACGAGCGTCGCGCGCGACCCCAGCTCGGTCGCGCCGACGTCGGCGGCGGCCAGGTGGACGTCGCCGCCGGCCGCACGGAGCCGGCCGGTGCGCGACCTCCACACCAGCCCGAGCACGGTCGCGAGCGCGACGAGCCCGAACACGGTGAGGGCGGCGGCCGGAGCGGTCATGGTGCGGGCGACGTTACGCGCGCACCCGGCGGCGGCGCAGCCAATGTGACCGAAGATGACGGCGACCCCGTGCGTGAAGGGGAGGCGGGGCGCAGGGGAGGCGGTCGCCCGGCCCGACCCGATAGCCTTGTAGCCATGGCTGCTCCCCAGAACCCGTTCGGCCAGGTGCTCGTCGCCCTGGTCACGCCCTTCACCGCTGACGGCGAAGTCGACTGGGCCGGCGTGGAGAAGCACATCGACGACGTCATCGTGGCGGGAGCCGACGGCATCGTCGTCACCGGGACGACGGGGGAGACCTCCACCCTCACCGACCCCGAGAAGCTGCGCCTCGTCGAGGTCGGCAAAGAGGTGTCGGGAGGCCGGGCCAAGATCATCACCGGCGGTGGCTCGAACGAGACCGCCCACGCCATCCAGCTCTACAAGCAGAGCGAGAAGGCCGGCGCCGACGGAGTGATGATCGTCACCCCGTACTACAACAAGCCCACGCAGGCGGGCGTGCTGACGCACTTCCGCATGATCGCGGACTCCACCGACCTCCCCGTCATCCTCTACGACATCCCCGGCCGCACGGGCATCCCGATCAAATACGAGACCATCCTGCGCATCGCCAAGCACCCGAACGTGCTGGCGATCAAAGACGCCAAGGGCGACTTCAGCGAGGTCAGCCGGGTACTCAACCAGACCGACCTCATGTACTTCTCGGGTGACGACGCCAACGTCCTCCCGCACCTCGCCATCGGCGCGGCCGGACTCATCGGCGTCACCGCCAACATCGCGGCGACGCCCTACCGACAGATCGTCGATGCGGTCAACGCGGGCGACCTGGCCACCGCGACCGCCGCGCACCAGAAGCTCGAGCCGCTGGTCCGCGCCGTGATGACCCACGTCCCCGGCACCGTCGCGGCCAAGTACATCCTCCACGGTCTCGGGCGCATCTCGAGCCCGCGGGTCCGGCTCCCGCTCGTCGGTCCGGAGGAGTGGGAGGCCGCCCAGATCGAGGACGAGCTCGACCTCGTCCGTGACATCCCCGGTGTCGACTTCTCCAACTTCCGGCCGGATCGCAACGCCGCTGCCGGCGGCGCACTTCCCAAGATCGCCGGGACCACACGCTAGGCCGCACAGCGGCCGGATCCACCCCGGGCACGAGCCCGGACGCACGTCAATAACTGAAATTGGAGGGCAGATGCCCAACCTCGTCTCCGATCCGCCTGCACTCGAACCCGGAACGCTCCGGATCATCCCCACCGGCGGCCTCGGTGAAATCGGCCGCAACATGACGGTCTTCGAATACGAAGGCAAACTCCTGATCGTCGACTGCGGCGTTCTCTTCCCCGAGCAGGACCAGCCGGGCGTCGACCTGATCCTTCCCGACTTCGCGCCGGTCCGCGACCGCCTCGACGACGTCCTCGGCGTAGTTCTGACCCACGGCCACGAAGACCACATCGGCGCCGTGCCCTATCTGCTCAAGCTGCGCGCGGACATCCCGCTGATCGGCTCGGGCCTCACGCTGGCGCTGGTGGAGGCCAAGCTCAAGGAGCACCGCATCCAGCCGTACACGCTCACGGTCAAGGAGGGGCGCACCGAGCAGCTGGGTCCGTTCGAGCTGGAGTTCGTCGCGGTCAACCATTCCATCCCCGATGCGCTCGCCGTCGCCATCACCACCCCGGCCGGCACCGTGCTGCACACCGGCGACTTCAAGATGGACCAGTTGCCGCTCGACGACCGGATCACCGACCTCCGCGCGTTCGCCCGCCTGGGCGAGAGGGGCGTCGACCTCTTCATGGCCGACTCCACCAACGCCGACGTGCCCGGGTTCACGCCGCTGGAGCGGTCCATCGGCCCGGTGCTCGACACCGTGATCGCGCGCGCCCCGCGTCGCGTCATCGTCGCGAGCTTCTCGAGCCACGTGCACCGCGTGCAGCAGGTGCTCGACGCCGCTGCCGCCAACGGCCGGCGCGTCGCGCTGCTCGGCCGCTCGATGGTGCGCAACATGACCATCGCCGCCGAACTCGGCTACCTCAAGGTGCCGGAGGGCGTGCTGATCGACTACAAGAAGGCCGCCGACCTGCCCGACGACGAGATCGTCTACATGTCGACGGGTTCGCAGGGCGAGCCGATGGCCGTGCTGGCCCGCATGGCGAACCTCGACCACCAGATCGAGGTCGGCCACGGCGACACCGTGATCCTCGCGTCCAGCCTCATCCCGGGCAACGAGAACGCGGTGTACCGCGTCATCGACGGGCTCACCAAGCTCGGCGCCAACGTCGTACACAAGGGCAACGCCAAGGTGCACGTCTCCGGCCACGCGGCCGCGGGCGAGCTGCTCTACTGCTACAACATCCTGAAGCCCAGGAACGCCATGCCGGTGCACGGGGAGTACCGCCACCTCGTCGCCAACGCGCGGCTCGCGATGGACACCGGCGTGCCCGAAGAGAACACGATCATCGCCGAGGACGGCTCGGTGATCGACCTCCGCGACGGCGTCGCCCGCATCGTCGGCCAGCTCGATCTCGGCTTCGTCTACGTCGACGGTTCGAGCGTGGGCGAGATCACCGATGCCGACCTCAAAGACCGCCGGATCCTCGGAGAGGAGGGCTTCATCTCGATCATCGTCGTGGTGGAGGCCGCCAGCGGCAAGATTGTCACCGGTCCCGAGATCCACGCCCGTGGTTTCGCGGAGGACGACGCCGTGTTCGACGACGTCAAGCCCAAGATCGCCGCGGCGCTGGCGGATGCGGCGCACAACGGCGTCCGCGACTCGCATGCGCTCTCGCAGGTCGTGCGGCGCACCGTCGGCCGTTGGGTCAACACGAGCTATCGTCGTCGCCCGATGATCGTCCCGCTGGTCATCGAGGCTTGATCCCGTAACCTCCCGGAAACACGGGGGCGAGTAACGTGCAGCCATGACCGCGTTCCGCATCCGCCCGGCGAACGGCGGTGATGCGCGCATCCTCGCCGACATGCTGGTGGAGGCGGCGAACGGCAACGCGCCGCGGGTGCGGCCGCGCGTCGCGGTGCTCGAGGATCCGCACGTGATGCGGTACATCGCGGGCTGGAAGCGTCCGGGCGACTTCGGGTGCGTGGCGGAGGACGCGCACGGGTCGGCGGTCGGGGCTTGCTGGGCTCGCCTGTTCCCGGCCGACGCACCGGGCAGCGGGTTCGTCGCGGTCGGGGTTCCCGAGCTCACGCTCGGCGTGAACGCCCAGTGGAGGGCGAAGGGCGTCGGTCGGGCTCTGCTCCAGGAGATCGGTCGGGTGGCCGCCGCATCCGGCGCCGCGCGCTTGAGCCTGAGCGTCGACCGCAAGAACTTCGCCCAGCGGCTGTACGTGAGCGAGGGCTACGTGACCGTCGAGTCACGCCTCACCGCGGACACGATGGTGTGCGCGGTGCGCTGAGCCGCTCGTGCGCAGGCCGCGCCAGGGCGCGATTTTCCCCATTCCAGGCGCGTGCGACGGCTTCGTGCCGGGGGTGAGAAGTACCGTTGAGCCTATGGCTACGAGCACCAAGTCGACTTCGCGCTCCCGGAACTCCGGGCGCGACGGCTCGAGCGCGCGCAAGCCGGCCGCCAAGACCGCTGCCCAGAAGACGGTCGCCTACCCGGCCGCTGCGGACGCGCAGAGCCCCCTCGTGCGCGCCTGGATGGGGTTGGCCCATCTCACCGGCGGCCTCTTCCGGGCTCTCGGGCCCGAGAAGTTCGCCAAGGAGGAGCGTCGCGACGGCTTCCCCTTCTTCCTCGTGCTGCTGGCGATCGCCGGGGCTGTCGTGGAGTGGTTCCTGATCAACGACCAGGTCGCCCGCACGCTCGACGCCTGGACGTTCGGAGGCTTGTTCGGCCGCGTCGCCTTCGCGCTCCCCGTCGTGATGGTGGTCTTCGCCGCCTGGCTGTTCCGGCATCCCTCGTCGGTGCACGACAACACGCGCATCGGCATCGGCCTGGGCCTGCTGCTCCTGATGGTGTCCGGCCTGTGCCACCTGTTCAGCCAGCATCCGTCCCCGAGCGACGGCATGGCCTCCCTCGCCCAGGCCGGCGGCGTTCTCGGGTGGCTGATCGCCGCCCCCCTGTCGTGGCTGATCACACCCGTCGGCGCGGGCGCCGTGATCATCGTGCTGCTCATCCTCAGCCTCTTCATCATCACCAAGACGCCGCCGAACAAGCTGCCGTCGCGCATACGCGAGCTCTACGCATATCTGTTCGGCGCTCAGCTGGCCACCGAAGAGGAGCGTCAGGAGGCCAGAGAGGCTGCCAAAGAGGCGAAGACCAAGCAGGTCGAGCTCGACGGGATCGACGACGACGATTCGCACGAGACGAACCTGCCCTGGTGGCGACGCAACAAGTCGCAGCGCGAGGAGGACCCCGACTACGAGGCGCCCGCCGACCTCACCGAGGTCTTCGGCGCTCCGACGCGCGGCAAGGGCGAGTTCGCGACCGCGCTGGAGCCCGATCCGGCGAGCGACCACTACAACACCGAGGTGCTGGGTGAGCTCGCGAACGCCGAGACCGCCCTGCAGGCCTTCACCGGCGAAGCGCCGCCGACCGCGGCGGCCGTACCGAGCGTTCCGACCGCTCCCGCCGTGCTCCCGGGCTTCCAGGCCGGAGCCGACGACTTCGACGAGACGGTATCGACGGACGACACCCCGCAGCCGACGGCGCCCTACAACCTCCCGTCCGCCTCGATGCTCTCCGCCGGGACGCCCGCCAAGATCCGCTCGAACGCCAATGAGGAGATCGTCGCCGCCATCACCGAAGTGCTCACGCAGTTCGGTGTCGACGCGAAGGTGACCGGCTACTCGCGCGGCCCCACGGTGACCCAGTACGAGATCGAGCTCGGCCCCGGCGTCAAGGTGGAGCGCGTCACGGCGCTGAGCAAGAACCTGTCGTACGCGGTGGCGAGCAACGAGGTCCGCATCCTCTCGCCCATTCCGGGCAAGAGCGCGATCGGCGTCGAGATCCCCAACAGCGACCGCGAGATCGTCTCGCTCGGCGACATCCTCCGCTCGCCCGCGTCCGCCAAGAGCACCCACCCGATGACCATCGGCGTCGGCAAAGACGTGGGCGGCGGCTTCGTCGTCGCCAACCTGGCCAAGATGCCCCACCTCCTGGTGGCGGGCTCCACCGGCTCGGGAAAGTCCAGCTTCGTCAACTCGATGATCACCAGCCTCCTCATGCGTGCGAAGCCCTCCGAGGTGCGCATGGTGCTGATCGACCCGAAGCGCGTCGAGCTCACGATCTATGGCGGCGTCCCGCACCTCATCACGCCCATCATCACGAGCCCCAAGAAGGCCGCGGAGGCCCTGCAGTGGGTCGTCAAAGAGATGGACATGCGCTACGACGACCTCGCGAGCTTCGGCTTCCGTCACATCGACGACTTCAACAAGGCCGTCGTCAACAACGAGATCGTGCTTCCGGAGGGCAGCGAGCGCAAGCTGAAGCCCTACCCGTACCTGCTGGTCGTCGTCGACGAGCTGGCCGACCTGATGATGGTCGCCCCGCGCGACGTCGAAGACTCGATCGTGCGCATCACCCAGCTTGCGCGCGCCTCCGGCATCCACCTGGTGCTCGCCACGCAGCGGCCGTCGGTCGATGTGGTCACCGGTCTCATCAAGGCCAACGTTCCGTCGCGGCTGGCGTTCGCCGTCACGAGCGTCACCGACTCCCGTGTCATCCTCGACCAGCCCGGCGCTGACAAACTGATCGGCCAGGGCGACGGTCTCTTCCTGCCGATGGGCGCCTCCAAGGCCCTGCGCGTGCAGGGCGCCTGGGTCAACGAAGACGAGATCCAGAAGGTCGTCGACCACGTCACGCGGCAGGCGCGGCCGGAGTACCGTCAGGACGTCACAGCGGGCGCCGAGAAGAAGCAGATCGACTCCGACATCGGCGACGACCTCGAGCTGCTGCTCGCGGCGGCAGAGCTCGTCGTCTCGTCGCAGTTCGGGTCGACGTCGATGCTGCAGCGCAAGCTGCGGGTCGGCTTCGCCAAGGCCGGCCGGCTCATGGACCTGCTGGAGTCGCGCGAGATCGTCGGCCCGTCCGAGGGCTCCAAGGCGCGCGACGTGCTCGTCACCGCCGAGCAGCTGCCGCAGGTGCTCGCCCGGCTGCGCGGGGAGGAGGCGCCGTCGCGGCCTGCTGCGCCCGCCGCCGCTCCTGCCGCCGCGCCGGGCGTTGATGACGGCGACCGCTACGGGGCCGACCCGGTCGCAGAGATGACCCAGGGCTATCCTGAAGTGGACGGCGACTCGGACGAGGACGCCTGGCAGCTGACCGGCAGGGAGTGACCGCGATGTCGGTACCCGACGCGCCCCCGCCCGCCGCGGCGGGCGGCAGCGCGAACCGCGCGAGCAATTGGAACGTGCCGAACCTCATCACGGTGGTACGGATCCTCCTGGCGCCGCTGTTCATCTGGATGCTGCTCGCCGACGGAGGCGCCGACGGCCCGTTGCGCTGGACGGCCGCCGTGCTGTTCGTGATCGCCATCGCGACCGACGGAGTGGACGGCGCCCTCGCCCGCCGGAACAACCTGGTCACCGACCTCGGCAAGCTGCTCGACCCGATCGCCGACAAGGTGCTGACCGGGGGAGCGCTGGTGTCGCTGTCGATCCTGGGCGAGCTGCCCTGGTGGGTCACGATCGTCATCCTCGTGCGCGAGATCGGGATCACCGTCTACCGCTTCGTCGTCATCCGGCAGGGTGTGATCGCCGCGTCGCGAGGCGGCAAGATCAAGACCATCGTCCAATCGGTGGCGATCTCGTTCGCCCTCTTCCCGCTGTGGACGATCTTCGGCGACTGGATCTTCTGGGTGAACGGCATCCTGATGACCGCCGCCGTCATCCTGACCGTGGTCACCGGCGTCGACTACCTCTGGCAGGCGTACAGAGGGAGGCAGGCCAAGCGTGCCGGGGCCTGACGACGTCGCGGCGGCCGACCTGACCTTCCGTGTCGTCCGCACTCTGGCCGAGCGCGGCCTGACGCTGGTCACTGCCGAGTCGCTCACAGGAGGTGGCCTCTCGGCGGAGCTCACGCGCGTCCCCGGGGCCTCCGCCGTCGTGCTCGGTGGCGCGGTCGTCTACGCGACCGAGCTCAAGGGCACGCTGCTCGGCGTCGAGTCCGACCTCCTCGAGCGAGAGGGGCCCGTGCACCCCGAGGTCGCCCGGCAGCTGGCCGAGGGTGCCAGGACGCATCTGGCGGTCGGCGGGCGTGCGACGGATCTCGGCGTCTCGACGACGGGAGTCGCCGGGCCGGACCCGCAGGGCGGACGTGAGGTCGGGACCGTCTACGTCGGGATCGCGTCGGCGTCGGGCGTGCGCGCGGTCGAGCTCCGGCTGGCCGGCGACCGGCAGTCGATCCGCGCCCAGACGGTCGCGCGAGCGGTGCACGAACTCGCCGTCGAGCTCGGGATCGCGGAGCGCTGACCCCCTTCCGGGGCGGTGGATTCCGCCCGCTCGACGCCCGGGAATACGCCGTGTTGCAGTCTCGTTACAGGTGATTGCATTCACAACAAAAGCCCAGTCGTCGCGGATATCGTGACCGTCAGGGATGCTGTACAGTTGGCATCCATTCGATTCGTCGGCAGGGTAGAAGAAGGAGGCTCCGAAATGATTCTTGTACGTCAGGAAATCGGCGACGTGCTCAGGGACTTCCGCCTGCAGAAGGGCCGCACACTGCGCCAGGTCGCGAGCAAGGCGAGTGTCGCCCTCGGCTATCTGAGCGAGGTCGAGCGTGGCCAGAAAGAGGCCTCGAGCGAGATCCTCGCGTCGGTGGCCGACGCGCTCGAGACGCCGGTCTCGGTGATCATGCGCGAGGTCGGAGACCGCATCGCGGTGCTCGAGGGGCTCGAGCCCGTCATCCCCGACACCATCCCGGACGACTTCGTGTCCGCTCTCGACGCGAACCTCGTCTCCCGCTGAACCAGCCGTTCGACAGTCCCGAGGGCGCCCCGCACGATGCGGGGCGTCCCTCGTTTAAGGTGAATCCATGAAGCTCAGCGAGTTCCAGCGTGCCGTCGTCGACGAGTTCGGCTCCGGCTACGGGCAGGCGCTGCTGACCGATCTCGTCCTCGCCGAACTCGGCGGCCGCACGGCCCAGGAGGCGCTGAACGCCGGCATCCCGCCCCGCGAGGTGTGGATAGCGCTGTGCCGCGAGACGGGCGTGCCGCAGTCGCATTGGTACGGCGCGGGCAAGCCGGCGCCGAAGCGCTGACGCGACTGCGCCTCACTCCCTCGCCCGGCGACACGCCGGTTCGAATCGCTCGAAGATATGTTCGGATCTGAGTAAACTCCTTCACAGCGGCAATCGAAAACGAGTTGTCCACGAATTCCACGGTCGACGCCCGGAGTGTCGGCGGTCGACCATACAGTCGAACTCGTAGCGAAGCCCACGAAGGAGAACCGAAATGCCATCACCCGCAGACCGCGAGAAGGCTCTCGAAACCGCACTCGCCCAGATCGATCGTCAGTTCGGCAAGGGCTCCGTCATGCGACTGGGCAGCGATGAACGCGCCCCCGTCGAGGTCGTCCCGACCGGGTCGATCGCGCTCGATGTCGCGCTGGGCATCGGCGGTCTCCCGCGTGGCCGTATCGTCGAGATCTATGGTCCGGAGTCCTCGGGTAAGACCACGCTGACGCTCCACGCCATCGCGAACGCGCAGCGGGCCGGCGGCATCGCGGCGTTCATCGACGCCGAGCACGCGCTCGACCCGGAGTACGCCCGCAAGCTCGGCGTCGACATCGATGCGCTCCTCGTGTCGCAGCCCGACACCGGTGAGCAGGCGCTCGAGATCGCCGACATGCTGGTCCGCTCCGGCTCGATCGACCTGATCGTGATCGACTCGGTCGCCGCGCTCGTGCCCCGCGCCGAGATCGAGGGCGAGATGGGCGATGCGCACGTCGGCCTCCAGGCGCGCCTCATGTCGCAGGCGCTCCGCAAGCTCACCGGTGCACTGAGCACCACGAACACCACGATGATCTTCATCAACCAGCTGCGCGAGAAGGTCGGCGTCTTCTTCGGAAGCCCCGAGACCACCGCCGGCGGAAAGGCGCTCAAGTTCTACGCGTCGGTCCGCCTTGACATCCGCCGCATCGAGACCCTGAAAGACGGCACCGACGCGGTCGGAAACCGCACGCGCGTCAAGGTGGTCAAGAACAAGATGGCGCCGCCCTTCAAGCAGGCTGAGTTCGACATCCTCTACGGCGTCGGCATCTCCCGCGAGGGAAGCCTGCTCGACTTCGGAGTGGAGCACGGCCTCGTCAAGAAGTCGGGCGCCTGGTACACGTACGAGGGCGACCAGCTCGGCCAGGGCAAGGAGAACTCGCGCAACTTCCTCATCGCGAACCCTGACATCGCAGCAGAGATCGAGAACAAGATCCTGATCAAGCTGGGCGTCATCGCCGACCCGAACGCGGCGGCGGAGCCCGCAGCGACCGTCGACTCCCTGGAAGAGAAGCTGCAGGCCCGCAAGGGCGCGTGAGTCGTCATCGCCACTGATCGTCCGACACTGCCGAGGAGGCCGACGTCATGGTCGTGAGGTTCCCCTCCGAACCGCATCCGGGTGGTGACTCGGGAGCGGGTGAGCAGCTCGCGAGTGGTCACCTTGCCCCGGTGACGCCGCTGCGCCGCGCAGCGGCGTCACCGGAACGGCGGCGGGAGACCTCAGCGCCCTCCGCGAAACCTCCCGTCGCGAGGCCTCTGGCCGAATTGCCGGGAGCCGACGCCTCTGAGCGGTGGAACAACACCTGGGCGGGCGAACCCGCCCGGGCGGCCGAGTCCGCGCGTGCGGCGGAGGCCGCGCACGAGGTCGAGGACGAAGAGACCGAACGGCTGACCCGCAAGACGACGGCGCTCACCATCCGGCAGCTCGCGCGCCGTGGCATGTCCCGGTGGGAGCTCGAGCAGTTGCTGACCAAACGCGAGATCGAGCCGGAGGTGTTCGCGCCCGAGCTCGACCGGCTCGAGGCGATGGGCGTGATCGACGACGCCTCGCTCGCGACGACTCTGGCGTTCACGCAGCACAGCCGCAAGGGCCTCGGGCGCTCCGCGATCGAGCTCGACCTGAAGCGACGCCACATCGCGCCGGAGCTCATCGAGGAGGCGTTGGCCGACATCGCGGACGAAGAGGAGCTGGAACGCGCCACCGAGCTGGCCGTCAAACGGATCGGGCAGCTGTCCTCCTACGATGACGAGACGACGCGCAGGCGGCTGCACGGCTTCCTCGCGCGCAAGGGATACGACTCGTCCGTCGTCCGTCAGGCGATGGACGCGGCATTCGCGACGCGCGGCCGACGCGGCGGGGTCCGATTCCAGTAGACGCGAGTCCCGGTTCCGGCCGTTCGATTCCGGCCCCGGTCGAACGTAGAATCGTACGCATCATGAGCACCGTCGAGCACCCCCGCACCTTCTCGCCGTCCCCGGCCGCGCTGACCGAGGACGGGCGCGCCCGCACCTATGAGGTGCGCACCTTCGGGTGCCAGATGAACGTGCACGATTCCGAGCGCCTCAGCGGGTCGTTGGAGGCTGCGGGCTACGTCCCGGCCGACGGCGCCGAGGCGGACGTCGTGGTCATCAACACGTGCGCCGTGCGTGAGAACGCCGACAACAAGCTCTACGGCAACCTCGGACACCTCGCCGGCGTCAAGCGCCGGCACGCCGGCATGCAGATCGCGGTCGGCGGTTGCCTAGCCCAGAAGGACAAGAACGTCATCCTCGAGAAGGCGCCCTGGGTCGACGTGGTGTTCGGCACGCACAACATGGGTTCCCTGCCCGGCCTCCTCGAACGTGCTCGCCACAATGACGCGGCCGAGATCGAGATCCTCGAGGCGCTCGAGACGTTCCCCTCGACGCTCCCCACCAAGCGCGACTCGTCGTACTCCGGCTGGGTCTCCATCTCGGTGGGCTGCAACAATACCTGCACGTTCTGCATCGTCCCTTCGCTGCGCGGCAAAGAGAAGGACCGCCGCCCCGGCGACATCCTGGGCGAGATCGGCGCGCTCGTCGACGACGGCGCGATCGAGGTGACGCTGCTCGGGCAGAACGTGAACTCGTACGGTGTCGAATTCGGCGACCGTCAGGCCTTCAGCAAGCTGCTGCGCGCCGCCGGCGAGATCGACGGGCTGGAGCGCATCCGGTTCACGAGCCCGCACCCGGCGGCGTTCACCGACGACGTCATCGACGCGATGGCCGAGACGCCGAACGTCATGCCCCAGCTGCACATGCCGTTGCAGTCCGGCTCCGACCGGATCCTGCGGTCGATGCGGCGCTCGTACCGCTCCGAGAAGTTCCTCGGCATCCTCGACCGCGTACGCGCCAAGCTGCCCGACGCCGCGATCAGCACCGACATCATCGTGGGCTTCCCCGGCGAGACCGAAGAGGACTTCCTCGAGACGATGCGGGTCGTCGAGGAGGCGCGCTTCGCGTCGGCTTTCACGTTCCAGTACTCGATCCGCCCGGGAACGCCCGCGGCGACGATGGAGGACCAGGTGCCGAAGGAGGTCGTGCAAGACCGCTACGACCGCCTGATCGCGCTGCAGGAGCGTATCTCGCTGGAGGAGAACGAGCGTCTCGTCGGCCGCGAGGTGGAGCTCCTCGTCGCCAACGGCGAAGGCCGCAAGGACGCCGACACGCACCGCCTCAGCGGGCGGGCGCGCGACAGCCGGCTCGTGCACTTCGAGCTGCCCGCCGGCTCGGAGACTCCGCGCCCCGGCGACATCGTCACGGTCCGCGTCACGCAAGCGGCTCCGCACTACCTGATCGCCGACAGCGCCGACGGGGCGCCGCTGTCGATCCGCCGCACGCGAGCCGGCGACGCCTGGGACCGCGCAGAGGCCGAGTCGTGCGCGGTGCCCACCCACGGCGGACCGGCCTCCTCCGGCGCCGGCCCGGTCTCCCTCGGCCTGCCGACGCTGCGCGTGCGCGAGCCGCTCACGTCGCCGGGCGTCGGCACCATGCCGATCTACGACCCGTCGGACGGCCAGCGCTGAGCGCCGCCGACTCGGGAGCGGGGGCCGTGGCCGCCGGTCCCGAGGACGGACCTCCCGCCATCGTCGCGATCGTCGGCGCCACCGGAACGGGCAAGACCGAGCTCTCGCTATCGCTCGCCGACGCCCTCCGGGAGCGCGGCCGCCCGGCCGAGGTGGTCAACGCCGACGCCATGCAGCTCTATCGCGGAATGGACATCGGCACCGCGAAACTGCCGCCCTCCGAATGGCGCGGCGTGCCGCACCACCTCTTCGACGTCCTCGATGTCACCGACGAGGCCACCGTTGCCCGCTACCAGCCGGAGGCGCGGCGGATCATCGGCGACATCATGGCGCGCGGGGCCACGCCCATCCTGGTCGGCGGCTCCGGGCTCTACGTGTCGAGCGTGCTCTTCGACTTCCAGTTCCCCGCGACCGATCCCGAACTACGCGCGCGGCTCGAGGCCGAGCTCGCCGCGCAGGGTCCTGGGATGCTCTTCCGGCGCCTGGCCGAGCTCGACCCGGAAGCCGCGCAGCGCATCGGATCGGCGAACGGGCGGCGCATCGTCCGCGCGCTCGAGGTCGCCGAGCTCACCGGTCGACCCGTCAGCGGGTCGCTCCCCGAGGCGCCGCGATTCTGGCGGCCGACCGTCCTGCTCGGTCTCGCCGCACCCCGGGACGAGCTGGTGCGACGGCTGGACGAGCGCGTCGAACGGATGTGGCGCGACGGGCTCACCGACGAGGTGCGAGCGCTGATCCCGCTCGGCCTGGAGCGCGGGGTGACCGCGCGCCGCGCGATCGGCTACGCGCAGGCCCTGGCCGAGGTGAAGGGCGAGATGAACCGCGCGGAGGCCATCGCGGCGACGCAGCAGCTCACCCGCCGGTACGCCCGTCGGCAGGTGAGCTGGTTCAAGCGCTACGACGACCTCCAGTGGCTCGACTACGGCGACCCGCAGCTCACCCGCGCGGCACTCGATAAGCTGTGAGGATGGCGACGCTCCACTTCACCAAGGGTCAGGGGACCGGCAACGACTTTGTGCTCTACTCCGACCCGGACGGTCGCCTGCCGCTGTCGGCATCGCAGATCGCCGCGATCTGCGACCGGCACTTCGGCATCGGCGCCGACGGTGTCATCCGGGCCGTGCGCTCGACGCACCTCCCCGAGGGGGCGGAGGCCCTCGCCGAAGACGACGGCGCCGAGTGGTTCATGGACTATTACAACGCCGACGGCTCCGTCGCCGAGATGTGCGGCAACGGCATCCGCGTCTACGTGCGCTACCTCCTGGAGTCCGGGCTCGCCGAACTCGCCGACGGCGACACCCTCCCGATCGGCACGCGCTCCGGAGTCCGCGACGTGCAGCGCAACCTCACTGGGTTCCAGGTCGACCTCGGGCGTTGGGCGCTCGACGGCGGCGAGCCGCTGGTGCGCGCCAAGGAGCTGCCCGTCGCCCGTCCCGGGCTCGGGCTCGACCTGGGTAATCCGCACGTGGTCGTCGCGGTCGCCGACGAGTCAGAGCTGGAGGCCGCCGACCTGAACTACATCCCGCACATCGAGCCGGAGCCCCTGCACGGCGCGAACGTCGAATTCGTGGTGCCGCGCGAGCCGCTCGTCAGCGACGGCATCGGGCGAATCCGGATGCGCGTGCACGAGCGGGGGAGCGGCGAGACGCTGTCGTGCGGCACGGGCGCCGCGGCGGCCGCGCTGGCGGTGCGGTATTGGGCGGGCGAAGGCGCACCCGACCAGTGGCGGGTGGAGGTGCCGGGCGGCACAGTGGGCGTCCGTATGTTCCCGACCGAGGACGGCGAGCACGTCGCTCTCTCCGGGCCGGCCGAACTCGTCTACACGGGAACGCTCGACCTCGCCTGAGCAGATCCAGCAGCGCCGGTCTACTCGGCGCCGGCCTCCTCGGCCCTGGCCTTCTCGGCCGGCCGGCGGCTCCGCAGTACGCGGTACCCCTTGGAGATCGCCTGGCGCGTCGTCGTCAGCTCGGGCATCGTCGCCTGGATCCAGCGTTGCAGCGAGTCGCTGCCGAGATTGCGCTGCACGACGAGCCAGGCGTCGGAGCCCGGCTCCAGGCGAGGCAACCAGCGCTGCAGGATGTCGTGGAGCTCGTTCTTTCCTACGCGGATCGGCGGATTGGACCAGATCGTGGTGAATTGCACGGACTCGGGAACATCATCCGGGGTCGCAGGGTTTATATTCGTGAGACCGAGTTTCTGCGCGTTCCTGCGCACCACGTCGAGGGCTCGGGTATTGACGTCGACCGCCCAGACGGTCGCATGAGGGGATTCGAGAGCAAGTGTGAGAGCCAGGGGCCCCCAGCCGCAACCGAGGTCGAGAAGCTGACCTCCGGGCGGCGCAGAGGGGACATGGTCGAGGAGCACTCGCGTACCCATGTCGATGCGCTCGGGGCTGAAGATCCCGTTCGCCGTCACCAGTTCGTACGTCTGCCCCACCAGGCGCGCGGTGAACGGCCGCAGGTTCAGTTCACTTTCGGGCGCCGGGGAAAAATAGTGATCTCCGCTGGCCATAAGAGGACCGTACAGGACGCGGACCGACAGACAAACACAGAAGCACGACGAGCTAGGGTTGACCCGACCCGGATCAGGGGACATGTATGACTGAACGAACAGAATTCGACGAGCAGACCACCGACGATGTCGTCGCGCGGGTGCTCGCGACCGAGAAGAACAAGGCGTCGGTGACGCTCTTCGGCCGGGGCGCTCAGGCCCTCCAGGAGAACGCGACCGACGGCGGCAATCACGACGGCGAGCAGTTCGACCGCGAGGAGCGTGCGGCGCTGCGACGCGTCTCGGGGCTCTCCACCGAGCTCGAGGACGTCACGGAGGTCGAGTACCGGCAGCTGCGTCTCGAGAACGTGGTGCTGATCGGCGTGTACTCGCAGGGCACCCTGCAGGATGCCGAGAACTCGCTGCGCGAGCTCGCGGCCCTGGCCGAGACGGCGGGCGCCGCTGTGCTCGACGGCCTCCTGCAGCGGCGGCCGCACCCGGACCCGAGCACCTATCTCGGCCGGGGCAAGGCCGAGGAGCTTGCGGGGGTCGTCCGCGCGCTCGGCGCCGACACCGTGATCGCCGACACCGAGCTCGCGCCCAGTCAGCGGCGCGCGCTGGAGGACGTGGTGAAGGTCAAGGTGATCGACCGCACGGCGGTGATCCTCGACATCTTCAGCCAGCACGCCAAGAGCCGCGAAGGCAAGGCGCAGGTCGAGCTCGCGCAGCTCGAGTACCTGCTCCCGCGCCTGCGCGGCTGGGGCGAGTCGATGTCCCGCCAGGCCGGTGGTCAGGTGGGTGGAGCCGGCGCCGGCATGGGATCGCGCGGTCCCGGCGAGACGAAGATCGAGCTCGATCGTCGCCGCATCCACTCGCGCATGGCGAAGCTGCGCAAGCAGATTGCCGGGTTTAAGCCGGCGCGCGAGGCGAAGCGGGCCAACCGCAACCGCAACTCCGTGCCGTCGGTGGCGATCGCCGGGTACACCAACGCGGGCAAGTCGAGCCTCCTGAACCGGGTCACGAAGGCGGGCGTACTGGTCGAGAACGCCCTGTTCGCGACGCTGGATGCGACCGTGCGCCGCAGCGTCACGGCCGACGGCCGGTTGTACACGCTCGCCGACAC
The DNA here is from genome assembly GCF_055720965.1 of Leifsonia sp. PARNA 1/14. Lineage (NCBI taxonomy): Bacteria > Bacillati > Actinomycetota > Actinomycetes > Micrococcales > Microbacteriaceae > Leifsonia > Leifsonia sp. PARNA 1/14. The sequence continues at coordinate 648,589 of NZ_JBVQSP010000001.1, forward strand.
CGTCGGTTTCGTGCGCAACCTTCCGCACCAGCTGGTCGAGGCGTTCCGCTCCACGCTGGAGGAGGTCGCCGACTCCGACGTCATCGTGCACGTGGTCGACGGTTCGCATCCCGACCCCGCGTCGCAGTTGGCGACCGTGCGCGATGTGATCGGGGAGGTCGGCGCCCGCGACATCCCGGAGATCGTCGTCTTCAACAAATCCGACCTCATCGCGGCCGACGACCGACTGGTGCTGCGCGGCCTCGAGCCCGGGGCGATCTTCGCCTCGGCGCGGACGGGTGAGGGCATCGACGAGGTGCTCGCGGCGATCGCGCGGCTGCTGCCCGACCCCTCGGTGGAGGTCGAGCTGGTCGTTCCGTACGACCGCGGCGACCTGATCTCGGCGCTGCACGAGCGCGGCCGCGTGATCTCCACGGAGTACGTGGAGGACGGGACCCGCGTGCGCGCGCGGATCATGCCGGAGTACCAGGCGGTGTTCGAGCCGTTCGCGGTGTAGCACCGGACGATGCCTCGCACGAGGCGATGAAGGCCGGGCGGACGCTCTGTGTCATTGGATGACGCGGAGGGTTCCGCCCGGCCTTCCGCGTTGCTACGGTGACTGCACAACCGAAGCGGGCGACCGCTGACGTGGTGCGACAGCCGAGCCCGGCACCCGCCCGCCCCGTACTCTCCTGCAGCGTCCGCTGCCGGCCGGCGCGGGGTGTCCGAGAAGCTGATCGACACCTGAGGAACCATGGACTGTACCGACGCGCGGTTTTCCTTCGAGCTGTATCCGCCGCGCTCCGACCGCGCCGCCGCCGCACTGCCGGCGACGATCGACCTGTTGGCGGCCGCGCGCCCCGACTTCATCTCCGTGACTTACGGCGCCGGCGGCTCGTCGCGCGCATCGTCTCTGGAGGTCGTGCGCTACATCCTCGAGAACACCGACGTCAGCCCGATGGCGCACCTGACCTGCGTCGGGTCGTCGCACGTGGCGGCCAACCGGCTGATCCGCGAGTTCCTCGACGCGGGCGTGCGCCGCTTCCTCGCCGTGCGCGGCGATCCGCCCGCCGACCTCGCACCCGGTGAGGACGGCCTGGGCGACATCCGCAGCTCCGCCGAGCTGGTGCAGCTCATCCATCGCGTGCAGGCCGAACGCGTGCCATACGGCGAGCTGCCGGTGCCCGGCCTCCACGCGCGCACCGTCCTGAACCACCGGGAGCACGTGCAGATCGCGGTCGCCGCGTTCCCCAACGGACACCCGTCGTCGCACTCGGTGTCGCAGGACATCGACGCGCTGCTCGCCAAGCAGGCCGCCGGCGCCAACCTCGGCATCACCCAGCTGTTCTTCCACGCCGAGGACTACCTCTCGTTCGCGCAGCGGGCGAAGGAGGCCGGTGTGACCTTCCCGATCCTGCCCGGGATCATGCCCGTCACCTCGCCCGCGCGGCTCGCGCGCATGCTGGAGCTGAGCGGCGAGGACCTCCCGAGCGACCTCGCCATCCAGCTCGAGGTCGAGCCCGACGAGGAGGGCCAGCGCGAGATCGGGATCGCCTGGGCCGCCCGGCTGGCGCAACGTCTCCTCGACGGCGGCGCCCCCGGCATCCACCTCTACACCTTCAACCAGCACGCGGCGGTGCTGTCGGTCCTCGACAGGATCGGGCTGCTGCCGGCCACCACAGCATCCACCACAGCATCCACCCCCGCACCCACCCTCGAGGAAAGCGAACACGCATGACCGACACCACCACCCCGCGCTCCGCCTTCCCGGTGGGCACCGTCATCGGCTATCCCCGGATCGGCCGCCGCCGCGAGCTGAAGAAGGCCGTGGAGAGCTTCTGGGCCGGAGCGATCAGCGCCGACGAACTGGAGGCGACTGCTGCCGGGCTGCGTGCGGCGACCCGCGAGCGCCTCGCCGCGCTCGGCCTCGGCCGCGACGACGCCGCGATCCCGGAGAGCTTCAGCTATTACGACCAGGTGCTCGACGCCGCAGTGACCGTGGGCGCGATCCCGTCGCGGTTCGCGGACCTCGCCGCGGCCGACGGCTCGGTCGACCTGGCCGGCTACTTCACCATCGCCCGTGGCGAGGGCGAGAAGGCGCCGCTGGAGATGACCAAGTGGTTCGACTCCAACTACCACTACCTGGTTCCCGAGATCGGCCCGGAGACGGCGTTCCGCCTGGCGTCCGACCGCATTGTGCGCGAGTTCGAGGAGGCCCGTGCGGCCGGCTTCGTCACCCGCCCGGTGATCGTCGGACCCGTGACGTTCCTGCTGCTGAGCAAGGCGAGCGATGAGGCGCCGGAGGGCTTCCGCCCGCTGTCGCGGCTCGCCGACCTCCTGCCGGTCTACCGCGAGCTGCTGGCGCGGCTCGCGGCGGCGGGTGCGCCGTGGGTGCAGCTCGACGAGCCCGCGCTCGTCTCCGAGAGCATCGACGAGGAGCGCACCGAGGTGCTGGAGGCCACCCGTGCGGCCTACGCGGAGCTGGGCGGCGCCACCGAGCGGCCCGCGATCTTCGTCGCGGCACCGTACGGCAGCCTGGACGACGCGCTCCCGGTGCTCGCGCTCTCGCCGGTCGAGGCGATTTCGCTCGACCTGGTGCGCGGGACCATCCCGTCCGGGCTCGACGCCGTCACCGCCTCCGCCCTGACCGGCAAGACGCTGGTCGGCGGTGTGATCGACGGCCACAACATCTGGCGAGGCGACCTGGAGGCCGCCTTCGGAAAGCTGACCGCCCTGCTGTCGCTGAGCCCGGACGTCGCCGTGTCGACCTCCACCTCGTTGCTGCACGTGCCGCACGATGTCGACGACGAGCCCGAGCTCGACGCGCGCCTGAAGTCCTGGCTGGCGTTCGCCGACCAGAAGGTCGCCCAGGTCGCGGTGCTGGCGCGGGGGATCGTGGACGGGCACGAGGAGATCCAGGGCGAGCTGAGCGCCGCCACCGCCGCGCTCGCCGACCGCGCCGCGGCACCAGGTGTGCGTGTGGAGGCGGTGCGGGCGCGCGAGGCGGCTCTCACCCGCGCGGACTTCCGCCGCGGCGACTACGCGGCCCGCCTGGCCGCGCAGGACGAGGCGCTGCAGCTGCCGTTCCTGCCGACGACCACCATCGGCTCGTTCCCGCAGACCGCGGACATCCGGCGCTCGCGAGCCCAGTTCGCGAAGGGTGTCATCACCGAGGCCGACTACCTCGCGCGCATGCAGGCGGAGATCAAGCGGGTCGTCGACCTCCAGGAGGAGATCGGCCTCGACGTGATCGTTCACGGCGAGCCCGAGCGCAACGACATGGTGCAGTACTTCGCCGAGAACCTCGACGGGTTCGCCGTGACGCAGAACGGCTGGGTGCAGTCGTACGGGTCGCGCTGCACGCGCCCGTCGATCCTGTGGGGCGACGTCTCGCGCCCGAAGCCGATCACGGTCGACTGGTCGACGTACACCCAGACGCTGACCGACAAGCCCGTCAAGGGCATGCTGACCGGTCCGGTCACGATCCTCGCCTGGTCGTTCGTGCGCGACGACCAGCCGCTCGGCGAGACCGCCCGGCAGGTCGCGCTCGCGCTGCGCGACGAGATCGCCGACCTGGAGGCCGCGGGCATCCGCGTCGTGCAGGTCGACGAGCCGGCGCTGCGGGAGCTGCTGCCGCTCAAGCGCGCCGCCCAGCACGCCTACCTCGAGTGGTCGGTCGGCTCGTTCCGGCTCGCGACCTCCGGGGTCGCCGACGCGACGCAGATCCACACGCACCTCTGCTACTCCGAGTTCGGCGTGGTGATCGACGCGATCCGCAACCTCGACGCCGACGTGACCAGCATCGAGGCGGCGCGCAGCCGCATGGAGGTCGTGCACGACATCCAGCGCTCGGGCTTCGAGCACGGCATCGGCCCGGGTGTCTACGACATCCACTCGCCGCGCGTGCCGTCCGTCGCCGAGGTGACGGAGCTGCTGGAGACCGCGCTCAGCGCGATCCCGGGGCGCCAGCTCTGGGTGAACCCGGACTGCGGGCTGAAGACGCGCGGCTACGACGAGACGGTGGCGTCGCTCCGCAACATCCTCACGGCCACCCGTGACGTGCGGGAGCGAGTGGGCGTCACGGCCTGAACCCGGCGATTCGCGTCGCCTCGTTCCGCCCTGCGCGGACGAGGCGTCGCGAGTGTCGTCCCGTCGGCGATGATGAGCGCATGGTGCGCATCGCGGACGACGAGTTCGACCGGCTGGTCGACGAGGTGTTCGACGGGCTCCCGGAGGACATGGTGCGCCCGCTTGAGAATGTTGCAATCCTGATCGCCGACCAGCCGCCCGGGGCGCGTCCGCGGTTGTACGGGCTGTACACCGGGCATCCGCTGACCCGGCGCGGCGTCTACGGTTTCGGCGAGCTGCCCGACCGCATCACGCTGTTCCGCAACAACCTCGAGGCCGGTTGCGAGACGGTCGAGCAGCTCCGCGAACGGGTGCGCGTCACACTGGTGCACGAGATCGGCCACTACTTCGGCCTCGACGACGCCCGCCTCCAGGAGCTCGGCTGGGCGTGAACGGCGCCGGCCGGGTTCAGACCGCGCGGAGGACCGCGACGACCTTGCCGAGGATCTGCGAGTAGTCGCCCAGAATCGGCTCGAAGTTGGAGTTGCGGGGGAGCAGCCAGGTGTGCCCGTCGCGCTGCCGGAACACCTTCACCGTGGCCTCCTCGTCGAGCATGGCCGCGACGATGTCGCCGTTCTCCGCCGTGTTCTGGGAACGGACCACGACCCAGTCGCCGTCGCAGATGGCGGCATCGATCATCGACTCCCCGATGACCTTCAGCATGAAGAGCTCGCCGTTGCCCACCAGCTGCCGGGGGAGGGGGAAGACCTCCTCGACCTGCTGCTCCGCCGTGATCGGGACGCCGGCGGCGATACGTCCGACGAGCGGGACCATGGCGGCGTCGCCGACGGGCGTCTGGTTCTCGAAGTCGGGGGCGGGGGCCGAGGGGAGGTCGATCAGGATCTCCAGCGCCCGCGGGCGGTTCGGGTCGCGGCGCAGGTAGCCGCTCAGCTCGAGCTGGTTCAGCTGGTGCGTGACGGACGAGAGCGAGGAGAGGCCGACGGCGTCGCCGATCTCGCGCATGCTCGGCGGGTAGCCGCGCTGGCTCACCGACCGCTGGATCACGTCGAGGATGGCGAGCTGCTTCTCGCTGAGGTTCTTGCGGCGCCGCGTGCGCGGAGCCTGGTTCTCGTTCGACACGCTCGTCCCTTCGTGACCGTCCCCCGCACCCGGTCGGAACCGAATGTCGGTGGTGCCTGGTTGTCTTTCCTCCAGACAATCGAAACTGTATCCACGATACGGCGGCCCGACAAACATGTGTTCGAGTGTGTCTCGATATTCATGCGGGAATTCCCTTCGGATCGCCGATTGCGATTTCGAACATTCGAAGATATATTCGGAACAGAGCTTCGACCGAAGCCCCGAGGAGGTCACGATCATGAGCACAGCAGTCATGAGCACCGCGTCCCTGAACAGCGGATCCCTGAGCGCCGCAGCGAGCACTACCGCCGCCCCGCGCGTCCGCTTGCGCCTCACGCGTCGCGGGCGCGCCGTTCTCATGGCGCTCGTCACCCTCCCGATCGTGATCGGCGCTCTCGTCTTCGCGCTCAACGGCGGAGGCGCCGCAGCCACGGGCGAGCAGGCGCACGTGACCTTCCACTACGTCACGGTGCAGTCCGGCGACTCGCTCTGGTCGGTCGCCGAGCGACTGGCACCCAACGCCGACCCGCGCGACGTCATCGCCGACCTCGTCTCGCTGAACGGTCTCGAGTCGGCTGTAGTGACGCCGGGCCAGCAGCTCGCTGTTCCGACCCAGTACGACAAGTGATGATGACGGCGGCCTCCGGTGCCGTCGTCATACGGTGAAGCACCGCTTCGGCCCTGACTACCATTGAAAGCGTGACCTCTCTCTCCGATCTTCCGATCCGTGACGACCTGCGCGGTCGCACCCCCTACGGTGCGCCCCAGAAGGTCGTGCCCGTCGCGTTGAACGTGAACGAGAACACGCATCCGGTTCCGGACGACGTCGCAGCCGATATCGTCGCCCGCGTCGCCGTCGCCGTCACGGGCGTCAACCGGTATCCCGATCGGGAGTTCACCGAGCTGCGCCAGGCGTTCGCCCGCTACCTCGGTCACGGGCTCGTCGCCGAGCAGATCTGGGCGGCCAACGGGTCGAACGAGGTCTTGCAGCACATCCTCCAGGCCTTCGGCGGTCCCGGCCGCAGCCTTCTCGGCTTCGCGCCGACCTACTCGATGTACCCGCTGCTCGCCTCGGGCACCGGCACCTCGTGGATCGCGGCCGGTCGCGACGCGGAGTTCGAGCTCTCGCCGCAGAGCGCGGCCGCGGCCGTGCGCGAGCACGACCCCGACATCGTCATTCTCTGCTCGCCGAACAACCCGACCGGCACGCCGCTCGACCTCGCGACGATCGAGGCGGTCTACGACGCCGCGTCGGGCATCGTGGTCGTCGACGAGGCCTACGCGGAGTTCCTCCCCGACGGGGAGCAGACGGCCCTCGCGCTGCTCGCCGGTCGTCCGCGCCTGCTGATCTCGCGCACGATGAGCAAGGCGTTCGCGTTCGCCGGCGCACGCGTCGGGTACCTCGCCGCCGACCCCGCGGTCGTCGACGCCCTCCGCCTGGTGCGCCTGCCCTACCACCTGTCCGCGATCACCCAGGCGGCCGCCCTCGGCGCGCTCGCGCACGCGGACGAGATGTTGGCGATGGTCGGCGAGATCCGCGCCCAGCGCGACCGGCTGGTGGTCGAGCTCGCCGAGCTCGGTTACCTGCCGCACCGCAGCGGGAGCAACTTCGTCCTGTTCGGCGGCGTCGGCGATCCCCACGCCGTCTTCGAGGCGCTGCTGGAGCGCGGGGTCCTCATCCGCGACGTCGGCATCCCGCACCACCTGCGCGTGACGGCCGGCACCGAGACCGAGACGACGGCGTTCTTGGAGGCACTGCGCGCGCTCGGCCGTCCCGGTGCGACCCCGAGCGCCGTCGCCTCCCCAGTAAACTCGCAGTCATGACGAACCGCACCGCCCAGCTTCAGCGTGCCACCAGCGAGTCGAGCATCGAGCTGAGCCTCGACCTCGACGGCACCGGTGCGTCCGACATCCAGACCTCGGTGCCGTTCTTCGACCACCTGCTGACCGCGTTCGCGAAGCACTCGCTCACCGACCTCCGGGTGCGCGCGAGCGGCGACACCGACATCGATGTGCACCACACCGTCGAAGACGTCGGCATCGTGCTCGGTCAGGCGATCCGGGAGGCCCTCGGCGACAAGTCCGGCATCTCGCGCTACGGCGACGCCCTGGTGCCGCTCGACGAGGCGCTCGTGCAGGCGGTCGTCGACATCTCGGGGCGCCCGTACCTCGTGCACGGCGGCGAGCCCGCCGGGTTCGAGTTCCACCTGATCGGCGGGCACTTCACCGGGTCGATGGTGCGCCACGTCTTCGAGGCGATCGCCTTCAACGCCGGCATCACGCTGCACGTCACGGTCGTGGGCGGCCGTGACCCGCACCACATCGCCGAGGCCGAGTTCAAGGCCTTCGCGCGGGCGTTCCGCCAGGCGAAGGGGCTCGACCCGCTCGTATCGGGCATCCCGTCGACCAAGGGCGCATTGTGAGCGCTCCGGACGTCGTCGTCTTCGACTACGGCACGGGCAACGTGCACTCGGCCGTCAAAGCTCTGGAGGCCGCTGGCGCGAACGTCGAGCTCACCGGCAACCGCCGCCGGGCGCAGGAGGCCGACGGCCTGCTGGTGCCCGGCGTCGGCGCCTTCGCCGCAGTGGCCGACGCCCTGCGCCGCTCGCACGGCGACGAGGTGATCGACCGCAGGCTCGCGGGAGGCCGACCGGTCCTCGGGATCTGCGTCGGCATGCAGGTGTTGTTCGAGCGCGGCGTCGAGCACGGGATCGAGAGCGACGGGCTCGGCGAATGGCCGGGCACGGTCGACCTGATCCGCGCAGACATCGTGCCGCACATGGGCTGGAACCGCGTCGAGGCCCCGGAGGACTCGGTGCTGTTCGACGGCATCCGCGACGAGCGCTTCTATTTCGTGCACTCGTACGCGGCGCAGGACTGGACGCTGGAGGCCACCGGACCGTTCCCGCAGCCGCGCGTGACCTGGGCCGAGCACGGCTCGCGGTTCGTCGCCGCCGTCGAGAACGGGCCGCTCACCGCGACCCAGTTCCACCCCGAGAAGTCCGGCAGCGCCGGCCTCCGACTGCTCCGCAACTGGATCGGCTCGCTCTAGCGAGACCCACCCGGTCCGCCGCGCGGACCCGATCGAAGCCCCACTCGAGAAAGACATCGACATGAGCGAATTCACCAACACGCCCAAGCTCGAACTGCTGCCCGCCGTGGACGTGGCGGACGGCAAGGCGGTACGCCTGACCCAGGGCGAGGCCGGCAGCGAGACCAGCTACGGCGACCCGGTGGACGCCGCCGCCGAGTGGGCCGACGCCGGTGCCGAGTGGATCCACCTGGTCGACCTCGACGCGGCCTTCGGCCGGGGAAGCAACCGCGACCTCCTGAAGAAGGTGATCCGTCAGATCAAGGGGGTGCGCATCGAGCTCTCCGGCGGCATCCGCGACGACGAGTCGCTGGAGCAGGCGCTGGAGATCGGCGCGACGCGCGTGAACCTCGGCACCGCCGCGCTCGAGAACCCGGAGTGGGCGGCGAACGTGATCGGCCGCTACGGCGAAGCGATCGCGGTCGGCCTGGACGTGCGCGGCACCACGCTGGCGGCGCGCGGCTGGACGCGCGACGGCGGCGACCTGTGGGAGGTGCTCGCCCGGCTCGAGGAGGCCGGCTGCGCCCGCTACGTCGTGACCGATGTCACCAAAGACGGCACCCTCAAAGGCCCCAACCTCGATCTGCTCCGCGAGGTGATGGACCGCACCGAGCGTCCCGTCGTGGCCTCCGGCGGCATCTCGAGCCTCGACGACATCGCGGCGCTGCGCGAGCTGGTCCCGCTCGGCCTCGAGGGCGCGATCGTCGGAAAGGCGCTGTATTCCGGCGCGTTCACGCTTCCCGAGGCGCTGGATGTCGCCGGCGACTGAGCCGCCGGAGGGCGCAGGCCACCGCGACGGCAGCCGGGAGAGCCGCCGAGCGCCGCAGCCGACCGGCACCGGTGCCGACCGGCTGGCCGGATTCGCTGCGGCCCTCGCAGGCTTCACACCGTCGCACGGCGACTCCGCCGGTCAGGCGTGGGAGGGCCGCGAGTTCGACGACAACCCGTTCGGCGACGACGACGGCTCCGCGCCTGCCGAACTGCTCGGCGCGCTCGCCGCGTTCCGGGCGGGCGAGGTCGGGCCGGAGGCCGTGGTGGAGGCGGTCCGCGGTGCGCGGCTGCTGATCCCGCTGGTGGCCGAGCTCGGCGACGAGGGCACCAACGATGCCGGGCTCGCCGTCGACAAGACCCAGGAGCTCTCGATCGTGACGGTCGCCGCGCCCGACGGTCGCCGGGTGCTCCCGGTGTTCTCGTCGGTGACGGCGATGCAGACGTGGAACCCCGCGGCTCGCCCCGTCCCGGCAGCCGGACCGCGCGCGGCGCTGGCCGCGGCGTCGGAGGAGACCGAGTTGCTCGTGCTCGACCCGACCTCCGAGACCGAGTTCGTCCTCCGCCGCCCTGCGGTGTGGGCGCTCGCCCAAGGCCACGCGTGGCTGCCGAGCGACCGTGACCCGGTGGTCGGCGACGCGTTCCGCGCGTCGGTCGGCTCGGAGCTGGGCGTGCTCGACGTCGAACTGTCGGCGGGCGATCCGGACTGCCGCCTGGCGGCGGAGGAGCTCGTCGTGCGGCTGACGCTGGCGAGCGGACTGACGGCCGACGAGCTGAACGCCATCCTGTCGCGGCTCGCGCAGCGCTGGGCCGCCGACGACGCCATCGCGACGCGCGTCGACTCCCTGCGCGTGCAGCTCGCAACCGCCTCCTGACCCGCGCACCGGCACGTGCGGCTCAGGCGGTGCGGACCATCCGCAGGCCGGCGAGCACGGACAGCACGGCCACGATCGCGACGAAACCGACGAGCACGGGCACCAGCGGCCAGAGGATGAGCGCGACACCGACCAGGAGCACCGGCAGCGCCAGCCCGATGTAGGCGATCAGGAAGATCGCTGCGAGCACCTCGCCCCGGCGTTCCGGCGCGGCGAGCGAGCCGGCGACCAGGATGGCGGAGCGGAAGAGCAGTCCGACTCCGGCGCCGGCGACGACGCCGGCGACGATGAACGCGGGCAGCGAGCCGCCGAGCACCGCGACGGCCAGCCCGGCCAAGCCGAGCGCGACCAGCACGATCGCGAGGATCAGCTGCGGCCGGGTGCGCAGTCGCGCGAACACGATCTGCGAGACGGCGGACGCGGCGAACACCGAGAACGGCACGGCGCCGGCCACGAGGTGCGAGGCGACGTGGAACGTGCCGGCGAGGACGCTGGGCGCCAGCGACGTGAACAGGCCGAACACCGCGAACCCCGCGAACGCGGCGATCGCCGCGGCCGAGAACGCACCGCGCGACGCGGCGGGGAGCGAGATGCGCTGCGGCCGGTACGCAGGCCGCTCCTCCGCGCGCTCGACGGTCTCCGGCACCAGCGCGACCCCGACGGCCGCGACGGCGAGCACGACGAGGAAGACGGCGTAGGGGAGCAGTAGGGGGGCAGGCAGGAACTGCGCGAAGAGGCCGCCGATCAGCGGGCCGAGCGCGAGTCCGCCGGTGTTGACCACCGTCGAGACCGTCCCGGCCAGCCGCGGGCCCTCGTCGGGCTTCGCCACCGACCGGAGCTCGCTCAGGTGCGCGGTCGCGCTCGCGGTGAGCGCCCCGACGCCGACACCCGAGATCAGGCGGGCGACGAGGAGGCCGCTGACGTCGTTCCAGATCAGGAACAGCGCCGCGGCGACGATCTCCAGCAGGATCGCCACCAGCACCATCCGGCGCCGGCCCGCCCAGTCGCTGAGGTGACCGATCAGGAACAGGCTCGCGATGACGCCCACCGCGTAGGCCGCGAACACGACCGTGATCACCCAGGTCGGGAACCCGTCCCGTTGCTGGTAGAGCGCGTAGAGCGGCGTCGGGATCGTCGAGAACGCCATGACCGCGAGGAAGGCGGCGGCGACCACCCAGAACCCGGCGCCGTGGCGGAGGTGCCGGCCGGAGCGTTCACGGGTGGGGCGGGAGGCAGTGGCGTTGATCGACATGCCTCGATGATCCGCCTCACGGGCAATCGTGTCCAACGAATGATTCTGATGCTGGCGATCGGAGTGAGCGATGAGACGCTAGGATGACCGGATGGAGACCCGCCAGCTCGAGTACTTCGTCGCGGTCGCCGAGGAGCTCAACTTCACGCGGGCCGCGGCACGGCTTTACGCGGCCCAGTCCACCGTGTCCGCCGGGGTCGCGGCCCTGGAGCGCGAACTGGGAGGACGCCTCTTCGAGCGCGACGCGCGCGGCGTCCGGCTCACCGGCGTCGGGGAGGCCGCACTCGCGGAGGCGCGCGCCGGCCTTCAATCGATCGAACGGCTCCGCGACCTCGTGGTCGGGGAGGGCGCATTGCGCGGGGCCGTGCGCGTGGGCATCTTCACGAATCTGACGTCGATCGACCTCCCGGGCATCATGGGCGAGTTCCGGAGGCGGCATCCGGGTGTCGACCTGCGGCTCGGGCCGTCGCCGAGCGGGTCCACGGGGCTCGCCGACGACGTCCGGCAAGGCAGGGTGGACGTGGCGTTCCTGGGCCTGCCCGACGCCGTGCCCGGCGTGATCGAGCTGCCGCTCGCCGAGGTGCCCTTCGTCGCCGTCCTCCCGGACGACCATCCGCTCGCCGCCGGCGACGGCGCCGTGCCGCTGGAGGCCCTCGCCGCCGAGCGCTGGGTGGATGCGCGCGAGGGCTTCGGCAACCGGGTGACCCTCGATCGCGCCCTGACGGCCGCCGGGCTGACCCGGCAGATCGCGACGGAGCTGTCCGACCTCGGCGAGATCCCCCGGTTCGTGGCCGCCGGACTGGGCGTGGCGGCCCTCCCGACGCTGACCGTCCTCCCGACGCCCGGCGCAGTGACCCGGCCGCTGACTCCCGCGATCGAGTGGCGACTCAGCGTCATCGCGCATCCACGCCCCGGCGCGGCCGCCCGCGCGCTGGTCGGCTTGATAGCCGAACGGTTCGGGCGTGCGGTTCCGCCTACGCTGGAGGCATCATGACCGTTCTCGCCGCCGTCGTCCTGTTCCTCAACGCCCTGTTCAACGTGTTCGCCTGGCCGCGGTTCTTCTCGCGGGTGCGCACCGACAGCCGTGCGAGGGACGCCGCGGGCCGCGCGACCCCGTTCCTGGTGGTGCACGCCGTCCTCCTCGGCGTCGCCCTGCTGCTGGCGGTGCTGTCGGCCGTCGCGGGAGTGCTGTTGCTCGTCGCGTGACGTGGATGGGAGCATGAGGGCATGCCTCTCTCGATCACCGGCGACGCCGAAGCGGACGCCCTCCTCGACCAGTCCCCGTTCGCTCTCCTCGTCGGGATGCTGCTCGATCAGCAGATCGCGATGGAGACCGCGTTCACCGGCC
>NZ_JBVQSP010000001.1:661206-667844 GCF_055720965.1 Leifsonia sp. PARNA 1/14
ACTCGACCAGTCCCCGTTCGCTCTCCTCGTCGGGATGCTGCTCGATCAGCAGATCGCGATGGAGACCGCGTTCACCGGCCCCGCCAAGCTCCGCGACCGGCTCGGGTCGCTCGACCCGGCCGGCATCGCCGCGCTGGACCCCGACCGGCTCGTCGAGGTGATGAAGCAGACGCCGTCGGTGCACCGGTTCCCGGGCTCGATGGCCGGCCGGCTGCAGTCGCTGGCCTCCGCGATCGTCGCCGAGTGGGGCGGCGACACCGCCGCGATCTGGACGCAGGGCGACCCCGACGGCGCCGAGGTGCTGCGCAGGCTGAAGGCGCTGCCGGGCTTCGGCGAGCAGAAGGCGAAGATCTTCCTCGCACTGCTCGGCAAGCAGAAGGGGCTGGACGTCCCCGGCTGGCGGGAGGCGGCGGGCGACTACGGGCTGGAGGGCTACCGTTCCGTGGCCGACATCGTCGACGCCGACTCGCTCACCCGGGTGCGCGAGCACAAGCGGGCGGTGAAGGCCGCGGCCAAGGGCTGAGGCTCACCCGCGCACGAGGCCCCCGCGCGCCGCGGATGTCGGCGGGCGCCGATAGCGTTGCGGTGTGTTCCTACTCGACGGGGTGATCGTCACCAGCGCCAGCGACCTGACCGAGGCGTCGAAATGCGAGTTCGCCTTCCTGCGCTCGCTCGATGTGAAGCTGGGGAGGATCGAGAAGACCGACGAGGTCGACGACCCGATGTACGTGCGCTCCTCCCGGCTGGGCGACGAGCACGAGCACCACATCCTCGAGCGCTACCGTGAACAGTTCGGGGCCGGCGTCGCCGAGATCGGGCGGCCGGAGTCGCTCACGGCCGACTCGCTGGCGGAGGCGGTCGCCGACACCGCGCGCGCCTTCGCGCGGGCGAGCGAGGTGGTCTTCCAGGCCACATTCTTCGACGGCTCGTTCGTCGGGTTCGCCGACTTCGTGGTGCGCCTCCCCGACGGCCGCTACCGCGTGCAAGACTCCAAGCTCGCCCGCAGCGCCCGCGTGACCGCGCTGCTCCAGCTCGCCGCCTACGCGGAGCAGCTGCGCCGCACCGGCGTGGAGGTCGACGGAACCGTGGAGCTGCTGCTCGGAGACGGATCGGTGAGCGAACACAGGCTCTCCGATATCGAGCCCGTCTACCGCAAGCGGCGCGCCCGCCTCCTGCAGATCATCGCCGAGCACATCGCCGACCCCGGGCCGGTGGCCTGGGGCGACCCGCGGTTCACCGTCTGCGGCCGCTGCGACACCTGCGACGCCGAGGTGCAGGCCGCGCGTGACGTGCTGCTCGTCGCGGGGATGCGCGTGACGCAGCGGGAGCGCCTGTTCGCCGCCGGCATCACGACGATCGACGCGCTCGCCGCCTCCACCGCGCCGGTCGAGGGCGTCCCCGAGGGCACGCTGACAGGGCTGCGCGAACAGGCGCGGCTGCAGCTGGAGGCCGTCGAGGGCGCACCCCCGCCGATCCGCGTCTTCAACGCCCCGGTGCTCGCCGTGCTGCCGGAGCCCGATCCCGGTGACATCTTCTTCGACTTCGAGGGCGACCCGCTCTACACGGAGGGCTCGGGGGAGCGCTGGAACCTCGACTACCTGTTCGGGATGGTCGATCAGGACGCACGGTTCACCGCGTTCTGGGCCCACGACTTCGCCGAAGAGCGCGTGGCGCTCGAGCGGTTCCTCGCGTTCGTCCGGGAGCGACGGGCCGCCTTCCCCGGGATGCACATCTACCACTACGCCGCCTACGAGCAGACGCACCTGCTGTCCCTCGCCGCCCGGCACGGGGTCGGCGAAGAGGAGGTCGACGCCCTGCTCCGGGACTCCGTGATGGTCGACCTCTACCCGCTGGTGCGCAAGTCCGTGCGCGTGGGGTCGCGGTCGTACTCGATCAAGAAGCTCGAGCCGCTCTACATGGGCTCCGAGCTGCGGCAGAGCGAGGTGACGAACGGCGCCGACTCGATCACCGAGTACGCCAACGCCCGCGACCTCATCGCGCTGGGCCGCCTCGACGAAGCGCAGCCGCTGCTCGACGCGCTCGGCGACTACAACCGGTACGACTGCGTCTCGACGCTGCGCCTGCGCGACTGGCTGCTCGCCCGGGCCGAAGAGAACGGCGTCCCTATCGGCGCGGCTCCGCTCGAGGAGCCCGAGGTCGCTCCCGAGGCGTCCCCGCTGCGTGCGGGCCTGCTGGCGTACGCAGGCGACCCGCTCGACCCGCACCGCACGCCCGACCGGGAGGCCGTCGCACTCGCCGCCGCGGCGATCGACTTCCACCGGCGCGAGCAGAAGAGTTTCTGGCAGAGCCACTTCTCCCGGCTGATCCAGCCGGTGGAGGAGTGGGCGGACACGCGCGACGTGCTGGTCGTCGAGACCGCCAGGGTCGTGCGCGACTGGTATCTCGACGAGGGCCAGCGTGTCGAGCGACGCGAGCTCCTGCTCTCGGGCCAGTGGGGTGCGGGCAGTGCGGTGCGCGTCAGCGAGAACTCGGGGCCGTACCTGCTCTACGAGTACCCGGGCCCGTTCCGGCTTATGCGGGCGCAGCCGGGCGCGCGAACGGTGCGTACCGTCGCCGTCATCGACGTCACCGACGACGGCTCGGTGCTGGTGCGCGAGACGCTGCCGGAGGACGTCGCCGCATACCACCACCTCCCGACCGCGCTGACGCCCGCGGCCCCGCCCAACACGCGGCCGCTCGCGGAGGCCATCCGGGAATGGGGGACAGCCCTGCTCACCGCGCTGCAGGCCGGGCGCTGGCCGGCGAACGCGACGGTCGACCTGCTGCGCCGCACTCCACCGCGCACCCGTTCCGGCGTTCTCGCGCCCGAGGGGCCGCAGGACGGCAGCGGCCGGATCGCGGCCGTCACCGCCAGCCTCCTCGATCTGGACGCGTCGTATCTCGCCGTGCAGGGGCCTCCCGGAACCGGCAAGTCGTACCTCGGCGCGCACGTGATCGCTCGCCTGGTCGCCGACCACGGCTGGCGCGTCGGCGTCGTGGCGCAGTCGCACGCCGTCGTCGAGAACCTGCTCGACCGCGTCGTGGCCACCGGGCTCGACCCCGCCCTCGTCGGCAAGGTGCCGAGCGGCGCCGCCGAGTCGCCGCGGTTCACCCCGCTGCGAAGGAACGGCCAACTGGAGTTCGCCGCGGAGCGCGAGGCGAGCGGCTTCGTGCTCGGCGGCACAGCGTGGGACTTCGCCAATCCGGCGCGCTTCCCGCGCGAGAGCCTCGACCTGCTCGTCGTCGACGAAGCCGGCCAGTTCTCGCTGGCGTCGACCATCGCCGTCGGAGTGGCGGCCCACAACCTGCTGCTGCTCGGCGACCCGCAACAGTTGCCTCAGGTGAGCCAGGGGAGGCATCCCGAGCCGGTCGACGGCTCCGCCCTCGGCTGGGTGAGCGACGGGCACGACGTGCTCCCGGCGGAGTTCGGCTACTTCCTCGCCGAGAGCCGCCGCCTCCACCCGGCTCTCGCCCGGTCCGTGTCCACGCTGTCGTACGAAGGGCGGCTGCACGCCCACCCGAGCGCTGGTGAGCGCGAGCTCACCGGCGTCGTCCCCGGCCTCCACCCCGTGCCCGTCGCGCACACCGGCAACGCCACGGCGTCGCCGCAGGAGGCCGACGTCGTCGTCGCGCTCGTGCGCGACCTGATCGGGCGCTCCTGGACGGATCCCTCCGCCGACCGCGACGACTCGCCGCTCGGCCCGAGCGACGTGATCGTCGTCACCCCCTACAACGCGCAGCTGGCCGAGGTGCGCGAGGCGCTCGACGCCGCCGGCTATCCGGAGGTGCGCGTCGGCACTGTCGACAAGTTCCAGGGGCAGGAGGCCGCGATCGCGATCGTCAGCCTCGCCGCATCCTCGGCGGCCGACGTCCCGCGGGGGATGTCGTTCCTGCTGTCGAAGAATCGGCTCAATGTCGCGATCTCCCGGGCGAAGTGGGCGGCATACCTCGTCCATTCACCGGAGCTGACCGAGTTCCTGCCGACAACACCCGCCGGGGTGGGTGAGCTGAGCGCGTTCATCCGGCTCGTGGAGCGCGACTGAGCAGGCAGGGGCGATCGACCAGGAGCGGCGACTGGTGGGCCGCGGGGGCGCGCGTTACCGTGGAGGGGTGTCACCGGAAGAACTCGAGGAGCTCGTCATCCTGCGACGAGCGCGCGATCTGATCGATCGTCAGTACTCCGAGCCGCTCGACGTGCCCACGATGGCGGCCTCGGCCTTCATGTCGCCCTCGCATTTCTCCCGGCGGTTCCGCGCGGTGTACGGCGAGACGCCATACAGTTACCTGATGACGCGGCGAATCGAGCGCGCCATGTCGCTGCTGCGCGAGGGGATGACCGTCACCGAGGCCTGCATGGCCGTGGGCTGTACCTCCCTCGGCTCCTTCAGCTCCAAGTTCGCGGAAGTCGTGGGCGAGTCGCCGACGAGCTACCGCACGCGAGAGCACCGCGCGGTGATGGCGATGCCGAACTGCATCGCCAAGCAGCGCACGCGGCCAGTGCGCTCGAAGCCGATCCCGGGCTAGTGGCGCCGCGGCGAAACGGTGCAAGACCGAGCAGGAATGGAGAAGCGCCCGGCGGAAGCCCTTCCTAGAGTGGTCGCATGACCATTTCGCTTCAGTACTCGCACATCACCGTCACCGACCCGGAGGAGTCTCTCGCGTTCTACCGCGACGCGCTGGGCCTCGACGTGCTCAACGACGTCGCGTCGGGCGGCCACCACTGGATCACGCTCGGCGTCGCCGGGCGGGAAGGCACCGAGATCGTGCTGTCCGACCCGTACGCCGGCCGTTCGCAGTCGGACGGCGACGCCATCCAGGAGCTCGTGGCGAAGGGCGTGCTCACCAACGTCGTGTTCCGTACCGAGGACGACCTCGACTCCGTCTTCGAGCGCGTGCGTGCCAGCGGTGCGGAGGTCCTCCAGGAGCCGAAGGACCAGCCCTGGGGCCCCCGCGACTGCGCGTTCCGGGACCCGTCGGGAAACATGGTGCGCATCCTGCAGTCGACGGCGCAGCCGCAGAACGCCTAGCGCCCGACGGGGCCGCGCTCAGGTCTCGCGGCGGGGAAACTGGTTGAGCTTCAGCAGCGGCCCACCGGGAACACGACGGATCGCCTGGCGTCCGAAGCCCGTGTCCTGCACGCCGCCGAGGTCATCGGCCAGCACGGCCTCCAGATCGTCCACGACGGCGGTCAGCTCGACGAGCCCCGTGTCCTGGTTCGGGTTCGGCGGGTGGCCGAGCAGCTGGAGTTCTTCGCCGGAGGCGAAATCGGATCCGTGCGAAGTCGCCCTCCGGTGATCGTGCGACGGTCTCGGCTCCCAGCCCCTCGAAGAGAGGCAGCGCGGCAGCGACCGAATCGACGTGGACGAGTGGCACGATCCGGACCGCGGCCGACCGCTCGGGGCGGGATGCCGGCTCGTAGGTGCCGAAGCTCCATTCGTTGCCTTCGGGATCGAGGACGCGCGCCCGTCGTCCTCCCCAGTCGGTGCCCTCAGGCTGGATGACCGCCCGGCCGCCGGCCTCGACAGCGCGCGCGAAGGTGTCGTCGACATCGTCGAGGCGGAGGTAGAGACCGGCTCCCGTCGAGGTGCCGACGAGCGGGCGGCCGGCCCGGGGACGGTCGCTGCTGGAGAGCATCAGCGCGGCGTCACCGCGGTTCAGCTCGGCATGCTGCACCCGGCCGTCCGGGGCGTCGAATCGGGCGACGACATCGAAACCGATCGCGACCAGCCAGTCGATCGCAGCCGGCGCGTCCCCGTACTCGAGATACGCGTAGAGCTTCTCCATGGCCGCACGATACGCCGCTCCGGCAGGAGCGGACCAGCGGCCGGACGTCAGTCGCGCACGGCGACGGCCGCGAACTCCCGCACCTGATGCGCGACCGTCGCCGCGCAGGTGCTGAGCACCGGCGCCGACAGGCGTTCGCCGACCTCCACGACGACCCGGCGACCGCGGTGCAGCAGAACGACGGTCCAGCCGTGCGGATGCGGATGCTCGCCGATCACCCGGTAGGCATCGATCTCGTCGTCTGTGGACCGGTCGCGCGCGAACGCGATCGCGGCCTGCGCGACCGTGCTGACGCTGGTGCGGCCGCGCAGGTAGCGCGGGTCCACGCGTCCGTCGGCGTAGCGGTCGACCACGGTGCCGGCTTCGTCCGCCGGCACCGCGCCGTAGAGCAGGCCGTGCGGGAACAGGATCATCGTCGCCGCGAACCGGTCGCCGCCCAGGTGCGAGCACTCCCAGGTCTCCTCGGGATGGCTGCGCGCGAGAGCCTCCACCACTGGGCGTCCGCGCACCGCGCAGCACTGGTCGTGCCGGGCGTGGGCGCAGACGGCGAACACCGGACGGTCGGAGGCCTCCCCGATGGAACCGTCCAGCGGGATGTCGGCCAGGAGCGCCGGATCGTCGACGACTCCCCAGTGGATGCTCGTCCGGCCGGGTCGCGCATCCACGTACGCCCAGCGCCAACGTGTCTGCCCGCGACGTTCGTCTGCGCGGAGGCGCGTGCGCCGGATGGCCAGCGGCCGCACCCCGGCCGACTCGGCGCGGCCGACGATCGCCGCGCCCAGGGCCGGGTCGAGGTCGGAGTCGAAGAAGGCGTGGCGTCCCCACGAGCCCTCCAGCTCGACCAGGAGCCACCA
>NZ_JBVQSP010000001.1:667942-677330 GCF_055720965.1 Leifsonia sp. PARNA 1/14
GGTCGCCGCGCCCCGCTGTTCCGGGTAACGGGTCGCCGCGCTCGCGAGCACGATCACTGCACGGGAGCCAGCCGACCGAGACGACGTCGGAGGCAGTGCGAGCGTCGGCAGCGTCGGTCATGGAGCGACCACGACGACCGCTTCTCGGAGCAGTCGGCGTGCGACGACGAGCGCCGACTCCGCGTCGAGCTCCGGGAGGTCGCCGACGCGCACCGGGTCGCCGTCGAGCAACCGGCGCACGGCGGCGTGCGCGGCGATCGGCAGGGTCACGGTCGTGGCGCGCAGCCGGATCGACACGGTGGTGTCGTCGGCGACGACCCGCGGGTTCAGTCCGGTGCGAGCCACGACGACGGAGTCCGGCCCGAGGGCGTCGGCCGCGGCGACCGTCGCGAGCGGCTGCACCGGCTCGGGCGGCGAGTCCAGCGTCCGGCGCCGCGCGAGCGATCGCGCGACCTCCGTCGTCACTGCGCCGCGCGCGCCCGGGTCGTCGAGCGCGTCACGGAGCGCGTCGAGCGTCGCCTCCACGAGCGGCCGCAGGGCCTCCGCGTCGTCGGGATCGAACCCGAGCGGGAGCGACGACCGCAGTGCGGGGACGGCGTCCGCGGCTCGGGCGACGGCCTGCCGCACGATCTCCTGCCGCGTGTACGCCGCCACGCCGATGGTGAGATGCACCGAGACCGTGCCGAGCGCCTCCGCCGAGTGGATCCAGCCGCGCGGCAGGTAGAGCGCATCGCCCGGGCGGAACACCTCGTCGATCACGGGCTCTTCGAGCGCCCGGGCCGCGACGGCCTCCCGGTGGTCGCTCCACGGCTGATCGCGCAGCGGGTCCGGGTGCACGGGTGCGTGGATGCGCCAGTGCTTCTCGCCGGCGATCTGCAGCACGAAGACGTCGTGCACGTCGTAGTGCGGATCGAAACCGCGCGACGACGCCGGTGTGATGTAGGCGTTGACCTGGCACGGATGACCGAGCTCCGCTGCGAGCCTGCGGCAGAACTCCGCGATCGGCGGCCAGGTGCGATGAAGACCCTGCAGCACGAGGGTGGAGCCGGCGGCGAACTCGGCGAGCACGCGATCGGCGTCGAGCTGGTCGGCGACCTCGGCGCCGAAGCCGCCCGGCCCGGTGAAGCGCGCGGACGGGAGGACCTCGCCCTCCTTCGCCATGCGCGCGAACGGCGTCCGGAGGGCGCGTCGGGCGACGAGCTCGTCGACGGCCTCGAGCGAGAACAGGTCGGAGAAGTCCTGGCCGAGCCGGTCGCTGCGGGTGAACAGCGGGCCGCGCGCCCAGAACCGGTCGGCGAACTCGGCGGCGTCGAGCGTCGTGCAGCGCGAAAGCGCGGGCCGGTCGCCCGGCCCGCGCTCATCGGTCGTCATCAAGCGGACCCGTCGGCTCCGCCGTCGTGTCCTCCCGGGTCAGCCCCGCCGTCCGCGGTGCCTTCGCCGCCGGCCGAGCCGTCGGCTCCTCCGTCGTGGCCTCCCGAGTCGGCGCCGCCGTCGGCGGGCCCTTCACCGCCGGCCGAGACGTCGGCTCCGTCGTCGTGGCCTCCCGGATTCGCCCCGCCGTCGGCGGGGCCCTCGCCTCCGCCGGATGCGCTGGTGCTGATGTCGTCGTCGTCGATCGCGCCCATGTGTTCTCCTTCTCGTCGCCCGAAGGTACCGGATGCCGTCACACTACGCGCGCACGTCATATTTCGGAACGAGTTTTGACCGTCCCGTCTGCTCTTGGGAGGCTCGATGTGCCGCCAACCGTTCGCCGGCACTCCCCACCCCTTCACAAGAGAGGCACAGCCATGTCCGACGCCACCCCGCCCGGGACCGTTCCCGCACTTCCCGAGAAGCCGAAGCGCTCCAAGACGCCCTGGATCGTCGGCATCGCGATCGTCGCGGTCATCGCCGTGGTGGGTGCGGTGTTCGCCGTGGTGAACGCCAACAGTGCCGGTTCCGCCGACGCCGCCGGCAAGACGGTCACCGTCAAGGTCGGGACGACCGAGCAGGCCGCGCCGTACTGGCCGATCCTGAAGAAGAAGGCGGCCGAGCAGGGCATCGACCTCCAGGTCGTCGGCTTCCGCGACTACACGCAGGCCAACCCGGCGCTCGCCGACGGCCAGTTGGACCTCAACCTGTTCCAGCACCTGCAGTTCCTCGCGAACTACAACGTGCAGTCCAAGCAGAACCTGGTGCCGATCGCCTCGACGCTGGTCGTACCGCTGCCGCTGTACTCGAAGAAGTACACGTCGGTCGACGCCATCCCGCAGGGCTCGCAGATCGCGATCCCCAACGACCCGACGAACCAGGCCCGTGCGCTGCTCGTCCTCCAGAAGGCCGGCCTCCTGAAGCTGAAGGACGGCGGCAACACGCTGGCGACCCCCGCGGACATCGTGGCCTCCGAGTCGAAGGTCACCGTGATCCCGGTGGATGCCGCGCAGACCGCTCCCGCGCTGGACTCGGCGGCCGCTGCCGTCGTGAACAACAACTTCGCGCTCACCGCCGGCCTCGACCCCCAGTCCGCCCTCTTCCAGGACGACCCGAAGAGTGCGACGGCGGAGCCCTACATCAACGCCTTCGTCGCCCGCGACAAGGACAAGACCAACAAGACGTACCTGAAGATCGCCGAGCTGTACCACTCCACAGCTGTCCAGGACGCGGTACTGGCCGACTCGAAGAACACGGCCGTGATCGTCCAGAAGCCGCAGGCCGACCTCATCGGCATCCTGCACTCGCTCGAGAAGACGATCGAGGCGGCGAAGTAGGCACGTGAGCCCCCTCATCGAGTTCCGCGGCGTCACCAAGAGCTTCCGCTCGGGTGACGCCGCGGTCGCAGCCGTCGAGAACATCGACCTGACGATCGAACGCGGCGAGATCTTCGGCATCATCGGCTATTCGGGTGCGGGCAAGAGCACGCTCCTGCGGCTCATCAACGCGCTCGAGCACCCGACGTCCGGCTCGGTGATCGTCGACGGCCGCGATCTGACCACGCTGCGCGAGCGCGAGCTGCGCGGCGTGCGTGCCGGTATCGGCATGATCTTCCAGCAGTTCAACCTGTTCCGGTCGCGCACCGTGTTCGCGAACATCGCCTACCCGCTGAAGGTCGCGGGCTGGCCGGCCGACAAGCGCAAACAGCGCGTCGCCGAGCTCCTCGCGTTCGTCGGGCTCACCGACAAGGCGTGGGCGTACCCCGACCAGCTCTCGGGAGGCCAGAAGCAGCGCGTCGGCATCGCCCGCGCCCTGGCGACGAACCCCGCCATCCTGCTCGCCGACGAGGCCACCAGCGCTCTCGACCCGGAGACCACCTCCGACGTGCTCGCGCTGCTGAAGCGGGTCAACGACGAGCTCGGCGTCACCATCGTCGTCATCACGCACGAGATGGAGGTCGTGCGCTCGATCGCCGACCGTGTGGCCGTCCTGGACGCCGGCCGGGTGATCGAGACCGGGACCGTGTTCGAGGTGTTCTCCGACCCGCAGACGCCCACCTCGCAGCGCTTCGTCGGGACGGTGCTGCGCAACCAGCCGGGGGAGGCCGACGTCGCGCGTCTGCGCGGCAAGCACTCCGGACGGATCGTCTCTGCGCGCATTCACGACGACGGCCGGCTCGGCGCGGTGCTCTCCGACGCCGTCGGCCGCCACGGCGTGCGCTTCGAGATCGTCTACGGCGGCATCTCCGCGTTGCAGGGCAAGTCGTTCGGCAGCCTGACGCTCGAGCTTCTCGGCGAGCCGGACGCCGTGGACGCGCTGATCGCCGACCTCCGCACGGTGACAGAGATCGAGGAGGTGGCGGCATGACCGACTGGTCGACCCTGTGGCCGGTCTACGTGACGTCCATCGGCCAGACGTTGTGGATGGTGCTCGCGACGCTCGTCCTCGGCGGCATCCTCGGGCTCGCGCTCGGCGTGCTGCTGTATACGACGCGACCGGGCGGCCTCCTGCAGAACCGGCCGCTGTCGGCGGTGCTGAACGTGCTGGTCAACTTCATCCGGCCGATTCCGTTCATCATCTTCATGACCGCGGTCGCCCCGCTGACGCAGGCCGTGCTCGGCACCTTCCTCGGCACTCCGGCCGCGATCTTCCCGATGACGATCGCGGCGACGTTCGCGATCTCGCGGATCGTCGAGCAGAACCTCGTGACCATCGACCCGGGCGTGATCGAAGCGGCGCGGGCGATGGGATCCAGTCCGTGGCGAATCATCTCGACGCTGTTGATTCCGGAGGCGCTCGGGCCGCTGATCCTCGGCTACACGTTCGTGTTCGTCGCGATCGTGGACCTCTCGGCGGTCGCCGGCAGCCTCGGCGGCGGAGGTCTCGGCGACTTCGCGATCTCGTACGGTTACCAGCGCTACAACTGGGTGGTCACCTGGGTCGCGGTGCTCACCATCGTCTTCCTGGTGCAGGTCGCGCAGTTCCTCGGTAACACGCTGGCCCGCAAAGCGCTGCGCCGTTGAGCCGGCACTGCGTCTACGGCGCCGACGACGCGGGCGTGTAGCGACCCACCGGCCGGAGGCGGAGCGGCCGCTCGCGGTACTCCGCGAGCGCGTGCACGATCCACCCGGCGGTGCGCGCGGTGGCGAAGATCACCTCGCCCGCGTCGTCGGCCATCCCGCCGGCGAGGGAGAGTGCGGCGAGGGCGAGGTCCGAGTTGGGGGCGGCGCCCGTTCGGTCGTGGAGGAGCGCGGCCAGCGCCTCTACGGCCTCCACCACGGGCGCGCCGGCGGGGTCGTCCGCGAGCATGCCCAGCAGGATCCGCGCGCGCGGGTCGCCGGCGGGGTAGAGCGGCTGCCCGAAGCCCGGCACGGGCCCGTGCCCGTCCACCACGGCGTCGGCGACGACGCGGGCCGGCTCCTCGCCCGCGGCGACGCGCGCGAGCATCCGCTGGGCCGCGCGGCTGGCATTGCCGTGCAGCGGCGAGTCGAGGGCGCCGAGTCCCGCGACGACGACGGCGTACGGCGTCGCCCGTGCGGAGGCGGCGGCCCGCGCGGCAAGGGTCGACACGGCGAGGTCGTGATCGAGCAGCAGCACGAGCGCCGCGTCGAGGGTGTGCAGCAGCTGCGGCGATGGAGGTCGCGGACTCAACCGCGACCAGAGCTCTCCGGAGAGGGTGGGTGCTTCCGGTGCCGACTTGACCGGCAGAACCTGCACCATTCCGGCGATGAGCCGTTCGGCTGCGCCGGCCACGGCCGCCGGGTCGAGGGAGGTACGCAGCGGGTCGGCGGCCGCCAGTGCGGTCACGGCCACCAGCTGCCGGTCGCGGTCGCCCGCGCCCGGGGGCAGTGCGCGCGCCACGCGTCGGGCGTCCTCCAGCCCTGGACCGGCGGCGAAGCGCGCAGCCGGATCCCACCGACCCGTGAGGGCCCAGCGCGCCACCGCCTCGAACGGCTCGCGGGCCAGCCCGGCGGCGGGCCGGCCGCGGTAGTAGAGCTCGCCGTCGTCGATCAGTGCGAAGTCGGTCTCGATGACCATGAGCGGTCGCCCCTCCGATCGTGCGGGGGAGGGCGGCGACTTACGTCGCCGGGCAGCGGCGAACGTCTCGACCTCCAGCGGGTCGAACGCGGATCCGGAGGCTGTGCGCGTGCGGTGGAGCAGTCCGCGGGCGACGTAGGAGTAGAGCGTCTCGAGTTTGACGCCGAGGCGCTCGGCCGTCTGCTCCGCTGTGAGGCGAGGGAGGCTATCCGGCTCGGGTGACGAAGGCATGTTGATCCGATCAACGTTGACGTTTGAAGAATCCACGTTCACACTACTGCCATGGACCGCATGAACGACACCCTGATCGACGTCCCGCGCGGACTGACCAACGTCGTCGCCGCGCACACCGCACTGGGCGACGTGCGCGGGCAGGAGGGGTTCTACCACTACCGCCAGTACTCGGCGATCGACCTCGCGCGTGAGCGCAGCTTCGAGGAAGCCTGGTATCTGCTGCTCTTCGGCGACCTGCCCTCGCCCGACGAGCTGACGGCGTTCCGTGAGCGCATCGCGGTGGCGCGCCGCGTGCCCGCGGAGGTCGCCGAACTGCTGCCGGCGCTCGCCCGGCTCACGGCGGAGGGCGACGCCCTCGCCGGCCTGCGCATGGCGCTCGCCGCGGTCGCCGCGCACGACCGGATGCGGCCGGTGTACGACGAGGAGGCCGAGGCCCGCATCACGGACGCGATCCGGGTCGCCGCCGTCACCCCCGCGCTGCTGGCGTCGCTGCACGCGTACGCGGCCGGAGGCACGCCTCCGGCGCCGCGCGACGACCTCGGCCACGTGGCGGACTACCTCCGCCTGGTCACGGGTCGCGTGCCGGACGCCGCCCATGAGCACGCGCTGAGCGCGTACCTCACCGCGGCCATCGACCACGGCTTCAACGCTTCCACGTTCACGGCGCGCGTCATCGCCTCGACCGGCGCTGACGTCGCGGCGGCCGTGGACGGCGCGCTCGGTGCGCTCTCGGGTCCACTGCACGGCGGCGCGCCGAGTCGCGCCCTCGACACGCTCGACGCGATCGGGACTCCGGACCGCATCGACGAGTGGATCACGGCGACGGTGCGCGGCGGTGGCCGCGTGATGGGCTTCGGTCACGCCGTCTACCGCACGGAGGACCCGCGCTCACGGCTGCTGCGCGAGGTGGCGGAGGGCTTCGGCGGCGATCGGGTGGCCTTCGCGGTGCGGGTGGAGGAGCGTGTGCAGCAGCTGCTCGCGGAGCTCAAGCCGGGACGCGAGCTGCACACCAACGTCGAGTTCTACGCCGGTGTCGTCATGGAGCTGTGCGGCATCCCGCGCACGCTGTTCACACCGACGTTCGCGGTTGCGCGCGTCGTCGGCTGGACGGCGCACATCCTGGAGCAGGCGGCCGACGGCAAGATCCTGCGGCCGTCGTCGCGCTACGACGGGCCGGCGGCGCCGATGCCGCTCCCGGCGCGGACGATCGCGGCCTGACTGGCTGTCGCTGTCTGCATGGCGTGAGCGTATCGTGCTGCTCGGGCGGAGTCACGCCGCTCCACGGGACGGAGCCCAGGGACGGAGGCGGATGCCATGCGCGGAGCAGTGCGGCACGTGGAGTGGGTCGGCGATGAGGACCCGGAGCGCTTGGAGGCGGCGGTCGTCACCTTCGCGCCCGATCGGCTGGATGCGCTCGGCACCTCGCGCACGACGGACTACGTCACCAGCTGGGCGCTGGAGACCGGGCCGGATTGGGTGACCTCCCGGTTGTCGGTCGCCGTCGACGGGCGCGGCTTCACACGCTGGCTCGTGCTCACCCGTGATGCGCACGGCCGCTGGGAGTCGGAGTCGTACACGCACGGCGACGACCGCTATCACGAGGAGCCCATGGCGGCTCCGGGGATCGCGGATCCGTCGAGCGTCGACGGCGCCCTGGACTGCGACCTGGCGCTCTGCCCGGTGACCAACACGATGCCGGTCCTGCGGCTGGGCGCGCTGCACGGCCTGGAGGAGACCGAGCTGACGATGGCGTGGGTGGACCTCCCCTCGCTCGAGGTCGTCGGCAGCAGGCAGGCGTACAGCGCGGCGCATCCGTTCGACCCGGAGGCCGGGCGGGCCATCGTGCGCTATCGCAGTGTCGGCAGCGGCTTCACGGCCGACCTGGGCGTCGACGAGGACGGCCTCGTCATCGACTATCCACGGCTGGCCCGGCGCATCCGTACTCGCTGAGAGCGTCGAGGGGCGCCATTCAGGGGGTGGGAGCGAGCGCGTCGTAGTGGCGGAAGCCGCGCTGGACCCGCACGACGGTCGCGACGAGCACCACGATCAGGAGGCCGCCGAGCAGCGGCGGGAACCAGAGCGCCCCGGTGAGTGCGAGCACGCCGATGTAGAGGTCGCCGAGGCGCGGACCTCCCGTCACCACGACGGTGAATACGCCCTGGAGCCGCCCGCGCATGACGTCGGGCGCCGAGGCCTGCAGAATGGTCATCCGGAAGATCGCGCTGACGTTGTCCGCCGCGCCGGAGGCCGCGAGCAGCACGGTCGCTGCGATGAGTGCCGGGAGGTTCGCCTCGGCGAAGGTGGCGCCGCCTCCCGCTGTGCCGTTGAACGCGACGACGGCGAGCACGATGCCGAAGCCGAGGATGGACGCGCCGTAGACCAGGATGGCCCGCTCGACCGCACGGCCCTGCCAGCGCACGTGCCCGAGGCGACCGGAGAACACGCTGGAGACCAGTGTGCCGACCGCGCCGGCGGCGGTCAGGATGCCGACGGTGACCGGGCCTCCGCCGATGAGCAGCGCGCCGACCGCCGGGAACAGTGCGCGCGGCTGTCCGAAGGTCATCGCGATGAGGTCGAGCACGAACGTCATGGAGAGGTTCGGCGCGGACTTCAGGAAGCGCAGCCCCTGCAGGACCGACGAGAGGCCGGCGCTCTGCCGCTCGCCCTCCGGCACGATCGAGGGGAGGGTGAAGATGCCGAGGAATGCCGCCGTGAACAGGATGACGTCGACGGTGTACGTCCAGGGGATGCCCACGCTCGCCACCAGGAGGCCCGCCAGCGCGGGGCCGACGGTGACCATGACGCCCATGCTGATGCCGCCGAGCGCGCTCGCCGCCGGAAGCAGGCGGGGAGGCAGCAGCCGCGGCGTGATCGCCTGTCGGGTCGCGCCGATCATGACCGTCGCCACCGCGTTGATCGTCGTCAGCACGTACAGCGGCCAGACGACCTGGATGTGCATCCAGGCGAAGAGCGCGATACCGGCGGTGGAGGCCCAGGCCACGACAGCGGTGACGAGCGCGACCGTCCGCCGGTCGAACGCGTCGGCGAGCACGCCGCCGTAGAGTCCGAACACGATCATCGGGACCAGCGCGAAGAGCGCGACGAGCGAGACCGCGAGGGTCGAGTGGGTGAGGTCGTAGATGTGGAGGCCGACGGCCACGACGGTCATCTGGCCGCCGATGCCCGAGATCGCGCCTCCGGTCCAGAGCCGGGCGAACGCCGGCGACTCCCTCAGCGGGCTGAGGTCGACGAAGTGCCGCGTACGCGACAGCCGCGTATCGTCGGGCTCCTTCGTGCCGGGGGCCTGCTCGGTGCTCAGAACCGGGGCTTCTTGCTGAGCGAGACGGCCGCCACCGAGAAGACGACGCCGAAGAGCATGATGGTCACCGTGACCGCCTGCAGCACGACCTGCCAGAACGGTACGAACGGGGTGACGGAGACCCAGAGCCAGAGGATGGCGCCGATCAGGGTGATGACGTAGCTGAAGGTGCGACGCGCGTAGAGTGCGTTGAGCGACACGACCGTGGCGGCCACCGTCACCTGGAAGAACGGGAGGAACTCGTCGGCGTTTCCGGTCCAGGTGTAGACCAGGCTGATGACGCCGATGACCAGGGTGACCAGCACGACGAGGGTCGCGATCGCGTTGCCCAGCATCGGCGGGAGCGTCGCGCTCAGGCTGCGGACCAGACCGCCGTGCTCGTCGACC
>NZ_JBVQSP010000001.1:677421-689697 GCF_055720965.1 Leifsonia sp. PARNA 1/14
GTACGACGAGGGTCGCGATCGCGTTGCCCAGCATCGGCGGGAGCGTCGCGCTCAGGCTGCGGACCAGACCGCCGTGCTCGTCGACCACGACGACGTCGTCGGAAGCGGTGTGGTGGGGTTCGGCGATCGTGTGCGTGCTCACGACGACGATCCTACCGCCCGAGGGGAGCGGGCGCCGCACACCGAGGCGGGTACGGTGAGGTCATGTCTGCGTCCCGTCGCCGCCGGTCCCTGTTCGCACTTCCCGGCGCGGTGGTCCGTGCCGACGAAGCGGTCGCGCGCCGGATCAACCACCGTCGCACGGGCGCGCGCGTCGACGGCTTCTGGCGGCTCCTCAGCGGGGCGGCCGATCACGGCAAGCTGTGGTTCGCGATCGCGGCCGCGCTGGTGGCGCTCGGCAAGCCGAAGGCGGCCCTGCGCGGCGTCGCATCCCTCGGGCTCGCCAGCCTGGTGGCCAACGTCGTCGGCAAGACCCTCGTCGGAGGCGACCGGCCGGCGCTGACCTCCATTCCGGTCTCCCGTCGGCTCGACCGGTCGCCCACCTCGCCCTCGTTCCCGTCCGGCCACACCGCGAGCGCCGTGGCGTTCGCCGCCGGCGTCGCGCTGGAGTCGCCGGCGGCCGGCGCGGCCTTGACTCCGCTCGCGGCGGCGGTCGGCTACTCGCGGCTCCACACCGGCGCGCACTGGCTCTCGGACGTCGCGGGCGGTGCCGCGATCGGCGCGGGAGCCGCGCTGCTGCTGAAGGCCGCCACGCGCCTGCTGCGCTCCGCGCGACGCTCGGCCGCAGCCGCGCCGACCGCCGAGACCATCGAGCTGCCGGTGCTCCCGCGCGGCGCGGGCGCGTTCGTCGTCGTCAACCCGGGTTCGGGGGCGGGGCTCCGGAGGCCGGATCCGCGACCGCTGCTCGCGGAGCGGTTCCCGGACGCACGCGTGCACGAGCTGCAGGAGGGCGACGACATCGCCGCGCTCGTGCAGGAACAGCTCGACTCGGCGGAGCCTCCGCGCGTGCTCGGTGTCTCGGGCGGCGACGGCACCGTGTCGACGATGGCGCATGAAGCCAGGCTCGCCGGTCTGCCGCTGCTGGTGCTGCCGGGCGGCACCTTCAACCACTTCGCGAAGGCGGCGGCGCTGGAGTCGATCGAGACGGCGCTCGACGCCTTCGAGGCGGGCGTGGGCCGCCGGGTGGACGTCGCCGAACTCCGCTTCCCGGCCGGCGGCGGAGACGCGGTGACCCGGACGGTGCTCAACACGGCCTCCGTCGGCCTCTACCCGGCGTTCGTCGCCGAGCGCGAGAAGTACGAGGGCCGCTGGGGCAAGCCGGTCGCGGCGCTCATCGCCGCCATCCGCGTCGTGCGCTCCACCAGCCCCATCGAGGTGGAGATCGACGGCAGCCCCCGGTCCATCTGGTCGGTGTTCGTCGGCATCGACCGCTACTACCCGGTGGCGGTGGCGCCGATCGAGCGCAGGAGGCTGGACGACGGCCTCCTCGACGTCCGCATCCTCTCGGCGGGTCCGAAGCCGAAGACCCGCGGCGCGGTCGCGCTCGCCTTCGGCGGCCGCACCGACGCGTTCGTCGCCCGGCTGCCGTTCCTGCAGGGGCCTCCGGTGATCGATGCGTTCACCGGCGACGAGCTGACGGTGCGCGCTCGCCACGTCGACCCCGGCTACGCGCACGATGGCGAGGCCTCTGTGCGAACGCCGGGCGAGGGGCTGGAGCTCCGGATCCTCCCCGCGGCGCTGGAGGTCTACTCGCCGCGGGTGCGCTGACGCGGCGGGCTCACGACTCCCGCACGACCTCGTCGACGGACTTGTCCGGCCGCAGGCCCCGCCACGACGGCTGGCGGAGGCGGTCGGTGCTCGTCCACTCGGCGAACTCGACCTCCCCGACGTACTCGGGCCGCACCCAGTGCGCGCCGCGGGCGTCCAGCGAGGGCACGCCGGTGAGCGGCGAGGTCTTGCGCTCGTGCGCCGACAGCTTCTTCGCGAGGTCGTCGAGCATCGCGTCGGTGAACCCCGTGCCCACCTTGCCCACGTAGCGCAGCTCGCCGCCGTCGGGGATGCCGAGCAGCAGCGCGCCGATCCCGTTGGCCCGCCGGCCGTTGCCAGGCGTCCAGCCGCCGATCACGACCTCCTGGTTGAGGTGGTGCTTGATCTTGATCCAGGTGCGGGAGCGCCGGCCTGTCGCATAGGTGCCGTCGCGCTGCTTGGCCATCACGCCTTCGAGACCGAGCTCCTTCGAGGAGGCGATCGCGTGGTCCACGTCGCCGGCGAACGCGGGGGGCACCTGCACCGGGTCGTCCTTGCGGGGCGTGAGGGCCGCCTCCAGAGCGACGCGGCGGTCGTCGTAGGTCTCGCGCCGCAGGTCCGTGCCGTCGAGCTCGAGGATGTCGAACACGAAGTAGTGCGCGGGGGCGCGCTTGGCCGCCGCCTCGACCTCGGCGGGCCGGGTCAGGCCCATGCGGGTCTGCAGCAGGCCGAAGTCCGGCCGGCCCTGCCGGGTGAGCGTCACGATCTCGCCGTCGACGACGAGGTCGTGCCCGTCTGCCAGTTCGACGAGACCCGCGAGGTCGGGGTAGGTGCGGGTGACGTCGTTGCCGTTGCGGGTCGTCAGCCGGAGGGCGCCGCCCTGCACGACGGCGATCGCCCGGATGCCGTCCCACTTCATCTCGAACGCCCACTCGGCCTCGTCGTGGATGTCCTTCCGCGAGCCCAGGGTCGCGAGCATGGGGGAGACGGGTGGGCTGTCGATCGAGCGAGCAGAGGGCTTCTTCGGCGGAGTCTTCTTCGGCGGAGTCTTCTTCGGCGGAGTCTTCTTGGCCGCAGTCTGCTTCTCCGCCCCCGCGCGCTGATCCGCCTCCTTCATCAGGTGGATGAGCCAGTTCTTCTCATCGCCGCCCTGTGCGGTCGCGATGAGCGCGAACGTGCGCGGCACGCCGCCCAGGCCGCCGTCCTTCTGCCCGTGGAGGGTGGCGATCACCTCGTCGTCGCGCCACTTCTCGAGCTCGTACTCGCCGTGATCCCAGATGTCCACGTGGCCCGCCCCGTACTCGCCGTGCGGGATGTCGCCGGCGAAGGTGCCGTACTCCAGCGGGTGGTCCTCCACGTGCACCGCCAGGTGGTTCTGCTTCGGGTCGGTCGGCGGCCCCTTGGGCAGCGCCCAGCTGACCAGGACCCCGTCGTGCTGCAGCCGGAAGTCCCAGTGCAGTCGCCGGGCGTGATGCTCCTGGATGACGAACGAGCGGCCGTCCGCCGCGTCGGGGCTCACCGACGGCACCGGCTCCGGCGTCTTGTCGGCGTCGCGTTTGGAGCGGTAGGTGGTGAGGCGGTCGGTCTGCTCGGCGGCGGCCCGGCCTGCGGAGAGGTCGGCGAGCGGGTCCCCGCGCTTCTTCACCCGGTCGAGCACCTCCGTGTACTCGAGGTGCCGCAGATCCTTGGAGGCCAGCTCGCGCCACGTGCGCGGCGCCGCGACCGTGGGCCGGAACCGCCCGCGCAGCGAATACGGTGCGATCGTCGTCTTGGCCCCGTTGTTCTGGCTCCAGTCGACCAGCACCTTGCCCGCCCGAAGCGTCTTCTTCATGTCGCTCACCACGAGGTCGGGATGATCGGCCTCCAAGGCCCGCGCCAGCTCGTGCGCGACCGCCGAGACCTGGTCGCTGGTCTGCGAGCCGTCCAGCGGAGCGTACAGATGGATGCCTTTCGACCCGCTCGTCACCGGCAGGGGATCGAGCCCCATGTCGGCGAGGATGGTGCGCGCGAGCCGCGCGACCTCCGCGCAGTCGTGCAGCGTCGCGCCCTCGCCCGGGTCGAGGTCGAGCACGAGCCGGTCGGGGTTCTTGCGCTGATCCCCGCGGCCCACGCGCCACTGGGGCACGTGCAGTTCCAGCGATGCGAGCTGCGCGAGCCAGACCAGCGTCGCGCGATCGTTGGCCAGCGGATAGGTGTTCGCGCTGGTCTTGTGCGTGATCGTTCGCGTCTTCACCCAGCCCGGGATGGAGGCCGGATCCAGGTTCTTCTGGAAGAAGACTTCGCCTGGCTTCTCGGGCGTCCCCACGCCGTGCACCCAGCGTTTGCGGGTGGCGATGCGGTCGCGGGTGTGCGGGATCATCACGTCGGCGATCGCGCTGTAGTAGCCGATCACGTCGGCCTTGGTGGTCCCCGTCTCCGGGTACATCACCTTGTCGAGGTTGGTCAGGCGCAGCCGGTGGCCGTCGATCGAGACCGTCTCGGTGTCCTCCGCAGCCATGCGAACACCGTACGCCTGCCGCGCCGTCCCGCGGCAGTCACAGGGATCGACCATTGAGTTTCCGCGTTTCCACGGACACGATGGACGCATGAGGGCGATTTGGACGGGCGCTATCACCTTCGGGCTGGTCAACGTGCCCGTGAAGGTCTACAGCGCGACAGAGGATCACGACGTGTCGCTGCACCAGGTGCACGACGCCGACGGCGGGCGCATCCGCTACAAGCGCGTCTGCGAGATCGACGGCAAGACCATCCCGTACGAGCACATCGCCAAGGCGTACGACGACGGCGAGCGGACCGTCATCCTGACCTCGGAGGACCTGGAGTCCCTGCCCGCCGAGCGCAGCAGGGAGATCGACGTCGTCGAGTTCGTGCCCAACGACCAGCTCGATCCGCTCTGGTTCGACCGCAGCTACTACCTGGAGCCCGATTCCAAGTCTCTGAAGGCCTACGCGCTGCTGCGCAAGACCCTGGAGGACGAGGACCGCACGGCGATCGTCAACTTCGCCCTCCGCCAGAAGACGCGCCTCGGCGCCCTGCGGGTGCGTGGCAACGTGCTCGTGCTGCAGACCATGCTCTGGCACGACGAGATCCGGGAGGCCGACTTCCCGGCGCTCGACACCACGCCGCGCATCACCGAACGCGAGCTCACGCTGTCCGCGGCGCTCATGGAGAGCTTCGCCGGCGACTTCGAGCCGGAGAAGTTCACCGACGAGTACCAGGAGGAGCTCCGCAAGCTCATCGACGCCAAGCTGGAGCAGGGCGAGACCATCGACACCGCGGCCACCTTCGGCGAAGAGGAGGAGAAGGCCAAGGGCGGCGGCGAGGTCATCGACCTGATGGAGGCGCTGCAGCGCAGTGTCGAGCGCAGCAGGGGAGGCGGTAAGGCCTCCGAGAAGAAGACGACCGAGAAGAAGGACGCCGCCAAGAAGGCCCCGGCGAAGAAGGCCAAGAAGCCCGCGTGACACGGCTGAGGCGAAGCGACCCGTCGGGGCCGGGGTATGCCCGGCGGGACTCGGCCAAGGGTCCTGTGTACGAAGACGAGGCCGGAAACCGCATCGTCGACGAACGCGAGCTCGAGCGCATCCGGTCGCTGGTGATTCCGCCCGCCTGGACGGACGTCTGGATCTCGCCGGACGCGCGCGGGCACATCCAGGCCGTCGGCACCGATGCCGCGGGGCGCCGGCAGTACCGCTACCACGACTCGTGGCGGCTGCATCAGGACCGCCTCAAGTTCGAGCGGGCCGCCCAGCTGGCCGAGACGCTGCCGTCGGCGCGCCGCAAGGTGACGATGGATCTGCGCGAGGAGGGCTTCGGCCGCGACCGCATCCTCGCCGCCGCCTTCCGCATCATCGACCTCGGCAGCGTCCGCATCGGGAGCGAGGAGTACCTGCACGCCAACGGGAGTCGCGGACTCACGACGCTGCTCTGCCGGCACGCGCGCATCGACGGCGACGAGATCACCCTCACGTTCCCGGCGAAGTCGGCTCAGAAGTGGACGAGCACGATCACCGACCCCGACCTCGCCGAGCTGCTCGCCGAGATCCAGGCACTGCGCGGGCAGCGCTCCCGGCTGCTGTCCTGGAAGGACGGTACTTGGCACACCATCCGGCCGGCGTCGCTCAACGAGTACATCCGGCGCCAGACGCGCGGTGAGTTCACCGCGAAGGACTTCCGCACCCTCCACGGCACGATCGTCGCGGCCGAGGCGCTCGCTGAGCTGGGCGTGGGCGGCTCCGACGCCCAGCGCAAGAAGCGGGTGTCCGCGGCGGTGAACGAAGCGGCGGAGGCGCTGGGCAACACTCCGACGATCGCGCGGAACAGCTACATCGATCCGCGGATCTTCGACCGCTACCGCAACGGCGAGGTGATCGACACCTCCGCAGGCCGCGCGCCGGAGCCGGCGTTGCTGGAGCTACTTGCGAGCTGACTGGGCCGGCGTCCCCGCCGACAGCGGCGCCGCGATGTCCTCCAGCGACTTGTTCTCGGCGTCCACACCGAGGAACAGCTCGACCAGGCCCCCCGCGATCATCAGCGCGGCGCCGAGGTAGTAGCCGAGCACCACGGCGTGGATGCCTCCGCCGATCAGGTTGCCGAAGAGGATCGGGCCGACGATCCCGCCTGCTGCGGTGCCGATGGCGTAGAAGAACGCGATCGCCATTGCGCGCGTCTCCATCGGGAAGATCTCGCTCACCGTGAGATACGCGGCGCTGGCGCCGGCCGAGGCGAAGAAGAAGACGACCATCCAGCACACCGTCAGCCAGACCGCGTCGAGGACGCCGGTGTCGAACAGGATGCCGGTGCCGACCAGCAGCACGCCCGAACCGATGTACGACAGGGTGATCATGAACCGGCGGCCGACGGAGTCGAACAGCCGGCCGAGGAGGAACGGGCCGAGGAAGTTGCCGATCGCGATGGGCACCAGCGCCCACGGTGCGACGTCGGTCGGCACGTGCAGCAGCTTGGTGAGCACGAGCGAGAACGTGAAGAACACGGCGTTGTAGAGGAACGCCTGGCCGATGAAGAGTGAGAGCCCGAGGATCGAGCGCTTCGGATACACCGTCACGCCGACCCGGATGATCTCGCCGAACCCGGTGGACTTGCGCTGATGGATCTCGAGCGCTTTGTCGTCCGGCACCGCCTCGAGAGCAGACCCCTGCTGCTCCTCGATGTCGTGCTCGATCTCGGCGACCTCCTTCTCGGCCGCCTCGTCGCGACCGTGGATGAACATCCAGCGCGGCGACTCCGGCACGTTCTTCCGCACCAGGAGGATGACGAGCCCGAGCACTGCGCCGAGCCCGAAGGCGATGCGCCAGCCGATGTCGGCGGGGAAGATCGCGGTGTTGAGCAGGAAGACCGTGAGCACGGCGCCGAAAGCGGTGCCGAGCCAGTAGGACCCGTTGATGGCGAGGTCGACGACGCCGCGACGGCGCGCGGGGATGAGCTCGTCGATGGCGGAGTTGATCGCGGCGTACTCGCCGCCGATGCCGGCGCCGGTGAAGAATCGGAACAGGAAGAACATCCACGGCGTGACCGAGAACGCCGTCAGAACCGTGGCGAGCAGGTAGAGCCCGAGCGTGACGATGAAGAGCTTCTTGCGGCCGAACCGGTCGGTGAGATAACCGAACACCAGCGATCCGGTGCAGGCGCCGGCGACGTAGATCGCTGCGGCGAGACCGACCTGGCTGGTCGTCAGACCGAGGCCCGAGTCCGGCTCGGTCAGCCGGCTGGCGATCGCGCCGACGATGGTCACCTCGAGCCCGTCGAGGATCCACACGGTGCCCAGGCCGACGACCACCAGCCAGTGGAAACGCGACCACGGCAACCGGTCGAGCCGGGCCGGAATGGTGGTCCGGATGGTCTTCAGTCCGGCTTCTGGCTGGGAATCAGATGAATGGACGCTCACTCGGGTAACGGTACGAGGAGGCCGCCTCGCCGCCCATCCCCTTGACATCCGGGCATTTGCGTCGCCGCAAGCGACACGCCTAGCGTAGCGGCGCCACGCCTGTCAACCCCTTGTTGGGGTCTTAGGCAACCTGCCTAACCTTGGACACGAATCGAGGCAGAAACACCTCTGTGCACGATGGATGGGATGACACGATGACGACGCTCGAAGTGACCAATGATCCAGTACGCGACTACCTCAATTCGATCGGGAGGACCCGTCTGCTGACCGCGGACGAAGAGGTCGCCCTGGCCAAGCGGATCGAGGTCGGCGTGCTCGCCGGCGACCGCCTTGCCACCCGCCCGGGGCTGACCCCGCGCGAGAAGAGGGAGCTGCAGTACCTGGCCGACGACGGCAAGCGTGCGTTCGAGCGCTTTATCGAAGCGAACCTCCGCCTCGTCGTCAGCATCGCCAAGCGCTACGCGGGCCGCGGCCTCGCCGTCATGGACCTGATTCAGGAGGGCAACCTCGGACTCGTCCGCGCGGTCGAGAAGTTCGACTACCGCACCGGCAACAAGTTCTCCACCTACGCCACCTGGTGGATCCGCCAGTCCATCCTCCGCGGCATCGCCGACACGGCTCGTCTCATCCGCATCCCCGTGCACACCGTGGAGAAGATCGACAAGCTCGACCGCATCCGCCGCGACCTCGGCGGCGAGCTCGGCCGCACGCCCACGCTCGAGGAGATGGCGGACGCCGCCAACCTGACCCCGGCCGAGGTGCACAAGCTGCAGATGAGCGACTCGGAGACCGTGTCGCTCGCCGTGCCGGTCGGCGAGAACGAGGGCGCGGAGCTCGGCGACCTGATCGAGGACGGCGACGCTCCCGGCCCGTCCGAGTCGGTCGAGGTCGAGTTCCGTCACCGCGACCTGGAGGAGCGCCTGCGCGATCTGCCGCCGCGCGATGCGAAGGTCGTGCGCATGCGCTTCGGTCTCGACGGCCAGAAGCCGATGACGCTCGACGAGGTCGGTGAGGTCTACGGCATCACGCGCGAGCGCGTGCGCCAGCTGGAGACGCGCAGCCTCAAGCGCCTGCGCTGCCCGGAACTGCTGGAGTACCTGCGCTGATCGGGTGACGGCGCACGCCGCCGCACACAACGGGGAACCCCGGGCTCAGGAGAGCTCGGGGTTCTCGTGTTCGGCGACCGCCTGATCGAACGGGATGTCACCCGGCTGGTCTCCGGCGGCGGCTGTCTCGTCGCCCGCCACGGCGTCGGCCGGAGCCGCGTCAACGGCGGGCGCCTCCGGGGGAGCGGCAGGGGCGACGGCCGGGTCCTCTGCTTCTGGAGCCATGACGGCCTCCTCTGCTCGATGATGAGCACAGGGTAAGCGTCACCGATGCGCCGATCAAGTGATGGCGCGCATTTCCCAGCGAGTCAGCGGCCCGGGGGAGTGTCGGCGTTGACCTCATCCGCGCCGAGAGCGCCGATCTCCTCGGTCAGCTGCAGGCCCTGCGCGCTGTTGGACGACAGCGTGAGCGCCTCCAGCCATGCCTTGTTGATCTTCGGCGGTCGCCCACCGCTGTAGCGGAACAGCAGCGGGATGGCCGGGTCGATCCAGATCGCACTGCGGCCGTCGCCGACGCCCTGCTCGTCGCGCCACGAGAAGAAGAACCCTTCCTTGCGGCGCAGCTTGAGTCCGACCACGATCTGGAGGTGCGCGAGGACGCGATCCTCGAAACCGATCTCGGTCGTCCCGCCGTAAACAAGCTTGCCCATGCGAGAACCGTACCCGACGGTCGGCGAATGCTGTGATCGGAGGGAGGGGTATGTTCGGGCGATGACGGCGATGCGCGTGCTCGTGACGGGGGCCACCGGATACATCGGCGGCCGGCTGGTGCCGCGCCTCCTGGAGCGCGGGTATCGGGTGCGCGTCCTGGTGCGCTCGCCGCTCAAGCTCACCGACGTGCCGTGGCGCGGCGACGTGGAGGTCGTCCAGGGCGATCTCGGCGACCCGTCCTCGGTCGCGGAGGCCGTCCGCGGTATCGACGCCGTCTACTACCTGGTGCACTCGATGCGCGCGACGGGCGCCTTCGACGAGGAGGAGGCGCGCGCGGCGCAGACGGTCGCCGACGCCTCCGCCGCGGCGGGCGTGCGCCGGATCGTCTACCTCGGCGCGCTCCACCCCGATGGCGCGCTCTCCCGGCACCTGCGCTCGCGGGTCGAGGTCGGCCGCATCCTGCTCGACTCCGGAGTCCCGACCATCGTGCTCCAGGCCGGTGTGGTCATCGGCTCGGGATCGGCGTCGTTCGAGATGATCCGCCAGCTCACCGATGTGCTGCCGTACATGCCGGCACCGCGCTGGGTGCGCAACCGCATCCAGCCGATCGCGGTGCGCGACGTGCTGCACTACCTGATGGCGGCGCTCGACCTGTCGCCGGAGGTCTCCCGCGCGTTCGATGTCGGCGGCCCCGACATCCTGCGCTACGGGCAGATGATGAACGGCTACGCGGTGGAGGCCGGCCTGCCGCAGCGGCCGATCGCCTCACTGCCGGTGTTCACCCCGTGGCTGGCGTCGCAGTGGGTCAATCTCGTCACGCCGATCCCGCGGGCGCTCGCCGTGCCCATCATCGAGTCCCTGCAATACGACTGCGTGCGGCACGAGAGCGACATCGACGCGCTCGTCCCGCCTCCGGAGGGCGGCCTCACCGGGTACCGCACGGCCGTCCGGCTCGCTCTCGCGAAGATGCGGGACGGCGCGATCGAGACGAGCTGGAAGGACGCGTCGGTCTCCGGCGCCCCCAGCGACCCCCTGCCGAGCGATCCGGACTGGTCGGGTCACACGGTGTACACGGACGTCCGCGAGCGGACGAGCCGCGCAGCGCCCGACGACGTGTGGCGTGTGATCGAGGGGATCGGGGGAGACCGCGGCTGGTACTCGTTCCCGCTCGCTTGGGCCCTCCGGGGCTGGGCGGACAAGCTGGTGGGCGGCGTCGGCCTGCGCCGCGGGCGTCGGCATGCCGACCGGCTTCAGACCGGGGACGCCCTCGACTGGTGGCGTGTCGAGCACCTCGAGCGAGGGACGGCGGTGCGGCTCCGGGCCGAGATGCGGGTGCCGGGGCGCGCCTGGCTCGAGCTGGGCGTCCTCCCGTCGGGCGAGGGCAGCCGCTACTGGCAGCGGGCCGTGTTCTTCCCGCACGGGCTTCCCGGGCGGCTCTACTGGCTGGCGGTCCTGCCGTTCCACGGCGTCATCTTCGAGGGGATGGCCAACCGGATCGTCGTGGAGGCGGAGCAGTCCGCGACAGCCCGATCGGCCGACACCGCCACCAGCGCAGAAGCCGCCGTCACTCCGGAGGAGCGCTGATCAGCGTGGTCGCGCTGAGGTCGTCGAGGAAGCGCGTGACGACCTCCCGTTCGGCCGGGCTGAGGGCGCGGGCGACCTCGAACCGGCGCGCGTGCTGCATGCCCATGGTGCGGCGCACCTGCCGGTGGGTCTCCGGTGTGATCTCCACGGTGACGGCGCGGCGGTCGGTCGGGTGGGGGAGCCGGACGATGTGCCCCGCCCGCTCCAGCCGGTCGAGCAGCTTCGTGACGGAGGCCGTGGAGACATGGAGGTGCTCGCTCAGAGCGCCCGCCGTCACCGCGACGTTCGCGTTCATCGAGGCGATGATGTATCGCAGCGCCTTCATGTCGGTCTCGTTGAGCTGGAGGGCCGTGCGCGATTCGAGGTTGAGCCGCTGCTCGGCCTCCCGCCAGTGGCGCACGGCGTCGAGCACGCCGATGATCTGCTGGAGTTCGTCGTCGGTGAGGTCGTCGTGGCGCACGAGCTCCTGTCGCGGGTCGATGACGCGGGGGTCGATCAGTGCCCCGGAGATACGGCGCGCCTCGTCCTTCGAACTCATGCCCACATCCTATTGCCACGCGTAAGAAGCGTGCTAGGTTATTTACTAACCTGGCTAGGTAAGGGAGGGTCGCATGACCCAGCTCCATCCGGACATCGCGGACGTCAGCAGCCCGACGGAGACGATCGCCCAGGCGATCGAGGCGGACCTGCTCATCGTCGAGCACGAGTTCTCGGCTCTCCTCGCCAGACGGGAGGCCGAGGCCGCCGAACACGGCGGCGCGTACCGCAAGCTCTGGCAGAGCGTCACCGAGTCCGCACGCGGTGGCAAGCGCCTCCGGCCGCGGCTGGTCTTGACCGCCTATCACGGGCTGAACGGCGCGGGCTCGCGTTCCGATGCCGTGCAGACAGCGCTGGCGTTCGAACTCCTCCATACCGCGTTCCTCCTCCACGACGACGTGATCGACGGCGACACCGTGCGTCGGGGCCGGCCGAACGTCGCGGGCGAGTTCAGTGCGGACGCACTCTTCCGCGGAGCCGACGCACCCCGCGCGCTCCTGTGGGGCCAGTCGGCGGCCATCCTCGCCGGCGACCTGCTGCTCCACGCCGCCACCCAGCGCGCCGCACGCCTGACGGCGCCGGAGCCCGCGCGGTCGCTCATCCTCGACCTCCTCGATCGCGCCGTCTTCGTGACGGCGGCCGGCGAACTGACCGACGTCGGCCTCGCGACCGGGCTGTCCGACGGCGGGATCGACGACGTCCTCGCCATGACCGAAGCGAAGACCGCCGTCTACACCGTCGCCGCGCCAC
>NZ_JBVQSP010000001.1:689795-735200 GCF_055720965.1 Leifsonia sp. PARNA 1/14
CTCGCGGCCGGAGCGGCTCTCGCCGGCGCGGACGCGGAGGTCCTCGACCTCCTCGCCGGGTACGGCCGGCTCGTCGGAACGGCCTTCCAACTGGGTGACGACCTCCTGGGCGTGTTCGGCCAGGAGACCGTGACCGGCAAGAGCACGAGCAGCGACCTCCGCGAGGGCAAGCAGACCTCGCTGATCGCCTTCGCGCGCGGGACGATGGAATGGCCGGCGATCGAGCCGGTGCTCGGACGTCCCGACCTGAGCGCGGCCGACGCGGCCCGGGTGGCGGCGTCGCTCGAGCTCTGCGGCGCACGCGCGTTCGTGGAGCGGCTCCTCGCCGAGCACGTCGCGACCGCGATCGCCGCGCTCGACTCGCCGTTGATCCCTCCCGAGCTCGCCGCGGACCTCGCCCGGCTCGCGCTGCGCTGCGTGGGGCGGCCGTCATGACCCGCACCGCCCCGGCGCCCACGGGCGCGTCGACACCGCCGACCGACCTCGCGCTCTACGGGGAGGCCGCTCACCGGAGCGCGGCGACGATCATCCACGAGTACTCGACCTCGTTCGGGATGGCGACCCGGCTGCTGTCGCCTGCCGTCCGTCCCGGGGTCGAAGACGTCTACGCCCTGGTGCGGGTCGCCGACGAGATCGTCGACGGCGCCGCTGCCGAAGCCGGACTCTCGCCGGAGGAGATCGCGGCGATGCTCGACGGTCTCGAGGACGACACCGAGCGGGCGATGCGCGCCGGGTACAGTGCCAACGTCGTGGTCCACGCCTTCGCCCGCACCGCGCGCGCCGCGGGCATCGGGCCCGAGCTGACCCGGCCGTTCTTCGCGTCGATGCGGCGCGACCTCGACCCCGTCGACTTCAGCGCCGACGAGCTCAGCGCCTACATCTACGGGTCGGCGGAGGTCGT
The DNA here is from genome assembly GCF_055720965.1 of Leifsonia sp. PARNA 1/14. Taxonomy (NCBI): domain Bacteria; kingdom Bacillati; phylum Actinomycetota; class Actinomycetes; order Micrococcales; family Microbacteriaceae; genus Leifsonia; species Leifsonia sp. PARNA 1/14. The sequence goes on from NZ_JBVQSP010000001.1 coordinate 690,697, forward strand.
CGGCCTGATGTGCCTGGCCGTGTTCCTGCACGACACGCCTGTCCCGGAAGACACTAGACGACGGCTGGAGGCCGGCGCCCGGCGGCTCGGTGCCGCGTTCCAGAAGATCAACTTCCTGCGCGACCTCGCCGTGGACTACACGGAGCTCGGCCGCAGCTATTTCCCCGGCATCGATCCGGCCCGCCTCACCGAGCGCCAGAAGCTCGCGCTCGTGGTCGACATCGACTGCGACCTGGGAGCCGCCGCCGACGCCATCCCGGAGCTGCCGGAGAACTGCCGCCGCGCGATCACGGCCGCGCACGGCCTGTTCGCCGAGCTGAGCGACCGCATCCGCGTCACGCCGGCAGCCGACCTGATCGCCCGACGCGTGAGCGTGCCGACCCGCACCAAGCTCGCCATCCTGGTCCGGGCGACGGCAGGGACGTTGCGGTGACGGCGAACGGCGTCGATCCGCGCCGCGCCGTCGTGATCGGCGGCGGGATCTCCGGACTCGCGACGGCCGCCCTGCTCGCCCACGACGGCCACCGCGTGACCGTCCTGGAGCAGCAGGACGCGGTCGGCGGCCGGGCCGGGTCGTGGGAGCACGACGGCTTCCGCTTCGACACCGGGCCGTCCTGGTACCTGATGCCGGAGGTCTTCGACCACTTCTTCCGCCTGCTCGGCACGAGCGCGGACGAGCAGCTCGACCTGGTGACGCTCGACCCGGGCTACCGGCTGTTCGCCGAAGCAGAGCGCGCTCCTCTCGACATCCGGTCGAGCGGGGTGGCGAATCGCGCCCTGTTCGAAAGCGTCGAGCCCGGAGGGGCGGCCGCGCTCGACCGCTACCTGGCGAGCGCGTCGCAGACCTACCGGCTCGCCGTCGACCGCTTCCTCTACGCGACCTACGCGTCGCCGCGCCCGCTGCTCGACCCGGCGGTGCTCCGGCGGCTCGGCCGGCTGGTCAGACTGCTCGTCGAACCGCTCGACCGCTACGCCGCCGGGTACGTGAGCGACATCCGCCTCCGTCAGCTGCTGGGCTACCCGGCCGTCTTCCTCGGCACCTCGCCCGGGCGCGCTCCGAGCATGTACCACCTGATGAGCCACCTCGATCTGGACGACGGCGTCCGCTACCCGCTGGGAGGCTTCGCCGAACTCGTCGCGCGGGTCGCGGCGCTCGCCGAGGCCGCCGGAGTCGAGGTCCGGACCGGTGCCAGGGCCGTCGCCATCGAGACGCAGGGCGGCCGCGGTCGGGCGCGGGTCTCCGGCGTCGGGTGGGTGGACGCCTCGGGCGGGCACCATGTGACGGAGGCCGACCTCGTCGTCTCCGCCGCCGACCTGCACCACACCGAGACGCAGCTGCTGCCTCCTGCGCTGCGCACGCATCCCGAGCGGCGCTGGCGTCGTCGCGATCCCGGGCCGGGGGCCGTGCTGGCGATGCTCGGCGTCCGGGGCGGCCTCCCGCAGCTAGCCCATCACAACCTTTTCTTCACCACCGACTGGGAGGCCGGCTTCGCGCGCGTCTTCGGCTCGCGCCCGGGCATCCCGGACCCCGCCTCCCTCTACGTGTGCAAGCCGAGCGCGACCGACCCCGGTGTGGCTCCCGCCGGCGACGAGAACCTGTTCGTCCTCGTGCCCGTCGCCGCTGACGTGTCGATCGGGGCGGGAGGCGTCGACGGCGCGGGCGACCGGCTCGTCGAGCGCACCGCCGATGCGGCGATCGCCCAGGTGGCCGCGTGGGCGGGCATCCCCGATCTGGCCGACCGGATCGTCGTGCGGCGGACCGTCGGGCCCGACGACTTCGCCCAGCAGTTCAACGCCTGGCGCGGCGGCGCCCTCGGGCTGGCGCACACGCTCCGGCAGAGCGCGTTCTTCCGGCCGGGTAACGCGTCGCACCGGGTCGACGGCCTCCTCTACGCCGGCTCGTCCACCATCCCGGGCATCGGACTGCCGATGTGCCTGATAAGCGCCGAGCTGGTGCTCAAGCGTCTGCGCGGGGACGTCTCGGCCGACCGGCTGCCCGAGCCCGTGACGCCGGTCGCACGCACGGAGCGTGTGCCGTGAGCGTCGCCTATCTCGCGTGCCTGCTGATCGCATCCGGCGCGCTCGTGCTCCTGGATCGGCGGTTCGCTCTGGTCTTCTGGCGGGACGCCCGGCGGGCCACCGTGGTCCTGACCGTCGCGCTGGCGTTCTTCCTCGCCTGGGACGCCGTCGGGATCGTCTCCGGGGTGTTCGCGCGAGGGCGATCGTCGTTCATGACCGGCATCGAAATCGCGCCGGAGCTCCCGCTGGAGGAGCCGTTCTTCCTGGCGTTCCTCTGCTACCTCACGCTCGTCCTGCTCTTCGGCGTCCGCGCTGTGCTCGACCGGATGAGTGGAGACGACCGGGCGGCAGTGCGCGACCGTACCGAGCTGCTCCACGACGAGGAGCGGCGGCGATGACCTACCTCATCGTCGACCTGGTCTTCCTGGCCGTGGCCGCCGCCGTTCTCGCGGTCGCGCTGGCGCGCGCGCCCGACCGTTCCCGGCTGGTACGCCGGTGGTGGCTGCCCGCGCTCGTCTCCGGCATCGTCCTGCTCGCGCTCACGATCGTCTTCGACAATGCGATGATCGCCGCCGGCCTGATGACGTACGCACCGCACGCCGTGTCGGGAGCCCGGATCGGCCTGGTTCCCGTGGAGGATCTGGCGTACCCGATCGGCGGCCTCCTGATCCTCACCGGCCTCTGGGTCCTGCTACGGAGGAGGCCGGCATGACCACGACCGTCGCGCCTTCGCTGCTGCGCCAGCTCGTGCTGGCCTCCCGCCCGCTCAGCTGGATCAACACGGCGTTCCCGTTCGCCGCGGCCTACCTCCTCACCACGGGGCGCGTCGACGCTGTGCTGGTGATCGGAACGCTCTACTTCCTGGTGCCGTACAACCTCGCGCTGTACGGCATCAACGACGTGTTCGACTACGAGTCCGACCTGCGCAACCCGCGCAAGGGCGGGGCGGAGGGCGCCCTGCTCGATCGACGCCTGCACCGGAGCACGCTCGTCGCCGCCGCGGTGACGAATGTGCCGTTCCTGGTGTTCCTGGTCGCGGTCGGCTCGCCGCTGTCGTGGCTCGTGCTCGCCGTGAGCCTGTTCGCCCTGCTGGCGTACTCCGTGAAGGGGCTGCGGTTCAAGGAGGTCCCGTTCCTCGACTCCGCGACGTCGAGCACGCACTTCGTCAGCCCGGCGCTCTACGGCCTCGTCCTCGCCGGAGCCGTGTTCACGCCCGGACTCTGGCTGGTGCTGCTCGCGTTCTTCCTGTGGGGCGTCGGGAGCCACGCGTTCGGCGCCGTGCAGGACATCGTGCCCGACCGGGAGGCCGGCATCGCCTCGATCGCCACGGTTCTCGGTGCCGCCCGCACCACGCGCTTCGCGATGGCCGCGTGGGCGGTCGCAGGACTGGCGATGCTCGGCACGGCATGGCCCGGGCCGCTCGCCGCGCTGCTCGCCGTGCCGTACCTCCTGACCGCTGCGCCGTTCTGGTCGCTTCCCGACGAACGCGGAAGCGCCGCCAACCGGGGGTGGCGGCGCTTCCTGTGGATCAACTACGCATGCGGTTTCGTCGTCACGCTGCTGCTGATCGTCTTCGCGCTCGGGAGGGCGTGAGACTAGTCGCGCTTCGGCAGCTGCTGCAGGCTCCAGCCGTTGCCGTCGGGGTCGGCGAAGAACACGAAGCGGCCCCACGCCTGCTCGTCGACGCCCGTGGCCTCCACCCCGTTCTCGCGCAGGTGCGCCAGTGCCTCGTCGGCGTCCGGGATCACGATCTGCAGGCCCTTCATCGAGCCGGGCGCCATGTCGGTCAGGCCCTCGCCGAACGCGATCGAGCACGCCGATCCGGGAGGGGTCACCTGCACGAAGCGCAGCGTGGGGGTGACGCGGTGGTCGAAATCGGCGTTCCAGCCGAGCGCGTCGACGTAGAAGGCCTTGGCCCGGTCGACGTCGGTGACGGGGACGACGATGAGCTCGATGCGCCAGTCGCTGATGGTCATGATTCCTGCCCTTTCGGTTTTCCGTTCTGTGATTCCAGCCTAGGAGGGCAAGCGGTCATATTCCGTCCGCAATCCCATTTCCTCCACATCCGAAATCAAGGGAATTCGCGGATCCGCCCGCTAATGTCGTGACCTATGACCGACAGTCCCGCCGCGCCGAGCCCCTACGAGGTGCTCGGCGTCAGCGCGTCCGTCAGTCAGGAGGAGCTGCGCCGCGCCTACCGCCGTCTCGCCCGCGCGACGCACCCCGACACCGGCGGCACCGCCGCAGCGTTCCAGGCGGTGCAGACCGCGTGGGAGCTCGTCGGCGACCCGGAGGACCGCGCACGGTACGACCGCGGCGAGAGCCTGGTGGTCGACGCCGTCTCGGGCGAGTCCGGCGGGGGAGGCTTCAGCGCCACCGTGCACCCCACCCGCGGCTCCGCACGCGGAGCCACCGTGCGCGCACGCAGTTACGGGCACCCGGGCGGACGCGCGCGCGAGCGGTTCCTGACCCTCATGCGCGAGTGGATGGGCCGCGGCTCCGAGGCCGACCCGTACGACCCCGCGCTGGTCCGCTCGGCCCCGCGCGAGATCCGCATGCTGCTGGCGGAGGCGCTCGCCGAGGAGGCCACGGCACGTGCCGTCTCCGGCCTCGGCATCGGCTTCACCATCTGGAACGACGTCGCGGTGCACCCGGCGACGGACGCCAAACTCGACCACATCGTCCTCGGCCCCGCCGGGCTGTTCGCCGTGCGCTCGGCCGACTGGGGCGGCGAGGTCAAGCTCGCCAAGGGCGAGTTGACCGGCGCTGGCATCCGCCGCGACGAGGAGCCGTTCCACGAGCTCCACGCCTCGGCCAAGAGCTTCGGCCGCCAGGCCGGCGTGCGGTTCACCGGACTCATCGTCGTCGTGCCCGACGACGCCCTGGCCGTGCCGCTCGACGTCGTGCAGCGCGGGAGGCTGTCGGGCTCGCTGGTGGTGCGGCGCTCGCTGCTGCCGAAGGTGCTGCGCGACGGCGCCAACGCGGCGGGCCGCGAGAGCGTCGACCGCGCGTTCGAACTGCGGCCGCGGCTGCAGGAGGCCGTGCGGTTCGTCTAGACGCCGGGCCGCCCGGGGAGCAGAGTGGAGCTCATGGTGAACACTCTCGAGATCTTCAGCGGATTCAGCGTGAACGACATCGACGCCGCGCGCACGTTCTACCGGGACGCGCTCGGCCTCGACGTGACCGACGGCCCGATGGGCAACCTCGACATCGCCCTCCCGGCAGGCAGCCACGTGTTCGTCTATCCGAAGCCCGACCACCAGCCGGCGAGCTTCACCATCCTGAACCTCGTCGTCGCCGACATCGACGCGGCCGTCGACGAGCTCAACGCGAAGGGCGTCGTCACCAAGATCTACGACGACGACGCGCTCCCCACCGACGAGAAGGGCATCGCCCGTGGCAAGTCGGTGAACCGCGGGCCGGATATCGCCTGGTTCCGCGACCCGGCGGGCAACGTGATGTCGGTGCTGCAGGACTGACCGGCGCACCGCGAGCACGGCCGGCTCAGCGCAGCCGCTCGCAGAGGCCCATCGCGTCGTACGGAGCGCGCACCTTCATGTCGTTGTCGAAGTAGGCGAAGACGTCCAGACCGGCGTCGAGCCTCCCTCGCAGTTCAGCGGCCCAGCGGTCGAGCGCCTCGTCGGTGTACCCGCTCGCGTACAGCTCCTCGTCTCCGTGGAGGCGCACGTAGACGAAGTCGGCGGTGACCTCCCGGATCACCGGGTACTTTCCGGCCGTGTCGGCGAGGACGACGGCGACGCCGTGCTCGCGCGCGATGCGGGCGAACTCGGGGTCGGCGAAGCTCGGGTGCCGCGCCTCCACCGCGTGCCGCAGAGGGCGGTCGCCGCCGGAGGTCAGGTCGGTGCGATCCTCCTCGAGCGTGGTCTCGGCGGCGAGCGTCCGGGCCTCCGCGGCGGTCGACGGCAGCAGCGCGAGGAACGCGTCCAGTGCCTCGGGGTCGAGGGGGAGGGTCGGCGGCAGCTGCCACAGGAACGGCCCGAGCTTGGGGCCGAGCGCGAGCACGCCGGAGGCGAAGAAGTTGGCCAGCGCCGCGCGTGCGTTCCGCAGCCGCAGGATGTGCGTGATGTAACGGCCGCCCTTGACCGCGAACACGAATCGCTCGGGCGTGGTCTCCGCCCAGCTGCGGTAGCTCGCGGGCTTCTGCAGGGCGTAGAAGCTGCCGTTGATCTCGATCGAGTCGAGCTGGGAGGACGCGTACTCGAGCTCGGCGCGGTGCGGCAGCCCTTTCGGGTAGAACACGCCGCGCCAGGGTGCGTACGTCCATCCCGAGATGCCGACCCGCGCCACCGCCATCAGTGGCCTCGGAGCTGCTCGATCAGGCGCCGGTCGCGCTTGGTGGGTCGCCCGGCCCCGCGCTCGCGCGTGATGCCCGACGGCGCCTCGGTCTTCGGGGGCGGAGGCGGCGTGCGGTCCTCGAAGCACTCGGCGGCGATGGCTGCACCGACGCGCTTCACGATGAGCTTCCGCGCGATGTAGATCTTCTCGGAGCCGCCGACGTACGCGCGCACTTCGTCGCCGACCTTGACCTGCTGCGACGGTTTCGCGCGATCCCCGTTCACCTTCAGATGGCCGGCCTTGCAGGCGTCCGAGGCGGCCGACCGGGTCTTGTAGAGCCGCACGGCCCAGGCCCACGCGTCGACGCGGACGCTGGTCATGGGCGGAGTGCCGGCTCCGCCGTCAGGACGGTCTGCGACTCGCCCGCGGTCTCCGCTTCGGCGGCCAGCTGCGCCTTCCACTTCACGAGGCTGCGCACCGTCCGGCTGCGGTCCTCGGCCAGCTTCTCCATCACATCGGACGGCACGTAGTAGTTGACCGCCACCCAGCCGCGCACCGTCTCCGAGCGGTCGCTCGCGAGCGACCGCAGGATGTCGCACGGCGTCGCCTCGTTCTTGGCGACGCACCCGCGCACGCCCTCGTCGGGATCGTTCGCGAGCATCACGAACAGGTCCTCCGGAGTGTTGTAGCTGGAGGCGACGGCCTCCCGGATCTTCGGGTTCGGGTTCGTCGCGAGCAGCCGGAGCCTCCGCAGCTTGCTCTCTGTGAACTCCGGCGCCGGATGCAGCGCTGCGGCCTCCTCCGCGGTGAGCACCGCGGGACGGTGGTCGCGCATGGCCTGGCGCTGGGCGGGGGTGTTGAAGCGGATGCAGGACATGAGTCCACCGTACGCGCCGGATCGGGCGGAGGTGGAGCATCTCCCAGCCGCGTCGCGTTACCGTGAAGGCATGGAATCCCTGCTCCGACGGCTCGACCGGCTCGCGGGCGGACGCCACGCCGGTTACACCGTCCCCGAGGAGGGCCGCGACGATCCGCGCACGCGCCGCGCGTTCGTCGTCATCGCCTGGCTGCTGGTCGCCGAGCTGGTCATCGGCACGACGGCGGTCGTCATCGCACTGGTCCTCACGCTCGATGGCGCGGTGCTGCCGTTCGCCGTGTGGATGCGCTCTGTCGTCGTGCTCGGCATGACCGTGACGCTCTTCTACTTCGCGTGGCGTGCGCAGAAGGGTTACTACTGGGCGTACTCGCGCCTGCGGCTCTTCTCCAAGATCTTCCCTGTCGTCACGCTCGTGATCGCGGCGATCCCCGGGCTCTACCCGCTCTGGATGGTGACCGAGCAGATCGTGTTCAGCCTCATCCTCATCGGCGTCGCCGACTACCTCGACTCCGACCACATGCGGGAGGCCTTCCCCCGGCCCGCGCGCGCCGTCACGACCGCGCCGTGATCGCCTGGTCGCCGCGTCGCGGGAACCACGGGACGATCGGCGACGTGCGCCGCTGGTAGTCCGCGTACTCGGGGTAGCGCGAGCGCGAGATGCTCTCAGTGAACACCGTCGAGCCGATGAACAGCCCGGTGAGCAGCAGCGGTCCGATCACCGTCCACTGCAGGATCGAGCCCGCGGCCGCGCAGCCGAACAGGAAGACCACCCACCACTGGGCTTGCTCGAAGAAGAAGTTCGGGTGCCGCGAGATCCGGAACAGCCCGGCCTGCAGGAAGCGCGGGCTCGGAGTGCGCCCGGCGGCGACCTCCCGCTTCTTCCACTGGTGGAAATCCCACTGCTGCTGGTCGGCGATCGTCTCTCCGGCCAGGAACAGCAGGAAGAGCACGGTGCAGACGATGTCGAGCGCGTTCAGCGGTGTGCGGTGCTGGTACGCGGTCCAGGCCGGCAGTGTGATCAGCAGCAGGAGGACGTTCTGGTAGATCACGATGAAGAACAGATTGAACAGCGCGAACGCCCCGCGGCTCATCCGGGCGCGCAGCACCTCCCAGCGGTAGTCCTCTCCGCCGGGCGCGTAGCCGCCCTTGCGCGCGAAGTTGAAGGTGAGGCGCGCTCCCCAGAGCGTGACGAGTCCCGCCATCAGGTCGAGCCGGGCGTCCTGGAGGCCGGTGGCGGCTGCGAACACCCAGACGTAGGCGACGGGCACGATGGACCAGATCCGGTCGACCCAGGAGTGCTCGCCGGTGACCAGCGACAGCACCCAGGTGGCGGCGCACACGCCGACGAGGATCCACAGACAGACGATGAAGGGCTCCACGACCCACATCCTAGGGGTGACGTCGTCGCACGATGGGGGACAAGCGGTCACTAGAGTGGAAACGTGGATGGTGTCGGCGCCGTGAGCTCGCGCGTGTGGACGGTCCCGAACGCTCTCAGCTTCTTCCGGCTCGCTCTGGTCCCGGTGTTCCTGTGGTTCGTGATCGTGGGGGAGGACGCGCTCGCGCTGGGCGTGCTGATCTTCTCGAGCGTCACCGACTTCCTCGACGGCTGGTTGGCTCGCAAGCTGAACCAGGTCTCGCGGCTCGGCCAGCTCCTCGATCCGGCGGCCGACCGCCTGTACATCTTCGCTGCCCTCGTCGGCCTCGCCTGGCGGGAGGTCATCCCCTGGTGGCTGGTGGCGGTGATCGTCGCGCGCGACGTCATGCTCGCGGTGCTCGGCGTCATCCTCGCGAACCACGGCTACGGCCCGCTCCCGGTGCACCATCTCGGCAAGGTGGCGACGTTCTGCCTGTTCTGGGCGCTCCCGCTGCTCATGCTCGGCGAGGCGTTCGACCCTCTCGCTCCCTACTCCCTGCCGCTCGGCTGGGCCTTCGCACTGTGGGGAGCGTTCCTCTACTGGTGGGCCGGAATCGTCTACATTCGCGAGACGGCCCGGGTCATCCGTCTTCCGGCCGACGACAGCGGGCCACATTCCGATAGGCTTGACAGCGAGGAGGTTGACGGTGCCTGAACAGAACTACCCCGCCGGTGATCCGGCCGAGGGCGACAACGGTCGCGACGCCGCGAACCCCCTGCGCGACTCCGCGACGGGGAACGAAGACACGACCGCGCGCTTCGGCGAGGAGTTCGTCTCCAAGATGTTCCCGGTCGACGGTGAGATCAGTGCCGAGGAGCAGGAGGCCATCGCCGCCCTGCCGTCCGGTTCTGCTCTCCTGATCGTGCGTCGCGGGCCGAACACGGGTGCCCGCTTCCTGCTCGACGCCGATGTGACCAGCGCGGGGCGCCACCCCAACGCCGACATCTTCCTCGACGACGTGACCGTGTCGCGTCGGCATGCCGAGTTCACGCGCCGCGGCACGGCCTTCGAGGTGCGCGACCTGGGGTCACTCAACGGCACCTACTACGATGGGGTGCGCATCGAGAGCGCTCTGCTCAGCGATTCGTCCGAGGTCCAGATCGGCAAGTTCCGGCTCACGTTCTACGCGTCCCGCCAAGACCTCGCCACCGCGGCGAACGGCTAAGGCCCCTCTCCGTGGCGCGGCAAGCAGCGAGAGCGCACGCCGCCTCGCCCGCACTGCTCTCGATCGGCCAGGTCCTCGCTCGGCTCACTCCGGAGTTCCCGGACCTGTCGTCGTCGAAGCTCCGCTTTCTCGAGGAGCGCGGGCTCGTGACGCCATCGCGCACGGCGTCGGGCTATCGCAAGTTCTCGCCGGCCGATGTCGAGCGGCTGCACACCGTGCTCGCCATGCAGCGCGACCACTACCTCCCGCTCAAGGTCATCAAGAAGTATCTCGCCGAGGTCGACGCCGGCGGCGACCCGCCGATCCCGGGCGGAGCGACCTCCGGTCCCACGACGTCGATGCTCTCCGCCGGCCGGCGCTACCAGCGCGACGAGTTGCTGCGCGAGGCCGGAGCGAGCCCCGAACTGCTTCAGGAGGCCGTGAGCGCATCGTTGATCGTGCCGGCCGACGTCTACGGCGACGAGGCGCTCACCGTCCTGCGTGCCCTGGCCGAGCTCTCCCGAACCGGAATCGGTCCGCGGCACCTGCGCGGATTCCGCGCCGCAGCCGAGCGCGAGATCGGCCTGATCGAGACGGCTCTGGTGCCGCTGGCGCGGCGCAACGATGTCACCTCCCGACCGCAGACCGCCGAGCTGGCGCGGGAGATCGCCGGTCAACTCGACGTCGTGCGCGGCAGCATCATCCGGGCCGCTCTCGAACGTCTGCGTCCCTGAGCGCCGACACGCCGACGACGATTGCCGGATGTCGTTGCCCGGTGGCCGGGGGATGGGTACCGTTGATGAAGCGGCTCATTCGGAGACGCAGGATCCGAAGGACCCGGGCGAGAGGCAGGCAGCATGAGCGAATTGAGTCGTGACAGCGACGCCGCCCGGTACGACCTGGGCCTGCTGTTCACCGACGGCCTCCCCGAGATGGACGACGCCAACGGCTACCGCGGTGCCGTCGCCGCCCGCGCTGCCGGCATCTCTTATCGTCAGCTGGACTATTGGGCGCGCACCGGTCTCGTCGAGCCCACCGTCCGCGGTGCGGCCGGCTCCGGATCGCAGCGCCTGTACGGCTTCCGCGACATCCTCGTCCTCAAGCTGGTCAAGCGCCTGCTCGACACCGGCATCTCGCTGCAGCAGATCCGCACGGCGGTCAACCAGCTGCGTGAAGCGGGCGTCAACGACCTCGCCCAGACCACGCTCATGAGCGACGGCGCGAGCGTCTACCTCTGCACCTCCAACGACGAGGTCATCGACCTCGTCAGCCGCGGCCAAGGCGTCTTCGGCATCGCCGTCGGCAAGGTGCTGCGCGAGGTGGAGTCGTCTCTCGTCGAGCTCGACACCCAGGGCGACGACCTCGACGAGCTGGCTGTGCGCCGCGCCACCAAGTCCAAGGCCTCCTGAGCCTCGTACGTCACTAGCCGTCGAGTACCCGGACCATCGGTGTACTCGGCGGTTTTTCGTTGATCGAGTGCGTACTCGAGGGGTGGTGGCAGCGCGGGTCAGGAGCCGGCGACGGCGTACTCGCCGATCTTCGCCGTGCGCAGGACGCGCTCGAGCAGGAGGTCGAAGTTGTGCGCCATCTCCTGCGCACTTTCACCCGGCCAGACGTGCAGGGGCTTCGCCGCACCCTGCGCCTGCTGCAGCGACGTGCGCTCGGGCAGCTGGGGTGAGAGCACGAGCGGACCGAACATGTCGCGCAGCTCCTTGATGCGGAACTGGTGCTCGAGCGACTGGACGCGGGCCCGGTTGACGATGATGCCGAGTGGCTGGAGGCGCGGAGACAGGCCGCGGCGGATCTCTTCGATCGCGCGCAGCGCACGGTCGGCGGCCGCAACCGAGAACAGGCCGGGCTCGGTCACCACGGCGACACGGTCGCTCGCGGCCCACGCCGTGCGGGTGAGAGCGTTGAGCGACGGGGCGCAGTCGATGAGCACCAGGTCGTAGTCGTGCTCGACGTTCGCCAGCGCCTCCTCGAGCTTCCAGATGTCGCGGATGCTCGGGTGCGGGCCGTCGAAGTTGATGGCCGACGGGCTTCCGATCATCACGTCGATCTTGCCGGCGCGGCCTTTGGTCCAACCGGAGGGCGCGATCGCCGCGCGGACGATCTTCTCCTTGGGAGAGGCGAGCACGTCGGCGACGTTGAGGTGACCGGCGACCTGGATGTCCATGCCGGTCGAGACGTCCGACTGCGGGTCGAGGTCGACGACGAGCGTCCGGAGCCCCTTCGCGAAGGCGGCTGAGGCCAGACCGAGCGTCACCGTGGTCTTTCCGACACCGCCCTTGAGGGAACTAACGCTGAGTACGTGCACGACAGCCACGTTACCTTCACTAGTCTTGGAGTACCTAACCGTTTGCTGTGTGGTGCCGACCCCTGCTCGAAAGGTCCCCATGTTCCGTAAGATCCTCGTTGCCAACCGCGGTGAAATCGCCATCAGGGCCTTCCGCGCCGCCTATGAGTTGGGCGCCGCCACGGTCGCCGTCTTCCCGTACGAAGACCGCAACTCGATGCACCGGCTGAAGGCGGACGAGGCGTACCAGATCGGCGAGCCGGGGCACCCTGTGCGCGCCTATCTGGACGTTCAGGAGATCATCCGCGTCGCCAAGGAGTCCGGCGCCGACGCGATCTACCCGGGTTACGGCTTCCTTTCCGAGAACCCGGAGCTCGCCGACGCCGCGCGAGCCGCGGGCATCGCGTTCATCGGCCCGCGCGCCGAGGTGCTCGAGATGGCCGGCAACAAGGTCACGGCCAAGGAGCACGCCATCGCCGCGGGCGTCCCCGTGCTCAAGTCGACCCCGCCGTCGCGCGACATCGAGGAGCTGCTCGCCGGCGCCGACGGGATCGGCTTCCCGATCTTCGCCAAGGCGGTGGCCGGGGGCGGCGGCCGCGGCATGCGGCGGGTGGCCCGCAAGGAAGACCTCCGGGCGTCACTCGAGGAGGCAATGCGCGAGGCCGACAGCGCGTTCGGCGACCCGACCATGTTCCTGGAGCAGGCCGTGCTGCGTCCGCGCCACATCGAGGTGCAGATCCTCGCCGACGGCACGGGGGACACCATCCACCTGTTCGAGCGCGACTGCTCGGTGCAGCGCCGGCACCAGAAGGTGGTCGAGATCGCGCCGGCGCCGAACCTCTCCGACGAGATCCGCCAGTCGCTCTACCGCGACGCGATCGCCTTCGCCAAGTCCATCGGCTACGAGAACGCGGGCACCGTGGAGTTCCTGCTCGACACCGCGGGGGAGCGCGCAGGCCAGCACGTGTTCATCGAGATGAACCCGCGCATCCAGGTCGAGCACACGGTCACCGAAGAGATCACCGACGTCGACCTGGTGCAGTCGCAGATCCGCATCGCGGCGGGCGACACCCTCGCCGACCTCGGCCTCAGCCAGGACAGCGTCCAGATGCGCGGCGCCGCCCTCCAGTGCCGCATCACGACCGAGGACCCGACGGCGAACTTCCGCCCGGACACGGGCAAGATCACGACCTACCGCTCGCCGGGTGGCGCCGGCATCCGCCTCGACGGCGGCACGATCAACCCGGGCGCCCAGATCAGCCCGCACTTCGACTCGATGCTGGCGAAGCTCATCACGCGCGGCCGCGATTTCCCGGCCGCCGTGCTGCGCGCCCGGCGCGCGCTGGCCGAGTTCCGCGTGCGCGGCGTCGCCACGAACATCCCGTTCCTGCAGGCGGTCATGGAGGACCCGGACTTCATCGCCGGCAATGTCTCCACCTCCTTCATCGAGGAGCGCCCTGAGCTGTTCAAGGGCCGCACCTCCAAAGACCGGGGCACCAAGGTGCTCAACTGGCTGGCCGACGTCACCGTCAACCAGCCCAACGGTCCGCGTCCGGAGGTGGCCGACCCGGTCGAGAAGCTGCCGCGCCTCGACCTCGCGGTGCCGGCGCCGTCCGGCTCGCGCCAGCGGCTGCTCGAGCTCGGCCCGAAGGGCTTCGCCGAGGCGCTGCGCGCGCAGACCGCGCTCGCGGTCACCGAGACCACTTTCCGCGACGCGCACCAGTCGCTGCTGGCGACGCGCGTGCGCACCAAGGACCTGCTCGCGGTCGCTCCGTACGTCGCGCGCCTCACGCCGGAGTTGCTCTCGGTCGAGGCCTGGGGTGGCGCGACCTACGACGTCGCGCTGCGCTTCCTCGGCGAAGACCCGTGGGAGCGGCTCGCCGCCCTGCGCGAGGCGCTGCCCAACATCAACATCCAGATGCTCCTGCGCGGTCGCAACACGGTCGGCTACACGCCGTACCCGACGCAGGTGACCGACGCATTCGTGCGGGAGGCCGCGGCGACGGGTGTCGACATCTTCCGCATCTTCGACGCGCTCAACGAAGTGTCGCAGATGCGCCCGGCGATCGAGTCGGTGCTCGCCACCGGCACCTCCATCGCCGAGGTCGCGGTCTGCTACACGGCGGATCTGCTCGACCCGGCAGAAGACCTGTACACGCTCGACTATTACCTGCGGCTCGCCGAGCAGATCGTCGAGTCGGGCGCGCACATCCTCGCGATCAAGGACATGGCCGGCCTGCTGCGTCCCGCCGCGGCAGAGAAGCTGGTCTCGGCGTTCCGCGAGCGCTTCGACCTCCCGGTGCACGTGCACACCCACGACACTCCGGGCGGCCAGCTCGCGACACTGCTTGCGGCCTCCCGCGCCGGCGCAGACGCGGTCGACGTGGCCAGTGCGCCGATGGCGGGAACCACCAGCCAGCCGAGCGCCTCGGCGCTCGTCGCGGCCCTTGCGCACACCGAGCGCGACACCGGCGTCTCGCTATCGGCCGTCGAAGACCTCGAGCCGTACTGGGAGGCCGTGCGCCAGGTGTACCGTCCGTTCGAGTCGGGCCTGCCCGGCCCCACGGGTCGCGTCTACAAGCACGAGATCCCGGGCGGACAGCTGTCCAACCTGCGCCAGCAGGCCAACGCGCTGGGCCTCGCGGAGGACTTCGAGCTGGTGGAGGACATGTACGCCGCCGCCAACCGCATCCTGGGGCGCATCCCCAAGGTCACGCCGTCGTCGAAGGTCGTCGGCGACCTCGCGCTTCACCTGGCGGCCGTCCACGCCGACCCGGACGACTTCGCCGAGAACCCGCAGAACTACGACATCCCCGACTCGGTCGTCGGGTTCATGGCGGGCGAGCTGGGCGAGCTGCCCGGCGGCTGGCCGGAGCCGTTCCGCACGAAGGTGCTCGCGGGCAAGACCGTGAAGGTCGGCGTCGAAGACATTTCGCAGACCGACGCGGAGGCCCTGGAGGGCTCCAGCGCGTCCCGTCGCGCCGCGCTCAACCGGCTGCTGTTCCCGGCCCCGACGCGCATCTACGAGCAGATGCGCGAGCTGTTCGGCGACCTCTCGGTCGTCGACTCGATCGACTACCTCTACGGCCTCGGCGCCGGCGAGGAGCACGTCATCGAGTTCAGCAAGGGCGTGCGGCTCTACATCGGGCTGGAGGCGATCGGCGAGGCCGACGAGAAGGGCATGCGCACCGTCATGACCACGCTCAACGGCCAGCTGCGTCCCGTCTTCGTGCGCGACCGCAGCATCGTCGTGGAGGCCAAGAGCGCCGAGAAGGCCGACACGGCCAAGCCCGGCCAGGTCGCCGCTCCGTTCTCCGGAGTGGTCACCCTCCAGGTCGCGCCGGGCGATGCCGTCGCCGCGGGCCAGTCGGTCGCGTCGATCGAGGCCATGAAGATGGAGGCGGCGATCACCGCACCCATCGCCGGCACGATCGAGCGTCTCGCCATCCCGAAGACCCAGCAGGTGGACGCGGGCGACCTCCTGGTCGTCATCACGCCCGCCTGACCCTGCCCGATAAACTGTCGCAGTCGTCTCACGTCGAGCGGCAGAAGGAGTGACAACCGTGGCTGACAAGCCGGAGGAGCCGGAGCGCGGCGACCTCGAGCCGTCCGACGAGAAGCCCAGCTTCCGTCCGTCGCCGCTCGAAGTCGACACGACGCTGAGCATCGCCGTCGACCTGCCGCCGACGCCGCCGAAGGAGATCCCGGAGGACGAGGCCGCGGTCGCGATCGACGACGTGCCCGTGAACCCGGGCTTCGTCGAGTCGCCGACCGACCCGACGACCACGTCGGTCGCGATCGTGGCCTCGCGGCTGGCGACGGCCCCGACGCCGACGCAGCCCGACGCAAGCCGCGGCGAGACGACTGGGCTGCCGGGTTCCGATGCGCATCCCGAGGCGTTCGGCCAGTCGCGGCGCGACCGGCTGCGCGGCGAGCACTCGCCGCAGCCCGAGCCCGCGGCCATGCTGACGGCCGACCGCCTGCTGGAGGTCAACCGCAAGACGCGACCGGGTCCCGAGGGACCGTGGCAGCGGTTCGTGTACAACGTCACGTTCCGCACGGTGAACCTGGGCGACTCGGCCAAGGTCCGCGCGCGCAAAGAGCTCGACCACCGCATCCAGAAGCAGTTCGAGGGCGGCACCCGGTTCGTGCCCGTGCTCACGCGTAAGGGCGGCGTCGGCAAGACGACCGTCACGACACTGCTCGGGATGGCGCTGGCTGCCGCGCGCGAAGACCG
Organism: Leifsonia sp. PARNA 1/14; assembly: GCF_055720965.1. Lineage (NCBI taxonomy): Bacteria > Bacillati > Actinomycetota > Actinomycetes > Micrococcales > Microbacteriaceae > Leifsonia > Leifsonia sp. PARNA 1/14. The sequence goes on from NZ_JBVQSP010000001.1 coordinate 706,984, forward strand.
CATCATCGCGATCGACGCGAATCCCGATCGCGGAACGCTCTCGGAGCGCGTCCCGAAGCAGACCAGGGCGACGGTGCGCGATGTCGTGCACAAAGCGGCGAGCATCGGCGGCTTCACCGACTTCTCGGCGCTGGTCTCGCGTGACGAGACGCGGCTCGACATCCTCGCGTCCGACACCGACCCCATGCTGTCGGAGGCCTTCGACGAGAACGACTACAACGTGGTCGCCGACCTGTCGGCACGCTTCTACTCGATCGTCCTGACCGACTGCGGCACCGGCATCGTGCACTCGGTGATGCGGGCGACGCTGCAGCGAGCCGACGCGCTCGTGATCGTGTCGGGCGGCAGCGTCGACGAGGCTCGCCTGGCCTCCGAGACTCTCACCTGGCTCGAGGCCAACGGCTACACCGACCTCGTCCGCAACGCGGTCGTCGCGCTCAACACCGCGACCCACGCCACGAATCTGGTGAAGCTCGAGGAGATCGAGTCGCACTTCCGCTCGCGCGTGCGCGAGATCGTCCGCATCCCGTACGACCCGCAGCTCGCCGCAGGCTCGGTCGTGTCCTGGAAGGACCTCAAGCCGCTGACCAAGCTCTCGGCCCGGGCGCTCGCAGCGCTCGTCGTCGAGGGCTTGCCTGCCGAGCGCGCCTGACCCCGTCCGCCGCCATCGCGCCGTGCGCGCGCCCGAGGAGATACCCGTGACCGAGCGCCAGATCCGCCTGTTCGGCGACCCCGTCCTGAAGACCCCGTCGGAGCCGGTCCTGGAGCTCGACGAGGGCGTCCGCGGCCTCGTGGAGGACCTCATCGACAGCGTCGTGCCTCCGGGCCGCGCGGGCGTCGCCGCGCCGCAGATCGGCGTCGGCCTGCGCGCGTTCAGCTACAACGTCGACGGCGAGATCGGCTACATCATCAACCCCGAGCTGGTGGAGGTTTCGGGCGAGCCCGAGCTGGTGGACGAGGGCTGCCTCTCGGTCCCCGGGCTCTGGTTCAAGACCTCCCGCTACCCGTTCGCCCGCGTGCGCGGCATCGACCTCGACGGCAACGAGATCGAGCTCTCCGGAACCGGCGTGATGGCGCAGGCCCTGCAGCACGAGACCGACCACCTCGACGGCAAGCTGTACCTCGACCGGCTCGACAAGGAGACGCGACGCGAGGCGATGCGCCAGGTGCGCGAGAGCGACTGGTTCTAGCGCCCGTCTAGACTCGATCACATGGACATCGCAGTCACCGGAGGATCGGGAAAGCTCGGACGCACCGTCGTTCGCGAACTACGCGCGGCGGGACACACCGTCGTCAATCTGGACGCGACGGGGGAACGCGGTCCCGGCTTCGTTCGGGTCGACCTCACGGACTTCGGGCAGACGCTGGACGCGATCCTCGGCGTCAACGACCTCCATGACGGGTTCGACGCGATCGTCCACCTCGCCGCGATCCCGGCGCCGGGCATCCTGAGCGACGTCGCGACCTTCCACAACAACATCCGGGTCACGTACAACGTGTTCCAGGCCGCGCGCCGCGCCGGCATCCGCAACGTCGTGTACGCGTCGAGCGAGACCGTGCTCGGCCTCCCGTTCGACGTGCCGCCGCCCTACATCCCGGTCGACGAGGACTACCCGGCCCGCCCGGAATCCACCTACTCGCTGGTCAAGCACCTCGAGGAGCAGATGGCGATCGAGTTGGTTCGCTGGGACCCGGCGCTGAAGATCGTGGCGCTGCGCTTCTCGAACGTGATGGAGCCGGCCGACTACGCGGCGTTCCCGTCGTACGACGCCGACGCGCGGGCTCGCAAGTGGAACCTCTGGGGCTACATCGACGCGCGCGACGGCGCCCAAGCGATCCTCCGCGCGCTGGAGTGGGACACCACCGGCTTCGACCGCTTCATCATCGCCGCGGCCGACACCGTGATGTCGCGTCCCAACGCCGAGCTCGTCGCCGAGGTCTTCCCCGGGGTCCCGCTGAAGCGCGACGACCTCGACAACAACGACACCCTCCTCTCCATCGACAAGGCCCGTCGCGTCCTCGGGTACGCCCCCACCCACTCCTGGCGCGACGAGCTCTAACCCCTCGAGATTTGCGGCAAATGTGGCGATAGGAGGCCTCTATCGCCACATTTGGCGCAAAGGCGTTGTCCACTCGGGTCGGGGGACAGCGTTAGAAGTGCACAGATTCGTGCAGTGGGGCGTGGGCCGGGCCCGACGCGGTGACGATGGGGGAATGCGAAAACCTGAGCCGCTGCCACCCGCGCTCGCGGGTGTCGCATTCCGACCTGACGACGCTCGAAGCCACGGTGTCGACGCGTCACGGCTGCGGAGACGCGATGTACACCACCCCTTCCACTCCGTCCACGTGTCGGTGGCGCCCCGCAACGTTCGCGAACTCTGCAGCGTCTATCGCGCGCTGCTGCCCGACGGTGCCTTCTTCAGCCACCAGACTGGAGCTGCGCTTCTCGGTATTCCATTGCCCATGTCCCTTCCCGGAGAGCCGCTTCACATCTCGGTCGCGTATCCCGGCATGCTCCCGGAGGGCGCGGTGTGGTCGGGCACAGCCTCGGACTGGTTTCGGGAACGACGATCGACGGGCTCCCCGTTTGCACGCCCGCGCAGGTCTGGTGTCAGCTCTCCGGCGTGCTGGGTCGGGATGATCTCGTGGCTGCGGGCGATCATCTCGTCGGCGCGCGTAATCGCGAGCCGCTCGCAACCCACGCCGAACTGGTAGAGATTGCTGAAGCGCTACCGCGCACCAAGGGCTCGCGCGGTCGTGCCTGGGCACTCCCTCGCATCCGGTTCGGCAGCGATTCGCGGCCGGAGAGCCTTCTCCGTCTGCTTCTCGACGACGTCGGCTATCGCGACGTCGAGATCAACGCGCCGGTTGCGGTCAAGGGCGGCCGCATCACGTTGCATCCCGACCTGAGCCTCCCCGACCGCCGCATCGCGTTCGAATACGAGGGCGATGGGCACCGAGTGGACCCGAGGCAATGGCACCTCGACATCGAGCGTCGTGAGCTCTTGGAAGCGGAAGGGTGGCGTGTCATGCGGGTCACTGCACGGGACCTCCACGAGCGCGAGGCGTTCATCGAACGCCTACACAGATTTGCGCCGAATGTTGCGTCAGGCGGCTCCAAACGCAACATTTGGCGCAAATCTCCCTAGTGGGCGAGGGAGATGCCCTGGGTGCTGGGGTTGCCGCTGTAGACGCCGTCGATGACGTCGGCGAAGTCGCTGAGGATGACGTTGCGCTTGATGCTGAGCTTGGGCGTCAGGTGGCCGCTGGCCTCCGTCAGCTCGGTGGCCAGGATCACGAACTTGCGGATGCTCTCGGCGCGAGACACACCCTGGTTGGCCGTGTCGACCGCGCGCTGGATCTCGGCGTTCACCGCCGGGTTCACGGAGGCCTCGGCGAGCGTCATGTCCTTGTCTTCACCGTTGTTCGCGAGCCAGGTGGGCAGCATCTCGGTGTCGAGCGTGACCAGTGCCGCGATGAACGGCTTCTGGTCACCGACCACGATCACCTGCCCGACCAGCGGGTTGGCGCGGATCGGGTCCTCGAGCGCGGCGGGGGAGACGTTCTTGCCGCCGGCGGTGACGATGATCTCCTTCTTACGGCCGGTGATCGTCAGGTAGCCGTCGTCGTCGATCGTGCCGAGGTCGCCTGTGCGGAACCAGCCGTCGTCGAACGCGGCGGCCGTCGCCTCGGGGTTCTTCCAGTACTCCTTGAAGACGTTGACGCCCTTGACCTCGATCTCGCCGTCGTCGACGAGGCGCACCGCCACGCCGGGGAGGACGGGCCCGACCGTTCCGATCTTGAACATGTCCGGACGGTTGACCGTCGCGGGGGCGGTGGTCTCGGTGAGTCCGTAGCCCTCGAGGATCTTGATGCCGAGGCTGTGGAAGAAGTGACCGAGGTGCGACCCGAGCGGCGCGGAGCCGGAGACCGCGTACTTCACGCGGCCGCCCATGGCCGCCCGGAGCTTCGAGAACACCAGCCGGTCGTAGAGCGCGAACTTGAGCTTGAGCCCGAACGGCACCGACCCCGCTTCGACAGCCTTCGAGTACTCGACCGCGACGTCGGCTGCCGCGCGGAAGATCTTGCCGCGACCGCCGGCCTCGGCCTTCTGCTCAGCGGAGTTGTACACCTTCTCGAAGACGCGCGGCACCGCGAGCAAAAAGGTGGGCTTGAAGCTGGCGAGCGCCGGGAGCAGCTGCTTGGTGTCGGCCTGGTGACCCACCTTCACCCCGGCGGTGACGCACAGCACCGCGATGAACCGAGCGAACACGTGCGCCGTGGTGATGAAGAGCAGCGTGGAGGCGCCTCCCGGCTGCGACACGACCTCCGAGAGCGCCTCGGCCGAGTTGCGCGACAGCTCGACGAAGTTGGAGTGCGTGAGCACGCAGCCCTTGGGACGGCCGGTGGAGCCCGACGTGTAGATGAGCGTGCCGATGTCGTCGCCGCGCGCGAGGTTCCTGCGGCGCTCGATCTCCTCGTCCGGCACATCCGCTCCGGCGTTGGCGAGCTTCTCGAGATCACCGAGGTGCAGCTGCCAGACGTTCTGGATGAGCGGGAGGTCGGGGTGCACCTCGTCGAACCGCGAGAACATCTCCGCGTCCTCCAGGATGACCGCGACCGCGCCCGAGTCGGACATGTTCCACTGCACCTGAGCAGGCGAGGAGGTCTCGTAGATGGGAACCAGGACCGCGCCCGCGAACCAGGTCGCGAAATCGATCAGCGTCCACTCGTAGCGCGTCTTGCACATCAGGCCGATCTTGTCGCCCGGCTGAATGCCGGCGGCGGCGATGCCCTTCGCGAGGGCGATGACCTGGCGGTGGAACTCCGCGGCCGTCACGTCCTTCCAGCCGTCGCCGTCCGGCCGGCTGAACAGCGCGGCGTCCGGGCTGGCAGCGACACGCTGGACGAGCAGGTCCGTCGCGTTGGCCTCCGGGTCGGCGGGGACGAGTGCGGGGATTTCGAACTGGTTCACGGTAGCTCCCTCGATACCGGGCGGGCGGGTAATCGAGCCGAATGGCTTCGGCTCGCAGTGGTTGATTACACTCTAGATGGTGCGGCAGAGAGTCTCCTCCGACCGGCTCGTCCCGCGCCTCCCACCCCGCGCCTGACCGCGCCGACCCGGAAGGGGCTCGCCTGTGCACGCCATCGGAATCGACATCGGCGGGACCAAGATCGCCGGGGCGGTCGTCGACGAACTCGGCGCGATCGTCCGCGAGGACCGCGTGCCCACCGATGCCAGCCGTCCGGAGGAGATCGAGAACGCCGTCGTCGCGATGATCGAGCGCCTCTCCGACGGGCCGGAGGAGATCGCGGGCGCCGGCGTCGCAGCGGCCGGCTTCATCGACGCCGCGCAGTCGACCGTCTACTACGCGCCCAACATCAACTGGAGGCACGAGCCGTTCCGCGAGAAGCTCGAGAAGCGGATCGACCTCCCCGTGCTCATCGAGAACGACGCCAACGCCGCCGGCTGGGCCGAGTTCCGTTACGGCGCAGGCCGCCTGGTCAGCGACATGGTCATCCTGACCATCGGCACCGGCGTCGGCGGCGCCATCGTGAGCAACGACCGGCTGTTCCGCGGCGGCTTCGGCGCGGGCGCAGAGATCGGCCACATGCGCGTGGTCCCCGGCGGCCTGCCCTGCGGTTGCGGCGCGCACGGGTGCATCGAGCAGTACGGCTCCGGCCGCGCATTGCAGCGCATGGCGAACGAGCTCGCCGACGCGGGCGGCATCGGCCAGCCGCTCGCCGACGTCCGCAGCCGCACCGGTTCGCTGAGCGGCTCCGACATCTCCGCGCTGATCATGACCGGCGACCCGGGCGCGCTCGCCGCCCTCCGCCAGCTGGGCGACTGGCTCGGCCAGGCCTGTGCGAGCCTCGGCGCCGTCCTCGACCCGCAGCTCTTCGTCTTCGGAGGCGGCGTCGCCCAGGCCGGTGAGCTGCTGCTCGAGCCGATCCGGCTCGCATACCTCGAGAACCTTCCCGCGCGCGGGTTCCACCCGGAGCCGGAGTTCAAGATCGCGGAGCTGGTCAACGACGCCGGGGTGGTCGGCGCGGCCGACCTCGCCCGCCTCCACGCCGCGCTCTAGCACCACCTCCCCCCACGGCGCCCAGGGCACTAGGCTTTCGATCGATGTTCTACTGGCTGATGAAGAACCTGATCGCGGGTCCGATCCTGCGCGGTATCTTCCGTCCCTGGGTCGTCGGGATCGAGAACGTGCCGGCCGACGGTGCGGTCATCCTCGCCAGCAACCACCTCTCGTTCATCGACTCGATCTTCCTGCCGCTCGTCGTCGACCGGCACGTGTCGTTCCTCGCCAAGAGCGACTACTTCACTCGGCGAGGTCTGAAGGGATGGGCCACGAAGGCGTTCATGAACGCGACCGGGCAGCTCCCGATCGACCGCTCGGGGGGCAAGGCCTCCGAGGCGTCGCTCAACACCGGGCTCGCCGTGCTGGCGCGCGGTGAGATCCTCGGCATCTACCCGGAGGGCACGCGCAGCCCCGATGGCAAGCTCTACCGCGGCCGCACGGGTGTCGCCCGCATGATCCTGGAGGCCGGCGTGCCGGTCGTCCCCGTCGCGATGGTCGACACGGCCGACATCATGCCCATCGGCAAGCGCCTGCCGCGCATCGGCCGCATCGGCATCATCATCGGCGAGCCGCTCGACTTCTCGCGGTTCGAGGGCATGGAGGGCGACCGTTTCATCCTGCGCTCGGTCACCGACGAGATCATGTACGCGCTGCACGCTCTGGGCGCTCAGGAGTATGTGGACGTCTACGCGAGCACCGTGAAGGAGAAGCGCGCGGCGCTCACCTGATCGCGCGTCCCAGTGGCCCGTCACAATCCGGTCGCGCGGCGCAAGACCCCGGTCCGGCGCGATAGGCTCGGTTATCCCCTTCCACCCGACCGAGCGGAACAGAACAGTGCTGCAGACCACAGATCCCGTCGTGAAAGCTGACGACTCCGTGATCGAGGGCCTGGACTATTGGCGCACGCTCCCCATCAAGCAACAGCCGACCTGGCCCGACCCGGAGGCTGCGGCTGCCGCGTCGGCCGAGATCGCCACGCTGCCTCCGCTCGTGTTCGCCGGCGAGGTGGACCAGCTGCGGTCGCGACTCGCGCGTGCGGCTCAGGGCGACGCGTTCCTGCTGCAGGGCGGCGACTGCGCCGAGACCTTCGCGGGGGCGACCGCCGACCAGATCCGCAACCGGGTCAAGACGATCCTGCAGATGGCCGTCGTGCTCACGTACGGCGCCTCTGTGCCCGTCATCAAGATGGGCCGTATGGCCGGTCAGTTCGCCAAGCCGCGCTCCAGCGACACCGAGACGCGCGGCGATGTGACGCTGCCCGCCTACCGCGGCGACATCGTCAACGGCTACGACTTCACGCCTGAGTCGCGCGCCGCCGACCCACGCCGCCTTGTGCAGGGTTACCACACGGCGGCCTCCACGCTGAATCTCATCCGCGCGTTCACACAGGGTGGCTTCGCCGACCTGCGCGAAGTGCACAGCTGGAACAAGGGCTTCGCGGCCAACCCGGCCAACCAGCGCTACGAGGGCCTCGCCCGCGAGATCGACCGTGCCATCAAGTTCATGGAGGCCGCGGGGGCGGACTTCGACGAGCTCACGCGGGTGGAGTTCTACTCCAGCCACGAGGCGCTGCTCATGGACTACGAGCGCCCGATGACGCGCATCGACTCGCGCACCGGCACGCCGTACAACACGTCGGCCCACTTCGTCTGGATCGGCGAGCGCACGCGAGACCTCGACGGCGCGCACGTCGACTTCCTGTCGCGCGTCCGCAACCCGATCGGTGTCAAGCTCGGCCCGACGACCACGGCCGACGACATGCGCCGGCTCATCGACGCCCTCGACCCCGAGCGCGAGCCCGGCCGGTTGACGTTCATCACGCGCATGGGCGCGGGCAAGATCCGGGACGCGCTGCCTCCGCTGCTGGAGGCCGTGAAGCGGTCGGACGCCAACCCGCTGTGGGTGACCGACCCGATGCACGGCAACGGCCTCACCACGCCGAACGGCTACAAGACCCGTCGGTTCGACGACGTCGTGGACGAGGTGCAGGGCTTCTTCGAAGCGCACCGCGCGGCGGGCACCCATCCCGGCGGCATCCACGTCGAGCTCACCGGAGACGACGTCACCGAGTGCCTGGGCGGCTCCGAGCACATCGACGAGGAGACCCTCGCGACCCGCTACGAGTCGCTCTGCGATCCGCGCCTGAACCACATGCAGTCCCTGGAGCTCGCCTTCCTCGTGGCCGAGGAGCTCAGCCAGGGCTGACCCGTACCAGACGACCTCCGAAGGGCACGTCGTTGTCGCTTCCCGAGAAGTGACAACGACGTGCCCTTCGAGGCTTGAGGGGAGGCGTGCTCAGAAGCCCGCGAAGTTGACCGTGACGGTGGAGCCTTTAGGGGCCTGCGTTCCGGCGCTGGGGGAGACCTTGGAGACCACGAAGCCGCTGGGGAGCAGGTCTGCTGCCGGGCTGTACTTGAGCTGGAAGCCCGCGTCCTGCAGCGCCTTCTTCGCCTTGTCCCAGCTCTGACCGACCACGTCGGGAACCGGGACGGGTTCTGGGCCCTTGGAGGTCTCGAGCGCCAGGGTGTCCCCGGGGCGCACCGGCCCCTCCTTCTGCGGCTGCGCCGAGATGACGTCGCCCTTGTCGACCGTGTCGCTGTAGCTCTGCGGTCCGGCGGTGCCTTCGAGACCGACCTTCTGCAGCGCGGCCGTGGCCGAGCTCACCGACATGCCGGCGACATCGGGGACGGGACCGACCGACACGACCATGTTCACCGTGGCCGCCTCGAAGTAGGCTCCGCCGCCGGAGATGTCACTGCCGTCGGACGCGCGCGTCGCCGAGATGACGGTGTTCGCCGGCACCTTGCTGTCGAACTGCTGGACGGTGTCGCCGACCTTGGCGTCGACGCTCGTGATCGCGGCTTTCGCGTCGTCGAGCGACTTGCCGGCCAGCGCGGGGAGCGTGACGGGCTTGGGTCCCTGTGAGATGCGCAGCGTGACGGTGCTGCCGCGACCGGCGGCCGCACCCGCCTTCGGATCGGTGCTCGACACCTGACCGGCGGGTACAGAGACGCTGTACTCCTGCGCCTGCGCCGTCTTGAACCCGAGGTTCGTGAGCGTGGCGGTCGCCGCGGCAGGAGCCTGCGACACGAGGTTCGGCACGATGACCTGCGATCCGGGGCCCGAACCGAAGTACCAGCCCGTGCCCCCGGCCGCCGCTGCGAGCACCAGGACGAGCGCGAAGAGCCACCAGCCCTTGCCGCGGCGGCGACGCGCAGCGCTGGTCAGCGTGTCCGTCGCGGCGGGCGTCGTGGAGGCGACCTGCTGGCGGATGGCCGGGTTGATGATCTGGGTGTCGCCGTCGTTCACGGCGAAGGCCGGAGGCAGCACCATGGTGGGCTGCATCACGGCGTCGCCGCGGATGGACTTCTCGGCCTCGATCAGGCGGTCCAGCATCTCGCGGGCGTCAGATGGCCTCCGGTCCGGGTCCTTCTCGGTCGCCCACAGCACGAGTTCGTCGAGCTCCGGAGGCACGGCGGGGTTGACGCTGCTCGGAGCGGGCACAGGGTCGTTGGCGTGCTGGTAGGCGATCTGCATCGGCTGCTCGCCGTGGAACGGCTGCGTGCCGGTGAGCATCTCGTACATCATGATGCCGAGCGCGTAGATGTCGCTGCGCGCATCGGCGACACCACGGGTGACGAGCTCGGGGGAGAGGTAGGCGATCGTGCCGAGGAGCGCCTGGCCGGTCGCCGTGTTGGCGCTGGCTGCGCGCGCAAGGCCGAAGTCGCCGATCTTGATGCGGCCGTCGTCGGCCAGCAGCACGTTCTCGGGCTTGAGGTCGCGGTGGACGATGCCCGCCTTGTGGGCGGCGGCGAGGCCGCTCAGCACGGCCTCCATGATGTCGATCGTCTGCTCGGGAGTGAGCTTGCCGTAGTCCTTGAGGAGGTCGCGCAGCGTGATGCCGGGAAGGTACTCCATCACCAGGTAGGCCATGTCGGAGTCCTGGCCCTGGTCGAACACGTTGACGACGTTGGGGTGGGCCAGTCGCGCGGCCGAGCGCGCCTCCTGCACGAACCGGCTCTTGAAGGTGTTGTCGTCGGCGAGATGGCCGTGCATGATCTTGATCGCGACCCGTCGCTCGAGCCGCAGATCGGTGGCGAGGTAGACGGTGGCCATGCCGCCACGGGCGATCCGCGAGCGCACCTGATAGCGGCCGTCGATCAGACGTCCGATCATCGGGTCGGTTTGGCTCGTGGTCACGGATCGAGTCTAGGGAACGGCGAGTGCGTGAACCCTGCAAAACACCGGTGTGCTGCGGGGCCGTGACCCGGCTGTGACCTTCGGGTCACCCGAGTTGGGCGAGCCATGCGCGCGCCGAGGGCTCCCACTTCGCATACGCGTCGGGGAATGCGGAGATCTGGACGGCCTGGGCGGCCTGGGTGACGCTCATCGCCGACCAGTTCGGGATGTCGAGCAGGCCGCGGGTCCGTCCCTTGTTGGGGTTGTTCGCCCCGCCGTAGAACGCGAGTGTCGCGCGCGCCGGGTCGAGCACCTGATCAGGTGTGCCCCAGCCGGTGCTCGGCCGCTGCTGGAACAGGCCGAGCGAGTCGCGGTCGCCGAAGCGGACGTTGCGCAGGCCGGACTCCTGGGCAGCGGCCGCGAGCGCGACGACGATGCCTTGGGCGGGCACGCCCTCGTTCCTGCCGATTCGGACGATCAGGGAGGCGTTGGCGCGCATCTCGTCGGTGAGCGCGACCACCTGCCCCGGCTGGACCGTCGGCGCCGGAGCGGGCGTGGGCGCGCTGACGACGGGCGCGGGAGCCGCGACCGGCTTCGGCGTTGTGACCGCTGCGGTGGCGACGCCGGGGATGGCGATGCGCTGGCCCGGGTAGATGACACTCGCACCGGTGAGGCCGTTGGCGCTGAGGACGGCCGCGGTGCGCAGACCGAACTTGGCCGCGATGCCGCTGATCGTGTCTCCGCGCACGACTGTGTACGAGGTCGCAGACGGCGCGGGGCCGGGAGCCGGCGCGGGTGCCGGAGCAGGCGCCGGCGCGGCTGCGCCGCCGAGGGCGAGGACCTGGCCGGGGAAGATGAGGCTCTTCCAGCTGAGCCCGTTGAGCGCCAGGACGGCCGCCGTCGAGAGCCCGAACCGGGCGGCGATGGTGGAGACCGTGTCGCCGGTCTGCACCCGGTAGTTCGCGGGCGCTGCGGCGGTGTCGGTGTGGGCGGGGGAGGCCGCGGTCTGGCCGAACGAGCCGGTGATCGTGTTCTGGGGCCCGGTGGCGTCGCTCTTCTCGGGCGCGCGCTCGCGTTCGGCCTCGGAGGCCGCGTGCGCGGGGGTCAGCAGGTTGAGGGTGACGGCGATGGAGCCGGCCACGGCGATCGGGACGGTGCCCAGCATTCCGCGGCCTCCACTGTGTGAGCGCCGCGGACGCTTCGTGCTCTCGATCGCAGACATGGTCGACCCCCTCGTGCGTGACAAAGCCGTTCTTCACGCTGACACACCTTGAGTAAGGAGTCAACCAGTGTGACGGATGTGAAATCAGTTAATATGACCGTAATATTTGCCTCGGACTCGTGCTCACCGCTCGGTCGTGGCACGCTTGTTCTTGTGAACGAGCAGGTCCAGGCCACCGAGTGGCTCACCATCCCCGACCTCGTGGAGCAGCTGGGACTCGGTGTCAGCCGGGTGCGCCGCCTCATCGAAGACAGACACCTCGCGGCGAAGCGCGTCGACGGCGTCATCAAAGTGCCGGCCGTCTTCCTCCGCGACGGCGAGCCCCTCAGCGAGCTCCACGGCACACTGATCGTCCTCGCAGACAACGGCTTCGACGACGAGGAGGCCGTCGACTGGCTCCTGTCGGACGACGAGAGCCTCGGCACTGCGCCCATTGAGGCGTTGCGCGCCGGCCGCAAGGCCGAGGTGCGGAGGGTCGCTCAGGCGCTGGCGTGAGCCTCCGCTGCCGCGCGTGCGCGGAGCGCCTGGCTCCGTTGGAGCGCCTGGCTCAGCAGGAACGTCTCGCTCAGTAGGAGCGGCGCGTGACCGTGACCGCGAGGTCGCGGAGCTGCGCGCGCGCGGCCGTGCCCAGCTGTGCGCCGTCGAGCGCCTCGATCGCACGCTCCACGTTCTCGGCGATCATCCGCTCCACCTTTTCGACGGCGCCGGACTCGCGAATGGTCATCTGCAGCGTCTCGATCTGCTGCGGCGTGAGGTCGGGGTCGCCGAGCAGCTCGTCGAGCGTCGCGCGCGCGCCGGCGGGCACCGCTTGCCGGGTGAGAGCGATCAGCACCGTGCGCTTGCCCTCGCGCAGGTCGTCCCCGCTCGGCTTGCCGGTGACCTCGGCGTCGCCGAAGACGCCGAGGAGGTCGTCGCGCAGCTGATACGCGATTCCGAGTGGGAGTCCGAATCGGCGGAGGGCGTCGAGCTGGCCGACGGTCGCGCCCGCGAGGCTGGCGCCGATCAGCAGGGGTGACTCGATGGAGTATTTCGCCGACTTGTAGACGATGACGCGCTCGGCGCGGGCCAGCTGGTCCGCGTCGGGCCTGCCTGCCCAGCCGATCTCCTCGAAGATGTCGAGGTACTGGCCGGCGGTGACGTCCAGGCGCATCCGGTTGAACTCCGCGCGGGCCGATCGTCGGGCGGAGGCGCTCACGGTCTGGGTGAGTCCTTCGTCGAAGAGTTCGTCGCTGAGGATGAGGAGGTAGTCACCCAGCAGCGTCGCGGCGCCCGTCCCGAACGAGGCGCCGGAGCCCTGCCAGCCCTCCTGCTCATGGAGGTGCTCGAAGCGCCGGTGGGCCGACGGATTTCCACGGCGCGTGTCGGAGTTGTCGATGAGATCGTCGTGCACCAGGGCAGCCGCATGGAACAGCTCGAGGGCCGACGCGACGGAGACCACGCCGTCGAGCGGACCGCCTGCCGCCACCGGTCCGCTGTCAGCCACCTCGCCGGTGGTGCGCACTGCCTGCCAGCCCCAGAAGCAGAAGAGGGCACGGAAGCGCTTGCCGCCGCTGAGAAAATCCCTCGAAAAAGCCGCGATCGGGGAGAGTTCATCGGCGATGGAGACGAGAATGGACGCACGTGCATCGAAGAATCCATCGATTCTTGACTGGATGAGGTCGACGAATCGGATGCTTTCAGACACACGTATAGCCTAGTCAGAGTGGTGCGGCTACAATCGGCCACACAACGCCTAGAACCCGCTAGAAAGAGGGGGATCCGGATGCCGCTTTCAGAACATGAGCAGCGCCTCCTCGAAGAGATGGAACGCAGTCTCTACCAGAACGACGCAGACTTCGTCGCCAAGGTCGGAGGCAAGCGGGCACGACCTGCGTATCGCTCGATCGTCCTCGGCGTCCTCGTCGCCGTCATCGGTGTCGCCGTGCTGGTGACCGGCGTCTTCGTGCAGCTGCCGATCGTCGGAATCCTCGGTTTCGTCGTGATGTTCGGCGGAGTGCTGCTGGCCATCGCTCCGGGCAAGCGCGTCGCGATCGACCCCGACGCCGCCGCGGCGGGCACGTCGGGAAAGCCGACGCGCGGCCAGCCCGGCTTCATGGATCGCATGAACGACCGCTGGGACAAGCGGCAGGACGGGCAGAGCTAGCCCCTCCACCCCGCTCCCCAGCGCACCCTTTCTGAGGGCCGATCTTTGGATCGGCCCTTTTTCGTGCGCTCGACGCACCCGGAGAGCTCTCGGCTCCTCCATTTTCCTCCACCACCTTCCGGCGCGGATTCACGGGGTTTTAACACCCCTAAACGGGGCAAAACTACCGATCATGCTGATTTTGTGGATGGGAGTGGAGTAAAGTGGAGGCACACCGCAACCGTGGCCGGGAGAGTGGGGGGTGGACCGATGTTCCTCGGCACCTATGCCCCCAAACTCGACGAGAAGGGGCGGATCATCCTGCCGGCCAAGTTCCGGGATGAGCTCGCGTCCGGTCTCGTCCTGACCCGCGGTCAGGAGCACTGCGTCTACGTCTTCTCGCAGCGGGAGTTCGAGTCCCTCCACGAGAAGATCCGGCAGGCGCCGGTGACCAGCAAGCAGGCCAGGGACTATCTGCGCGTCTTCCTCTCGGGGGCGAGCGCGGAGGTGCCGGACAAGCAGAACCGGGTCACCGTCCCGACCCCGTTGCGGACGTATGCGGGTCTCGACAGAGACCTGGTGGTGATCGGCGCGGGCAGCCGTGCGGAGATCTGGGACGCCGAGGCGTGGGAGACCTACCTCGCCGAGCAGGAGGCGGCATTCGCGAACACGGAGGAGGAGGTGATCCCGGGACTGTTCTAGCGCCTGGCATCGGACTCCCAGCCATACGCCCTGACACCACTTCCCCGGTGGCAGGTCGGAATGGATGGGGATCCGGATCCAGGGGCATGATCCTCCCGGTGCGGACATGACGGACGACATCCACACCCCCGTTCTGCTGGAACGCTGCATCGAACTCCTCGGCCCCGCCCTCGCGAAGCCGGGTGCGATCTTCGTCGACGCCACTCTCGGCATGGGAGGCCACTCCGCCGGCGTGCTGGAGCGGTTCCCCGACGCCGTGCTCGTCGGTCTCGATCGCGATCCCGAGGCGCTTGCCATCGCGGGCGCCCGCCTGGAGCGCTTCGGAGACCGCGTACACCTGGTGCACACGGTGTACGACGGCATCCAGGACGCGCTCGACGGGCTCGGCCTCGACCGGATCGACGGCGTGCTCTTCGACCTCGGTGTGTCCTCCCTGCAGCTCGACCGCGTCGAGCGCGGCTTCTCCTACTCGAAGGACGCCCCGCTCGACATGCGGATGGACGGCACGAGCGAGCTGACCGCCGAGGTGGTTCTCGCGACGTACTCCGAGGCCGATCTGCGGCGCATCTTCCGCGACTACGGCGAAGAGAAGCTGGCAGCGCGGTACGCGCGGCGCATTGTGGAGGAGCGGCAGTCGGCTCCGATCGTGCGCTCCGGCCAGCTGGTCGACATCCTGCAGAAGGCGACCCCCGCCGCGGTGCAGCGTCAGGGTCACCCGGCCAAGCGCGTGTTCCAGGCGCTGCGCATCGAGGTGAACCAGGAGCTGGCTGTGCTGGAGCGCGCCATCCCGGCCGCCATCGACGCGCTCGCGGTGGGCGGCCGCATCGTCGTGGAGTCGTACCAGTCGCTGGAGGACCGCATCGTCAAGCGCGAGCTCCAGACCCGGTCGCGCTCGAGCGCACCCGCCGGACTTCCCGTCGAGCTGCCGGAGCACAAGCCGGAGCTGAAGCTCCTGATCCGCGGGGCGGAGTTGGCCGACGACGACGAGAAGGCTCGCAACCCGAGGGCGACACCCGTGCGTCTGCGCGCGGCCGAACGAGTGAGGAGGGGCTCGTGAGCAGCAACAACCTGGGGGTGGGCGTCCGGCGACGTCCGACGATGACCTGGCACGTGCCGGCGTCCACTGCCGCGACGGCGCCCGTGCTGGAAGAGCCGGCACTCGATCGGCCTCAGCGGCCGGAACGCGAGCGCCGCACGCACCTGGAGGTCGTCTCCACCCGCAGTCAGCGCAGGGCCCGTCCCCGCACGGTGTATGCGATCACGGCGGTCTCGGCTCTGCTCGTGATCGTGGTGGCCCAGCTGCTCCTGAGCATCGGCGTGTCGCAGGGGGCGTACCAGCTGAGCTCCCTGCAGACCAAGCAGACGGAGCTGCAGCGCAGCTATCAGGCCGCCTCGGAGGATCTCAACCGGCTGACGTCGCCGCAGAACCTGGCCGCGAATGCGAACGCACTCGGCATGGTCAGCAACAGCAACCCGGCGTACCTGCGGCTCTCCGACGGAGCGGTCCTCGGCGCGCCCGTCGCGGCGAACGGGGCCGCGGGCACCGTGACCGGAGGCCAGGGCAATCTGGTGCCGAACTCGCAGCTGAACGGCGTGCCGCTGGTGGCGGGCCAGGGGGCGGCCGCGCAGGCGCAGACTCCTGCGGCCCACGGGGCGGCCCAAGCTGGGAGTTCCGCAAGCACGGGAGCGGCGTCCACGACTCCGGCGAAGCCGTCCGTACCGTTGCAGGGAGCGTTGCCGACACCGGTGACGCACTGACACGGACACTGACGCGCTAGCCGACGGGACGGGCCTCGATGCTCAACAGGAAGATGCTGCGGCGGAGGACGGCCCTGACCGTGGTCGCCGTCGCGGCGTTCGTCGCCGTCCTCGGGGGAAAGCTCGTCGACATCCAGGTGGTCAGGGCCGACGCCCTGCAACGGGCCTCGGTGAACGCCAAGGAGGACTCGAACGTCCTCTACGGCAACCGAGGCGACATCGTCGACGCGAGCGGCAAGATCCTCGCGACGACGATCTACACGTACACGGCGCAGGCGTCCCCGTCCGACGCGATCGCGGGCGGCCGCGACAAGATGGTGGAGGCCGCCGCGAAGATCGGCGCCATCACCGGTCAGGGCGGCGACGCGGTCGTGAAGCTGTTCGACGACGCGCTCAAGCAGAACGCCAAGTCGAAGTATGTGCTGATCAAGTCCGGCATGGACGTGACCGTCTTCGACAAGCTCGCCAAGCTACCGTACCCCTGGCTGACCTTCAGCAAGGCGCAGGCGCGCAGCTACCCGAACGGGGCAGTGGCCGGCAACCTCATCGGCTACGTCTCGCAGGGGGGCAACGGCGGTCTGGAGGACAGCGAGAACGGCTGCCTGGCGGGAGAGAACGGCGTCGAGACCTATCAGCGGGGCGCCGACGGGGTGGCCATCCCCGGCAGCACGGTCGTGCAGCAGAAGGCCAAGGACGGCGGGACACTCGAGCTCACCATCGACAGCGACCTCCAGTGGTTCGCCGAGCAGACGCTCGCCCAGCAGGTCGCCGCGACCGGATCGAAGTTCGGCTACGTGACGGTGGCGGAGGCCAAGACCGGCAAAGTCAAGGCCGTCGCCCAATGGCCCGCTCTCGACCCGAACAACATCGACGCGACCGATCCGTCGTTCTGGCGGCTGCAGACCCTCACCGACCCGCGTGAGCCCGGGTCGACCTTCAAGGCGCTCACGGCCGCCATGCTCATCGATCAGGGCAAGGCGAACCCCACCAGCCAGGTTCTCGCCCCCTACGAGTGGAAGTCCGGCAAAGGAGCGGACCTCCACGACTCGGGTTACCACGACCCCCTGCGTCTCACTCTCACGGGCGTGCTGATGATGTCGTCGAACACCGGAATGTCGCAGCTCGGCCAGCGGCTGACCGATCAGACCCGCTACGACTACCTCAAGAAGTTCGGGATCGGCTCGGACACCGGCCTCCCGTACCCCAACGAGTCCTCCGGCCAGTTGAACCCGGTCAAGGACTGGGACGACCAGACGAAGTACGCGACGATGTTCGGCCAGGGCGTCTCGGCGACCCAGCTGCAGATGGTGAGCGCGTACCAGGCCCTCGCCAACGGCGGCACCCGCATCCCGTTGACCATGGTCGAGGGTTGCAAGCAGGCCGACGGCACCGTGACCGACGTCCCGAAGCCCTCGCCGGTGAACGTCGTCTCGGCCGACGCCGCCAACACGACGCTCGGGATGATGGAGTCGGTGACCACCAAGGGCGAGCTCGCGAAGCAGCTGCAGATCCCCGGCTACCGCGTCGCCGCGAAGACCGGAACGGCCCAGCAGGCTGACGGCAAGGGAGGCTACCTGCCGTCGTACTACGTGTCGGTCATGGGCGTCGCGCCGGTGGACGACCCGCAGTACGTCGTTTCGGTCAACCTGGGGTTCCCGACTACCATTACTTCGTCGGCAGCCGCCGCTCCGCTGTTCCACACGATCATGAGCCAGGTGCTGAAGACCTACCGGGTGAAGCCCTCGACGTCGAGCCCGGCCGACTACCCGCCGTACTACTAAAACGGTCTACCGAGCAATGCCCGTCTACTGAAAGTGAGCCCCGTGACAGGACCGGCGCCCTCCTCTCTGCGCCCCGAGCATCCCGTCGCCCGCCCGCTCGCCCAGCTGGTCGCGGAGTTCGGGCTGGACGTGCGGGGTGATCTCGACGCCGTCGAGGTCACCGGCGCCGCCCTCGCGAGCTCGGCGGTCGAGCCAGGCGACCTCTACGTCGGCGTGCCGGGCAAGAACGCGCACGGCGCCGGCTTCGCCGCGGCAGCCGCCGAGGCGGGAGCGGTCGCCGTGCTCACCGACGAGGCGGGCGCGCAGCTCGCCGCCGACTCCGGCCTCCCGGTCATCGTCACCTCCGACCCGCGCGCCGCCCTCGGCGCGGTCGCCGCGTGGATCTACCGCACCGACGAGAACGCGGCGACGCTGTTCGGCGTCACGGGCACCAACGGCAAGACCAGCGTCGTCTATCTGCTCTACGCGATCCTCGGCCAGCTCGGCGTCGTCGCCGGCCTGTCGTCGACGGCCGAGCGCCGCATCGGCGAGCACGCGATCACGAGCAAGCTCACCACTCCCGAGGCCAGCGAGCTGCACGCGCTGCTGGCGCGCATGCGCGAAGAGGGCGTCCGGGCCGTCGCGCTGGAGGTCTCCGCGCAGGCGTTGAGCCGTCACCGCGTCGACGGCATCGAGTTCGACGTCGTCGGCTTCACCAACCTCAGTCATGACCACCTCGACGACTACGCCGCGATGGACGACTATTTCGCTGCGAAGCTGGAGCTCTTCCAGCCGGATCGCGCCCGCCGCGGCGTCGTCACCGTGGACTCCGAGTGGGGCCGTGCTCTCGTCGAGCAGTCGCGCATCCCGGTGTCCACCCTCACCGGTGTGCCCGGCGTCGACGCCGATTGGACGCTGACGGTCGTCGAGGAGACCCTCGCGGAGACGGCGTTCGTGCTGGCCGGCCCCGACGGCCGTCACCTCGAGACCCGGGTTCCGCTGCTCGGCGCCTACAACGCGGCGAACGCCGCGCTCGCGATCGTCATGCTCGTCGAGTCCGGCTACGACCTCGACGCGATCGGCGCCGCCCTCCACCGCGACGGCGGCATCGACGCGTACGTCCCCGGCCGCACGGAGCGGCTCTCGGGCGACCGCGGCCCGGTCGTCTTCATCGACTACGGGCACACGCCCGACGCGTTCCAGGCGCTCCTCGACGCACTGCGCCGGGTCACCGACGGCCGCATCGTCATGGTGTTCGGCGCCGATGGTGACCGCGACACGACCAAGCGCGCCGACATGGGCGCGATCGCTGCTCGCGGAGCCGACGCGGTCGTCATCACCGACTTCCACCCGCGTTCGGAGGACCCTGCGCTCATCCGCGCCGCGCTCCTCGACGGCGCACGCGCCGCCGTGCCCGACGCCGAGCTCTACGAGGTGGCCGATCCGCGTTCCGCTTTCCGCGCCGCCCTCGCCCTCGCCGGTGAGGGAGACGTCGTGCTCTACGCCGGCCCCGGTCACGAGGACTATCAGGAGGTCGCCGGCCGGCGCCTCCCGTACTCGGCCCGCGACGACGCGCGGCTGGCGCTCCGAGAGGCCGGGTGGCTGTAGTGATCGCCCTCACCCTCGCCGAGATCGCCGCCGCGACCCGTGGCACTCTGCTGCTCGACGGCGCGCTGCTGCCGGACGGCACGGCTGCGACGCCCGAGACCGTCGTCGACGGCCTCTCCACGACCGATTCGCGGGAGGTCGTGCCCGGCACGATCTTCTTCGCCAAGCCCGGCGAGGTGACCGACGGCCACCTGTTCGCCCCCCAGGCCGTCGAGGCCGGCGCAGCGCTGCTCGTCGTCGACCATGCCCTCGACCTGCCGGTGCCGCAGCTGCTCGTTCCCGACACCGTGGTCGCCCTGGGTGACCTCGCCACCGAGGTCATCGCGCGAGTCCGCGCGCTCGGCACGCTGAAGATCGTCGGCGTCACCGGCTCGAACGGCAAGACGACCACCAAGAACCTGTTGCGCGCGATCCTCGAACAGCTCGGCCCCACCATCGCCCCGCGGGCCTCCTTCAACAACGAGGTCGGGGCCCCGGTCACGATGCTCGAGGTGACGGAGGAGACCCAGTACCTCGTCGCCGAGATGGGTGCGAGCGGCATCGGCGAGATCGCCCGGCTGGTACGCATGGCGCGTCCCGACATCGGCATCGTCCTCAAAGTCGGTCTGGCGCACGCCGGAGAGTTCGGCGGCATCGAGAAGACGCTCGCGGCCAAGACCGAGATGGTCAGCGACCTGCTGGAGTCCGACGTGGCGGTGCTCAACCTCGACGACCCGCGCGTCGCCTCCATGCACGACAAGACCGTCGCCCGGGTGCTGTGGTTCGGCCTCGACGAGCGCGCGGCGGTCCGCGCGACCGACGTACGGTCGACGTCCCGCGGAACCTCGTTCACGCTGCATCTGCCCGCCGCCGACGGCGGAGAGGGCCCGGGCGAGTCCCGGCCCGTGCAGTTCCGGGTGCTGGGCGAGCATCACGTGATGAACGCCCTGGCGGCGGCCGCCGCCGCGCACACGCTCGGGGTCGGCATCGACACGATCGTGGCCGCGCTCGAGACCGTGCAGCGCGCCGAGCGCTGGCGGATGGAGGTGCTCGGCGGCGCTCGCGGCGTCACCATCATCAACGACGCGTACAACGCGAGCCCGGACTCCATGGCCGCGGCCATCAAGACGCTCGCGCAGATCGCCGAGCCGGGGGAGCGCACCGTCGCGGTGCTCGGCGAGATGAGCGAGCTCGGCGAGTTCTCGGGCGAGGAGCACGACCGCATCGGTCTGCTCGCCGTCCGCCTCGGGATCGACCAGCTGGTGATCGTCGGGCCGTCCGCGCGCCGCATGCACATCACCGCCATCAACGAGGGGTCGTGGGACGGCGAGTCGCTGTACTTCGAGACTCAGGACGCGGCGTTCGACCACCTGTCCTCGACGCTGCGCGCCGGTGACACCGTGCTCGTTAAGTCGTCCAACTCCGCGGGGCTGCGGTTCCTCGGCGACCGACTGGGAGAATTCTTCTCGTGAGAGCCCTTCTGACCTCCGGCGCGCTGTCGATGGCGTTCACGCTGTTCCTCACTCCGCTGTTCATCCGGCTCTTCCGGCGCCTCCAGTGGGGCCAGTTCATCCGCGACGACGGCCCGCAGAGCCACCACGCCAAGCGCGGAACGGCGACCATGGGCGGCATCGTCGTCATCCTGGGCACGCTCTTCGGCTATTTCACGGCGCTCCTGCTCACCGGCGACGAGACCAGTGTGTCCGCGCTGCTCGTGCTGTTCCTCATGGTGGGCCTCGGCATCGTCGGGTTCGTGGACGACTTCCTCAAGACCCGCCGGGAGCGCAGCCTCGGGCTGACGGGCTGGGCCAAGGTCGCGGGCCAGGTCGTTGTCGCGACCGTGTGGGCGTTCCTCGCGATCCGGTTCCCGGACGGGCGCGGGTACACGCCGGCGACCATGAGCGTGTCGTTCATCCGCGACCTGCCCATCGACTTCGGCTCGATCACCAAGTTCGGCGTGATCGGCGTGCTCGTCGGCTACGGGCTCTACCTGATCTGGATCAACTTCATCGTCGCCGCCACCTCCAACGGCGTGAACGTCACCGATGGCCTCGACGGTCTCGCCTCGGGCGCGAGCATCCTCGCGATCGGCGCGTACATCATCATCGGGTTCTGGCAGTCCATCCAGTCGTGCGCCAGCCCCACCCTGAACCCCGAGAACATCGCCAAGTGCTACGACGTGCGCGATCCATTCGACCTCGCGATCGTCGCAACGGCGATCGTGGGAGCGGTCGTGGGCTTCCTCTGGTGGAACACCTCGCCGGCGCAGATCTTCCTCGGTGACACCGGTTCGCTCGCGCTCGGCGGCGCCGTCGCGGCCCTCGCCATCCTCAGCCGCACCGAGCTCCTGCTCGTTCTCATCGGCGGCCTGTTCGTCATCGAGGCGGGCTCGGTCATCGTCCAGCGGGCGTACTTCAAGCTCACACACGGCAGACGCATCTTCCTGATGAGTCCGATCCATCATCATTTCGAACTGAAGGGCTGGGCCGAGATCACGGTCGTCGTGCGTTTCTGGATCATCGGCGGTCTCCTCGTCGCCGCAGGTGTGGGCTCGTTCTACCTCGAGTGGCTCGCGACGTGACGTCGGTGAGCGAACGCCTGGAGGCCCTCACCAGCTGGCATCACGACTGGCGGGGCCTGCGGGTCGCCGTCTTCGGCCTCGGCGTCACCGGCTTCTCGGTGGCCGACACGCTGGCCGAGTTGGGGGCGGACGTCCTGGTCGTGGCCTCGCGCGCCGATCAGGAGCGGTCGATGCTGCTGGAGGTCATCGGGGCGGAGCTGCTCGAGCAGCCCGACTTGAGCGTGCCTCCCGCCCGGCTGCTCGAGTTCGCTCCGGAACTCGTGGTCGTGTCCCCGGGCTTCCACTGGGACCATCCGCTGCTGCTCTGGGCCGAGAAGGGGGGCCTCGCGGTGTGGGGCGACATCGAGCTGGCGTGGCGCCTGCGCGACAAGGTCACCGGTCCCGACGGCACTCCCGCCGACTGGATCTGCGTCACCGGCACCAACGGCAAGACGACCA
Source organism: Leifsonia sp. PARNA 1/14 (assembly GCF_055720965.1). Taxonomy (NCBI): domain Bacteria; kingdom Bacillati; phylum Actinomycetota; class Actinomycetes; order Micrococcales; family Microbacteriaceae; genus Leifsonia; species Leifsonia sp. PARNA 1/14. The sequence goes on from NZ_JBVQSP010000001.1 coordinate 729,422, forward strand.
CGGTGCAGCTCACGGCGACGATGCTGCTGGCCGGCGGCTCGCGCGTCGCCCCGTGCGGCAACATCGGAGTGCCGGTGCTCGACGCCATCCGCGACCCTCAGGGCTTCGACGTGCTCGTCGTGGAGCTGTCGAGCTACCAGCTGCACTGGGTGAACCGCAATCGAGGCGGCGAGCTCTCGCCGTACTCGGCAGCATGCTTGAACATCGCGAACGACCACCTCGACTGGCACGGCTCGCTGGAGGCGTACATCGCCGCCAAGGCGAAGGTCTACGACAACGCCCAGGTCGCCTGCGTCTACAACCGCGCCGACCTCACGACGCGGCGGATGGTCGAGGAGGCCGACGTCGTCGAGGGCGCCCGCGCCATCGGCTTCGGTCTCGACGTGCCCGGCCCGAGCGACTTCGGCATCGTCGACGGCATCCTGTGCGACCGCGCTTTCCTGGAGGATCGCCGCAACAGCGCCATCGAGCTCACCACACTCGACGAGCTGGCGGAGGCAGGGCTGGCCGCTCCGCATGTCGTGGCGAACATCCTCGCCGCGAGCGCGCTCGCGCGCTCCTACGGGGTCGAGCCGCAGGTCGTCCGCGATGTGCTCACGGCGTTCCGGCTCGACGCGCACCGCATCGAACTGGTCCGCGTGGAGGCGGGCGTCAGCTGGGTGGACGACTCCAAGGCCACCAACCCGCACGCGGCCGATGCGTCCCTTCGGGCGTATCCCTCGGTCGTGTGGGTCGTCGGCGGCCTCCTCAAGGGCGTCGACGTCGAGCAGCTCGTGGCGGCGCACATCGACCGGCTGCGCGGCGCCGTCCTCATCGGGGTGGACCGTTCGGCGCTGCTCGCGGCATTCGAGCGACACGCCCCCGGGCTGCCGGTGCTGGAGGTGGACACCGACGAGACTGAAGGGGTCATGCCGACGGCGGTGCGGCTGGCCGGCGGTCTCGCCCGCGAGGGCGACACCGTACTGCTCGCGCCGGCAGCGGCGTCGATGGACCAGTTCACCGACTACGCAGAGCGTGGGCGCCTGTTCCAGGCGGCCGTCAACGAGTTTTTTGGAGGTGGGGCGGATGACGACGACGCCGCCTCGGCTCCGCCCGGCGCCTGACGGTTCCGAGTCCGCTCGCGGCTCCGAGTCCGCTCGCGGCTCCGACTCCGGGCGCGGTTCCGACTCCCGCGTCGGCGCGCTGACGGCGCGCATCTCGCTGGGCCGCGCCATGAACAGCGAGTCCTCCGACTACTTCCTGCTGCTCGGCATCACGCTGTTCATGGTCGTCTTCGGGCTCGTGATGGTGCTGTCATCGTCGTCTGTCGAGTCGCACAACGACACCGACAACTTCTTCTCGCGGTTCTGGTCGCAGGGGGCGTACACGCTCGTCGGCCTCCCGCTGATGTTCATCGTCTCGCGCATCCCGATGACGTTCTGGAAGCGCTCGATCTGGTTCATCCTCGGCGCGGCCTGCTTCCTCCAGCTGCTCGTGCTGGTCACGCCTCTCGGCGTCGAGATCGGCGGCAACCGCAACTGGATCCGCGTCGGCGGGTTCGTCGGTCAGCCGTCGGAGGCCATCAAGCTCGCACTCGTCGTCTGGCTCGGCGTGGTGCTGGCCCGCAAGCAGGACCTCATCGACGACTGGCGGCACGTGGCGCTGCCGATCCTGCCAATCGCGGGAGGCGCCATCGGCCTGGTCGTGCTGGGCGGCGACCTCGGAACGACGGTCGTCATGGCCGCGTTCGTGCTCGGCGGGCTGTTCTTCGCCGGCGTGCGGATCCGCTACCTGCTCGCCGGGCTGGCCGGGGTCGCGGTCGTCGCCCTGTTCGTCGCCATGTCCAGCGCCAGCCGGATGGGACGCATCGCCGCGCTCTTCGGCGGGGCCAGCGCCGCGAACCCCGACGTCAACTGGCAGATCGACAACGGCTTCTACGCGCTCGCCTCCGGCGGCGTCTTCGGCGTGGGGCTCGGCAACTCCCACTCCAAGTGGTCGTGGCTGCCGGCCGCCGACACCGACTTCATCTTCGCGATCATCGGGGAGGAGCTCGGCCTCATCGGCGCGGTCGTGGTCCTCCTGCTGTTCGTGATGCTCGCCATCGTCTTCCTGCGCATCATCCACTCCTCGACCGACCCGTTCCCGCGCGTCACCACCGCGGCGATCATGGTGTGGCTCATCTTCCAGGCGTTCGTGAACATCGCCGTCGTGCTCGGCGTCATCCCGGTGCTCGGAGTCCCGCTCCCACTGATCTCTGCGGGAGGGACTGCGATGATCAGTTCCATGATCGCAATCGGCATCGTGCTGTCCTTCGCCCGCCAGAACGCCCGCGACGCCCGTCGCGCCAAAGGGCCGGTCGTCCGTCCGGGGTCCGCCGCGTGAGCCGCTACCTCCTCGCCGGCGGAGGCACCGCCGGCCACGTGAACCCCCTGCTCGCCGTCGCCGATCGGCTGCGCCGCGACGACCCATCGGCGGAGGTCGTCGTGCTGGGCACGAAAGAGGGGCTGGAGTCCCGGCTGGTGCCCGCCCGCGGCTACGAGCTCGCGACCATCCCCAAGCTCCCGTTCCCGCGACGGCCGAACGCCGCGGCGCTGCGGTTCCCCGGCGAGTACCGCCGCGCGGTGCGCTCGGTGACCGGCCTGATCCGCGACCGCGGCATCGACGTCGTGGTCGGTTTCGGGGGCTACGCCGCCGCGCCCGCCTACTCGGCCGCCCGCAGTGCGAAGGTTCCGTACGCCCTCCACGAGGCGAACGCACGACCCGGCCTGGCGAACCGCCTCGGTGCGCGGTCGACGCGCTGGGTCGGCGTCGCCTTCGACGGCACGAAGCTCCCGCACGCCCGCTTCGTCGGGATGCCGCTCCGGCCGGAGATCGAGGAGCTCGACCGCGCGGCCTCCCGTGCCGCCGCGCTTCGCGAGTTCGGGCTCGTCGACGACCGCCCGACCCTCCTGGTCACCGGCGGCTCGCTCGGCGCCCGGCGCCTCAACGGGACCATCGCCGACCGCGCAGCCGCCCTGACGGCGGCCGGGTGGCAGGTGCTCCACATCCAGGGCGGTCGCGGCGAGCTGGGCGATCCCGGCATCGAGCACTACCGCCTCCTCGACTACTGCGACCGCATGGACCTCGCCTTCGCTCTGACCGACTTCGCCGTCGCGCGGGCGGGAGCGGCGACCGTGTGCGAGTTCGCCGCCCTCGGCATCCCTGCGGTGTACGTGCCGTTCCCGATCGGCAACGGCGAGCAGCGCTTCAACGCGGCGGGCGTGGTAGAGGCGGGAGGCGGCATCCTGGTCGACGACGCGGAGTTCCTCCCGTGGTGGGTCGACGAGCGCCTGCTCCCGCTGCTGGCGGATCGGCCCGCCGTCGACGAGATGGCCCGCAAGGCCGCGACCACGGGCGTGCGCGACGGCTCGGACCGGATGGTGGCCCTCATCCGGAGCGCCGTGAACCGGAGCGCCCCGACCCAATCCTGAGGTTCGCCGCGTAGCCTGTACCCTGTTCAACCCGACTCGCGGACCGAAAGCAGCACCTGTGACGATCAAACCCGACCTCAGCGCCACTATCCCCGACGACCTGGGAGCCGTGCACTTCGTCGGGATCGGCGGTTCGGGGATGAGCGGCATCGCGCGCCTGTTCCTGGAGTCCGGTCACACTGTGACCGGGTCGGACGTGCGGCATTCGGCGAACGTCGACGCCCTGCGCGCGCTCGGCGCCACGATCGCGATCGGCCACGACGCCGCGAACGTCGGCGACGCCGACACGCTGGTGGTCACCGGTGCGCTGTGGCAGGACAACCCGGAGTACCAGCTGGCGCTCGAGAAGGGCCTCCCGGTGCTGCACCGGTCGCAGGCGCTCGCGTGGCTGATCAACCGCAAGCGGCTCGTCGCCGTCGCCGGCGCGCACGGCAAGACGACCTCCACCGGCATGATCATCACGGGGCTGCTCGGTCTCGGCGAAGACCCCAGCTTCGTGAACGGCGGCGTGATCGCCTCGCTCGGAAAGAGCTCGCAGACCGGAACCGGCGAGCTGTTCGTCGTCGAGGCCGACGAGTCGGACGGCTCGTTCCTGCTCTACGACACGGCCGTCGCCCTGATCACCAACGTCGACCCCGACCACCTCGACCACTACGGCTCGCTGGAGGCGTTCGAGGACGCCTTCGTGACGTTCGCCAACGAGGCCGACGAGTTGGTCGTCGTGTCGTCGGACGATGCTGGCGCGACCCACGTGCACCGCCGGCTGCGGGAGGTCGCGCCCGAGAAGCGCGTCGTCACCTTCGGCGAGGCCGAGGACGCCGACGTCCGCATCCACTCGATCGTCACCGACGGGCCCGTCGCGTTCACGCTGAGCTTCCAGGGCCAGGAGTACTCGGCGCGTCTGCGCGTCCCCGGCCGTCACAACGCCATCAACGCGGGCGGCGCTTTCGCCGTCCTGACCGGCCTCGGCTTCGAGCCGGCCGCTGCGCTGGCCGCGATCGCGGAGTTCGGAGGGACAGAGCGTCGCTTCGAACTGCACGGCACGGTGGGCGGCGTGAGCGTCTACGACGACTACGCCCACCACCCGACCGAGGTCGCCGCCGCCCTCTCGGCGGCGCGGACGGTCGTGGGTGACGGACGCATCATCGCGGTGCACCAGCCTCATCTCTACAGCCGCACCCGGCTGTTCGCCCGGGAGTTCGCCGAGACGCTCGAGACCTACGCCGACGAGACGGTCGTTCTGGATGTCTACGGCGCGCGAGAAGATCCGGAGCCGGGGGTGACCGGTGCGCTCGTCGCCGAGCGCTTCGAGCATCCCGAGCACGTCGCGTTCATCGCCGACTGGCAGGCGGCAGCCGACCACACGGCCGGCATCGCCCGCGAGGGCGACTTCGTCATCACACTGGGCTGCGGCGACGTCTACCGCATCGTCCCGCAGCTCCTCGACTCGCTCCGCCGCGTCCGGGAGTAATCGCCGGTGAAGCGTCCCCAGGGTTTCGACCGGTCCGTCTCGCCGCGCGCGGGCATGCCGGACGTTCCGGCCCCCGCCACGCCGGAGAGCTCGCCGGAGCGTCCGGCCGCGGTCGGCACGGTCACGGAGCCCATCCCGATCGTGCGGCACGACGTCCCCGCGGCGCCGCGCCAGACAGCGCGCGAGACTCCGGAGCCGGCCTCCGCCGCGCGACGCTTGACCGACGCCGCGATCGGCCGCGTCCCGAGCAACCGCGAGATCTCGCGCGCCCTGCGGGCGGCGCGCGCCGAGCGCAAGCGCGTCGAGCGCGGCGAGGTGCGGCGCTTCACCAAGCGCTCCCGCCATCGCCGGATGCTCTGGCTGGGTGCGGCCGGCGTGGTCGTCGCCCTGGTGCTCGGGGTCGTGCTGGTCGGGCTCTCACCGCTGCTCGCTCTACGGCACGTGGAGGTCGTCGGCGCCTCCCGGCTCGACCCGGCTGCGATCGCCAAGACGTTGGACGACCAGGTGGGCAGGCCGCTCGCCCTGCTCGATCAGGCCGAGATCTCGAGCGACCTCGCCGGTTTCCCGCTCATCCGCAGCTACACGCTCGAGAGTCATCCGCCCGACACCCTGGTGGTGCGGATCGTCGAGCGTCAGCCGATCGGGGTCGTGCAGCAGGGGTCCGCGTTCGTGCTGGTCGACGAAGCCAAGGTCCCGATCGCCTCGAGCGCTACCCGACCGGCGGACTTCCCGCTGATCGCGGCCACCGGCGCGGCGGCCGACGCGAACGCGGACTCCGGATTCGCCGCGGCCTCCGCCGTGCTCGCGTCGCTGCCCACCGAAGTGCTCGGGCGGGTCGACACGATCTCGGCGAAGACCA
>NZ_JBVQSP010000001.1:735297-796198 GCF_055720965.1 Leifsonia sp. PARNA 1/14
GTTCGCCGCGGCCTCCGCCGTGCTCGCGTCGCTGCCCACCGAAGTGCTCGGGCGGGTCGACACGATCTCGGCGAAGACCAAGGACGATGTGTCGTTCACGCTGCGCGGCAGCGGTGCGACGGTCGTCTGGGGGAGCGCAGAGGACTCCGGGCTCAAGTCGGCGGACCTCGCAGCACTCCTGAAGGGTGCGCCGGACGCGCACCGCTACGACGTCTCGTCACCGCACAGTGTGACGACGGGATGACCAGGTTGGAGGCCCACTTTGCCGACACGCCTGGAAACTGCGGCGGCTGGAGGCCCTGCGCCTCTACCGTCGAATCGAGAATTGCATACTCAGCATAACTTTAAGCCTCGAGTTGAGGTTGAAGGTTCCCGTGGAGGCCGGAAGTGACAGCAAACCAGAACTACCTCGCCGTGATCAAGGTCGTCGGCATCGGCGGCGGCGGCGTGAACGCCGTCAACCGCATGATCGAGCTCGGCCTGCGCGGCGTCGAGTTCATCGCCATCAACACGGACGCCCAGGCACTGCTCATGAGCGATGCCGACGTCAAGCTCGACGTCGGCCGTGAGATCACCCGCGGCCTCGGCGCCGGAGCCGACCCCGAGGTCGGCCGCCGGGCGGCGGAGGACCACGCGGAGGAGATCGAGGAGGCGCTCGCGGGCGCCGACATGGTCTTCGTGACCGCGGGCGAGGGCGGCGGCACCGGCACGGGCGGAGCGCCCGTGGTCGCGCGCATCGCCAAGTCGATCGGCGCCCTCACCATCGGTGTGGTCACCAAGCCGTTCTCCTTCGAGGGCAAGCGCCGCCAGCAGCAGGCGGAGTCCGGCGTGCAGCGCCTCAAAGAAGAGGTCGACACCCTCATCGTCGTCCCGAACGACCGGCTGCTGGAGATCAGCGACCGCGGCATCAGCATGCTGGAGGCGTTCTCCACCGCCGACCAGGTCCTCCTCGCCGGTGTGCAGGGCATCACCGACCTCATCACGACCCCGGGCCTCATCAACCTCGACTTCGCCGACGTGAAGTCCGTGATGCAGGGCGCCGGCTCTGCGCTTATGGGCATCGGCTCGTCGCGCGGTGCGGACCGCGCCATCAAGGCGGCCGAGCTGGCGGTGGCCTCGCCGCTGCTGGAGGCCTCCATCGACGGCGCCCACGGTGTGCTGCTCTCCATCCAGGGCGGATCGAACCTCGGCATCTTCGAGATCAACGACGCGGCCCGCCTGGTGCAGGAGGCCGTGCACCCGGAGGCCAACATCATCTTCGGTGCGGTCATCGACGACACCCTCGGCGACGAGGTGCGCGTCACGGTCATCGCGGCGGGTTTCGACGGCGGCGAGCCGAAGTCGGTGCAGGCCGCGGCAGACACGCGCCGCTCGACCTTCGTCGAGACGGGATCCGAGGAGGCCGCAGCGGCCTCCTCCGCGACTGTGGAGGCCGGCGAGGTCCAGGCGCCCGTGACGGAATGGCACGCGACCGGCGAGACCCCGGTCACCGAGACGGCCCAGAAGGACCCGGCGTTCGACGACGAGAATGACGACCTCGACATCCCCGACTTCCTCAAGTAACGCGCTCGCCGAGCGGCTGGCCGCTGTCCGGGGCGGCATCGCCGATGCCGCCAGGGCCGCCGGGCGCGCGCCGGAGGAGCTGACGACCATCGTCGTCACGAAGTTCCACCCGGCCTCGCTCGTGCGCGAGCTCGCGGCGCTCGGTGTGGAGGACGTGGGGGAGAACCGCCATCAGGAAGCGCAGGAGAAAGCGGCCGAGCTCGCCGAGCTCGGCCTCCACTGGCACTTCGTCGGGCAGCTCCAAAGCAAGAAGGCCCGCCAGGTCCGGCGCTACGCGAAGGTGATCCACTCGATCGACCGCTCGTCCGTCGTCGACGCCCTGGCCTCCGACGAGGACGTGATCGACGCGTTCGTGCAGCTCAACCTCACCGATGATCCCGGCCGTGGAGGCGTCGCCGACCGCGACCTCGAAGGACTGGTCGAGCGCGTGCTCGAGACGCAGGGGCTGCGTCTCCTCGGGGTCATGGCCGTCGCGCCGCTCGACGAGGAGCCGTCCCGCGCTTTCGAGCGGGTGCGCCTGGCGAGCGAACGCGTCCGCGCGCTCGCCCCCGACGCCGTCGCCATCTCGGCGGGGATGTCGCAGGACTACCGCGAGGCCATCGCGGCCGGCGCGACACACCTTCGGATCGGCACGGCCATTACCGGGAATCGGCCGACCCTTCGTTAATCTCGAAAGGGAGAAGGTTCATACAGTGCGTGCGAGGCGTCGGCGCACCGGTCTACACGGAGGAAGCGCATGGCCAACCCGCTGAAGAAGACGATGGTCTACCTGGGCCTCGCCGACGAGGAGCTGGAATTCGACGAGCAGCCCCAGGAGCAGGTGCAGCACCAGCCGCGCCGCGAGGCTCCCGCGCCTGCCCCGGTCCAGCCCGTCCCGCACCCCGCTCCGGTCGCCCCCGTGGCCGGTCGCGCTCCGGTAACCCCGCTGCGCAAATCGTCCACCGCACGGAATGTTTCGGTACAGGAAATGAACGAGATCCTCACAGTCCACCCCCGCCAGTACCGCGACGCGCAGGCGATCGCCGAGTCCTTCCGCGAAGGCATCCCGGTGATCATCAACCTCTCGCAGATGAGCGAGAGCGACGCGCGCCGCCTCATCGACTTCGCGAGCGGCCTGTCGCAGGGCCTCTACGGCAAGATCGAGCGGGTGACACCCAAGGTGTTTCTGCTCTCCCCGTCGCACGTGGTGGTCTCCGGAGAGCACGGCGGCCAGGACGCAGACGTCGACGCCTCCTTCTTCGCGCAGGCCTGACCGCCTCCGTACGAAAGCGCACCGTCCGGCCGGGCGGTGCGCTTTCGTGCATTCTCGGTCGTTCATACTGGAAGCGTGCTTGTCGTCTCGATCATCGCGAACGTCCTCTACTACGTCCTCCTGATCTACTTCTTCGTGCTCTGGGCGCGCTTCGTGCTCGATCTGGTGCGGACCTTCGCGCGGCAGTGGCGCCCACGCGGCTTCGGGCTCGTCCTCGCGGAGTCCACGTATGTGGTGACCGACCCGCCGATCCGCTTCTTCCGGCGGATCATCCCGCCGCTGTCGATGGGGCCCGTCGCGATCGACTTCGGCTGGAGCCTCACCATGCTCGTCGTCATCATCGGGCTGTACGTGACCCTGAGTTTCACCTGAGCGCAATTCCTCCCGACGCCTCGGCCGAGCGTCGGTGTCGGGCAGCGGCGCGCACCCGTTGTAATGTGGTCGAGGCCGACGCACCACGGGTGCGGCGGAGTGCGCTCTCGCAGTGCACTTTGCTAGCGTTGGCTGAACGCACTCAATGTTCGTCTTTTTCATGATCGAAGGTGGCTTGCCATGGCGCTGACTCCGGAAGATGTAGTCAACAAGCGGTTCCAACCGACGAAGTTCCGTGAGGGCTACGACCAGGACGAGGTCGACGACTTCCTCGACGAGGTCGTCGTCGAACTGCGTCGCCTGACCCAGGAGAGCGACGAGCTCAAGCAGCGCCTCGTCGCGGCCGACTCGCGCATCGCCGAGCTGCAGCGCAGCGGCGGCGCCGCCCCGGCCGCCCCCGTCGCGGCCGCACCGGCCGCCGACAACGGCGAGGTTCAGCGCCTCCAGCAGGAGAACAACGACCTCAAGCAGCGCCTCGCCGCCGCGCAGCGCGAGACCGAGGCCGCTCGTCAGCAGGCCTCCGCCGCGCCCGCCGCCGCCGCGGGAGCCGCCGGTGCCGCTGCCGGCTTCGCCGCCGGTGGTGCGACCGACGCGAACGACCCCAACGCGACCAACAACCTGCTCCAGCTCGCGCGCCGCCTCCACGAGGAGCACGTGCGCGAGGGCGTCGAGAAGCGCGACGCGCTCATCGCGGAGGGCCACGCCACCGCCGCCCGCATCGTCGCCGAGGCCGAGTCCAAGCAGCGCGCGCAGATCAGCGCGCTCGACCAGGAGCGCACCGGCCTGGAGCGCCGCATCGACGAGCTCCGCACCTTCGAGCGCGACTACCGTCAGGGTCTGAAGGGCTACATCGAGGGTCAGCTGCGCGACCTCGACAGCCAGCCCGCCGCCGCGCCGTCCGGCTTCGGCCAGGGCCGTCCGGCCCAGGGCACCGGCAACGTGCCGACTCCGGTCCCCGCCGGCTCGGGCGACGCCAACAGCCAGGACCAGGGCGCACAGCCCCCGGTCTTCCCCGGCTTTGGAGGCTAGTCCTTCGAGGACCAAGGTCAGCATCAGGGCCTTGGCGATCCTCGCCGTGGTCGCGCTCTGCGTGTACCTCGTCGACCAGATCGCCAAGGTCCTCGTTGTGTCGAACCTCTACGAGGGCCAGCAGGTCCAGGTCCTCGGACAGCTCCTCCAGTTCCACTTCGTCAAGAACCCGGGCGCCGCCTTCTCGATCGGCAGTGGTTCCACCTGGATCTTCTCCATCGTCGGTGTCGGCGTGCTCGGCTTCGTCATCTGGTATGCGCCGCGCATCCGCTCGACCGCGTGGGCGATCTTGTTCGGGCTTCTCCTGGGCGGACTGCTCGGCAACCTGACAGACCGGCTGTTCCGCGAGCCGGGCTTCGGAGTCGGCCACGTCGTCGACTTCCTGCAGATTCCGCTGTTGCCGGCGATCTTCAACCTCGCCGATGTCGCCATCGTCTCGAGCATGGCGCTGTTCCTCATCCTCACGCTGCGCGGAATCGGCCTGGACGGCCGGCGTCCGAGCGAGGAGGACGACGAGATCGGGGACGACGAGATCGAGGACGAAGAGATCGCGGACGACGACCTGCCCTCCCACGTCGACAAGCCCGGCGCCCCGCAGTCCTGATGGAGTCGCGTAGTTTCCCCATCCCCGACGGCCTCGACGGGTCGCGCGTCGACGCCGGCCTCGCCAAGCTCCTGGGCTTCTCGCGCAGCTTCGCCGCCGAGATCGCGGAGGCCGGCGACGTCAGCGTCGACGGCCGCCAGGCTGACAAGTCCGATCGCCTGATGGCCGGCTCCTGGCTCGAGGTGAGCTGGCAGCCACGTCAGGAGGCCCGCATCGTGCCGATCGCCGTCCCCGAGCTGACGATCGTGCACGACGACGACGACATCGTCGTGATCGACAAGCCCGTCGGCGTTGCGGCCCATCCCTCCGTCGGCTGGGAGGGCCCGACCGTGCTGGGCGCGCTGGCCGCCGCCGGCTTCCGCATCTCGACCTCCGGGGCCGCCGAACGCGCCGGCATCGTGCATCGCCTCGACGCCGGCACCAGCGGGCTCATGGTCGTGGCCAAGTCGGAGCACGCCTACACAGTCCTCAAGCGGGCCTTCCACGACCGCACGGTCGAGAAGATCTACCATGCCGTTGTCCAGGGCCACCCCGACCCGCTCACCGGCACGATCGACGCGCCGATCGGGCGCCACCCGCGGTCGGACTGGAAGTTCGCCGTCGTCGCGGGCGGCAAGCCCTCCGTCACTCACTACGAGACGATCGAGGCGTTCCCGTCGGCGAGCCTCCTCGAGATCCACCTGGAGACCGGTCGCACGCACCAGATCCGCGTTCACATGGCGGCGCAGCGGCACCCGTGCGCCGGCGACGCCATGTACGGCGCCGACCCCGCGCTGTCGGCGCGGCTCGGGCTCACGCGGCAGTGGCTGCACGCCGTTCAGCTCGCGTTCGCGCACCCCGCGACGGGGGAGTGGGTCACGTTCACGACGACCTACCCCGAGGATCTGCAACACGCTCTCGACGTGCTCCGCGCGTCGTAGGTCCGACGTAGTCTTAAGCCCTCACCTCGACCCGGAGCACCAGTGCCTTCGACTGATTCGTTCGTCCATCTCCACGTCCACAGCGAGTACTCCATGCTCGATGGGGCCGCGCGCGTCAAACCGCTCATCGAGGCCGCCGTCGAGCAGGGTATGCCGGCCGTGGCCATCACCGACCACGGCAACATGTTCGGTGCCTTCGACTTCTGGCGCACGGCGACGGACGCGGGCATCAAGCCGATCATCGGCACCGAGGCGTACCTGACGCCACGCACCCACCGCACCGACAAGACCCGTGTGCGCTGGGGAGACGGCGGGGGCGACGACGTCTCCGGCTCCGGCGCGTACACCCACATGACGATGCTGGCGGCGACGACCGAGGGCATGCACAACCTGTTCCGGCTGTCGTCCTACGCCTCGATGGAGGGTTACTACTTCAAGCCGCGCATGGACCGCGAGCTGCTCAGCAAGTACTCGAAGGGCATCATCGCGACCACCGGCTGTCCGTCGGGCGAGGTGCAGACCCGACTGCGGCTCGGCCAGTACGACGAGGCCAAGAAGGCCGCGGCCGAGTTCCGGGACATTTTCGGCAGAGAGAACTTCTTCGCCGAGATCATGGATCACGGGCTCGGCATCGAGCGCCGGATCATGAGCGACCTGATCCGGCTCGCGAAGGAGCTCGGCATCCCGCTCGTCGCCACCAACGACCTCCACTACACGCACGCGGCCGACGCCAAGAGCCATGCCGCCCTGCTGTGCGTGCAGTCCGGATCGACGCTCGATGACCCCAACCGGTTCAAATTCGACGCTGACGAGTTCTACCTCAAGACGCCCGAGGAGATGCGGCAGCTCTTCCGCGACCACCCCGACGCGTGCGACAACACGCTGGCGATCGCCGAGCGCGTCGACGTGAAGTTCGACACCGCGGCCAACTACATGCCTCGCTTCCCGGTGCCCGAGGGCGAGAACGAGCAGAGCTGGTTCGTCAAAGAGGTCGAGAAGGGGCTCGAGCAGCGCTATCCGAACGGCATCACGCCCGAGGTGCGCAAGCAGGCCGACTACGAGATCGGCGTCATCTCGCAGATGGGCTTCCCCGGCTACTTCCTCGTCGTCGCCGACTTCATCAACTGGTCCAAGCGCAACGGCATCCGAGTGGGGCCGGGCCGTGGTTCCGGTGCAGGGTCGATGGCCGCGTACGCCATGCGCATCACCGACCTCGACCCGCTGCAGCACGGCCTCATCTTCGAGCGCTTCCTCAACCCCGACCGCGTCTCCATGCCCGACTTCGACGTCGACTTCGACGACCGCCGCCGTGGCGAGGTCATCAAGTACGTGACCGAGAAGTACGGGTCGGAGCGCGTGGCGCAGATCGTCACCTACGGCACCATCAAGGCCAAGCAGGCGCTGAAAGACTCCGGGCGGGTCCTCGGCTTCCCGTTCTCGATGGGCGAGAAGCTCACCAAGGCGATGCCGCCGCCCGTCATGGGCAAGGACATCCCGCTGACCGGGATCTTCGACAAAGAGCACCCGCGCTACAAGGAGGCCGTCGACATCCGCTCCGTCGTCGAGACGGATCCGGAGGCCAAGACGGTCTTCGACACGGCCCTCGGCCTCGAGAACCTCAAGCGCCAGTGGGGCGTGCACGCGGCCGGCGTCATCATGTCGTCGGATCCGCTCATCGACGTCATCCCGATCATGAAGCGCGAGCAGGACGGCCAGATCGTCACGCAGTTCGACTATCCGGCCTGCGAGTCGCTCGGACTGATCAAGATGGACTTCCTAGGTCTGCGCAACCTGACGATCATCAACGACGCGCTCGACAACATCCGCGACAACCGCGGCGTGAACCTCGTCCTGGAGGACCTCGAGCTCGACGACCGGCCCGCCTACGAGCTGCTGTCCCGCGGTGACACGCTCGGCGTGTTCCAGCTCGACGGCGGCCCGATGCGCTCGCTACTGCGCTTGATGAAACCCGACAACTTCGAGGACATCTCGGCACTGATCGCGCTGTACCGCCCGGGTCCGATGGGCGCGAACTCGCACACCAACTACGCGCTGCGCAAGAACGGCCTGCAAGACATCACGCCGATCCACCCGGAGCTCGCCGAGCCCCTGGAGGACATTCTCTCGACCAGCTACGGCCTGATCATCTATCAGGAGCAGGTCATGGCGATCGCGCAGAAGGTCGCCGGCTTCTCGCTCGGACAGGCCGACATCCTGCGTCGTGCGATGGGCAAGAAGAAGAAGTCCGAGCTCGACAAGCAGTTCGAGGGCTTTTCGCAGGGAATGGTCGACCGCGGTTATTCGATGGCGGCCGTCGGCAAGCTGTGGGAGATCCTCCTGCCGTTCTCCGACTACGCGTTCAACAAAGCGCACTCCGCCGCCTACGGCGTCATCTCGTACTGGACGGCCTACCTCAAGGCGCACTTCCCCGCTGAGTACATGGCCGCGCTGCTCACCAGCGTCGGCGACTCCAAGGACAAGATGGCCCTCTACCTCAACGAGTGCCGGCGGATGGGCATCAAGGTGCTTCCGCCCGACGTCAACGAGTCGAACCTCTACTTCGCGGCCGTCGGCGAGGACATCCGCTTCGGCATGGGCGCCGTGCGCAACGTCGGCGCGAATGTCGTCGAGGGCGTCCGGGAGGCCCGCGAGGGCAAGGGCCGCTTCGAGTCGTTCCACGACTTCCTCGGCAAGGTGCCGATCCACGCCGCGAACAAGCGCACGGTCGAGTCGCTGATCAAGGCAGGGGCGTTCGACTCGCTCGGTCACACCCGGCGCGCCCTCGTGGAGGTCCACGAGGACGCGGTGGAGTCCGCGGTCAAGATCAAGCGCAGCGAGGCGAACGGCGACGTCGGGTTCGACTTCGACAGCCTGTGGGGCGACGACGAGCCGAGTCAGTCGCAGCACCACATCCCGGAGCGACCGGAGTGGGTGAAGCGCGACAAGCTCGCGTTCGAGCGCGAGATGCTCGGGCTCTACGTCTCCGACCACCCGCTGGCCGGGCTGGAGCTGCAGCTCGCGAAGCTCGCCAGCACCTCCATCGCCGAGCTGCTCGCCTCCGACTCCGTGCAGGACGGCGACACCGTCGTCATCGCGGGTCTCGTCACGAGCGTGCAGCATCGCGTGGCCAAAGCCTCCGGCAACCAGTACGGCATGATCCAGGTCGAGGACTTCGGCGGCGAGATGACCGTCATGTTCATGGGCAAGGCGTACCAGGAGTTCTCACCGATGCTGCAGGGCGACGCCATCGTGGTGGTCCGCGGCCGGGTGAGCATGCGCGACGACGGCATGAACCTCCACGCCTTCAGCCTGATGACACCCGACCTGGGCCAGGCCGACGACGTCGGGACGCTCATGATCACGATGCCGGACCAGCGGGCGACCACCGACACGGTCTCGTCGTTGGCCGAGGTGCTGTCGCGCCATCCGGGCGACAGCGAAGTGCGGCTGCGGCTCGTGAAGGGCCAGGTCGCGCGCGTCTTCGAGGTGCCCAAGCCGGTGAAGGTGTCGCCCGACCTCTACGGCGAGCTCAAGGGCCTGCTCGGCCCGAACTGCCTGGTGTAAGCCCGGTCAGTCCAGCTCGCTGGGCCGGTGGTAGCGGCGCTCGTGGTACAGCAGCGGCTCGTCGGGCTCGCCGAGCTCTCCGCCTTCGATCTGCACGACGACCACCGCGCTGTTGTGCACCGGGAACCGTTCGACGATGCGGCCGACCATCCACGACGTCACACCGTTGATGACGGGCAGGCCGTGCGGTCCGCGATGCCAGTGGTCGCCGAGGAAGCGTCGCGAGTTGTCATCCGAGAGGATCTCGGCGACGCCTTTGTTGCGGACGCCGAGCATGTGGATGACGACGCGCTCGGTCTCCAGGATCGCGGGCCAGCTCGACGCCGAGAGCGCCATGTTGAAGGTCGCCAGCGGAGGGACGGCGGCGAGCGAGGCGAGCGACGTGGCGGTGAAACCGACCGGGGTTCCGTCCGACGTCTGAGCGGTCACGATGGCCACTCCCGCGGCGTGCCGGCGGAATGCCTGACGGAACGCGGAGAGGTCGGGAGTGCGGTCGGTCGTCGCATCGTTCATACAGATTAAGAAGTACCGTTCGGCGCGGGGGATTCCCGAGGGGGGAAAGTCGGGAGCGGATAGGCTGTGAGGGCCATGATGAACACCATCGATCTCCGCGGAGTCCAGCCTACCCGCGCCGCCTTCGAGCGGCTCGTCCCCCGTCCCGTCGTCGACGTCCAGGTCGCGATGGAGGTCGCCGGCGAGCTGATCCATGACGTCCGGGCCAGGGGGGCGGCGGCCCTCGCCGAGCAGGCCGAGCGGTTCGACGGCGGGGCTCCTGCGTCGATCCGCGTACCGGCCTCCGACATCGCCGCCGCGGTGGACGCCCTCGCGCCGGAGGTTCGGGAGGCCCTGGAGGAGGCGATCGTGCGCGTGCGCGAGGCGACCGGCGCGCAGGTGCCGCCGGCAGCGGAGACCCGCATCGGCCCCGGCGCGACCATCGTGCAGCGGTGGCAGCCTGTCGAGCGCGCCGGTCTCTACGTCCCCGGCGGCAAGGCGGTCTACCCGTCGAGCGTCGTCATGAACGCTGTTCCGGCCCAGGTCGCCGGCGTCTCGTCCGTCGCCCTCGCGAGCCCGCCTCAGCGCCAGTTCGGCGGTTCGGTGCACCCGGTCATCCTCGGCGCCGCGGGACTGCTGGGCATCGACGAGGTCTACGCGATGGGAGGCGCCGGAGCGATCGGCGCGCTCGCCTACGGCGTCGAAGACATCGGCCTCGACCCTGTGCAGGTCATCACCGGCCCCGGCAACATCTACGTCGCTGCGGCCAAGCGCGTCGTCCGCGGTCAGACCGGCATCGACTCGGAGGCCGGGACGACCGAGATCCTGGTCATCGCCGACGACTCCGCCGACCCGCGCTACGTCGCAGCAGACCTGATCAGCCAGGCCGAGCACGACGAGGCCGCGGCCTCCCTGCTCGTCACCGACAGCCCCGCCTTCGCCGATCGCGTGTCCGCCGAACTCGACGCGCTCGCCGGGGCGACCAAGCACGCTGAGCGCGTGCGAACGGCGCTCGGCGGCCAGCAGTCGGCGATCGTGCTGGTCGACGACCTGGTCGCGGCGGCCGCGTTCAGCAACGCCTACGGGCCGGAGCACCTCGAGCTGCAGACGGCCGACCCGGATGCGCTGCTCGGGCTCATCCAGAACGCCGGCGCGATCTTCGTCGGCCCGGCCGCGCCGGTCAGCCTCGGCGACTATCTCGCCGGCTCCAACCACGTGCTCCCGACCGGCGGCCAGGCCCGGTTCTCGCCCGGCCTCGGGGCGTACTCGTTCCTGCGGCCGCAGCAGGTGGTCCGGTACGACCGTGATGCCCTGCGCACGGTCGCCGACCGCATCGTTGCGCTCTCCACGGCGGAGGACCTCCCGGCTCACGGCGAAGCGGTGACGATCCGCTTCAGGTGAGGGGCCCCGGTCGCGGGATCCCTCGACGCTGGGGTCGCGGCGTCGCTCCGGGCCGCCCACGCTCCACCGCGCGGTAGGATTTCCTCCATGTACTGCCCCTTCTGCCGCCACCCGGACTCCCGCGTCATCGACTCCCGGACGAGCGACGACGGGCTCTCGATCCGGCGGCGCCGACAGTGCCCCGAGTGCGGCCGACGCTTCTCGACCACCGAGACCGCTAGCCTCAGCGTCATCAAACGCAGCGGCGTCGTCGAGCCGTTCAGCCGCGAGAAGATCGTGCTCGGCGTCCGCAAGGCCTGCCAGGGCCGGCCGGTGACCGACTCCGACCTGGCGGTGCTCGCCCAGAAGGTGGAGGAGACCATCCGCTCGACCGGTGCCTCCCAGATCGAGGCCAACGACATCGGCCTCGCCATCCTCCCCGAGCTCCGGGAGCTCGACGAGGTCGCCTACCTGCGGTTCGCGAGCGTCTACCAGGCGTTCGACTCGCTGGAGGACTTCGAAGCGGCCATCCAGCAGTTGCGCGTCGCGCACCACGGCGAGCCGGTCGACGTCGAGGCGTGACGTAAGCCTCGCGGCTCGGTGCGCGCCGCAGGGTATTCTTCTACCGGCATGTATCGCACACTCTTCTCCCTCGTCCTGTCGAAGCTCGATCCCGAGCGCGCGCACCACCTCGCCTTCCTGGTGATCCGCGCCCTTCCAGCCGTGGGACTGGGCGCCCTGGCCCGCAGATTCACCGCAGCCGATCCGTCGCTCGCCGTCGAGACGCTCGGGCTGCGTTTCGCGTCGCCGTTCGGCCTCGCTGCCGGGTTCGACAAAGACGGCGAGGCCGTGATCGGGCTCGGCGATCTCGGGTTCGGGCATGTGGAGGTCGGCACGATCACCGCCCTCGCACAGCCGGGCAACGACCGGCCGCGGCTCTTCCGGCTGATCCCGGACCGCGCGGTGATCAACCGGATGGGATTCAACAACCACGGCGCCGGTGCCGCCGCCGACCGCCTCCTCAAGGTAGGCCGCGCGCGGCAGCGGCCGGTGCTCGGCGTGAACATCGGCAAGAGCCGCGTCGTCGCCGTCGAGGACGCCACGCAGGACTACCTGACCAGCGCACGCGCGCTCGCCCCGGTCGCCGACTACCTGGTCGTGAACGTCAGCTCGCCGAACACGCCCGGTCTGCGCGGCCTCCAGGAGCTCGAGCTGCTGGCGCCGCTGCTGACCGCAGTGAAACAGGTCGCCGGCTCGGTTCCGCTGCTGGTGAAGATCGCCCCCGACCTGACGGACGAGCAAGTCGAGAAGATCGCGGGCCTCGCCGTCGAGCTCGGACTCGCCGGCATCATCGCCACGAACACGACGATCTCGCGCGACGGCTTGTCGACCGATGCCGCCGTGGTGGAGGCCGCCGGCGCCGGAGGGCTCTCCGGCGCACCGCTGGCAGCCCGGTCGCTCGAGGTGCTCAGGCTGATCCGGGCCCACGTCCCCGCCGACCTGTGCGTCATCTCGGTCGGCGGCGTCGAGACGGCAGACGACGTGCAGCGCCGGCTCGACGCGGGCGCGACGCTCGTGCAGGGCTACACGGCGTTCCTCTACCGCGGGCCGCTCTGGGCGCGGCAGATCAACCGCGGGCTGCTACGCCTCCGGCGTGCCCTGGTGGAAGCGTAGGCGCCACCGCCCACCGCTCCGGAGCCACAGCGAGCTGCGCAGGCTGGCCCCGCGCGCGTCGACCGTGCGCGCCGTGAGCAGGATGACGTCGGAGCCGAGACGCTCGGTGCCGAGCACGTCGATCTCCGCGGCGGGCGCGTCCTCAGCCTCCAGAGCCTCCAGGATCGCGTCGCGCCCCCAGAGGGTGCCCGACCGGCCGATCTCCTCGAACTCGGGGTGCAGCAGCGCCGCGACACGGGACGAGTCGGCGCGGACGGCCGGCTCGATGAGCTCGCGCTCGAGGCGTGCCACGGCCTCCTCGTCGGTCTCCGCCGCACTCGCGTCGTCGGACGTCAGGAGGTCGTCGAACAGGTCGAACTCGACGCTCGTCACCGCCGGGGCCGCGACCTGCGCCTGAGCGGGTCGCGCGAGGGCGGGCTCCGGCTCGTGGACGGCCGCGCCCGGCCATCCCGGGCCGATCGGGATCACGTCGTCGTCGCGGTACGCCGTGGCGACAGCGCGGGCGCGCAGATCCGCGGCCTCGTTGAGGTCGTGTCCGGCATGGCCCTTGACCCACTCGAACGTGTAACTGCGACCGTGCAGCGCGCGATCCAGGCGTTCGAGGAGCTCGCGGTTGAGGACGGGGGAGCCGTCGGATTTACGCCAGCCCTTGCGCTTCCAGCCCGGCATCCACTTGGTGACCGAGTTGATCACGTACTGGCTGTCGCACAGGATGCGCAGGTCGTCGTCGACGTGGGCGGTCGACTCGAGGAGGTCGATGACAGCCATGAGCTCGCCCATGTTGTTGGTGCCGTGCGGCCAGCCGCCCGCCGACCAGTGGTCGTCGTCGACGTACCAGGCCCAGCCGGCCGGGCCGGGGTTACCGAGGGCGGAGCCGTCCGCCGCTGCGACGATCGTCACGTCAGCTGGGGTAGTGGCCGCGCTTGACCTGCGGCTTCGGCAGACGCATGACGCGCAGCTGCAGCGCACGCATGGCGGCGTACCACTTGAGGCCGCGCTCGACCTTGGTCTTGCCGAACTTGTCGCCGACTTTCCTGGTGACCACGAAGCCGAGGACGATGCAGTCGATGACGGCGATCAGGAAGAACGCCCACAGTGCGACCAGGCCCCAGAGCTGCATGAACTGCCACGGCAGGAAGCTGAGCACGATGACCAGCAGCATGACGGGGATGAGGAACTCGCCGATGCTGAAGCGCGCGTCCACATAGTCGCGCACGTAGCGCCGCTGCGGTCCGCGGTCGCGGGCGGTGAGGTAGCGCTCGTCGCCCGCCGCCATGCCGACGCGGGCCTTCTCGCGGGCCTCGGCCTGCTTGGTGCGCGCCGTGCGAGCCGCCTCTTTGCGGTCCGTGGGCACCAGGGGCCGCTTGCGGGCGGCCTCCTGCTCACGGCGGGAGGGCGTGGGGGCGCCCTTGCCCTGCGTGAGCCGGGCTGCGGTCTCTTCGGGGGTCTCGACGGCGGGCGTCTCCGCCTCGGCCGCCGGGTTCTGTCGTTTCGCCAACGCTTGCGCCTTCGTTTCAGGGGTCCGTTTAAGATTACCCGCATGACAGACTCCCAGCAGACTCCTTCCGGCCGAATCGCAGGTGGCGAGAGCGACGCGGCGGAAGCGCGCGTCCGGACCGCCGTCGAGGCGGGCCTCCCTGCCACGATCGCCGAACTCTCCCGCCTGGTGCGCATCCCGTCGGTCTCGTGGGCCGCCTACGACCCCGCGAACGTGCGCGCGAGCGCCGACGCGGTCGCCGGGCTCCTGCGCGAGACCGGCGCGTTCGACAGCGTGGAGGTGAAGCAGGCGCCGATCTCCGGCGAGAGCCTGGGGCAGCCCGCCGTGCTCGCGACCCGTGCCGCGAAGAACGGCCGCCCGACCGTGCTGCTCTACGCCCACCACGACGTGCAGCCGCAGGGCGACGCCGCGAACTGGGACACCCCTCCGTTCGAGCCGACGGTGCGCGGCGATCGCCTCTACGGCCGCGGAGCCGCCGACGACAAGGCCGGCGTGATGTCGCACGTGGCGAGCGTGCAGGCGCTGGTCGAGGCGCTCGGCCCCGACTTCGACCTCGGCCTCGCCGTCTTCATCGAGGGCGAGGAGGAGTTCGGCTCGCGCTCGTTCGCGAACTTCCTGGAGCAGAACAAGGCGGCGCTGGCGGCCGACGTCATCGTCGTGGCCGACTCGGACAACGTCGACGTCGACACGCCCGCCCTCACCGTCTCGCTGCGCGGCAATGTGACCTTTAAGCTCACCGTGTCCACGCTGGAGCACGCATCGCACTCCGGGATGTACGGGGGAGCGGCGCCCGACGCCATGCTCGCCCTCGTCGCCCTGCTGGCGACGCTGCACGACGAGAACGGCTCGGTCGCCGTCGAGGGGATGCGCTCGCGCGACGACGCGGCGGAGCCGCCGGCGGTCAGCGAGGAGCAGTTCCACGAGGAGGCCGCACTGCTGCCAGGCGTCACCCCGATCGGCACCGGGCCGATCCTGTCGCGGATGTGGTCGCAGCCGACGGTGACGATCACCGGCATCGACGCGCCCAGCGTGGTCGACGCCTCCAACACGCTCCTGCCGAGCGTGGCGGTGCGTCTGAGCGCCCGCGTGGCGCCGGGGCAGCCCGCTTCGGAGGCCTACGCGGCGCTCGAGCGCCACCTGCGCGAGCACGCGCCCTTCGGCGCCCACATCGACATCAGCGACGTCGACACCGGCGACGCGTTCCTCGTCGACACGGCCGGCTGGGCCGCGACGGAGGCCAAGCAGGCGATGGCCGACGCCTGGGGCAAGGAGGCCGTCGAGACCGGCGTCGGAGGGTCGATCCCGTTCATCGCCGACCTGGTGCGCGAGTTCCCCGAAGCTCAGATCCTGGTGACCGGGGTCGAGGATCCGGACACCCGTGCGCACAGCCCGAACGAGTCGCTGCACTTGGGGGTGTTCAAGCGGGCGATCCTCGCGGAGGCCCTGCTGCTGGCCCGGCTGGACGGCCGGCAGAGTTGAGCGCCGCCCGGCGGGATCGGACGGTACTGAGCGATCTCGCATCCGATCGACGTACAATCGACGCAGATTTCGCAATCGAACTCTCGACACACGTGTGAGGAGCCCCATGACCGACACAGCGCTGACCGCGACCAAGCCGCACGGCGTCGGCCTGACCGACAACGCCGCAGGCAAGGTGAAGAGCCTGCTCGAGCAGGAGGGACGCGACGACCTGCGCCTGCGCGTCGCCGTGCAGCCCGGCGGCTGCTCCGGTCTGATCTACCAGCTGTACTTCGACGAGCGCATGCTCGACGGCGACGCCACGGTGGACTTCGACGGGGTCGAGGTCATCGTCGACAAGATGAGCGTCCCCTACCTGGACGGCGCCACGATCGACTTCGAGGACACCATCCAGAAGCAGGGATTCACCATCGACAACCCCAACGCGACGGGGTCCTGCGCCTGCGGAGACTCGTTCCACTGAGCCGTCCATAGCACAGAAAACACCTCTGGGCCGCCCCTTGTGGGCGGCCCTTTGTGTTCGAATCCGGGTGTCCAGCGGAGTAGGGTAGGTAACGCCACATACAGTTGCATGTGAACTGTCCCCGAGTCTCTCGAAAGGTCACCGGTGCGTCACAATCGCCGTCTCCGATGGGCTGCCATCCCGATCGCAGCGACACTCGCTATCGTCCTCGCGGGCTGCACGCAGGCCCAGCTCCATGGCTTCCTGCCGGGCTTCGTCGAGGGCGAGCAGCCAGTCACGAACCACACGGAGCGCATCAGCGGTCTCTGGGTGACGAGCTGGATCGTCCTTCTCATCGTGGGCATCGTCGTGTGGGGCCTGATCCTCTGGGCGGTCATCGTCTACCGACGCCGCAGGGGGCAGACCGGCCTCCCGGTGCAGCTGCGCTACAACATGCCGATCGAGATCTTCTACACGATCGTGCCGCTCATCCTGGTGCTCGGCTTCTTCGCCTTCACCGCACGCGACCAGAACGCCATCGAGCAGCCGTACGCTAACCCCGACCTCAAGATCCAGGTCTACGCCAAGCAGTGGGCGTGGGACTTCAACTACGTCACCGACAACGTGTACGACCCGGGAATCCAGGCTCAGCCCGACGATTCGAACGCCGCCCCCGGCACGGTGCAGGAGAGCCAGATCCCCACGCTCTACCTCCCCGAGAACAAGAAGGTCACGATCCAGCTCGACTCGCGCGACGTGATCCACTCGTTCTGGGTGCCCGCCTTCCTCTACAAGAAGGACGTCATCCCGGGCAAGACCAACTACATGTACTTCTCGACGACCGGCCGCACGGGAACGTTCGTCGGCAAGTGCGCCGAGCTGTGCGGCGAGTACCACTCGGCGATGCTCTTCAACGTGAAGATCGTCTCGCAGAGCGAGTACGACGCTCACATCCAGTCCCTCCGCGACAAGGGCTTCGAGGGGCAGCTGGGGTCGGAGTTCGACCGCAACAACAACCTGCCCGGCACGGGCGCCCCCACGGGCAACGAGTGATTCCGGCAACGAGTAGGACAGACGCATGACGACGACAGCACCGGCGCCGGGAGCGACCACCGCTCCTGCAGCTCCGAAGCCCACTCTCCTCACCGCGAACGGCGTGGAGCGCAAGGGCAACATCCTCGTGAACTACATCACGTCGACGGACCACAAGACGATCGGGTACATGTACCTCATCTCGTCGTTCATCTACTTCTTGATCGGCGGCGTGATGGCGCTGATCATCCGTGCCCAGCTGTTCGAGCCGGGCCTGGAGGTCGTCCAGACCAAGGAGCAGTACAACCAGCTGTTCACGATGCACGGCACGATCATGCTGCTGATGTTCGCGACACCGCTGTTCGCCGGGTTCGCCAACGTGCTCATGCCGCTCCAGATCGGCGCTCCCGACGTGGCGTTCCCGCGTCTGAACGCTCTCGCGTACTGGTTCTACTCGTTCGGTTCGCTGATCGCGGTCGCCGGCTTCCTCACCCCGCAGGGTGCGGCCTCCTTCGGGTGGTTCGCCTATGCGCCGTTGTCGAGTACGACGTTCTCACCAGGCATCGGCGGCAATCTCTGGGTGGTCGGCCTCGGCCTGTCGGGCTTCGGAACGATCCTCGGTGCGGTGAACTTCATCACCACCATCATCACGATGCGCGCCCCGGGCATGACCATGTTCCGCATGCCGATCTTCACCTGGAACATCCTGGTCACGTCGATCCTCGTGCTCATGGCCTTCCCGGTCCTGGCCGCTGCGCTCTTCGCCCTCGCCGCCGACCGCGTGTTCGACGCGCACATCTACGACGCCGCCAACGGCGGGGCGCTGCTCTGGCAGCATCTGTTCTGGTTCTTCGGGCATCCGGAGGTCTACATCATCGCGCTGCCGTTCTTCGGCATCGTGTCGGAGATCTTCCCGGTGTTCAGCCGCAAGCCGATCTTCGGGTACAAGACGCTGATCTACGCGACGATCTCGATCGCCGCCCTCTCCGTCACGGTGTGGGCCCACCACATGTACGTGACCGGCTCGGTCCTGCTGCCCTGGTTCTCGCTGATGACGATGCTCATCGCCGTTCCGACCGGCGTGAAGATCTTCAACTGGATCGGCACAATGTGGCGCGGGTCGCTCACGTTCGAGTCGCCCATGCTGTGGTCGATCGGCTTCCTCATCACGTTCACTTTCGGTGGTCTGACCGGTGTCATCCTGGCGTCGCCGCCGCTCGACTTCCACGTGTCCGACACGTACTTCGTCGTGGCGCACTTCCACTACGTGGTGTTCGGCACCGTCGTGTTCGCGATGTTCGCCGGGTTCTACTTCTGGTGGCCCAAGTGGACGGGCAAGATGCTCAACGACCGGCTGGGCAAGTGGCACTTCTGGCTGCTGTTCATCGGGTTCCACACGACGTTCCTCATCCAGCACTGGCTTGGCGTCGTGGGCATGCCCCGACGGTACGCGACCTATCTGCCGTCCGACGGCTTCACGTGGATGAACCAGGTCTCGTCGATCGGTGCAGGCATCCTGGCGGTCTCGATGATCCCGTTCTTCGTCAACGTGTACCTCACGGCGCGCAACGCTCCGAAGGTCACGGTCAACGACCCGTGGGGCTACGGACGCTCGCTCGAGTGGGCGACCTCCTGCCCGCCGCCGCGGCACAACTTCACGTCCATCCCGCGCATCCGCTCGGAGTCGCCGGCGTTCGACCTGAACCACCCCGAGGCCGGTATCCCGATCGGCATCGGCGGCGGCAAAGACGCCCCGGACGCGCCCGTGTACGACGCTGCTAGCGACAAGGTGAAGTGAACCCATGAGAGCTAACGCAATCCTCTTCTGGATCCTGGCGGCCTTCTTCCTCCTCTCGGCGATCGTCTACACGCTGTGGAGCCTCCTCGACCCGATGCACATGAAGGTCGAGTGGGTCGGCACCGTGGCCCTCACGCTGAGCGCCATCCTCGCCGCGTTCATCGCTTTCTACGTGGGGCGCTCGCACGCCTCGCAGGGCGGCGAGCTGCCCGAGGACAAGCTCGATGCGAACATCGACGACGGCGATCCGGAGCTCGGTCACTTCTCCCCGTGGAGCTGGTGGCCCATCTCGCTCGGCGCGGCGGCCGCGCTCGTCATGCTCGGCCTCGCGGTCGGCTTCTGGATCTGCTTCATCGGTGTGGCCTTCGCTCTGGTAAGCATCGTCGGCTGGGTCTACGAGTACTACCGCGGCTTCTTCGCCCGCTGAGTCGAACGCAAACGCTCTGTACGAATAGGCCGCCTCCCTCGGGAGGCGGCCTTTTCGGCGTCGGGTGCCGAGAGATCCACTTCGGACTTTCGATGCCGGGTTCAGCGCACCTGGAAGCTGAGCACGTCGACGGAGACGGTCGTCTCTGCGGCCGGCGCGGGCGCCGCGTCAGCGTGACGCGCTGACGGCCCCATCGCCGCCAGGGCGAGGCGGAGGTCCTCATCGAGCGCGAGTGTGTATGAGACATGTTCGCGCGTCAGCGGGGCGTACAGCGCCTCTGCGGCCCTGACGACGTCCTCGGCCTTGTCTGTCGGGATGTCGAGCATGGTGCCCGCCTGTCTCAGCGACCCGAGGTGGTCCGCGCGGGGCACCACGACCACGAGCCGGCCGCCCGGACGAAGGACACGGTGGAACTCGGGCAGGTTCCGCGGTGCGAAGACGTCCAGCACGGCATCCACCGTCTGCGAGCGGACGGGGAGCGGACGCCAGGTGTCGGCGACCAGGCCGTCGATGCTGGCCGACGAACGCACAGCCCGGGCGACCGCGGCGGGGGAGAGGTCCATCGCCAGGCCGACGGCGTCGGCTGCGGGCGCGAGGACGGCGCGCAGGTAATAGCCCGTTCCGGCGCCGGCGTCGAGAATCCGCGAGCTCTCCCCGGGCCGGGCGGCCGCGGCAACGGCAGAGGCGATGGGGGCGTAGGCACCGCCCTCGAGCACCGCGTCGCGAGCGTCCAGCATCTCGGCCGAGTCGCCGACCAGCTTGCTGCCGCCGCCGAGCAGCGACACGTAGCCGCGTTTGTTGACGTCGTGGCGGTGTCCCTCGGGGCAACCGAGCATCAGCCTGTCGACGGGTTCCAGGTCGCGCCCGCACACGAGGCAGCGCAGCCAGGAGGCCAGACGTGCGAGTGCATCACGGGCTGGATCTGTCACAGGGAGCTCCTCGAGCATGCCGGGGGAAGGGGCTGGAAACGGGCAAGCGCCGATCGTCGATGACGATCGGCGCTTGCACGGAGGTTCAGCGGATCAGTGGTGACCGTGACCCGACTCGAGCTCCCCGCGGGTCGGCGGGACGAGACGGTCTTCGAAGAACCAGCGGGACAGGCTCGCGCGCATCCGCGTTCCAGCCGTGATCTTGCCGCGCTTGTTCGGACGGATCATCAGCGGCTCGTACGCCTCGAAGCTCACCAGACGCCAGCGCTCGTAGTCGCTGAGCTGCTCGTGCACCTCGATGAACTCGCCACCGGGGAGCTTGACGATGCGGCCGGTCTCGTAACCGTGCAGCGCGACCGAGCGGTCCTTCTTCTGAAGCGCGAGGCAGACGCGCTTGGTGAGGAAGTACGCGACCACAGGGCCGACGAACAGCAGGGCCTGGAGCGTGTGGATCACGCCCTCCATCGTCAGCATGAAGTGCGTGGCGATGATGTCGGACGACGCCGCAGCCCAGAACACCGCGTAGAACGTCACGCCGGCGGCGCCGATGGCGGTGCGGGTGGCCGCGTTGCGCGGACGGTCGAGGATGTGGTGCTCGCGCTTGTCGCCGGTGATCCACGCTTCGATGAAGGGGTAGATCATCACGGTCACGATGAAGAGACCAAGGATGGCGACAGGGACGATGATGTTGAACGACCAGGTGCGGTTGAGCCAGACGAACTCCCAGCCCGGCGGAACGAGACGCAGGGCGCCGTCCGCGAAGCCGATGTACCAGTCGGGCTGGGTGCCGGCAGACACGGGCGAGGGATCGTACGGACCGTAGTTCCAGATCGGGTTGATGGTGAAGAGCGACGCCATGAGCGCCACGACACCGAACACGATGAAGAAGAAGCCGCCGGCCTTCGCCGCGTACACCGGGAGGACCGGGTAGCCGACGACGTTGCCCTGGGTGCGGCCGGGAGCGGCGTACTGCGTGTGCTTGTGGACGACCACGAACACCAGGTGCAGTGCGATGAACGCGACCACGAGCGCGGGCAGCAGCAGGATGTGCAGCGTGTAGAGGCGCCCCACGATCGCCGTGCCCGGGAACTCGCCGCCGAAGAGCAGGAACGAGATCCAGGTGCCGACCACAGGGAGGCCCTTGATGAGGCCGTCGATGATGCGGAGGCCGTTGCCGGACAGCAGGTCGTCGGGGAGCGAGTAGCCCGTGAAGCCCTCGGCCATCGCGAGGATGAACAGCGTGAAGCCGATCACCCAGTTGAGCTCGCGCGGCTTGCGGAACGCACCCGTGAAGAAGATGCGGAGCATGTGCAGGCCGATCGCGGCCACGAACAGCAGAGCCGCCCAGTGGTGGATCTGGCGCACGAGCAGGCCGCCGCGCACCTCGAACGAGATGTTGAGCGTGGACTCCATCGCCGCGGACATGTGGATGCCCTTGAGCGGCACGTACGAGCCGTTGTAGACGACCTCGGCCATCGACGCCTGGAAGAAGAACGTCAGGAACGTTCCCGTCAACAGGATGACGATGAAGCTGTAGAGGGCGACCTCACCGAGCAGGAAGGACCAGTGGTCGGGGAAGATCTTGCGACCGAACTCCTTGACCGCGCCGGAGATGCTGGTGCGGTCCTCGATGTAGTTGGCGGCCGCCGCTGTGAAGCCGCCGCTCTTGACCGTGGTTTCTGCCGCAGGAGCTGCGGCGGTGGTGGTGCTCAATGGCGCTCCCAGAAACTCGGGCCGACGGGCTGGTGGAAGTCGCTGCGGGCGACCAGGTAACCGTCGGCGTCAACGGTGATCGGCAGCTGCGGCAGTGGCCGCTTCGCCGGTCCGAAGATGACCTCTGCCTCGTGCGTGATGTCGAACTGCGACTGGTGGCACGGGCACAGCAGGTGGTGGGTCTGCTGCTCGTAGAGCGCCACAGGGCACCCGACGTGCGTGCAGATCTTGGAGTAGGCGACGATGCCGTCGTAGTTCCAGTTCTCACGGCCCTTGGAGACGTGCAGGTCTTCGGGCTTGAGGCGCATGAGCAGGACGGCCGCCTTGGCCTTCTGCTCCAGCATGTCCGGAGCGTCGATCAGGCCCTCCGGAATGACGTGGAAGGCGCTGCCCAGCGTGACGTCGGACGCCTTGATCGGGGTGCCCGAGGGGTCGCGCGTGAGGCGGATGCCCTTGGCCCACATGGTCTGCGAGAGCAGCTCGGCCGGGTCTTCACCCTGCGGCGCGAGACCGCGGAAAAGCACCACGGCGGGGAGCGGGAAGGCGATCAGCGCGCCGATCAGACTGTTGCGCACCAGCGTGCGGCGGTTGAAGCCGGACTCCTGGTCGGCCTGGCGGAAGATCTCGGCCGCGCGCTCGGTGGTCTGCTCGGAGCCGCGGACGGGGTGGCGGAGGTCGACGCCCTCTTTCTCGTGCATGAGGGCCTTGCCCCAGTGCACGGCGCCGATGCCGATGGCGAGCAGGGCCAGTGCGATGCCGAGGCCGATGAACAGGTTGTTCAGACGCACGGAGCCCGGGTCGCTGTCGTTGATCGGGAACGCCATGTACGCGGCGACCGCCCACACGGAGCCCGCGATGGACAGATAGAACAGCGTGTAGACGGTGCGCTCGGCGCGCCGCTCCTTCTTGGGGTCGAGGTCGGTCACCCGGGGGCGGTGCGGCGGGAAACCGGGGTTCTCGACGGCGTCGCGGATGATCACCGCCGTTCCGGGGTCTCCGGTCCGGTGCACGTCGACGGCCGACGAACTGGCTGGCGTCAGCTCGTGACCGCCGTTCTCGTCCTGTGCCATTGTTCTCCTTCTTACGCTGTGCTTCTACAAGTACGACAGAACGGTCAGTTGGACTTCGCCGTGATCCACACGGTCAGGGCGACGATGGCGCCGAGGCCGAAGATCCAGAGGAAGAGTCCCTCGGCCACCGGGCCGAGCGAGCCGAGCTCGAAGCCGCCCGGGGACGGGTTGTTCTGGATGTACTTGAGGTACGTGATGATGTCGGCCTTGCCCTGGGGCGAGATGTTCAGGTCGTTGAACACCGGCATGTTCTGCGGGCCGGTGATCATGGCCTCGTAGATGTGCTTGGCGCTGACACCGGTCAGCGGCGGGGCGAACTTGCCCTCGGTGAGCGCACCACCCGCGCCGGCGACGTTGTGGCACATCGCGCAGTTGATGCGGAAGAGCTCGGCGCCTGCGGCGGCGTCGCCCTTGCCGTCGAGGAACTTCTGCTCGGGCACCGAGGGGCCGGGAGCGAGCGACGCGACGTAGGCGGCGAGGGCCGCGACGTCGGCATCGGAGAACTGCACCGGCTTCTGCTCGGCCTGCGGCCCCTGCATCTGCATGGGCATGCGGCCGGTGCCGACCTGGAAGTCGACCGCGGCGGCGCCGACGCCGATCAGGGTCGGCGCGTTGATCGTGCCCTGCGCGTCCATGCCGTGGCAGGTGGCGCAGTTGGCCTGGAACAGCTTCTCGCCCTGCTCGATCTGCGACTTGGAGGACGTCTGCACCGAAGCGGTGTCGGCCGAGGCCGTGGTGGTGGTGAACGCGGCGTACGCGCCGCCGGTGAGGCCGAGGCCGATGGCGAGCAGGGCGACGGTGGCGAGCGGGTGGCGGCGACCGGTCTTGCGCGCCGCCTTAGTGCGGCCGGGGGCCGTGGCGCGGGACTTCTGGGTGCCGGGAACGCGGGGACGCATGAGGTGAGGTCAGCTCCTGTTGATCTATCGGATGATGTAGATGACCGCGAACAGTCCGATCCACACGACGTCGACGAAGTGCCAGTAGTACGACACGACGATGGCGCTCGTGGCCTCTTTGTGGCCGAAGGTCTTGACCGCGAACGCACGGCCGATGACGAGCAGGAAGGCGATGAGGCCGCCGGTGACGTGGAGGGCGTGGAAGCCGGTCGTCAAATAGAAGGCGGAGCCGTAGGCGTTGGCGTCGAACGCGATGCCCTCGGAGACGAGCGTGGCGTACTCGAGCACCTGGCCGGAGACGAAGATGGCACCCATGATGTACGAGAGGGCGAACCACTCGACGAGGCCCCATTTCCAGAACTGCAGCACGCCGCCGCTGCGGCGCGGCTGGAGGCGCTCCGCGGCGAACACGCCCATCTGGCAGGTCACGGAGGACAGCACCAGGATCGTGGTGTTCACGGCCGCGTAGGGGATGTTCAAGTGCTGTGTCTCGGCGGCCCACAGATCGGGCGACGTCGACTTGAGCGTGAAGTAGATCGCGAAGAGACCCGCGAAGAACATCACCTCGGAGCCGAGCCAGACGATCGTGCCGACGGCCACGACATTGGGCCGGTTGATCGCCGGCGCACTCGTTGCAGGAGAAATGGAGGTGCTCGTCACAAAACCCATTATGGCTGAAAAGAAGCCGTGGTTTTCTCACCTGAATGGCACGAATTCGCCTCGATTCGGGTAAGGGCAGCCTTACACCTGGTACAAAGCCCCTGCTCCCCGTGGCGTGTCGCCTCCCAATAGGATCGCAGTATGACGCAAATGCAGTCCTGGTCGTCCGTGCTCACCTCACTCCTCGCCCGCGAGGACCTGAGCGTGGCGGACGCGGCCTGGGCCATGGATCAGGTCATGTCGGGGGAGGCCACCGAGGCCCAGCTCGCCGCATTCCTGATCGCGCTGCGCGCCAAGGGCGAGACCGTCGACGAGGTCGTCGGGTTCCGCGACGCCATCCTCGACCACGCCGTTCCGCTGCCGGTCGACCCGATGGCGCTGGACATCGTGGGCACCGGGGGAGACCGTTTCGGCACCGTGAACGTGTCCACGACGGCCTCCATCGTCGCCGCGGCGTCGGGCGTGCCCGTGATCAAGCACGGCAACCGGGCGGCCAGCTCGTCGTCGGGGTCGTCCGATGTGCTGGCGGCACTCGGCATCGACCTGACGCTGCCGCCCGAGCGGGTGGCCGAGGTGCTGCAGCGCACCGGGATCACCTTCGCGTTCGCCAGCGCCTTCCACCCCGGTTTCGCCAATGCCGGGCCCGTCCGATCCCAGCTCGGCGTGCCGACCGTGTTCAATTTCCTCGGACCGCTGTGCAATCCGGCCCGCCCGGAGGCGTCGGCAGTGGGCGTGGCGACGCTCGACCGCATCCCGCTGATCGTCGGCGTCTTCCAGACCCGCGGCGCGACCGCGCTGGTCTTCCGCGGCGACGACGGTCTCGACGAGCTGTCGACCACCGGTCACAGCCACGTCTGGGAGGTCTCCAGGGGCCTCGTCACCGAGCACGACATCGATCCGCGCGATCTGGGCATCCCGCGCGCCAGGATCGACGACCTGCTCGGGAAGGACGCCGCGTACAACGCGGCTGTCGTGCGTGCCGTGCTCGCGGGCCAGGAGGGCCCCGTGCGCGACATCGTGTTGCTCAACGCGGCGGCCGGGCTCGTGTCCTACGAGCTCGCGTCCGACCCGTCGAGGGTCCAGGAGTCCATCCTGGATCGGTTCCGTTCGCAAATGGCGGTCGCCGCCCAGGCGATCGACTCCGGGGCTGCGGCCGCGAAGCTCGACGAATGGGTGGCGGCTACGCACTGATGTAGCAAGCACCGACAGCAAAGTGGAAGGAAGGGTTTTCAATGAAGAAGCTCATCAACGACGTACCCGACGTCGTGGCCGAGTCCTTGGCGGGTTTCGGCCGAGCTCACGCTGACATCGTCGCGGTGTCGCAGGACCCCCGTTTCGTCTCCCGGGCCGACGGCCCGGTGCGCGGCAAGGTCGGCCTGGTCAGCGGCGGCGGCAGCGGCCATGAGCCGCTCCACGCCGGATTCGTGGGGAAGGGCATGCTGGACGCTGCGGTGCCCGGCGAGGTGTTCACCTCCCCGACCCCGATGCCGATCGTGGAGGCCACCAAGGCCGCCGACGGTGGCGCCGGTGTGCTCCACATCGTCAAGAACTACACAGGCGACGTGCTGAACTTCGAGACCGCCGCCGACCTGGTGGGCGCGGAGGGCATCACCGTGCGCTCCGTCGTCACCAACGACGACGTCGCGG
Source organism: Leifsonia sp. PARNA 1/14 (assembly GCF_055720965.1). NCBI lineage: Bacteria > Bacillati > Actinomycetota > Actinomycetes > Micrococcales > Microbacteriaceae > Leifsonia > Leifsonia sp. PARNA 1/14. The sequence continues at coordinate 761,739 of NZ_JBVQSP010000001.1, forward strand.
TGCAGGACTCGCTCTACACGGCCGGGCGCCGCGGCGTCGCCGGCACCGTGCTCGTCGAGAAGATCGCGGGGGCGGCGGCCGATCGCGGCGACGACCTCGACGCGGTGACAGCGGTCGCCGAGAAGGTCAACGCCAACGTCCGCTCGATCGGGCTGGCGCTCACCGACGGCACGGTCCCGCACGCGGGCGAGCCCGGTTTCGTGCTCCCGGAGGACGAGATCGAGTTCGGCGTGGGCATCCACGGCGAGCCCGGTCGCGAGCGCATCAAGATCCAGCCGGCCGACCGCCTCGTCGACCGGATGATGGACGCGATCCTCACCGATCTGCCGTTCTCGTCCGGAGACACGGTGCTGCTGTTCGTGAACGGGATGGGCGGCACCCCGCTGTCCGAGCTCTACATCCTGTTCCGCCGGGCGGCGGAGATCCTGGACGAGAAGGGCATCGTGCTCGGCCGTTCCCTGGTCGGCAACTACGTCACCTCGCTCGAGATGCAGGGCGCCTCCATCTCGGTGCTGAAGCTCGACGACGAACTGACCGCCCTGTGGGACGCTCCGGTGCACACCGCCGCGCTCCGCTGGGGCGTCTGACGAGCACAGCAGAACGACAGCACACCGAACGACACGGGTGACGAGAGGAAGGAAACGCGCATGGCGTTGGACACGAACTGGGTCTCGTCCTGGATCTCGGCCGCGGCGGAGGCCGTGGCCGAGCACAAAGGCGAGCTGAACACGCTCGACCGGGAGATCGGCGACGGCGATCACGGCGAGAACATGGACCGCGGCATGCGCGCGTCCGTGGACGCGCTGGCGAAGCTGCCGGAGGATGCGACTCCGTCCGCGGCGCTGCGCTCGATCGCGATGACCCTCATCTCCACGGTCGGTGGAGCCTCCGGACCGCTCTACGGCACCGCCTTCCTGAAGGCGGCCGAGCCGGTGGGCGACGCGCAGGTGATCGACGGAGAGACGCTCGTTGCGCTGCTGACGGCGGCGCGCGACGGGATCGTGTCCCGCGGCAAGGCGGAGCCGGGCGACAAGACGATGATCGACGCCTGGACCCCCGCGGTGGAGGCGGCGTCGGCCGCGCTCGCCGCGGGGGCCGACCCGGCGGCGATCCTCGCGGCGACAGCCGACGCTGCCGAGCAGGGCTCGGACGCGACCATCCCGCTCGTCGCCCGCAAGGGCCGCGCGAGCTACCTCGGTGAGCGTTCCGCCGGTCACCGCGACCCGGGTGCACAGTCGACGGCCCTGATCCTGCGGGCTGCGGCCGGAGCCGCCGGATGAGCGCGACGGTCGGGATCGTCTTCGTCTCGCACAGCTCGCAGCTCGCCGCCGGCGCCGTCGCCCTCGCCGGGCAGATGGCGCCGTCGGTGACGCTGCTGCCTGCGGGAGGGACGGACGACGATGGGATCGGCACGAGCTTCGGGAAGGTCATGACCGCTGTGGGCGAGGCCGACCGGGGCTCCGGCGTCGTGGTGGTGAGCGACCTCGGCTCCGCGCTGCTGACGGCCGAGACGGTGCTGGACCTCCTGCCGGACGACGAGCGCGCTCGCGTGCGCGTCGTCGACGGCCCGTTCGTCGAGGGAGGCGTCGCGGCGGCGGTGGCCGCCGAGACCGGCGCCGATCTGGAGGGCGTGGCCGCCGCCGTCGAGGGTGCGCGCGCCGCCTGGGGCGGTGCGGAGCCCGCCGAGGCGCCGGAGACCCAGGCTGCGACCCCCGCGTCGGCCGAGGGCGGCACGCGCAGTGGATCGGGCTATGCGCGCGAGGTGCTGGTGCGCAACCCGCAGGGACTGCACGCGCGTCCCGCTGCGGAGTTCGTGAAGCTGGCGAACACCTTCCCGGTGAAGGTCACCGTCAACGGCAAGGACGCCAAGAGCCTGCTCGGCGTGATGTCGCTCGGGCTGACCGCCGGCGCGACAGCGTCGATCGCGTCGCCCGACGAAGACGGCGAAGCTGCGGTCGATGCACTGGTCGAACTCGTCGAGGGCGGGTTCGGCGAGGTCTGACCCGGTCCGACCGGCGAGACAGCCGCGCTAGAGGTCGACCGCCATCTCGAGCTCGAGCGCGGTGCGATCGAGCGGATACGGCTGCGTGTGACCGGTGAGGGCGAAGCCGTGCCGCTCGTAGTAGCGGATCGCGGGGAGGTTGCGCTCGTGCACCTCCAGCAGCAGGCGACCGGAGCGGCGCCGCGCCCAGGCGATGACGGCGTCGAGCAGCGCGTCGGCGACGCCGTTTTCGCGGCCGCGCCGCGACGGCGTCACGTAGACGCCGACCAGGTGCGGGTCGGGCGAGCTCACAGCATGGAAGCCGCCCATGGTTCCGATCCAGCGTCCGTCCGGGGTCACCGCGGCGAACAGCTCGCTGGAGGCCGAGCCGTTCGCCGCGCGGCGGCGCCAGTGCTCGTCGGGGTGCGCTTGCGCGGCCTCCAGCGTCTCGAGGAACGCGATGGGCGTGTCCTCGAGCATCTCCAGCCGGATCGCCCGGTAGGCCCGCCAGTCGGCCTCCACGGCCGGGCGGACCACCCAGGGCCGCTCGGCACCGGGGGAGTCCGTCCATTCGCGCGGGTGCGCGCCGCCCATGTCTGTCCCGCTCGTGTCAGTTCCGCTCGGCCAGCAGGGCCTCGCTCTCGGCGAGCAGGATCGCCGTGCACAGACCTTCGAGGGCCTCGCTCAGCTCCGCCAATGGAGGGAAGGTCGGCGCGATGCGGATGTTCGCGTCGCGCGGGTCCTCGCCGTACGGGAAGGTCGCCCCGGCGGGTGTGACGGCGATCCCTGCCTCCTTCGCCAGTTGCACGGCCCGCTTGGCGCAGCCGTCGAGCACGTCGAGGCTGACGAAGTACCCGCCGAGCGGAGCTTTCCACGCGCCGGCGCCCCACGGCTCCAGGCGGGCGCGGAAGGTCTCGTCGACCGCGGCGAACTTGGGAGCGAGGATCGCTCGGTGCCTCTCCATGTGCGCAGTCAGCCCGTCGGCGTCGCGCAGCAGCTGCACATGGCGCAGCTGGTTGAGCTTGTCGGGCCCGATGCTCTGAGCTGCCGAGTTGTGCTGGAACCAGGCGATGTTCGTCTCGGAGGCGCCGAAGAAGGCGACGCCCGACCCGGGATAGGTGACCTTGGACGTGGACGCGAAGATCAGCGGACGGTCGGGGTTGCCCGCCTCGGCGGCCAACGCGAGGATGTCGATCGGCTCGGGGCGCTCGTCCGAGAGGTGGTGCACGACGTACGCGTTGTCCCAGAACAGGCGGAAGTCGGGGGCGGCGGGCAGCGACACGAGCGCACGCGCGACCTCCTCGCTGTAGACGGCGCCGGTCGGGTTGGAATACACCGGCACGCACCAGATGCCCTTGATGCTGTCGTCGGTGGCGAGCAGCGTCTCGATGGTCGCGATGTCGGGACCGTCGTCGTTCATCGGGACCGCGATCATACGGATGCCGAAACGCTCCAGGATCGTGAAGTGACGGTCGTAGCCGGGCACGGGCGCCAGGAACGAGATCGGCTGATGCCCCCAGGGGAGGTCGCCGCCGGGGACGCCGTGGATCAGTGCCTGCGCGACAGTGTCGTGCATGATCGTGAGGCTGGAGTTTCCGAGCGCGAGCAGCTGCGCCGGCGGCACCCGCAGCGCGTCGGCGAAGATCGCGCGCAGCTCAGGGAGGCCGTTCGGGCCTCCGTAGTTGCGGAGGTCGGTTCCCGCCGCGTCACGGTACGCACCGTCGGGCAGGTGCAGCAGGTCGTCGGAGAGGTCGAGCTGCTCGGCCGACGGCTTGCCGCGCGTGATGTCGAGCGCGAGGCCGCGGGCCTTGAGGTCGTCGTAGGCACGGGCGAACTCCGCGTGGGCGGCGCGCAGCGCTTCGGTGTCGAGGTCGGCGAGGGGGGCGGGTGCGGTGGTCACAATCCGATCGTACCGGCGCGCTGGATCGTCCGCCCGGCCGGGACGTGCGAACATCCGGAGTGTGACGAACGAAGTGAAGCGCGGGCGGGGGCGCACGCGGACGAAGATGTACGTGGCCCTGGCCGTCGGCGTGGTCGTCGCCGTCGGAACCTCCTTCATCGACGCGGTGCACCACGCCGTGCTCGCGGGCTGGGCCGCGGCCTGTCTGGTCTACATCGCGTGGGTGTGGTTGGCGGTGTGGCGCATGGACTCGCACACGACGCGCGACCACGCGACCCTGGAGGACCCCGGCCGCCGGACGGCCGACCTCGTGCTGATCTTCGCGGCGCTGGCGAGTGTCGTCGCGGTCGTGTGGGTGCTCGTGGACGCGCGCAGCCTGAAAGGCGGGGCGCAGCTGGGCGTCGCGCTGCTCGCCGTCGTCAGCATCGCCCTGACCTGGCTGCTCGTGCACACGATCTACATGCTGCGGTACGCGCGCATCTACTACCGCAAGAACGGCGGCGTCGACTTCAACCAGGACGAGCCGCCGAGGTACAGCGACTTCGCCTATCTCGCCCTGACCCTCGGGATGACCTTCCAGGTCTCGGACACGAATGTCTCCAGCTCGTACCTGCGCAGGACGATCCTGGGTCACACCCTGCTGTCGTACGTGTTCGGTACCGTGATCGTCGCCGCGACCGTGAACCTGGTGGCCGGCCTCACCTGAGGTAGCGGACGAACCGGTAGCGCAGCCCGCTCGCGGCCTCCAGCCACGGCCCGGGCTCGCCGTGCCACTCGGGCCCGAGCACGGGTGCGAACGTGTCGCCGGCCACGTCGAGGTCGATCTCGGTGACCTCCACCCGGTCGGCGAGCGGCAGCGCCTGGCCGTAGAGCTCGGCGCCCCCGATCACCCAGACGATCGAGTCGCCCCGGCCGGCCGGAGCGTCCTCCAGGGAGTGGACGACCGTCGCGCCCGGTGCGTCGAAGTCGGCCTGGCGGGTCACGACGATGTTGTCCCTGCCCGGGAGCGGCCGGAAGCGCTCGGGCAGCGACTCCCAGGTGCGGCGCCCCATCACGACGGGATCCGTGCCGGTCAGCTCGCGGAAGTGCGCGAGGTCCTCGGGGAGGTGCCACGGCATCACGCCGCCGGCGCCGATGACCCGGTCGTGGGCCTCGGCCCAGATGAGCGCGAGACTCATACGGCGACGGCCGCACGGATCGCCGGGTGGTGCTGGTAGTCCTCGACGGCGAAGTCCTCGAACGTGTACTCGAAGATGCTCTCGGGCGTGCGGGTGAAGCGCAGCGTCGGCGCCGGATACGGGTCGCGGGACAGCTGCTCGGTCACCTGCTCGACGTGGTTGTCGTAGATGTGGCAGTCGCCGCCCGTCCAGACGAACTCGCCAGGCTCCAGGCCCACCTGCTGCGCGACCATCAGGGTGAGGAGGGCGTAGCTGGCGATGTTGAAGGGGACGCCGAGGAACATGTCGGCGCTGCGCTGGTAGAGCTGGCAGGAGAGCCTCCCGTCGGCGACATAGAACTGGAAGAACGCGTGGCACGGCGCGAGCGCCATGTCCGGGATGTCGGCGACGTTCCAGGCGGAGACGATGATCCGCCGGGAGTCGGGGTCGCGGCGCAGAGTGTCGATCACCTGCTGGATCTGGTCGATGTGGGTTCCGTCCGGAGCCGGCCACGACCTCCACTGCACGCCGTAGACGGGGCCGAGCTCGCCGCGCTCGTCGGCCCACTCGTCCCAGATCGTCACGCCGTTGTCGCGCAGCCAGCCCACGTTGCTCTCGCCGCGCAGGAACCAGAGCAACTCATAGGCGATCGACTTGAAGTGGACGCGCTTGGTGGTGATCAGGGGGAAACCCTCTGCGAGGTCGAACCGCAGCTGCCGGCCGAACACGCTGCGCGTGCCTGTGCCGGTGCGGTCGGACTTGCGGCTGCCGTTCGCGAGGACGTCGCGCAGCAGGTCTTCATACGGAGTCGGGGTCGGCGTGCTCATCGAGACGATGGTACTTCGCCCCGGGCGTGGATGACCCCTGACCCGCCAGACGTTCCCGTCGTAGGCTTCGAGCATGGCCGATGGTGCGGACACCGATGGTGTCGAGGGGGAGGGCATCGCCGAGCCGGACCGCAGGATCCGCCACAGCGACGACGAGCTCGCCGACGCCTTGCAGGCCGAGGTCGACCGCGTCACGGCGGCCATCCCGATCATCGCGGGGCCGACGGTGATGCGGCCGGACGCAGCATCGCTCAGCGACGACGAGGTCACCGCGATCGTGGATGCCGACCTGCGGATCCACGACACGACGGCGGCGATCGCGCACCTGCAGTCGGTGCTGGAGGCGCGGGCTGCAACGTCGGCCATTCCGGTCGTGAGGGCGGAGGCGCCGGTCGCCCTGGTGCCGGAGGCCGAGCCCGAGGTCGCGCCGCTCGACGAGGAGGACGACGAGGAGGACGACGACTGGGTCGGGCCGCCGACGCAGCTGATCAGCTTCGACGACCTCCCCGTACGGAGGCGCGACACCGGACCGCAGCCGACTTACAGTGCGTGGGTCGGGGCGGCAGCGCCGCAGCCGCGGGGTCAGCCGCAGCCACAGCCGCAGCCTCCGGCGTCCTCGGCCGTCGCGGAGGAGGTCCCGCCTCCGAAGTTCCCGACCGTCGCCATGGAGCCGCCGTCCGGTCAGGACGAGATCGAGCCCGCGGACGTCGGGCACGACGACCTCGCAACGCCGCCCGTGCGCGTCGAGCCGCTCGGATTCGTCGCGGCGGAGCTCGCTCCGCGCGACTCCCAGCCCGTGCCTCTTCTCTCGGACGTGCTGCCTTCGGCGCCGGTCGTCGAACCGCTCGCAGCACAGGAGCCGTTGGTCGCGCACGACCTCGGCGCGACGACAGCACGACCCGACCACATCGACCGGGATGTCGCCGACGACGCCGACGACGTGCGCGCCGGCGCGCCCACCCCTGTCGCGACGCCCCGCCTGGCCGACGGCTCCGTGCTCTTCGGCGCCCCGCCGGCGCCGCCCCCGCCGTTCGTCCCGGAGGCCGCCGACCTCGAGCCGACCCCATTGGAGCAGCGGGCCGGACGCGCGTCCCGGCTGTTCTGGCTGTGGTTCGCCGGCACATCCTCCCTGATCAGCGTCGGTGTCGGCGCGACTCTCTTCCTGCTCGGTCTCAGCCTCCGTCAGCTGCTGGTCGCGACTCTCGTGGGTGTCGCGCTGTCGTTCCTTCCACTGGGGCTGGGCACGTTGGCGGGCAAGTGGAGCGGGCAGCCGACGATGGTCGTCTCCCGTGCCACGTTCGGACTGCTCGGCAATGCCCTGCCGACCGCGCTGGCGCTGGCCACCAAGGTGTTCTGGGGCGCCGTGCTGCTGTGGCTGGCGGGGTCGGCGGCGGGATCGGTCGCGGTCGCCGGCGGCTGGTCGCAGCTCGGCGTCGGGCCGACGGCCTTCGCCCTCCTGCTCACGGTGGGGATCGCAGGTGTCGTCGCATTCTTCGGCTACGGACTGCTCTCGCGCGTTCAGCTGGTGCTGACGATCGCCTCCGCAGTGCTGATCGTCGGCATGATCGCCGCCACCTGGCGGCACGTCGACCTCTCGCGGGCGCTCGCCGTGCCAGACGCCCTGTGGACGCATGTCGTGACGGGAGCCGTCCTCGTCTTCAGCTATGTCGGGCTGGCGTGGGCGATGAGCAGCGCGGAGGTCGCCCGCTACCAGCACCCGAAGTCCTCCGGTGCCGCCGGCATGTTGTGGGCGACCTTCGGGGCCGGGGTGCCGCCGTTCGTGCTCGTCTCCTACGGCGGCCTGCTCGCAGCCTCGGACCCGGCGCTGGCCGGCGACATCGCGCGCGACCCGGTCGCCGGACTCACCCGTCTCGGCCTGCCGTTCTGGTATCCGGTGCCGCTGCTGCTCGCGGTCGGCCTCAGCCTGATCTCCGCTCTGGTGCTGACGATGTACTCGGGAGGGTTCACCCTCGATGCGCTCGGTGTCCGGCTCGGAAGGCGGTGGAGCACCCTGATCGTCGGTGGCGCGATCGCCTTCGCCGGCATCGCCCTGGCGCTCACCGTGCGCGACCTCGACGACGTCCTGCGCGGCCTCCCGACGACCTTGGCCGTGCCCGTGGCCGCGTGGGCCGGCCTGTTCACCGGGGAGATGATGCTGCGGACCCGGCGGTTCCATCAACCGTCGCTGGTGAACCGCGGCGGCGTCTACCCGGATTGGCGCTGGACGAACCTCGCGATGCTCGTGGTCGCCAGCGCGGTGGGCCTCGGGTTCGTGAGCTCGCCGCTGCCTTGGCTCGCGTGGGAGGGCTACCTCTTCCGCCTGCTGGGCGCCGACCCGAACGCCGGGATCGGCGCGAGCAACATCGGCGTCGTGATCGCGCTCGCCGTCGGCCTCCTCACCCCGATCGTCTCGGCCGTGCCCGCCGTCCGCCGTCAGGAGCGCGCGCAGGCGTAGCGCTGCCAGCGGAGGAGATGTGCGCCGCTCCGCCCTGCATCTCCTCCGTCGTCTGCCACGCGGCGGCGTGTCGCCGCACATCTCCTCCGTTGCTGCCCGACCCGTGCGGCGGCCGATCACGTAGGCTCTTGTGCGTGCCGCACACTCTCCGTTCCGTCTGCGAGGTCGTCGAATCGCTCTGGCCGATCGCCGGTGCGGAGGGGTGGGACGCGCCCGGGCTGGTCTCGGGCGATCCGGACGCCCCGATCGACCGCATCCTCCTCACCGTGGACGCCGTCGCCGCCACCATCGACGAAGCCGTCGGTCTCGACGCCGACCTCCTCATCGCCCACCACCCTTTGCTGCTGCGCGGAGTGACCTCCATCGCCGAAGACCGCTACAAAGGCGCGCTCCTGGCCACGTTGATCCGCGCCGACTGCGCCCTTGTTGCGGCGCACACGAACGCCGACGTCGTGGCCGACGGCACGAGCGCCGTGCTGGCCGCGAAGCTCGGCCTCGCCGACACCGCTCCGATCGCCCCGGCGCCCGACGGGGTCACCGGCATCGGGCGCGTCGGCACGCTCGCCGAGCCGACGACGCTCGGCGCCCTCGCCCGGGTCGTCGCCGATCTGCTGCCGCCCACCGCGGGCGGCGTGCGCGCGGCGGGCGACTACCACCAGCCGGTCTCGCGCGTCGCCGTGTGCGGCGGCGCGGGCGACTCGCTGCTGGCGACGGAGGCCGTCCGGGGCGCCGACGTCTACATCACCGCCGACCTCCGGCATCACCCCGCGTCGGAGGCGCGCGAGCAGGCCGTGCTCGGCGGCGGACCCGCCCTGCTCGACGTCTCGCACTGGGCGAGCGAGTGGCTGTGGCTCGACACGGCGGCGGAGGCGCTGCGCAGCGCCCTCCCCGGCGTGGAGGTCGCGGTCAGCGAGCTGCGCACCGACCCGTGGGACTTCGCCATCCTGCAATGAGCCTCCAGCACCGACGATGAACACACCGAACGCCACAGCACCGAACGCCACAGCACCGAACGCCACAGCACCGAACGCCACAGCACCGAACGCCACAGCAGAGAGCAGAGCACTGTGAAAGCCAGCCCCTCCGACCAGAACGAGCTCCTGAGGCTTCAGGCCGCCGACACGCGGCTCAGCCAGCTCGACCATGCCGTCAAGAATCTCCCGCAGGCCAAGGAGCTCGCCGCCCTGCAGCCCGAGGTCGACGCCCTGCGTGCGCGCTGGATCGCCGCGACCGGCGAGGTGGAGGACGCCCGGTCGGAGCTCAAGCGCGTCGAGTCCGACGTCGAGCTCGTGGAGGCGCGCAAGCGCCGCGACACCGAGCGGGTGCAGCAGACGTCATCGATGAAGGACGTGCAGGCGCTGGAAGCCGAGCTCGCCTCCCTCGACAAGCGCCAGAACGACCTCGAGGAGATCGAGCTCACGGTCATGGAGCGCGTCGAAGGGCTCGAGGGCGCGCTGGCCGCCATCGAGGCCGAGCGCTCCGAGCTCGAAGGCAAGGTGCAGACGCTCGAGGCCGCGCGCGACGCCGAGTCCGGAACCGTCGGCGCCCAGCGCGACGCCCTCGCCCGCGACCGCGCCACGATCGCCGGGGCGCTCCCGGACGACCTGGTGGCCCTGTACGAGCGCCAGCGCGCGCGCTACGGCCTCGGCGCCGCTCTGCTGCTGCGCGGGGTGTCGATGGGCTCGAACGTCAAGCTCACCGAGTCCGACCTCGCCGAGATCCGCCGCGCGGCCGACGACGACGTCGTGCTCTGCCCGGACAGCGGCGCCATCCTCATCCGCAACGAGGAGTCGGGGCTCTGACACGCGCGCTGCGCTAGGGTGGAGGCCGGAACGGGACGGCCAGACGGTCGCGTCGGCCTGCGCGAGCGGGCCGCCGAGGAACGTCCGGGCTCCGCAGAGCAGGGTGGTGGGTAACACCCACCCGGGGTGACCCGCGAGAAAGTGCAACAGAGAGCAGACCGCCTCGCACGCGAGTGCGCGGTAAGGGTGAAACGGTGGTGTAAGAGACCACCAGCGGCCGGGGTGACCCGGCCGGCTGGGTAAACCTCGCCTGGAGCAAGGTCAGACAGGGGACCATGAGGCTGCTCGCCTCGTCCCCGGGTAGACCGCTAGAGGGCGGCGGCGACGTCGTCCCGAGAGAGATGGCCGTCCGCGGCGCGCGAGTGCCGCGACAGAACCCGGCGTATCGGCCGTCCCGTTCCTTTCAGCAGCCGCCGAGGGGCACGTAAACGCCACTGAAACCGGGTTTTAGGGGCGTTTTCGTGCCCCTCGACGCTCATTCCGTGTCGAGGTCCGGGTTCGGGTCCGGGTCGGGGGAGAAGCGGTAGCCCATGCCGGCCTCCGTCAGGAGGTAACGCGGGGCGGAGGGCACCGGTTCGAGCTTCTTGCGCAGCTGCGCCAGGTAGAGCCGCAGGTAGCCGGTGTCGTTCGTGTACTGCGGCCCCCATACCTGCGTGAGGAGGGACTGCCGCGTCACCAGCCGGCGCGGGTTGCGCAGCAGCACCTCGAGGATCGCCCACTCGGTGGGAGTGAGCCGGACGGGGCTCTCGCCGTCGACCGTGCGCTTGAGCACCTGATGGGCCGCGAGGTCGACGGTGATATCGCCGAACCGCACCGCCGGCTCATCGGAGGAGCCCGACTGGCGGCGGGTCAGGGCGCGGATGCGCGCGAGCAGCTCGTCCGCAGCGAACGGCTTGGTCACGTAGTCGTCGGCGCCGGCGTCGAGCGCGTCCACTTTGTCGGTGGATCCGGTGCGACCCGAGACGACGAGGATCGGCACCGTCGACCAGCCGCGCAGACCCTCGATGACCTCGATGCCGTTCAACTCCGGCATGCCCAGGTCGAGCATCACCAGGTCGGGATGGTGCTCGACCGCTTGCGACAGCGCCTCGGCTCCGGTCTTCGCGGTGATGACTTCGTAACCGCGCGCGCCGAGCAGGATGCGCAGCGCCCGGAGGATCTGCTGGTCGTCGTCGGCGATCAGGATCCTCATCGCTGCCCCTCCGTGTGCTCGGTGGCCGTGTGCGCGGTGGCCGTGTGCTCGGTGGCCGCGGGGAGCGAGACCACCATCGTGAGGCCGCCACCCGGCGTGTCCTCTGCCTCCAGTGTGCCGCCCATGCCTTCGGCGAACCCCTTCGACAGTGCGAGCCCGAGTCCGATCCCGGTGTCGTTGTCGGTGTCGCTCAGGCGCTGGAACGGCTGGAACACGGCCTCGCGGCGCTCGCTGGGGATTCCCGGTCCGTGGTCGATGACCCGCAGCTCCACCGTGCCGCCAAACTCGCTCGCGGCGATGACGGGAGGCCGGTCGGGTGGCGAGAAGCGCAGCGCGTTGCCCAGCAGGTTCACCAGCACGCGCTGCAGGAGCACGCCGTCGGCGAGCACGGGCGGCACGCCGTCGGCGAGGTCGAGCCCGACCTCCGCCGGGCCGACGCCGAGTTCGTCCAGGGCCGGAGGAATGACGTCGTCGATCTCGGTCGGCGCGAGCGACACCCCCAGCACTCCTGCCTCCACCCGGCTCACGTCGAGCAGGTTGGTGACGAGGGTCGCGAGCGAGTGGAGGCTGTCCTCCGCGGTCTCCAGGAGGGCCTCCCGGTCGGCCTCGCTCAGCGCGAGGTCGGTCTGCCGGAGGGTCGTGACGGCGGCGGTCGCGGCTGCCAGTGGGCGACGGAGGTCGTGCCCGACGGCCGCGAGGAGCGCACTGCGCACCCGGTCGGCCTCGGCGAGCGGCCCGAGCTCGCTGGCGGTCGCAGCGAGCTCCCGGTGTTCGAGCGCGGCGTCGAGCTGGGCGACGATCGCCGCCAGCAGCCGCCGGTCCGCGGCCTCCAGGTCGTGCCCGGACAGCTCCAGCGTGCCGCGGTCGCCGACCCGCACCTGCTGTGTGTGGGCGGGGTCGGAGGGTTCGCCGTCGGCGGAGACGACCTCGTCGCCGTCGAGGAGCCGCACCCCGGTCAGGCCGAACGCCTCGCGCGTGCGGGTCACGAGCGCCTGCAGCGCATCCTCGCCGCGGATGACGCCGCCGGCGACCGTCGCGAGCAGTTCCGCCTCCGCCGCCGCCCGCTGCGCCGCGCGGCTGCGCCGCGCAGCCTGGTCGACGACGACGCTGACCAGCGCCGCGATCACCAGGTACAGCACGAGCGCCAGCAGGTGCAGGGGCTCGGCGATGGAGATCGTGTAGAGAGGGTCGACGAAGAAGAAGTCGAGAGTGAGCCCGGAGAGCAGTGCGGCGAACAAGGCGGGCCAGATGCCGCCGACCAGCGCGACGACCACCACGAGCAGCTGGTAGCTGAGCACGTCCGCCGTCATCGACTCGCTCGACCGGACGTTCACGAGCAGCAGGGTCAGCAGGGGGCCGCCGATCAGGGCCAGGACGAAGCCGTAGACGCGCCGGCGCACGGTCAGACCGCCGCGCGGCCGCGGGAGCGAGAACCGGCCGCCCGCCCGCGCGTGGGACACGATATGCACGTCGATATCCCCGGACTCGCGGATCACGGTCGCGCCGATCCCCGGCCCGGTGAGCAGCGCGGCGAGCCGGCTGCGCCGCGAGACGCCGATCACCAGCTGGGTCGCGTTCTCGCCGCGCGCGAAGTCGACGAGCGCGCGCGGGATGTCGCTGCCGACCACCTGGTGGTAGCTGCCGCCGAGCTGCTCGACGAGTGCGCGCTGGGCGGCGAGCGCACCGGGAGTGGCCTCGCGGAGGCCGTCCTGGCTGGTGATGTGCACCGCGAGCAGTGCGCCGCCGGCCGCGCGGGCGGCGATGCGTGCGCCGCGGCGCAGCAACGTCTCGCCCTCCGGGCCGCCGGTGAGGGCGACCACCACCCGTTCGCGGGCCTCCCACGTGCCGGCGATGCCGTGCTCGGCGCGGTACCTCTGCAGCGCGGAATCGACTTCGTCGGCCAGCCAGAGCAGTGCGAGTTCGCGCAGTGCGGTCAGATTGCCGAGGCGGAAGTAGTTCGACAGCGCGGCGTCCACCCTCGCAGACGGGTACACGACGCCCTCGGCGAGCCGGTCGCGCAACGCCTGCGGTGCGAGGTCCACGACCTCGATCTGGTCGGCGCGGCGCAGCACGGCGTCGGGGATGGTCTCGCGCTGCTGCACGCCGGTGATCTGCTCGACGACGTCGTTCAGCGACTCGATGTGCTGGATGTTGACCGTCGACATCACGTCGATTCCGGCGGCGAGCATCGCCTCCACGTCCTCCCAGCGCTTGGCGTTCTGAAGGCCGGGGGCGTTGGTGTGGGCGAGCTCGTCGACGAGGGCGAGCTGCGGCCGGCGGGCGAGCACGGCGTCCAGGTCGAGCTCAGTGAGCTCGACGCCGCGATGCTCGACCGCCCGGCGCGGAACGACCTCCAGCCCGTCGAGGAGAGCAGCGGTGGCGGCACGGCCGTGGGTCTCCACGACCGCGACCACCACGTCGTCGCCCAACGCCTTCAGCCGCTTGCCTTCTTCGAGCATCGCGTAGGTCTTGCCGACGCCGGGCGCCGCGCCGAGCATGACCCGCAGGTGGCCGCGCGACATGGGCTCTCGATCCCTCACTCTCGATGTCGGCGCTTCAGGCGTCGGTGTGCTCGGGGCCTTCAGGCGTCGGAGGAGACCCCGACCTCCGCCGACCGCCCGCGCTCGCCGGCGTCGCGGCGCTCGCCGCGGACGGCCAGCGCCGCCGCCCCGAGGATGCCCGCGTTGTTGCGGTGCACCGCCGGCACGATCTCGGTCTTGAGGTCCAGCAGCGGCAGGAATTCCTCATAGTTCTTCGAGACCCCGCCGCCGACGATGAACAGGTCGGGCGTGAACAGGAACTCGACCGTCGAGTAGTACTTCTGGAGGCGCTTGGCCCACTTCTCCCACGAGAGGTCCTCACGCTCTTTGGCCGAATAGGCGGCGCGCGACTCCGCGTCGTGGCCCTCGATCTCCAGGTGGCCCAGCTCGGCGTTCGGGATGAGCACGCCGTCGTAGATCAGCGCCGAGCCGATTCCGGTCCCGAGCGTCGTCATGATGACGAGGCCGTCCCGGCCCTTCGCCGCGCCGAACCGGGTCTCGGCGTAACCCGCCGCATCGGCGTCGTTGACGAAGTGGATGTCGCGGCCCAGGCCCTTCTCGAAGAGCTCCTCGGCGTGGAGGCCGATCCACTTCTTGGAGACGTTGGCCGCCGACAGAGTGACGCCATGGCTGACGATCGCCGGGAAGCACACACCGACAGGCGCGTCCGGCTCCTCGGCGGCCAGCTTCTCGACGATCTCCTTCGTGGTCTCCACGATGTCGTCGGGCTTCCCGCCCTCCGGGGTCGGCAGCTTGACCCGGTCGCTGAGCAGTTCCCCGGTCTCGAGGTCGACCAGCGCCCCCTTGATGCCCGTTCCGCCGACGTCGATTCCGATTGCGTGGTTCTGCGCGCTCATGTGGTCGAATCTACCCTGCGCTCGGGTACCGGGCGATGAGCGGCAGGAACACGTCGTCGACGATCGCGACGATCGTCTCGTCGTCGGCGGGCGCCATGCGCATCAGCAGCTCGTGACGCAGCAGCGTGAACGGCAGCTGGGCCACGATCGGAGGCAGCGAGCCCCGGTCGAGCTCGCCGCGAGCGGAGGCACGCTGGAGGATCGCGTCGAGCATCGTGGGCCGGCCGCCGATGAGCTGCTCGCGCAACCCTGCTATGCCGCCCTCGCTCTCGGAGACTATGCCGCTGAAGCGGAGCATGAGCGGGCCGACGAGCTGGCTGCGGCGCGCGTTCGCCTGGCGCAGGTAGTCGATCAGGTCGTCGCGGAGGTTGCCGTGGTCGGGCAACTCGATCTGCTCGGCGTCGAAGTGGTGCCGGACCGCCGCGAGCGCGAGTTCGCTGCGCGTGGGCCAGCGGCGGGCGATCACGGGACGGCTGGTGCCCGCTCGCGCGGCCACGCCCTCCATCGTCAGTGCCGAGTAGCCGTTCTCGTCGAGCTCGGCCCATGCGGCCTCCAGCAGTGCGGCCTCGAGCTCGGCGCCGCGGCGGCGGCGGGCGGGCGACTCGTCAAGATCCATTTGCGCATCTTATCGAAGAGAGCTATCGTGTGGTCAATTAGATACGCATCTGCATCTTAAAGGAGTTCGCCATGGCCGAGAAGCTCGACAGAACGGTCGTCCGGACCGCGACCGCCCTGGTGGTCGGTGCGCTGGCGGTGGTCTTCGACACGACGATCCTCAGCGTCGCGCTGCACACGCTCGCGATCGACCTGCACACCTCGGTCGCGCAGATCCAGTGGGTGACGACCGGGTACCTCCTGGCGCTCGCCGCCACCGTCCCACTCTCGGCATGGCTGCTGGCGCGGTTCGGCGGCAAGCGCGTCTGGATGGTCGCGCTCGCGATCTTCCTGGCGGGCTCGATCCTCTCCGGCCTCGCATGGAACGCGGAGTCGCTCATCGCGTTCCGCATCCTCCAGGGCGTCGGCGGCGGCCTGATGCTGCCCGTGATGACGACGCTGGTGATGGAGGTCGCCGGCGGCAGGCAGCTCGGCCGGGTGTCGGCCGTCATCGGCCTCCCGGCGATGGCCGGTCCGGTGCTCGGTCCGGTGCTCGGCGGGCTCATCCTGGCGCTGGGGGACTGGCGCTGGATCTTCTGGGTCAACATCCCGTTCACGGTCGCCGGCCTGCTGCTGGCCTGGCGGATGCTGCCCTCCGACCGCGGCCGCGACCCGAAGCGCCGCCTCGACGTCGTCGGTGTCGTGCTGCTGGTGCCGGGCCTCGCGGGCCTCCTGCTGGGGCTCTCGAACTCCGTGCAGACGGGTGGTTTCGGCCGCGTCGACGCCTGGCTCCCGCTCGTGGCCGGCGTTGCGCTCGTCGCGGCCTTCGCGGTCTGGGCGCTGCATCGGCGAGGCAGCGCGCTGGTGGACGTGCGCCTGCTGCGCGTGCGCTCGGTCTGGTCGGCCTCCACGCTGCTCTTCCTGTCGAGCGTCGCCCTCTACGGAGCGATGCTCCTCCTCCCGCTGTTCTGGCAGCAGGTGCGTGGCACCGACGCGCTCGGCGCCGGCCTTCTTCTGGTGCCGCAGGGGCTGGGGACGCTGGCCTGCCGTCCGATCGCCGGGCGGCTGATCGATCGGGTCGGCGCGCGCTGGATCGCCGTGGTCGGCTTCGCGATCGTGGCGGTCGCGACGATCCCGTTCGCGCTGAGCCCGGTTTCCGCCGCCGACCCGCTGCTGCTCGTCGCGCTCTTCGTCCGAGGCTTCGGCCTCGGCGCGATCACCATGCCGCTCATGGTCGCCTCGTACCAGGGCCTGGCGGGGGAGCAGATCGCGCACTCGAGCATCCTCACCCGCACGGCCCAGCAACTCGGCGGCTCGTTCGGCACCGCGCTGTTCGCCGTGCTCCTTCAGGCCGCGGTGCAGGGCGGGGCTTCGGTCAGCGCGGCGTTCGACCTGGCGTTCTGGGTCGCCTCGGCCGCGACCGTGCTCGGTGTCGGGATCTCGTTCGTCCTGCCGTCGGCGGGGGCTGCGAAGGCGGCGGTCGCCTCGACGCCGGCACCCGCGCCGGCCCCGGTCACGGCAGCGTCAGGATCTCCGCGCCCCGCTCCGTGACCACCAGGGTGTGCTCGAATTGCGCCGTGATGCTCCGGTCGCGGGTGACGACCGTCCAGTCGTCGGCCCACATGTCCCACTCGTAGCTGCCCAGGGTCAGCATCGGCTCGATCGTGAACACCATCCCGACCTCCATCACGTCGTCGAACGCGGGAGCGGCGTCGTAGTGGGGGATGATCAGACCCGAGTGGAACGTCGCCCCGACGCCGTGCCCGGTGAAGTCGCGCACGACTCCGTAGCCGTAGCGCTTGGCGAACGACTCGATCGCCCGGCCGATCACGTTGACCTGGCGCCCGGGCGCGACGGCCTTGATGCCGCGGTTCAGGGCCTCCCGGGTGCGTTCGACGAGCAGGGTGACCTCCTGGGAGGCCGTGCCGACGATGAAGGTCTGGTTGCTGTCGCCGTGGAAGCCGTTCTTGAATGCGGTGATGTCGATGTTGACGATGTCACCGTCCTCGAGCACCGTGTCGTCTGGGATGCCGTGGCAGACGACCTCGTTGACCGAGCTGCAGATCGATTTGGGGTAGCCGCGGTAGCCGAGGGTCGACGGGTAGGCGTCGTGCTCGATCAGGAACTCGTGGCCGATCGCGTCGAGCTCCTCGGTCGTGACGCCCGGACGCACTGCCTGGCCGACGCGCTCGATCGCCCGCGCCGCGATCCGGCCGGACTCGCGGATGAGCTCGATCTCCTCCGGCGTGTACACGTCGCCGCGGTCCGACGGCGTCGGGCCGGCCTTGCCGACGTACTCCGGTCGCGGGATGCGCGAGGGGACGGGACGCATCGCGGTGACGCGGCCCGGGATCAGGTGACCGGCGGAATCCTTGGGCATAGGATCAAGCTTATGACCGGCGAGAACGACTACGGGATCCGCCAGGATGCCGAGCACAAGTACTGGTACAACATGAAGACCGGCCAGGTCGAGCAGGGCTTCCTGTCGCCTGCGCCCGACCGCGTCGGCCCGTTCGACACCCGGGCCGAGGCCGAGAACGCCCTCGAGAAGCTCCGCGAGAACAGCGCGAAGTGGGCCGAAGAGGACGCCGAAGAGGGCCGCTAGCCACCAGCGCTCGCAGTGCCGCCGACCGGAGGCCCCAGCAGGTCGGCGAGGTCCGTGCCGGCCCTGAGGAGCGCCTCGGACCGCTCGGCGACGGTCCGCAGACGTTGAGTGAGCGCTTCGCGCGCCTCCGCAGGGCTGCCGACGGAGCCGTCGGCGCCGACCAGAGAGGCCACGACCGCTCGAACCTGCGGGATGCGGTAGCCGCCGGCCCGCAGAGCGCGGACGATCCGCGCGTCACGCGCCGCCCCGGGAGGATACCGACGCGCACCGGTGGCGTCATCGCGCTCCGGCGAGACCAGTCCCTGCTGCTCCCAGAACCTCAGGGTCGAGGAGCGCACGCCGAGCGCCAGTGACAGCTCGGTGATGGTCATCGCATCCGCCGGGAGGGCGGGAGCGTCATGCGCGCGCTCATCGACGATGGCGTCGAGGGCCTGAAGGGCGGCGAGAGTGTCTGCTCGCGCGCCGGCCACTGCCACGTGGAGCGCGACGATGCGAGCGACCGCCTCGTCGCGCGGCGAGGTGCGCAGCTCGCGCATCGTCGCGCGCGCCGCGACAGGGCCGACCGCGACAGCGAGCCCGCGGTATGCGCGCAGGGCGGCCAGATGCTCCCGGGCGAACCGGCGGTAGCCGTTCGGCAACCGGACGGCGGGAGGGATCACCGCGAGTCGTTCGAGATCGCGGACCTGCTGCACGGAGTAGCCGCTCGCCGACGCGAGCCCGCTCGTCGAGACGAGGTCGTCGGCGCCGATCGGATCGTTCACCCAGGACCACCCTCCATAAGCACTTCAAGCAGACACTTGAATCATGACGATGGAAACGGATTCTCTCAGAGGTCAGAGGCTTCGACGGCGTTCTCGAGCTGGCGCCGCAGCCCGGCAGCGCGTTCCCGGAGATCTCCTGGGGCGACCACTTCTTCTACTTCGCGCCCGACGGCCAGGTGCCGACGAACCGGCAGCCCTACGCCACCATCGTGACGAAGGACTACCCGGACGACACCGCGTCCCGCCTCGACGCTCCGGATCGCTGGCGGCTCAACATCCACGTGGGGACGACGACAGCCGCCGCGCTCGCCGGCGCTGCCGGGGAAGCCGTCGGCGACGTCGACTTCAGCGCGGAGGACGTGTTCCTCCTGCATCCCCTCTACGGAGCGCTCGGCTGGGTCTGCGTCGTGAATCCCGGTGAGGCCACGCTCCACCGCGCTCTGGAGGCTCTGCGCGACGCGCATCGCGACGACCGGCGACGAGTCGAACGCCGTGCGACCTCCGGCTGACCGGCGCCGAATGATGTGCCCCGACTAGAAGCTGTGCTCCTCGGTCGGGAACCGGCCGCCCTTGACGTCGGCCTGATACTCCCGCGCGGCCTCCGAGAGCACGCCCTTCAGGTCGGCGTACTGCTTCACGAAGCGCGGGATGCGGCCGGTCGTGAAACCCGCCCAGTCCGTCCACACCAGCAGCTGGCCGTCCACGTGCGGGCCGGCGCCGACACCGATCGTCGGGATGCGCAGCTCCTGCGTCACGCGCTGCGCCACGTCGGCCGGGACCATCTCCATCACGACGGCGAACGCGCCGGCCTCCTCGACCGCGTGCGCGTCGGCGAGCACCTGCTCCGCGCCGGCGCCGCGACCCTGCACGAGGTGACCGCCGAGCCCGTGCTCGCTCTGGGGGGTGAATCCGATGTGCGCCATCACGGGGATTCCGGCGTCGACGATGCGCCGGATCTGCTTGGCGCTGCGCTCGCCGCCCTCGAGCTTGACCGCGTGCGCGCCCGTCTCCTTCATGAAGCGCACCGCTGTGTGCAGCGCCTCCTGCGGGCCGGTCTCGTAGGAGCCGAACGGCATGTCGGCGACGACGAACGCGCGCTTGACCGCCTTGGCGACCGCACGGGTCAGCGGGATGAGCTCGTCGACGGTCACGGGGAGGGTCGTGTCGTAGCCGAGGACGTTGTTGCCCGCCGAGTCGCCGACCAGCAGGAAGTCGATCCCTGCTTCGTCGAAGATCTGAGCGGTCAGCATGTCGTAGCTGGTCAGGCCGGTGAACGGCGATCCCTCCTCCTTGGCCGCCTGGAAGTGGCGGGTCCGCACCCGCTTCAGCGACTCCATCGAGGGAGTGGCGGGGTGGACGGAGGGCACAGGGGACTGCTCGCTCATGCGCCTCAGTCTAGTGACGCGTCCCACCGCCCGATCCGGCGGGATTCCGCCTGCTGTGCCACTAGTCTGGAGGGGCTGACGAAAGGGGCAGGATGGACAAGCAGCGCGACTTCGTTCTTCGGACCATCGAGGAGCGCGGCGTCAAGTTCGTGAGGCTGTGGTTCACCGACGTCGTCGGCACGCTCAAGTCCGTCGCGATCGCGCCGGCGGAGGTCGAAGGGGCGTTCACCGAGGGGCTCGGCTTCGACGGCTCCGCCATCGAGGGACTGACCCGCGCGTTCGAGTCCGACCTCCTCGCGCATCCCGACCCCACCACCTTCCAGATCCTGCCGTGGCGCGGCGAGGTCGACCCGACCGCCCGCATGTTCTGCGACATCACGACGCCCGATGGCCAGCCGTCGGTGTCCGACCCGCGCAACGTGCTCAAGCGCACGCTCGAGAAGGCCGCAGACCGTGGGTTCACGTTCTACACCCACCCGGAGATCGAGTTCTACCTGCTCAAGTCCTCCACCTTCGGCGACGAGGGTCCGGAGCCCGTCGACTCGGCCGGGTACTTCGACAACGTGCCGGGCGGCACCGCCCACGACTTCCGCCGCCGTTCGGTGCGGATGCTCGAAGACCTCGGCATCTCGGTCGAGTTCAGCCACCACGAGGCCGGTCCCGGCCAGAACGAGATCGACCTCCGTTACGCCGACGCGCTGACCACGGCCGACAACATCATGACCTTCCGCACGGTGATCAAGGAGGTGGCGATCGAGCAGGGCGTCTACGCGACGTTCATGCCGAAGCCGCTCTCGGGGCACCCGGGCTCGGGCATGCACACCCACATGTCGCTGTTCGAGGGCGACACCAACGCGTTCTTCGAGGCGGGTGCGCAGTACCAGCTGTCGAAGGTGGGCCGCCAGTTCATCGCGGGCCTGCTCAAGCACGCGCCCGAGATCACCGCGGTCACGAACCAGTTCGTCAATTCCTACAAGCGGCTCTGGGGCGGCGACGAGGCTCCCAGCTTCGTCTGCTGGGGTCACAACAACCGCTCGGCTCTCGTGCGGGTGCCGCTGTACAAGCCCAACAAGGGTCAGAGCTCGCGCGTCGAGTACCGCGCGATCGACTCGGCGGCCAACCCCTACCTCGCCTTCTCGCTCATGCTGGCCGCGGGCCTCAAGGGCATCGAGGGCCAGTACGAGCTGCCTCCCGAGGCCGAGGACAACGTCTGGGCGCTGTCCGACGCCGAGCGCCGGGCGCTGGGCTACAGCCAGCTGCCGGCGAGCCTCGACCACGCGATCTCGCTCATGGAGGACTCGGAGCTCGTGGCTGAGACGCTCGGCGAGCAGGTGTTCAACTACGCCCTCCTCAACAAGCGCAAGGAGTGGGCGGAGTACCGGGCGCAGGTGACGCCGTACGAGCTGCGCACCAACCTCGAGATCCTCTGACACGAACGTGACCCGCGAGCAGCTCTCCCTCACGGCGCTCGCACGCGCCGGATTCGTGGGGCTGAGCTCGGTGCGTGGGCAGCTGGACGAACTGGTCGAGCTGACCGGCTTCGACGTGGACGACCTCCTGCCCGCACTCTCGGCAGTGGCCGACCCGGACACGGCGCTGGCGCTCGCGCTGCGATTGCTGCGGCACGCTCCCGTGCAGACGGCGCGTTATGTGCCGTCGCGCAACGACGCCAGCCGGGTCCTGCGGGTGATCGGGGCGTCGGAGGGCGCCGCGGAGTTCTTCCTGCGGCAGCCGGCGGAGCTGAGCGCGCTCGACTACCCGATCACCGCGCTGCCGACCGCCGGCGAGCTGCGTGACGACCTGCTGGATTCGGTCGGCGCCGTCGACGGCGTCGCCGCGCTGCACGACGACGAGGCTCGCGCAGCCCTCCGCGTGCGCTACCGCCGACGTCTGGTGCAGATCGCGAGCTTCGACCTCGAGCAGGAAGACCCGGTCGCCGGGTTCGACGCGGTCGCCGCCGCGCTCTCCGACCTCGCCGCCGCCGCGTTGGAGGCGTCGCTCGCCGTCGCTCGCCGCCAGACGATCGGCACCGGGCCCGGCCGTTTTCCGGAGGCCGAGGTGCGTGCGACGCCGTTCGCCGTCATCGGCATGGGCAAGGCCGGCGCGCGCGAGCTCAACTACGTGAGCGACGTCGACGTGATCTACGTGACGGAGGGCGTCGAGTCCGCCGGGCTCGGTGCGGGCCGGGCGGTCGACATCGCGACCCGGCTGGCGATGCTCACGCAGCGCGGCATCCACGAGCCCGCCATCGAGCCGGGGCTCTGGGAGGTCGACCCCAATCTGCGGCCGGAGGGCAAGGACGGCGCGCTCGTGCGCACACTCGAGTCGCACATCGCCTACTACGACCGCTGGGCCAAGGGGTGGGAGTTCCAGGCGCTGCTCAAAGCCCGCCCGCTCGCCGGCGACGCCGACCTCGGAGCCCGCTACGTCGCCGCGCTCGCCCCCAAGGTGTGGAGCAGCGCCTCGCGCGAGAACTTCGTGGAGTCGGTGCAGCGGATGCGCGAGCGTGTCACCGACAACATCCCCGACGACGAGGTGCACTACCAGCTGAAGCTCGGGCCGGGCGGTCTGCGCGACGTCGAGTTCACCGTGCAGTTGCTGCAGCTCGTGCACGGCCAGAGCGACGAGCTCGTACGCCAGCGCGACACCCTGTCGGCGCTCGCAGCGCTCGCGGCCCAGGGCTACATCGGGCGTGAGGAGGCCGCCGCGTTCTCGCAGGACTACCGCACGCTGCGGCTGATGGAGCACCGCCTCCAGCTGCGGCACCTCACCCGGACGCACCTGATGCCGCGCGACGAGGGCGATGTGCGCGTGCTGGCCCGGGCGACCGGTCTGGCGCCGAGCGCCGAGCAGTTGATGGTGCGCTGGAACGAGATCAAGCACCGCGTGCGAGGCCTGCACGAGCGGCTGTTCTACCGACCGCTGCTGAGTGCTGTGGCGGCGACGAACGCGGACACCCGGCTCGCGGATGCGACGGCGGGCGAGGGCGGCGCCGGTCTCACGACCGAGCAGGCAGAGGCGCGACTCGCCGCGATCGGCTTCCGCGATCCGCGCGGCGCCCTTGCGCACATCGCCGCCCTCACCGCGGGAGTCTCGCGCCGGGCCGCTATCCAGCGGCACCTGCTCCCCGTCCTCTTGCAGTGGTTCGCGGCGGGCGCGGATCCCGATTACGGCCTCCTCACCTTCCGCCGGCTGAGCGAAGACCTCGGCTCGACGCACTGGTATCTGCGGATGCTGCGCGACTCCACCGGCGCCGCCGAACGGCTCACGCGCGTGCTGTCCGGCTCGCGGTTCGCGGGCGAGCTGCTCGGCCGCATCCCCGAGTCGGTGGCTTGGCTGGAGTCGGAGGAGGACCTCCGCCCGCGCAACGCCGAGGTGCTGCGGGAGGAGACCGCCGCGATCCTCGGCCGGCACGAGTCGGCGGCTACGGCGGCATCGTCGCTGCGCGCCGTCCGCCGGCGCGAGGTGCTGCGCCTGGCCTTCTCCGCGATCCTCGGCTTCAGTACCATCGAGGAGCTGGCGCGAGGTCTCACGGCCGTCAATGAGAACGTGATCGTCGGCGTGCTGTCGGCGATCCGCGCCGAGCGCGGGGACGCCGACGCGCTCGAATTCGCGATCATCGGCATGGGGCGTTTCGGAGGCCGTGAGCTCGGTTTCGGCTCCGACGCCGACGTGATGTACGTCTTCCGCCCGCTCGCAGCCGACCAGGACGTCGCGCACAAGGCGGCCCTCGCCATCGTCGCCGAGCTCAACCGGCTCACCGAAGACAATCGGCTTCCACTCGACCTCGACATCGGGCTGCGGCCGGAGGGGAAGAACGGGCCGGCGGTGCGGTCGCTGGAGGCCTACCGGGCGTACTACCGCCGCTGGTCGCTGACCTGGGAGGCTCAGGCGCTGCTGCGCGCCCGCGGTGTCGCCGGCGACGCCACGCTGCTCGCCGACTTCGAGGCCGTCGCCGACGAGGTGCGCTTCCCGGCGAGCATCGGCGACCAGGAGGTGCGCGAGGTCAAGCGCATCAAGGCGCGCGTCGAGAACGAGCGGCTGCCGCAGGGCGCCGACCCGTCGCGCCATCTGAAGCTCGGCCGGGGCTCGCTCAGCGATGTCGAGTGGTTCGTGCAGCTCGTCCAGCTTCAGCACGCGGCCGCGATCCCCGCGCTGCGGACGACCTCCACGCTGGAGGCCCTGGCGGTCGCGGTGGAACACGGCTTCATCGACGCAGAAGACGCGGCGAAGCTGCACGACGCCTGGCTGTTCGCCTCCCGGGCCCGTTCGGCGATGACGCTGTGGACCAACAAGACCGCCGACGTGCTGCCGGCCGACCGGGTGGCGCTGGAGGGCGTGGCCCGTCTCATGGAGTACCCGCCGGGTTCGGCGAGTCGGCTCGAAGAGGACTACCTGGCCGTCACCCGCCGGGCGCGGGCGGTCTTCGAGCGTTCCTTCTACGGGGTCCAGCAGCGCTCGACGCCCACGGGCTGAGACGCCGAGCGCTGCCGGGTGCCTCACATGCCCGGTACGGGAGTCAGTTCGTAGACGTCGATCGTGCCGCCCATCGCGCGGTGCGGGTGGCCGGTGAGCAGGCTCTCGACGGCGTCGGCGCCGTCGGCCTCGATGAGCGTGTAGCCGCCCACACTGCGGTCAGCGCCATCGGAGACCGCCGCGGTCGGCGCCCCGAAGTCGATCAGGCCGCTGCCGACCTGCTGCGCCCACGCGTTCCAGGCAGCGTTCATCTGCTCTGCCTGTTCGGGGGTGGGCTCCGGCATCGAGGCGATCGCCTCGGGGTCGGCGCGGTAGAGGAGGAGGTAGCGGGCCATGGGGGTCTCCGATCTGTCGCGGGGTCCGAGCGGCCCCGGCGCGAGACGAATCTAGCCGGATGAGGGCTTCGCGGGAACGCCTGCAGGGCCACCCTGCGACGGTTCTCAGACGATGTTCTCGCGCTGCTTCCTGGGAGTCTGTCGGCCGTTTCCTGTCCCTCCCGTGGAACGGTGGGACGATCGGGTCGCCCCGCCCCGACGACCGGTCGCGTCTGCGCCGATCGAACGCCCGAGGAGACCCCGATGAACCCGACCCTGCAGCCCGACCCTGCTTTCCCCTCCGACGGGGACGGGCGGCCCGTCCCGGACCGCCCGAACGTCGCGCACGCTCAGGCGCGCCGCCCGTCGCTGCGCAAGCGGATCGTCCTGTCGGTCGTCGCCCTCGTGACTGTGCTGGTCGTGGCCGTCGGCGGGTTCGCGCTCTACTCGTACGTCGATCTGTCCAATGGCCTCCACCGGTCGACGGTCGCGCTCCCGGGCGCGGGGAAGAAACACGACGTCGCCGAGACGAACATCCTGGTCATGGGCCTGGACAGCCGACTCGACGAGAACGGCGACCCGCTGCCGAAGGAT
Organism: Leifsonia sp. PARNA 1/14; assembly: GCF_055720965.1. Taxonomy (NCBI): domain Bacteria; kingdom Bacillati; phylum Actinomycetota; class Actinomycetes; order Micrococcales; family Microbacteriaceae; genus Leifsonia; species Leifsonia sp. PARNA 1/14. The sequence goes on from NZ_JBVQSP010000001.1 coordinate 787,179, forward strand.
GTGTACGACGCGCTGCACGCGGGCGACCAGTCGGACGGCGGCTACAACGCGAACGTGCTGATGCTCATCCACATCCCGGCCGGCGGCAAGAAGGCCGTCGGCATCTCGATCCCGCGCGACGATTACGCCCCGCTGTCCGGCAGCCCCGACGGCGTATCGGCGTCGAAGATCAAGGAGGCTTACGGCCTCGCCCTCGACCAGAAGCTGACCGAGCTCACGAACGCGGGAGGCCTCAGCCAGGCCGACGCCTACCAGCAGGCGCGCACCTTCGCCCGCCAGACCGAGCTCCAGACGGTCTCGGACTTCCTCGGCGGCGTGCGCATCGACCATTTCGTCGAGGTGACGATGGCCGCGTTCTACCAAGTGGCCCAGGCGGTGCAGCCCGTGACGGTCTGCATCGCGGAGGACACCAAGGACCCGTACTCCGGCGCCGACTTCAAGGCGGGCGTGCAAGAGCTCTCGGCATCGCAGGCCGTCAGCTTCGTGCGTCAGCGCCGGGACGAGAGCAACCCGGACCTGAACTTCACCGACCTCGACCGCGAACGCCGTCAGCAGGCGTTCATCGTGTCGCTCGCGACCAAGCTCAAGAAGGCCGACACCTTCGCCAACCCCGCGACCCTGTCCTCCCTGATCTCGACGGCCAAGCAGAACATCGCCCTCGACTCGGGGTTCGACCTCCTGAGCTTCGCTTCGGAGGCGCAGCACCTCGCCGGAGGCAACATCACCTTCACGACGCTGCCGATCACCGGGTACGGCGTGAAGGACGGCAAAGACGTCAACCTCGTCGACCCCGACCAGATCCACGCCGTCGTGCAGCAGCTGTTGAACCCCTCCACCGCGACGCCCACCCCGACCGCTGCGGCGCCCGCTTCGTCGGCTCCTGCCACGCCTGCGTCACCCGCGCCCTCGTCGACCCCGACGACGTCGGCCGGCCCGAACGGCACCTACACTGACCCGACGGCGCCCCTGCCGTCCGGGGGAGTGCCCTGCGTTAAGTGACAGCTAGTCGCCCAGCGCGTCGATGAGCGCTGCGTAGAGCGCACTGAACCGCGCCCGGTGGTCCTCTGTCTCGATAGGGCTCAGCGGAAAGGTCACCTTCGCACCGTAGGACCACTCGGCCGTGACCTTGAAGTCGCCCGGCCACGGGTCGAACAGGTCGCGCCGGAACGCCGAGTTCGCGTCAGAGACGGTCAGCTGGGCGAGACCGGCGCGCGGCCGCGCGACCACGAGCGTCTCGACGTCGTAGGGGTCCGCGCTGCGTCCGCCGGCGTCGGCGAACACGATCGTCTTGTCGGTGAAGACGACGACTTTCGCCGAGAAGACGCCGGCGTCGTCGATGCGTACTCCGGAGTCGAGATGATCGATCGGCCGCAGCCCGACCGCGAGAGCGATGCCGGTGACGAAGTGCCCGAACCACTCGGCGCGGTCATCGCTGCGGATCCGCATCCACGCCGGTCCGGTGAGTCCCCGCCCGACCTCCTCGAGCACGTCGTTCAGATCTTTGTCGGCCATACGACGACCTCCTCCACTCCGCTTCGCCAGCGGCCACTCCGACAACCGTAATCGCGCGGCGCCGAGTTCGCATCACGGGAAGCGCAGCACGCGGAAAGGGCCGCATCCCTGCCGGGGATGCGGCCCTTCCACTACTGCGTCCGGATCAGACCCCGTAATACAGCTCGTACTCGAACGGGTGCGGGCGCTGCGCGAGGGGCTTGATCTCCTTCTCGCGCTTGTACTCGATCCAGGTCTCGATGAGCTCCGGGGTGAACACGCCGCCCGCGGTGAGGAAGTCGTGGTCGGCCTCGAGCGCGTCGAGCGCCTCGCCGAGCGACGCCGGCACCTGGGGGATGTTCTTGGCCTCCTCGGGCGGCAGCTCGTAGAGGTCCTTGTCGACCGGCTCGTGCGGCTCGATGCGGTTCTTGATACCGTCGAGGCCGGCCATGAGCTGGGCGGCGAACGCGAGGTACGGGTTTCCGGAGGCGTCGGGCGCGCGGAACTCGATGCGCTTGGCCTTCGGGTTGGTGCCCGTGATCGGGATGCGGATGGACGCCGAGCGGTTACCGGCCGAGTAGACCAGGTTGACCGGGGCCTCGAAGCCGGGGACGAGACGGTGGAACGAGTTCACCGTCGGGTTCGTGAAGGCCAGCACCGCCGGGGCGTGCTTGAGGAGGCCGCCGATGTACCAGCGGGCGATGTCGGACAGGCCGCCGTAGCCGGCCTCGTCATAGAACAGCGGCTTGCCGTCGTTCCACAGCGACTGGTGGGTGTGCATGCCCGAGCCGTTGTCGCCGAAGAGCGGCTTCGGCATGAACGTGGCGGTCTTGCCCCACTGCTCGGCCGTGTTCTTCACGATGTACTTGAACTTCAGGATGTCGTCCGCCGCGTGGACCATGGTGTCGAAGCGGTAGTTGATCTCGGCCTGGCCGCCGGTGCCCACCTCGTGGTGCGCACGCTCCAGGATGAGGCCCGCGTCGATCAGCTTCAGCGAGATGTCGTCGCGCAGGTCGGCCTGCTTGTCCACCGGGCTCACCGGGAAGTAGCCGCCCTTGTACGGCGTCTTGTTGCCGAGGTTGCCGCCCTCTTCGACGCGGCCGGAGTTCCAGGCGCCCTCCTCGGAGTCGACCGAGTAGAACGAGGAGTTCTGCTTCACTTCGTAACGCACGTCGTCGAAGATGTAGAACTCGGCCTCGGGAGCGAAGAACGCGGTGTCGGCGATGCCGGTGGAGGCGAGGTACTTCTCGGCCTTCTTGGCGACCTGGCGGGGGTCCTTCGCGTAGATCTCACCGTTGCGCGGGTTGTAGATGTCGAAGACCATGATCAGCGTGCGCTCGACGCGGAACGGGTCGATGTAGGCGGTCGAGACATCCGGGATCAGCTGCATGTCCGACTCGTGGATCGACGCGAAACCGCGGATCGAGGAACCGTCGAACAGCTGGCCGACGGAGAAGAACTCCTCGTCGACGGTCGCTGCGGGGATGTTGAAGTGCTGCTGCACACCGGGCAGGTCGGTGAAGCGGATATCAAGGAACTTGACGTCGGTGTCCTTGATGAACTTGAGCACCTCGGAAGAATCACGGAACATACAGAGGACTCCCAATGGCTTTGCGGTGAGGGACTGCGCGTGCAGCCCAAGCTACACGCTAGGGGGAGGCCGTTTCCCTCCGGTGACGCAAATGTTTCCGGCATGTTACGCCGTGGTCCGCCCGGTAAACTCGTCAGGTGCCCCAGAAGTCCCCGTCCTCCCGCTCGGGAGACATCGCGCCCAGCCGCTACCCGGGCGAACGCCTCGGCCTCCCGGAGGCCGGCCCGCGCTCCGTCGGACGCCTCGGCCGCCGCCTCGGCGCGATCGTCGTCGACTGGGCGCTCGCGTCGCTGATCTCGCTGGCTTTCTTCCACTACGACCAGTGGGCGACTCTGGGCGTCTTCGCGCTGATCCAGATCGTCTTCATCCCCACGATCGGCGGCAGCATCGGCCACCGGGTGTTCGGGATGCGCGTCGTCGCGGTCGCTGGAGGCTGGGTCGGCGTATGGCGGCCGATCGTGCGCACCGCCCTCCTCTGCATCGTCATCCCGGCGCTCGTCTGGGACTCCGACCAGCGCGGCTTCCACGACAAGGTCGCAGGCACGGTCCTCATCCGCGCCTGAGGCCGGCGCCGCGAGGCGCCTGCACGAACGAGGGGCACGTCGTTGTCGGTTCTCGTGGTGAGAAATGACGACGACGTGCCCCTCGGCACGCGGTGGTCGGCGTCAGCGGGCGCGCTGCGCGCGGACCTTCATCGGGTCGACGCCCTTGGGGATGGGCATCGGGTTCTCGAGCGACTGCAGGCGGTTGCTGATCGCCAGGACCTCCGCCTTGGTGAGCGACGGCTTGATCTTGGCGAGCGTCCGCGGGATCTTGTGCAGCGGAACAGAGTCGGCGTCGGGGCCGACCGAGATCGTCGTGACGGGAACGTTGGGCAGCACGCGCGTGATCTTGCGGCGCTCTTCGTCCACCATGCGCTGGGTGCGGGTCTTGGGGCCTTCGCTGATCAGCACGACCCCACCGCGACCGGTGGCGCGGTAGACCGCGTCCTGGGTCTTGCCGTTGACCGCGATCGGCATCTCTGAGCCGCGCCAGCTGCGCTTGAGCGAGCTGCGCAGCACGGCGCCCACGGCTCCGGGCTGGCCCTCGATCTGCGAATACGCGGCACGCTCGGCGCGACGGCCGAGGATGATCAGGCCGACGAGCACGCCCGCGAGGACGCCCGCCACGATCCAGAGCACCATCGTGAAGACGTTGCCGCCGGACAGGAACACCGCCATCGCGATGCCGGCGAGGATCGGCAGCACGATTCCGCCCACGATGTAGAGCAGCGCGCGGTCGTCGTAGCGGCGGGTCATCTGGAAGACCTGCCACATCTGCTTCAGCCGACCGGGCTCCTTGGTGGACTTGTCCTTGCGTGCCATAGTCACAAGGATACCGGCTCGGCCGCCGCCTGGATGACCTGTTCACGGCGGGCGTAGCGCCGGCCGGGAGGACGAATGCGGGGGCTCAGGAGACGGCCTGCGCGAAGCCGGCGGAGGCGTCGGCGAGGTGCTGAAGCTCCGAGGGGACCGGGCGCCCCTTCGCCTGCATCGACTGCGCCCAGAGCCGTCCAGCGCGGTACGACGAGCGCACCAGCGGGCCCGACAGCACGCCGAGGAAGCCGATCTCCTCCGCCTCCTGCTTGAGCTCGACGAACTCGTCGGGGTGCACCCAGCGCGCCACGGGGAGGTGGCGCGGACTCGGCCGCAGGTACTGGGTGATCGTGATGATGTCGGTGCCGGCGTCGTGGAGGTCGTGGAGCGCCTGACTGATCTCGGCCCGCTCCTCACCCATCCCGAGGATGAGGTTCGACTTGGTGATCAGCCCGGCGGTGCGGCCCTGGGTGATCACGTCGAGCGAGCGCTCGTACCGGAAGGCGGGCCGGATGCGCTTGAAGATGCGCGGGACCGTCTCGACGTTGTGCGCGAACACCTCCGGCTCGGCCGAGAACACCTCGCCGAGGTACTCGGGGTTGCCGGAGAAGTCGGGAACGAGGATCTCCACGCCGGTGCCGGGACTTTGACGGTGGATCTCACGGATGGTCTCGGCGTACAGCCATGACCCCTCGTCCGGGAGGTCGTCGCGGGCAACGCCCGTGACCGTCGAATAGCGCAGCCCCATCTTCGTCACCGATTCACCGACGCGTCGCGGTTCGTCACGGTCGAACTCGGCCGGCTTGCCCGTGTCGATCTGGCAGAAGTCGCACCGCCGCGTGCACTGGGAGCCGCCGATGAGGAACGTCGCCTCGCGGTCCTCCCAGCACTCGTAGATGTTCGGGCAACCGGCTTCCTGGCAGACGGTGTGCAGCTCTTCGGACTTCACGAGACTCTGCAGCTGCCGGTACTCCGGGCCCATCTTGGCCTTTGTCTTGATCCACGCGGGCTTGCGCTCGATCGGGGTCTGAGCGTTTCGCACTTCGAGCCGGAGCAGCTTGCGGCCCTCGACCGGGGCGCTCATGCGGCGACCCCCTGCTCGGTGCCCGTGGTGCGTGTCGCGGCGGCGACGGGGCTCGACGCCGGGTCGGCCAGCGCGCGGTCGAGGGCGGCCTGCACCAGCGGGGCGACCTCCTGCGGCGTGACCGTGCGGGCGAGCACGCGCGAGATCGTCGTGACGCCGGCATCGCGGATGCCGCAGGCGACGATCGTCTCATAGGCGTCGAGGCTGTTGGAGCAGTTGAGGGCGAAGCCGTGCATGGTCACGCCCTCGGCGACACGGATGCCGATCGCCGCGATCTTCTCGTCGCGTGCCCCGTCGTCGCCGCGCAGCCACACCCCAGACCGTCCGTCGACGCGCTCGCCTGGCACCCCCAGCCCCCGCAGCACGCCGATGAGCACGTCCTCGAGCCAGCGGACGTAGCCGACGACGTCGATCGGCTCGGCGAGCCGCAGAATGGGATAGCCGACGAGCTGACCCGGCCCGTGCCAGGTGATCTTGCCGCCGCGGTCGACATCGATCACCGGGGTGCCGTCGGTCGGGCGCTCATCGGGGGAGGTGCGCTTCCCGGCGGTGAAGACGGACTCGTGCTCCAGGAGAAGGACGGTGTCGAGCGCGGCACCGGAGGAGACCTCGGCGTGGACGGCGCGCTGGCGCAGCAGCGCCTCGTCGTACGGAACAGGCCGGGAGCCCACCCCGGAGACATCGAATACGGTCATGAGAGCATCCTATGTGGACTCAGTCCAGAAATTCGAACCGCGGTGTGCTTGTTCGCCTTCAGTCCCTCACAGGCAGGCATGTCCGCGACGTGTCCACCGATCTTCCGCCCGACTGCCGCGACTGGGTCGAGCGCGCTGAGATGGGGTATGAGCATCTTCACGCGGCGTCCGATCGACCTGTCACGACGAGCGGTGGCTGTCGCGGCCGAGGCGGGATGGGAGATCGAGCGGTGGGGTGACGGGAGAGGGCTGTCTGAACGGGGCGTCGATGGGGCGACCGGCGAGAGCGTCTCGATCGTCGTGAGCGGGGGAGAGCTACGCGGTCCGGCCCTCGCGATGCTGGGTCTTCGACGGGAGGATGGGGCGTCCGTGCCCGCGGGAATCTCGGGGGTCGTGTCCGAGCACCTTCCGCGGACGCTGCCGCTGCCGGCGCTACGCGCGATGCGAGCGCCGCGCGGCTATTCGCTCGTCTTTCGTCTCGTCGAGCATCCGGCTGGGGGAACCCTCGACGACCTTCTCGGCCGGCGTGCGAGGCTGGCAGTCGGGGAGGGCGTCACCCTGCTGGTGGCCGTCGCGCGCGGCCTCGCCGACTTTCATGCGTGTGGTCGAGCGGGTGCCCTCCTCGCGCCTCGGGATATCGGATTCCGCGACGACGGCTGTCCGATCCTCACGGGAGGGGATCAGCTGCAGCCGCTCGATCACGGTGCTGCGCAGGCCGATGTCAAGGCGTATGCCGCTCTCGCCGCGACCGTGTGCGTCGCCGTCGGTGGAGCTCCCGGCGCAGCGCTTCTCGCCGCGGCCACCGCCGGCCATCACCGACGCTGGGAGGATGTCATCCGTGCAGTACTGCGCGCGGCGGACCCGATCGCCGTCGCGTGGAGCGCGGCCGCGGACGCGATCCTTCCTCGGGTGGAGCGCGGTGCGGTTGCCGAGGCAGCGGCCACGGGATCGGTTCCCGATTCGAGGGAAGCGTCGTGGGATGGCGAGGCGACGGTTCGTCGCGCGGCTGTGGATGCTGTGTCGCCATCGCCGGAGCTCGAGGCGACGGTCCGTCGTGACGTCGTGCGTGCCGCGGTGTTCTCGTCTAAGGGCAGTGCGCGGTCCACGGAACCGTCTCGTCACGACCCGGCGCCGTCGCTGCTGACGGGGTGGGCGGGAGGACGACGACCTGAGATCTCCGCGGTCTCCCCGCGAGGTCCCGCGGACGACCGGCTCGTGTGCGCGGGGACCGCGCTCCCGCATGCGGCTCGGCCTCCGGCATCGTCATCACCGGCATCGCCATCGTCATCACCGGCATCGGCATCACCGGTATCGGCGGGCGGTCGCGACCCGGCCGGGAGCGATCGGATGTTGCGGACAGTGGAACGGCTGCTGGACGGGGTCGGCGATCGCCCCGGGGTGCGGGCGCTGGGTGTCGTACGCGCCTGGGTGGTCGCGCGGCCGTTGGTGGTGGCGGTTGCGGTCGTCCCGGTGGTCGGGGTACTGCTCGTCCTGATTCTGTTGCCGCCTCCGGTGCACGGAGGTGATGTGGTCGGCAAAAGCAGTTCGGCCCCGCTCCGCGAAAGCGGAACAGGGCCGAGCTGGTGCGAACTCGCGGCCGGAAGCCGGAACTCGTGCGACGGCTGACGTCGCGGGCGGATCAGATGCCGAGACTGCCCTCGAACGCGCCACCTTCGAGGCGGTTCTTCACCGCGACCAGGAAGCGGGCGGCGTCTGCGCCGTCGACGATGCGGTGGTCGTACGACAGAGCGAGGTACACCGTCGAACGGATCGCGATCGAGTCCGTGCCGTCGGCCGTGATGACGACCGGCTTCTTCGACACGATGCCCGTTCCCAGGATCGCGACCTGCGGGAGGAACACGACAGGGGTGTCGAACAGTGCGCCGCGCGAACCGGTGTTCGTCAGCGTGAAAGTGCCGCCGGCCAGCTCGTCCGGCTTGAGGCGGTTGTCGCGCGTGCGCTCGGCCAGATCGGCGATCTCGCCGGCCAGGCCGGCGATGTCGAGGTCGGATGCGTTACGGATGACCGGGGTCAGCAGTCCGCGCTCGGTGTCGACGGCGATCGAGATGTTCTCGTGGTCGGGGTAGACGATGCTGTCGCCGTCGACCGTGGCGTTGATGACCGGGTAGGCCTTCAGCGCCTCAGCGGCGGCGAGAGCGAAGAACGGCAGGAAGGAGAGCTTCGTGCCGGTCTTGGCGAGGAAGTCGCCCTTGACCTTGTCGCGGAGGGCAGCGACCTTGGTCACGTCCACCTCGACCACGGTCGTCAGCTGAGCGGTCGACTGCATCGAGACGACGGCGCGCTCGGCCACGACCTTGCGCAGGCGGGTCATCTGCTGCGTGGTGCCACGCAGCGGCGAGACCTCGACGACCGGGGCCGCCGCGGCGGGAGCAGCGGTCGCCCTCGCCGGAGCAGCAGCCGACAGGATGTCCTCCTTGCGGATGCGTCCGCCGACACCGGTGCCGGTGACGGTCGACAGGTCGACGCCCTGCTCGTTCGCGAGCTTGCGGACGATCGGAGTGACGTAGCCGGCGTTGCCGGCGTGCGCGCCCGAGGGGGCGGCAGGCGCCGCAGCGGGCTCGGCGGCCGGTGCCGGAGTGGCGGCCGGAGCGGGCTCGGCGGCCGGGGCCGGAGCAGCCTCCGGAGCCGGAGCAGCGGCGGGGGCCGGAGCCTCCTGAGCCGGGGCGGCGGCGGGCGCAGGAGCAGCCTCCTGTGCCGGGGCGGCGGGCGCGGGAGCAGCCTCCTGTGCGGGAGCAGCCTCCTGTGCGGGAGCAGCCTCCTGTGCGGGAGCAGCCTCCTGTGCG
>NZ_JBVQSP010000001.1:796294-861611 GCF_055720965.1 Leifsonia sp. PARNA 1/14
GACGCGGGAGCAGCCTCCTGTGCGGGAGCAGCCTCCTGTGCGGGAGCAGCCTCCTGTGCGGGAGCAGCCTCCTGTGCCGGGGCGGCGGCCTCTGCGGGTGCGGCCTCCTGCGCGGGAGCGGCGGCCTCGGCCGGGGCTGCTTCAGCAGCCGGTGCGGCTTCGGGGGCCGAGCCGGCGCCGGAGCCGTCGCCGATCGTCACGAGCGCGGTGCCCACCTCGACGGTCTCGTCCTCCTGCACCAGGATCGCCTCGATGACGCCCGCGATGGGCGAGGGGATCTCGGTGTCGACCTTGTCGGTCGAGACTTCGAGCAAGGGCTCGTCGACCTCGACACGGTCGCCAACGTTCTTCAGCCAGCGGGTGACCGTGCCTTCCGTGACACTCTCGCCGAGTGCCGGGAGGCTGACGGATTCGCTCATGAGCTTCTCTCCTTCAAAACCTGATCGTTCAGTAGCTTATTGCAGCCGCTTGCGCGGCGGACGTCTTCAGAGGGTGTGCAGCGGCTTGCCCGCGAGGTACAGGAATGCCTCGCCCAGCGACTCGTTCTGCGTCGGGTGCGCGTGGACGAACGGGGCGATGTCCTCCGGGTACGCCTCCCAGTTCACGACCAGCTGCGCCTCGCCGATGAGCTCGCCGACGCGCGCGCCGATCATGTGTACGCCGACGACGGGGCCCTCGTTGACGCGCACGACCTTGACCGAGCCGCTGGTGCCGATGATCTCGCTCTTGCCGTTGCCGGCCAGGCTGTAGTCATAGCTCGTGACCGAGTCGGTGCCGTACTGCTCGACCGCCTTGGCCTCGGTGAGGCCGATGGAGGCGACCTCCGGGTCGCAGTAGGTGACCTTGGGGATGTTGACGTCGGGGACGACGATCGGGTTGAGGCCCGCGATCTCCTCGGCCACGAAGATGCCCTGCTGGAAGCCGCGGTGCGCGAGCTGCAGGCCGGGGACGATGTCGCCGACGGCGTAGACGCCGGGGATGTTGGTCTGGAGGCGCTCGTCGGTGATGACGAAGCCGCGGTCGAGTGTGACGCCGACCTCGTCGTAGCCCATGCCCTGTGTGAGCGGGCCGCGGCCGACGGCGACGAGCAGGAGCTCGGCCTCGACGCTGCTGCCGTCTTCGAGCGAGACGACGACGCCGTTCTCGTTCTGGGTCACGCCGGAGAAGCGGACGCCGAGACGGTAGTCGATGCCGCGGCGGCGGAACGCGCGCTCGAGCGACTTGCTGATCGCCTCGTCCTCGTTGGGGACCAGGTGCGGCAGAGCCTCGATGATGGTCACCTCGGCGCCGAAGGACTTCCAGACGCTGGCGAACTCGACGCCGATCACGCCGCCGCCGAGCACGGCGACCTTCTTGGGCACGAAGTCGAGCTCGAGAGCCTGCTCGCTCGTGATCACGCGGCCGCCGATCTCGAGGCCCGGAAGGCTGCGCGAGTAGGAGCCGGTGGCGAGGATGACGTTCTTGCCGACGATGGTGTCGTCGCCGACCTGCACGGTGGTCGGGGAGGTGAGGCGGCCCTCACCCTCGATGACGGTGATGCCGCGGGCCTTCACCAGGCCCTGAAGGCCCTTGTACTTCTTGGCGATGATGCCCTGGCGGTACTCGGTCACGCCGTTGATGTCGACGCCCTGCAGCTGGGTGATGATGCCGTACTTCGCCGACTCGCGCGAGTAGTCCGCGACCTCGGCCGCGTGAAGCAGCGCCTTGGTGGGGATGCAGCCGCGGTGCAGGCAGGTGCCGCCGACCTTGTCCTTCTCGATCATGCCGACGGTGAAACCGAGTTCGGCCGCACGCAGCGCTGCTGCGTAGCCTCCACTCCCACCGCCGAGCACCACAATGTCAAAGTTCTGCTCAGACACCCAGCTACTCCCTCGCGTGCATCAGGATTCGTGACACGATCCTGCCCCGAGGGGTGGCTCGAGGCAGGTTTGCATGGGCAGGATTTTCCCGCCCATACGACCCTACTACCTCTGGGAAAAGTCCTCGGCCAAACGGATGAGCGCACGTACGCTCACGGCGGACGGTCCCTTGCCGGTGAATCCGTACGGCGCCGACGGTCCCTTGGCCGGGCCGGCGATGTCGAGGTGCGCCCACGGGATGCGCGGGGCGTCCTCCTCGTCGCCGGTGCGGCCGATGAACTCCTGCAGGAACACGCCGGCCAGCAGCATCCCGCCGGCGGTGACGCCCGGGTTGGCGTTGGCGATGTCGGCGACGTCGGAGTTGATGGTCGCGCGCAGCTCGCTCGCGAGCGGCATCGGCCAGAGCAGCTCGCCGGAGGCCTTGGCGGCGGCGAGGACGTCGCCCACCAGGTCGTCGCTGCCCATCACGGCCGCGTAGCGGGTGCCCAGCGCGACCATTGCGGCGCCGGTGAGCGTTGCGACGTCGACGATCGCGTCGGGGTGCTCCTCGCCGGCGGCGACGAGACCGTCCGCGAGCACGAGCCGGCCTTCGGCGTCGGTGTTGAGCACCTCGACGGTGCGGCCCCCACGGATGCGCAGCACGTCGTTGGGCCGGATCGCCGATCCGGAGGGCATGTTCTCGGCGAGGCAGAGCCACGCGGTGACGTGCACGGGCAGCGCCAGTCGCGCGGCAGCGAGGGCGACGGCCAGCACCGTGGCGGCGCCGGTCATGTCGTACTTCATCCCGACCATGCCGGAGGCCGGCTTGAGCGAGAGGCCGCCCGAGTCGAACGTGATGCCCTTGCCGACCAGCGCGAGGTGCTTCGCGGCGCCGGCCGGCGCATAGTCGACCTTCACCAGCCGCGGCGGACGCGTCGACCCCTGGCCGACGCCCAGGATGCCGCCGAACCCTTCGGCGGCGAGGCGGCGCTCGTCCCAGACCTCGACCGTGACGGGAAGACCCTCCACGGCCTCCTCGACCCGGGCGGCGAAGGACGCGGGGTAGAGGTCGAGCGGGGGAGTGTTGACCAGGTCCTTGACGAGGGAGGCGGCGCCCGACACCGCTCGGGCGCGGGCGACGAGCGCGTCACCGTCGCTGGACGACCCGATCGCCTCGATCGTCTCGACCGGCGCCTTCACCCCCGCGCGGCTCGCCGTGCGGTACTCGGTGAAGGCGTAGGCGCCGAGCGCCGCGCCTTCGAGCACCGCGCCGAGTTGGGCGTCGTCGGCGGTCGGGAGGTCGAGGGCGACGTGACCGACGCCTGCGAGCTGCCGGATCGCCGTTCCCGCCGCATACCGGAGGGCGTCCTCGTCGACCGGCTCGGGGAGGCCGACGACCGCGAGTCCGGGACCTCCCGCGACGCCCGGGAGGCGCACCAGCTCGTCCTTTCCTCCGCCGAAGCCGACCCCGGCCAGTTCGCCGGCGAGCCCGTCTCGTGCGCCCGGGGAGACCACGGTGACGCCGTCGGAACCGGTGCGCGCCGCGAGGACCAGGACGGCGGCGTCGGATGAGGGAGCAGACGAGAGGCGCAGTGAGGGAGCGGTCATGTCTCGACATTAGCCGTTGCCGACCATGTCCTCACGGATGCCGCCTGTTCGCTGTGGGCGTGCTGCGAGGGGGTCCGGCCGCAGGGTCCGGGCAGGGAGCTCGGCCTAGAGTTGAGATATGCGAGACCCCCGCGAACTGTACGAGCTGAACCCGGCACTGGAGGTGCCGGAGGGCCTTCCGCTGATCGCGGGGCTCACCGGGTTCGCCGACGCCGGCTCCGGGGTCAGCCAGCTGGGAACGTATCTGCTCGGCACGCTCGACAGCGAGATCGTCGCGACCTTCGACGCCGACATCCTCCTCGACTATCGCGCGCGTCGACCGATCATCTACTTCGATCAGGACCACCTCGCCGACTACCAGCCGTCGACGCTGCGCCTGCACCTCGTCTACGACGAGCTCCGCCAGCCGTTCCTCTTCCTCTCGGGATTCGAGCCCGACTTCCGCTGGGAGGCGTTCACGGACGCGGTCCTCGGCCTCATCGACCGCTTCAAGGTCAAGAGCGTGACCTGGGTTCACGCCATTCCGATGCCGGTGCCGCACACGCGCCCGATCGGCGTGACCGTCAGCGGCAACCGCAGCGACCTGATCGAGGCCATGTCGATCTGGAAGCCGCAGACCCAGGTGCCGGGCAATGCCCTCCACCTCCTCGAGTTCCGGCTGCAGCAGCTGTCCTACCCGATCGCAGGGTTCGTCCTCCTGATCCCGCACTACTTGGCCGACACCGAGTACCCTGCTGCCGCGATCGCCGGGCTCGAGAGCATCAGCGCCGCGACCGGGCTCATCTTCCCCACCGACCGCCTCCGTGAAGAGGACCGGGAGTTCGTCGCGAACATCGACGAGCAGGTCGCAGGCAACGCCGAGCTCGGCAAGCTGGTCGGCACGCTGGAGGAGCGACACGACAGCTACATGGAGGACACCCAGCTGCGCTCGCCGCTCACCGACCGCGACGGGGAGCTGCCGAGCGCCGACGAGATCGCCGCCGAGTTGGAGAACTTCCTCGCCTTCCGCCGCCATGGCGACGACGAGAACCCGCGCGGCGACCGCCACTGATACTCTGCGACCCACCTCCGGTGAGGGGGGAGCGTCGGCCCGGGCATAGGATCGTGGGGTGAATTCGCGGCGGTCCTGGGTCATCTTCGGGATCGGGGTGTTCGCGTATCTCGTCGCCGTCATGCAGCGCACGAGCATCGGAGTGGCCGGCGTCGCGGCCACCGAGCGGTTCCACGTCTCGGCCGCCGTACTCTCATCGCTCGCCGTCGTGCAGCTCATCGTGTACGCGGCCATGCAGGTGCCCGTCGGCGTCCTCATCGACCGGGTGGGCTCCCGTGCGCTCATGATCGCCGGCACCGCCCTGATGGTGGTCGGTCAGGTCACCGTCGCCTTCGCACCGACCATCACGCTGGCGATCGTCGGCCGCATCCTCGTCGGGGCGGGCGACGCCACGGTCTTCACGTCCTTGATGCGGCTGGTGAACTCCTGGTTCCGCGGCAAGCTGGTCCCTCAGCTCTCACAGTGGATCGGCAACATCGGCCAGCTCGGCCAGGTGCTGTCCGCCGTCCCCTTCGCCCTCCTGCTGCACCTGTCGGGCTGGACGACCGCGTTCTTGAGCGCGGCGTCGCTGTCGGTCGTCGCCCTCATCGGCATCCTCGCCGCCATTCGCGACCGGCCGGCGGGATCGAGCGAGGGGCCGCGCCCCGCGACCTGGCCGGAGTCGATCCGGCAGCTGCGCATCAGCCTCGCGCGGCCCGGCACCCAGCTCGGCTTCTGGTCGCACTTCACGACCCAGTCCTCCGGCACCGTCTTCAGCCTGATGTGGGGACTGCCGTTCATGGTGTTCGCACTGGGCATCGACCCGGCGGAGGCCAGCGGCCTCCTCATCGTGGCGGTCGCTGCCGGACTGATCGCCGGACCGATCCTCGGGCTGCTGACCGCGCGCTTCCCGCTGCGGCGCAGCAATCTGGTACTCGGGATCGTCGCGATGATGGGCCTGGTGTGGGCTGTGGTGCTGCTGTGGCCGGGAACGCCTCCGCTCTGGCTGCTGATCCTGCTGCTGGTGGCGATCGGGATCGGCGGACCCGGCTCGCTGATCGGCTTCGACTTCGCGCGCACGTCGAACCCGCTGCACAGTCTCGGTTCCGCCAACGGCATCGTGAACGTGGGCGGGTTCCTCGCCAGCTTCGTGATGATGTTCCTCATCGGCGTCGCTCTCGACGCCCAGAACACCGCCCACACCACCGCGGGGCTGTATGCGCTCGACTCCTTCCGCTGGGCATTCGCCGTGCAGTACGTGATCGTCGGGATCGGCGCGGTCTTCCTGGTGCGGGCACGCCGCCGCACCCGTCGGCGGCTGGCGGAGGACGAGGGAATAGAAGTAGGGCCTCTGTGGGTTGCACTCGTAGACGTTTGGCGGAGGCGAAGTGGTCGGGAGCCTGGCGATAACGTGCAATAATTGATACCTGGACCCGTTCATGTCCTGGGGTCGGAGCGCTTGATGGCGCCCGTCGCATTACACCCAGTACTTGACATGGGTCTTAGTAATGTCCGCACGCGACCTCAGTCCGGCGCCCGGTCGGCGCACCACAGCCCTCCGCCCGGTATGAAAGCCAGCTTTGTATGAAAGGTAGGCACATGGCAACCCGTGCAGCTACGAAGGCCCGCGAGGCCGACAGCGTAGAAGAAATCGACGAGGTCGCCGCGGCTGAGGGGACCGCGACGAAGAAGCCTGCGGCCAAGAAGGCCGCCAAAGCGCCCGCGAAGAAGGCGACCACCAAGAAGGCCGCCAAGGGCGACGACGACGAAGAGCTCGACGACGACGCCGAGGTCCAGATCGACGAGGACGACGCCGCCGAGAGTGACGACGCCGCGGACTCCGAGGAGACCGAAGGCGACGAGGGCGACGACTCCGAGGAGTCCGGCCCCAAGGGCGAGAGCGCGGCCGTGCAGGCCGCTGCCGACGCCCCGCTGCCCACCGACGCCCTCGTGCTCCGCGCGGTCGACGAGGACGACGACGTCCCGGTCTACTCGACGACGATCACCGGCGCGACGGCCGACCCGGTCAAGGACTACCTGAAGCAGATCGGCAAGGTCCCGCTGCTGAACGCCGCAGAGGAGGTCGAGCTCGCGATGCGTATCGAGGCCGGCCTGTTCGCGGAGGACAAGCTTGCGAACACGCCGAACATGCCCAAGGAGCTCGAGCGCGAGCTGCGCTGGGTCGCCCGCGACGGCCAGCGCGCCAAGAGCCACCTGCTCGGCGCGAACCTGCGCCTCGTGGTCAGCCTCGCCAAGCGCTACACCGGCCGCGGCATGCAGTTCCTCGACCTCATTCAGGAAGGCAACCTGGGCCTGATCCGTGCCGTCGAGAAGTTCGACTACACCAAGGGCTTCAAGTTCTCGACCTACGCCACCTGGTGGATCCGTCAGGCGATCACGCGCGCGATGGCCGACCAGGCCCGCACCATCCGCATCCCGGTGCACATGGTGGAGGTCATCAACAAGCTGGCGCGCGTGCAGCGCCAGATGCTGCAGGACCTGGGCCGCGAGCCCACCCCGGAAGAGCTGTCGAAGGAACTCGACATGACCCCGGAGAAGGTCATCGAGGTCCAGAAGTACGGTCGCGAGCCCATTTCGCTGCACACGCCGCTCGGTGAGGACGGCGACAGCGAGTTCGGCGACCTGATCGAGGACACCGAGGCGGTCGTCCCGGCCGACGCGGTCGGCTTCACCATGCTGCAGAAGCAGCTGGAGAGCCTCCTCGACTCCCTGTCCGAGCGCGAGGCGGGCGTGATCCGCATGCGCTTCGGCCTGGGCGACGGTATGCCGAAGACGCTCGACCAGATAGGCGACACCTTCGGCGTGACGCGTGAGCGCATCCGTCAGATCGAGTCGAAGACGATGGCGAAGCTCCGCCACCCGTCCCGCTCGCAGTCGCTGCGCGACTACCTCGAGTAAGGTGCGCTACCGACTGGCGGTCATCGCCGGCCGCCTCGCCCGCCGGCTTCTGCGCCTGCGGGGAGGCGGCTCTGCGGTGCCGGGGCGTGTCGCGCTCGCGATCGCGCCGAAGTTCCTCGAGCGCGCGGTCAGCCGCCTCCCGCTCGGCGTGGTCTTCGTCTCCGGGTCGAACGGAAAGTCGACCACGACGAACATGCTCACGGCGATCCTGCGTGAGCACGGGCTGAACGTCTTCACGAACCCGTCCGGAGGCAATCTCCCGCAGGGCATCGCCTCCGCCCTGCTGGCGGACGTGCCGCTCGACGGGTACGTGCGCGGCGACGTCGGCGTCATCGAGGTCGACGAGGCGTACGGTGTCGACCTGGCGACGGTGCTCAAGCCGCGCGGCTCTCTGCTGCTCAACGTGCAGATCGACCAGCTCAACCGGTTCTTCGAGCCCACCCGCGTGATCGGGATGCTCCGCACCATCGCGGAGCGATCGGGCGAGTTCGTCGTGGTGAACGCCGACGACGACAGTCTCGCGCGGATCGGGGCGGAGCTCGCGGCCGAGGAGCGGGACGTCACGACGTTCGCGGTCGCTCCCGCGATCATCGAGTCCTCTCCGAACGGCCTCGCCAACGTCACGGACTTCTCCGGTGCGGCGGCGGGAGCATTGCCGGTGCCGGCGGTGTTCGTCAGCAAGCTGGAGACCCAGAGCGCGCAGCTGACCATCGGCGGCGAGTCCGTCCGCATCGGTCTCCCTGCGCGCGGTCTCCACTACGCGGTCGACGCGGCCGGGGCGACGGCGACGGCCCGCCGGGTCCTGGGCGATGACTTCCGCCCGGAGGCCGTGGTCGCGGCGATGAGTTCGCTCCGCACGGTCTACGGTCGCGGTGAGACACTGCGGGTGGGCGACGAGGACATCGAGATCATCATGATGAAGAACCCGCCGAGCCTGCAGCTCAACCTCGACTACCTGAGCCACAGTCCCGAGCAGGTGTTCGTCTCCGTCGACGAGGGCACGCCCGACCCGTCCTGGGTGTACGACATCGACCTCTCCAAGCTGGAGCACGTCGACATCGTGTCGGGCACGAAAGCCTGGCAGTTCGCCACCCGATTCGCCTACGCCGGCATTGAGGTCGACCAGGTGATGCCCGAGCTCAGGCCGGCCCTGCAGGCGTTCCTCGCCCTGCCGAAGCCCGCGCGCGGCACCAAGACGATGATCGTGAATTACGAGCAGATGATGGCGATCCGCAAGCAGCTGGGCTTCCTCGACCTGGAAGGCGGAGCCGCATGACCGTTCTGCGCATCCTCCACCTCTACCCGCGCGAGCTCGGGATCAACGGCGACGCCGGCAACGTTCTCGCGCTGGCCGAGCGCGCCCGCTGGCGCGGCGTGGACGCCGAGGTCGTGTCGCACGCGCCGGGCGGCGAGCTGCCGACCAGCGTCGACATCGTGCACATCGGCTCCGGGCCGCTCTCGTCGCAGCGCGCCGTCGCCGGCGACGTCGCGCGCATCGCTCCTCAGCTGCGGCAGTGGCGGGATGCGGGCGTTCCGATCCTCGCGATCGCCGGCGGCTGGCAGTTGCTCGGCACCGAGATCGAGACACCGGAGGGCGAGACCATCGCGGGCGCGGGCGTCTTTCCCACGCGGGCAGCGCTGGGATCGCGTCGTCACGTGGCCGAGGTCGTCGTCAAGACGCGCGACGGCCTCACCCTCGCCGGGTTCGAGAACCACTCCGCGACGACGAAGCTGGACGGCGGCGAGCCGCTCGGCGACGTCGTGAGCGGCTTCGGCAACGGCGACCGCACCGAGGGCGTCGTCGTCGGCAGCGCGATCGGGACGCACCTGCACGGTCCCGTGCTGCCGATGAACCCCGCACTGGCCGACCGCCTGCTGCAGATGGCGCTGCGCGGCGAACTGCCGCCGGTCACGCAGACCGAGCGCGTCGACCGCTACGCGACCAACGCGCGCCGGGCGATCGCCGAGCGCCTCAGCGTCGCGCTCTGACACCCCTCGGCGGTCGTCAGTTCACGTAGACGCGGGGGACGCGCGAGCCGACGCCGGTGACCATCTCGTCGGCGATGGTCTCGGCCCAGTCGGCGTACTTCTCCGCGGTGACGTCACCGGAACGACCGGTTCCGAACAACACGGCTGTGTCGCCCACGTTCACCCGGGCGGAGCGGGCGTCGACGATCATCGAGTCGACCTCCACGTCGATCACGGGGCAGCGGTGGCCGCCCAGCAGGACCGAGGTCTTGGCGATGCCGAGCGTCGGCACCCCGTCGCCGAAACCGATCGCCAGTCGCGCCCGGGTCGTGCCGCCGACATGCACCTCGGTGACCGGAGCCTCGAGGCGCATCACGGGCTCCAGTCCCAGTTCGGCGCCCGCGGTGTCGTCGAACGGCGAGAAACCGTAGGCGGCGATGCCGAACCGCACGAGGTCGAAGCGCGCCTCCGGCATGCGGATGCCCGCCGAGCTCGCCGCCAGATGCAACACCTCGAACCGGGCGCCACGCTGCTCCGCCTCGGCGACGGCGCTGCGGAACTCCACGAGTGCAGCCTCGTCGTCGGCGATGGAGGCGTCGGCCAGATGCGACCACGCGGCACGGATCCGCACGATCCCGCGACGCTCCAGGTCGAGGGCGGCGTCGATCAGGTGCGGCCACTCCTCGCGGGTGGCGCCGTTGCGGCTGAGTCCGGTGTCGACCTTGAGGTGCACCACCGCCGGCCTGTCGGCGCCGGCCTCCGCGATCGCCTCCAGCTGCCAGATCGCGGAGATGCCGAGTTCGATGTCTGCCTCGATCGCAGTGCGCCAGTCGGTGTCGTGGCCGTGCAGCCACGCGAGCAGCGGCACGGTGACACCCGCGCTGCGCAGCACGAGCCCCGCCGACACCTCCAGCACCGCAAGGGAGGTCGCGCCGGCCTCCAGCCCGGCCTCCGCGATCGGGATCAGCCCGTGGCCGTATGCGTCGGCCTTCACGGCGAGCATGGTCTGCGCCGGGGCGATCAGGCTGGTCAGGTGCGCCACGTTGCGGCGGAGGGCCGCCAGATCGATGACCGCGCGGGGGAGCGGTTCGGCGATCGCGTCCACGATGGTCATGCGCTCGCGCTCCTCAATCTGTCGTCGTCTTCGCCGGTCACGGCGCGTAGACCCGTTCGATGCGCCGGCCCAGCCGGCTCGTGATGACCGGCGCGGCGACTCCGAGCGCGGCCTCCCAGTCGGCCGCAGAGGGCTCGCCCCGCGCCGGGTCGCCGAAGAGGACGACCGGGTCACCGGGTGCTGCGCCGGCGTCGCCGATGTCGACGACGAACTGGTCCATCGCGATGCGGCCCGTGATGCGCCCCGTCGTCTCGCCGACAAGCACGGGCGCCTTGTTCGACGCGACCCGCAGGATGCCGTCGGCGTAGCCGAGTGCGACCAGCACGAGCGTGCTCGGCCGCTCGGTGCGGTAGGTGTAGCCGTACGACACGCCACGGTCGGCGCCCACGCGCTTGACGGCGATGATCTCGCCGGTCAGCCGGAGGGCGGCCGCCGTCGGCCGGGAGCCGTCGAGACCGAGGAGCTCGGGCCCGAGCAGGTTCTCCGGGCCGCGGGCGTGCCGCCCGGCAGGATATCCGACGTGGGCGGGGACGGGGATGCCCTCATCGGCCAAGGCCGAAGCGTCCTCCACCCGGGAGACGAGAAAACCGCCGACCCCCGCGTCCGTCAGCGCACGTGCCACGGGGATGAGTCCGTGGCCGTACGCGTCGGCGCGGAGGTCGGCGGTGCAGTCGGGGAGGGGTGCGTTGGCCGCCTCCGAAGCGTTCGAGCGGATGGCGTCGAGGTCGACGAATGCGCGTCTGCGCACGCCGGTGGCTCCTGCCATCGCCCGATCAGCTCCGTCTCGAGGCTCGCCTGCGTTCCCGCGGCAGACCTAGGCGCGCTGCTCTTCGAAGAGACGCGCGGTCTCGTCGTGCCAGCTGTGCGCGATCTGCGAGAGCTTCTCCTGGTGCTTCTTGCCGTGGTGGGCGCAGAAGAGGAGTTCGCCGTTGTTGACGACGACGCGGATGTACGCCTGAGCGCCACAGCTGTCGCAGCGGTCCGCGGCCGTCAGTTGCGGCCCCGACTCGAGCTCGTCAACCGCACCGTTCTCCGAGGTGATAGTAGACATGTGATGCTCCTTTCCGTCGCAACCGGTGAACTCGGTATCTCTATAGAACCACGTAAACCCGGCTGCAAGGCGCGTATTGGCTGCTATTTCGCTCAACGCGTAGCCTCCGGCCTCGCGGGTGTCGATCGTGGGTTCACCCGGCGCAACGCTTACTCTGGAGGATGCACAGCGCCTGCGATCCATAACGGGCGCGCACGGAACATGCACGGAACACAAGGAGCGCTCGTGGCCAGCTCGGACTATTCGGCGAGACACCTCTCGGTGCTCGAGGGCCTGGAAGCGGTGCGCAAGCGCCCCGGCATGTACATCGGCTCCACCGACTCGCGCGGCCTCATGCACTGCCTCTGGGAGATCATCGACAACTCCGTCGACGAGGCGCTGGCCGGGCACGGCGAGGCGATCGAGGTCATCCTCCACCCGGACGACAGCGTCGAAGTGCGCGACAGCGCGCGCGGCATCCCCGTCGACGTCGAGCCCAAGACCGGCCTGACCGGCGTGGAGGTCGTGTTCACCAAGCTGCACGCCGGCGGCAAGTTCGGCACCGGGTCGTACGCGGCATCCGGCGGCCTCCACGGCGTCGGCGCGTCTGTCGTCAACGCGCTGTCCGAGCGGCTCGACGTGGAGGTCGACCGCGACGGCAAGACCTGGGCGATGTCCTTCCACCGCGGCGAGCCCGGCGTGTTCGCCGACGGCTCCGCCGCGCCGAGCCCCGACGCCACTTTCTCGCCGTTCGTGAGCGGCAGCGAGCTGCGCGTCGCCGGCAAGGTCGCCAAGGGGGTGACCGGCACGCGCATCCGCTACTGGGCCGACCGCCAGGTCTTCACGAAGGGCGCGGAGTTCTCGGTCGACGACCTGATCGGCCGCGCGCGGCAGACCGCTTTCCTGGTGCCGGGCCTCGCCATCACCATCGACGACAAGCGCTCGCCCGAGGGGGAGCGGACCACCTTCAGCTACGACGGCGGTATCTCGGAGTTCGTGGACTTCCTCGCTCCCGACAGCCCGATCACCGAGACCTGGCGGCTCACCGGCGAGGGCCACTTCACCGAGACGGTGCCGGTGCTGTCCGACAGCGGAGCGATGGTGCCGACCGAGCTCAAGCGCGAATGCCAGGTCGACATCGCGCTGCGCTGGGGGACGGGCTACGACACCGTGATGCGGTCCTTCGTCAACATCATCGCGACGCCGAAGGGCGGCAGCCACCAGACCGGTTTCGACCAGGGCCTCCTGAAGTTCCTGCGCCAGCAGGTGGAGCAGAACGCACGTCGCCTCAAGGCGGGCACGGACAAGCTCGAGAAGGACGACGTGATGGCCGGCCTCACCGCGGTGCTCACGGTGCGCCTCCCCGAGCCGCAGTTCGAGGGCCAGACCAAGGAGGTGCTCGGCACCCCGGCGGTGCGGACCATCGTCGCCAACGTGATCCAGAAGACTCTCGCCGAGCGCTTCTCGTCGTCGAAGCGCGACGACAAGACGCAGTCGGCGCTGGTGCTCGACAAGGTCGTCGCCGAGATGAAGTCGCGGATCTCCGCGCGGGCGCACAAGGAGACGCAGCGTCGCAAGAACGCACTGGAGACCTCCTCGCTCCCCGCGAAGCTCGTCGATTGCCGATCGAGCGACGTCGCCAACAGCGAGCTGTTCATCGTGGAGGGCGACTCGGCGCTCGGCACCGCGCGTCGCGCCCGCGACAGCGAGTACCAGGCGCTGCTGCCCATCCGCGGCAAGATCCTCAACGTGCAGAAGGCCTCGGTGTCCGACATGCTGTCGAACGCCGAGTGCGCGGCGATCATCCAGGTGATCGGTGCGGGCTCCGGCCGGTCGTTCGAGCTGGGCTCCGCCCGCTACGGCAAGGTCATCATCATGTCGGACGCCGACGTCGACGGGGCGCACATCCGTACCCTGCTGCTGACGCTGTTCTTCCGGTACATGCGCCCGATGATCGAGGAGGGGCGCGTGTTCGCGGCCGTGCCTCCACTTCACCGCGTGATCGTGGTGAACCCGGGGTCGAAGCCCAACGAGACGATCTACACCTACTCGGAGGCCGAGCTGCAGGCGGTGCTCGCAGACCTGAAGAAGCGCGGCAAGAAGTACCAGGAGCCGATCCAGCGCTACAAGGGCCTCGGTGAGATGGACGCGGACCAGTTGGCGACGACGACCATGGACCGCACGCACCGGACACTGCGCCGCGTGCGGGTCTCGGACGCGGAGGCCGCGAACCGGGTGTTCGAGCTGCTGATGGGCAACGACGTGGCTCCGCGCAAGGAGTTCATCATCGCGGGGGCCGACGACCTCAGCCGCGCCCGCATCGACGCGTAGCCGGTAACGGAGGAGGTCCGCTCCCTCATCCCACCGGAGAGCCGGTAACGGAGGAGATTCCGGCCAGATCTGGCTCGATCTCCTCCGTTAGCTGGAGGCGCGCCGGGTAGACGGCCGGAAGTCCTCCGTCTGCGGCTAGGCCAGGCGACGGCCGATGGAGCCCACGACCATGTCGAGAGGCGTGCCGGAGCCGTCGCGGCGGGCACCGCCCTCGGGAAGCACACGCGCCGCGCCGTCGGGTCCGACCGCGAGCGCCGGGGAGGCTCCCACCCAGGCGAGCGAGAGCTCGGTCTCACCCTTGAGGAAACGTTGCGAACGCACACCGCCGGTGGCTCGGCCCTTGGCCGGGAACTCGCCGAAATCGCTCACCTTGCCGCTGCCCGGGTCGGCGCCGGGCAGGGTCTGGTCGCTGACGGCGATCGTGACGACCTCCGCCTGGTCGCGCTCCGCGGCCTCCACCGCTCCGAAGAACACCACGCGCGCGTCGGCGGCGAGATTGATACCCGCCATGCCGCCCGCCGAACGGCCCTGCGGGCGGACCGACTTCGCGCCGAACCGAAGCAGTTGCGAGTCGCTCGCCACGAACACGAGCTCGGCGTCGTCGGAGGTCTGCACGGCGCCGACCACGGCGTCGCCGGCCTTCAGCGTGATGACCTCGAAGTCCGGCTTGTTGGCCCAGTCGCCCGGGGTGACGCGCTTGACGACGCCCTGCAGGGTGCCGAGCGCGATCGGCAGCGGCGACTCGAGCGAGACGACCGCGAGCACGCGCTCCTTGCGGTCGGCCAGAGCGAGGTAGTCGGCCACCTTGACCCCGGCCCCGAGCTGCACCGAGTTGAGCGGTGCGGCAGGGAGATCGACCGGAGAGAACCGGATGAGGCGGCCGCGGTCGGTGATCGCGCCGATCTCACTACGGCTCGTGGTGTCGAGCCGGGAGAGGATCGCGTCGTGCTTGCTGCGGCGCGCGGGAGGCTGGATGCGGTCCAGCCCCTCGCCCTCGGCGCCGGCGTCGACGCGGAGGATGCGACCCGTGGTCGACAGGTACACGCGGCAGGGGACGTCCGCGACCTCCAGCTGGACGGTCATGGCCTTGCTGCGGGAGCCGGCCCCGGCGATCGACGGCTTGGCCTCGGTGAGCAGTGTGCGGCGCGGGGTGCCGAACTTCGCGGCGACCTGCTCCAGCTCGTCGCCCACGAGCGCGTCGATGCGCGCACGGCTGGCGAGGAGCTCCTCCAGCTCTGCGATCTCGGCCTGCAACTGGTCGCGCTCGGTCTCGAGCTCGATGCGCGAGAACCGCGTCAGTCGGCGCAGGCGCAGCTCGAGGATGTAGTCGGCCTGCAGGGTGCTCAGGTCGAAGACCTGCTGCAGGCGGGTGCGCGCGGCGTCGGTGTCGTCGGAGGTGCGGATGACCTGGATGACCTCGTCGATGTCGAGGATCGCGACGAGGAGTCCCTCGACCAGGTGCAGGCGTTCCTTACGCCGGGCCAGCCGGAACTCCGAGCGCCGGGTGACGACACGGATGCGGTGGTCGAGGTAGACGCGCAGCAGCTCACGCAGGCCCAGGGTCTGCGGGCCGCCGGCGACGAGGGCGACGTTGTTGATCGCGAAGCCCTCTTCGAGCGGTGTGTGACGGTACAGCTGCTCGAGCACGGCCTCCGGGCTGAAGCCGGTCTTGATGCCGATGACGAGACGGAGGCCGTGCTGCCGGTCGGACAGGTCGGTGACGTCGGAGATGCCGTTCAGCTTCTTGGCGTTGACACCGTCTTTGATCTTCTCGATGACCTTCTCGGGGCCGACCATGTACGGCAGCTCGGTGACCACCAGGCCGCTCTTGCGGGCGGTGATCGACTCGACGGACACCTTGGCGCGCATCCGGAAGCTGCCCCGACCGGTGGCGTAGGCGTCGCGCACGCCGGCGAGTCCGGCGATGGTGCCGCCGCTCGGGAGGTCGGGGCCGGGGACGTAGTCCATCAGCTCGTCGAGCGTCGCCTCCGGGTTGGCCAGCAGGTGCCGCGCGGCGCCGACGACCTCCACGAGGTTGTGCGGGGCCATGTTGGTGGCCATGCCGACCGCGATACCGCTCGCGCCGTTGACGAGGAGGTTCGGGAAGGCCGCAGGCAGCACGTCCGGCTGCAGCAGCTGGTTGTCGTAATTGGGGACGAAGTCGACGACGTCCTCGTCGAGATCCTCTGTCAGCGCGAGCGCGGCGGCGGCGAGCCGGGCCTCCGTGTAGCGGGCGGCCGCGGGGCCGTCGTCGAGCGAGCCGAAGTTGCCGTGGCCGTCGACCAGCGGGACGCGAAGTGTGAAGTCTTGCGCCATGCGCACCAGGGCGTCGTAGATGGCGCTGTCGCCGTGCGGGTGCAGCTTTCCCATCACCTCGCCGGTGACGCGCGCGGACTTCACGTGACCGCGGTCGGGCCGCAGGCCCATCTCGGTCATCATGTAGAGGATGCGGCGCTGCACGGGCTTCAGACCGTCCCGGGCGTCGGGGAGGGCGCGCGAGTAGATGACCGAGTACGCGTACTCGAGGAACGACCCCTGCATCTCCGTCGTGACGTCGACGTCTTCGATGCGTTCTGTAGTCCGGGCCTGATCGTCTGCTGGTGTCATTCGTGCATTCGGTGGTGGGGCGGCAGGAGGCGCGGGTTCGACGGCTCCCGTCCGTCCAGCTGTGACAGACTGGGCCGGATGCCCCCCATGCTACCGGCCGCGTTCACCACCCCGGCGAGCCTCGCCACGGTTCTGCCGAGTTGCCTCGCAGCGGTGCAGGGGCAGCAGAACGCGCTCGGGCTCCGCCCTCTGCAGCACGTGGTCGTGGTCGTGGTCGACGGCCTCGGCGCCGCCGCTCTGCGGGCCCGCGAGGGCCACGCGCGCACTCTGGCCCCGCGCCTCGGCAAGGCGACCACGATCGACGCGGGGTTCCCCACCACGACGGCCGCCGCGCTCGCGACGCTCACGACCGGCACGACGCCCGGAGAGCACGGCCTCGTCGGCTACCGGGTACGCGACGACGCGGGGCGGCTCACGAACCAGCTGAACGGCTGGGACGAGCGGATGGACCCGGCCACCTGGCAGCGCTCGCAGACGGTGTTCGAGAAGGCATCGGCCGAGGGGGTCGCCGCTTATGCGGTCGGGGTGCCGGCCTACGCCGACTCCGGATTCACCCACGCCGTCCTCCGCGGGGCCGAGTTCATCGCCGGCCGCACGATGGCCGACCGGTTCGACGCCGTGCGGGCGATCCTCCGCACACCGGATCCCGGGCTCACCTACCTCTATGTCGCGGAGCTCGACCAGGCGGCTCACGCGCGCGGTTGGGAGTCGCCGCGCTGGACTGCGGAGCTCGAGACGCTCGATGGCCTGGTCGCCCAGCTGGCGGCCTCCCTCGGCCCGGCCCACGGCGTGCTGGTGACGGCCGACCACGGGATCGTCGATGTCCCGGAGAGCGGACACGTGCTCTACGACACGGCGCCGGAGCTGCTGGAAGGCGTCGACGAGATCGCCGGCGAACCGCGACTGCTGCACCTCTATATCGGCGACGGCACGACCGCCGAGGAGGTCGCCGCCCGCTGGAATGCGGTCGAGGGCGGCCGGTCGTGGATCGCGACGCGCGACGAGGCGATCGCGGCCGGCTGGTTCGGACCGTCGGTCGACCCGGAGGTGGCGCCCCGGATCGGGGACGTGCTCGTCGCCGCCCGCAAGCGCATCGCCTACTACGACTCGCGCGACCCGCAACGCACCGGGCGCAGCATGATCGGGCAGCACGGCTCGCTCACGGTGGAGGAGACGCGCGTCCCGCTGCTGCGGTTCGGCGCGGCGGCCTGACCCGCAGCGGCACGAAGGCGCGCGCGATTCAGGCCAGGTCGTCGTCCGTGCGTGCGCCGAATACGATTTCGTCCCAGCTCGGCATCGCGGCACGGCCCTTGCGGCGGCCGCTCGTGGCGGGCGCCTGCTCCTGCTGGGCGGGCGCAGGAGCCGGAGGATTCGTGGGCCGCTCCGGCGCGGGCGCGGGCGCGAACTCCTCGACGATCGTGATGCTCTCCTCCACGAGCCGGAACGGCAGCGGGTCGAGGAGCGTGGGCTGCTCGGGCTCTGCGGGTCCGGCCTCGGGTCGACTGTGCTCGCGGCGATCCGGCAGTTCGGTGCGCGGTGGCGTCCGGTCGTCATAGGTCGCGGACTCGCGCTCGCCCCGTCGGCGGCGCAGAGCCTCCAACAGGTCGGCGGTCTGGTGGAGGTCGCGCGGCGTCTCTTCGGCGCGGTTGATCGCCGAGACGGCGATGGAATTGCTGGCGCGCCCCGGAGCGTGCGGCTCCAGCGGTTCGAGCGGCTGCGTCACCTCGGGGCCGAGCAGGTCGACTCCGGGCGCGGGGAAGGTGAAGGCTCCGCTGTCGAAGCGGGAGGTGTCCGGCTCGCCCTCGTGCGGCAGCACGGCGCGCAGCCGGGGGATGAGCGCTCCGCCGCGCAGCTCGCCGGCCTGGGAGAGCGTCGTGGCCTCGGAGTTCAGCGGAGCGAGGGCGTGCTTGCGGAGGTCGTAGCTCCAGCGGGCGTCGTGGTCGATCTCATCGGCCGTGAACTCCAGCTTGACGATCCAGCCGGTCTCCTCGTCCTTCCAGCTCGCCCAGCGCTCGCCGGCCACGCCGAGGGAGGCCAGGCGGTCACGGATGACCGACCCGAAGGTGTCGGGGTCGCCCAGCGGGTCGACCTCGGCCGCGGTGCGCACGGGCACGCTGAGGGCGCTCGCGACGACGTGCTCGCGCTCGGCGACGATCGGGCCCTCGAAGCGCTGGACGTAGTCCAGCGGTGCTCCGGTGACTGCGGCGACGTCCTCGGCCGACATCCCGGACCGGATGTGCGCCTGGATCTCGCGCGGCGAGAGTTTGGGTGTTTCGACCGATGCCTGCTGACGCACCTGCCGGATCTTCGACTGCAGCGTGTCGTCGACGGCGATGCGGAAGCGCTCACCGTCGTCGCCGACGGCGACGATCGCGCCGTTCTCGACCCCGATGACCTTCAAATCCTGCATTGTGATGCCTTCCGAGCTCGCGTTCGTTCCGGCCCAGAATGCCACGAGAACGGGGGCTTTACGGGGAATACCCCGGGCGTGCCGGAAGTTGAACACCGAGCAATCGCTGAGAGCCTCCTGCGTGGTTTTGCTATTCGCAGGGGATTGATGCAAACTATGGCCGCCGATTGCGAGAATCGGCCGTTACGACGAGAAGTGGATGGGCATGGCAACGGATTACGACGCACCGCGGAAGACCGAGGACGACTCCGAGTCGATCGAGGCCCTCAAGGAGCGAGTTCCGGACAAGATGTCTGGTGTCGTCGACGTCGAGGACGCCGACAACCCGGGCGGCTACGAGCTCCCCGGTGCCGACCTGTCGGACCTCGACCTCGACGTCGTGGTGCTGCCTCCTCAGGCTGATGAGTTCACCTGCGTGAGCTGCTTCCTGGTGAAGCACCGCTCGCAGATCGACCACGAGAGCAAGCTCGGACCGATCTGCGTGGAGTGCGCCGCCTGAGCGACGCACCGCACCGCTACGACGCCGGCTAGTCCCCGAGGGGGCTGGAGGAACGTCGGGCCTCATCGAGAACCCGGACCAGCTGGTCCGGGTTTCTTGTCGAGAGGAGCCAGTAGGGCGCCGGGTCGTCGACGTCGAGCACCGGAACCTTCACGACGGGCTTGATCCAGCCGCGGATGAGCAGCCAGGCGCGGGCGTCGAGGCGCTGGCCGCGCTCGAGGGTGGCCTCTTCTGCCAAGTAGGCCCGCGGCTCTCCGATGAACTCCAGCGGAATGCTCGCGTGCCCGGCCTTCAACTCGGTGGACGTGACCCGGATGACCGGCGCGGAGACCAGTAGCGCGACCACGATCGCCACGTAGAAGACGATCGCGAGCGCGACGCCGACCGCGAAGTTGATCGGGGCGAACACGAGCATCACGGCCGGCACGACCAGGATGGTGGAGATGAAGAGCCAGGGGGTCGCCCAGAGCCGTTCGCGGTAGAGGTCCATACGCCTATTCGATCATCCTTCGTGCACTACCCTCGACACGTGACCCAAAGCGTGGACGTCCCGATCATCGCCGAGCGCCTCCCGGTGTACGCCCATCCCGGTGACGCCGGCGCCGACCTGTGCGCGGCGGAGGCCGTCGCGCTGGGTCCCGGCGAGCGGCACACGGTGCCGACGGGCGTCTCGATCGCCCTGCCGGATGGTTACCTCGCCTTCGTCGTGCCCCGCAGCGGCCTCGCCATGCGACACGGCATCACCATCGTCAACGCGCCGGGGACGGTGGACGCCGGCTACCGCGGCGAGATCAAGGTGACCGTTCTGAACACGGACAGGTCGATGTCGTACGATATCGCCGTCGGCGACAGGATCGCCCAGCTGATCGTCATGCCGGTCGTGCAGGCCCGGTTCGTCCCCGTCGACACCCTCCCGGACAGCCACCGCGGCACCGCGGGCTTCGGCTCGTCCGGCTACACCGTCACCCAGGCAGGAGAACACGCTTGACCGACAGCAGCGACACCCCCGGCGAGGACCTCGCGGCTCCTCAGGACGCGGACAAGTCCGCACCGGAGGATCGTGAGACGGAAGGTCCCCTCGACGAGAGCGAGGCGAACCCGGTCCGTCCCTATGTCGACCTCGGCGGCGTCAAGATCCTGCCCCGTGAGGGCCTCCACCTGCGGCTGGAGGTCGAGGAGGAGTCGCAGCGCGTCGTCGCCGTCGGCCTCGACTACGCCAACTCGACACTGCAGGTGCAGCCGTTCGCCGCGCCGCGCTCCACGGGGCTCTGGCACGAGATCCGCGGCCAGATCGCGGAGCAGGTGCAGCGGCAGGGCGGCCGCGTCAGTGAGCGCGACGGCGTCTTCGGCCCGGAGCTCGTCGCCGAGATCCCCGTCGCCCCTCCGCAGGGTGCGCCCGGGGAGACCCGCGTCGCGCGGTTCGTCGGCGTCGACGGCCCGCGCTGGTTCCTGCGTGGTGTGATCGCGGGCGACGCGGCCGTCAAGCCCGATGCCGCCGCGCTCGTCGAAGACCTCTTCCGCAGCATCGTGGTCGTGCGCGGCAACGTGCCGATGCCTCCGCGCGACCTCATCCCGCTGCGCATGCCGTCGGCGCCGAGCACCGGCGACAACGGCTACTCGTCCCTGTGAGCGGTGCCGACGTGACCGAGCAGCACGACCCCGAGAAGCGCACCGGGCCGGACGGCCCGGAGCGCGAGGGCGCCGAGGAGCGCGACGATCAGGTCGCCTCCAGCGTCGGCGAGTCCCTGGCCCGCGCGGCCCGCAACTCGGGCATGGGCCAGCTCGTCGACGGCGGCACGCCGACCGGCACCGCGCTGCTCTCCGCCCTCGGCGGCGTGCGCGGACTGCTGGAGACCATCCTCCCCGGCCTGGTCTTCCTCATCCTCTTCACGTTCACTCAGAACGTCCCGCTCTCCATCGGCGTCTCCGTCGCGGTCGCGGTGGTGTTCACCGCGGTGCGGATCATCGGCAAGACGCCGGTCACGCAGGCCCTCGCGGGTCTGATCGGCGTGGGGTTGTCGGCGATCTTCGCGCTGATCACCGGCCGCGGCGAGGACAACTTCATCCTGGGGATCTGGACCAACGCCGCCTACGCGGCCGCCCTCCTGATCTCGATCCTGGTGCGCTGGCCGCTGATCGGCCTCGCGGCCGGCTACCTGATGGGCGACGGGCTCGCCTGGCGCTCGGTGAGGTCGAAGTTCCGGGTCATGCAGGCGCTCACCTTCCTCTGGTTCCTGCTGTTCGCGGCGCGGCTCCTCGTGCAGGTGCCGCTGTATCTGGCGCACACCGACGCGGCCACCAGCGCGCTCGCGCTCACGAAGCTGCTGATGGGCGTGCCGCTGTACGCCCCACTGCTGCTGGTGACGTGGTTCGTGGTCAAGGGGCAGTTCCCGCAGAAGCCGCAGCAGGCCACGCGCTCGTCGGAGAAGAACGCCGGCTAGCCGGCACCGCGTCCAGGAGGGGGAGGGATGCTCGACGCGCGCACCAGAGAGGGGTTGAGTGCCGCGCAGGTGGCGGAGCGCCAGGCGGACGGCCGGGTCAACCTCCAGCGCCAGGCGGGTTCGCGCTCGTTCGGCGACATCCTGCGCGAGAACATCTTCACGCTGTTCAACGGCATCCTCACCGTCTGCTTCATCGCCGTGGTGCTGCTCGGCGACCTCCGCGACGGCTTCTTCTACGGCGTCGTCGTCGTCAACGCGCTGATCGGCATCGTGCAGGAGATCCGCGCGAAGCGGGTGCTCGACAAAGCCGCTCTGCTCGCCGCCCCCGAGAGCCGGGTCCGCCGCGGTGGTGAAGTCGTGACGATCGGGCTGCAGGAGGTCGTGCTCGACGACCTCCTGGTGCTGCGGCCGGGCGACCAGATCCCCGCAGACGCTGTCGTGGCGGAGAGCACCGGCCTGTCGCTCGACGAGTCGCTGCTGACGGGGGAGTCCGACCCGGTCTTCAAGGACGAGGGCGCGCAGCTGCTCTCCGGTTCGCATGTCGCGACCGGGACCGGGTACGCGGTCGTCACCGCCGTCGGCGCCGACTCCTACGCCAGCAAGCTCACCAGCGAGATCCGCCGGCACTCGCTCGTGCACTCCGAACTGCGCGACGCCACCAACCGCATCCTCGTCTACCTGTCGTGGATCCTCGGCCCGGTGATCCTGGTGACCCTCATCGGCCGCGTGCTCGCGTACGGAGGTTTCGCCGAGCTGTTCACGGACTCGCGGTGGAGGCGTGCCCTGCTCGACGCGGTCGCCGCGGTCGTCGGCATGATCCCGGAGGGGCTCGTGCTGCTCACCAGCCTGGCGTTCGGCGTCGCAGCGATCCAGCTGGCCGCGCGCAAGGTGCTCGTCCAGGAGCTCGCGGCGGTGGAGGTGCTCGCCCGTGTCGACGTGCTCTGCCTCGACAAGACGGGCACGCTGACCACCGGCGAGCTGGAGCTGGAGGGGACGGAGCCGGTTGGGAACGTGCCGGCCGAACTGGCGGAGACGGCGCTCGCCGCGTTCGGGGCGGACGACACCGGCAACGCGACCTCCGGAATCCTGTCCTCCCGGTTCCGCAGCGATCGCTTCCGGGTCGAGCGGCGCATCCCGTTCAGCTCGGCGACCAAGTTCAGCGGGCTCGTCATGCTGGTCGACGGCGAGCAGACCTCGTGGGTGCTCGGCGCGCCGGAGCGGGTGCTCGCCGACCACGCGGAGGCGTTGGAGCGGGCGAACGCGATCGCCGCGACCGGCCGTCGCACGCTCGCCCTCGCCCGGGCGGTCGACCCGCTGCCGCAGGGCACGCACGTCCCACTCGTCGGTGTGCGAGTGGCGCCTGCGCTGCTGGTGATCCTGGGGGAGAACCTGCGGCCGGAGGCCCCGGAGACGCTCGGCTACTTCAGCGAGCAGACCGTGCGGGTCGTCGTGATGTCGGGAGACAACCCGGTCACGGTGGAGGCCGTCGCCCGCGCCCTGAACATGGAGGGCGACGCGATCGACGCCTCCACTCTCACCACCGACGAGGAGCTCGCCGACGCCCTCGGCAGGGCGAGCATCTTCGGCCGGGTCAGCCCCGAGCAGAAGCGGACGGCCGTCGGGCTGCTGCAGCGCGAAGGCCGTACCGTCGCGATGACCGGCGACGGGGTCAACGACGCCATGGCGATCAAGGACGCGAACCTCGGTATCGCGATGGGCACGGCGACGGCGGCGACCAAGGCGGTCTCCCGGCTCGTGCTGCTCGACAACCGCTTCGACCGGCTGCCGGACGTGCTGGCCTCCGGCCGTCGCGTCATCGCCAACGTCGAGCGCGTCTCGAACATCTTCCTGGCCAAGACGGTCTACGGCATCCTCCTGGCGCTGGTGAGCGCGGTCGTGCTGTGGCCGTTCCCGTTCCTGCCGCGGCAGCTGACCCTGGTCTCGACGCTCGCGATCGGCATCCCCTCGTTCTTCCTCGCGCTCGCGCCGAACAGGCGCATCTACACGCCGGGCGTCCTCCCGCGCATCCTCCGCTACTCCATCCCGACCGGTGTGATCGCGGGCCTGACGGCCGTCGTCGCGTATGCGCCGCTGCACCGCGCGATCCCGCTGCACGAGGCGCGCAGCGTGACCACGGTCGCGCTGTTCTGCGTCTCGCTCTGGATCCTGTGCGTGCTCACGCGGCCCCTCACCACCTGGCGCTGGTTGCTGCTCGGCGGGGTGGCGGCGGCTTTCGTGCTGGTGTGCGTGATCCCGGCCACGGCGACGTTCTTCGAGATGCATCTGTCCCTGGACGCCGCACTGGCCTGGGGTATCGCGGTCGGAGCCGTCGGCTCGGTGGGGATCGAGCTGTTCTACCGGTTCGCCCGGCGGCGCGGCCTGGTGTTCGACCGGGTGTGAACGTGCTAGTTTTATCTTGACGTCAAGATACTTTCCTGAGCTGACCACTTAGGCTTGCCTTGCTGGAAACACGCTTCGACGCACGACCAAGATGGACACGGCTCGCGGTGAATCGCCTGCCGACGAAGGAGAAGGCACAGTGTCAGCTACGAGTGACTCAGGATTCGGCAGTTTCGGTGCGAAGAGCACCCTGACGGTGGGGTCGAAGGACTACACGATCTTCAGGATCGACACGGTCGACGGCTACCAGAAGCTCCCGTTCAGCCTCAAGGTGCTGCTGGAGAACCTGCTTCGCACCGAGGATGGCGCGAACATCACGGCGGACCACATCAACGCCCTCGGCGGCTGGGACCCGCAGGCCGAGCCGGACACCGAGATCCAGTTCACGCCGGCCCGCGTGATCATGCAGGACTTCACCGGCGTGCCCTGCATCGTCGACCTCGCCACCATGCGCGAGGCTGTGTCGTCGCTCGGCGGCGACCCGAACAAGATCAACCCGCTCGCCCCGGCCGAAATGGTCATCGACCACTCCGTCATCGCCGACCTGTTCGGCACCGAGAACGCACTCGAGCGCAACACCGACATCGAGTACGAGCGCAACGGGGAGCGTTACCAGTTCCTCCGCTGGGGCCAGACCGCCTTCGACGACTTCAAGGTCGTCCCGCCGGGCACCGGCATCGTCCACCAGGTCAACATCGAGTACCTCGCTCGCGTCACGATGACCCGTGAGGTCGGCGGAGAGCTCCAGGCCTACCCGGACACCTGCGTCGGCACCGACTCGCACACCACCATGGTCAACGGCCTCGGCGTGCTCGGCTGGGGCGTCGGCGGCATCGAAGCCGAGGCCGCCATGCTGGGCCAGCCGGTCTCCATGCTCATCCCCAAGGTCGTCGGCTTCAAGCTGACCGGTGCCATCCCGACCGGCGTGACCGCGACGGACGTGGTGCTCACCATCACGCAGATGCTGCGCAAGCACGGCGTCGTCGGCAAGTTCGTCGAGTTCTACGGCGCCGGCGTCGCGGAGGTCCCGCTGGCCAACCGCGCCACCATCGGCAACATGAGCCCGGAGTTCGGCTCGACCGCCGCGATGTTCCCCGTCGACGACGTGACCCTCGACTACCTGCGCCTCACCGGCCGCAGCGAGGAGCAGGTCGCCCTGGTCGAGGAGTACTCCAAGGCGCAGAGCCTGTGGCACGACCCGGCGATCGAGCCGGTCTTCTCCGAGTACCTCGAGCTCGACCTGTCGACGGTCGTCCCGTCGATCGCCGGCCCGAAGCGCCCGCAGGACCGCATCGAGCTGAGCGAGGCGAAGAGCCAGTTCGAGAAGGACCTGAACGACTACGCGGAGATCTCGCACGACCTGGTCGACCTGACCATCGCCGAGTCGTTCCCGGCGTCCGACCCGGGCGAGCTGCAGCCGGAGGACACCTACAGCCACCACGTGCACACCCACCACAGCCACGCTCCGAAGACGGCCTCCAACCCCACACCGGTGAAGCTGGAGAACGGCACCGACTTCGTGATCGACCACGGCGCCGTCGCAATCGCGGCGATCACGTCGTGCACGAACACGTCGAACCCGTCGGTCATGCTGGCCGCCGGCCTCCTGGCCCGCAACGCCGCCAAGAAGGGCCTCAAGGCCAAGCCGTGGGTCAAGACCACGCTCGCCCCAGGCTCGAAGGTCGTGACCG
Organism: Leifsonia sp. PARNA 1/14; assembly: GCF_055720965.1. Classification (NCBI taxonomy): domain Bacteria; kingdom Bacillati; phylum Actinomycetota; class Actinomycetes; order Micrococcales; family Microbacteriaceae; genus Leifsonia; species Leifsonia sp. PARNA 1/14. Next base: position 822,181 of record NZ_JBVQSP010000001.1, read on the forward strand.
ACTACTACGAGAAGGCCGGTCTGACGAAGGACCTGGAGGCGCTGGGCTTCTACACGGTCGGCTACGGCTGCACCACCTGCATCGGCAACTCGGGCCCGCTGCTCGACGAGATCTCGCAGGCCGTCAACGACAGCGACCTCGCCGTCACCGCAGTGCTCTCGGGCAACCGCAACTTCGAGGGCCGCATCAACCCCGACGTCAAGATGAACTACCTGGCGAGCCCGCCGCTGGTCATCGCCTACGCGCTCGCCGGCTCGATGAACTTCGACTTCGAGCTCGACGCGCTGGGCACGGACACCGACGGCAACGACGTCTTCCTGAAGGACATCTGGCCGGACGCCGCCGAGGTGCAGCAGACGATCGACTCCTCGATCAACGAGGGCATGTTCGTCCACCAGTACTCCTCGGTCTTCGAGGGCGACGAGCGCTGGAAGTCGCTCGCCACGCCGACCGGCTCGGTCTTCGAGTGGGACGAGAAGTCGACGTACGTGCGCAAGCCTCCGTACTTCGAGGGCATGACGCTGGAGACCACCCCGGTCTCCGACATCACCGGCGCCCGCGTGCTCGCCAAGCTCGGCGACTCGGTCACCACCGACCACATCTCGCCCGCCGGCTCCATCAAGGCGGACAGCCCGGCCGGCCAGTACCTCAACGAGCACGGCATCGACCGCAAGGACTTCAACTCGTACGGCTCGCGCCGGGGCAACCACGAGGTGATGATCCGCGGCACGTTCGCGAACATCCGTCTGCGCAACCAGCTCCTCAGCTCCTTCAACGAGGGCAGTGGCGTCGAGGGTGGATACACGCGTGACTTCACCCAGGCCGACGCCCCGCAGTCGTTCATCTACGACGCGTCGCAGAACTACCAGGCGCAGGGCACCCCGCTCGTCGTCCTGGGCGGCAAGGAGTACGGTTCCGGCTCGTCGCGCGACTGGGCTGCCAAGGGCACCAGCCTCCTCGGCGTCCGCGCGGTCATCACCGAGAGCTTCGAGCGAATCCACCGGTCGAACCTGATCGGCATGGGCGTCGTGCCGCTCCAGTTCCCGGCCGGCGAGAGCACAGAGTCGCTGGGCCTGGACGGCACCGAGTCGTTCTCTATCACGGGACTCGAAGAGCTCAACGAGGGCCGCACGCCCAAGACCGTGCGCGTCGTCGCCGAGCCCACCGAGCACTCGCCCGCGGGCAAGCAGGTCGTCGAGTTCGACGCGGTGGTCCGGATCGACACCCCCGGTGAAGCCGACTACTACCGCAACGGCGGCATCCTGCAGTACGTGCTGCGGAGCCTGGTGTAACCAGACCGTTGTCAAGGGGAGGCTCGGGATCGCAAGGTTCCGAGCCTCCTCCGATTCACACAGTTCTACACTGAAATCCATGAGCATCCTCGAAACCATCCACGGGCCGCGTGATCTCGACCGGCTCACGGACAAGGAGCTCGACCAGCTCGCCGGCGAAGTGCGAGCCTTCCTGGTCGCCAACGTCGCCAAGACCGGCGGTCACCTCGGGCCGAACCTCGGCGTCGTCGAGACGACGATCGCCATCCACCGGGTCTTCGACTCGCCGCGCGACGCGATCGTGTTCGACACCGGCCACCAGTCGTACGTGCACAAACTGCTCACCGGGCGTCAAGACTTCTCGCACCTCCGACAGCGCGGCGGCCTCGCCGGCTACCCGCAGCGCTCCGAGTCCGAGCACGACATCGTGGAGAGCTCGCACGCTTCGTCGTCGCTGAGCTGGGCCGACGGCATCTCGCGCGCCTTCGGCATGACCGGGCAGGACGACCGGCACGTCATCGCGGTCGTCGGCGATGGCGCGCTCACCGGCGGTATGACCTGGGAGGCGCTCAACAACATCTCCGACGACAACAACCGCCGGCTGATCATCGTCGTCAACGACAACGGGCGCTCCTACGCGCCGACCATCGGCGGCATGGCGCGCTTCCTCAATACCGTGCGCACGCGCCGCGGGTACCGCAACCTGTATCTCAGCAGCCGCAAGGCGTTCGACAAGCTCGGCTCGCCCGGCCAATCGTTCTACCGGGGCATCCGGGGCGGACTGCACGGCTTCCTGAGCCGGTTCTCGAACAACGAGGCGCTCTACTCGAACCTCGACATCAAGTACATCGGGCCGGTGCACGGCCACGACATCCCGGCGATGGAGGAGGCGCTCCGCCAGGCGAAGAACTACGGCGCGCCGGTCATCGTGCACGCGATCACTCAGAAAGGCCGCGGGTACGAGCCGGCCCTGCGCGACGCCGCCGACCAGTTCCACGCGGTGGACAAGATCGACCCGGAGACCGGGGAGCCCCTCGACAGCACGAAGAAGCACACCTGGACGGGCGTGTTCGCCGACGAGATCGTGACGCTCGCCGAGCAGAACCAGAAGATCGTGGGCATCACCGCCGCGATGCTGCGGCCGACGGGCCTCCACAAGTTCGCCGAGCGGTTCCCGGACCGCGTGCACGACGTCGGCATCGCCGAGCAGCACGCCGCAGCGAGCGCCGCCGGTCTCGCGTACGGCGGCCTCCACCCGGTGGTCGCGATCTACGCCACGTTCATCAACCGCGCGTTCGACCAGGTGCTGATGGATGTCGCCCTGCACAAGGCGGGTGTGACGTTCGTGCTCGACCGCGCCGGTGTCACCGGCCCCGACGGCCCCAGCCACCACGGCATCTGGGACCTGGCGATCCTGCAGGTGGTGCCGAACATCCGGCTCGCCGCGCCGCGCGACGGCACCCGCTTCCGCGAGGAGCTGGCGGAGGCCGTGGCCGTGGACGACGCGCCGACGGTGCTGCGGTTCCCCAAGGGCAGTGTGCAGCCGGACATCCCCGCGATCCGCCGGCTCGACGACGGCGTGGACGTGCTGCGCGAGTCGGACGCCCGCGACGTGCTGCTGGTGACGGTCGGCCCGATGGCCGACCTCGGGCTCAAGGTCGCCGACCGGCTGGCCGCACAGGGCATCGGCGCGACGGTCGTGGACCCGCGCTGGGTCGTCCCCGTTCCGCGCAGCATCCTGAGCCTCGCCGCAGACCACCGCATCGTCGTCACCATCGAGGACGGCATCCGGGTCGGCGGGATCGGCACCCGCGTGCGCCAAGACCTCCGCGAGGCCGGCATCGACACGGCCGTCGACGAGCTCGGTCTGCCGGACGCGTTCATCGACCACGCGACGCGCGACCAGATCCTGGACGACGCGGGGCTCACGCCGCAGAAGATCGCCCGCGACTTGGTGGCGCAGGTGTTGGGCAGTCGCATCCCGATCGCGCGCCCGCTGCCCCTGGAGGACTCCTCCGCGGACGGCGTGGACGCCAAGAAGCGCCGCGCGTAGCGGCGTCCCTCCGAATGCGGAACAGGGCTCAGGCGAAGCGGTAGACGTGCTCGACGCTCCCGGACGGGAACGTCTTGGTGCTGGACAGCACCAGCGGACGACTCGCCTCGGCGACAGGGAGCAACGGCTTGCCGGAGCCCACGAGCACCGGCACGTAGGTAACGTGCAACTCGTCGATCAGCCCGCGGTCGGCGAACTGCGCGGCCAGTGCGCCTCCGCCGACCATCCATACGTCGCGGTCGTCCGCGGCCTCCCGCAGCTCCGTGTCGAGCTGGTCGACGTCGCCGGCGAAGAACGTGATCGAAGCGCCCTCGACGCTCGGCAGTGCACGGTGGGTGACGACCCAGGTCGGGATCTCTGCGTACGGCCACTCGCCCTGCGCCAGCACGAACTCGTACGTCGTCGCGCCCATCACGAGCGCCCCGATGCCGGACAGGAAGGCCTGATAGTGCTCGTCGAACTCCTCGAAGCCGAACTGCTCGAGCCATTCGATGCGATCGTGGACGTCGGCGATGAAGCCGTCGATGGAAGAGGCGACGTAGTACTTGGTGAGGGCCATGCGGCGACGGTACCAGGAGGGTCGGACAGAGGGTTATCGTGACCGTATGGCATTGATGACGATCACCCTCGGAACGGAGAAGCTCGAGGTCTCGCGGCTCGGCCTCGGCTGCATGGGCATGAGCGCGTTCTACACCGGAGCCGGCACCGACGATGCGGGCTCGATCCGCACCATCCACCGCGCGATGGACCTCGGGGTCACGTTCTTCGACACCGCCGAGATCTACGGTCCGTACACGAACGAGGAACTCCTGGCCCGCGCCTTCGCGGGCGGACGCCGCGACCAGGTGGTCATCGCCACCAAGTTCGGCACCATCCTGCACCGCTCGAAAGACGAGCGCGGGCTCGACGGCTCGCCCGAGAACGTCCGCCTGTCGGTGGAGGGGTCGCTGCGACGCCTGCAGACCGACCGCATCGATCTCTACTACCAGCACCGGATGGACCCGGGCACCCCGATCGAGGACACCGTCGGCGCCCTGAAGGAGGTCATCGAGGAGGGCAAGATCCGGCACTACGGGCTCTCGGAGGCCGCGCCCGAGACGATCGTGCGCGCGAACGCCGTGCACCCGGTCACCGCCGTGCAGACCGAGTACTCGCTGTGGACGCGCGACCCCGAGTCGGAGGTGCTGCCCACGGTGCGGGAGCTCGGCATCGGTTTCGTGCCGTACTCGCCGCTCGGCCGCGGCTTCCTCACGGGCTCGATCCGCTCTCTCGACCAGCTCGCCGACGACGACTTCCGCCGCTTCAACCCGCGCTTCGAGGGCGACAACCTGGAAGCCAACATCCGGATCGTCGAAGAGGTCGACGCCGTGGCGAAGGAGGCCGGTGCGGCCCCCGGTCAGGTCGCCCTCGCGTGGCTGCTGTCGAGGGGCGACGACCTGGCGCCCATCCCCGGCACGCGGCGCGTCGAGAACCTGGAGCAGAACGTGGCGGCCGCCGACCTCGACCTGACTCCCGAGCAGCTCGCGCGCCTCGACAAGGTCGCCGCTCCGGTCGGCGACCGCTACGCGGACATGAGCCCGCTCAACAAGTAACGGTCAGGCGCGGAACCGCAGCCGCAGCGTGCGCGCCTCCGGCCGGAGTGCGAACGCGGGCCAGACATCCGGCCCACAGGCGCGCGAGCCGAGGCCGTGCTGGGCGGCGTCCACGAACAGGTAGGTCGTGCCGGACGCCGGCAGCTCGTGCGGGTGGCCGGCGGCGGCGATCTGCTGCGGCGTGTGCCGCGACAGCGAGAAGCCGGGGAGCCGGCCGCGGCTGTCAGGGAGGGCGGTGAAGGCGAAGGCGCCGAGGTCGACCTCCCGTGCGCCTGAGCGGTGCCCGGTCTCCTGCGGGCGGGCGTACTCGACGTTCAGCTCTTCGAGCGAGGCGCGGAAGCGGCTGACGTAGGCGGCGCGGGTGCTGTCGGGGTACGACTCCAGCGGACCGGTGCCGAACCATTCGGCGGTATCGACCGGGCTCTCGCCGTCCGGGAGGTCGAAGCGCACGCCGATCCGCGGCCAGACGGTCGGCCAGCCGGCCGACGGCTCGACCTCGACCCGCAGCTCCAGTTCGTCCTCGATCGCCGTCCAGGTGGTCTCGACCGTGACGGAGTGCACCGAGTTCGCCGCGGAGACGCGCGTGGTCGTTCGCAGGGCGTCGCGCGCCTCCTGTACGCGCACCAGACGATGCGTGAGCCGGTCGAGGCCCTGTTCGCGCCAGAGCCGGGCGCTCGAGACGCCCGCGATGCTCGCGTCGCTGTACGCCGGGTCGCTGAACGCACCGCCCTCGTCGTTGTCGGTCGGAGCTCGGAAGAGCTCGAGGCGCGGACCGGTGACCGGTCGTCCGGCCAATCGGACCAGCCGTCCGTCTTCGAAGGAGGCGAGGCCGAGATCGCGCGTTCCGCCACCTTCCTGCCACACGGCACCGGAGGCCGCGGCAGGCCGAGGACGCACAGCCCGGGCCGCGGTGTAATCGAACTGGGCTCGCGCGACCACGTGACCGGCCGGCGCCCACGGCTCGTCACGGGCGAGCACGGCCTCCACCGTGAGCCAGGTCTCTGCCGCGTCCGCGATCGGGATCACGGGCACCGGCACGAGCACAGCGTCTCCGGCCGCGATCGGCGGTGCCTCCAGAACTCCTGATGCGACCTCCCGACCGTCGTGCTCGGCCCGCCAGCGCAGCGCCAGGTCGGAGGTGGTCGCGCTGTGCCGGCGATTGGTCACGACGACCTCGTCACCGTCCCCGGAGAATGCGAATGCCACCGGCTGCGCCACCGCGGCGAACTCGTGGAGCCCGGGCGTCGGCACGTCGTTCGACAGCACCATCCCGTCCATCACGAAGTTGCCGTCGTGGACGACCTCGCCGAAGTCGCCGCCGTAGGCGTAGAACGGGGTGCCGTCGGCCGTGCGGGCCAGGATGCCGTGGTCGCGCCACTCCCACACGAAGCCGCCGTGCAGTCGCGGGTGGGTGTCGACGAGCGCCTCGTACTGGTCGAGTGCGCCGGGGCCGTTGCCCATCGCGTGCGCGTACTCGCACAGGATGAACGGCTTCGTGCGCTGGCGCGCCCCCTGAGCCGGCGTGCAGTTCAGCAGCGGAGCGAGCGAGCCGTCGGTGCCGATCTGCTCGGTCTCCGGCACAGAGGAGTACATGCGCGAGTAGACGTCCGTGTACTCGCCGGTGTAATCGCCCTCGTAGTGCACCGGACGCTCCGGGTCGCGGTCGTGCACCCACGCCGACATGGCCGCCAGGTTGGCGCCGGTGCCCGACTCGTTGCCGAGCGACCACATCACGATGGCGGGATGGTTCTTGTCGCGCTCCACGGTTCGGCGGATCCGGTCGAGGTACGCCTCGCGCCAGCGCGGGTCGTCGCTCGGGTTGTCCCGCCACCCGGCCTTCTCGAAACCGTGCGTCTCGAGATCGCACTCGAGGATGACCCAGAATCCCAGCTCGTCGGCAAGGTCGAGCAGCCGCGGATGCGGGGGATAGTGGCTGGTGCGGATCGCATTGACGTTGAACTGCTTCATCCGCATGAGGTCGGCTCTGGCATGCTCCTCATCGAAGACGCGGCCGCGCTCGGGATGCGTCTCGTGCCGGTTCATGCCGTGGAAGACGACGCGGCGCCCGTTGACGAGGAAGCGGTCGCCGCGGATCTCCACGGTGCGGAAGCCGAGCCGGAGCGACACGGACTCGCCGCGGGCGGCCAGAGTCGCGTCGTAGAGCCGCGGTGACTCGGCGGTCCACGGTTCGACGGCTCCGACGTCGACGCGCGCTACCTCGGCGGCCGTCGCCCAGACCACCTCGACGCCGAGCTCTGGCACGCGCAGCGTGACGGGGAAGGCGTCCTCCGCTGCGGTGAGCTCGGGTTCGAGCGTCCCCCGGCCGCCGGAGAAGCCGGTGCGCAGCCAGACGTCCTCCACGCCGTCGACGGGCCGCGCGGTCAGCGTGACATCTCGGAAGATCCCGGGCAGCCACCACTGGTCCTGGTCCTCCAGATAACTGGCGGGCGACCACTGGTGCACGCGCACGGACAGCAGGTTGCCACCGGCGTGCACCATGTCGGTGACGTCGAACTCGTGGGCGAGCCGGCTTCCGCTGGCGGAGCCGACCTCCGTGCCGTTGACCCACACCCGGTACAGCGACTCGACGCCGTCGAACCGCAGCACGATACGCGCATCGAGCGGCCAGTCGTCCGGGAGGTCGAAGCGGCGCCGGTAATCGCCGGTCGGGTTCTCGTCGGGAACGAACGGCGGCTCGATCGGGAACGGGAACTGCACGTTGGTGTAGATCGGCCGTCCGTAGCGCCCGTCGCCGTGCAGCACCCAGTGCGCGGGTACGGGGAGGAGGTCCCAGGCGCCGTCGTCGAGCGCGGGCGACGCGACGTCGTCGGGGAGGTCGGCGCCGGGGGAAAGGCGGAACCTCCACTCGCCGTTCAGCGAGAGCGACGGGGCGTCGGAGTGCAGCCAGGAACGCGGCGGCCGCAGCGCACCGCGACCGGGTGCAGTGTCGGAGAGGAGTGCGGAGATCGGCACGGGTGCTCCTAAGGGTTCGTCATCGTCGTCGGGTCGTCATCGTCGTCGGTTCGTCCCGGGCGTCGTGCTGGGATAGCATCGACCGTAGTCGAAACCCGTGCGACTGACCTAATTTGGAGGCTGACCGTGGCTGGACGCGACGACGACAGCGAACGACCCCGCCGGCGCGGTCCGTACGCGAAGACGGCCGAGCGGCGGCAGCAGATCGTCGACGAGGCCTACCGCGCGTTCGCCACGCGCGGCTACCACGGCAGCTCGCTCCGCGAGATCGCGGCGGCGGCGGGAATCGGCCTCAGCACCCTCCAGCACCACTTCGCAGGCAAAGAGGACCTGCTCGTCGCGGTGCTGGGCCGCCGCGACGAGCTCGGCGGCGACCCCGACGCGGTCGGCGGCGACGGCCGGGCGCCGTTCGCCGGGCTGCCGTTCAGCGACGGCATCACCGCGCAGGCCGAGCGCAATGAGCGCATCCCCGGGCTGATCGCCCTCTACAGCGTGCTCGCCGCCGAAGCCGCAGACGCCGACCACCCCGCGCACGACTACTTCCTCGACCGGTACGCCCGGATGCGCGAAACGTACGAGGCCGAATTCACGGCGCTCGCCGAGGCGGGCCGCCTGCGCGCCGGCGCCGACCCCGCGCTCGCCGCCGCGACCGTCGTCGCCCTCTGGGAGGGCATCCAGCTGCAGTGGCTCTACAGCCCGGAGCGCATCCACGCAGCCGAGGCTCTGCGCGGTTACCTCGAGCTGGTGATCGTGCGCCCGGGGGTGGAAGACTCCGCCCCTCAGAACTCCACCGCGTCGCGCAACAGCGGGCAGGTCATGCAGTGACCACCGCCGCGGCCGCGGCCGAGCTCGGCGCCCACGATCGGGATGACCTCGACGCCGGCCCGGCGTAGCGCGTCGTTCGTCGCCGTGTTGCGGTCGTACGCGTAGACGACGCCGGGCCGCAGGGCCACCGCGTTGTTGCCGCTGTCCCACTGCTGGCGCTCGGTCTCGTAGTTGTCGCCCGCGGTCTCGATCACCCGGAGGCGCGGGAGGTTCAGAGCGGAGGCGACCACGTCGACGAACGCCCGGTCGCCTTCGTCGCGCACCTCAACTCCGGAGCGGACGTCGCCCGGCCGTAGCGTGAAGGTGTGCACGCGGTCCATGATCTCCGGGTAGAGCGTCACGAGGTCGCGGTCGGCGAACGTGAAGACCGTGTCGAGGTGCATGGCCGACCGCAGCTTCGGCATGCCGGCGACGATGACCTGCTCGGCCGCGCCCGCCGCGAACAGCGCCGCCGCGGTCTGCGTGATCGCCTGCCGGGAGGAACGTTCGCTCATCCCGATCAGCACCGCTCCGTTGCCGACCGGCATCACATCGCCGCCCTCCAGCGTGGCCTCGCCCCAGTCGAGCTCCGGGTCGCCCCACCAGACGGTCGCGCCCGCGAACGCGGGGTGGAACCGGTAGATCGCCTTCATCAGCAGCGTCTCGTCGTGGCGGGCGGGCCAGTAGAGCGGGTTGAGGGTGACACCGCCGTAGATCCAGCAGGTCGTGTCGCGGGTGTACAGCGTGTTGGGGAGCGGCGGCATCAGGTACTCGCGGATCCCGGTCGACTCCCGCGCGAGCGCGATGTAGTCGGTGCGGAAGTCCTCCGGGAGGTCGACCGTCGACAGGCCCCCGATGAGGAACTCGGCCAGCCGCTCGGGCGGAAGGGACTCGAGGAACGCACGGGTACCCTCCACCAGCCCGAGCCCGACCTGGTTCGGGACGACTTTGCGGTCGAGCAGCCACGCCCGGGCGTCCGGCTGGGCGACGGTCTCGGCCAGCACCTCGTGGAGCTCGAGCACCTCCACGCCGTTGGAGCGCAGGTCGGCGACGAAGTCGGCGTGGTCGCGCCTGGCGTTCTCCACCCACAGCACGTCGTCGAAGAGCAGGTCGTCGGCGTTCGAGGGGGTGAGCCGATGGTGCGCGAGCCCGGGGGAGGCGACGAGCACCCGTCGCAGCTGCCCGACCTCGGAGTGGACGCCGAACGTCGTCTCTGTCATGTCTCGCCCTTCTTCTTCGGTTCGATCGGTGCGTCGTGCACTGTCAGAGACGGATCCAGCCCACCGAGAGCGCCACGATGCCCGCGATCGCCCCCAGCACCGATACCGCCAGGATCACCAGCTCGCGGCCGCTGAACCAGCGGCGGCCCTGCTCGCGCCGCACCATGATGAACAGGATGGTGGCCGGCGCGTAGACGATGAACGAGAGCAGCACGAACGTGAGCCCGGCCGCGAACAGCAGGAACGCCGTGTAGACCGTGGCCAGCACGGCCACCACCAGGTCGCCGCCCCAGCCGCGCGGCTGCTCCCGGTACGTCTCGCGGGTGACCACGAGTTTGAGGGCGTAGAGCGCGGCCAGGAAGAACGGGATGAGCGTCAGCGCGCTCGTGAGGTCGAGCGCCAGGTTGAGCGCGTCGTGCGCGAAGTAGATGATCACGAGCACGGCCTGCACGAAGAGCGCGGTCAGCAGCAGCGCGGCGACCGGGACGTCCTGGTCGTTGGATCTGCCGAGGAAGCGCGGCATGTCGTGATCCTTGGCGGCGACGAAGAGCACCTCGGCCGCCATCAGCGACCAGGCGAGGTACGCGCCGAGCACCGAGACGATCAACCCGATGCTGACGAACCAGGCGCCCCAGGGCCCGACGGCTGCCTCCAGGACCCCGGCCATCGACGGCTGCCGCAGCTTCGCGATCTCTCCCATGGGCAGCACGCCGTACGACACGATCGTGACCGAGGCGAAGACGGCGAAGACGCTCACGAATCCGAGGATGGTCGCACGCCCGACGTCCTCCCGTCGTTTCGCGTGCCGGGAGTACGTGCTCGCGCCCTCCACCCCGAGGAACACGAAGACCGTCACCAACATGGTGTTGCGCACCTGGTCGAAGAGCGAGCCTGCGTAGTCGGCGCCGCCCCAGTTGGCGGCGAAGACGTCGGGCTTGAAGACGAAGAGCGCCAGGAGGACGAACACGATGATCGGGACCATCTTCGCGACCGTGACGATGCGGTTGATCGCCGCGGCCTCCTTGATACCGCGGCGGATGAGGAAGAAGAACCCCCAGAGCGCCGCCGACGAGATCGCGATGGCGATGATCGTGTCGCCGTCGCCGAACGCCGGCACCACCGCGCCGATGGTCGACATGATGAAGACCCAGTAGAAGACCAGGCCCACGGAGGCGCTGGCCCAGTAGCCGAAGGCCGAGAAGAAGCCGAGGTACTCGCCGAATCCCGCCTTCGCGTAGGCGTAGACGCCGGCGTCGAGCTTGGGCTTGCGGTTGGCGAGCAACTGGAACACGAACGCGAGCATCAGCATGCCGACGCCCGCGATCGTCCAGGCGATCAGCGCGCCCGCGACACCCGTCTCCTGGGCGAAGCGGCGCGGGAGCGAGAAGACGCCGGCGCCCACCATGCCGCCGACGACCATTCCGGTCATCGTGATCATGGAGAGCTTGGCGGGCGCCGACTGCGCGGGAGGGGCGGTCGTCTTCTGCTCGGTCACGCGACCCCCTCCGTCGACTGCCTGTCTCTTATCCGACGCTAACGACCGCGTTTCCCAGCGGTCAAGACCCGTCGCGGGTGAAAAAACGAAACCGCCGAGTACGCGGATTCTCTGCGTACTCGGCGGTTTCGGCCGTTCTTCGTGCGGCCTCGCGGGCTAGACGACGGCCTCCACAGGGGCCGTGACGCCGCGGACGGGCGGGTGGTGGAAGGTGTCGCCGAAGGCGCGCTCCGAGGCGCCGACCCGGTCGAGGTACGGCGTGATGCCGCCCATCTGGAACGGGAAGCCCGCGCCGAGGATCATGCACAGGTCGATGTCCTCCGGCGCCTCGACGACATGGTCGTCGACGAGCATGCGGTGGATCTCGTCGGCCAGGCCGTCCTCGAGACGCTGCAGGATCTCCTGCTCGGTCCACGGGTTCTTGCCGCCGGCCAGGATCTTGGCCGCGCCCTTGTCGAGGCCCTTGATCTTGCCCTTGCCGTCCTTCTCCAGCAGCGTGCCGTACTCGGCGAGCCGGTGGAGGTTCTCGCTGCGGTAGAAGCGGTCGGGGAAGGCCGCGTGGTGCGTGTCGAGCACGTGCGCGCCGACCTTCAGGCCGACCAGGTCGAGCAGCACCGAAGGAGCCATCGGGAGGCCGAGCGGCGCGAACGCCTTGTCGACCGTCTCGAACGGGGTGCCGTCGTCGACGGCGTGCATCGCCTCGCCGAGCACCTTCGCCAGCACCCGGTTCACGACGAAGCCGGGGGTGTCGGCCGTGATGACCGCGTTCTTCTTGAGCGCTGCCGCCGTGACCATCGCCGTGGACAGGGTGGCCTCGTCGGTGTGCGGCGTCTTCACGACCTCGATCAGCGGCATGACCGCGACAGGGGTGAAGAAGTGGAAGCCCACCAGGCGCTCCGGGTGCTTCAGCTTCGCGCCGATCTGCTCGACCGACAGCGAGGAGGTGTTGGTCGCGAGCACGGCCTCGTCGGAGAGGTATTGTTCGACCTCCGCGAAGACGTTCTGCTTGACGGTGAGCTCTTCGAACACGGCCTCGATGACCCAGTCGCAGTCGGCGAAGTCGGCCTTGTCGGTCGTGCCGGTGACCAGCGCCCGCAAGCGGTTGGCCTCGTCCGGGTTGATCCGCCCCTTCTCTTGCAGCGTGCCGATCTCGTCGTGGATGTAGGCCACGCCCTTGTCGACGTGCGCCTGGTCGAGGTCGGTGATGACGACGGGCACCCGGAGGCGGCGGACGAACAGCAGCGCGAACTGGCTGGCCATGTAGCCGGCGCCGATGACGCCGATCTTGGTGACCTTCTTCGCGAGCTTCTTGTCCGGAGCCCCTGCCGGGCGCTTGGCGCGCTTCTGCACGAGGTTGAAGGCGTAGATGCTCGCCTGGAACTGGTCGCCCGAGATGAGCTCGGCGAGGGCGTCGTCCTCCAGCTCGAAGCCGGTCGCCCGGTCGTTCGACTTCGCGGCCTTGAGCAGGTCCAGCGCCCGGTACGGCGACTTCGGGACGGTGCCGATGCGGCTCTCGAGCATCTTGCGGGCGATGCCGATGGCGGCGTCCCACTTGACCATCCGCTCGACCTTGCCCGGCATGTTCGGGCGCTTGACCTCGATGGCGCCGGTCAGCACCTTGTCCGCCCACTTCAGCGAGTCTTCGAGGAAGTTGGCCGAGTCGAAGATCGCGTCGGCGATTCCGAGGTCGAAGACCTCCTGCGGCTTCAGCATCCGATTCTGCTTGAGCGGGTTCTCGACGACGACCTTGAGGGCGTTCTCGATGCCGATCAGGTTCGGGAGGATGGTCGCGCCTCCCCAGCCGGGGATGAGGCCGAGGAAGACCTCGGGAAGGGCGAACGCGGCGGCGTTGCGGTCGATGGTGCGGTAGTCGGCGTTGAGGCCGATCTCCACGCCGCCGCCGAGCGCCAGGCCATTGGTGAAGACGAACGATGGGACGCCGAAGGTCGCCTGCTTGCCGAGCACGTAGTGGCCCAGCTGGGGGAGCAGCTTCGCGACCTCCACGCTCGGGATGTCGCCCACCCGGCTGAGGTCGGCCCCGGCGGCGAGGATGAACGGCTTGCCGGTGACGGCGACCGCGTCGATCTCACCGCGCGCGGCGCGCGCTGTCAGCTCGTCGAAGGTCTTTCCGAGCTCCAGGAGCGTCGCAGGGCCCATCGTGTTCGGCCGGGTGTGGTCCCGGTCGTTGTCGAGGGTGACCAGCGCGAGTGTCTTGCCGCTGGGCAGCGGCACGTCCTTGACGTACGAGTGGGTGACGACCTCGTCGGAGGTCAGCTCGACGAGCGGGGAGAAGTCGATGGTGCTGTAGTCGGTCACTTCTGGCTCAGCCCTTCCGCGCAGCGCGCTTGTCGAAGTTGGGGTTCTCCCAGATCACGGTGCCGCCCTGGCCGAGGCCGACGCACATCGCGGTCAGTCCGTAGCGGACCTCCGGGTGCTCTTCGAACTGGCGGGCGAGCTGGATCATCAGGCGGACGCCGCTGGCCGCGAGCGGGTGGCCGATCGCGATCGCGCCGCCCCACTTGTTGACGCGCGGGTCCTGATCGTCGATGCCGAAGTGGTCGAGGAACGACAGCACCTGGATGGCGAACGCCTCGTTCAGCTCGAACAGGCCGATGTCGTCGATGGTCAGGCCGGCCTTGCGCAGCGCCTTCTCGGTGGAGGGCACCGGGCCGATGCCCATGATCTCGGGCTCGACGCCGGCGAACGCGAAGCTGACCATCCGCATCTTCGGCTTCAGGCCGAACTCCTTGACGGCGTCGGAGGACGCCAGCAGGCTCGCGGTCGCGCCGTCGGTGAGCGGTGAGGCGTTGCCCGCGGTGACGCGCCCGTGCGGGCGGAACGGCGTCTTCAGCGTCGCGAGGCCCTCCATGGTGGTCTCCGGGCGCATGCCCTCGTCCTGCGTGGCGAGGCCCCAGCCCTGCTCCGAGCGGATCGCGACGGAGACCAGGTCGGGCTGCAGCTTGCCCGCCGCGTAGGCCGCCGCGGTCTTCTGCTGGCTGCCCAGCGCGAAGCGGTCGGAGCGCTCCTTGGTGAGCGCGGGGAACCGGTCGTGGATTCGCTCGGCGGTCATGCCCATGTTGAGGGCGTCCTCGGCGACCATGCGCTCCGACAGGAAGCGCGGGTTGGGGTCGGCTCCGAAGCCCATCGGGTGGCGTCCCATGTGCTCGACGCCGCCGGCGATAACCAGGTCGTAGCTGCCGAACGCGATGCCGGAGCCGAGGGTGGTGACGCTGGTCATGGCGCCCGCGCACATCCGGTCGATCGCGAATCCGGGCACCGACTTCGGCAGCCCTGCCAGCAGCGCCGCCGTGCGCCCGAGGGTGAGCCCCTGGTCGCCCTGCTGCGTCGTGGCGGCGATGGCGACATCGTCGATGCGCTCCTTGGGCACGTTCGGGTTCCGCTCGAGCAGGCCGATCATGGCCTTGACGACCAGGTCGTCCGCGCGGGTGTTCCAGTACTGCCCTTTTTCGCCCGCACGCCCAAACGGAGTACGGACTCCGTCGACGAACACGACTTCCGTTCTTTCGGCCACAGTGCCTCCCAATCAGATCGACAACGATCCTAAGGAGGCCCGCAGCCGGGGCGGGAATCGTTTGATTCTTTCTACGAAACCGCTTCGGACGCGTCGTCGGGCGTTTGGCTGCTTTCCACAAACGCTTGGGCGATCGACTGTGAGGTTGCCTCAATCTGCCAGGCCCGTGCACCGTGCTGAGCGAGCGCCTCGGCGATCGACTCGGGCGTGACCTCTGCGGGCGGCGCCCACGCGACGCGGCGCAGCGTGTCGGGGGTGAGCAGGTTCTCCAGCGGGAGCGAGAGCCCTTCGGCGAGGGACGTCAGAGCGGCGCGCGCGGCCTTGAGCCGGGCGTCGGCCTCGGGATTGCGATCGGCCCACGCGCGCGGCGGCGGCAGGCTCTCACCGGTTCCGCGCAGCACGGGGAGGTCTTCGGTCGTGCGGCCGGCCTCGATGGCCGACCACCAGCGGTCCAGCTCGGTGCGGCTCGCCCGGCCGGTGAACTCGCGCATCGCGGCCAGGGTGCGCTTGCTGTCCGGCATCGCCTTCGCGGCGGCCGTGAGCGACGCGTCGGGGACGAGCCGTCCCGGGGCCACGTCGAGCTGGCGCGCGAGGGCGTCGCGGCTCGTCCAGAGCTCGCGCGCGACCGCGAGGTTGCGGATGCCGCGGATCGAGTGGATGCCGGACAGCCGCCTCCACGGCTCGCTGCGCGGCACGGACAGCTCGCGCGTCAGTTCGTCGGCGAACTCCTGCCGGGCGATCTCCGTCTTGCCGGACTCGACCAGCAGGCCGGCGATGGCGTCCCGGAGGTCGGGGAGGAGCTCCACGTCCAGCGCTGCGTAATCGAGCCACGGCTCCGGCAGTGGACGCGTCGACCAGTCCGCCGCGCTGTGCTCCTTGGCGAGGTGGATGCCGAGCAGCTCCTCGACCACGGTCCCGAGTCCGACGCGCGGCATCCCCAGGAGCCGGGCGGCGAGCTCGGTGTCGAAGATGCTGACGGGGTCGAGCCCCACCTCGCGCAGGCAGGTCAGATCCTGGGTGGCGGCGTGCAGCACCCACTCGTCGGTGGCGATCGCCTCGTTCAGCTCGTCGAAGCGGCCGATCGCGGGCGGGTCGAACAGGAAAGTACCCGAACCGCGCCGGAACATCTGGATGAGGTAGGCGCGCTGCGAATAGCGGAATCCGCTCGCGCGCTCGGCGTCGACCGCGATCGGGCCCTCGCCCGCGACGATCCGGTCGACCGCGGCACGGTAGCCGTCCCGGGTGTCGATGACGATGTGTTCAGCCACGCGGTGACCGTCTCGTGCTCAGCAGGCTCACGCCCTCTCCTGTCGGTGGGAGGCCGGCCAGCATGCAGAGCAGCTCGCCCCAGCCTTCGACGTGCGCGGCGAGGTCGGTCTCCAGCGGGCTCCACGAGGCCCGGAGCTCGATCTGGGCGCCGTCGCCCTGGCTGGCGAGCTCGCCGAAGCCGGTGGAGATGATCTTGGTCGCGGTGCCGCTGGCCGCGGTGTAGCTCGCATGCCGGGCGTCGAGCGCGTCGACGAGCCATGACCAGGCGACGTCGGCGAGGAACGGGTCGAGACCGATGTCGGTCTCCAGTGGCGCCTGCGCGAAGCAGACGACGCGGAACGGTCCGCCCCACGCCTCGGGCTCGTCGGGGTCGTAGAGCAGGATGAAGCGTCCGGTGCCGAGGTCGGAGTCGTCTCCGTGCCGCGCAGGACGCACATCGGCGGCCAGCGCAACGGAGAAGGGTGCGAGCTGGGCCGGCGCCGGGATCTCTGTGACCACGAGCTCCGGGCGCGAGTGAGCGCTGCGGATCGATTGCAGCGCTGCCCGGTACTCCGCCGGAAGGTGCGGCTCCCCGGGCTGGTGCGGGGTCGAGGTTGGTGTCGACACGCTACGAACACTAGAAGCCTTCGGGGGCTCGCAGCGGTAAGGCACGCCGCCTGAGGATGTCCTGAAGACACGCGCACGCGGCCCCGGCTACGCTGTGGCCCATGGCGGGGACCAGCGGTGCATCGGGCGGACACAACGCATTCGGCAAGGCGCTCGGCCTCACCGCCGCGATCGCCGGAGGCCTCGTGCTCCTCACGGCGGCCGGTGCAGGGTACGCGATGGCCCGGGTGGCGCGGACCGTCATCACCCCCGT
Organism: Leifsonia sp. PARNA 1/14; assembly: GCF_055720965.1. NCBI lineage: Bacteria > Bacillati > Actinomycetota > Actinomycetes > Micrococcales > Microbacteriaceae > Leifsonia > Leifsonia sp. PARNA 1/14. The sequence continues at coordinate 839,249 of NZ_JBVQSP010000001.1, forward strand.
TCGCCGGCGCCCGCAGCGGGAGGTGGTGCGCGTCGTCGACCGCGGGAACGGCACGATCACGCTGCGGGATACTCCCGATGCCGCGATGCCCGGCCGCTTCGGTCTCTGGTTCGGGTCCGAATCCGGCTACGCGAAACTCGGCGGCCTCCTGGACCGCCGCGACGGGGAGGTCGTGCGTGAGCTCGAGCGGGTCGAGTTCGGCGACCTCGGGCCCGGACGGGCACGGATCAGCGGCTACTACTACCTCGACCCCGAGGAGCTCGCCCTGCCTGTTATGAGCGTCGAAATCGAAACCGACCTGGGGGCGGCGCCGGCGTGGGTGTTCCCGGCGGCCGACGAGGCGGGCTCTGATCGGTGGGTCATCCAGGTGCACGGCTGGGGCGCCACCCGTCAGGAGGGCCTGCGCGCGGTGCGCACTTTCCACGACGCGGGTTACACGTGCCTGCTCGCCTCCTACCGCAACGACGGCGACGCACCGGAGAGCGCGGATCGCCGCTACGGGCTCGGCGGCACCGAGTGGCGGGACATCGACGCGGCCATCGGCTACGCGGCCTCCCAGGGCGCGCGCTCGATCGTGCTGATGGGCTGGTCGATGGGTGGAGCGGTCGTGCTGCAGACGGTGACCCGCTCGCAGAACCTCGGCCTGGTCACCGGACTGGTGCTGGAGTCGCCCGTGATCGACTGGATCGACACACTGGAGTACCAGGCCAACCTCCTGCGCCTGCCCGACCCCATCGCTCGCGGCGCGATCCGGCTGATCGAGGCGACCTGGAGCGGGCCGATCACCGGCCTCGGCGCCCCGATCGACCTGCGCAGCATGGACTTCGTCGCGCGCGCCGCCGACCTCAGCCTCCCGATGCTCGTGCTGCACAGCGAGGACGACGGATTCGTGCCGGACACCGGTTCGCGTGCGCTCGCGAAGGCGCGGAGCGACATCGTCACGTTCGTGCCCTTCGCCGTCGCGCTGCACACCAAACTCTGGAACTACGACGAGGCGAAGTGGAGCTCGGCGATCCGGGAGTGGCTGGAGGAGGCGCACGACCGGGAGGCGCGCGGTCGGGAAGCGACGCGGTGACGGGAGCGCACCGCCCGGTCCTTCCGCCCGTCGCGCGGCCCGGCGACCGCATCGCCGTCGTCTCGCCGTCCTTCGCCGCCCCGGGCCGCTGGCCGGCCGTCCACGAGCAGGCGATGCGCAGGCTCCACGAGGTGACCGGCCTGCTACCGGTGGAGTATCCGACCACACGTCAGGTCGGTGCGTCACCGCAGGACCGCGCGCGGGATCTGAACGCCGCCTTCGCGGATCCGGACATCCGGGCGCTCATCGTGACGCTCGGTGGAGACGACCAGCTGCGCGTGATCCCGCACCTCGACCGGGAGGCCGTGCTGGCCGATCCGAAGCCGTTCCTCGGCTACAGCGACAACACGAACCTCCTCAACTGGCTGTGGGGTGCTGGCGTGGGTGGTTTCTACGGCGGCAGCACGCAGGTGCAGCTCGGCCCGGGGCCGGGAGTCCACGACATCCAGGCGCGATCACTGCGCGCGGCGCTGCTCGGTGGCGTTCCCCTCGAATTGAGCGACCCCGGGGAGTCGGAGGACATCGGGGTCGACTGGGGCGACCCGCGCGCGCTTGCCGAGACGGGCGAGCGCGAGACGACGGAGGGCTTCTCGTGGGCCGGCCCCGCCCGCAGCGTCACCGGCACGACCTGGGGCGGCTGCCTGGAAGTGGTCGACTGGGTCCTGCTCGCTGACCGCTTCCCGTTCCCGCCCTCCGCGCTCGAGGGCGCCGTGCTCCTGCTGGAGACCAGCGAGCTGACGCCGCCCGCGCACTGGGTGCGGTACACGCTGAGGGCATTGGGGGAGCGCGGCCTGCTCGCGCCGCTCGCCGGGGTCCTCGCGGCCCGGCCGCCGGTGAGCACGTTCGAGCACCGTCCGGATGCGGCCGAACGCGAGCGGCTGCGCGCGGAGCAGCGGGACGCGGTGATCGAGACGGTCGCCGAGTATAACCCCGACGCGGTCGTCTGCGTCGGGGTCCCGTTCGGTCACACCTCGCCGCAGTGGATCGTGCCGTACGGCGGGAGCGTCACGCTCGACGGCGTCGACCGGCGCGTGTTCGCCGACTACCGGAGGCCCTAGGCCGCCAGCTTCGCCCGCACCTGCCGCTTGGTGCGGCCGAGCAGCGCCGACATCCCGCGGATGCGCAGCGGCGAAACCGCCTGCGTGAGGCCGAGCGTGTTCGGGAAGTCGTCTGGCACCGCGAGCACTTCGTCAGCCGTGAGCCCGGCGAGACCCTGCACCAGGATCGACGCGAAACCGCGCGTGGTCGGAGCCTCCTTGGGCGCAGTGGCATAGAGGTGCACGATGTTCGCGTCGTCCACCTCTACGAAGATGAACACCGGGGCCTGGCACTCCTCGACGCGTTCGAGGAGGTCGGGGTGGTCGCGGTAGCGCTCCGGGAGGTCGGGCAGCTCGTCGGAGAACTCCAGCAGCAGCTGGAGGCGGTCGTTCTGCTCCAGTGCCTGGAAGTCGTCGCGGATCTCGGCGAGCGTGCCGGTGAGGGCGGTCATCCCTCAAGGCTACCTTCGGCGTGGGACAGCAGGGTCAGTGCGCCGGGACTTCGCCCGGCTCGGTGCCCGTGACGATCGGCACCCGCACCGCCGAGCCCCATTCGGTCCACGAGCCGTCGTAGTTGCGCACGTTCTCGAAGCCCAGCAGGTGGGTGAGGACGAACCAGGTGTGGCTGGAGCGCTCGCCGATGCGGCAGTACGCCACCACGTCGTCGCCGGGCTTCAGCCCCGCGTCGCCCAGGTAGACGGCCTCCAGCTCGGCGCGGCGCTTGAACGTCGCGTCGGGGGCGGCAGCGCGGGCCCACGGCACGGACGCGGCGGACGGGATGTGGCCGGCCCGCAGCGCGCCCTCCGTCGGATAGCCGGGGATCTCGGTGCGCTCGCCGCTGTACTCCTCGGGCGAGCGGACGTCGATCAAGGCCCCTCCTCCCGAACGGACCAGTCCCAGGTGGGCGAGCACGTCCTCCTTGAACGCCCGGATGGTGTGGTCGTCGCGCTCGACGACCGGGTACTCCACCGCTGCGGGCGACGGGACGTCGCGGGTGATCTCGCGGCCCTCTGCGATCCACTTGTCGCGGCCGCCGTCGAGCAGGCGGACGTCCTCGTGGCCGAAGAGCGAGAACACCCACAGCGCGTACGCCGCCCACCAGTTGTTCTTGTCGCCGTAGATCACGACGGTGGTGTCGCGGGCGATCCCCTTGGAGCCGAGCAGTTCGGCGAACTTCTCCGGGCTCACGTAGTCGCGCACGACCGGATCGTTGAGGTCGGTGTGCCAGTCGATCTTGACCGCGCCGGGGATGTGGCCGGTGTCGTAAAGAAGCACGTCCTCGTCGGACTCCACCACGACCAGCCCCGGTTCGCCGAGGTGCTCCGCGAGCCATCCAGTGGTGACCAGGCGTTCGGGATGGGCGTAGCCGGCGAAGTCGGACGACGGGTCGGAGGCGATGGCCATGCTGCTGATCCTTACGGCTTAGGCTGGAACCCTGCGATTTCGCGGGGCGCGACCTCCAGGCTACGCGGCGTGCCGCACCTGCAGGACGCCCCGTCAACACTTCGACACAAAAACGACCCGAAGGTGCACACCCGCCATGACGTTCGAGACGACCGGAGCCCTGCCCCGCCTCGCTGACCGCTCGCCGCAGATCACCGGCGCCGAGATCGCCGCGAGCCTGGTGCCGCCGTCGCAGTTCGAGCGCGCGACCTTCGACTCCTACCGCCCCGACCACGACTACCCGTCGCAGTCGGAGGCCGTCGCCACGCTCAAGCTGTTCGCCAAGTCGTGGGAGCCGCAGCGGCCGGCCGGGCTGTTCAGCCGTAGCCGCAAGAAAGTGGAGGCCATGAAGCCGGGCGTCTACCTCGACGGCGGGTTCGGCGTCGGCAAGACCCACCTCCTCGCCGCTCTGTGGCACGAGGCACCCGGGCCCAAGTACTTCGGAACGTTCATCGAGTACACCGCCCTCGTCGGCGCCCTCGGCTACGCGGGGGCCGTGCAGCTGCTGAAGGGCTCCACGCTGATCTGCATCGACGAGTTCGAGCTCGACGACCCGGGCGACACGATGATGATGACCCGGATGCTGGGCGAGCTCGTGGCCTCCGGAACCCGTATCGCCGCCACCAGCAACACCCCGCCGAACGCGCTCGGTGAGGGCCGGTTCGCCGCGAGCGACTTCCTCCGCGAGATCCAGTCGCTGTCCGCCAACTTCCAGACCCTCCGCATCGACGGCCTCGACTACCGCCGTCGCGACACGACCGGCTCCGCGATCACGGTGGACGCCGGCGAGTACGACCGGGTGCTGACCGCGCTCGCCGGCCGGGGCGAGATGGCGACCAGCGACACCTTCGACGCGCTCATCGGGCACCTGGCGACGGTGCACCCCTCCCGCTACATCAAGATGCTCGACGGTGTCGACGTGATCGGCCTGGCCGACGTGCACGTGCTGCACGACCAGATGGCGGCGCTGCGACTGGTCGCGTTCATCGACCGCGTCTACGACGCCGAGATCCCGATCGTGCAGACCGGCACCCCGCTGAACGACGTCTTCGACGACGAGATGCTCGGCGGCGGATACCGCAAGAAGTACCTCCGCTCGGTCTCGCGCATGATCGCCCTGACCGCGGGGGAGTTGCCGCCGCACGACGAGTGAGCGCGCATCTTCCTCTCTCCGGCGGATTCGTGGAGACACGAAACAGACTGTTTACACAGCACAGGATCGCGTAACACCCGCGAAACACCAGCATCCCGCCCCCGAAACGTCGCGAGAACAGACTGGCTCCACCCCGAAGCGCCCGGCTCGGCTCCGATGAGCTCGAACCACCCCCAGGGCGTCGCACAGAGAGGTAGAGATCCGGCATGGTGTTGCACACAGCAGCGGACTACGCAGACGCAGGGACCGTGAACGCCCTGTGGCTGTTGGTAGCCGCAGCCCTCGTTCTTCTGATGACGCCCGGCGTCGCGTTCTTCTACGGCGGCATGGTCCGCGCCAAGAGCGTGGTGTCCATGATGATGATGAGTTTCGGCGCGATGGCCATCGTGGGCGTGCTCTGGGTGGTCTACGGCTACGGGCTGGCCTTCGGCACGCCCCTCATCCCGCACGTGCTCGGCACGCCCGACTGGTTCCTGTCCAGTCTGATGGGCAAGGACGGCATGACGCCCGACCTGGGCGGTCTCGCCTTCGCGGGCTTCCAGGCCACCTTCGCCATCATCACGGTGGCGCTGATCTCCGGCGCGATCGCCGACCGCGCCAAGTTCGGCGCGTGGATGGTCTTCGCCGGTGTGTGGGTGACCGTCGTCTACTTCCCGGTCGCGTTCTGGGTGTTCAACCTCTCGCAGGGCTGGATCGCATCGGTCCTGCACGTGAACGACTTCGCCGGCGGCACCGCGGTGCACATCAACGCCGGTGCGGCGGGCCTCGCCCTCGCCCTGGTGCTCGGCAAGCGCGTCGGGTTCTCGAAGGGCATGAGCAAGCCGCACAACGTTCCGCTGACGCTGCTGGGCGCGGCGCTGCTGTGGTTCGGCTGGTTCGGCTTCAACGCCGGCTCGGAGGCTGCGGTCGACGGCGTCGCCGCGATCGCCTGGGTCAACACGCTCGCCGCTCCGGCTGCCGCGACCATCGGCTGGCTGATCGTGGAGAAGATCAAGGACGGCAAACCGACCTCCATCGGCGCCGCTTCCGGAGCGGTCGCAGGTCTGGTGGCGATCACCCCGGCCTGTAACATCCTGACCCCCGGGTTCGCCATCCTGCTCGGCCTGGTCGCCGGCGCCGTCTGCGCGGTCGCCATCGACCTGAAGTTCAAGCTCGGCTTCGACGACTCGCTCGACGTCGTGGGCATCCACCTCATCGGCGGCATCATCGGAACGCTGTGGATCGGCGTCTTCGGCTTCACCCACATCGACGGCGACGCCACCAAGCCGTTCTCGAGCCTCTGGTACGGCGGCAGCTGGGTTCAGCTGGGCGCGCAGGCGGTCGGCGCGTTCAGCGTTCTGATCTACTCGTTCGTCCTGGCCTACGCGATCGGCTGGGTCATCCAGAAGACCATGGGCTTCCGGATCAAGAACGAGGACGAGCTGGCCGGCGTCGACACCGTCGTGCACGGCGAGGAGGGCTACTCGCTCGAGACGGTCTGATCGCTCGGCTCCCTGGAGCACGACGCACACGGACGGGGTGCCGCCTTCGGGCGGCGCCCCGTCCGGCGTGTGTGCCGTTCGTCCGCACCCGAGCGGGGACGGCGCGACGGCTAGGGTAAGGGAGGCACGGAGGGCGAAGGAGCGGGATGGTCGCGACGAGCGGGCAGGTGGACGCACTGCTGCTGTTCGTCTGCGGAGCCCTGACGCTGCTCATCCCGCCGGGCCTCGCGTTCTTCGTCGGTGGTCTCGGAGGTCGGTCCGCGGCCTCCCGTGCCCTGCTGTTCGCGTCGACCGGGACGGCGACGACCGTCCTGCTCGGGGTGCTCGGCGGCTACGGGATGCTGGCCGGATCCCCGTGGATCGCCCACGTCGTCGGGATGCCCTCGTTCGACCTCGCCACGGGTTTCGGCGCGGGCGGGCCGCACGGCGGTTCGCTCTACGAGATCGCGCGAGCAGGCGCCCTGCTCGCTGCCTGCGCGGTGTCCGTCTCGATCGTGGGCGTCGCCGTGGCCTCCCGGATCACCCTGCGCGCCTGGCTCGTGTTCGCCGCACTCTGGTCCGTGCTCGTGCTCTACCCGGTGGGCTACGCCGTGTTCGCACTCGACGACGGCTGGGCGACGGGCGTGCTGGGCGTCATCGACTTCGGCGGCGCGCTCCCCATCGGCGTCGCGGCCGGGGCCGCTGCGGCCGGGGTGATCCTCGCCTGCGGGCGCGGCGAGCACCGGCCTCCCGAGGAGCGCAGCTTCGGCGCGATCGCGATCGGCGGATCGCTGGTCTGGGTCGGGTGGCTGGGGCTCACCACCGGCTCGGAGGGGGCCGTCGATGCGTACACCGGCCTGATCGCGATCAATTCTTTCCTCGCGTCGGCGGGAGGCTGCCTCGCCTGGATGGCGGTCGACCGCGTGCTGCTGCGGCGCCCGACGACGACGAGCGCGCTGTGCGGAGCGTTCTCCGGGCTGGTGGCCATCACTCCGGCCTCCGGAGTCCTCACCCTGGGCTGGTCGCTCCTGCTGGGCGTGATCGCCGCGCTCGCCTGCGCGACGATGGTCGACCTCGCCTCCCGCGCCCGGTTCGGACCTTCCATGGCGTTGATCGTGGTCGTCACGGTGGCGAGCCTGGTGGGTCTGCTCTACATCGGACTCTTCGCCAATGGCGGCGGCATGGTCGACAGCGGCAACTTCGATCTGTTCACGGCACAGGGGATCGCCGGCTTCTCGGTGCTCATCGGCTCGTTCCTGGTCTCGCTCGGCCTGGCGCTCGCGCTGCGCTTCACCATCGGGCTCACGCGGGTCCGCTATCGTGCCCAGGGTGAGCCGACTCCTGACCGCGATCTCCAGACTGTTCCGCCCGGGAGCGGCTAAGACCGCTGAGCGGGCCACCTCCGCTCGCGTGGCACCGTCCCGCGCGACGGAACCGGGACGCACCGGCGTCAACGCCACCATGGAGGTCGATCCCCACCGGCTCTCGCGCATCCGCACCTCGTACAACCCTCGGGTCGACGGCGATCCCGATCCCGGTGAGATCGTCTGGACGTGGGTGCCCTACGAGGAGGGCGACGGCCGCGGCAAAGACCGTCCGGTGCTGGTCGTGGCCTCCGAGCCGGGCGACTCGGTGATCGCGGTCGCGCTGACCAGCCAGGCCCATCCCGGGAGGCCTGAGTATCTCGCGATCGGCTCCGGCTCGTGGGACGGGCAGGGGCGACCAAGTTACGTCCGCCTCGACCGGGTCTTCCGCGTGCACAAGAACGGCATGCGCCGGGAGGCCGCCGCTCTGGACGGGCGACGGTTCGACATCGTCCGGGCTGCCTTGCAGAGCCTCTACGGCTGGGCCTGACCCACGCCTGCCGGCCGCATGACGAACGGTGAAGTGGACCTCCACGACCCCACCTCCTCATCACTACAGTGGCCGCATGCCTGACGACTGTTCGCGCCCCCTCGACTTCGAGACCCGTCAGATCCACGCGGGCTCGGTCGTGGATGCCGAGACCCGCGCCCGTGTCACGCCCATCTACCAGACCGCCGGTTATGTCTTCGACGACTTCGACGACGGCGAGAGCCGCTTCGCCGGCCGCAGCCGCTACCGCGCCTACTCGCGCAACGACAACCCGACCAACGCGGTCGCGGGCCGCCGCATCGCCGATCTGGAGGGCGGCGTCGACGGCATCGTCGTCTCCAGCGGCCAGGCCGCCATCGCCGCCGCGATCAACGCGCTCGCCGAGTCCGGAGACCACATCCTGGCCACGCGCTCGCTCTACGAGGGGACGCGCGAGATGTTCCGCGGCATCCTGAGGCGGCAGGGCATCGCCTTCGAGTACGTCGAGGACGACGCGACCGGGGAGGAGTGGGCTGCTCGGTTCCGGCCGAACACGAAGGCGGTCTACACCGAGACGCTGCCGAACCCGTTGAACCAGGTGGTCGACATCGCCCGGTTGGCCGCCATCGCGCACGCCGCTGGGGTGCCACTGGTGGTCGACAACACCGTGCCGACGCCCTACCTGTGGCGCCCGATCGACGACGGCGCGGACATCGTCGTGCACTCGACCTCCAAGTGGCTCTCGGGCCACGGGTCGGTGATCGGCGGCGCCGTCGTCGATGCCGGCCGCTTCGACTGGACCGCACAGGCGGGCAGGTTCCCGCAGCTGACCGAGCCTCCGCGCCCGGGCGTGGCCTCCTTCGTCGAGCGGTTCGGCGCGGGAGCTCTGCTGGCGTACCTGCGCACGGTCATCGTGCTCGAGTACGGGCCGACTGTGCCTCCACTCAGCACGTTCCTGCTGCTGCACGGCATCGAGACCCTGTCGGTGCGGATGGACCGCCACGTGCAGAACGCCCAGGCCGTCGCCGAGTGGCTGCAGGGGCGCCCGGAGGTCGCGCGCGTGCACTACCCGGGGCTGGAGGGCGATCCGTACCACGTCCTCGCGCGCCGCTACCTCCCGCGCGGCGCGGGCTCGATCGTCTCGATCGACCTCGTGGGAGGCCGGGAGGCCGCGCGCCGCTTCCTGGACGCCCTGGAGCTGATCTCACCGATGACGCACATCGGCGACGTCCGCACGCTCGCCATCCACCTGGGCAGCACCATCCATGCCAAGCTCACGGAGGCCGAGCGGCTGGAGGCCGGCATCACCCCCGGCCTGATCCGTCTCTCCATCGGCCTCGAAAGCGCTCGCGACATCCTCGCGGACCTCGATCGCGCCCTGCGCGCCTGATCGGTTCGCGCGGCGTCAGCCGGCCAGGGCGGGGGACTGGACGGCTGCGATGGTGCGGGCGATGCGCTGCACGGCCTCCACGACGGTGCTCGGGTCGCATGCGAGGTTGATGCGCGCGAAGCCGCGGCCCTGCTCGCCGAACGCGAGCCCCGAGTTGAGCGCCACCCGGCCGACATCGATGAGCGTGCGGGCCGGATCGTCGCCGAGCCCGGCGGCGCGGAAGTCGAGCCAAGCGAGGTACCCGGCGTCCGGGCGCACCACCAGCACGTCCGGCGCGTGCAGGGCGAGTTCGGCCTCCAGGAGGCGCACATTCGCTACGAGCTGGTCGAGCAGCCCGTCGCGCCAGCGCAGACAGGAGAGGGCCGCGACGTTCGCGTGGAGGCCGAGGATGCTCGTGCGGGCGGCGAGCTCCTCCGGCAGACGTTCGAGGAGGTCGGCGGACGCGGGCTCGGCGGCGACGATGACCGCGCACTTGAGGCCTGCGAGATTCCAGGCCTTGCTGGCGGAGGTCACGGTGACCGAGCGCGCTCCCGCGGCGCGGGCGACGGGCGCGAAGGGGGTGAAGCGCGCGCCGGGGTGGGCGAGCGGGGCGTGCACCTCGTCGCTGACGACGAACACCCCGTACCGGGCGGCGAGACGCGCGAGCGCCTCCAGCGTGCGGCGGCTGTGACATCGACCCGTCGGATTCTGCGGGTTGCAGAGCAGCATCGCGTCGACGCCTGCGGCGAACGCGGCCTCCAAGCCGTCGAGATCGAGCGCCCAGCCGGCGTCCTCGCGCAGGGGGACCGTGACGGCGACGGCGTCGGCCTCGTCGATCATCTCGAAGAACGGCGGGTACACCGGAGGCGTGAGCACGACGCGGCCTCCTGACTCCGGCAGCACGAGCCGCAGCGTCTCCACGACGCCCACGGTCACGTCGGTGGCCAGGTGCACCCACTCCGGGTCGACGCCCCACGCCCAGGAGCTCCAGGCGAAGTCGGCGAACGCGGGCGCGAGCGGGCCGGCGGAGTCGAGGTAGCCGGTGTCGGAGTTGCGGAGGGTGTCGGCGACCCGATCGAGGATGGCCGGCTCCACATCGAAGTCCATCTCGGCGACGAACACGGGCAGCACGTCGGCCGGATACCGGCGCCACTTGATGCTCGACCTGGACGCGAAGAGCTGCTCCAGGGGGCGTGCCGGCGTGAAGCTCATTGAGAAAGGGTGCCGTACGGCGGGCGGAGGCGCGAGCGCCGGTGTCACGGAACGTAAAAAGGGCCCCCGATGCTCGAGGGCCCTTTCGTGGCGGTGGGCGATACCAGACTCGAACTGATGACCTCTTCCGTGTGAAGGAAGCGCGCTACCAACTGCGCCAATCGCCCGTTGCTGCTGCCGGATGGTTCCGGCTGCGAGACTCGATACTAGCCGACCCCGCGCCCCGAATGCACATCGAGGCCACGCACCGGGCGTTGCGCGGCGCGACACACCCGGCCGGCGTGCCCGGTTTGGTCATCGGCGCGGGGATCGGCTAAAGTCATTCAAGTGCCGCGGGAGACCGGGGCGCGAAATGCGGATGTAGCGCAGTTGGTAGCGCATCACCTTGCCAAGGTGAGGGTCGCGAGTTCGAGTCTCGTCATCCGCTCGAGTCGGCCTGGTTTCCTCGGATTCCAGGCCTCTCGAATACGGTACGGTTCTTCCGTGTTGTGGCTTCGGTGGATTGGCCGAGAGGCGAGGCAGCGGCCTGCAAAGCCGTATACACGGGTTCGAATCCCGTATCCACCTCGATCCTGAGTGATTCAGGCTCGGGCGATTGGCGCAGCGGTAGCGCGCTTCCCTGACACGGAAGAGGTCACTGGTTCGATCCCAGTATCGCCCACCAACAGAAACCCCGGTTCAGCCGGGGTTTTCTTGTTCCCCGGCCCCTCCTGAGCCGTCGGCGTGCCAGCTACGTGCCACACGCGGCGAGGTAGACGCTGCCTTGCGCTGCACGACCGCCTCGGACGTTTCGACCCCGATCGGCTGAGTGCGGCCCCGTACTCGGCGATGGCCAGCAGCTGTTCCTGGATCTGCCGGCGGGACTCTACGGTGTCCGTCCCGAGAAGCACACCCTCACGCAGACCCGTGGCAACGGTGGCGGGTCTGCGTGAGGGCTACTACGTGTTCGAGGACGGTATGTGGCTCTGGCCGCTTCAACGATGATCGCCGCACTCACCGACGCGAGCTGAGGCATGCGGATCGACCGGCGGTAGCGTCTCCAGCTCAGGTGTAGACCGCGTCCCCGCCTACAGCTCCGGAAATCGGCGCCGGCGCTCCGCGACGGGCGGCGCCGCAGGGCCGAGGCGGGGTCTCCGATTCCGGGTGTCCTCACCGCCGACACGGTTGCTGCGCTCGGTGAGCGCCACGAGCGCGAGATGCCGATCGGCGCTCCAGCAGATCGTACGACCCTTCTGATCCTTCGTCCGGCCGAGGATGCCGGCCTCGTGCAGCTCTGTGAGCGCACGGTGAGCCGCCTGCGGTGAGGCCTCCAGCCGCTCGCTCGAACTCTCGGCGGTGACAATCGGGTCAGTGGCGAGCGTCTCCAGGATTCGCAGCGAGACGGCGTCGCGACGGGGCGCGGAGGGGCTCCGTCCCTGTGCGCGGCGGAACTCGACCAGCTGCTCGTACAACTCGACGTCGAGCGTGGCGATGTCGTCGGCGAGCTTCACTGCGGTGCCGGCGGCTCGCTCCGTGGCCTGAGCGAACCCGATCACCCAGTCATCCAGTGCCGGCGGCTCGGTCCGGAAGCCGGTGAGGCCTGCGATGTATGCATCGGTGCTGCCGGCGAACACCGTGCTGATGGGGATCAGCGTGTTGCGCACGGCGTCCGCGCGACGCAGCACTGTGTGGATGAGGGCCCGGCCGGTGCGGCCGTTGCCGTCGATGAACGGGTGGATGGTCTCGAACTGGGCATGGGCGATCGCTGCGCGCACGAGCGCGTTGCCGGAGGTCTCGGTCAGGAAGCCCGCGAGGTCGTCTACCAAGCGCTGCACCTCGGCCTCCGGTAGCGGCACGAACGCAGCGCGGAGCGGGGAGTAACCCGGGCCCCCGACCCAGTTCTGCTCGGTGCGGAGACCGCGGTCGAGGTGCGGCTCGATGACGTGCTGCAACTCGACGATGTCCTCCGCAGTGATGGGCCTGCTGCGGTCGGCCAGCTCAGCGATCGCCTGCTCGGTGGCGCGGACGTTGGCGACGACGTCGAGTGCCTGTCGCGGACCGTGGTGGAGCAGCTCGGCGATGGCGAGACGCTTGGGGGTGACGCGGTTACCCTCGATCCACGAGGAGGAGATCGACTCCAACCGGATGAGCAGGTGATTCAGGTAGCCACCCTTGGCCGCGAGGCGCTCGTCGGCGCGCGCGAGAACGACGAGCGCGTCCTCGGCTGCGGCTGTGGCTTCTGCGCCGATACGGGGAAGCGTGGTGCCGAGCTCGTCGGGAACATACGCACGGTAGTGACCCGCGGCGCGGTCCTTGCGGCTGAGCCCGGCGGTGTCTTCCGGGAGCCAGGTCCGCTCGATGAACGTGGCCATGCGTAGCCTCCTCTCGACGTGAACTATTTCTACTTTAAGCGATCTAAGCGAGAAATAGGTGAGCTTCGTGGCAGTCGCAGTCGAGGTTGTCCGGCGGCGCCCCGCACGTCGCTGAACCCCGGCATCGCTACTTCCACCGGAAGTGCACGAACACCCGGCCGAAGTTCTTCGAGTCCTTCTCGACACGGTGGTACTGCGCCTTGATCTCCGGCTGGTCGAGGAAGCGGAGCACCCGCTTCTTCAGTGCGCCCGATCCCTTGCCCGGGATGATCTCGACCAGCGGAGCCTTCTTCGCGACGGCGTCGGCGATCACTGCCCGAAGCGCGCGATCGATGTCGCCGCCCCGGTTGTAGATGTCGTGCAGGTCGAGCGTCAGCTTCATCTGGTCATCCTGCACCCGGAACATGGCTGCGACCGACCGGACCTTCATCGACGTCCGCGGACGCGGCCAGCGCCACCAGGCGGGCGTGCGCGTACTCGCAGATGAGCGCATGCGTGTACACGGCGTGCGGCACGTCGACGTTCGAGTCGACCCGGAGGCTCAGGGTTCCGGACTTCCAGCGCCGGAATCCGTCATCGCCACTGACGGTCGCCAGCACGTCGAGCAGCGAGTCGTCGAATCTGATCGAGTGGATGGCGCGTCGGTATTCGTCGCGGGTGAGTGCCATCGAGAACGGGATGTTCATGAAGCAGAGCGCGGTCTGGATGTCGAGTCGCAGGGCTCGGAGCCGACCTCGCTCCGGATCCAGCGGCGGGATGTCCAGCTGCTCGAAGTCGATCGGTTCCGCCCGGGAGAGGGGCGCGCCGTCGAGCGCGATGAAGACGTCGTAGACGTTGATGTCGTGCTCGACGACCGCGTGCTCGCCCAATCCGGCGAGCGTCACCGGTCGGAGTGTGACGGGCTCCATGGCCGCGGGGCTGTTACGGATCAGGAAGTTGAGGAGGTTCGTCTCGACGACGAAGTGCCGGATCAGCAGCTCGACGGCATCGGGGGAGACGAACCGCCGGAGGAACCAGATGCAGAGCGTGTCCATCGTCTCGAGCGACATCCACCGCATCGGCACGAAGCGTTTTGCGATCGAGACGAGCGCGACGATCACTCGGCTGAAGATGCGCGCGAGAGGGTAGAGCCATTGCCGGGAGGGCCGCTGCTGATCCTCGAGGATCATCCGCACGAGGGCGCGGTCGAGGGGGACCGACGGATCGGCCGCGATCGCCTCCCACAGGCTGGGGTCGGACAACGCGCGCCGCGTCATGTCACCGGTCCAGTTCTTCGAGCTGCAGCGCGTAGAGGCGTGCGACGACCTGAGCGCAGCGGACCACTTCGTCAGCCGCCTCCTCGTCGACCAGGGGCGATGTCAGGATCGCATCCAGGGCTCCGGTGTGCTCGGCGTCGGCCTCCTGGTGATACCGCATGAAGTGCACCTGGTTGTCAGCGAGACCGAGCACCTCCTGAAAGCGTGCGGCCCATTGGGCGGCCCGCTGCGCGCCGAGCCCTTCGATGATGAACATCGCTCCGAGCAGCCCGATGGGATTCGGGCGGCTCGCGTAGGTGAACATGTACCCGGAGAGCGCCTCCGAGCCGATGTTCTTGCGGCCACGCCGGAGGTCGTCCAGAGACCCGCCGACCGCGACGTAGTCGCGCTCGAGCATGAGGTGGTCCCGGTGCTCCTCCTCGGCATGACGGATGGCGGCGGAGCGCAGCTCGAAGTGCCCGGCATCGAAGTTGGACGCTGCGCGCGAGATCCAGGGCGTCCCGTCGACGACCTGCTGGCGGAGGTTGAAGAGCAGCCGGGTGTAGTCGTCGATCGTCACCGTGCCCGCAGCGAGCCGCTGCAGAACGGGTACGCGCTCCAGGTGCTCTTCGAGCTCGGCCCAGACCGCCGAAAGGCGTGTGGCCAGGGAATCGTCGATGGTCGTCTCGGTTGTCACGTTCAGATGTCCTTACGGGTGGTCGGCCCCACGACGGTGAGGTGAGCGAAGGCGAAGGAGAATCGCCCGGATTCCGGGACGGCGAGAAGCACGGTGTCGCCCACGGCGAACCGGCCGGTGCGCCACGCCTCCTCGAGCGCGATGAAGATGCTCGCGGAACCCGTGTTGCCGCACGTCTCCAGGTTGGAGAACCAGCGATCAGCGCTCAGCGTCGGCACGCGCCGGCGTATCGAGTCGAGCGCGAGATCCCTGAACGCATTGGTGCTGTAGTGGCAGATCACATGGTCGAGGTGGCGGACGTCCACGAGGCCGGTGTCCACCAGCTCTTCGAACTGCCGGATCCCCTCCTCGGCGAGGTCGTCCAGCATGCTGATGTCCTGCCGGAGGACGAACATCCCGGACGCCTCGGCGTCGGCGATGCTCAGGTCCTGCCAGGTGCTGCCCGGCTCGGCCTCGGTGCCGCGCATCCCAGCGGTCATGCAGGCGGGATGCCGGTGGGCCAGTGACACCTGGCGCACCCAGTCGAGCCTGAGCGAGGGCTTGTTCGGATGCGGTTGGAACTCGAGGACGACGGCTCCGGCACCGTCGGAGAGCATCCAGCGGAGGAAGTGCGAGTCCAGAGTCTCGCGCCGTCCGTCGTAGCGGCTCTGACGCAGGCTGCGGCTCGCGAGCTCCGACCCCACCACGGCGGCACGCGGGTGATCTCCCAGGCGGATCTTCGCGGCTGCGGCGTCGAGTGCAGCGAGGCTCGAGGTGCAGACGCCCGAGACTGACAGTGTCTGCATCGGGCCGCCACCCAGCCGCCCGTGGACCATGGACGCGAATCCGGGGACGAGGACGTCTCCCATCGTCGTGGCGCACGCCAGCATCCTGATGTCGGAGGCCGTGATGCCACGATCGTCCAATGCTGCCGTCAGGGCCTTGGCGGCGAGGTCCTCGTTGAGCTCCGTCGGCTCACCGACCGCGCTGAGCGCGTAGTGCCGTTGCCGGATGCCGTTCGCCGCGAGGACCCTGCGACGGATGCGGTCCGTCACCGGGTCGTCGCCACCCAGGCGCGACGCGATGTCGTCGTTCTCGACAGGTGCGCCGGGAAGATAGCGGCCGAAGCCCGTCAGATATGCGGCAGCAGGCAATCACGTCCCCCGATCGTGTTTGTGTTCCGGGGTCACCCTATCCGGCCCCGCGTGGACGGCGCGCGAGCGTGATCGCATTCCATCTGCGTCGAGAGCGCCCCAATGAAGGGGGCAACGAGCTGCCCGGGGTCAGCGGGCCATCGGTATCGCGGGTCGGGCGCCGTCTTCGAGGGGATCAGACGTTCGGTATGCTCTCTCAGGCTGCGGTCCGGAATCGGCTCCGGCATGTACGAGGCGGCCAGCACGAACGAGGAGCCCCTAGCCTTGCACGACCACGCGCGAGACCATCGGATCGATCTGTCGGTCGTCGTCCCCCTGCACAACAGCGCGATGGTACTCGCCCGGACCGTCGAGCGCTGGCTGGACTACCTCACCGAGGGCCACCACGAGATCATCCTCGTCGAGAACGGCTCGACGGACATCACGTGGGCGCTCGCACAGGAGGTCGCCCGCGACAACCCCCACGTCACCTTCCACCTCGCGCGATCGGCGAAGGGGATGGGGAACGCTCTGCGACGCGGCATCGAGCTGACCCGCGGCCGGCACGTCCTCCTCACCGCCGACGATCTCCCGTTCGATTTCACGGACATCGAGCAGGCGCGGGCGATAGACCCCCGTCCACGGATCATCGTCGGCTCCAAGGCCCACCCGGAGTCCGAGGTGAGCCGCGACGTTCACCGCAAGCTGTACACCTACGGCTACCGCCTCTTCCGGCGTGCCGTGCTGGGGTCCAAGGTCGGCGATTCGCAGGGCACCATCATCGCCGACGGCGACTGGTTGCGGCAGGTCGTCGAGCATGTGGACGAGCCGGGATTCCTCTTCACCACGCAACTCATCTTCATCGCCGAGCTCCAGGGAGTCTCCATTTCCGAAGTACCCGTCGTCCTGTCGTCGGACCACAGCCCCAAGCCCTCCACCGTCCGCGTGTCGGACGTCTGGGACATGGGGGTCGGCCTGCTGCGACTCCGGAAAGGCCGGACTCGGGTGAACTCGCGTATGACGGCCGAGGTCGTCGAGTGAGGGCCCGCGCATGGGTCGCCACCCTCTGGCGGTGGGCTCGGGGCACGCTGGGCATCGCGGTCGCGATGGCCGCGCTGCTGGGCACGCTGGAGGTCTGGGGCAACTCGAGCGGCGGCTACTACGCCGGCCTCGGTGACCATGTCGTGCTCGCCCCCGAAGGGCTGAGCTGGGCCATTCCCGGCGCGTTCGCCAACGACTGGTTCATGGCGGCGGCTCCGCAGCCGCACTGGTTCTTCGACATCGTCACCTACCTCGGGCAGCTCTCGGGCCACCTCTCGTCCGCCTACGCGGCGTTCTGGGCCGTCGGGCTGCTCGCGTTCGGCGGCGCCACGGCCATCCTCGCGGTCCGGATCGGCGGCCGCGCCGCGTGGCCGCTCGCGATCGGCTTCACGATGCTGATCTCGCAGACGCCGTGGCTGATCGGCGGCACGGGCTCGCTCGTGATCCCGGTTGCTCTGCCGGCCGTGACGAGCGCGAGCCTGGTCTACCTCACCATCGCCGCGCTGCTCACGGAACGCAGATGGCTTGCGGCCGTCACCGCCGTGATCGTCGCCATCGTGCACGTTCAGCAGGGCGCGAACATCGTGATCGTGCTCGCCGCTTTCACCCTGATGGACGCGATCCGCAGAAAGCGGATCGATTGGCGTCTGGTCGGCGCGATCGTCGTGTCGCTGGCCTTCGTCGTGTTCGGCCTCGTGCTCCGGCCGGTGGCCTCCAACCTGAGCGACTTCGTCCAGATCTGCGATCAGGTCATCCCGTACCACTGCGCCGCCCACCTGTGGGGGGCCCCGGACATCATCGCGACCTGGGGACTGATCGTCCTCACGGGCCTGTCCGCCTTCCTGCTGCCGCGCCGGACGCGTCTCGCGTGGCTGGTGACGATCGGGCTCGCGACGCTGGGCTTCGCGCTCGGCTTCGCCGCCGACTCGCTCAGCATCCCGGTCTTGGGCCAGCTCACTCAGGGAGTGAACGTCTACCGGCTGGGCACTGTGCTGCTGCCGTTCGCTATCTGGGGGATCATGCTGCCGGTGGTGCGGCCGTTCCTCGACCGGTGGAGCGTGGTGCGGCTCGTGGTCTGGGCGCTCTCCTTCTGGGCTCTGCTGCAGAGCGCCAACTGGATCGTGAAGGGTGTGACCAACCCGCTGTTCATCGTGGCGATCGCCGTCATCGTGGCGTCGGGACTCATCGCAGTGCGCTACCGCAAGCGGGTGAGCCGTGCGTTCGTCGTGGGCCTGACCGCGTTCCTCCTCGGTCTCCTGTTCGTCTTCGTCGCGGCCGGGTCGGGCAATCTGACCATCAAGTCCCCGAACTTCCGCTTCGTCCCCGACCAGTCGCTCGTCGCGTGGGGCGCCGAGGTGCGCACCGTCGTCCCGAAGGGGAGCATCATCGTGGCGTCCCCGCGCACGACCTGGGTGAAGCTCGTCACGCAGCGTGCGGTGATCGCCGACTGCAAGGACGTGCCGTACGGCGGTGAGCCGTGGCGTGAATGGAAGCGGCGCCTCGGCACGCTCGGCGGGTTCGAGCAATGCGTGGCCCCCGGTCCGCTCCTGTACAACGTGCTGTCCGCCGACGACCTGATCCGGGCGGCCGACGAATTCCACTCCGACTTCATCAGCATCGACCCCGCGCTCCCGGAGACGGCGGACGGTCTGGAGGCTCGCGGCTGGAAGCGCGTCGTCGTCCCGGTGGGAGCGGCCGGCACGGTCATCTTCGAGCGGGGGTCGGGTTCGTCCTGACCCCGGGCTCGCTCCCACTAGAGTTGATCCATCCCCATTGGAATACGACTCTAGGAGTGGACAGGTGGCCGACGGCTTCGAGCTCTTCACCGACCGTTCCGTTGTCGCGATGCGCGTCAACGGTGAGCTGAAGGATCTCTCGACGACCGTCACGACCACCGACACCGTCGAACCGGTCACGATCGACTCACCGGACGGGCTCAACATCCTGCGCCACTCCACCGCGCACGTGCTCGCGCAGGCCGTGCAGGCCGTGAACCCGGAGGCGAAGCTCGGCATCGGGCCGCCCATCACCGACGGCTTCTACTACGACTTCGACGTCACCGAGCCGTTCACGCCGGAGGACCTCAAGGCGCTCGACAAAGAGATGTCGCGCATCGTCCGTGCCGGCCAGCGCTTCGTGCGCCGGGTCGTCACCGACGATGAGGCGCGCGCCGAGCTCGCGGGCGAGCCGTACAAGCTCGAGCTCATCGGGCTCAAGGGCGGAGCGGCCGAGGGCGGCGACGAGTCCGTGGAGGTCGGCTCGGGCGAGCTGACCATCTACGACAACGTCGACCCCAAGAGCGGTGAGACCGTCTGGAAAGATCTCTGCCGCGGCCCGCACCTCCCGAACACGCGCATGATCGGCAACGGCTGGGCGCTCACGCGAGTCGCCGCGGCCTATTGGCGCGGCTCTGAGAAGAACCCGCAGCTGCAGCGCGTCTACGGCACGGCCTGGCCGAGCAAGGACGAGCTGCGCGCGTACCAGACACGCATGGAGGAGGCCGCCAAGCGCGACCACCGCAAGCTCGGTGCAGAGCTCGACCTGTTCAGCTTCCCGGAGGAGATCGGCTCGGGTCTCGCGGTCTTCCACCCCAAGGGTGGGATCATCCGCAAAGAGATCGAGGACTACATGCGCGATCGGCTGATCGCGAACGGCTACGAGGTCGTGAACACCCCGCACATCACCAAGGCGCATCTCTTCGAGACCAGCCAGCACCTCAACTGGTACAAAGACGGGATGTTCCCGCCCATGCACCTCGACGAGGAACGCGACGCCGACGGCAACGTCACCCGGCAGGGGCAGGACTACTACCTCAAGCCGATGAACTGCCCGATGCACAACCTGATCTTCCGCGCGCGCGGGCGCAGCTACCGCGAGCTGCCGCTGCGGCTCGCGGAATTCGGCACGGTGTACCGCTACGAGAAGTCGGGAACGCTCTCCGGCCTCACCCGCGTGCGCGGCCTCACCCAGGACGACGCGCACATCTACGTGACCGACGACCAGATCAAGGACGAGGTCGCGCGCCAGCTCGAGTTCGTTCTCGAGACGCTGCGCGGCTACGGCCTCCACGACTTCTACCTCGAGCTCTCCACGAAAGACCCGGAGAAGTACGTCGGCAGCGACGAGAGCTGGGAGACGGCGACCGAGACCCTCCGCGAGGTCGCGATCGAGTCGGGCCTCGAGCTCGTCGACGACCCGGCCGGAGCCGCGTTCTACGGCCCGAAGATCTCGGTGCAGGCACGCGACGCGATCGGTCGCACCTGGCAGCTCTCCACGGTGCAGCTCGACTTCAACCAGCCCGAGCTGTTCGAGCTGGAGTACAACGCGGCCGACGGCACCCGCAAGCAGCCGGCGATGATCCACCGCGCCCTGCTCGGTTCGATCGAACGGTTCTTCGCGATCCTGCTGGAGCACTACGCGGGCGCCTTCCCGGTCTGGCTGTCGCCGGTCCAGGTGGTCGGGATCCCGGTCGCCGACGCCTACGGGCCGTTCCTCGACGACGTCATCGCGCGGCTGAAGGCCCGCGGTGTGCGCGCGGAGGTCGACCACTCCGACGACCGCATGCAGAAGAAGATCCGCACCCACACCAAGGCCAAGGTGCCGTTCCAGCTCATCGTCGGCGAGGAGGACGCAAGCGCCGGAACAGTCAGCTTCCGCTTCCGCGACGGCACGCAGCTCAATGGCGTGACGGTCGACGAGGCGATCGACCGGATCGTCGCGAGCATCGGCAGCCACGAGCTGGTCGACACCGCATGGCAGAGCTGAGCGGCACCGTAGGCGGCGACGCGGACGGGATCGATGGTCCCGTCCGCGTCGACGACCCGTCGTACCTGGTGGGCGTCCCGGATGAGTTCCAGCGGCTCTGGACGCCGCACCGGATGGTCTACATCCAGCAGGCCGATCCGGGCCACGAGGGCTGCCCGTTCTGCGTGGCGCCGACCCTCAGCGACGAGGACGCCCTCATCGTCGCCCGCGGCGAGCACGCGTATGCGCTGCTGAACCTGTTCCCGTACAACAGCGGCCACCTGCTGGTCTGCCCATACCGGCACATCGCCCTCTACGACGAGGCGACGCCCGAGGAGGTCGCCGAGATCGGCAGTCTGACGCAGACGGCGATGCGCGTCATCCGCGAGGTCTCGAGGAACGACGGCTTCAACATCGGGATGAATCAGGGTGCGGTGGCCGGCGCCGGGATCGCGGCGCACCTCCACCAGCACATCGTGCCGCGCTGGGCGCAGGACGCGAACTTCTTCCCGATCATCGCCCGCACGAAGGCGCTTCCGCAGCTCCTCGGCGAGGTGCGCGCCGCACTCGCGGACGCCTGGCCGAAGAACGGCGAGTAGCCACGGCGGGCGCTCAGCGCACCTGCGTGACGGTGAACTGCTCGCGCGGGTTCGCGTAGAACTCCTGCGATTCGACCAGCTGCAGCTCGCGCTCTCCCGACTGCAGCGTGCGGTCGAGGAGGTCGTACACGCTCGACACCGTCTTGCTCAGCGCGCTCGCGGCGTCGCGGGAGGCCACGTAGTGGGCGGTGAACAGGGCGGCGGTGACATCGCCCGAGCCGTTCGCCTTCAGCGGCAGGCGAGGCGTCTGCACGATCCACCCGCCCGCGTCATCGACCGCGAGCATCTCGATGGTGTCCTCCGGCTGGTCCGGGCGCTCGACGCTCGTGACGAGGACGGTGCGCGGGCCCAGTGCCCGTGCGGCGTCCACGGACGCGAGGGTGGACTCCAGGTCGGCGGGCTCGGTGCCGGTGAGGTAGCCGAGCTCGAACTGGTTCGGTGTGATGATGTCGGCCACCGGCACGACGCGGTCGCGCAGGAGGTCGGGGATCGCCGGGGCGACGAAGCAGCCGGACTTCGCGTTGCCCATGACGGGGTCGCAGGCGTAGAGCGCGGCCGGGTTGGCGGCCTTCACGCGGGCGACGGCGTCGACGATGACGTCGCCGATGCCTTCGCCGCCCTGGTACCCGGAGAGCACGGCGTCGATCTGCCCGAGCACGCCGCGCTCCTCGATGCCGGTGATCACGGCACGGACGTCGTCCGGTGCGATGAGGGGACCCCGCCAGGCGCCGTAGCCGGTGTGGTTGGAGAAGTTCACGGTGTTGACCGGCAGGACCTCGACACCGATGCGCTGGAGCGGGAAGACGGCGGCCGAGTTGCCGACATGACCATAGGCGACAGCGGACTGGATCGAGAGGATCTTCATCTCTCGATCCTCTCATCCCTCGGGCCGTGCCCTCGTTCGTTCAGGAGAGCTGCCCCGCGAGGTCCGCGAGGTCGTCGAGCAATCGGTCGGTCTCCTCCGCCGTGAGGTCGTGAACAGTCAGGCGCAGCCGGTGGGAG
>NZ_JBVQSP010000001.1:861709-863597 GCF_055720965.1 Leifsonia sp. PARNA 1/14
GGGCGGCCTCCGTTCGCCGAGCCCGAACTCGTCGCCGGTGCGGGCCAGCCAGCCGCGTCGCATCAGCCGCTCGGCCACGAGTCGCGCCTCCACCGGCAGGTCGACCCAGAGGTTCAGACCGTCGCCCGCCTCCGTCGGCAGCCCGCGTTCGGTGAGCCGGGCGGCGAAGGCCTCATTGCGCTCGGCGTAGTGGCGCCCGGCGTCGACGATCTGCGCGAGCACGGACACATCGCTGAGCTGCGCGAGCACGAGCCGCTGGAGGATGTGGCTCACCCACGTGGTGCCAGGGCTGAGCCGGAACGCGAGCCGCTCCGCCGTCTCGGGGTCCGTTGCCGCGACGGCCAGGCACATGTCGGGGCCGAGGAACTTCGACACCGAGCGGACCAGCGCGAACCGCTGGTGCGACGACCCGATCAGGGTCTCGTACGAGCGCTGGGAGAGCATCGAGAAGTGGTCGTCCTCGATCACGAGCACATACGGATGATCGGCGAGCAGTGCGCGAAGCTCGGCCGCGCGCGTGGGGGAGAGTGTCGCTCCCGTAGGGTTCTGCGCCCGCGGCGTACAGATGATCGCCCGCACGCCGGCCTCGAGCGCCGCGCGGAGGCCGTCGACGGTCATTCCCTCGGCGTCGACGGGAACGGGCACCGCGCGGTAGCCGCCGTGCCGCACCGTGTGGATGCTGGCGAGGAAGCAGGGGTCTTCGAGGGCCACGGCGTCATCGCGGAGGAGCGCCTGGGCGAGCAGCCTCTCGACGGCGTCGACGGCCCCGTTGGTCACCGTGATCCGCACGTCGTGCTCCGGGAGGTCCTCGCGGATCCATGACAGGGCGCGCGCCTGCAGCGCGGGGTCGATCACGGGCTCCCCGTATAGCACGGGACGGCCGACGGCGCGGGCCAGCGCAGCCGAGAGATCGGGGATGCGGCCCGGGTCGGGGTTGCCCGTGCCGACGTCGCGCAGCACGCTGTCGGCCGCGAATCCCTCCTGGGCCACGGCCTCCACGCCCGCGATCACCGTGCCGGCTCGCCCGCGTGCGACGACCACCCCTGCCTGTGCCAGCAGTCGGTAGGCGGCGACGGCCGTGTTGCGGTTGACCTGCAGCTGGGCCGCCAGCTCGCGCACCGGCGGGAGGGGGTCGCCGCGGCGCAGCGCCCCGCGCTCGTGCAGTTCGCGCACGCTGGCGGCGATCTCCGCCGCCGTCGTTCCCGTGATGACCTGTTCGTCCAATTCCCCTCCCCGGCTACCGAGTCTACTGAGCCGAGGCGGGGATGCTATCGTTCGGCATAGGCCAAAACACTTTTTGTACCGCAGAGAGGGCGACGATGACAGACACACAACAGGGCACCGCCACCGGGTCGAGCCGGGTCAAGCGCGGCCTGGCCGAGATGCTGAAGGGCGGCGTCATCATGGACGTCGTCACGCCGGAGCAGGCGCGCATCGCCGAGGACGCCGGCGCCGTCGCCGTCATGGCGCTCGAGCGGGTCCCCGCCGACATCCGCGCCCAGGGCGGTGTCGCACGGATGAGCGACCCCGACCTCATCGAGGCGATCATCGCCGAGGTGTCCATCCCGGTCATGGCGAAGGCCCGCATCGGCCACTTCGTCGAGGCGCAGGTGCTGGAGGCGCTCGACGTCGACTACATCGACGAGTCCGAGGTGCTGTCGCCGGCCGACTACGTCAACCACATCGACAAGTGGAAGTTCACTGTGCCGTTCGTCTGCGGCGCGACCAACCTCGGCGAGGCGCTGCGCCGCATCAACGAAGGCGCGGCGATGATCCGCTCGAAGGGCGAGGCCGGCACCGGCGACGTCTCGGAGGCCACCAAGCACATCCGCAAGATCACGTCGGAGATCAACGCCCTGACGTCGATGACGCGCGACGAGCTACGTAC
>NZ_JBVQSP010000001.1:863688-986957 GCF_055720965.1 Leifsonia sp. PARNA 1/14
CAGTACGTCGCCGCGAAGGACCTCCAGGCACCGTACGAGCTGGTCGCCGAGATCGCCGAGACCGGCAAGCTCCCCGTGGTGCTGTTCACGGCCGGCGGCGTGGCGACTCCTGCCGACGCGGCGATGATGATGCAACTGGGCGCCGACGGCGTGTTCGTCGGCTCGGGCATCTTCAAGTCGGGCAACCCCGAGCAGCGCGCGGCCGCGATCGTCAAGGCGACCACTTTCTACGACGACCCCAAGGTCATCGCGGAGGTCTCCCGCGGCCTGGGCGAGGCAATGGTCGGCATCAACGTCTCCGACCTCGCTGCCCCGCACCGCCTCGCCGAGCGTGGCTGGTAGCCCCGACGGGATGCCGACGGCTGCGGCGATCGGCCCCCGCGTCGGCGTCCTGGCCCTGCAGGGCGATTTCCGCGAGCACCTCGCGGTCCTGCGCGGCCTGGGCGCCGACGCCGTCCCGGTGCGGCGCCCGGAGGAGCTGCAGCAGGTCGACGGCCTGGTGATCCCCGGCGGCGAGTCGAGCGTGATGGACAAGCTCGCCCGCGCCTTCGGGCTCGCCGAGCCGCTGAAGGCCGCGATCGGGGAAGGTCTTCCCGTCTACGGCACGTGCGCGGGGCTCATCATGCTCGCCGACACGATCGTCGACGGGATCGCGGGCCAGCAGAGCCTCGGCGGCCTGGACGTCGCGGTGCGCCGCAACGCGTTCGGCTCGCAGGTCGACTCGTTCGAGACGGACCTCGACATCCCGCAGCTGGGCGAGGAGCCGGTGCACGCCGTGTTCATCCGCGCGCCCATAGTCGAGAGCGTGGGGGAGCGCGCGACCGTGCTGGCGCGCGTGCCGGACGGCCGCGTGGTCGCTGTCGAGCAGGGCGACCTCCTCGGCACCTCGTTCCATCCGGAGATCACCGGTGACACGCGCTTCCACGCCTACTTCCTCGCCAAGGTGCGGGCGCGGGTGGCCGCCCGGGTCTGAGGATGGTGCGGGCACGCCGCGCCGCTCTATGATCGCGGCGTGTCGACCCCTTCGGCCGAGCGGCCGCCGTTCCGTGTCCCGGTCGGAACCGCGGCCAACCCCGTCCTGGAGCAGGATGTGCTCGCGCGCCTGCTCGCGCTCGGCACGCCGGAGGAGTTCGCCGTCGGCGACACGCTGTTCCGCGCCGGCGACGACGAGCTCGACTTCTTCGTCATGGAGTCGGGTCGCGTGGACATCGTGCGCGAGGCCACGGCCGACTCTCCAGCCCGTGTCGTCGCCGAGTGGCAGGCGGGGGAGTTCCTCGGCGAGCTGAGCATGCTCACGGGCCAGGCCTCCCTGCTCACCGCGCGGATCGTGGAGCCGAGCATCGTGCGGCGGGTCCCGAACGCTGCGTTCAAGCAGCTGATGTCCAACGACGGGTCACTGTCGGAGACCCTGCTGGGCGCGTTCCGTGCCCGTCGCCGGCTGCTGATGGCCGCGGCGGGCCGTACGACCCAGATCTTCGGGACCGAGGGTTCGGCGGGTGCCATGGCGCTCCGCAGGTACGCCGCACGGATGGAACTGCCGCACCGGTGGAACGACGTCGCGACGGATCAGGGCCGTGCCGCGCTCCAGGCGTCCGGTCATGCTGACCTGCCCCTCCCGATCGTCGTCGCGCGGGACACCGTGATCGCGGGCGCGACCCCGCTCGCGCTCGCCGAGGCGGTGGGGCTCGCCTACCGCTATCGCGACGGCGACGAGTTCGACCTGGTCGTCGTGGGGGCCGGTCCTGCAGGACTCGCAGCCGGGATCTACGGCGCCTCGGAGGGGTTGTCCACGCTGGTGCTCGACGCGCTCGCCCCGGGCGGACAAGCAGCGGCGAGCTCCCGGATCGAGAACTACCTGGGGTTCCCGGCCGGAGTATCCGGAGGGGAGATCACCGAGCTCGGCCTCGTCCAGGCGCTCAAGTTCGGAGTGCGGCTCTCGGCTCCGGCCGAAGTCACAGCTCTCGCACCGTCGCCGAACGGGCACGAGCTGACCTTGGCCGAGGGGGAGAGCATCCGCGCCAGGGCGATCGTGGTCGCCACCGGCGCCCGGTACCGGCGCCTCCCGCTCGACCGCTGGGCGGATTTCGAAGGCGGCAGCATCTTCTTCGCGACCACCGAGCTGGAGGCGCGTACCGTCGCCGGCCGTCCGGCGGTCGTGGTCGGAGGCGCGAACTCCGCCGGGCAGGCCGCCCTGTATCTCGCCGGGCTGGGGAGCGAGGTCGCCCTGGTCGTGCGCGGCGCGGACATCGCGGCGAAGATGTCGACGTACCTGGTCGACCGCGTCCTGTCGCACGAGCGGATCTCGGTGCACCCGTCGTCGGACGTGACCGCACTGCACGGCGGCGAGCAGTTGGAGGCCGTGACGCTGACGTCGTCGGCGACGGGAGAGCGTGAGGAGCTCGCCGCGGCCGCTCTGTTCTGCTTCGTCGGCGCCGAACCGCGGGCCTCGTGGCTGAGCGGAGCGGCGGTCGACGGCAGCGGGTTCCTTCTCACCGACGTCGACCTCCCGCCGGTCGAGGCCGCCGGGCGCGGGCCGCTGCCGTTCGAGACCAGCATCGCCGGGGTCTTCGCAGCGGGGGATGTGCGCCACGGTTCGATGAAGCGCATCGCCGCGGCCGTCGGCGAGGGCGCGAGCGCGGTGGCGTCCGTGCACCGCGCGCTCGCGGCGCAATAGGTCGTTGCGCAGCAGGCCACGTCTCGCGCTCCGGTCCCCGACGCTCCGCCGCCCTCGCCTTCGGGCCGGCGCCGGCCGAGGCATTATTATGGACAGGTTCAAACGCAACTCGAGGGAGCACCAGTGTCCGGGCATTCCAAGTGGGCAACGACCAAGCACAAGAAGGCGGTCATCGACGCCCGTCGCGCCAAGTCGTTCGCGAAGCTCATCAAGAACATCGAGGTGGCGGCCAAGACCGGCGGCGCCGACCTCTCCGGCAACCCGACCCTGGTCGACGCGGTGCAGAAGGCCAAGAAGACCTCGGTGCCCAACGACAACATCGACCGCGCCATCAAGCGCGGCGCCGGCCTCACCGGTGAGTCGATCGACTACACGACGATCATGTACGAGGGCTACGGCCCCGGCGGCGTCGCCCTCCTGATCGAGTGCCTCACCGAGAACAAGAACCGTGCGGCCGCGGAGGTGCGCACCGCCATGACCCGCAACGGCGGCACCATGGCCGACCCGGGCAGCGTCGCGTACAACTTCCATCGCAAGGGCGTCATCGTGGTGCCGCACGCCGACGGTGTCGACGAGGACGCCGTGCTGTCGGCCGTGCTCGACGCCGGCGCCGAGGAGGTCACCGACCGCGGCGAGAGCTTCGAGGTGCTGACCGAGGCGACCGACCTCGTCGCCGCGCGCACGGCCCTCCAAGACGCGGGGATCGACTACGACTCGGCCGACGCCGAGTTCGTGGCCACGGTCAACGTCGAGGCCGACGCCGAGGTGGCGCGCAAGGTCTTCCGCCTCATCGACGCTCTCGAAGACTCGGATGACGTACAGAACGTCTACACGAACCTCGACATCTCCGCCGAGGTGCAGGCGCAGCTCGAAGACGACGAGTAAGGCGACGCCATGACGATCCGGGTTCTCGGCATCGACCCGGGTCTGACGCGATGCGGCGTCGGCGTGGTCGACGTGCGCCCCGACCGCCGTGCGACGCTGGTGGAGGTCACGGTCATCCGCACGCCCGCGGACATGCCGCTCGAGAAGCGGCTGCTGGCAGTCGGCACCGGGATCGACGAGCTGCTCGACGAGCATCGGCCGGAGGTCGTCGCCATCGAGCGCGTCTTCGCCCAGCACAACCTCCGGACGGTCATGGGCGTGGCCCAGGTCAGCGGCGTCGCGCTGCACTCGGCCGCGCGTCGCGGCCTCCCCGTCGCCCTGCACACGCCCAGCGAGGTCAAGGCCGCCATCACCGGCTACGGCTCCGCCGACAAGCGGCAGGTGCAGGCGATGGTCGCGCGCATCCTCGGGCTGGCGGAGGCGCCCAAGCCGGCCGACGCCGCGGACGCCCTCGCCATCGCCATCTGCCACGCGTGGCGAGGTTCGCCGGCGACCGACGGCCCGGGAGCCTCCAGCTCGGGTGACGCCCAGACTCCCGCCCAGGCGGCGTGGCGCGCCGCCGAGCGCTCCGCCCGGGCGTCGGCCGTGCCCCGTAGGCTTGCCAGGTGATCTCCTCCCTCCGCGGCACCGTGCTCTCGGCGATCGGCGGCACCGCTGTGATCGAGGTGGGCGGTGTCGGCTTCGCCGTGCAACTCACCCCCGATCACGTGCTGTCCCTGCGCGTCGGCGACGAGGCCTTCGTCCACGCGACCCTGATCGTGCGCGAGGACGCGCTGCAGCTCTTCGGCTTCGCCGACCTCGAGCAGCTGCAGGTCTTCGAGCTTCTCAACGGCGTGTCCGGCGTCGGCCCCAAGTCGGCGATCGGCGTCCTGTCCGTGCTCAGCCCCGATCAGGTCGCCGATGCCGTGGCGGCCGACGACGACGCGCCGTTCCGCAAGGTGTCCGGGATCGGGCCGAAGACCGCCAAGCTCATCGTGGTGTCCCTGACGGGCAAGCTCACCGCCACCCGCCGCGCACCGGCGCGCGCGATCAAGGCCGGGGGAGCGCCCTCGGCGGTCCCCGACAGCGTGCTCGTCGCGCTGGTCGGTCTCGGGTGGCCAGAGAAGATCGCTGCGGAGGCCGTCGCCGATGTGGTCGCCGAGACGGATGAGAGTGCGCGTGATTCGGTTCAGACGCTGCTGCGGCTGACGCTCGCCCGGCTCGGGCCGGCTGCCGCGGCCCCGAAGGGCGTCTCCCGATGAGCGACGACCTGACCGCCCCCGAGCTGGAATCCGAGTCGGAGCTCGCGTTCGAGGGAGCGCTCCGACCCCGCACGCTGTCGGAGTTCGTCGGGCAGGCCAAGGTCCGGGGCCAGCTGCAGTTGCTGCTGACGGCCGCGAAGATGCAGGAGCGCACGGCCGACCATATCCTGCTCGCGGGGCCTCCCGGGCTCGGCAAGACGACGCTCGCGATGATCGTCGCGCACGAGAGCGAGCGACCGCTCCGCCTCTCCAGCGGTCCGGCGATCCAGCACGCGGGCGATCTCGCCGCCCTGCTCTCGTCGCTCACGCCGGGGGAGGTGCTCTTCATCGACGAGATCCACCGAATGGCGCGTTCGGCAGAGGAGATGCTCTACCTGGCGATGGAGGACTTCCGCATCGACATCATGGTCGGCAAGGGCGCGGGCGCCACCTCCATCCCGCTCGACCTCGCGCCGTTCACGCTCGTCGGCGCCACCACGCGCTCCGGGCTGCTGCCCAACCCGCTGCGCGACCGCTTCGGCTTCACGGCGCACCTCGAGTTCTACGACGAGGGCGAGCTGACGCAGGTGCTCTCGCGGGCCGCCGCCATGCTGGAGTTCGCGATCGACCGCGAGGCCCTCGCCGAGATCGCCGGCCGCTGCCGCGGAACGCCGCGCATCGCCAACCGGCTCCTGCGCCGCGTGCGCGACTATGCCCTCGTCCACGGCCGCCGAGCCGACCTGGAGGCCGTGCGGGCCGCCCTGGAGCTGTACGACGTCGATGCGCTCGGCCTCGACCGGCTCGACCGCGCCGTACTGCACGCGATCCTGGAGCGTTTCGACGGAGGACCGGTGGGGCTGAACACGCTCGCCGTCTCGGTCGGAGAAGAGGCGGAGACCATCGAGTCGGTCGTCGAGCCGTTCCTTGTGCGCATCGGATTGCTGTCGCGCACCCCGCGCGGGCGGGTCGCCACGCCGGCCGCCTGGCGCCACTTCGGAATGTCCAGCCCGCAGCAGGGGCACTCACAGCAACCGTCCCTGATGGATGACCTATAATTCAAGCTGGCCATTCGCCTACCCCCCTTGACTTAACCGGAAGGTTCGGCAGACTTCATGCCCATTGATCCGTTGACCATTGTGATGGTCGTCATTCTGGCGGCCCTCGTGTTCTTCATGTTCCGCAACAGCCGCAAGCGCCGCAAGGAGCAGGACGAGACCCGTTCGAAGATGGTGCCCGGCGCCGAGGTCATGACCAACTTCGGCCTCTACGGCACCCTGCTGTCCGTCGACGAAGACGACAACACCGCGCTCATCGAGACCGGCCCCGGTCACGTCGTGAAGGTGCACCGTCAGGTGCTCGCCCGCGTCGTGGAGCCCAAGACTCCTGAGCTCGACGACACCGAGGTCGCCGGCCCCGAGCTCAACCAGGATCACGCGATCTCGGTCGAGTCGTCGGAGCCGGAGTTCGGCGAGCGGATCGACGACGCGCCGAAGAAGCCCGGCGCCAAGAGCGACGACTGATAGCATCCCTGTGCTCCGCGCGCCGAGAGGGTGCGCGGATCGCTCGTAGAAAGCTGAGTTCCTAGGTGGCAAAGTCGACCCCGGTCAAAAAAGCCTGGCGTTCGCTGACGTGGCTCGGCGTCATCGTGGTGGTCCTTCTCGGGACCCTCACGGCCGGCGTCCTGTTCAGCAATGCGACGTGGCTGCCCAAGCTCGCTCTCGACCTCGAGGGCGGCACCCAGATCATCCTCGCCCCGCAGGTCGAGAACGGTCAGTCGGTGCAGCAGCAGCAGCTCGACCAGGCGGTCTCGATCATCCGTCAGCGCATCGACGCGTCGGGTGTGTCCGAGGCGCAGATCTCCACCGAGGGATCGCGGAACATCGTCGTCTCGCTGCCGGGCAAGCCCGACCAGCAGACACTCGACCGCGTCAAGGCGAGTGCTCGCCTCGACTTCCGCGCAGTGCTGCAGACCAGCGGCCCGACCAACGAGGTCGTGGGCGCCGACGGCAAGTCGACACCGGCACCGAGCCCCGCGCCGGGTTTGCAGTCCACGCCGTCGACCAAGCCGACGAACGGCAGCGACCTCGCCTGGGTGACGCCCGAGCTGCAGGCGCAGTTCGACGCGTACGACTGCTCCGCCAACAAGAACAAAGACCTGAGCGCCGCTCCGACCGACAAGCCGCTGATCACCTGTGACGACGGCAACACGGTCAAGTACCTGCTCGGCCCGGTCGAGGTCAAGGGTCAGAACATCTCCGACGCGAGCGCCGGCATCATGCAGAGCTCGCAGGGTGTGACGACGGGTCAGTGGGCCGTCAACATCGTGTTCGACAGCACGGGGACCAAGCAGTTCGCCGACGTCACGACCCGTCTCATCGGCCTCCAGGGGGCGCAGAACCAGTTCGCGATCGTCCTCGACGGCCGCGTGATCTCGGCGCCGACCACGCAGGCGGCCATCACCGACGGCAAGCCGCAGATCTCGGGCAACTTCACCGAGCAGAGCGCGAAGACGCTCGCCGACCAGCTCAAGTTCGGTGCGCTGCCCTTCAGCTTCAAGGTGCAGAGCCAGGACGACATCTCGGCCACGCTCGGAACCTCGCAGCTCATCAGCGGTCTGATCGCCGGTCTGATCGGTCTGATCCTGGTCGCGATCTACACGTTCTTCCAGTACCGCCTGCTCGGTCTGGTCACGATCTTTTCGCTCGTGGTCGCCGGCGCGCTCACGTGGCTGACGATCTCGCTGCTGTCGTGGCACTACGACTACCGGCTCTCGCTCGCGGGCGTCGCCGGCCTCATCGTGGCCATCGGTTTCACCGCCGACTCCTTCATCGTCTACTTCGAGCGAATACGAGACGAGTTGCGCGATGGGCGCAGTCTCGAATCCGCGGTGGAGGCCGGCTGGGGCCGCGCACGACGCACGATCTACGCGTCCAAGGCCACCAACCTCCTCGCGGCCGTCGTGCTCTACGTGCTGGCGGCGGCGAACGTCCGCGGCTTCGCCTTCACGCTCGGCCTCACGACGATCATCGACGTGATCGTGGTGCTGCTGTTCACGCACCCGACATTGCAGCTGCTCGCGAAGACTCGCTTCTTCAGCACCGGCCACAAGCTGTCGGGCCTCGACCCCGACGCTCTCGGCGCGGTGTACCGCGGAGCCGCCCGCTTCCGCACTCCGGCGCAGACGTCGGTGCCGGCCGGCAAGGCCGCACGCAGCAGCGGAGAGGCCGCTCGTCGCCAGACGATCGCCGAGCGCAAAGCGGCGGAGCTCACCTCCGCCTCGACCTCCTCGTCGTCGGATCGCTCGTCCGAGGGGAAGGACAACTGATGGCCAGCCGTCTCACCAGGTTCGGAAACGACCTCTACACCGGTGCCCGCTCGTTCGACTTCGTCGGCAAGCGCAAGATCTGGTACTCGATCGCGATCGTTCTGGTCGTGCTCTCGATCCTGGTCCCGATCGTCAAGGGCGGGTTCAACTTCTCGATCGAGTTCCGCGGCGGGTCGCAGTTCCTGATCAGCGACGTGCAGAGCACCGACACGTCGAAGGCGCAGGGAGCTGTGCAGAGCGTCGTCCCCAACGCCGTCTCGCACGTGAGCGTCGTCGGCAACAACGCCATCCAGGTGCAGACCGATCAGCTCTCGGAGAGCCAGACGAAGGCGGTCGGCGACGCGCTCGCGAAGACGTACGGCGTCTCCTCCTCCGAGGTCTCGTCGACCTTCATCGGCCCGTCGTGGGGTGCGGATGTGACTCAGCAGACCATTCAGGGTCTGGTCGTGTTCCTCCTGCTCGCGTTCATCGCCATGGCGCTCTACTTCCGAACGTGGAAGATGTCGGCGTCCGCGATCGTCTCGCTGTTCCACGACCTCATCATCACGGCGGGCATCTACGCCCTCGTCGGATTCGAGGTCTCGCCGGCGACGATGATCGGCTTCCTGACGATCCTCGGCTACTCGCTCTACGACACCGTCGTGGTGTTCGACAAGATCCGCGAGAACACCAAGGAGGAGCTGGAGCTCACTCGGCGGACGTTCCCGGAGGCCGTCAACCTCGCTGTCAACCAGACGCTCGTGCGCTCGATCAACACCGCTGTCGTCGCGGTGCTGCCCGTCGCGTCGATCCTCTTCATCGGCGCCTACGCGTTCGGAGCGGCGACGCTGCGCGACATCTCGCTCGCGCTGCTCATCGGAATCATCGTGGGCACGTATTCGACGATCTTCCTGGCGGCGCCGATGTACTCGCAGTTCCGTGAGGGCGAGGCGGCGATCAAGAAGCACGACCAGAAGGTCCGTTCTGTCCGCCCGAAGGCCACAGTCGCCGCTGTCGAGCCGGTCTCGGCGGAATAGCGGGGACGAGTGAGCGGTTCCTACCTGTCGGACGACGAAGTGAGCGCCGCGCGTGCGCGTGAGCTCATCGACTCCGGAGCAGCCTGGCTGCTCGACGTCCGAGAGGTGGGCGAGTGGGAGGCCGGTCATGCGCCGGAGGCCCACCACATCCCGCTCGCGGAACTCGGGTATCGCCAGCACGAGCTTCCGGAGGACGCTCAGATCCTGGTGATCTGCCATAGCGGCGCCCGATCGCGGATGGTGACGGACGCCCTGCTGCAGGCGAACTATCCGGCGGCGAACGTCGCCGGCGGTATGCTCGCCTGGCAGGCTTCCGGGGGCGCGCTGTCCGGGCCGGACCACCGGCCATAATGGACGAGAGGAGGCGCGCACATGGTTGATACATCGACACCGCAGTCTGCTTCGCTGCGCCGCCTCGTTCCGCGCATCTTCTCGCGTGCCCAGCCCGCAGGCGCGGTAGACACGCTGATCCGCACGGTGCGCATGCACCACCCGAAGGCCGACCTGTCGCTCATCGAGCGTGCGTACGCTGTCGCCGAACGCGCGCACGACGGGCAGAAGCGACGGTCGGGTGAGCCGTACATCACGCACCCTGTGGCGGTCGCGCAGATCATCGCCGATCTCGGCATCGGTGCCAAGACGATCGCCGCGGCGCTCCTCCACGACACGGTGGAGGACACCAGCTACACGCTCGATGAGCTGCGCGATCAGTTCGGTGACGAGATCGCGATGCTCGTCGACGGCGTCACCAAGCTCGACAAGGTCAAGTACGGTGACAGTGCGCAGGCCGAGACCGTCCGCAAGATGATCGTGGCGATGTCGAAGGACATCCGTGTGCTGATCATCAAGCTCGCCGACCGGCTGCACAACGCGCGCACCTGGGGATTCGTCCCGGCCGCCAACGCCACTCGCAAGGCGACGGAGACCCTCGAGATCTACGCTCCGCTGGCGCATCGCCTCGGCATCCAGACGATCAAGTGGGAGCTCGAAGACCTCTCGTTCGCGGTGCTGTACCCCAAGCTGTACGCCGAGATCGAGAGCCTCGTGAAGCAGCGCACTCCGGAGCGCGAGCGTCTGGTGCAGCAGGTGATCGACGCGATCAATGACGACCTGAAGACCGCGAAGATCCGCGGCAAGGTCGTCGGCCGCCCCAAGCAGTACTACTCGATCTACCAGAAGATGGTCGTGCGCGGTCGCGAGTTCGACGACATCTACGACCTGGTCGGCATCCGCGTGCTGGTCAACACCGTGCGCGACTGCTACGCGGTGCTCGGCTCGATCCATGCCCGGTGGACGCCGATGCCTGGCCGCTTCAAGGACTACATCGCGACCCCGAAGTTCAACCTCTACCAGTCGCTGCACACCACCGTGATCGGTCCCCAGGGCCGCCCTGTCGAGATCCAGATCCGCACGGAGGAGATGCACCAGCGCGCCGAGTTCGGTGTCGCGGCGCACTGGAAGTACAAGGAGCAGACCACAGGCAAGAGCGCCGGAGGGCCGGGCAAGGTCGACACCGATCTGGCGTGGCTCGCGCACATCTCCGACTGGCAGGCCGAGACGGCCGACCCGTCGGAATTCCTCGACTCGCTGCGGTTCGAGATCGGCGCGAAGGAGGTCTACGTCTTCACGCCGAAGGGCCGCGTGATCGGACTTCCCGCCGGCGCGACCCCGGTCGACTTCGCGTACGCGGTGCACACCGAGGTCGGGCACCGCACGATGGGCGCCAAGGTGAACGGCCGGCTGGTGCCGCTGGAGAGCGCGCTCTCGACCGGCGACGTCGTCGAGATCTTCACGTCGAAGAACCCAGACTCCGGGCCGAGCCAAGACTGGCTGAACTTCGTCAAGAGCCCGCGGGCGCGCAACAAGATCCGCCAGTGGTTCACCAAAGAGCGCCGCGACGAGGCCATCGAGCAGGGCAAGGACGCGATCGCCCGCGCGATGCGCAAGCAGAACCTCCCGCTGCAGAAGCTGATGACGCAGGACGCCCTGGTGGAGGTCGCGTCGTCGCTCAAGCACCCCGACGTCTCGTCGCTGTACGCGTCGGTCGGCGAAGGGCACATCTCGACGCAGTCGGTGATCGAGAAGATCGTCGCCTCGCTGCAGAGCGAGGTCGAGTCCGACGGCGAGCTGGAGATCCCCGTCAAAGGTCGCGCCAAGCAGCTGCGCAACAGCGACTCCGGCGTGCTCGTGCGCGGCGCCCCCGATATCCTCGTCAAGCTCGCGAAATGCTGCACCCCGGTTCCGGGTGACCCGATCGTCGGGTTCGTGACCCGCGGCCAGGGCGTCTCGGTGCACCAGGCCAACTGTCACAATGTGCAGTCGCTGCTGCAGGAGCCCGACCGAATGATCGACGTCGAGTGGGCGCCCAGTTCGAAGAGCGTCTTCCTCGTGCAGATCCAGGTCGAGGCCCTCGACCGTTCCGGTCTGCTCTCCGACGTCACGCGCGTGCTCTCCGAGCACCATGTCAACATCCTCTCTGCGACGGTCACCACCTCGAGCGATCGCCTCGCGCTGAGCCGGTTCGTGTTCGAGATGGGGGACACCACCCACCTCGACCGCGTCCTGAACGCGGTGCGGCGGATCGACGGCGTCTACGACGTCTATCGGGTCAGCGGCGGCTGAGCCGCCTCCTCGACGGTTCGGGCCGAGACCGACGGTTCCGGCGGCTCCAGCGGCCGCGGTAGCGCTGTGCGCTCGATCAGCACTATGCGGAGGGCTGCCCGTGCGCTGCCGCGCCGGCGCGTGCGAGCGATCCGATTCCGGAGGTCGTCGGGCGACGCCCGCGCGATCGCGAGCAGGTGCCGCACCTCGAGTGCCTCCGGCGAGTCGAAGCCCGGGCTCGTGAGCACGAGGTCGAGGGCGGTGCGCAGTGGCGCTGTCAGCCGGACTGAGGCCAGCTCGACGGTGTCGCCCACGGCGAGTTCGTGCTGGTGCGCGTCGAAACCGATCGGCACCCGGCCGCGCCGTGCGCGTTCGATGCAGACCTGAGGCTGAACCGGCGGAGTGGAGCGCGTGCCGTGGATCCAGGCCGCGGTGCCGCGGTCGGCGACCAGGCGGCCGGGACGGAGCGCGGCGAACGCGTGGGCGCGCAGCTCCGGAGTGTCAGGCGTGTCCGGCGTCGCGAATGCGTCACCTACGCGATAGAGCTGGCCGTCGAGCACCAGGGCGAACAGCTCGGCGAGCGGGAGAACACTGCGGTCGATCAGGAGTGGGCATGCTGTGGTCATGCCTCCAGCCTGCTCTGCGGGCGGCCGCTATCGAGCGGTGATCGGTGAACCCGTGGAGACTTCGGCGGCGACTCCCTCTGTGGAGGACCGCCGCCCTGTGGAGGACGGACTCAACCGATTGCGTCGAGCCAGATCTTGCGGGCGTCGAGCGCCTCCTGGGCCGCTTTCACCTTGGCGGAGTCGCCGCTGGCCTTGGCGTCCTCGAGCTCTTGCTCCAGCTTCGCGATGGCCGCGTTGAGCTGGCTCGCGAGGCCCTCGGAGCGGGCCTTCTTCTCGGGATTGTTCCGCTCCCAGTGCTCCTCATCGAGTCGGCGCACCGCTGCCTCGACCTTGCGCAGACGATCCTCGATCGGGCGCACCTGGTCGCGCGGCACACGGCCGATGGCGTCCCAGCGCTCCTGGATCGACAGCAACTTCGTGCGGGCGGTCTCGCGGTCCTTCTCGTGGAGGAGGGGCTCCGCCTCATCGAGCAGTGCGAGCTTGAGCTCCAGGTTGGCCTGGTACTCCTCGCTGTCGCGGGCGTCGACCTCCGCCTTCGCCGAGTAGATCGCGTCGCCCGCAGCCTTGAATCGCGCCCACAGGGCGTCGTCGTTCTTCTTGCCCGCGCGACCGGCGAGCTTCCATTGGTCGAGCAGTCGCCGGTACTCCGGCACGCCGTCGGCGCCCAGTGGCACCAGGCGCTCCGCCTGCTCGATCAGCGCGTTCTTGCGGGATCGGACGTCGCGGTGCTGGTTGTCGAGGTCGGCGAAGAAGGCCTTGCGGTTGTGCTCGATCGTCGAGCGCGCCGCTCGGAACCGCTTCCACAGCTCGTTCGCGTCGTTCTTGGGCAGACGGGGGCCGTCGTGCTGGTGCGCCTGCCAGCTGGCGAACAGGGCGTCGAGCTCTGCGGTGGTCTGCTTCCACTGCGTGCGAGCCGGATCCTGCGCGGCGAGCGCCTCGGCCTGCTCGACGATCGCGGTGCGATCGGCGATGGCCTGCTCGAGGGCGGCCTTGGCCTCGGCGCTCTGCTGCTCGGTGAGCTCCTCGACGGTGCCGCCGAGCGCGTCCAGGCGCACCAGAAGCGAGGGGAGGTCACCGACGGCGTTCGCCCCCTCGACGGCCGTGCGGAGGCTCGCCACCGACTTGGCGACGTCGGCCGCGGGAGCGCCGCGGCGTGCACGCTGCTCGAGGAGGCCGACCTGGCCCGCGAGATCGGTGTACTTGCGCTCGAAGTAAGCGATCGCCTCCTCCGGAGTGCCGTCCGGGTACTCGCCGACGGCTCGTTCGCCATCGCCCTCACGGACGTACACGGTGCCGGTCTCGTCGACGCGACCCCAGGGGTGCTGTTCAGAAGTAGCCAAGAGCCTCACCTTGCTTGCGGTGCCACGTTGGGAATCAGCCTATTGCACGCGCAGGATCACTGCAGCGTGAAGCTGTCGATCTTCGTCGTCACTGCGGGCTTGCCGTCGGTGCCGCCGCCCTGCACACCCTTGTCGGCGACGTCGGTCACGAGCGTGTCGAGCCCGCTGGTGATCTCCCCGATCACCGTGTAGCCGCCCGCGGAGTCCGAGGGGATGGTGGTGTCCTTGTACACGATGAAGAACTGGCTGCCCTGGCTGCTCGCGTTGCCGCTCTGCCGCGCCATCGCGATCGTGCCCGCGGGATACTTGTCGTCCTTCGGGGCGTTCTCGATCGGGCCGTACGAGTAGCCGGGACCGCCCGTCCCGTCACCCTTCGGGTCGCCGCACTGCAGCACGTAGAAGCCGCCGTTGGTGAGCCGGTGGCAGGTGAGCCCGTCGTAGAACTTCTTCTGGGCCAGCGAGATGGTCGATGAGACGGCCTGCGGAGCGGCGGCGCCGTCGAGCGAGACGCCGAGCTTGATCCCGTTGACCGTGAGGTCGCCTGTCCAGGTCCGTCCCTCGGCGATCGACTTCGACGGGACACCGGCGGCCGACGACGCGGACGGGGACGGCGAAGCGGAGGCGCTGGTCGCCGACGGCTTGGCGAAGAAGAGGAGCTGCGTGCCGATCGCCAGCGCGACGATGACGATGACTGCGATGCCGCCGACCCAGTTGTCGCGCGTGCGGCGCTTGGCCTTCTGCTCGTGCACGGTCTGTCGCGCCTGATAGGCGCGCAGGCGCTCGCGAGCCTGTCGTGCGTCGCGGTCGTTCTGCTTGTTGGGTGCCACGTCTGTCCTCCGGGGGCGCCGTCGAGCGGGGGATCTCCATCGAGAGGGATGGAATGCTGCACGAACCTTATCCGTCGCGGCTATGAGCACCCAAACCCGAACCGCCGACGGGGATGTCGGTGGCTGCGACTAATCTTGTCGGGTGGTCGACGTGCAACCTGGGCTCCGGACGGGAGCGACGCCTCTCGCCGTGCGCATGCGGCCGAAGTCCCTCGACGAGGTCGCCGGTCAACGTCACCTGCTGCGCCCCGGTTCCCCGCTCGTCGCGCTCGCGAGCGACAAAGAGGGTCAGAGCGGTTCGGTCTCCGTC
This sequence comes from Leifsonia sp. PARNA 1/14, assembly GCF_055720965.1. NCBI lineage: Bacteria > Bacillati > Actinomycetota > Actinomycetes > Micrococcales > Microbacteriaceae > Leifsonia > Leifsonia sp. PARNA 1/14. Next base: position 878,513 of record NZ_JBVQSP010000001.1, read on the forward strand.
ATCCTCTGGGGTCCTCCCGGCACGGGCAAGACGACCCTGGCGCAGGCCATCGCGCATTCGTCGGGGCGACGCTTCGTCGAGCTCTCCGCCGTCACGGCCGGTGTGAAAGACGTCCGGCTGGTCATGGACGAGGCGCTCTCCACCCGCGACCTGTACGGCGTCTCGACCGTCCTGTTCCTCGACGAGATCCACAGGTTCACCAAGGCGCAGCAGGACGCCCTGCTCCCGGGCGTCGAGAACGGTTGGGTCATCCTGGTGGCGGCCACGACCGAGAACCCCTCGTTCTCGGTCATCTCGCCGCTGCTCTCGCGGTCCCTCCTGCTCACGCTCGAGACGCTCAGCGACGACGACCTCGGCGTCGTGATCGACCGTGCGGTCGCCGACGACCGCGGCCTCGGCGGTCAGTACGCCCTCGACGACGAGGCGCGAGCGGCACTCATCCGGCTCGCATCCGGCGACGCGCGCCGCGCGCTCACGGCGTTGGAGGCCGCGTCGGTCTCCGCCGCTTCGGCGACGCCCGCGACCTCCAAGAAGAAGCCGGTCATCACCGCGGAGCTCGTGGCCCAGGCGGTCGACCGCGCCCTGCTGCGCTACGACCGCAACGGCGACGAGCACTACGACGTCATCAGCGCGTTCATCAAATCGGTGCGCGGTTCAGACGTCGACGCCGCCCTGCACTACCTCGCACGGATGATCGAGGCGGGGGAGGACCCCCGATTCATCGCCCGCAGAATCATCGTCTCCGCCTCCGAAGACATCGGGATGGCCGACCCGCAGGCCCTCGTCGTCGCGATTGCCGCCGCCGACGCCGTGCAGTACATCGGGATGCCGGAGGGGCGGATACCGCTCGCTCAGGCGGTCGTGCACCTCGCCACGGCCCCGAAGTCGAACGCGGCGTACATGGCCCTCGACGCCGCCATCGCCGACGTGCGTGCCGGCAAGATCGGGAGGGTGCCCAAGCACCTGCGCGATGCGCACTATCCGGGCGCCAAGAGGCTCGGCCACGGCAAGGGCTACAAGTATCCGCACGACGACGCGCTCGGCGTGCTGCAGCAGCAGTACCTCCCCGACGAACTGCGCGACACGACCTATTACGCGCCGACCGAGCACGGCAATGAGCGCGACGTGGCCGCACGGCTCGCGAAGCTGCGCCGCATCGTGCGCGGACGCTGACGGCGATCTGCTAGAATCGACGGGCCTAGAAGCGTGTCGAGGGTGCGGCTGCCTGACACACGCTTTCGATGGGAACGGCCCTGTAGCCGGGCGTCCCTGGCGTGAATCCCTCTCTCTTGCAGGTGAAAAACCCTGCGCAGTGCGCCCCTGTGCGCCCTGCGACCAACATTCGTAGAGAGAAAACCGAAAGGAAACCGTGTCTTCACGTTCCCGCAGCAAGACCCGCGAGTCGCGCGCCCTGGGCATCGCCCTGACCCCGAAGGCGGCCCGCTACATGGAGAAGCGCCCGTACGCTCCCGGTGAGCACGGCCGCACCAAGCGCAAGGCCGACTCCGACTACGCCGTTCGTCTGCGCGAGAAGCAGCGTCTGCGCGCCCAGTACGGCATCCGCGAGAAGCAGATCCGCATCGCGTTCGAAGAGGCGCGCCGCACCCAGGGCCTGACCGGTGAGAACCTGGTCGAGCTCCTCGAGATGCGTCTCGACGCGCTGGTGCTCCGCGCCGGCTTCGCCCGCACCATCTCCCAGGCGCGCCAGTTCGTGGTTCACCGCCACATCCTGGTCGACGGCAAGATCGTGGACCGCCCGTCGTTCCGCGTGAAGCCGGGCCAGCTCATCCACGTCAAGGCCCGCTCCGAGGGCACCGAGCCCTTCCAGGTCGCGGCCGCCGGCGGTCACGTCGACGTCCTGCCGAAGGTTCCGGGCTACCTCGAGGTCGAGATCGACAAGCTCCAGGCCCGCCTTGTGCGTCGCCCGAAGCGCGTCGAGGTCCCCGTCACCTGCGAGGTCCAGCTGGTCGTCGAGTACTACGCGGCCCGCTGAGACAACCGGACTCTCGATAGGGGAGACTCCCGCGAACGGGGTCGTGGCTTCGGCCACGGCCCCGTTCCGCATTTGCACGATCCTGACGAAGCGCGGGGTTCCGGTCGGCCGCGTTCCCGATACGCTGGGGCGTATGCCCGTCTCGGAATGAAGGGAGCCGACATGTCCGGAGGCGACATCGCTGGTCTGATCGCGGCGGGTGTCTTCGCCGTGCTGGTCGGGTTCATCGCGGTCCCGCTGCTCAAGCTGGGTCGCGTACTCGACTCGACGCGCGACGCCATCAAGGAGGCCAGCGACGGCATCACGCCCATCCTGGACGAGACGGCGACGACCCTGCAGGAGACCAACAAGCAGCTCGCGCGGGTCGACGTCATCACCAAGAACGTGGCGGATGTCACCGGAAACGTGTCCGCGCTCGTCGCCCTCTTCGCCGCGACGGTGGGAGGGCCTCTGATCAAGCTGGCGGGCTTCAGCGCAGCCGTCCGCGCGGCCTTCCGGGTGCCCGGCGCGACCGGCCGTTCCCGCCGCAAGGCGGACTAGACTTGCGCGAGTGCGCCCACGCACGCATCCACGGAGGGAAGATCCTGCAATGAAGAGTTTCCTGTGGCTCCTGATCGGCGTCGCCGTCGGCTTCGTCGTCGCCCACAAGGTCAACGAGACCCCCAAGGGTCGCGAGTTCTTCGGCACGCTCGACAAGAAGGCACGCGACTTCGGGGAAGCCGTCTCCGACGGCTACCGGCAGCGCGAGGCCGAGATCCGCTCGGCCATCGACGGGGACTGAGCCCCGTCCTCTCCGCTCCTCGTCTCTTCGCACCCCCACGACTGACGCTCGCACCACCTCGAATGACCGGAACCCATGCAGACTGCTGAAATCCACCGCCGCTGGCTCGACTTCTTCGCCACGCGCGGCCACACTGTCGTCCCGTCCGCTTCGCTCGTGAGCGACGACCCGTCTCTGCTTTTCACGGTGGCCGGGATGGTGCCTTTCGTGCCGTATCTGACCGGTGTGGTCCCCGCACCCTTCCCGCGCGCCACGAGCGTCCAGAAGTGCATCCGCACGCTGGACATCGAAGAAGTCGGCAAGACACCGCGGCACGGCACGTTCTTCCAGATGTGCGGCAACTTCTCGTTCGGCGACTACTTCAAGGAGCAGGCGATCACGTTCGCCTGGGAGCTGCTGACGTCGTCGGAGGACGAGGGCGGCCTCGCCTTCGACCCGAAGGACCTGTGGGTGACGGTCTACGAGGAGGACGACGAGGCCCGTGAGATCTGGAGCCGCGTCGCCGGCCTTCCCGCAGAGCGCATCCAGGGTCTGGGCAAGGACACCAACTACTGGTCGACCGGTCAGCCGGGCCCGGCGGGTCCCTGCTCCGAGATCTTCTTCGACCGCGGGCCGGCCTACGGTATCGACGGCGGCCCCGCGACGGACGACGACCGGTACGTCGAGATCTGGAACCTCGTCTTCATGCAATATCTGCGCGGCGAGGGGACAGGCAAGAAGGACTTCGACATCCTCGGCGACCTGCCGAAGAAGAACATCGACACCGGTCTCGGCCTCGAGCGCGTCGCGTTCATCAAGCAGGGCGTCGACAACATGTACGAGATCGACCAGGTGCGCCCGGTGCTCGACCGCGCGGCGGAGCTCGCCGGCAAGCCGTACGGCAACGAGGCGCACGAGGACGACGTGCGGCTGCGCGTGGTCGCCGACCACGTGCGCAGCGCGCTCATGCTCATGACCGACGGCGTGACGCCGTCGAACGAGGGCCGCGGTTACGTGCTTCGGCGGCTGCTGCGCCGCACGGTGCGCGCGATGCGCCTGCTGGGTGTGGAGACGGCGACGTTCCCCGAGCTGTTCCCCGCCTCGCGTGACGCGATGAAGGCGGCCTACCCCGAGGTGGAGGCCGAGTTCGCTCGCACGTCGCAGCTCGCCTACGCGGAAGAGGAGACCTTCCTCCGTACGCTCGCGTCGGGCACCAGCATCCTCGACACCGCGGTCGCGAATACGCGCAAGGCCGGCAGCGAGCAGCTCGCCGGCGACACCGCGTTCCTCCTGCATGACACGTACGGCTTCCCGATCGATCTGACACTGGAGATGGCGGAGGAGGCCGGCCTCAGTGTCGATCGCGCGGCGTTCGACACTCTGATGGCCGACCAGCGCGCCCGCGCCAAGGCGGACGCGAAGGCGAAGAAGACCGCTCTCGCCGACCTGTCGGTCTACAGCGCGTTCCGCGCGCAGGGCGAGACCGTATTCACGGGCTACACCGACCTCGAGACCGAGTCGAGCGTGCTCGGCCTGATCGTCGACGGCCAATCGGTCAACGTCGCCCGCGAAGGCCAGGTCGCCGAGGTCATCCTGGGCGCGACCTCCCTCTACGCGGAGTCCGGCGGCCAGAGCGCGGACGCCGGCACGATCGTCGGCCCGGGCTTCGAGCTCGACGTGCTCGATGTTCAGAAGCCGGTCAAGGGCCTGATCAGCCACAAGGTCCTTGTGCGCAGTGGCGAGGTCGGCGTGGGCGCCCCCGCGACAAGCCTGGTCGATGCGCAGTACCGGCGGGGTGCGACGCAGGCGCACTCCGGCACCCACATCATCCACGCGGCGCTGCGCCAGGTGCTCGGCCCCAATGCGCACCAGTCGGGATCGTTCAACAAAGCCGGCTATCTCCGGCTCGACTTCTCCTGGAACCAGGCGCTGTCTCCGGAGACGCGCAGCGAGATCGAGGAGATCTCGAACAACGCGATCCGCGACAACCTCCAGGTCACCACGCGTGAACTGCCGCTCGCGGAGGCGAAGGCGCTCGGCGCCATGGCCCTCTTCGGCGAGAAGTACGGCGACGTCGTGCGCGTGGTCGACATCGGCGGCCCGTGGTCGCGCGAACTCTGCGCAGGCACGCACGTGTCCACCAGCGCGGAGATCGGGATGATCAACCTGGTCAGCGAGTCGTCGGTCGGTTCGACCAACCGCCGTGTGGAGTCGCTGGTGGGACTGGAGGCCTTCCAGGACCTCGCGGTCGAGCGCACGATCGTCTCCCAGCTCTCGGGCTCGCTCAAGACGCCGCGCGAGCAGCTCCCCGAGAAGATCGCCGACCTCATGGCGAGCCTGAAGGCCGCGGAGAAGCGCATCCAGGCGTTCGAAGCGCGCGCCGTGCTCGACAAGGTTCCGTCGCTGCTGCAGTCGTCGACGCGACGCGGCGCTGTCACGGTGGTCGCGGAGGATGCGGGCGCGCTGAACTCAGCCGACGATCTGCGCCTCCTGGTGACGACCGTCCGCGAGCGCCTGGGGTCCGACCCGTCGGCCGTCGCTCTTGCGGCCCGTGCTGCGGGCAAGCCGGTGGTCATCGTTGCGACAAACCAGGCCGCACGCGACGCCGGCGTGAACGCCGGTGCGCTCGCCAAGACCGCGGCCGGGATCCTCGGCGGTGGCGGCGGCGGCAAGGCCGATCTCGCGCAGGGCGGCGGCACGGACGCCGAGGCGATCCCCGCTGCGCTCTCGGCAGTGGTCGCGGCGATCGGCTGAGCGTGCGGATCGGAGTGCGGCTCGGCATCGACGTCGGCAAGGTCCGGATCGGCGTGAGCCGATCCGACCCGCACGGGATGCTGGCGACACCGGTGGAGACGGTCGCACGCTCCGAAGACGCTGCGGATCGTCGCAGGATCGCTGCGATTGTGACCGAACTCGGAGTTTTCGAGATTATCGTCGGGTTACCCCTGGCGCTCTCGGGCGCGCAGACAGCGTCGACGGCGGATGCCGTCTCGTTCGCCGAAGCGCTCGAAGCCGAAGTCGAGGTGCCCGTGCGACTGGTTGACGAGCGGCTCTCGACCGTTTCGGCGCACTCGGCCCTCCGAGCGTCGGGCAAGAATTCGAAAAGCGCGCGTCCGGTGGTGGATCAGGTGGCCGCCACGATAATTTTGCAGCACGCCCTCGACGCGGAGCGCGCTTCAGGCCGTCCGCCGGGCCGTCCCGTCGAACCGAGCATTGGACCCTAGTTTGTCGCAGAACCCGCAGGAGAAGCCGGAGCCGCCCGCTTTCCCCGCCGTGAACCGGCAGCCGATGACCCGCCGCGAGGCACGGGAGGCCAGGGAGGCACAGCAGGCGCAAGACGCTTGGAATGCGCAGCAGGCCGAGCAGCAGCAGGCCCAGCAGCAGCAGGCTCCGCAGGCGCAGGCTCCGCAAGCCTCCGCTGCCCCCGAGTCGCCGGCCGACGAGCGCAACCCGCGCACACCCGGGCCGTGGACCCCGCCTCCCGCCGAGACCTCCGCCCAGCGTCAGACGCTCGCCGGGCTGGACTTCGACTCCGTTGTGACCGGTCCGATCTCGGTCGACGCCGAGTCCGAGGGCGTCTCGGATCGCGTGACCGTCGCCGCGTCGACGCGGCACGAGGCGACGCACGGCGCGGCCGCGGGCGAGCACGGGCGCTTCGACAGCCCGGTGCACGCCATCTTCTCTCCGCTGTCCGACGACCGCGGCGAAGTCGGCGGACGCGACTCCGAGCACCCGCTGGCGTGGCGCCAGCAGAACTACGTCTCGCACCAGAAGCCTCCCAAGCGCAAGCGGCGCTGGGTCAAGCCGGTCGTCATCACCGTCGTCATCGTCGCGGTCCTCGGCGGACTGGCCGGAGGTGCGTACGCCGCGTTCCAGCCGCAGGTCGCCAAGCTCATCACGGCGCTGTCGCCGGTCGACAACGACTACTCGGGATCGGGGACCGGCCAGGTCGTGTTCACGGTCAAGTCGGGTGACACCGGAGGCTCGATCGCGACCAACCTGCAGAAGGCCGGCGTCACGAAGAGCTACGACGCCTTCTATCAGCTGCTGCTCCGCCAGCATCCCGAAGTCGAGTTCCAGCCCGGCGTGTTCAAGCTCGCCAAGGGGATGAGCGCCCAGGCTGCGCTCACTGCTCTGCAGGATCCCGCGAACCGCATGCAGAACACCGCGGTCATCCCCGAGGGGACGGCCGAGAAGGACGCGCTGCAGACGGTGTCCGATGCGACGAAGATCCCGCTTGCCGAGCTCCAGCAGGCGGCGGCGAACCCAGCCGAGTACGGCCTCCCGGCGCAGGCGACGACCCTCGAGGGCTTCCTGTTTCCCGCGACGTACACCTTCGCTCCCGGTGCGACGGCCCATGACGTGATCAAGACCATGGTCGACCGGTCGTTCCAGTCGCTCGACGAGGCGGGGGTCGCCCCGGCCGATCGGTGGAACACCGTGGTGCTGGCGTCGATCGTGCAACGCGAGGCGGGCCTCAAGGACGACTATCCCAAGGTCGCGCGCGTGTTCCTCAACAGGCTCGCGCAGGGCTGGGACCTCCAGTCGGACGCCACCGTCGCGTACGGCACCGGCAACACGCAGCGGGTGGAGACGACGGACGCCGAGCGCGCGGACGCGTCGAACCCCTACAACACCTATGTGCACCCAGGGCTCCCGGTGGGGCCGATCTCGAACCCGGGCGATCTGGCGATCAACGCGGTCGTCCATCCGGCCGACGGCCCCTGGATGTTCTTCGTGACCTGGAACCTCAAGACCGGCGAAACGATCTTCTCGACGACGTCCGCCGAGCACGACGCGGCGGTCGCGAAGTGGCAGCAGTGGATGAAGGACAACCCCAGCTATGGATGAGAACCGATGACCCCGGCGGCGCGAGGCGGCGCGGGGAACCGCAATCCGGCGCGGACCCCGGCGGACGACGCTCCGGCGGATGACGCGTCGATCGAGGACGGTGTGTCGGAGGCCTCGGCGGAGGCTCAGATCGCGGCCCTGGTCGAGGCCGAGCGCGAGGCGGAGGCCGAGGAGACCGCGATCGCCGAGGCCGAGGCCGCGGCGGACAGCGAGGAACCGCTGGACGACGAGGCCGACGCTGACGACGACGCGGACGCTGACTACGAGGTCGCGACCGATGACGAGGCCGAGATCACAGCCCACGAGGAGACCGAGGTCGAGCTCGACGCCGAAGCGACCGAGGCCGTGGAGGCCACCGAGGCCACCCGTCGCCTGGCCGTGCTGGGATCGCCGATCGGCCACTCGAAGTCGCCGGCCCTGCATCGCGCGGCGTACGCGGCCCTCGGCCTGCCGTGGTCGTACGAGCCGGTCGACGTCACGGAGGACGGCCTCGCCGCCTTCCTCAACGGCCTGGGCCCGGAGTGGCGGGGCCTCTCGCTCACGATGCCGCTCAAGCAGACCGTCGTCCCGCTGCTGACCTCCGTCGACCGGGTCGCGGAGCAGACCGGTGTCGCGAACACCGTGCTGCTCGACGGCGAGGCCGTGGACGGGTTCAACACCGACGTCGCGGGGATCGTGCGTGCCCTCGGCGCCGCTGGCCTGGAGAGCGCCCGCTATGTGCACGTGCTCGGCGGGGGAGCGACGGCCGCGTCCGCGCTCGTCGCCGCGGCCGAGCTCGGGGCGGAGCGCGTCGACGTGCACGTCCGCGACCTCCAGAAGAGCGTGTGGCTGGAGCCGCTCGCGCACGAACTCGGCCTGATGGTCCGGATCCGCTCGTTCGCGCAGGCCGATCGTTCGCTCGACGTGCCGGAGCTCGTGATCAGCACGCTGCCGGGCGGCGCCTCGACGGCTGCCGTCTACACCGACTCGACCCGTCGCCGTGCGGTGCTCCTCGACGTCGCATACGACCCGTGGCCCAGCGCGCTCGGGCGCTCCTGGCAGCTGGTGGGCGGCACGGTGGTCTCCGGGCTGGCCATGCTGGCCCATCAGGCGCTCCTCCAGGTGCGGATCTTCGTCTCAGGCGATCCGCTGCAGCCGCTCCCGGACGAAGACGAGGTCCTCGCCGCCATGCTCACAGCGGTGGGGATCGCCACGGACGGCTCGCCGCTCGGTGACGGCTCCGACGCGGCCGAGGCCGAGTAGCCGCTCTGTGGCCCTCGTGGAGGTCCGTCGGGCCCGCCCGGACGAGTGGATCGTCGTGGGCGGGCTGCGGTGGGATTCCAACCGGGAGTTCGGGGGAGAGCCGGAGGACACCCGGGAGGCTTTCGCGGCGCGTTTCGCCGCCTGGGCCGCCGGCCGCCGCTCCCACGAGTGCTTCGTGGCCGTCGAAGACGAGCGCGTGCTGGGCATGGCCTGGCTGGCCATCGTCGACCGGGTGCCGAGTGCCCGGCTGTTCGAGCGGGCCTCCGGCGACCTCCAGTGCGCCTACGTCGTGCCCGACCGACGCGGCGTCGGCGTCGGAGGGCGCCTGATCGACGCCGTGCTGGCGCGCGCCGCCGAGCTCGGGCTCGAGCGTGTCACGGTGCACTCCAGCCCGCGCGCCGTCCCGGTCTACGAACGGCACAGGTTCACCTCGGAGGACGACCGGTTGCTCCACGCGTTCATCGAGCACACCGACATCTTCACGACCGGTCACCGGTCGAGCGGGGCGTAACCGCGCGAAGCGGCCTCCCGCCGCTGTGCCAGAATCGAAGCATGCTTCGTTGGCTCACGGCCGGGGAATCCCACGGCCCCGAACTCATCGCCGTCCTGGAGGGACTCCCCGCCGGAGTCCCCGTGTCGCTGGACGCGGTCCGCGCCGACCTCGCCCGCCGCAAGCTCGGCTATGGGCGCGGTGCGCGCATGAAGTTCGAGCAGGACGCACTGGACATCTCGGGCGGCGTGCGCCACGGGCTGAGCCTCGGCAGCCCCATCGCCCTCCGGATCGGCAACACCGAGTGGCCCAAGTGGGTCGATGTGATGAGCGCCGAGCCGGTGGACCCCGAGAAGCTCGCCACTGGTCGCGGGGCTGCACTGACGCGTCCGCGCCCGGGCCACGCCGACCTGGTCGGCATGCAGAAGTACGGCTTCGACGAGGCGCGTCCCGTCCTGGAGCGCGCCAGCGCCCGGGAGACCGCTGCGCGCGTCGCGCTCGGAGCCGTCGCCCGCTCGTTCCTCGCCGAGCTCGGCATCACGCTCGTCAGCCACACGCTGTCGATCGGGCCGGTGCGCGTCCCCGAGGACGCCCCTCTGCCCACGCCCGCCGACGTCGCGACGCTCGACGCCGACCCGCTGCGGTGCTTCGACCCGGCGACCTCCGAGCGGATGGTGGCGGAGGTCGACGACGCGCACAAGGACGGCGACACGCTCGGAGGCGTCGTCGAGGTGCTGGCCTACGGCCTCCCGCCGGGGCTCGGCTCGCACGTGCATTGGGACCGTCGCCTCGACGGCCAGCTCGCAGCCGCGCTCATGGGCATCCAGGCGATCAAGGGGGTGGAGGTCGGCGACGGCTTCCTCACGACGACCCGTCGCGGGTCCCAGGCGCACGACGAGCTGGTCGCGGAGGACGGCACGATCATCCGCACCAGCGACCGGGCGGGCGGCACCGAGGGCGGCATGAGCACCGGCGGCGTCCTGCGCGTCCGCGCGGGCATGAAGCCGATCGCGACGGTTCCGCACGCGCTGCGCACGATCGACATCGCGACCAGCGAGGCCGCGCCGGCGCACCACCAGCGCTCCGACGTCTGCGCGGTGCCGGCTGCGGGTGTCGTGGCCGAGGCCATGGTCGCCCTGGTGCTGGCGAACGCCGTGCTCGAGAAGTTCGGGGGAGACTCGGTGACCGAGACCGCCCGCAACCTCCGCGGCTACCTCGACGCCATTCCGGAGAACCTGGCGACGGAGCGCGTCAGCGCGCCCTACGCCTGAACGGCCGTGACGATCGTCCTGATCGGCCCACCGGCGGCGGGCAAGACGCGGCTGGGCAAGCGCCTGGCGCGGCGGCTCGGCCTGCCGTTCGTTGACACCGACGCCGTGGTCGTCGCCGAGCACGGCGCCATCGCGGAGCTCTTCGCCGAGCACGGCGAGCCCTACTTCCGCGCGCTGGAGCGCGCCGCCGTCGCCGAAGCGGTCGCGCGACCCGGAGTCGTCTCGCTCGGCGGCGGTGCTGTGCTCGACCCGGACACCCGGGCCGACCTCGCCGCGACGCGGGTCGTGCTGCTGACGGTTCGGCCCGACGCCATCGCCGCGCGGATCACCAACAGCAAACGCCCGCTCGTGACCGACCTGGAATCGTGGAAGCGGCTCGTCGAGGCGCGCACCCCGCTCTACGAGTCCCTCGCGGACTACACCGCCGACACCTCCACCCGGCCGATCGACACCATTGTGGAGGAGATCGCGCGCTGGGTCGAAGAAGCGCAGAGCACCGAAGAAGGAGAGCCATGACCGACCAGCCCACCGAGATCCTCGTCGCCGGCACGAACCAGTACCCGGTCGTCGTCGGGCGAGGACTGCGTTTCGGACTCGCGTCGCACCTCGGCTCCGGCGTGAACAAGGTGCTCGTCGTGCACCCGCCCACCCTCGGTGCCGCCGCGGCGGAACTGCGCGAGTCGCTGGCCGAGCAGTACGAGGTGCTGCTGGCCGAGGTGCCCGATGCGGAGGCGGCCAAGCGCGTCGAGGTCGCATCATTCCTCTGGGGCATCATGGGCCAGGCCGACTTCACACGGTCAGACGCCGTGATCGGCTTCGGCGGCGGCGCTGTGACCGACCTGGCCGGGTTCGTCGCGGCCACCTGGCTGCGCGGCGTCCGGCTGATCCAGGTTCCGACCACGGTGCTCGGCATGGTCGACGCCGCCGTCGGCGGCAAGACCGGCATCAACACTGCTGAGGGCAAGAATCTCGTCGGTGCCTTCTACGCCCCGGCCGCGGTGGTGTGCGATCTCGACACGCTGACCTCCCTCGGGCGCAACGAACTGCTGGCGGGCTTCGCGGAGATCGTCAAGTACGGCTTCATCGCCGAGCCCGAGATCCTGGACATCATCGAGCGCGATGTGGACGTCGCGACGAACCCCGAGTCGCCGGAGTTCCGCCGGCTGGTGGAGCTGTCGATCGGGATCAAGGCGCGCGTCGTCGGCGAGGACTTCACCGAGCAGGGCCTCCGCGAGATCCTCAACTACGGGCACACGCTCGGCCACGCCATCGAGCACGCCGAGCGCTACCAGTGGCGGCACGGCGCTGCGGTGTCGGTCGGCATGGTCTTCGCCGCCGAGCTCGCGCGCCTGAGCGGCCGGCTGAGCGACAGCGTCGTAGACCGGCACCGCCGGATCCTCGAGTCGCTCACCCTGCCGACGACGTATCCTGCCGGCCGCTGGCAGACTCTGCTGGCGACCATGCAGCGCGACAAGAAGGCGCGGGGGAGCCTCCTGCGCTTCATCGTCCTCGACGACCTCGCGCGGCCGACGATCCTCGCCGGACCCGATCAGAGCCTCCTCTTCGCCGCCTACCAGGAGATCGGCTCCTGATGGCCAAGACGATCGTCGAGAAGCTCCTCATCAAGGCCGGCGACGCACTGAGTCTCGTCGGTGCGGGTGACGACGAGCGCGCAGTGCTCGGCGCCCTGCCGGGCAGCGTCGTCGAGGTCGCGCCGACAGAGGCCGCCGTCTCCGTCACCTTCGTCCGCACGCGCGACGAGCTCATGACGCGGTTCGCCACCGAGCTCCCCGCCTTGACGGGGGCACGCGCGGTCTGGTTCCTGTACCCGAAGGGAGGCCGCGCAGACTTCAACCGCGACACCTTCATCCGGGAGGCCGGCTCGTTCGGCTGGCGCCCGATCAGCAATGTCGCGGTCGACGACGTGTGGTCGGCCGTGCGCGTCCGTCCGCTCGCCGACGGGGAAGCATCGGTAGGGTGATCGGCATGGCATCCGTCCTCGTCCTCAACGGCCCCAATCTCGGCCGGCTCGGCACGCGCGAGCCCGACGTCTACGGCGCGGGCACCCTGGACGACCTGCGCGCGCTGCTCCAGGAGGACGCGCCAGAACTGCAGGTCGAGCTCCGTCAGACCGACACCGAGGGAGAGCTGTTGGGCTGGCTGCACGAAGCTGCCGACAGCGGCGCTCCGGTCATCCTCAACGCCGGCGCCTGGACGCACTACTCGTACGCCCTGCGCGACGCCGTCTCGCTCGTGACCAAGGCGGGCGGCACGGTGATCGAGGTGCACCTGTCGAACCCGCACGCGCGTGAGGAGTTCCGGCACACGAGCGTCATCAGCGCGGTGTCGACGGGCGTGATCGCCGGTCTCGGGTTCGAGTCGTACCGCCTGGCTCTGGCGTTCATTCGCCGAAACGCGCGCTGACGTCTAGAATCTTCTGGGGCTCCGTACGCCGAGCCCGCTGTGGAGGGCGCTGAGCGCCGCATCCACCCGAATCTTCCGCAAACCGAATGGAACTCGCGCATGGCATCGACCGCTGACATCAAGAACGGCATCGTCCTCAACATCGACGGACAGCTCTGGAGCGTCATCGAGTTCCAGCACGTGAAGCCGGGCAAGGGTGGAGCGTTCGTCCGCACGAAGCTGAAGAACGTCACCACGGGCAAGACGGTCGACCGCACCTACAACGCCGGCGCGAAGATCGAGATCACCAACGTCGACCGCCGCGACTACCAGTACCTGTACCAGGACGGCGCCGACTTCGTGTTCATGGACACCAGCGACTACGACCAGATCACCATCCCGGGCCCGGTCGTCGGCGACGCCGCCAACTTCATGCTCGAGAACCAGAACGTCACCGTAGCGCTGCACGAGGGTTCGCCGCTCTACGTCGAACTGCCGGCCTCCGTCGTGCTCGAGATCACGTACACGGAGCCTGGCCTCCAGGGCGACCGCTCCACCGGCGGCACCAAGCCGGCGACCGTCGAGACCGGCTACCAGATCCAGGTCCCGCTGTTCCTCGAGACCGGCACCAAGGTCAAGGTCGACACCCGCAGCGGCGACTACCTCGGCCGCGTCAACGACTAGTGAGCGCCCGGACCAAGGCGCGCAAGCGCGCGCTCGATGTGCTGTTCAGCGCCGACCTGCGTCAGCTGACCCTCCCGCAGGCGTTGGCCGCCGAGGCGGAGCGCGCCGCGAACGAGCCGACGCGTGAGGCCTCCTGGCTGTACGCGCGCGAGATCGTCGACGGCGTGATCGACCACCAGGACGAGATCGACGAGCAGATCGAGACGTACGCGCAGGGCTGGACCCTCGCCCGCATGCCCGCCGTCGACCGCGCGATCCTGCGTATCGGCGTGTGGGAGCTGCTGTTCAACGACGAGGTGCCCGACGGCGTCGCGATCTCGGAGGCCGTCGAGGCGGCGACCGTGCTGTCGACGGACGACTCCGCGGGCTTCGTGAACGGTCTGCTGGCCAAGATCGCGCAGAACCGCTCGCAGCGCGCATGAGGATCCCGGCCTCCCGGAGGCTCGCTCGCATCGTCGCGGCGGCCGCTCTCGCGGTCGCGGTGACGGCCGGTGTGGCGTCGTGCTCGCTGCTCGGCGGCAACTCGAACGTCCCGGTCGCGTCCGCGAAGCCTCCGACCGGCACGGACGCCGCTGTCGACTTCGATGGCGGCTTCGTCTCGGCGGGCACCGGATCGAAGAAGGTCGACATCTGGTTCGACGCGATGTGCCCGGTGTGCGGCGCCTTCGAGAAGTCGAACGGCGAGACGGTGTCGAACGCGGTCAAGGACGGCTCCATCACGCTCCGCCTGCACCCGCTGACCTTCCTCGACCGTGCATCGAACGGCACCGGCTATTCGACGCGGGCGGCGGCGGCGCTCGTGTGCGTCGGGGTGCACGATCCTGATCATGTGCTCGACTACTACCAAGCGCTCTTCACCGACCAGCCGGAGGAGAACTCCAACGGACTGACGGACTCCGAGCTCGCCAAGCGCGCCACCGACCTCGGCATCACCGACATCTCCAGCTGCATCGACCGCGGCGGTCCGTACCAGGCGTGGGCGCAGGCGAACACCGCGCACTCCCAGTCCGGCCCGATCACGGTCGACGGCAAGAAGGCGCTCGACACCATCCAGGGCACGCCGACCGTCCTCGTGAACGGCAAGCAGTACACCGGCTCGATCAGCGACGAGAAGGAGTTCGCGAGCTTCCTCGGCGGGTAGTGGCGGCGCACCCTGCTAGGCTCATCCCAATTGGCATCCTTTAACAGCCGTCCTGTGAGGCGGGGAAGGAGGTCGGCATGACGGCGCGTACCGTGCTGCAGCAGGCTGACATCGCCCGGGCGTTGACTCGGATCTCCCACGAGATCCTCGAGTCCAACCGGGGAACGAACGATCTGGTGGTCCTGGGGATACCGACGCGCGGCGTCGTGCTCGCCCGGCGGATCGCCGAGAACATCCAGCGCATCGAGCCGCAGTCCGTGGCCTCGCCCGACGACATCGTCGGCGCGCTCGATGTGACCATGTACCGCGACGACCTGTCGCGCCATCCCACCCGCGCCCCGCAGCCCACCTCGCTGCCGGGGCCGATCGACGGCCGCACCGTCGTGCTGGTCGACGACGTGCTGTTCTCGGGCCGGACGATCCGCGCGGCCCTCGACGCGCTCAGCGACCTCGGGAGGCCGCGAGCCGTGCGCCTGGCCGTGCTGGTGGACCGCGGGCACCGCGAGCTGCCGATCCGCGCGGACTTCGTCGGCAAGAACCTCCCGTCGGCGGCGACCGAGCGCATCTTCGTGCGGCTTGACGAGATCGACGGTGAGGAGTCGGTGACCATCGACGAAGGAGTCCGCGCATGAGGCACCTGCTCAGCACCAAGACGCTGTCGCGCGACGACGCCATCACGCTGCTCGACGTCGCGGAGGACATGGCCGACGTGCAGGAGCGGGAGGTCAAGAAGCTCCCGACCCTGCGCGGCAAGACGGTCGTGAACCTGTTCTTCGAGGATTCGACGCGCACGCGGATCTCGTTCGAGGCCGCGGCCAAGCGGCTCTCCGCCGACGTGATCAACTTCTCCGCGAAGGGGTCGAGCGTCTCGAAGGGCGAGAGCCTCAAGGACACCGCGCAGACCCTCGCAGCGATGGGCGCCGACGCCGTGGTGGTGCGGCACAGCGCCTCGGGGGCGCCGCAGACGCTCGCGACCAGCGGCTGGATCGACGCCGGTGTGCTGAACGCCGGCGACGGGACGCACGAGCACCCGACTCAAGCCCTGCTCGACGCCTTCACGATGCGCAGGCGCCTGCACGGCCGCGAATCGCGGGGCCGTGACCTCGACGGGGTGAGCGTCACGATCGTCGGCGACATCCTGCACTCGCGGGTCGCGCGCTCGAACGTGTGGCTGTTGCAGACCCTCGGCGCGCAGGTGACGCTCGTCGCTCCTCCCACACTCCTTCCGGTGGACGTGTCGAGTTGGCCGGCCACGATCGGCTACGACCTCGACCGCGCGATCGCCGCGCAGCCGGACGTGGTGATGATGCTCCGGATCCAGGGCGAGCGCATGCACGCCGCCTACTTCCCGACCGAGCGCGAGTACGCCAGGCGTTGGGGGCTCGACGAGGAACGACTGGCGCGGCTCGGGGCGGATAGCATTGTGATGCACCCCGGACCCATGAACCGCGGGCTGGAGATCTCGGCGGCAGCAGCCGACTCGCCGCGGTCGACGGTGCGGGAGCAGGTCGCCAACGGCGTGTCCGTGCGAATGGCGGCGCTGTACCTGCTGCTGTCCGGTGGCGACCGGGACGGGCAGAGGACGAAAGAAGTGCCGCCGGTGGATGGCGGTGCGCGATGAATGACGGTGTGTACAGGAGTGACAAGGTGAGCCAGCAGTACCTGATCAGAGGCGCGTCCCTGGCCGACGGCACCCGCACCGACCTCCTCCTCGCCGACGGGCGGATCGCCGCGACCGGCGCCGAAGCGTCAGCGGCCGGCGCCACCGTGATCGACGCGGACGGCCTGATCGCGCTGCCGGGGCTGGTCGACCTCCACACGCACCTGCGCGAGCCCGGCTACGAGCAGAGCGAGACCGTGCTCACCGGCACGCGCGCGGCCGCGGCGGGAGGGTTCACCGCGGTCTTCCCGATGGCGAACACCTCCCCGGTCGCCGACACCGCCGGCGTGGTCGAGCAGGTGCTCAGCCTGGGCGAGGCGGCCGGCTACGCGACCGTGCAGCCGATCGGCGCCGTGACCGTCGGCCTCGCGGGCGAACGGCTCGCCGAGCTCGGCGCCATGGCCGACTCGCGCGCCAAGGTGCGGGTGTTCTCGGACGACGGCAAGTGCGTCTCGGACCCGCTGCTGATGCGTCGCGCGCTCGAGTACGTCAAGGCGTTCGGCGGCGTCATCGCCCAGCACGCGCAGGAGCCGCGGCTCACCGAGGGCGCGCAGATGAACGAGGGCGCACTGTCCGGTGAGCTGGGCCTCACCGGCTGGCCCGCCGTGGCGGAGGAGTCGATCATCGCCCGCGACGTGCTGCTGGCCGAACACGTCGGTTCACGCCTGCACGTCTGCCACGTGTCGACGGCCGGCTCGGTCGACGTCATCCGCTGGGCCAAGGCCCGCGGAGTCGACGTCACCGCGGAGGTGACGCCGCACCACCTGCTGCTGACCGAGGAGCTGGCCTCCGGCTACGACGCGCGCTACAAGGTGAACCCGCCGCTGCGCCGCGCCGAAGACGTGGAGGCGCTGCGCGCCGGCCTCGCCGACGGCACGATCGACATCGTCGCGACCGACCACGCCCCGCACCCGGTCGAGTCGAAGGACTGCGAGTGGGACGCCGCCGCGTTCGGTATGGTCGGCCTGGAGTCGGCTCTGTCGGTCGTTCAGGCCTCCGTGGTCGACAACGGGCTGCTCGGCTGGACCGACATCGCCCGTGTGCTCGCGGCCGCACCCGCGCGCATCGGCCGTCTGGACGGCCACGGCCTCCCGCTCGAGGCGGGCGCGCCGGCGGAGCTCTTGCTGTACGACCCGGCCGCATCGCGGGAGTTCTCGACCGGCGACCTCGCCGGCAAGGGCGTCAACTCGCCCTACCTGTCGATGGCGCTCCCCGGCCGGGTGGTGGCGACGTTCCATCGCGGCTACGCGACCGTCCTCGACGGCACGGTCGTCGACCAGCTGGAGGTGGCCCGTGGATAAGCTCCTTCCGACGATCGGCATCCTGCTCGTCGTCATCGTGGTGCTCGCACTCGCGATCGTCGGCTGGCGCCGGCGTGTGCGTCGCGATGCGCCGGCCGGCGGCGGGTACCCCGCGCCGGAGATCGCGTCGGCTGCGACCGCGACCTCCGAGGTGCTCTACGTCGCCACGACGAAGGCGGGGGAGCCGCTGGAGCGCCTCGCCCTGCCCGGTCTGTCGTACCGCGGCAGAGGCACGCTGGAGGTCACGGCCGACGGCGTGCAGCTGCGGGTGACGGGGGAGCAGCCCGTGTTCATCCCCGCCGCGGCGCTCACCGGAATCGGTGCATCGAGCGTCGCGATCGACCGCGCCGTCGAGCGGGACGGCCTGGTCCGCCTCGGCTGGACCACCAGCGGCGGCGCGGCCGCCGACAGCTACTTCCGGGTCGTGGACCCGGCCGGCCGGAGTCTGCTGACCTCGGCCGTCGAAGACATCGTCCCGGCGGACAGCACGCCGGGTGACAGCACCGAAAGGGAGGTGTGACGTGGTCGCAGCAGAGCCTGCCGTCCTCGTCCTCGAAGACGGGAAGCGCTATGTGGGCCGGGCGTACGGCGCCCGCGGCCGCACACTCGGCGAGGCGGTCTTCGCCACCGGCATGACCGGCTACCAGGAGACCCTGACCGACCCGTCGTACGCGGGCCAGATCGTCCTGATGACGGCGCCGCACATCGGCAACACCGGCACCAACGACGAAGACATGGAGTCCCGGCGGATCTGGGTCGACGGCTTCGTCGTCCGCGAGCCCAGCCGCGTCGTCTCCAACTTCCGCGCGCAGCGCAGCCTCGACGACGACCTCGTCGAGCAGAACGTCGTCGGCATCAGCGGCATCGACACGCGCGCCGTCACCCGCCACATCCGGTCGGCCGGCGCGATGCGCGCCGGGATCTTCTCAGGCGACGACTTCGGCCTGAGCGACGCGGAGCAGCTGGAGCTCGTGCTCTCCGGCGCGAAGATGTCGGGCCGCAACCTCTCGGCCGAGGTCTCCACCGTGGAGCCCTACACCGTCCCAGCAGTCGGCGAGCGGATCGGCTCCGTCGCGGTCCTCGACCTGGGCGTCAAGAAGTCCACCCTCGAGAACCTTGCGGGCCGCGGCCTCGACGTCCACGTCCTCCCGCAGCAGGTCACCGCCGAGCACGTGCTCAGCCTGAAGCCGTCCGCACTGTTCTTCTCGAACGGTCCGGGCGACCCGCAGGCCTCCGACAAGCACGTCGCCCTCCTGCAGGAGACGCTGCGCGCCGGTCTGCCGTACTTCGGCATCTGCTTCGGCAACCAGCTGCTCGGCCGCGCGCTCGGGCTGACCACGTACAAGCTCCCCTTCGGCCACCGCGGCATCAATCAGCCGGTGCTCGACAAGCGCACCGGGCGCGTCGAGATCACGGCGCAGAACCACGGGTTCGCGGTCAAGGCGCCGATCGACGCGACCTTCGACTCGCCGGCCGGATTCGGCACGGTGGAGGTCAGCCACTTCAGCCTCAACGACAACGTCGTGGAGGGGCTCAATTGCCTCGACATCAACGCGTTCAGCGTGCAGTACCACCCGGAGGCGGCGGCAGGTCCCCACGACGCCAACTACCTCTTCGACCGGTTCCTGGACATGATCCGCGCGCGCCACGGCGTGGGCACTCCGGAGTCGGCCATCGAGAACACCACCGACGACCAGACCCAGGAGAACGACTGATGCCCAAGCGCGACGACATCCACTCCGTCCTGGTCATCGGGTCCGGCCCCATCGTCATCGGCCAGGCCTGCGAGTTCGACTACTCCGGCACGCAGGCGTGCCGGGTGCTCAAGCAGGAGGGCGTTCGCGTCATCCTGGTCAACTCCAACCCCGCCACGATCATGACCGACCCCGACTTCGCCGACGCCACCTACGTCGAGCCGATCACCTGGCAGGTCATCGAGACGATCATCGCCAAGGAGAAGCCCGACGCCATCCTGCCGACCCTGGGCGGCCAGACGGCGCTCAACGCCGCCATGCAGCTGCACGAGCACGGGATCCTCGAGAAGTACGGCGTCGAGCTGATCGGCGCGAAGTTCGAGGCGATCCAGAAGGGCGAAGACCGCCAGATCTTCAAGGAGCTCGTGATCGAGGCCGGCGCGGAGGTCGCCCGCTCGTACATCGCGCACACCGTCGAGGAGGCGCTCGGGTACGCCGAAGACCTGGGCTACCCGCTCGTCGTCCGGCCCTCGTTCACGATGGGCGGCCTGGGTTCCGGCTTCGCGTACACGCCAGAGGAGCTGCGCCGCATCGTCGGCGACGGCATCCACCAGAGCCCGACCAGCGAGGTGCTCCTCGAGGAGTCGATCCTCGGCTGGAAGGAGTACGAGCTCGAGCTGATGCGCGACACCTCCGACAACACGGTGGTCGTCTGCTCCATCGAGAACGTCGACCCGGTCGGCGTGCACACCGGCGACTCGATCACGGTCGCTCCGGCGCTCACGCTCACAGACCGCGAGTACCAGAAGCTGCGTGACATCGGCATCGACATCATCCGTGCAGTGGGCGTCGACACCGGCGGCTGCAACATCCAGTTCGCGGTGAACCCCGAGAACGGCCGCATCATCGTCATCGAGATGAATCCGCGCGTCTCCCGCTCGTCGGCGCTGGCCTCCAAAGCGACCGGCTTCCCGATCGCCAAGATCGCGGCCAAACTCGCGATCGGCTACCGCCTCGACGAGATCCCCAACGACATCACGCAGGTGACCCCGGCGAGCTTCGAGCCGACGCTCGACTACGTCGTCGTCAAGGTCCCGCGGTTCGCGTTCGAGAAGTTCCCGGCCGCCGACCCGACGCTCACGACGACCATGAAATCGGTCGGCGAGGCGATGGCGATCGGCCGCAGCTTCACGAGCGCGCTGCAGAAGGCGCTGCGCTCTCTCGAGAAGCGCGGCTCGTCCTTCCACTGGGGAGCCGAGTCGCGTAGCGTGGAGGAGCTGCTGGAGTCGATCGCGACGCCGACCGACGGCCGGATCGTCGACGTGCAGCAGGCCCTGCGCCTGGGCGCGACGCCCGAGCAGGTCTTCGAGGCCACCAAGATCGATCCCTGGTTCATCGACCAGATCGTCCTGATCAACGAGGTCGCCGCGCAGATCCGCGACGCGCAGACCCTCGACACCGACACGCTGCGGTACGCGAAGGACCACGGGTTCTCCGACGCCCAGATCGGCGAGCTGCGCGGCTTCGGCGAGGCCGATGTGCGCGAGGTGCGTCACATCCTCGGCGTCCGCCCCGTCTACAAGACGGTCGACACCTGCGCCGGCGAGTTCCCCGCACTCACGCCGTACCACTACTCGAGCTACGACGAGGAGACCGAAGTCGCGCCGAGCGAAGCGCGCAAGGTCGTCATCCTCGGCTCCGGCCCGAACCGCATCGGGCAGGGCGTCGAGTTCGACTACTCCTGCGTGCACGCCTCGTTCGCCCTGCACGACGCCGGGTTCGAGACGATCATGATCAACTGCAACCCTGAGACCGTGTCGACCGACTACGACACCTCCGACCGCCTGTACTTCGAGCCGCTCACGCTCGAGGACGTGCTGGAGGTCATCCACGCCGAGTCGCAGTCCGGTGAGCTCGTGGGTGTCGTCGTGCAGCTGGGCGGCCAGACGGCGCTCGGTCTCGCGAAGGGCCTGGAAGCCGCGGGCGTCCCGATCCTCGGCACCACCCCCGAGGCGATCGACCTGGCGGAGGAGCGCGGCCTGTTCGCCGAGATCCTCGAGAACGCCGGTCTGCTGGCCCCGCGCAACGGCACGGCCGTCGACTTCCCGAGCGCCGCCCACGCGGCCGAGCAGATCGGCTATCCGGTGCTGGTGCGCCCGAGCTTCGTACTCGGCGGCCGCGGCATGGAGATCGTCTACGACACCGCGTCGCTCGCGGACTACTTCGAGCGCGTGGCCGGTCAGGGCATCGTCGGACCCGCACACCCGCTGCTGGTCGACCGCTTCCTCGACGACGCGATCGAGATCGACGTCGACGCGCTCTTCGACGGCGTCCGGCTCTACATCGGCGGCGTCATGGAGCACATCGAGGAGGCCGGCATCCACTCCGGCGACTCCAGCTGCACCCTCCCCCCGATCACGCTCGGTCGCCGCGAGATCGATCGCGTGCGCGAGGCGACGCTGAAGATCGCCGAGGGCATCGGCGTGCGCGGACTGCTGAACGTGCAGTTCGCGATCGGCGCCGGCGTGCTCTACGTGCTGGAGGCCAACCCGCGCGCGTCGCGGACCGTCCCGTTCGTCTCGAAGGCGCTGGGCATCCCGCTCGCGAAGGCCGCCTCGCGCGTCATGGTCGGCGACACGATCTCCGGCCTGATCGAGGAGGGGCTCCTGCCGGAGACCGACGGCTCGGTCATTCCGATGGACTCCCCGGTCGCCGTCAAGGAGGCCGTGCTCCCGTTCAAGCGTTTCCGCACCCGCGAGGGCAAGATCGTCGACTCCGTGCTCGGCCCGGAGATGCGCTCGACCGGTGAGGTCATGGGCATCGACCGCGACTTCCCGACGGCGTTCGCCAAGAGCCAGGCTGCGGCCTACGGCGGCATGCCGCTGGAGGGGACCGTCTTCGTCTCGGTCTCCGACCGCGACAAGCGCGCGATCGTCCTCCCGGTGCTCCGGCTTCAGCAGCTCGGCTACGACATCGTCGCGACCGAGGGCACGGCCGAGGTGCTCAACCGCAACGGCATCGCCGCGCGCGTCGTCCGCAAGTTCAGCGAGGCGCCGGAGGAGGACTCGGTCGTCGGGCTCATCACGCGCAACGAGGTCGACGTCGTCATCAACACGCCGAGCGGCCGTTCTGCGCGTGCGGACGGCTATGAGATCCGCGCGGCCGCGGTGGCCGGCGACAAGCCGCTGTTCACCACGATCGCCGAGCTGAGCGCCGCCGTGGCCTCCCTCGACGCGGTCCGCGAGGGCTTCGAGGTGACGTCGCTGCAGGAGTACGCGCTGCAGAGGGCCGCGCGCGCGTGACCGACGGCACGACTACCGCAGCCGTTCCGTTCGGCGACCGCCTCGCGGGCGTGTTCGCCGAGCGCGGGCGGCTGTGCGTCGGCATCGACCCGCACGCGCACCTGCTGGCGGACTGGGGGCTGGACGCCTCCGCCGCCGGAGTGCGGGAGTTCGGCCTGCGCACGGTGGAGGCCGCAGCGGGCCGCGCCGGTATCGTCAAGCCGCAGGTCGGGTTCTTCGAGCGCTACGGGTCGGCAGGCTACGCGGCGCTCGAGGACGTGATCCGCGCAGCGCGCGACGCCGGCCTGCTCGTGATCGCCGACGCCAAGCGCGGAGACATCGGCACGAGCGTCGCCGCCTACGCCGAGTCGTGGCTTGCCCCAGGCTCGCCGCTGGAGGCCGACGCGCTGACGGTCGCCGCGTTCCAGGGCGTGGGCTCCCTCGCCGAGCCGATGCGGCTCGCGGAGCAGACCGGCAAGGGCCTGTTCGTGCTCGCAGCGACCTCCAACCCGGAGGCCGCGGCCGTGCAGCAGGCGGTCGTCGCGGACGGACCCCGTGACGGGATGACCGTGGCCCGTGCGATCATCGAAGACGTGCACGCGTTCAACCAGGCTCAGCCTCCGCATCCCTTGGGTACGGTCGGCCTGGTGCTCGGCGCCACCGTCGCGCTCGGCGACTACGGCATCGACACCGCGGTCGCGCTCGATCCGGCATTCCCGGTGCTGGCGCCCGGGTTCGGGCACCAGGGCGCGCGGGTCGAAGACGTCGACCGTCTCTTCGGCGCCTACGCGCCCGGAGTGATCGTGAGCGAGTCCCGCGGCCTCCTGAGCGCAGGCCCGCACGGGTTGGCCGGCGCCATCGCGCGTCGGGCGGAGGAGGTGCGCGCCAGCCATGGCTGAACCTCAGCCCGCTTCGGCATCGGCCCGTCCGGCCCCGCCGGAGGTCGACCGCGCAGCGGCGTCCGCCGCGGCTGTCGCAGCCCGCCGGGCGCGCGCCGCCGTGAAGAACGCGATCGCCGCCCGCGAGATCTCTCCGCTGGTGGTGCTCGACCACGCGACCGCGGCGCCCGACGGCGTCGAGGGCCGGCTCCGCGTCACCGAGTTCCTGCTCAGCGTCCCGGCGATCGGAACGACCAAGATGCAGGAGGCCCTGCAGAAGCTGGCGATCTCTCCGGCCAAGCGCCTCGGCGGCCTCGGCCGCCATCAGCGCCTCAAGCTGCGCGAGTTCCTGATCGAGCGCGAGAACAAGGTCGGCCGGCGTCGCAACCAGTTGGTGGTCCTGGCCGGGCCGACCGCCGTCGGCAAAGGCACGGTGTCCACCTACATCCGCGAGAACTACCCGGACGTGCTGCTCTCGGTGTCGGCGACGACCCGCGCGCCGCGGCCCGGCGAGGTCGACGGGGTCAACTACTACTTCGTCGACGACGCCGAGTTCGACCGCATGATCGCCGAGGGCGAGCTGCTGGAGCACGCGACCGTGCACAACGCCTACCGCTACGGCACGCCGCGCGCCCCCATCGAGGACGCACTGGAGCAGGGCAGGAGCGTCCTGCTCGAGATCGACCTCCAAGGCGCACGCCAGGTGCGCGAGTCGATGCCGGAGGCGCGGCTCATCTTCCTGCTGCCTCCCACCTGGGAGGAGCTGGTGCGCCGGCTCATCGGGCGTGGCACCGAAGACTCCGCGGAGCAGCAGCGCCGGCTGGAGACCGCGAAGGTCGAACTGGCCGCCCAGGACGAGTTCGACTACCGGGTCGTCAACCACACGGTCGCCGAGGCCGCTCGCGAGGTCGTAGACTTGATGAAGGTCCGCTCGGCGCCGTCGCGCCCGTAGACCGCCGAGTCTCCAGAAAACACCGCGTAGCGCCGCCTTCCGGCGTCTTCCGCAGGTTCTCCGCGCTCACCGGGCCGGATTCACAATCAGAGAGGGTTTCCGCATGGCAACCAGCAACAACGGCATCATCGACCCGCCCATCGACGACCTCCTGGCTCGCGTCGAGTCCAAGTACGCGCTCGTCATCTTCGCCTCCAAGCGCGCGCGCCAGATCAACGACTACTACGCCGACCTCCACGAGGGCAGCCTGTTCGACAACGTCGGCCCGCTGGTCGACTCGTCGGTCGACGACAAGCCCCTGTCGGTGGCGCTGCACGAGATCAACGAGGACAAGCTCGTCATCAAGCCGCTCGCGGCCGAGTAACCTGTCGCCCGAGCCGTCGCAGACTGAGAGCCGCTGACCCAGCGCCACCGTTCGACCGCAGCCGGATCCCGGCAGATGTGGAGATGCCGCCGTGAGCCCACGATTGACCATCGTCGTCGGAGTGACCGGCGGCATCGCCGCGTATAAGGCCGTGGGCGTCATCCGCGCGCTCGTCCTCGAAGGGCACTCGGTGCACGTCGTCGCGACGGAGGCCGCGCTGCGGTTCGTCGGCCGGCCGACGCTCGAGGCGATCAGCCGCAACCCGGTGGCGACCGACCTCTACGAGGGCGTCGCCGAGGTGCGGCACGTGGCCATCGGCCAGTCCGCCGACCTCATCGTGATCGCGCCGGCGACCGCCAACACGCTCGCCAAGCTGGCGGCCGGCCTCGCCGACGACCTGCTCGGCAACACCGTGCTGGCCTCCACGGCGCCGCTCGTCGTCGCGCCGGCGATGCACACCGAGATGTGGCGCAATCCGGCCACGGTCGCCAACGTCGCGACCCTCCGCAGCCGCGGCGTCACCGTGGTGGGTCCCGCCTCCGGCCAGCTCACCGGCGCCGACTCCGGCCCGGGCCGCATGGAGGAGCCCGATGTGATCGTGCGGGCCGCCCTCCGTGCTGCCGGGATCTCGCCGCGTCTCGCCGTCTCGGCCGTCCCCGAGCCGGTCGCCGACGTGGTCGTGCTCTCCGAGCGGCGGCGCGCGAACGAGGCGTCCCGGCTGCCGCGCGGAGGCGTGGATCTCGCAGGCAAGCGCATCGTCGTGACGGCAGGCGGCACCCGCGAGCCGCTGGATCCCGTCCGCTTCCTCGGCAATCGGTCGAGCGGGAGGCAGGGCGTGGCCGTGGCCGCCGCGGCCCAGGCCCGCGGCGCCGACGTCGTGCTGATCGCCGCGCACCTGGAGGTCGACCCTCCCGAGGGTGTCGAGGTCGTCGACGTGCAGACGGCACTCGAGCTCCAGGAGGCCGTGACCGAGGCCGCGCGGTCGGCAGACGTCGTCGTGATGACGGCCGCGGTGGCGGACTACCGGCCTGCGGTCACCCGCAACAGCAAGATCAAGAAGTCCGAGGCAGGCGACACCCTGACCATCGAGCTGGTCGCCAACCCCGACATCCTCGCCGGGCTCTCGGCCGAGCGCCGCGACGGCCAGGTCGTCGTGGGCTTCGCGGCGGAGACCGAGCCGGACCCGTCCACCCTGATCGAGCTCGGCCGCACCAAGCTCGCTGCGAAGGGCAGCGACTTCCTGGTGCTCAACCAGGTGGGCTGGGAGCAGGGCTTCGCAACGGAGAGCAACGAGGTCGTCGTGCTGCGCAGGGGCGGCGATATAGTGATGGAGGCCTCGGGGAGCAAGCTGTCGGTGGCCGACCGTATCCTCGACGTCGTCGTCTAGTCGACGACCGGGCCACGGCATCCCGAGACACCCCTCCGCGCCGCGATCAAGGAGAACAATGGCAGATCTGCGCCTCTTCACGTCCGAGTCGGTCACCGAGGGTCACCCGGACAAGATCTGCGACCAGATCTCCGACAGCATCCTCGACGCGCTCATCGCGGTAGACCCGCACAGCCGGGTCGCGGTCGAGACGCTGGTCACGACCGGTCTGGTGCACGTCGCGGGCGAGGTGACGACAAACGGCTACGTGGAGATCCCCGCGCTGGTGCGCGAGAAGATCGTCGAGATCGGCTACGACTCGTCCGACGTGAGCTTCGACGGCACCCAGTGCGGCGTCTCGGTCTCCATCGGCGCCCAATCGCCCGACATCGCCCAGGGCGTGGACAACGCGCTCGAGTCGCGCGCCGAGCAGAGCGTCGACGACCTCGACCGTCAGGGTGCCGGCGACCAGGGCATCATGTTCGGCTTCGCCACCACCGAGACCCCGCAGTACATGCCGCTGCCGATCTGGCTGGCCCACCGCCTGGCCGAGCGGCTCGCCGCCGTACGCAAAGACGGCACGCTCGACTACCTCCGGCCCGACGGCAAGACCCAGGTGACGATCGGCTACGAGGGCTACACGCCGCGCTCGGTCGAGACGGTGGTCCTCTCCACGCAGCACGCGCCGCACGTGTCGAGCGAGCAGCTGCAGGCGGAGGTCATCGAAGAGGTCATCGCGCCGGTCATGCACGCCGCGGGGCTCGAGACCGCGCACATCCGCACCCTCATCAACCCGACAGGCCGATTCGAGATCGGCGGCCCCAAGGGCGACGCCGGCCTCACCGGCCGCAAGATCATCGTCGACACGTACGGCGGCGCGAGCCGTCATGGCGGCGGAGCGTTCTCGGGCAAGGACCCGTCGAAGGTCGACCGCTCGGCGGCCTATGCGATGCGCTGGGTCGCCAAGAACGCCGTCGCCGCCGGCTTCGCGGAGCGGCTCGAGGTGCAGGTGGCGTACGCGATCGGCAAGGCGGCGCCGGTCGGCCTCTACGTCGAGACGTTCGGCACAGGCACCGTCCCGGACGAGCGCATCATCCGCGCCATCCGCGAGGTGTTCGACCTGCGGCCCGCGGCGATCGTGCGGGATCTCGACCTGCTCCGGCCGATCTACGCCCAGACGGCGACCTACGGCCACTTCGGCCGTGAACTCCCCGACTTCACCTGGGAGCGGCTGGACCGCGTCGACGACCTGCGCTCCGCCGCA
Source organism: Leifsonia sp. PARNA 1/14 (assembly GCF_055720965.1). Classification (NCBI taxonomy): domain Bacteria; kingdom Bacillati; phylum Actinomycetota; class Actinomycetes; order Micrococcales; family Microbacteriaceae; genus Leifsonia; species Leifsonia sp. PARNA 1/14. The sequence continues at coordinate 906,108 of NZ_JBVQSP010000001.1, forward strand.
GGGCTCTAGCGTGGAGGCGGCCGCGACGGTCGCCCGTGTCGTCCTCGACTCGCCGCTGCCGCAGCTCGACCACCTGTTCGACTACAGCGTTCCCGAAGAGCTCTCCGAGCAGGTGCTGCCGGGAGTGCGGGTGCGGGTGCCGTTGCGCTCTGCGGGCCGGGTCGCCGACGGGTACGTCGTGGAGCTCGCCGAGCCGGACGCGGCGTTCTCGGGCACGTTGAGTCCGATCGAGGCCGTCGTCTCGCCGGTGCCCGTCCTGACGGACCCGGTGTGGCGACTCGCCCGCAAGCTCGCCGACCGGAGCGCGGGCACGGCGAGCGACATCCTGCGGCTCGCCGTGCCGCAGCGCATGGTTCGAGTCGAGAAGGCCTGGCTGGCGGCGCGTGAGCACGACGGCGACGCGGCCGCAGAGACCGACACCACCCCGCCGGCCGAGGCGACGGCGGCCTTCCCGGTGCGCGGCTATGCCGCCGGCGCCGTGGAGGCTGCGGTCGCGGCAGGAAAGCGCCTCGCGCTGCGGCCGATCCCGCGCCTGAGTCGCCTCCCGGACGGCACCTGGGTCGGTGAGTGGGCCATCACGCTCGCGGCGCTCGCCACCGCGACCTGGCGGCGCGGGGCCACCGCGATCGTCGCCGTCCCCGATCATCGTGACCTCGACCAGCTGGCGGCGGCGCTGGGAGCGATCGCCCCGGAGGACGCCGTGGTGCGGGCCGACGCGTCCCAGTCGAACCCCGACCGCTACAAGGGCTTCCTCGCGGCGCTCTCCGGCCCGCGGATCGTGATCGGCAACCGGTCGGTGGTCTACGCCCCGGCCACCGACCTCGGCCTCATCGCGGTCTGGGAGGACAGCGACCCGTTGCTGGCGGAGCCCCTGAGCCCGTACGTCCACGCCAGGGACGCAGCGCTGGTGCGTCAGGAGCTGGAGGGCTGCGCACTCGTCCTGAGCGGTCTGGTGCGCAGCGTGGAGGCGCAGCGCCTCGTCGAGCTCGGCTGGCTGCGCGACGTCGGTCCGGAGCGCACCTCTTCACCCAAGGTCGTGCTGACCGCCAATCAGAGTGCCTCCGAGCCGGCAGCACGCGCGGCGCGCATCCCGTCGTCGGCGTGGCGGGCAGCGCGCGAGGCGCTCAGCGGCGACAGCGGCAGGCCGCGGGGGCCGGTGCTGGTGCAGGTCGCACGGCCGGGCTACCTGCCGGTGCTGTCGTGCGCGCACTGCGGCCAGGCCGCCCGGTGCGCGAAGTGCTCGGGCCCGCTCGGCCAGCGCCGCGCCGGTGCGACGCCGTCGTGCGGCTGGTGCGGCGCGCTGGCGACCGAGTGGAGCTGCAGCCGCTGCGAGCACACGAAGCTGCGGATGGTCACGCCCGGCTCGGGCCGCACGGCGGAGGAGCTGGGACGGGCGTTTCCGGGCACCCGGGTCATCCTCGCCGACGGCGACCACCCCGTGCTGCGCGTCGGGCCGGCTCCCGCGCTCGTGGTCGCCACCCGTGGCGCCGAGCCGATCGCCGACGGCGGCTACCAGGCCGTGCTGCTGCTCGACGGCGAGCGCATGCTCGCGCGGGAGACCCTCCATGTCGCGGAGGACTGCCTGCGCTGGTGGACGAGCGCGTCCGTGCTGGCCGCGCCCGGAGCGCCGACGCTCCTCGTGGGCGTCTCCGGCGATCTCGCACGCGACTTCGCGACCGATCGGCTCGTCGACTTCGCCCGGGAGGAGCTGACCGACCGGCGCCAGCTGCGTTTCCCGCCGGCGGTGCGGCTCGCCTCCGTAAGCGGTGCGGAGGCCTCGGTGCGTGCAGTGCTGGAGGCGGTGGACCCGGGCCTCCTGATCGATGTGCTGGGTCCCGCGGACGTCGACGAGAAGACCGTCCGCGCCATCCTCCGCTTCGAGTACGCGCGAGGGGCGGAGGTCGCCGCCGCCGTGCGTGCGGCCGTGGTGCGCAACGCCACCCAGCGGCGCAAGGCTCCGGGAGGCCGTCCCGGCTACCGTCCGGCGCCCACCCTCCGCGTCCGCTTCGACGACCCGGAGATCCTCTGAACCCCTTCGCCGGGAGCCAGAGCGCCCACCGCGGGTAGACTCGGTCGCTGACCCCACCGAAAGAACCTTGCCATGCGCCTCGTCTTCGCCGGCACGCCCGCCGCCGCCGTCCCCTCGCTGACCACCCTCGCCGAGCATTTCGAAATCGCCGCCGTCATCACGCGCGAGGACGCCCCCCTCGGCCGTAAGCGTGTGCTGACTCCGTCGCCGGTCGCGGAGGCCGCGGCCGGACTCGACCTGCCCGTCATCAAGGCGAACCGGCTGGGGGACGACGTCACCGAGCAGGTCGCCGACCTTCGCACCGACCTCGGCGTCATCGTCGCCTACGGCGGTCTGGTGCGCGAGCCGCTGGTCTCCACTCCGCGGCTCGGCTGGGTCAACCTGCACTTCTCGCTGCTTCCGCGCTGGCGGGGCGCCGCGCCGGTGCAACGGGCCGTGATGGCCGGCGACACCGAGACCGGCGCCGCCGTGTTCCAGCTGGTGGCCGCACTCGACGCCGGTGACGTCTTCGCACAGCTGCGGCGACCGATCCCGGCCGACGCGACCGCGGGAGAGCTGCTCGAATCGCTGGCGGACGACGGCGCCACCCTGCTCGCCGACACGGTTTCCGCGATCGCGGACGGCACGGCCGTAGCGGTACCGCAGAGCGGTGACGCCGTGCTCGCGCCCAAGCTCACGATCGACGACGCGCGCCTCGACCTGACCGTCCCGGTCGACGACGTCTACGCGCGGCTGCGTGGCGTCACGCCGGAACCGGGCGCCTGGGTGCTGCTCGACGGAGAGCGCTTCAAGGTGCACTCGGCCCGCCCCACCGAAGGCCTGTCGTTGCCGCCGGGTGTCGTCGCCGAGGTCGACGGCCGCATCGAGGTGGGCACCGGTACGACGCCGCTCGAGCTCGTCACCGTGCAGCCGGCGGGCAAGCGAGCGATGGCGGCCGCCGACTGGTGGCGCGGCGCCGGGGGATCGGCGGTGCTCTCATGAACGACCGCACCAAGGTCCAGCCCGCACGCCGGGTCGCCTACGACGTGCTCTCGGCCGTCAGGGAGTCCGACGCGTACGCGAACCTCCTGCTGCCCGGCCGTATCGCACGGGCGGGGCTGTCGACGGCCGACGCCGCGCTCGCGACAGAGCTGACCTACGGCACCCTGCGGATGCAGGGCTACTACGACCGCGTCATCGCCCGGGCCGCCGGGCGCACGGTCGACAAGATCGATCCGCCGCTCCTCGACGTGCTCCGGCTCGGCGCCCATCAGCTGCTGTCGACGCGCGTGCCGTCGCACGCCGCCGTCAACGAGTCTGTCGCACTCGCACGCCTGGTCGGCAGCCGGTCGGGCACGGGATTCGTCAACGGCGTGCTGCGCGAGATCGGCCGCTCGACGCCCGACGAGTGGCGAGAGCGCGTGCTCGCGGACGCCAAGAACGAGGACGAGCGGCTCGCGGCCCTCTCTTCGCACCCCGCGTGGATCGTGCGGGCGTTCCGCCGCTCCCTCGAAGCGGAGGGCCGGGAGACGGAGCTGGAAGCCCTCCTGGAGGCCGACAACACCGCACCGCGCGTCAACATGATCGCTCTGCCCGGCCTCGCCGAGCCGCCCAGCGGAGCGCGTCCGGACCGCTTCTCGCCCGTCGGCTTCACCGCGGGCGGGGGAGACCCGCAGGGGCTGGTGACCGAGGCCGAGGGCCGGCTCCGCGTACAGGACGAGGGCTCGCAGCTCGCGGCGCTCGCGCTCACGCGCGCGCGCCCGATCGTGGAGGGCGAGCGCTGGCTCGACCTCTGCGCCGGGCCCGGCGGCAAGGCGGCACTCCTCGCAGCCGAGGCGCTCGCGGGCGGCGCGACCCTGGTCGCCAACGAGGTGGTGCCCGCGCGGGCTGAGCTGGTGCGACGAGCCCTTGCGTCCGTCCCGCTCGACGTCCCGGTCTGGGAGCGTGACGGCGTCGAGCTCGGGAGCAGCGACCCGGAGGCTTTCGACCGCATCCTCCTCGACGCACCGTGCACCGGCCTCGGCGCGCTGCGTCGGCGACCCGAGGCGCGCTGGCGGAAGACGCCCAGAGACGTCGCAGAGCTGACCGGGCTGCAGGCGCGCCTGATCGACTCCGCGGTGGAGGCGCTCAAACCGGGCGGTGTCCTCGTCTATGTGACGTGCTCGCCGCACGTGGCCGAGACCCGCGCCGTGGTCGCGGACGCCCTCGACCGCCACCGCGGCGTGCTGAGCACGGGCGACAGCGCGGAGATCGTGCAGTCGGTCGCGAACGAGCGACTCGATCTGGCGGGCGACCCCGAGCTGGTGCAGCTCTGGCCGCACCGCCACCTGACCGACGCCATGTTCATCGCCGTGCTGGAGAAGGCCGCCTCGTAGCCGCTCGGCCCGTCCGGCCGGGGGGAGTGCCCCGCGCCAATAGGCTGGCCGCATGGCGACGCGCATCAATCCGAGCATCCTGGCGGCCGACTTCGTGAACCTCGAGCGCGATCTCGGGACGATCGCCACCGCCGACCTCGTGCACGTGGACGTCATGGACAACCACTTCGTGCCCAACCTCACCTTCGGTCCGCAGATGGTCGGACGCATCCAGGACGTCAGCCCGATTCCGCTCGACGTGCATCTGATGATCGACGACCCCGACCGCTGGGCCCCCGGTTACGCCGAGCTGGGCGCCTTCTCGGTGACCTTCCACGCGGAGGCCGCTGCCGATCCCGTGGCGCTCGCCCGCCGCCTGCGCGCGATCGGCGCACGAGCCGGGATCGCGCTCAAGCCGGGGACTCCGGTCGACGGCTACCTCGACCTGCTCCCGGAGTTCGACCAGGTGCTGGTGATGACGGTGGAGCCGGGGTTCGGCGGCCAGTCGTTCATGGTCGAGACGATGCCGAAGCTGCGTTCGCTCCGAGCGGCCGTCGAAGCGCGCGGCCTCGACGTCTGGCTGCAGGTCGACGGCGGCATCACCGAGGAGACGATCGTCACGGCCGCCGAGAACGGCGCCGACACGTTCGTCGCAGGTTCCAGCGTCTTCCGCGGAGAGCCCGCGGAGCGGATCGCCGGGCTGCGGGCCGCCGTCGTGGCCCACCTCCACTGAGAACGCCAGTGACGACGCCTCCACTTCTGCGCCGGAACCGGCTCGGCGACGATGTGCGCGAAGCAGACCGCGGTGCGCAGCCGTCGCGCGCGCACCGGCCGCGCTCGGCGACTAGTACGCTGTAACGGTGAAAACCTTCGACGACCTCTTCGCCGAGCTCAGCGAGAAGGCCGAGACCCGCCCGGAAGGCTCCGGGACGGTTCGCGAGCTCGACGCGGGCGTGCACGCCATCGGGAAGAAGATCGTGGAGGAGGCCGCAGAGGTCTGGATGGCCGCGGAGTACGAATCCGACGAGGCCACCGCCGAGGAGATCTCCCAGTTGCTGTACCACCTGCAGGTGCTGCTGATCGCGAAGGGCCTCACCCCGGCCGACGTGTACCGACATCTGTGATGACCGCTCCCGGGTCCCCGGATCCGTGCCTCCGTCCGTCACGTCACGAAAGTCACAACGCATGCTGAAGATCGCCGTCCCCAACAAGGGCTCCCTCTCCGAGACCGCGGCGCAGATGCTCCTCGAAGCCGGCTACCACGGTCGCCGCGATCCCAAGGAGCTCATCGTCGCCGACCCGCGCAACGGCGTGGAGTTCTTCTACCTCCGCCCCCGCGACATCGCGACCTACGTCGGCTCCGGCGCACTCGATGTCGGCATCACCGGTCGCGACCTCCTGCTCGACTCGAGCTCGCCCGCCGCCGAGATCGCCGCGCTCGACTTCGCCGCATCGACGTTCCGCTTCGCCGGACCGGCCGGGTCGTACACCGACCTCGCCGACCTGGAGGGCAAGCGCGTCGCGACGAGCTATCCGGGGCTCGTCGGTCAGTTCCTCACCGACAACGGCGTGGATGCGTCACTCATCAAGCTCGACGGCGCGGTGGAGTCCGCTGTGCGCCTCGGCGTCGCCGACGCCGTCGCCGACGTGGTCGAGACCGGCACGACATTGCGCAAGCAGGGCCTGGAGATCTTCGGCCCGGTGATCCTCGAGTCGGAGGCCGTGCTCGTGTCGTCGCCGTCGCCCGCGGCCGGCGTCGACACCCTGCTGCGCCGCCTCCAGGGTGTGATGGTCGCCCGGCAGTACGTGCTGATCGACTACAACCTCCCCGTCGCGCTGCTCGAGCAGGCCGTCGCCCTGACGCCGGGCGTCGAGTCGCCCACCGTGTCGCCGCTCGGGGAGCCGGACTGGGTCGCGGTCCGGGTCATGATCAAGCGCGACAGCACCAACCAGGTCATGGACGAGCTCTACGAGCTGGGCGCCCGCGCGATCCTGGTCACCTCGATCCACGCGGCACGGATCTGATGAGCGTCGCGGTCCGGGTCATCCCCTGTCTCGACGTGGCCGCCGGACGCGTCGTGAAGGGCGTCAACTTCCAGAACCTCCGCGACCAGGGCGATCCCGTCGAACTCGCGCGCCGGTACTTCGAGCAGGGTGCGGACGAGCTGACCTTCCTCGACGTCACGGCGACGGTCGATGACCGCTCGACGACCTACGACGTGGTGCGCGCTACGGCCGAGCAGGTCTTCATCCCGCTCACCGTGGGCGGCGGCGTGCGCAGCACGGAGGACGTCGCGAAGCTGCTGGGCAGCGGTGCCGACAAGGTGGGTGTCAACTCCGCGGCGATCGCGCGGCCGGAGCTGGTCGGCGAGATCGCCGAGCGTTTCGGCGCCCAGGTGCTCGTGCTCTCGCTCGACGTGAAGCGCTCGGCCGACACGGCCTCCGGGTTCGTGGTGACGACGCACGGCGGGCGCACCGAGACCGGGATCGATGCCCTGCACTGGGCGGAGCGCGCGATCGAGCTGGGCGCGGGGGAGCTGCTGGTCAACTCCATCGACGCCGACGGCACGAAAGAGGGCTTCGACCTGGAGCTCATCCGCGAGATGCGCGCGATCAGCCGGGTGCCGGTCATCGCCTCGGGTGGCGCGGGCGCCGTCACCGACTTCGTGCCGGCGATCGACGCCGGCGCCGACGCGGTGCTGGCGGCGAGCGTGTTCCACTCGGGCGAGATGACCATCGGCGACGTGAAAGACGAACTGCGACGAGCAGGTCTGGAGGTGCGTTCATGACTGCGATCGACGACGTGATCGGGCGGATCCGGTTCACCGACGCGGGGCTGGTCCCCGCCGTCATCCAGCAGTGGGACTCCCGCGAGGTGCTGATGATGGGCTGGATGGACGCCGAGGCGGTGCGGCGCACCCTCAGTGAGGGCCGCGTGACGTTCTGGTCGCGCTCCCGCCGTGAGTACTGGCGCAAGGGCGACACCTCCGGACACGTTCAGTACGTCAAGGGGGCGGCACTGGACTGCGACGGCGACACGCTGCTCGTGACGGTCGAGCAGCTCGGTGCCGCCTGCCACACCGGCACGCGCACGTGCTTCGACGCCGACGTGCTGGAGCCGGTGGTCGCCGACGCCGAGAGCGCGCGGCTCGCCGCCGAGATGGGCACCGACCTGTGATCGCCACCGCAGGCGGGACGACCGGGCGCGGGGAGTTCGCGGCGCTGGCCGCCGCGCATCGCGTCGTGCCAGTGGTCCGCGAGCTGTTCGCCGACGGGGAGACGCCCGTCGGCATCTACCGCAAGCTCGCCGCGGGACGGCCGGGCACCTTCCTTCTGGAGTCCGCCGAGCAGGGCGGCATCTGGTCGAGGTTCTCGTTCGTCGGCGCCGCGTCGTTCGGCATGCTGACGCAGAACGGCGACGAGGTCCGCTGGCTCGACTACGGGCTGTCGGCGCAGCGCGCGCTCGGCGCGGAGGCCTCCGGGACGCCGCTGGAGGCCCTCGCGGCCCTGCACGAGCGCTGGAGCACCCCGCGGATCCCCGGCCTGCCTCCCCTCACCGGTGGTCTGGTCGGCTTCATCGGCTGGGAGGCCGTGCGGCAGCTGGAGCGGCTGCCGCAGCGTCCGCCGGCCGACTACGACATCCCGGGTCAGGCGATGGCGTTCGTCGCCGACCTGGTCGTGATCGATCACCGCTCCGGCACGGTCAAGCTGATCGCCAACGCGCTGGCCGACGGCGAGCACGACGTCGACGCCCTGTGGGCCGACGCGCAGGAGCGCCTCGACCGCATGCAGACCGAGCTCGCGCAGCCCTCGGAGGCCTGGCTCGCCGACGTGGACCTCACGGCCGTCGGCAGTCCGGTGTCGCGCACCCGCCAGGAGGACTTCCTCGCGTCGGTCGAGACCGCCAAGGAGCGGATCGTCGACGGCGACATCTTCCAGGTCGTGATCTCTCAGCGCTTCGAGCTCGAGTGCACGGCGTCCGCTCTCGACGTCTACCGGGTGCTTCGCTCGCTCAACCCGAGCCCGTACATGTATCTGCTTTCGCTGGAACGCCCGGACGGCCGGCCGTACCAGATCGTCGGTTCCTCGCCCGAGGCGCTGGTCAAGGTGCAGGACGGGCGTGCGTTCACGCACCCCATCGCCGGCTCGCGCCCGCGCGGCGCCACCCCCGAAGAGGACCTCGACCTGGAGGCCTCCCTGCTGGCCGACGACAAAGAGCGGGCGGAGCACCTGATGCTCGTCGACCTCGCCCGCAACGACCTGCTCAAGGTGTGCGCGGCGGGCAGCGTCGAGGTGACCGAGTTCATGCGCGTCGAGCGCTTCAGCCACATCATGCACATCGTCTCGTCGGTGGAGGGCGACCTGCTGCCGGAGTCCGGCGCGATCGACGTGTTCCGCGCGACCTTCCCCGCCGGCACACTCTCGGGCGCGCCGAAGCCGATGGCCCTTCGGATCATCGACGAACTCGAGCCCGCGCAGCGGGGGGTGTACGGGGGAGTGATCGGCTACTTCGATTTCGCCGGAGACGCCGACCTCGCCATCGCCATCCGCACGGCCACGATCATGGACGGCGTGGCCCGGGTGCAGGCGGGAGGCGGCCTGGTCGCCGACTCCGTGCCCATCATGGAGTTCCAGGAGTCGCAGAACAAGGCGGCGGCGCCCCTGCGGGCGGTGGCGGTGGCCAACGGCATGAAACGGGTGCAGGGTGCGCGCTGAGAACCGTCGCGTCAAGTACCTGACGCTGCTCGCGCTGGTCGTGGGGAGCGGCCTCGGGCTGCTCGCGGCGACGCAGACCTGGTTCGTCATCGACGTCAAGGACGTCGCCAACCACGCGGGCACGGTCACGGTCGCCGGGTCGGCCGCGGCTCCCGCGCTCACCGCGCTCTCTTTGGCCGGGCTCGCCCTGACGGCGGCGCTCGCGATCGCCGGCCCCGCCTTCCGCGTCGTGCTGTCGATCCTCGGCATCCTGCTCGGCGTCTCGATCGTCTTCTCGGCCGTCTCCGTCGTGGGCGACCCGCTGCGTGCAGCAGGCGGGGCGATCACCTCGGCGACGGGCGTCGCAGGGGAGGCCTCCCTGCGCAAGCTCGTGGAGAGCACGACGACCGAGTTCTGGCCGTGGCTCGCCGTGGTCGGCGGCGTGCTCGTCGTCGCCGCGGGCATCCTGGCCATCGAATTCGTGCGGGCCTGGCCCGGCGCGTCGCGGCGGTACCAGGCGCGGTTCGCCGGGGAGGACGGCCGCTCGGCCGAGGAGGCCGTCGCCGAGCTCTCCGAGGGCGACGACGGGGCGCCCGCCGACACGGCCGACGACGACGAGGAGGCGCGCGAGGCGGCCGAGGCCGACACGCCCCCCAGCCCCACCGCGCTCGACCGCGACACCGCGATCGACAGCTGGGACGAGCTGAGCCGCGGCGACGATCCCACGCGCTGAGCCACTAGACTTGTTCCCGATCCACCAACCGTGCGCCGCCCTGTCCTGACGGGCGAGCGGAGGCGCACCCGACGTGCAGGAGTCCCATGAGCACCGAGTCAGTCGAGCCAGGCCACGGTCATTCACCGGCGGCGTGGACGGCCGTGATCATCATGCTGATCGCCTTCACCATCGGAGCCGTCGCGTTCTTCTACGACGCTCCGATCATCGTGTGGCTGTCGGCCGGTCTCGCCGTGATCGGACTGATCGTGGGCTGGATCATGAAGCGCGTGGGCTACGGAGTGGGCGGCTCCAAGTACCAGCCGAAGGGCCACTAACCCGTGCTCGCCGACCTCGTCGCCGGCGCGCTGGAGGATGCGGAGCGACGACGCGCTGAGCGCCCGCTCGCCGTGGTCGAGGCGGCTGCGACCGCCCGCGAGCCCGCCATCGACGCGCTGGCCGCGTTGGCCCCGGCCGATCGGGTGAAGATCATCGCCGAGGTCAAGCGGGCGAGCCCGTCGCGCGGCGATCTGGCCGAGATCCCCGACCCGGCCGCCCTCGCCTCGCTCTACGAGACCGGTGGCGCGAGCGCCATCAGCGTCCTCACCGAGGAGCGCCGCTTCAAGGGGTCGCTCGCCGACCTCGAAGCCGTGCGCGCCGCCGTGTCGCTGCCCGTGCTGCGCAAGGAGTTCGTCGCGGATGCGTACCAGGTGTTCGAGGCCCGCGCCGCGGGCGCCGATCTGGTCCTGCTGATCGTGGCCGCCCTCGACCAGCCGCGCCTGGTCGAGCTGCACGGCCTGATCTCCGACCTGGGCATGACCGCCCTGGTCGAAGCGCACACCGAGGAGGAGCTGAGCCGTGCATTCGACACCGGTGCGCAGCTGGTGGGCGTGAACGCGCGCAACCTCTCGACGTTCGAGCTGGATCGGGACCTGTTCGGCCGCCTGGCCGACCGGTACCCGTCCGGCGTCATCCGCGTGGCGGAGTCGGCTGTGAAATCGGCCGCCGACGTCGCGCACTACCGGGCGGCGGGCGCGGATGTCGTGCTCGTCGGCGAGGCGCTCGTCACGAGCGATCCCGTCGCCACGCTCGGCGAGTTCCTGGGAGCCTGATGTCCCTTCGTTCTGAACACGGACCCTACTTCGGCGAGTTCGGCGGGCGCTTCGTCCCCGAATCCCTCGTCGCCGCCCTCGACGAGCTGACGATCGCATGGGAGGAGGCCAAGGCCGATCCCGCGTTCCACGCCGAGCTCGACGAGCTGCACCGCAGTTATACCGGTCGCCCGAGCATCATCACCGAGGTGCCGCGATTCGCCGCCCACGCCGGGGGCGCCCGCGTCATCCTCAAGCGGGAGGACCTCAACCACACCGGCTCGCACAAGATCAACAACGTTCTCGGCCAGGCCATCCTCACCAAGCGCATCGGCAAGACGCGCGTGATCGCCGAGACCGGCGCAGGCCAGCACGGCGTCGCGACCGCGACCGCTGCTGCGCTGTTCGGCCTCGAGTGCACCATCTACATGGGCGAGGTCGACACCGAGCGGCAGGCGCTGAACGTGGCGCGCATGCGGCTGCTCGGCGCGGAGGTCGTGGCCGTGAAGACCGGCTCGCGCACCCTCAAAGATGCGATCAACGACGCGATGCGCGACTGGGTCACGAATGTCGAGAACACCAACTACATCTTCGGCACGGTCGCGGGTCCGCACCCATTTCCTGAGATGGTGCGCGACCTCCAGAAGATCATCGGCGAGGAGGCCCGCGAGCAGGTCCTCGCGCTGACCGGGCGTCTGCCCGACGCCGTCGCGGCCTGCGTCGGCGGCGGCTCCAACGCCATGGGCATCTTCCACGCGTTCCTCGACGACGAAGACGTGCGTCTGGTCGGGTTCGAGGCGGGAGGAGAGGGTGCGGAGACGCCTCGCCACGCGGCGACCATCACCAAGGGTCGCCCCGGCGTCCTGCACGGCGCACGCAGCATGCTGCTGCAAGACGAGGACGGCCAGACGATCGAGTCGCACTCGATCTCGGCGGGCCTCGACTACCCGGGCGTCGGTCCCGAGCACGCCTGGCTCGCACAGCTCGGCCGTGCCGAGTACCGCCCGGTGTCCGACGCCGACGCCATGCAGGCGCTCAAGCTGCTGAGCCGCACCGAAGGCATCATCCCGGCCATCGAGTCGGCGCACGCCCTCGCCGGCGCGCTCGAGCTCGGCAAGCAGGTGGGCCCCGACGGCATCGTGCTCGTGAACCTCAGCGGTCGCGGCGACAAAGACATGGAGACCGCCGGACGCTACTTCGGCCTGATCGACGATGGAGCAGTGCAGTCGTGAGCCGTGTTGCAGACACCATCGCGCAGCGCAACGCGGAGGCCGGCGGAGCTCTCGTCGGCTACCTGCCGGCGGGCTTCCCCGACCTGCAGACCAGCATCGACGCGGCGGTCGCCCTCGCCGAGAACGGCGTCGACGTCATCGAGCTCGGCCTTCCGTATTCCGATCCGGTCATGGACGGCGCGGTCATCCAGGCCGCGACGCAGCAGGCCCTCTCGAACGGCTTCCGACTGCGCGACGGCTTCACGGCCGTGCGCGAGATCACGCAGCGCGTCGACGTCCCGGTGCTCGTCATGACGTACTGGAACCCCGTGCTGCAGTACGGCGTCGACCGCTTCGCCGACGACCTCGTCGAAGCAGGGGGAGCGGGGCTCATCACTCCCGACCTCATCCCCGACGAAGGAGCCGATTGGCTCGCCGCCTCCGACCGCACCGGTCTCGACCGGGTGTTCCTCGCGGCGCCTTCGTCGACCGACGCGCGCCTGCGCACGACCATCGAGAGCAGCCGGGGGTTCGTCTACGCCGTCTCCACGATGGGCATCACCGGTGCGCGCAGCGACGTCGACTCGGCCGCCCGCTCGCTCGTCGGCCGCCTGCGCGACGCCGGAGCGACGAGCACCTGCGTCGGCCTCGGCATCTCGACCGCCGCCCAGGTGGCGGAGGTCCTCGAGTACGCCGATGGTGCGATCGTCGGGTCAGCACTCGTCAAGGCCCTCGCCGACGGCGGGGTCGCAGAGGCCGGTCGCATCGCGGCCGAGCTCGCCACCGGCACCGCGCGGCAGGGCGCGTCGGCCTGAGGGCGGCACCGACCAGCACCTGAGCGGGTCGGTGGCATCGCAGACCTGCATTTAGACTGGAGGCCGTGCGCCGTTCGGCGCCGGACTCCATAGGACACGAAAGGTAGTCATCGCGTGGTCGCGACGATGAGCAGCTGGGTCGCCAGCATCCCGAGCCCGGGGCCCGAATGGCAGCAGATCCCGATCGACATCTTCGGCCTGCACTGGCGTATCCAGACCTACGCGATCATGATCCTGATCGGCATCGTGGTCGCAGCCCTCTGGACCTCCCGTCGCCTCAGCAAGCGCGGGGCCGAGCCGGGTGTGATCCTCGACATCCTGCTCTGGGCCGTCGTCCTCGGCATCATCGGTGCCCGCCTCTACCACGTGTTCACGCACCCGTCCGATTACTTCTACCCGGGCGCGAACCTCTGGAACGTGTTCGCGATCTGGGAGGGCGGCAACGCCATCTTCGGCTCGCTGATCGGCGGCGCCGTCGGCATCTGGATCGCCTGCCGCATCAGCGGCCTGCGGTTCTGGAGCGTGGCTGACGCGCTGGCTCCCGCGCTGCTGCTCGCTCAGGCGATCGGCCGGCTCGGCAACTACTTCAACCAGGAGCTCTTCGGACTTCCCACGAACCTGCCGTGGGGCCTGCAGATCGACGCGGGCAACAAGGCGATCCCGGTCGGCCTGCCCGACAACACGCTGTTCCAGCCGCTGTTCCTCTACGAGATCATCTGGAACGTCATCGGCGTCGCCGTCATCCTCTTCCTGGAGCGCAAGTTCCGCCTGCAGTGGGGCAAGACGCTGGCCGTCTACCTCATCTGGTACGGTGTCGGCCGCTCGTACCTGGAGTCCATCCGCATCGACCCGAGCGAGTTCTCGTTCCTCGGCATCCAGAGCAATGTGTGGGCCGCGTTCCTCGCCGTCGTGCTCGGCATCGTGATCTTCATCGTGCAGTCCCGCCGGCACACCGGACTGGAGCCGAGCGTCTACCGACCGGGTCGTGAATGGGTTCGCCCGGATGCTGAGGTAGACTCTGACGACACGGACTCGGATGACGAGGACTTCGTCGATGGCGACGGGGAGCCCACCGCGTCCGCAGGAGCCAAGGCCACAAGCCCTTCCCACGGATGACCTCCGTCGGCTCATGACAACACGGCATCATCACACATACCCGTCAAGGCACACACCCGTCGAGGCGATCCCGTAACCATCATCTGACCGCACGGACGTCCCGGGCCGCACACCAGCCCGGCGCAACAGCGGCGGAACCCTCCCAGCAACGGGCCGAAGGCGTCCCCGCACTCCAATCCCCACATCCACGACACTGTGAGGACGGTCGACATATGGCGCTCACGCCTCCCCATACCCGGTTCAGCATGATCCCCGGCAAGCAGGGTCTCTACGACCCTGCCGCCGAGAAGGACGCCTGCGGTCTCGCCATGGTCGCGACCCTGCGCGGAACCGCAGGGCACGACATCATCGACGCGGCGCTCGAGGCGCTGCGCCACCTGGAGCACCGCGGCGCGGTCGGCTCCGACGCCGGAACGGGCGACGGCGCCGGCATCATCACGCAGGTGCCCGACGCCTTCCTGCGCGCCGTGTCCGGCCTCGACCTGCCGGGAGCCGGCCGGTTCGCCGTCGGCAACGCGTTCCTGCCGACGGACTCCGACGAGCGCGACCGGATCAAGATCGCCGTCGCCGAGATCGCGGCCGAGCACGACCTGACGATCCTCGGCTGGCGTCCGGTGCCCGTCCGGCCCGAGGAGCTCGGCAACCTCGCGCGGGCCGCGATGCCGGTCATCGAGCAGCTCTTCGTGTCGAGCACGCGCACCGACGAGCGCGGCGAGCCCGTCGCCGGGATCGCCCTCGATCGCCTCACGTTCTTCCTGCGCAAGCGCGCCGAGCGGGAGCTCGACCTGTACTTCTCGTCGCTGTCGAGCCGCACGATGGTCTACAAGGGCATGGTGACGACCCTCCAGCTGGAGCCGTTCTATCCCGACCTCTCCGACCAGCGCTTCGCCTCCAAGCTCGCGCTGGTGCACTCGCGTTACTCGACGAACACGTTCCCGTCGTGGCCGCTCGCCCAGCCGTTCCGGATGATCGCTCACAACGGCGAGATCAACACGGTGCAGGGCAACCGCAACTGGATGCGCGCCCGGCAGTCGCAGCTCGAGAGCGAGCTGCTCGGCGACCTGGCGCCGGTGCTTCCGATCGTCACCCCCGGCGCGTCCGACTCGGCCTCCTTCGACGAGGTCGTGGAGCTCATCTCGCTGACCGGCCGTTCGCTGCCGCACGCGGTGATGATGATGGTCCCGGAGGCGTGGGAGAACCAGACCGAGATCGACCCGGTCCGCCGTGACTTCTACGAGTACCACTCGATGCTCATGGAGCCGTGGGACGGCCCGGCCGCGATCGTCTTCACCGACGGCTCGCTCGTCGGCGCGACGCTCGACCGCAACGGCCTGCGCCCCGGCCGGTACGTCGTGACGAACGACGGCCTCGTGGTGCTCGCCTCCGAGATCGGCGTGCTCGACATCGAGCCCAGCCGGGTCGTGCGCAAGGGCCGTCTGCGCCCGGGCCGCATGTTCCTGGTCGACACCGTCGCCGGCCGCCTGATCGAAGACGACGAGATCAAGTCGGAGCTCGCCGCCGGCGCGCCCTACGGCGAGTGGCTCGGCGAGGGCCGCATCAACCTCAAGGACCTCCCGGAGCGCGAGCACATCGTGCACACGCCCGCGTCCATCACGCGCCGCCAGCGCACGTTCGGCTACACCGAGGAGGAGGTCCGCGTCCTCCTCAAGCCGATGGCGACCACCGGTGCGGAGCCGCTCGGTGCGATGGGATCGGACACCCCGGTGGCGGTGCTCTCGGAGCGCCCGCGCCTGCTGTTCGACTACTTCACGCAGCAGTTCGCGCAGGTCACGAACCCGCCGCTCGACTCGATTCGCGAAGAGGTCGTCACGACCATGAAGCTGGGCCTCGGCCCGGAGCGCAACCTGCTCACGGCCGGCCCCGAGCACGCGCGTCAGGTCGTCCTGGACTTCCCGGTCATCGACAACGACGAGCTCGCGAAGATCCAGCACATCGACCCGCGCCCAGGCAGCCGGCTGACGACGACGGTCCGCGGCCTCTACCGGTTCGACGCCGGTCCCGACGCCATGAAGGGCCGTCTTGCCGAGATGTGCCAGGAGGTCGACGAGGCCATCGACGCCGGCGCGCAGTTCATCGTGCTGAGCGACCGCGACTCCACCAAAGACCTCGCGCCGATCCCCTCGCTGCTGATGCTCGCCGCTGTGCACCACCACCTGATCCGTGCGGAGAACCGCATGAAGGTGGGTCTCATCGTCGAAGCCGGCGACGTGCGCGAGGTGCACCACATCGCGCTGCTCATCGGCTACGGGGCGTCGGCCATCAACCCGTACCTGGCGATGGAGACCTGCGAAGAGCTGGTCCGCAGCGGGATGATCACCACCGTCTCGCCCGAGAAGGCCGTCAAGAACGTGATCAAGGCGCTCGGCAAGGGCGTGCTCAAGATCATGTCGAAGATGGGCATCTCGACCGTGTCGTCGTACGCCGGCGCCCAGGCGTTCGAGGCCGTCGGTCTCAGCCAGGAGTTCGTCGACGAGTACTTCACCGGAACGACGAGCAAGCTCGGCGGCATCGGCATCGACGCGATCGCGGCCGAGAACCTGTCGCGGCACACGAGCGCCTACCCGCCGGAGGGCGCCATCCTCGCTCACGAGAGGCTGGCGACCGGCGGCGAGTACCAGTGGCGTCGTGACGGCGCACCGCACCTGTTCAACCCGGAGACGGTGTTCCGGCTGCAGCACTCGACGCGCACCCGCCGGTACGACGTCTTCCGCCAGTACACCAAGCTCGTCGACGACCAGGCCCAGTCGCTGATGACCCTGCGCGGCATGTTCGCGCTCAAGACCGGTTCGCGCCCCGCGGTCCCGATCGACGAGGTCGAGCCGATCGAGTCGATCGTCAAGCGGTTCTCCACCGGCGCGATGAGCTACGGCTCGATCTCCAAGGAAGCGCACGAGACCCTCGCGATCGCGATGAACCGGCTGGGCGCCAAGTCCAACACCGGCGAGGGCGGCGAAGACCTCGACCGCCTGCTCGACCCGGAGCGCCGCAGCGCGATCAAGCAGGTCGCCTCCGGCCGGTTCGGCGTCACGTCGATGTACTTGACGCACGCCGACGACATCCAGATCAAGCTCGCCCAGGGCGCCAAGCCCGGCGAGGGCGGCCAGCTGCCGCCGACCAAGGTCTACCCGTGGGTGGCGCGCACGCGGCACGCGACGGCCGGCGTCGGGCTGATCTCGCCGCCTCCGCACCACGACATCTACTCGATCGAGGACCTCAAGCAGCTGATCTTCGACCTGAAGCGCGCGAACCCGCAGGCGCGGGTGCACGTCAAGCTGGTGAGCGAGTCGGGCATCGGCGCGGTCGCGGCGGGGACGGCGAAGGCCCTGGCCGACGTCATCCTGGTCTCCGGCCACGACGGGGGCACCGGCGCGTCCCCGGTCAACTCGCTCAAGCACGCGGGCACGCCGTGGGAGCTCGGCCTCGCCGAGACCCAGCAGACTCTGATGCTCAACGGCATGCGCGAGCGCGTGGTCGTGCAGGTCGACGGCCAACTCAAGACCGGCCGCGACGTCATCGTCGGCGCCCTGCTCGGCGCCGAGGAGTTCGGCTTCGCGACCGCTCCGCTCGTCGTCTCCGGCTGCATCATGATGCGCGTCTGCCACCTCGACACCTGCCCGGTCGGCGTCGCCACGCAGAATCCGGAGCTGCGCTCGCGGTTCTCGGGCAAGCCCGAGTTCGTCGTGAACTTCTTCGAGTTCATCGCCCAGGAAGTGCGCGAGTACCTGGCGGAGCTCGGCTTCCGCAGCCTCGACGAGGCCATCGGCCACGCCGAGCTGCTCGACGCCGATCGCGCCATCGAGCACTGGAAGGCGTCGGGCATGGACCTGTCGCCGATCCTGCGCGGTCCGGACTTCCCGGAGGACGCACCGCGCAAGAACGGCCGCGCCCAGGACCACGAGCTCGACGAGCACTTCGACAACCAGCTCATCCAGGCCGCGCACGACGTGCTCGCGTCGGAGCACCCCGGAGCGGAGGGCGCGACGCTCTCGCTCGCCCTGCCGATCCGGAACACCGAGCGCGCCGTCGGCACCATGCTCGGTCACGAGGTGACCGTCCGCCACGGCGAGAACGGCCTCCCGACCGGAACGATCGACATCACGCTCACCGGTTCGGCCGGCCAGTCGCTCGGCGCTTTCCTCCCGGCCGGCATCACGCTGCGTCTGGAGGGCGACTCCAACGACTACGTCGGCAAGGGGCTCTCGGGCGGGCAGATCATCGTGCGGCCTCCGCAGGGCACGGTCTTCCCGGCGGAGCGCAACGTGATCGCCGGCAACGTGATCGGGTACGGCGCCACGCAGGGCAGCATGTTCATCCGCGGCATCGTGGGCGAGCGCTTCCTGGTCCGCAACTCCGGCGCGACGGCCGTCGTGGAGGGCGTGGGCGACCACGCGCTCGAGTACATGACGGGAGGCCTCGCGGTCATCCTCGGTGGCACGGGACGCAACCTGGGCGCCGGCATGTCCGGCGGCACAGCGTATGTCTACGACCTGAAGACCGAGCGCGTCAACCGCGAGGCGCTCGCCAGCGGAGAGCTGGAGCTCCTCCCGCTCGGCAGCGGCGACATCGAGATCGTGCGCGACCTGCTGGAGCGCCACCGCGCCGAGACCGGATCGGCCCTGGCCGAGCGGATGCTCGCAGACTTCGACGCGACCGTCGCGAAGTTCGTCAAAGTGCTGCCGCGCGACTACGCGGCCGTGCTGCAGATGCGGCAGGAGGCCGTCGACGAGGGACTCGACCCCGACGGCGACATTGTGTGGACCCGGATCTTGGAGGTGACCGGTGGCTGATCCTAAAGGCTTTCTGAAGACGACGGAGCGCGAGCTCCCCAAACGGCGACCGGTCTCGGTCCGGCTCATGGACTGGAAAGAGGTCTACGAGGCGGGCGACCCGGCGCAGCTGCGCCGCCAGGCCGGTCGCTGCATGGACTGCGGCGTGCCGTTCTGCCACCAGGGCTGCCCGCTGGGCAACCTGATCCCGGAGTGGAACGACCTGATGTGGCGCGGGGAAGGCCGGCAGGCCATCGAGCGTCTGCACGCGACCAACAACTTCCCCGAGTTCACCGGCCGGCTGTGCCCGGCCCCGTGCGAGTCGTCGTGCGTGCTCGGCATCAACCAGCCGGCCGTGACGATCAAGCAGGTCGAGGTGTCGATCATCGACCAGGCCTGGCAGAACGGCTGGGTGCAGCCGCACCCGCCGGAGCGTCTCACCGGCAAGACCGTCGCGGTCGTCGGCTCCGGACCTGCCGGCCTGGCCGCCGCGCAGCAGCTGACCCGCGCCGGCCACACGGTCGCCGTGTACGAGCGCGATGACCGCATCGGCGGCCTCCTGCGCTACGGCATCCCCGACTTCAAGATGGAGAAGAAACACCTCGAGGCGCGTCTCAACCAGATGATGGCCGAGGGCACCCGGTTCCGCGCCGGCGTGAACATCGGCGTCGACATCGCCTGGGACGACCTCCGGGCGCGGTACGACGCGGTTGTCGTCGCGACCGGTGCGATGGTGCCGCGCGACCTCCCGATCCCGGGCCGCGATCTCGCCGGCGTGCACTTCGCGATGGAGTACCTCGTCCAGCAGAACAAGGCGGGCGCCGGCGACCAGGTCGCCGGACAGATCACGGCGGACGGCAAGCACGTCATCGTGCTCGGAGGCGGCGACACCGGAGCAGACTGCATCGGCACCGCGCACCGTCAGGGCGCCGCGAGCGTGACGAACCTCGCGATCGGCAAGCAGCCGCCTTCGGAGCGTCCCATCCACCAGCCGTGGCCGATGACCCCGACCCTGTTCGAGGTGCAGAGCGCTCACGAGGAGGGCGGAGCGCGCGAGTATCTCGCGTCGACCGTCGAGTTCCTCGCGAACGAGTTCGGCGAGGTCCGTGCTCTCCGTGTCGCGGAGACCGAGTACCTCGACGGCCGCCGGGTGCCGAAGGCCGGTACGGAGCGCGAGATCCCCGCGGACCTCGTCCTCCTCGCCCTCGGTTTCACTGGTCCCGAGCAGGACGGGCTGGGCGGCCAGCTCGGCCTCCCGTTCGACGACCGGGGTAACGTGGCCCGCGACGGCGACTACCAGACCAGCGAGGCCGGTGTGTTCGTCGCGGGCGACGCGGGCCGTGGTCAGTCGCTCATCGTCTGGGCCATCGCAGAGGGCCGGGCAGCGGCAGCCGCCGTCGACCGGTATCTTGAAGGGGAGACGCAGTTGCCGTCGCCGGTCCGTCCCACCGACCGGGGCATCCTCGTCTGATCCCCTCCACCACGAGAACGCGCCGTCAGGGGTGCGAGAATCACGGAGCACTGAAAAACCCATGAGAAGGGCGAAAATCGTCGCGACCCTCGGTCCGGCGACCTCCAGCTACGACAACATCCGCGCGATCATCGACGCGGGCGTGGACGTCGCGAGGATGAATCTGAGCCACGGCAGCTACGACGTGCACGAGGGGGTCTACGCCAACGTGCGCAAGGCCGCCGAGGACGCGGGTAAGCCGGTCGCAGTCCTGGTCGACCTCCAGGGTCCCAAGATCCGTCTCGGCAAGTTCGAGGCCGGCCCCTACGACCTCGCACAGGGCGACATCTTCAAGATCACCACCGACGACATCATCGGCACCAGGGAGATCTCCTCGACCACGTTCAAGGGGCTGCCCCAAGACGTGAAGCCGGGCGACTTCCTGCTGATCGACGACGGCAAGGTGCGCGTGCGCGTCGTCGAGGTCGAGGGCAACGTCGTGACCACCGAGGTCATCGTCGCCGGCCCGGTCTCGAACAACAAGGGCATCAACCTCCCGGGTGTCGCGGTCAACGTGCCCGCGCTGTCCGAGAAGGACGAGGCGGACCTGCGCTGGGGCCTCAAGCTCGGCGCCGACATCATCGCGCTCTCGTTCGTGCGCAACGCTCAGGACATCCAGCGCGTGCACGAGATCATGGCCGAAGAGGGCCGCAGGGTCCCCGTGGTCGCCAAGATCGAGAAGCCGCAGGCCGTGGAGGCGCTGGAGGAGATCATCGAGGCGTTCGACGCCATCATGGTCGCCCGCGGAGACCTCGGCGTGGAACTGCCGCTGGAGGCCGTGCCGATCGTGCAGAAGCGCGCGGTCGAGCTCAGCCGGCGCGCGGCCAAGCCGGTCATCGTGGCGACGCAGATGCTCGAGTCGATGATCTCCAGCCCGGTCCCGACCCGCGCCGAGACGTCCGACGTCGCCAACGCCGTCCTCGACGGTGCAGACGCGGTCATGCTCTCGGGCGAGACCAGCGTCGGCGAGTACCCGGCGATCACCGTCGCGACGATGGCGCGCATCGTCACCTCCACCGAGGAGCACGGGCTCGACCGCATCCAGCCGCTCGGCACCCGGCCGCGCACCCAGTCGGGCGCGATCACGCTGGCCGCCGTGGAGGTCGCCGACTTCGTCGAGGCGAAGTTCCTCTGCGTCTTCACCGAGTCGGGCGAATCGGCCCGCCGCATGGCCCGCCTGCGCAACAAGATCCCGATCCTGGCCTTCACGCCGGAGGAGTCGGTCCGCCGGCGCATGTCGCTGTTCTGGGGCGTCGAGTCGTTCGTGGTCGGTCGCGTGACGCACACCGACCAGATGGTGGCGCAGGTCGACGAGGCGCTCAAGTCCACCGGTCGCGCCGTCGACGGTGACAAGGTCATCATCATCTCCGGTTCCCCTCCCGGGATCCCCGGAACCACCAACGACATCCGCGTCCACAAGGTCGGCGACGTCCTGTAACGACGGATGGAGGAAGGCCCCGCTCCGGCGGGGCCTTCTGCGTGCGTCGGGAGTACGTTCGGGCAGCTCCCAGGCCAGGTCATACCAGGGGATGATTTCCCGTTCTCCCATGGAACCCGGAGGGTCGCCGCGGTGGTCGCGAGCGTATCCTCGGCACTATGAAGCACCGCCTTGTCCGCTGGCTGCCCGCCATCGTCGTCCCCGTCGCCATCGCCGCGGGAGCGATCGCGATCCCGATCGCCGCGGGAGCCGCCGACCTCCCAGTGAAGTCGCCGGCTGACGTCCTCCGGCTGGTCGCGTCGAGCGACACGAAGGCGTTCTCCGGCACGGTCGAGCAGAGCTCCGACCTCGGGTTGCCGAGTCTGCCGAAGACGGGTGGAGGCTCCAGCACGGACGGCTCCGTCGCGAGCACGCTCGAGCTGCTCATGGGCGACCACACGGCCAAGGTGTACGTGGACGGTCCCACGAAGGTGCGCGTGCAGGTGCTCGACCAGCTGGCCGAGCGCGACGCCATCCGCAACGGTTCCGACGTCTGGCTGTACCAGTCGTCGGACGAGTCGGTGACCCACCTCGCGCTTCCGGAGCACGCGAAGGCGTCCGAGCCGACGCCGACTCCCGACGCCACCGCGACCACGCCGCAGGCGCTCGCGGAGCGGTTCCTGGCGGCCGTGGACCCGACGACGAAGGTCAGCCTGGGCGCGAACACGAAGGTTGCCGGGCGTGACGCGTACGACCTGGTGCTGACGCCGCGCACCGACGCCACCCTGGTGGGCTCGGTCGCCATCGCGGTCGACGGTCAGACCGGCCTCCCGCTGCGCGTCCAGGTGCTGGCGCGCGGGGCCTCCTCGCCGGCGTTCCAGGCCGGCTTCACCTCCTTCAGCCCGGGCGCTCCCGACGCCAGCGTCTTCGCCTTCACGCCACCGAAGGGCGCGACCGTGAGCGAGCAGTCGCCGAAGTCCGGCGAGCGGCCGTCCGGCGCCTCGCACCCGAAGCCGACCGTGACGGGCACCGGCTGGGCGACGATCGTCAGCCTCCCGGCGGGCACCGTGCCCGCACAGGCCCTCGACGACCCGCTGGTCGGCGAGCTGACGCAGTCGGTCGATGGAGGCCGGGCGCTCTCGACCACGCTGGTCTCGGTGCTCGTCACGGCCGACGGCCGCGTCCTCGCAGGCGCGGTCCCCGTCTCCGCGCTGCAGTCCGCCGCCCAGTGAGCGACGGCCAGTGAGCGACCCCGCGATCGCGACCAGCGGGCTCACCAAGCGGTTCCGCGGCCGCGCGGTGGTCGACGAGCTCAGCTTGTCCGTGCCGCGTGGGTCCGTGTTCGGATTCCTCGGCCCGAACGGGTCGGGCAAGACCACAACGATCCGGATGCTGCTGGGGTTGATCTCCCCGTCGGCCGGGTCGATCTCGGTGCTCGGCGAGGCGATGCCGGATCGCGGCGCGTCCGTGCTGCCGCGCGTCGGCGCACTGGTCGAGGGGCCGTCGTTCGCACCCTACCTCTCCGGCGCCGCCAATCTGGTTCGTCGCGACACCGCCGACCGCTACGCCCCGGGCGCCACGCGCTCGGCACGCGTGGAAGCCGCTCTGGAGCGCGTCGGCCTGTCGCACGCCGCGGGCAAGCATGTGCGCGCCTACTCGCTCGGCATGAAGCAGCGGCTCGGGATAGCCGGGGCCCTGCTCACCGATCGTGACCTCCTGGTGCTCGACGAGCCGACGAACGGGCTCGACCCGCAGGGCACCAGGGAGGTGCGCAACCTCGTCCGTTCCCTCGCGGGCGAGGGCACGACGGTGTTCGTCTCGAGCCACCTGCTGGCCGAGATCGAGCAGATCTGCTCGCACGCCGCCATCATGCGTGCGGGCCGGCTCGTGGCGCAGGGCTCCCTCGACGAGCTCCGCGGCGCGTCCGGCCCGCGGGTCATCGTGACCACCCCGGACCCCGGTGCCGCCGCGGCGGTGTTGACCCGGCTCGGGCTCGCACCGGAGACCGCGGGCGACGCGGTGGAGGCGCCGCTCGGCGCGGACGCGCCGCTCGCCGAAGACCTCGCCGCTGCGCTCGTCGGCGCCGGCGTGCGGCTGCGCGGCTTCGCCGTGCGCGCCTCGAGCCTGGAGGAACGGTTCGTCGAGCTGACCGGGGAGGGCTTCGATGTCGAGCAGTGAGACCGTCCCCGTCGAGGTCTCGTCCGCTGCGCCTGCTGCGCGCGCCTCCGTGGCGGCGCGGCGTGAGCGGCCGTCGGCCGGCTGGGCTCTGCTGGGCTCGGAGCTCTCGGTGCTGTTCCGGCGCTGGCGCACCTGGGCGATGCTGGCCGCCCTGGCGGCCGTGCCCATCCTGATCGCCGTCGCGGTGCGCCTGACCGGCCGCGGCCGGGGGCCGGCCTTCCTCGACCAGATCACCAGCAACGGGCTGTTCGTCGCGTTCACGGCGCTGGTCGTCTGCGTTCCGCTGTTCCTCCCGCTCACGATCGGGGTCGTCGCAGGCGACACCATCGCGGGCGAGGCGAGCCATGGCACGCTGCGGTATCTGGTGATCGCGCCGGCGGGGCGCCTGCGGCTGCTCGCGGTGAAGTACGCCGGATGCGCGGCGTTCTGCGTCGCCGCCGCGCTGACCGTCGCCGTCGCCGGAGCGGCGATCGGCGCGATCCTGTTCCCGATCGGCCCGGTCACTCTGCTCTCGGGCGCAGTCGTGGGCATCGGGGACGCGGTGGTGCGGATGCTGCTCATCGCCCTGTACATCGTCGTCTCGCTGCTCGGGATGTGCGCGATCGGGCTGTTCCTCTCGACGTTGACGGACGTGCCGGTGGGAGCCATGGCCGCGACTGCCGTACTCGCCGTCGTCTCGCAGGTGCTCGATCAGCTTCCGCAGCTGGACGTTCTCCACCCGTGGCTGTTCAGCCACTACTGGCTGGGCTTCGCGGACTTCCTCCGTGCACCGCTGGTGTGGGACTCGTTCGTGTCCAACGCGTGGTTGCAGCTCGGCTACATCGCCGTTTTCGGCGCGCTGGCGGTCGGACGGTTCCTGAGCAAGGACATCCTGTCCTGAACGGCTAGGGGATCGTCTCGGCTGTCGCCTCGAGGTCCGAGCGCGGATGCTCGCGCTGGGTCGCGATGCTGACGCCCGCGGCGAGGCAGACCACGACGATGCCGACGAGCTGCACGAACGCGAAGCGCTCACCGAGCACGAGCACGCCGAACACCGTCGCGATCACCGGCCCGAACGAGGTGATGATCGCGTAGAGCCGCGGCGTGATCCGGCGCAGGATGAAGGTGTCCAGGCTGTAGGGCACGGCGGAGGACAGGATCCCCGCGGTGAGCAGGAGGCCCGCGACGCGCCAGTCGATGCGGGCGTAGTCGACGACGATCAGTGCGAGCGGCACGGTGAGCGCCGTCGCGACGACGCTGGCGACGCTCAGCCCCTCCAAGCCCGGCAGCCGGGTCGCAACCCTCCGCGTCAGCAGGATGTAGGCCGCCCAGGACGCCGCGGCGGTGAGCGCGAGCACGACGCCGACCGGGTCGATCGCGCCTTCGGTCGCGGTGAGCAGCAGCACCCCGCCCGCCGCCGCGACCGCGCAGCCCGCGTCGAGGAGCCGCCGCGACCCCGCCAGCGCGAGCGCGAAGGGGCCGAGGAACTCGATGGTGGCGGCGATCCCCAGCCCGAGGCGTCCCACCGCCTCGTAGAAGCTCAGGTTCATCGCGGCCAGCACGAGCCCGAGCGCCAGGGCCGGCCAGAGCCGGCGCCACGTGAGCTCCGCCCGCTTCGGGCGGTAGAACGGCAGGATGCAGACGGCCGTCACGACCTGGCGCACGGCGACCACGACGAGCGAGCCGACGATCGGGATGAGAAGCCCGGCCACGGACGACCCGAAGTTGATGCTGACCTCGGTGGCGACCTGGGTGCCGGCGCCGGCGACGACCCGATTACGCTGCGAACTCACCCGATCGAGCTTAGGGCCTCCGTCGGGCTGCGGTTCGCGCGGGCCGTTACAGCTCGCGCCGCATGATCGCCCGGGTCGCGCTCGGCCGGCGCACGACCTCGAACCCACCGTCACGGAAGAGCGAGACTGTTCCGTGATACCGCTCGGCGGCGGAGAGCGACGGCCGCACCTCCGGATCGACCGGATAGCCCTCGATCAGCGTGGCGCCCCGCTCGCGCGCGTGCTCGAGCGCGCCGGCGAGCAGGGCGCGCGCGACGCCGCGCCTGCGGTACTCGAGCCGGACGACGAAGCAGGTCACGGCCCAGACGTCGTCGGGGTCGCCGTCCTTCCTGCGCGTGATCGGCGACCGCCCGAGCGCCGGGTAGGCCGAGAACGGCTCGACGGCGGCCCAGCCGACGGGTTCGCCGTCGATGCGGGCGATGACGCCGGGGGAGCCCACCTGCACCTGCTCGTGCAGCAGCGCCCGGGTCTGCTCGCGGGTGGCGGCATCCCAGTCGGCCCGGCTCAGTTTGAACCACTGGCACCAGCAGCCTGCCGGGTCGCCTTTCGTGCCGAACACCGTCTGCAGTTCGTTCCAGGTCGACGCGTCGACCGACTCCGTGACCACCTCGTCCGTCATGCCCTCGAACCTAGCGCGCCCTCCGGACATCCGCGCGCCTCCATCGCCGAGGGGCACGTGAACGCCCCATAAACGCTCGGATAAGGGCACTGACGTGCCCCTCGACGGCGCGGCGTCCCGCTCGTAGGATGCCCGCGTGAGTGAGACCGCGAACGACCTCGAACTCGATCAGCTGGACGCCTGGTGGCGCGCCGCCAACTACCTCTCGGTCGGGCAGATCTACCTCCTCGACAATCCGTTGCTGCGGCGCCCGCTGTCGCGCGACGACATCAAGCCGCGGCTGCTGGGGCACTGGGGCACGACACCCGGGCTCAACTTCATCTACGCGCACCTCAACCGCGCGATCCGGCAGCGCGATCTCGACACGCTGTTCGTCGCCGGACCCGGTCACGGCGGCCCGGGTGTCGTCGCGAGCGCCTACCTCGACGGCACGTACAGCGAGGTCTACAGCGCCATCGACCGCAGCGAGGACGGCCTGCGCCGGCTGTTCCGGCAGTTCTCGTTCCCGGGCGGGATCCCGTCGCACGCCGCTCCCGAGACTCCCGGCAGCATTCACGAGGGCGGCGAGCTCGGCTACGCGCTGTCGCACGCCTACGGCGCCGCCTTCGACAACCCCGGGCTGCTGGTCGCGGCCGTGGTGGGTGACGGGGAGGCCGAGACCGGGCCGCTCGCGACGGCGTGGCATTCGAACAAGTTCCTGAACCCGAAGACCGACGGCGTCGTGCTGCCGATCCTGCACCTGAACGGGTACAAGATCGCCAACCCGACCGTTCTCGCGCGCATCCCGGAGAGCGAGCTGTTCGAGCTGATGCGGGGCTACGGCTACACGCCCTATCTGGTCTCAGGAGGCTTCGACGGCGAGGACCCGCGCGAGGTCCACAAGCGGATGGCCGCGACGCTCGACGAGATCCTCGACCGGGTCGCCGAGATCAAGGCCGCGGCGGCCGCGGGCGATCTGATCGACCGGCCGGCCTGGCCCATGCTCATCCTCCGCACGCCCAAGGGATGGACCTGCCCGGCGGAGATCGACGGGCACCCGGCCGAGAACAACTGGCGCTCCCACCAGGTGCCGCTCGCGGACGCGCGCGACACCGAGGCGCACACCCGCCTCCTGGAGACCTGGCTGCTGTCCTACCGGCCGGAGGAGCTGTTCGACGATTCGGGCGCACCCGTGGCTCTCGTGACGTCGCTCGCACCGGAGGGCGCCCGCCGGATGAGCGCGAACCCGGCCGCGAACGGCGGCCTGCTGCGCCGCGACCTGCGCCTGCCCGACTTCCGCGACTATGCCGTCGAGGTGCCGGCGCCGGGGGAGACGGTCGCGGAGGCGACACGGGTGCTCGGCGGCTGGCTACGGGACGTGATGGCGGAGAACACCGACGACTTCCGGTTGTTCGCGCCGGATGAGACGGCCTCCAACCGCCTGCAGGACGTGTACGAGGTGACCGGCAAGCAGTGGAACGCCGAGTACTGGCCCATCGACTCCGACAACCACCTCGTGCCCAGCGGACGGGTGATGGAGGTGCTGAGCGAGCACCAGTGCCAGGGCTGGCTCGAGGGCTATCTGCTGACCGGCCGGCACGGCGTGCTCACCTCGTACGAGGCGTTCATCCACATCGTCGACTCGATGTTCAACCAGCACGCCAAGTGGCTGAAGAGCTCGCGCGCGATCCCGTGGCGCCGGCCGGTGGCCTCCCTGAACTACCTGCTCAGCTCTCACGTCTGGCGGCAGGACCACAACGGGGCGTCGCACCAGGATCCCGGCTTCATCGACCATGTCGTCAACAAGAAGGCGGACGTGGTGCGCGTCTACCTGCCGTTCGACGCCAACACGCTGCTGTCGACCTACGACCACTGCCTGCGCTCCGTCGACTACGTGAACGTCGTGGTCGCGGGCAAGCAGCCTGCGCCCAACTGGCTGAACATGGAGGACGCGATCGCGCACTGCACGCGCGGCATCGGGATCTTCGAGTGGGCGGGCACCGAGCGCGACGGCGAGGAGCCCGACGTCGTCCTCGGCTGCGCAGGCGATATCCCGACGCTGGAGGTGCTGGCGGCCGCCGACATCCTCCGCCGGCGTCTGCCCGACCTCGCGGTGCGGGTGGTGAACGTCGTCGACCTGATGCGGCTGCAAAGCGCGGGGGAGCACCCGCACGGGCTGAGCGACCGCGAGTACGACGCGCTGTTCACGGTGGACAAGCCGGTGATCTTCGCGTACCACGGCTATCCCTGGCTCGTCCATCGGCTGACCTACCGCCGGGCCGGGCACGACAACCTCCACGTGCGCGGCTACAAGGAGGAGGGCACGACCACGACGCCGTTCGACATGGTCATGCTCAACGACCTCGACCGCTACCACCTGGTGATCGACGTGCTCGATCGGGTGCCCGGGCTGGCGGCACGGGAGGCCGGTCTCCGTCAGGAGATGGTGGACGCCCGCCTGCGTGCCAGGCAGTACACGCGCGAGCGCGGCGAGGACATCCCCGAGGTCGCCGAGTGGCGGTGGGGCGGAGGCACGCGCACCACCCGCATCGACACCACCGGCGGGGACAACGACTGAGAGACGTCAGAGCGGCTGCGCCGAAGCCGGGTCGACCACTGTGAGCTCGGCGATCTTGGCCGAGCGACCGTCACCGGACGACCGCCCGGTGAGACGACGCCCGATCCAGGGGAAGACGTAGCGGCGGTAGTAGTCGGCCGTGCGGCGGGACGGTGCCCCGTCGGGTGCCGCTGCCACCTCTTCGACGCCCCACTCCGCGGGAACCGGCACGTCGAGAGCCGTGAGCACGTTGCTCGCGACGCGCGCGTGGCCGAGCGCGTTGAGGTGCAGGCGGTCGGCCGACCAATAGCGGATGTCCTCCAGCGATCCGTCGGCCCAGTTGTCGACGAACAGCACCCCGTCGCGTGGCAGGAGCGCACGCACGGCGACCGCGAGCTCGTCGCCGCGCTTGCGCAGCAGGCCACCGAGCGGGAGGTGCCGGCTCGGGTTCGCGCCACTCAGCAGCAGCATGGTGCTGCCGGACGCCGTCACCCGGTCGGCAGCGTGGACCAGCTGATTCGCGACCGACTCGATCGTGACGCGAGGCCGCATGATGTCGTTGCCGCCGCCGTTGAGGCTGACGAGCTGCGGATGCTGCGCGATGGCGGGATCGAGCTGCTCGGTGAGGATCGGCGTCAACTTGCGTCCGCGGATGGCGAGGTTCGCATAGCGGACGGGCTCGGGAGCCGCCTGCGCCAGCCCGAGTGCGACGAAGTCGGCCCAGCCGCGCTGCCGGCCGTCGGGGAGGTCGTCTCCGACGCCCTCGGTGAAGCTGTCGCCGATCGCGATGAAACTCGTGAACACCATCCCGCTACGCTACCGCCGCCGCGTACCATGACCCGCATGCAGAAGGTCAGGACGTTCCTCTGGTACGACGGTCAGGCCGAGGAGGCGGCGAACCACTATGTCTCGCTGGTTCCCGACTCCCGGATCATCGACGTCGCCCGACTCGGAGAGGACGGCGCCACCGTGCTCGTCACCTTCGAACTCGCCGGCGTCGAGTATCTCGCTCTCGATGGCGGTCCGCTCTACAGCTTCACCGAGGCGGCCTCCATCATGGTGCTCTGCGAAGACCAGGCGGAGGTCGACCGGCTCTGGGACGGCCTCATCTCCGGAGGAGGGGAGCCGGGGCCGTGCGGGTGGTGCAAGGACCGCTGGGGGCTCAGCTGGCAGGTCGTGCCGCGAGCGCTCCTCGAGTTGCAACAGGATCCCGATCCGGCGCGCGCCGCGCGGGCGAACGCCGCGATGATGAAGATGGGCAAGCTCGACATCGCCGCGCTCTACGCGGCGGCCGACGCCGCCTGACGAAGGGTCAGCGCGTGATGAGCGCCTGCCATGACAGCAGGTGCTCGACCGTGACGCCCGTGTAACCGCGGCTGCCGCCGAACGCCGAGCGGACCAGCGCGGTCTGCGCCTCCAGCACTGCCGCGGTGTCGTCGCCGAAGGTCGCCGCCGGACCACCTGCGACGTCGGGGTCGTCGGTCTCGACGCCGATGCTGAACGGGATCCGCGCCGCGGCGGCGGCTGTCGCAGCGGGTCGGGCGAGCGCGATGATGCCGTCGTCGCCTGCCGCGTGGTCGGAGAACGCGACGATGGCGACCGAGCGGAGGTGAGGCAGGAGCTGAGCGAAGAGCGTGGACCCCGTGCTGGTGGACCCCGTGGCGGCGGGCTTCGCGGCGAGCCACCACGGGAGGTCGGCTCCGACGGGCACCGTGCGGGCGGCGGTCGCAGCCGTGTCGTACATGGTGGCGAGCTGGGCGACGATCCCCGGCAGCTGGTCGTCGGTCGCGCCCACCCACGGCTCGACATCGAATTGGATCGCGTCGAAAGGCGCGGCCTTCAGTGCGGCCTTGGTCCAGGTGGCGGCGAGATCGGGCTGCTGCGCCCACGCGGGGTCGCCTCCCAGCGCCGCCACCGTGGTGACGCCGGCGCCGTGCAGGGCTGTGACGGCCGAGCGCAGCCAGGCCGAGAACGGACCCTCGTCGGCCGCCCACGGCACCGACAGGTACACGGTGCGCAACTTGTGCGCTGCGGCGAACGCGGCCAGCGCCTTCGGCTCGAAGGCGGGCTCGCCGTCGCCGCGCGGATCGACCGCCGGGTCGATCGGGTTGCCCCAGGCCCACATGCCGGTGATGGCCGAGGGGGTGGAGGCGCCGGTGAGGGTCACCGCGGCCGCCGGAGCGGCAGTCGCACCGAAGCCGGCCACGCCCGCCAGCAGCGCCAGTCCGGCCGCAAGAATCCCCACACCCGATCGTCGAGTTCGCAAAGCACACCCCTTCCATGGGACCGGACGGTGTCGTCTCGGCCTGTGCTGCGGAATTCGGGTGTACCGCGAGGCAATATTCTCATATCCATCGGCGGGGGACAGAGCCGCGTTCGGGGTACAGACTCGGGTGCGGTCGGCTCAGTCGCGCCAGCCGAGCTCGCGTCCGACGGCGACGATGCCCTCCAGCAGCCGCGCATTGAAGTCGACACCGAGCTGGTTCGGCACGGTGACGAGCACGGTGTCCGCCATCCGGACGGCTTCGTCGGCGGCCAGCTCCTCGACGAGCTTCTCGGGCTCGCCGATGTAGGAGCGGCCGAAGCGGGCGAGCCCGCCGTCGAGGTGGCCGACCTGGTCGCGACCCTCCACCTGCGCCCGGGCGCCGAAGTAGCGGTACGACGCCTCATCCGTGATCGGGATGATGCTGCGGCTCACGCTGACCCGCGGTTCGCGCTCCCAGCCCATCTCGGCCCAGGTGTCGCGGAAGCGCTGGATCTGCTCCGCCTGCAGTTGGTCGAACGGCACGCCGGTGTCTTCGGTGAGCAGCGTCGACGACATCAGATTCATGCCCTGCTCGGCGGTCCACTCGGCTGTCGCGCGGGTGCCGGCGCCCCACCAGATCCGATCGGGCAGCGTCGGTGACAGCGGCTGGATCGACAGTCCGCCGGAGGTGCCGGTCATCCGCGGGTCGGCGTTCGCCATCGCCTCGCCGGCGATCGCCGCACGGAAGATCGCGGTGTGCCGACGGGCCAGATCGGCGTCCGACTCGCCCTCGCCCGGCACGTAGCCGAACGACTCGTAGCCGGCGAGCGCGGTCTCGGGTGACCCGCGGCTCACGCCGAGCTGGAGGCGCTCACCGCTGATGAGGTCCGCTGAGGCGGCCTCCTCGGCCGTGTACAGCGGGTTCTGGTAGCGCATGTCGATCACTCCGGTGCCGATCTCGATCCGCGAGGTGCGCGCGCCGATCGCCGCCAGGAGCGGGAACGGCGAGGCCAGCTGCGGCGCGAAGTGGTGCACGCGAACATACGCGCCGTCGGCGCCCACCTCCTCGGCGGCGACGGCGAGCTCCACCGTCTGCAGGAGGGCGTCGCCGGCCGTGCGGACGACGGAGCCGGGGACGGCCTGGTAGTGGCCGAAGCTGAGGAAGCCGATGCGTTTCACGATGGTGCCAATGCGCCGGAGCCGCCGCGTATTCCGTGGGCGGCGGCTCCGGCGCCTCCGGTCAGTCCTCGAGCCCCTGCTGGCCCAGCCAGACGAGGACCTCGGTCGCGACGTCGCGCCAGCCGTGATCGATCACGAGCGAGTGGCCGCGGTCCTTGAAGGTGATCAGCTCAGTGACGGCGTTGGAGGCGCGGTACAGCTTCAGCGTCGCGTCCGTGGTCACCTCGGGCACCGTGTTGTCCTCGCCGCCCGCGATGAGCAGCAGCGGACCGCGGTCCTCGTTCTTCGTGTCGACGGCGGCCTGCGAGTGCACGCTGAAGTTGGCCGACGCGGCCTGGAAGATCGGGCGGACGGTGGAGGGGACGGTCCAGCGGTCGAACAGCTCCTTCGTCTCGTCGTCGGTGAGCTGGTTGGCGAAGCCGAAGCTGAACTGCTCCTCGGTGAGGGCGACCGGCTTGTGGATGTTGGCCGGGTTCCCGAGAACCGGGAACGACGACTTGAGCTGCCGGAACGGCAGCGGCAGCACGCCCTTGATCTGCGCCGGATCGATCGCGACCCCGGCGTTGCCGTAGCCCTGCCCGATCAGCTTCTCGGTGACGAGGCCGCCGAACGAGTGCCCGATGATCACCGGAGGCGTCTCCATGGCCTCGATGATCTGCGCGAAATGCGCGGTCACCTCGTCTATGCCGTAGTTCGCGACATCGTCCGGATGGGCACGGGTGTCGGCCACGGTGTCCTTCTCGCCGGGCCACAGGGGAGCGACGGGGGCGTAGCCCTCCGCCGTGAAGAGGTCGATCCAGGGCTGCCAGCTGCTGGCGTGCAGCCAGAGGCCGTGGATGAAGAGCACGGGTTGATTCGCCATGCGCACACGCTAATGGGCGCAGGCCTGTTCGGCTAGACGCGTGCGGCCGCACGCACGCGGCGGGTAGCGTGGCGCGCATGGCCGACTGGTTGTGCGCGACGTGCGCCGTGGAGACGACACCCCTCGAGACCGCGGACGGGGAGGCACCGCCGCCGTCGTGCCCGATCTGCGAGGACGAACGGCAGTACGTGCCGCCGACCGGACAGCGCTGGACCACCCTCCAACGGCTGCAGCGGGAGGGCGAACGGGTCGTCGTGACGCAGCTCGAGCCCGACCTGTACGGGCTGAGCAGCGAGCCGAGAGTGGGGATCGGCCAGCGGGCCATGCTGCTCTGCACCCCCGACGGCAACCTGCTCTGGGATCCCACAGGCTACGTCGACGAGGCTGCGGCCACCGCGGTTCAGGATCTCGGCGGCGCGGCCCTGATCGCCACGAGCCACCCGCACATGTTCGGAGCGCAGACCTCCTGGTCGCGCATGCTCGGCGGCGTCCCGGTGCTCGTCAATGCCGCCGACCGGCACTGGGTGCAGCGGGAGGACCCGGCCATCCAGGAGTGGAGCGGCGAGGAGGAGGTGCTCCCCGGCGTGGTGCTGCGCACGATCGGCGGGCACTTCCCGGGCAGCGCGGTCGTGCACTGGGACCGCGGCGTCGTCCTCAGCGGCGACACCGTCTTCCCGGGACCGTCGCAGAAGTGGGTGACCTTCCAGCGCAGCTTCCCGAACGACATCCCGCTCTCGGCCGCCGTGGTCAGGCGCGTCGCCGACCTGGTGTGCGACCGGCCGTTCGACCGCATGTACGGCAATCTCGGCAACGTCGTGCCGGTCGACGCGCGGGAGGCCGTCCTCCGTTCGGCCGAGCGCTACATCGGCTGGGTCAGCGGGGCTTTCGACCACCTCACCTGAGACGGGTCGCGACGCGCGTCAGTCCAGGAGGCCGGCCAGCTCGAACTCCATCGCGGGCTTCGGCTTGGCCCCCACGATGGTCTTGACGACCTCCCCGTTCTGGAACACCTTCATCATCGGCAGCGACAGCGCGTGATACCGCGCGGACGATTGCGGGTTCTCGTCCGCGTTGATGCGCAGGATGCGGATGCCGTCGGGGTGCTCCTCGGCGATGCGCTCCAGGATCGGCGTGACGGCGCGACAGGGTCCGCACCAGGGCGCCCAGAACTCGACGAGGGTGGTGCCCTCCGCGTCGAGGACGTCGGAAGCGAACGAGGCATCGGTGATGCTGGCGAGTGTGCTCATGCCGCGAGGCTAAGCCGTGCCCCCTGGGTCAAGGTCAAGCCCGCGGGCCGGGAGGCGCTCGAGCGCTTCTGTGCAAGCATGGAACGCAGGAGGTGCACATGGAGAGCCTGAGCCCGCAGGAGATCCGCGAGTCGTTCGTGAACTGCTCGCGTGCCGACGCCGCCGAGCTTCCGCTGCCGCCCGGGCTGCACGAGGTCGACTGGGCGCGCCGGGAGTACCTCGGCTGGCGCGACCCGCGCCTGCCGCAGCGCGGCTACGTGGTCATCCCGACCGGCACCGGGGCGGTCGGGATCGTTCTCCGGGCGTCCGAGGCCTCTATGCGCTCGCACATGCCCACGATGTGCGGCTGGTGCCAAGACGTGCACCTGGTGCGCGACGTCTACTTCTGGTCTGCCCGGCGGGCGGGGGACGCGGGCCGCAGGGGCGACAGCGTCGGCGCGCTCGTATGCGGGTCGTTCGAGTGCACGGAGAACGTGCGCCGCACCCCTCCGCCGCACTACGTCGGCTTCGACGCAGACCGGGTCGTCGAGGATCAGATCGCGGGCCTCGGCGACCGCGTCCGACGCTTCGCCCAGGCCGTGGTCGGCGCCCGCATCTAGGGCGCCTGCAGACGTGCGTTCGCGCCCATCAACCGTTGTGCCGCTGGTGGGACTCGAACCCACACGCCCTTCCGGACAAAGCATTTTGAGTGCTCCGCGTCTGCCATTCCGCCACAGCGGCGCACAACAACACCTGAACAATACCGTAGGCTTTTACCCGTGACTGACCAGGAGACCACCCCCACCGCACCCCGCCGAGTCGTCGTCGCGGAGGACGAGTCGCTCATCCGGCTCGACATCGTCGAGACTCTGCGAGACAACGGTTTCGAGGTGGTCGGCGAGGCCGGAGACGGTGAGACCGCTGTCGCTCTCGCGACCGAGCTGCGCCCCGATCTGGTCGTCATGGACGTCAAAATGCCGCAGCTCGACGGCATCTCCGCGGCCGAGCGCCTCTCCAAGAACCACATCGCGCCCGTCGTTCTGCTGACCGCGTTCAGCCAGAAAGAACTCGTCGAGCGCGCGACCGAAGCCGGTGCGCTGGCCTACGTCGTCAAGCCGTTCACCCCCAACGACCTCCTGCCGGCGATCGAGATCGCCCTCGCCCGTTACCAGCAGATCATCGCGCTGGAGGCCGAGGTCTCCGACATGGTGCAGCGCTTCGAGACCCGCAAGCTGGTCGACCGTGCCAAGGGCCTCCTCAACGAGAAGATGGGCCTCAGCGAGCCGGACGCGTTCCGCTGGATCCAGAAGGCGTCGATGGACCGCCGCCTCACCATGCACGACGTCGCCCAGGCGATCATCGAGCAGCTCGCCCCCAAGAAGTAACTCAAGATTTGCGGCGAATGTCGCGATAGAGCGCCTCTAACGCACCATTTGCGGCAAATCCGTGCTCTACAGGTCCTTGATCAGGTTCGTGATGCGGATGGTCGAGCAGCGGCGGCCTCGGTCGTCGGTGACGGCGATCTCGTGCGTCGTGAGGGTGCGGCCGAGGTGGATGGGAGTGCAGACTCCGGTCACGTAGCCCTCCGTCGCCGCGCGGGTGTGCGAGGCGTTGATCTCGATGCCGACGGCGAGGCGTCCCTCGCCGGCGTAGAGGTTCGCCGACATCGACCCGAGGGACTCGCCGAGCACGACGTACGCGCCCCCGTGAAGGAGGTCGGCCGGCTGCGTGTTGCCGAGCACGGGCATCCGCGCCACGGCCCTCTCGATCGTGAACTCGACGATCTCGATGCCCATCTTGTCGGCCAGGGCGCCGAGGCCCCGCTGCTTCACATACGCCAGCGCGTCCTCGGTCATCTGCGGCCTCTTCCGGGTCGTCGGTGTGGTGGTGGGCGGTCGTCTGGGAGTGTCACCGGGCCCTTGTAGGCTTACCTGGTGTCAGACTCCGAAAAGCCTACCCTTCTCGTCATCGACGGCCATTCGCTGGCATTCCGGGCCTTCTACGCGTTGCCGGTCGACAGCTTCGTCAACCGCGAGGGGCAGCACACGAACGGCATCCACGGCTTCATCGCGATGCTGATCAACCTGCTCCAGCAGCAGCGTCCGACGCACATCGCGGTGGCCTTCGACATCTCGCGCTATTCGTTCCGCACGCGCGAGTACCCGGAGTACAAGGGCACCCGCAGCGAGACCCCGTCCGAGTTCGTCGGGCAGATCCCGCTGCTGCAGGAGGCCCTCCACGCCATGAACATCACCACGATCGCCAAGGAGGACTTCGAGGCCGACGACGTCCTCGCGACGCTCGCCCGCCAGGGCAAGGAGCAGGGCTACCGCGTCCTGCTGGTCTCCGGCGACCGCGACACCCTCCAGCTCGTCAACGACGACGTGACGCTGCTCTACCCGAACGTACGCGGCGTCTCCGAGCTCAAGGTCTACGACCCTGCGGCGGTGCGCGAGCGCTACGGCGTCGAGCCGCACCAGTACCCCGAGATCGCGGCCCTAGTCGGCGAGACCAGCGACAACCTCATCGGCATCGACAAGGTCGGCGAGAAGACCGCGGTCAAGTGGGTGCAGCAGTACGGCACGGTCGAGAACATCGTCGCGCACGCCGACGAGATCAAGGGCGTCGTGGGGCAGAACCTGCGGGATCAGAAAGAGAATGCGCTCCGCAACCGCCGGCTCAACAAGCTGCTCGACGACGTGGAGCTCGATGTCACCCCGGCCGACCTCGAGCGCAAGCCGCTGAACGAGAACGCCGTGCGTGACATCTTCGCGCGCCTGCAGTTCAAGACGCTGCTCGACCGTCTCATGAAGGCCGCCGCCGAGGAGGGCCTGCTCGACGGCGCGGCGAGCAACCTCGAGCACGGCGACGCCGGGGCTGTGAGTGCTCCCGTGGTGCGCACGCTGGTCGACGAAGAGCTCGCCAACTGGCTGTCGAAGGCGTCCGCCGACGGGCAGGCGGTCGCGGTGCAGCTGGAGACCGGCCCTGCCGGCATCACGGGCTTCGGCCTGGCCGCCGCCGACGACACCGTCTATGTTCCGTGGGCAGCGGGCCGCCGCGACTACGAGGCGCTGGAGGAGTGGATCGCGAGCAGTGCTCCCAAGTTCTTCTTCCACGCCAAGCCGCAGTTCAAGGCACTGAGCCGTGCCGGCTTCATCGTCGACGGCCTCGCGTTCGACACGCGCATCGCCTCCTGGCTCGTCAAGCCGGGCGCCGCACCGCAGTCCCTGGCCGAGCAGGTGTACGAAGTGCTGGGGGAGACCCTGCCGGTCTCCGACCCCAACCAGCTGGTGCCCATCAACGACGCGGTCAGCCCCGCGACGGAGGCCTGGTACATCCGCCGTGTCGCCGAGGGCCAGATGATCGCGCTCGACGAGGGCACCCGCCGGGTTCTCGACGAGATCGAGCTTCCGCTGGTCGCCGTGCTGGCCGAGATGGAGCTGACCGGTGTCTCGATCGACACGGCGGTGCTGAGCCGTTTGCGCGGCGAGCTCACCGACAAGGCGAACGACTACGCCGCCCGTGCCTACGCCGAGGTCGGCCACGAACTCAACCTGGGATCGCCCAAGCAGTTGCAGCAGGTGCTCTTCGACGAGCTCGGGATGCCGAAGACGCGCTCGACCAAGACGGGCTACTCGACCGACGCGCAGTCGCTCGCCGACCTCCAGGAGAGCAACCCGCATCCGTTCCTCGACCTGCTGCTGCAGCACCGCGACGCGACCAAGCTCAAGCAGATCGTCGAAACGCTGGAGCGGTCCATCACCTCCGATGACCGCATCCACACGACGTACGACCAGACCGGCACCAGCACCGGCCGCATCTCATCGAACGACCCCAACCTCCAGAACATCCCGATCCGCACCGAGGAGGGACGCGAGATCCGCTCGGCGTTCCGCAGCGCGGAGGAGTACGAGACGCTGCTGACGGCGGACTACTCGCAGATCGAGATGCGGATCATGGCGCACCTCTCCGAAGACCCGGGCCTCATCGAGGCGTTCAATGCGGGAGAGGACCTCCACCGGTTCGTCGGTGCGCGCGTGTTCTCGGTGGCGCCGGAAGAAGTCACGCCGCTCATGCGCACGAAGGTCAAGGCGATGTCGTACGGCCTCGCCTACGGTCTCAGCCCGTTCGGCCTCTCCAAGCAGCTGCGCATCGAGACCAAAGAGGCGCGCGACCTCATGGCCGGTTACTTCGAGCGTTTCGGTGCGGTGCGCGACTACCTGCGCAGCGTCGTCGAGATCGCCAGGGTCGACGGCTATACCGAGACGATCTTCGGCCGCCGCAGGCCGTTCGCCGACCTGACCAGCACCAACCGGGTGCTCCGGGAGAACGCGGAGCGCCAGGCGCTCAACGCTCCCATCCAGGGCTCGGCCGCCGACATCATGAAGATCGCGATGCTCGGGATCGCCGGCGACTTGATCGACGGCCGCCTGCAGTCGCGGATGCTGCTGCAGGTCCACGACGAGCTCATCTTCGAGGTCGCCCCCGGCGAGTGGGACGCGCTCGAGGCGATCGTGCGCACCCGCATGGCGGGCGCCGCCGACCTCCGCGTGCCCCTCGACGTGCAGATCGGCCGCGGCGCCAACTGGGACGCCGCCGCCCACTGACGATGGGCTCGCGCGACGTCCGCACAGGGCGGATTGCGCGGCGTCTTATCCACAATTCCGCGCCTGCCCTGCCGAGGCGTTCGGGGCCTCGATAGGGTCGGATCATGACGAACGCAGAGAAGCGCGAACCCACTCCGATCGACACGATCGCAGACGAGTGGGTCGACACCCAGTTGGAGCTCCATCCCGAGTACCACGTCTGGCTCGGCCGCCCCGGCCGTGAGGGCGAGTACTCCGACTATTCGCCGGCGGGAGCCGAGCAATCCGTCGCAGCGGTGCGGGAGACCCTCGCGAAGATCCGTCAGGCGGAGCCGGTCGACGACATCGACCGCGTCACCAAGATGGACCTCTCCCGCGAGCTCGAGCTCACGATCGAGAAGCACGAGGCCGGTTTCGACCAGCGCGACCTCAACGTGATCGCATCCCCCGCGCAGGAGCTGCGCGACATCTTCGACCTCGTCCCCACCGACACTGAGGACGACTGGGCGAACGTCGCGAAGCGGCTCCACAATCTCCCCGCCGCGATGGACGGCTACATCGAGACGCTCCGCAGCGGAATCGCCGCGGGCAACGTGCCCGCGATCCGCCAGGTGCGGGAGGTGCTCGCCCAGGCGAATAAGCAGGTCGCCGACAGCGGCTTCTTCTTCGAGTTCACCGGCTCGGCGAACGCCGGAGGGGCGGAGCTGCCGGAGTCGCTGAAGTCCGACCTCGCGTCGGGCGCGGCCGAGTCCGCCGCGGCGTACGCGAAGCTCGCCTCGTTCCTGCACGACGAGCTCGCGTCCCATGCGCCCGAGAAGGACGCCGTCGGCCGCGAGCTCTACGCGCTCGCGTCCCGCGACTTCCTCGGCGCCACGGTCGACCTCGACGAGACGTACGAGTGGGGCATCGAGGAGCTCGCGCGCATGGTCGCCGAGCAGGAGTCGATCGCGAACGAGATCAAGCCGGGCGCTTCGGTGCGCGAGGCGATCGCGTTCCTCGACGGCGACGCCTCCCGCAAGCTGCACGGCACCGACGCCCTCCAGAAGTGGATGCAGGAGACCAGCGATCGCGCGATCGAAGAGCTCGGCCGTTCCCACTTCGACATCCCGGTCGAGATCCGCCGCCTCGAGTGCATGATCGCGCCCACACAGGAGGGCGGCATCTACTACACCGGCCCGAGCGACGACTTCGCCCGCGCCGGTCGCATGTGGTGGAGCGTCCCCGAGGGCGTCACCGAGTTCGACACCTGGCGCGAGCTGACGACCGTGTACCACGAGGGGGTTCCCGGCCACCACCTCCAGATCGCTCAGGCGACGTACAACAAGGCGCAGCTGAACTCGTGGCGTCGCATTGCGGGCACGTCGGGTCATGCCGAGGGCTGGGCGCTCTACGCCGAGCGTCTGATGGAGCAGCTGGGTTACCTCGACGACCCGGCCGATCGCCTCGGGATGCTCGACGGCCAGCGCATGCGCGCGGCCCGTGTGGTGCTCGACATCGGCGTGCACCTCGAGAAGCAGCTGCCCGACGGGTCCGGCCCGTGGACCGGCGACTACGCGTTCGGCTTCCTCGGCGAGAACGTCAACATGAACGAGGGCTTCGTGCGCTTCGAGGTCAACCGCTACCTCGGCTGGCCGGGCCAGGCGCCGTCGTACAAGATCGGTCAGCGCATCTGGGAGCAGCTGCGCGACGAGTACGCGCGTCGCGAGGGAGCCTCGTTCGACATCAAGGCGTTCCACAAGAAGGCTCTCGACATCGGCGGCGTCGGCCTCGACACGCTGAAGTCGGCGCTGCTCGACTGAGCGACCTCCACGCAGAAGGGCGCGCAGCCGCGATGACCTCCCCGTACCGGGCCGTACTGGGCCCGGCGTTCGACGAGCTCCATCCGCGGCTGCGCGCCTACTTCGACGCCATCCCGGCCGGATCGACCGGCCGGGGCCGCGGAGTGTTCGACAGTGTCGGCACTCCGCGGCGCTGGCTCTGGCCGGCGCTCGCGCCGTTGGGGAGGGCGCACGTGATGTTCCCGGTGTGGCAACACGACGTCCCTTTCACTGTGCAGAACGTGCCGGTCACCTCGGCCGACGGCGGTCCGGCCGTCCGCGCCGTGCGGAGGTTCGAGCTTCACGGGCGCCCGCGCGAGATGCGCGACGAGATCGGCGTCGACGGCGGCCTGGTCGTCGACCGGCTCGGATCGCCCCCGCTGGTGGAGGGGTGGTTCACCGCGCGAGTGGTCGACGGCGCTCTGAGGCTGGTGTCGCGCCCTGTCGCGGTGCGGGCCGGGAGGCGGCGGCTGGTCATCCCGGGGCCGCTCGCGCCGGTCGTCGCGCTGACCGAACGGTACGACGACGTGCAAGACGCCCAGCTGGTCTCCATCGTCGTCCGGGTGCCCGTGATCGGTAGGGTGTACCAGTACGCGGGCGCCTTCCGCTACCGGATCACGCGGGGGAGTGAGTGAGCGAGCGCATCGTCATCGCCGGTGCGTCCGGTTTCATCGGACGGTATCTGGCAGAGCACTATCGCGCCGCCGGGGCGACCGTGCTGCTCGTCGGGCGCGACGGAGCCGACGCGCGCTGGGACGACCCCGCCGCACTGCGGCAGGTCGTCACCGGTGCCGACGTGCTCATCAACCTCGCAGGCAAGAGCGTCAACTGCCGCTACGGCGACGCGAACCGCGCCGAGATCTTCCGTTCGCGGCTGCAGACGACCCGGGCGCTCCGGGAGGCCGTCGCCGCCTCCGACGCGCCGCCTCCGGTGTGGTTCAACGCCTCCACCGCGACCATCTACCGCCACGCGGAGGACCGGCCGATGACCGAGTCCACAGGCGAGCTCGGCGCCGGGTTCTCGGTGAACGTCGCGCGGGCGTGGGAGGCCGAGTTCTTCGAGGGGGAGCTCCCGGGCACCCGACGGGTGGCGCTGCGGATGGCGATCGTGCTCGGCGACGGCTCCGCGCTGGTGCCGCTCATCCGGCTCGCCCGCTTCGGGCTCGGCGGTCCGCAGCTCGACGGCCGCTGGTTCGCGACGACCGCGCGCCGCAACGCGGGCACGTTCCACGAGTTCCGCGCCCGCGGCGGACGGCAGCGGTTCAGCTGGGTGCACCTCCGCGACGTCCTCGGTGCGATCGAGTTCCTCCGCTCGGCGGACCTCGACGGCCCGATGAACATCGCGTCCCCGAACCCGGTAGACAATCGCACGATGATGGCGACCCTGCGTCGCGTGCTCGGCGCGCCCGTCGGCCTCCCGGCGACGCGGTGGATGCTCGAGCTCGGGTCGGCTGTCATCCGCACGGAGACCGAACTGGTGCTGAAGAGCCGCTGGGTGGTCCCCGAGCGACTGCTCGCCGCAGGCTTCGCGTTCGAGTATCCGGAGCTCGAGCCGGCGCTTCGCGACATCGTCGCCCGGCGCGAGTTGCTGCATCCGTAACGCAGTCGGTAGACTAGACCGTCACTTGTGTGACATCCACATCCGCCTGCCGTTCGCGGAAGACACCCACAGAGGTTCGCGCTCGGCCTGATTTATGTCCATTACGGAGCATCCACTACATGACAACCGCAACGACCGACAAGGCACCGAAGCAGGTCGCCGTCAACGACATCGGGTCTGCTGAAGACTTTCTTGCCGCGGTCGAAAAGACGCTGAAGTTCTTCAACGACGGAGACCTCATCGAGGGCACCGTCGTCAAGATCGACCGCGACGAGGTCCTCCTCGACGTCGGCTACAAGACCGAGGGTGTCATCCCCTCCCGCGAGCTTTCCATCAAGCACGACGTCGACCCCAGCGAGGTCGTCGAGGTCGGCGACACCGTCGAGGCGCTCGTTCTCCAGAAGGAGGACAAAGAGGGTCGCCTCATCCTGTCCAAGAAGCGTGCGCAGTACGAGCGCGCCTGGGGCGATGTCGAGAAGATCAAGGAGGCCGACGGTGTCGTCACCGGTACGGTCATCGAGGTCGTCAAGGGCGGCCTGATCGTCGACATCGGCCTGCGCGGCTTCCTGCCGGCGTCGCTCATCGAGCTGCGCCGCGTCCGCGACCTAACCCCGTACCTGGGCCAGGAGATCGAGGCCAAGATCCTCGAGCTCGACAAGAACCGCAACAACGTGGTCCTGTCGCGTCGCGCACTGCTGGAGCAGACCCAGTCGGAGTCCCGCACCACGTTCCTGAACAACCTGCACAAGGGTCAGGTCCGCAAGGGTGTCGTCTCCTCGATCGTCAACTTCGGCGCGTTCGTCGACCTGGGCGGCGTGGACGGCCTCGTGCACGTCTCCGAGCTGTCCTGGAAGCACATCGAGCACGCTTCCGAGGTCGTCGAGGTCGGCCAGGAGGTCACCGTCGAGATCCTCGAGGTCGACCTGGACCGCGAGCGCGTCTCGCTGTCGCTCAAGGCGACCCAGGAGGACCCGTGGCAGGTCTTCGCCCGCACCCACGCGATCGGTCAGGTCGCTCCGGGCAAGGTCACGAAGCTGGTTCCGTTCGGTGCGTTCGTGCGCGTCGCAGACGGCATCGAGGGCCTGGTGCACATCTCCGAGCTCTCCGGCAAGCACGTCGAGCTCGCCGAGCAGGTCGTGTCGGTCGGCGAAGAGGTCTTCGTCAAGGTCATCGACATCGACCTGGAGCGCCGCCGCATCTCGCTCAGCCTCAAGCAGGCGAACGAGGGCGTCGACCCCGAAGGCACCGAGTTCGACCCGGCCCTCTACGGCATGGTCACCGAGTACGACGACCAGGGGAACTACAAGTACCCCGAGGGCTTCGACCCGGAGACCAACGAGTGGAAGGAAGGCTTCGACACCCAGCGCGACGAGTGGGAGCAGCAGTACGCTGCGGCTCAGGCCCGCTGGGAGGCTCACAAGCGCCAGGTCGCCAAGGGCATCGAGGAGGCGGCCGCCGACAGCGGTTCC
This sequence comes from Leifsonia sp. PARNA 1/14, assembly GCF_055720965.1. NCBI lineage: Bacteria > Bacillati > Actinomycetota > Actinomycetes > Micrococcales > Microbacteriaceae > Leifsonia > Leifsonia sp. PARNA 1/14. The sequence goes on from NZ_JBVQSP010000001.1 coordinate 949,913, forward strand.
TCGTCGTACTCCAGCGAGACGGGCTCGGGCGGCACTCTCGCCGACGACGAGTCCCTCGCGGCGCTGCGCGAGAAGCTCAGCTCCAACAACTGAGACACGTCTCATCCGCGAGCGGCCGGTCCTTCGGGGCCGGCCGTTCCGGCGTTAAGCGCAGCCTCCCTCGGCGTGTTCGAGGGCGGATAGGCTGGTTGCCGTGCAGCTGATCGGACTCACCGGCGGGATCGCCTCCGGCAAATCGACCATCGCCTCCCGTCTCGCCGAGCTCGGTGCCGTCGTCGTCGACGCCGACCGCATCGCACGCGAAGTCGTCGAACCGGGCACCCCGGCCCTCGCCGAAATCGCGCGCACTTTCGGCGACGGCGTCATCGCCGCCGATGGCAACCTCGACCGGCCGGCGCTCGGCGCCATCGTCTTCGGCGACGCGGAGGCGCTCCGGAAACTCAACGGCATCACGCATCCTGCGGTGCTGGCGGCCTCCACCGCGCGGTTCGATGCGGCGGCGGCGGCGGATCCCGCAGCGATCGTCGTCTACGACGTCCCGCTGCTGGTGGAGTCGGCGAACGAGTACCCGTTCGATCTCGTGGTCGTCGCACACGCGTCGGCCGCTACCCGGGCCGATCGGCTCGTCCGGCTGCGCGGGATGGCGCCAGAGGAGGCAGAGCGCCGCATCGGCTCGCAGGCGTCCGACGAGGAGCGCCTGGCCGTGGCCGACGTCGTGATCGACACCGACGGCAGTCTGGCGCAGACGCTCGAGCAGGTCGACGAGCTCTGGGAGGGCCTGCGCTCCTGATGCGGCCGGAGCGGTTCCGCTCTCAGCGAGAGCGGGCCGCGATGTCGGTGGTCGTTCCTAGACTGGAGTCATGCAAGCCACCCGTCTCGTCCGTCCGTTCGAGGTCGTCAGCGAGTACGCGCCGAGCGGCGACCAGCCCAAGGCGATCGCCGAGCTCGCCGGCCGTATCAACGCGGGAGAGACCGATGTCGTCCTGCTCGGTGCGACCGGCACCGGAAAGTCGGCGACGACCGCGTGGCTGGTCGAGCAGGTGCAGCGACCGACGCTCGTGCTCGCGCACAACAAGACACTCGCCGCGCAGCTCGCCAACGAGTTCCGGGAGCTGCTTCCCAACAACGCGGTCGAGTACTTCGTCTCGTATTACGACTACTACCAGCCCGAGGCCTACGTGCCGCAGACAGACACCTTCATCGAGAAGGACTCCTCGGTCAACGCCGAGGTCGAGCGCCTGCGTCACTCCACCACGAACTCGCTGCTCAGCCGCCGCGACGTCGTCGTGGTCTCCACCGTCTCCTGCATCTACGGTCTCGGCGCGGCCGAGGAGTACCTGGAGGCGATGGTCGCCCTCCAGGTCGGCCAGAACGTCGGCCGCGACGCGCTCATCCGTCGCTTCGTCGCGATGCAATACGAGCGCAACGACGTCGACTTCTCGCGCGGCAAGTTCCGCGTGCGCGGCGACACGATCGAGATCATCCCGATGTACGAGGAGCACGCCGTGCGCGTCGAGCTGTTCGGCGACGAGATCGAGGCCCTGTACTCGCTGCACCCGCTGACCGGCGAGGTGCTGCAGAAGATGGACGCGGTCTCGGTCTTCCCGGCGACGCACTACGCGGCCAGCCCGGCGACCATGCAGCGCGCGATCGGCACCATCCAGGAGGAGCTCCGCGAGCGCCTGCAGGAGCTGGAGCGCGAGGGCAAGCTGCTCGAGGCCCAGCGGCTGCGCATGCGCACCCAGTTCGACCTCGAGATGATGGAGCAGATCGGATTCTGCTCCGGCATCGAGAACTACTCGCGGCACATCGACGGCCGGCTGCCGGGCGAGGCGCCGAACTGCCTGCTCGACTATTTCCCCGACGACTTCCTGGTCGTGATCGACGAGTCGCACGTGACCGTTCCACAGATCGGCGCGATGTACGAGGGCGACGCCTCCCGCAAGCGCACACTGGTCGAGCACGGCTTCCGGCTTCCCAGCGCCCTCGACAACCGACCACTGCGCTGGAACGAGTTCAAAGACCGTGTGGGCCAGACCGTGTATCTCTCGGCGACGCCCGGTCAGTACGAGATGGGCGTCGCGGACGGCGTGGTCGAGCAGATCATCCGCCCGACGGGCCTGGTCGATCCGCAGATCGTGGTCAAGCCGACGAAGGGCCAGATCGACGACCTGCTCGAGGAGATCCGGGTGCGCGTCGAGCGTGACGAGCGCATCCTCGTCACCACGCTGACCAAGAAGATGGCCGAGGAGCTCACCGACTTCCTCGCCGAGGCCGGCGTGAAGGTCCGCTACCTCCACTCGGACGTCGACACCCTGCGCCGCGTCGAGCTCCTCACCGAACTGCGTGCCGGCGTCTACGACGTGCTCGTGGGCATCAACCTGCTGCGTGAGGGGCTCGACCTCCCCGAGGTCTCGCTCGTCGCGATCCTCGACGCCGACAAGGAGGGATTCCTGCGGTCGTCGACGTCGCTCATCCAGACGATCGGCCGTGCTGCCCGAAACGTGTCGGGCGAGGTGCACATGTACGCCGACGTCCTGACCGACTCGATGAAGAACGCCATCGAGGAGACCGACCGACGTCGCGAGCTGCAGATCGAGTACAACCGGGCGAACGGCATCGACCCCCAGCCGCTGCGCAAGCGCATCGCCGACATCACCGACGTGCTCGCTCGCGAGGAGGCCGACACGGCACGCATCCTCGCCGGCCGCGAACAGCGGCGCAAGAGCCCCACCCCGAACCTGCGCAATGGCGGCATCGCGGCGCAGGGCGCCGCCGAGCTGGAGGGCCTGATCGCCGACCTCAACGGCCAGATGCTCGCGGCAGCGGGCGAGTTGAAGTTCGAGCTGGCGGCGCGGTTGCGCGACGAGCTCTCCGACCTCAAGCGCGACCTGCGGCAGATGGAGAAGGCCGGCCACCTGGGCTGAGCCTGGTCGGGGTGCGCAGCCTCTGCAGTGCTCGGCGCGCACCGGCCGCAGTGGCGCTACGGTGGCAGAGTGGGCTCGAAGGTGACGCGAACGCGGCAGCGGCGGTGGATCGTCGCAGCTGCCGCTGTGCTGCTGGCGCTGTCGGGCGTCGCCCTGGCGTTCCAAGGCGCGCCCGCCTTCACGGGGCTGCGCTTCACGCCTCCGGCCTCGAACCTCCAGCCGCGGCCGGATGAGGAGCAGCACGCGACGGGAACGCCCGCGCCTCAGGACATCGCACACGAGACGCGGATCGACCTGACCTGGGTGACCTACGCGCTGGTGATCATCGCTGTCGTCGTCGTCGTCGCTCTGCTCTGGCGGTATCTGCGCCGCCGGCTCCGGCCCGAGTTCCCCGGCGTCCGCGGGGAGGTCGCCGGATCGACGGACGGCGCGATCGCTCCCGATCCGCCCGAGCAGCCCCGACCTGAGCAGGTGCGGCGCGGGCTCGACCGCGCGCTCGACCTCCTCGGCGAGGGCAGGGAGCCGCGCGATGCCATCGAGCGTGCCTGGCTGGGCCTGGAGGAGGGAGCGGCCGACAGTGGCGTCCACCGCATGCCGGCCGAGACGCCGGGGGAGTTCGTCGGCCGGGTGGTGGCGCGTGTCGCATCCGACCGGGTGGCCGCCCGCGATCTTCTCGACCTCTATCTGCGCGCGCGGTTCAGCGACGCACCGGTGACCGCGGCCGACGTCGACAGGGCGCGAGCGGCCATCGAGGCGTTGCGCGCGTCTTGGCGAGAGGGCGTGGGAGCCCGCGTGAGCGCGACGGGCGGTTCCGCCCGATGACGCGGGCACGCATGACCAGACGAGCCGTCGGGTGCCTGCTCGCCGGGGCGATCGTCGGCACGGCGGCGTGGTTCTTCGGGATGGACGCGCCGCACGCGGCCGGGCTCGGCGCCGTCGTCTTCGCACTCTGCGCCGTCCTGTCGCTGCTCGGCGACCAGGCCGACGTGACCTGGAGGGTGCCGTCTCCGCAGCCGCGTCCCGGCGCGCGCCGGGACGTCGTCCAGCTGGGCTGGTCGCTGGGAGCGCGCGGGGGGCGGGTGTCGCCGGAGGCGGTCCGCCGGCTGCGCGGGCTCGCGGCAGAAGTCCTCGACCGGCAGGGCGTCCAGCTGGACGATCCGTCATCCGCCGCCGAGGTCGTCGCCCTCCTCGGCGACGACACCGCCGCCATGCTGCGCAAGGGGAGTGCCGCCGCACCCCGCCCCCGCGACTTCGCCGCGTCGCTCTCCCGGCTGGAGGCGCTCGCCCAAGCCGACCGGCAGGTCACCGACCCGTCGACCTCCTCGCCCACCTCCGACACGTCTGGAGCCGCATGACCCCCGATCCCGCCACGTCCCCCGGTAGCGCTGCCGGCACCGCCGACACCCTCGCTCCGCTCTCGGTCGAGGAGGTCTCCCGCCTCGGCGCGGAGGCCCTCGCGCGGGTCGAGAGCGTGGTCGTCGGGATGCGCGAGCCGCTGCAGATCGCTCTGGCCGCCGTGCTCGCGGGCGGTCACGTGCTGTTCGAGGACGTTCCCGGTCTCGGCAAGACCCTCGCCGCCCGGAGCATCGCGAGCGCGGTCGGGCTCGACTTCCGCCGGCTGCAGTGCACACCCGACCTCCTGCCGTCCGACATCACCGGTTCGTTCGTCTACGTGCCGTCGACCGCGGAGTTCGAGTTCCGTCCGGGGCCGGTGTTCACGGGGCTGTTCCTCGCCGACGAGATCAACCGCACGTCGCCCAAGACGCAATCCGCGCTGCTGGAGGCCATGGCCGAGGGGCAGGTGTCCGTGGAAGGCCAGAGCTTCGCGCTGCCCCGGCCGTTCCACGTCGTAGCGACCGCCAACCCGATCGAGTCGGAGGGCACCTACGCCCTGCCGGAGGCGCAGCTCGACCGTTTCATGGTCCGTCTCGGCGTGGGCTACCCGGATGCGGCCGGCGAGACGCAGGTGCTGCTCGCGCGCATCGCCCGCCGCCACGAGGTCGCGACGGTCGAACCGGTCATGGACGCGCAGACGCTCCTGGCGATGCAGGCCGGTGTCGAACGCGTGGATGTCGATCCGGACATCGCCGCCTACTGCGTCGCCCTCGCTGCGGCCACCCGGCGGCACCGCTCGGTGGAGGTTGGCGCGTCGCCGCGCGGCTCGCAAGGGCTGCTGCTGGTGGCTCGGGCGCTCGCGGTGCTCGCGGGACGCGACTTCGTCATCCCCGACGACATCAAGCGCGTCGCCGTGCCGGTGCTCGCGCACCGGTTGACGCTGACCGTGCAGGCGTGGACGAGCGGCGTGAGCGCGTCGCAGGTCGTGCTGGAGGTCGTCTCCGGCGTGCCGGGACCGCCGACGGTGGGCGCACGCGAACGGGAGACGGCGCCCTGATGTCGCTGTGGTCGCGGGCGCGCATGCCCGGGCCGCGCGAGCGTCCGGAGGCGGCGGAGGGCGGCTCGCGCTGGTCGCTGAGTCCGGCGATCACCGCCGCCGCGATCGTCGCGGCGGTCTGCCTGGTCGCGGCATTCGTGATGTCGCGGCTCGAACTCGTCCTCGTCGCAGCTCCATTGCTGATGACGGCGGTGATCGGCTGGTCGTCGCGGCCGGATACCGCGGGGGCCCGCGCGAGCGTCGTCATCGGCGGCGACGAAGCCGACGGCCGCGTGCTCGTCGACGCGGTGGCCGAGGCGGAGGCGCGCGTCGACGGCCTCCACCTCCGCATCCGCCGCTCCGACCGGGAGCCGGAGGACGTACTGGTGACCCCCGCGTCCGGTCGGCGGCTACTCTTCCGGGTCGCCGCGTCGCACTCCGGTCCGCAGCGGATCCTGTCCATCGCTGCCCGCGGGATCGGGCCGGACGCAGCGTGGGTCGGCGATCCCGGCAGCCCGGCGGTGGCCGAGCGCGTGATGCGCCCGAAGGCGCAGCGGGTGCGGAGCCTCCCGCTGCCCGCCCGGCTGCTCGGGCTGACGGGCGGGCACGTGTCGACCCGCCCGGGCGACGGAGGCGAGTTCCGCGACATCGACCGATTCAGGCCGGGCGATCGCCTGCGCCGGATCGACTGGAAGGCCACGGCGCGCCTGGCCCAGCGACCGGGGGAGTTGTATGTCCGGCGGACGACGGCGACCTCGGATGCCGCGATCCAACTCGTCGTGGACGCTCGGGACGACGTGCCCGGCGCCGTCGCCGGCTGGGCGGCACCGTACCCGCGCCCGGGGGCGACCTCCCTCGACCTGGCCAGGGAGGCCGCGGTCTCGCTGGCCGACGCCTACGCCGGCGCGTCGGACCGCGTCGGCTTCGACGACCTCTCCGACGCTCGCCGCGCGCTGCCGCCGCGTGCGGGGGCGCGCCACCTGAGCAGGGTGCTGCGCGCGGTCGAGCTGACCACGGCGCACGGTGCGGCGACGGAGCGGGCACGCGCGCCGCGGCTGGCGCAGGGTGCCGTCGTCTTCGTGATGTCGACGTTCCTCGACGACCAGGCGACCCGGCTGGCGCTCACCTGGCGGGCGGCCGGTCATCGCGTCGTCGTGGTCGACGTGCTCCCGCCGCGCAGTGTCGACGAGCTCGCCGCCCGCGAGCGGCTCGCGCTCCGCCTCGTCGACCTCGAGCGCGCCCTCCGGCTGGATCGCCTGCGTGCGGCGGGGGCCGAGCTGCTGGTCTGGTCGTCGCCGGACCGCGACGCGGTGCTGCGCCGCCTGGCGACCCCGCGGAGGCGACCATGAGTGCGGCGGGTGCGGGCAGGCCCGCCTCCGGACGCCCGGCTCCCGACCGCCCCGCTCCCGATCTCGGCCGCACCCTCCCATCGTGGTCGCTGCGGGTGGCGTTCGCGCTGGTCGCCGTGCCGCTCGCGGTGACCGCGGCGCCGAGCGGTCCGTGGCCGGCGCTGGCCGTCCTCCTGACCGGCGTCGCGGTCGTCGTCCCGCGGTGGCGGGTGGCCTGGGTGCTGATCGCGGTGGTGGCGTTCTCGACACTCCTGGAGCCGGGAACCCTGACCCCGCGACTGCTCGCGCTGATCGCGGCCGTACATGCCCTGCACCTGCTGGCGGCGTGGATGCTCGTCCTCCCGCCGTCCGCACGGTTCCAGCCCGCCGTGCTGCTGCCTTCGCTGCGCCGCTTCGGCCTGATCCAGCTGCCCGTGCAGGCCGCGGCGGTCGTGCTGCTGCTCGTTGCGAGGCCCGCGGCGGCGCCCTGGCTGGCGATGGTCTCCGGGGCGGCGATCGTGGCGCTCGTCGTGCTGCTGGCGGCGATCCTCCTCGCCCGGCCACGGGCCTGAGCGCGGGTGCCGACGACCGGCTCGCGATGAATGTCGGTGGTTTGGCGTACGCTCGCGCGTGTTCGCGAATCGTGTTGTCGAGGCGCTAGAATCGAACAAAGCTTCGAACCATCCCGTGGGGGCACTGCGCGCGTGCGCGGTGGGCGAACAGACACCGGGGCGACGGCGGAATAGCGGAGAATGGAACGAGTGAGCAGTCTGAGCATGAGCGGGGATACGGGTTTCGACGGCGTGAGCTTCAGTGACGACAGGGGTGGGGCGTCGGCGTTCGCCAAGCCGGGCAAGGTCGTGGGATCGCACCTGAGCGTGCGGGGTGCGCGCGTGCACAACCTGCACAACGTCGACCTCGAGATACCGCGCGACTCGATGGTGGTCTTCACCGGCCTGTCCGGGTCGGGCAAGTCTTCGCTCGCGTTCGACACGATCTTCGCCGAGGGGCAGCGCCGCTACGTGGAGTCGCTGTCCGCCTACGCGCGCCAGTTCCTCGGCCAGGTCGACCGTCCCGACGTCGATTTCATCGAGGGCCTGAGCCCCGCGGTCTCCATCGACCAGAAGTCGACCAACCGCAATCCGCGCTCGACCGTCGGCACGATCACCGAGATCTACGACTACATGCGACTCCTCTGGGCGCGCATCGGCGTACCGCACTGCCCGGTCTGCGGTGAGAAGATCCAGCGCCAGACGGTGCAGCAGATCGCCGATCAGCTCATGGAACTCGAGGCCGGCACCCGCTACATGGTGGTGAGCCCGGTCATCTCGCAGAAGAAGGGCGAGTTCGTCGACCTCTTCAAGGAGCTCGCGGCCGGCGGCTATTCGCGTGCCCTGGTCGACGGCCAGCAGGTGCAGCTGAGCGACCCGCCGACCCTCAAGAAGCAGTACAAGCATGACATCGCGGTCGTCGTCGACCGGCTCGTGGCCGGCCCCGACATCCTGAGCCGCCTCACCGACTCGCTCGAGACCGCGCTGCGGCTCACCGACGGCCTGGTGCAGGTCAATTTCGTCGACCGCGAGGGGCCGGAGGCCTGGCAGTCGTTCAGCGAGAAGCTGTCCTGTCCGAACGGTCACCCCATCCAGCTCACGGAGATCGAGCCGCGCACGTTCTCGTTCAACGCGCCGTTCGGCGCCTGCCCCGAGTGCTCGGGGCTCGGCACGCGCATGTCGGTCGACGAAGACCTGCTGCTCGGCGACGACGAGCTCAGCATCGCCGAGGGCGTGATCATCCCGTGGACGACGCAGGGCAAGGGCCTGTTCAACTACTACGAGAAGCTGCTCGACGGCCTCGCGCGCGACCTCGGCTTCTCGCTGAAGACGCCGTGGAAGAAGCTCCCGGCGAACGTCACAGAGGCCGTGCTGAACGGTGACAACTTCGAGGTCAAGGTGCGGTGGAAGAACCGTTACGGCCGCGAGATGTCCTACACGTCCGGGTTCGAGGGCGTGGTGCCCTACATCGAGCGCCAGTACGCCCAGGCCGAGACCGACACCCAGCGGGCCCGGTGGGCCGAATACCTGCGCGAAGTGCCGTGCCCGGTGTGCAAGGGCAAGCGCCTGAAGCCGGAGGTGCTCGCGGTGCTCGTGCACGGTGCGTCGATCGCCGACGCCTCCGAGCTCAGCCTCTCCGACGCTCGGGCGTTCATGGAGAAGCTGCACCTGACCGAGCGCGAGCAGAAGATCGGCGCGCAGGTGCTGCGCGAGATCAAGATCCGACTCGACTTCCTGATCCAGGTCGGCCTCAGCTACCTCGATCTGGCGCGTGCGGCCGCGACCCTGTCCGGAGGCGAGGCGCAGCGCATTCGCCTGGCCACCCAGATCGGCTCCGGGCTCACCGGCGTGCTGTACGTGCTCGACGAGCCGAGCATCGGCCTCCACCAGCGCGACAACCGCCGTCTCATCGACACACTCGTCGCACTGCGCGACCTGGGCAACACGCTGATCGTCGTCGAGCACGACGAAGACACGATCCGCACGGCCGACTGGATCGTCGACATCGGTCCGGGCGCGGGTGTCAACGGCGGTCACGTCGTGCACTCGGGCTCCTACGACGACCTGCTCGCGAACACCGACTCGCTCACCGGCGACTACCTCGCAGGCCGACGCGAGATCGCGATCCCCGAGAAGCGCAGGAAGATCGACAAGAAGCGGGTGCTCCGCGTCGTCGATGCGGAGGCGAACAACCTCAAGAAGGTCACGGTCGACTTCCCGCTCGGTGCGTTCGTCGCGGTCACGGGCGTCTCCGGGTCCGGCAAGTCGTCGCTGGTCAACGACATCCTCTACCGTGTGCTCGCCAACAAGCTCAACGGCGCCCGCAAGCTGCCGGGCAAGCACCGCACCGTGACGGGCCTCGAGAACCTCGACAAGGTCGTGCACGTCGACCAGGCGCCGATCGGCCGCACCCCGCGGTCCAACCCGGCGACCTACACAGGCGTCTTCGACCGCATCCGCACGCTGTTCTCCGAGACGCCGGAGGCCAAGGCCCGCGGCTATCTGCCCGGCCGGTTCAGCTTCAACGTCAAGGGTGGGCGCTGCGAGGCGTGCTCGGGCGACGGCACCATCAAGATCGAGATGAACTTCCTGCCTGACGTCTACGTCGCGTGCGAGGTGTGCGGGGGAGCGCGGTACAACCGCGACACCCTCACCGTGCACTACAAGGGCAAGAACATCGCCGAGGTGCTCGACATGCCGATCAGCGAGGCCGCGGAATTCTTCCGGCCGATCTCGGCGATCCACCGCTACCTGCAGACGCTCGTCGACGTGGGGCTCGGCTACGTGCGCCTCGGGCAGAGTGCGACGACGCTGTCGGGAGGCGAGGCGCAGCGCGTCAAGCTCGCGACGGAGCTGCAGCGGCGGTCGAACGGCCGCAGCGTGTACGTGCTCGACGAGCCGACGACAGGTCTGCACTTCGAAGACGTGCGCAAGCTGCTGCTCGTGCTGAACGGGCTGCTCGACAAGGGCAACACGGTCATCGTCATCGAGCACAACCTCGACGTCATCAAGTCTGCCGACTGGATCATCGATATGGGTCCGGAGGGCGGGGCCGGCGGTGGAACGGTCATCGCGACGGGAACGCCGGAGCAGGTCGCCGAGGCCCCCGGAAGCCACACCGGTTTCTTCCTCAAGGAAATGCTGCAGGGGGAGGGCGCCATCGGCTCCGAGCGTGTCCGCGGCGCCGCGTAAGATGCCGCCTGTGAGTCCGACCCGCGCAGACACGGTCAGCTACCGGCCCAAGGCGGGGGAGATCCCGACCCAGCCGGGCGTGTACCGGTTCCGTGACGCGAATCGGCGCGTCCTCTACGTCGGCAAGGCCAAGAACCTCCGCGCGCGACTCAGCAACTACTTCCAGCCGCTGCGCAGCCTCCACGAGCGCACCCGCCGCATGGTCACCACGGCGAACAGCGTGGAGTGGACGGTCGTCGCGAGCGAGTTCGAGGCTCTCCAGCTCGAGTACACCTGGATCAAGGAGTTCAACCCGCCGTTCAACGTCCAGTTCCGCGACGACAAGTCGTACCCGTACCTGGCCGTGACGCTGGGCGACCGCATCCCCCGCGTGATGGTCACCCGCAACCGCAACCTCAAGAACGCGCGCTACTTCGGCCCGTACACGAAGGTCTGGGCGATCCGCGACACGGTCGACCTGATGCTCAAGGCCTTCCCGGTGCGCAGCTGCTCCGACGGCGTGTACCGCCGGGCGGAGCTGACCGGTCGGCCATGTCTGCTGGGTGACATCGGCAAGTGCGCCGCGCCGTGCGTCGGCCGCATCAGTCCGGAGGATCACCGCGAGCTGGCCGAGGACTTCGTCTCGTTCATGGCCGGCAACGACAGCAAGTACATCCGCGCCCTCACCGAGCAGATGAAGCAGGCCGCGAGCACGCTCGACTACGAGGCCGCGGCGCGGCACCGCGACGCCATCCAGGCCCTCGAGGCGGCGATGGGCAAGAGTGCCGTCGTGCTGCAGGAGAACGTCGACCTCGACGCGTTCGGCATCGCGCACGACGAGTTGGCCGCCGCGGTGCAGCAGTTCATCGTGCGCGGCGGACGCATCCGCGGCGTGCGGTCCTGGGTCGTCGACAAGGAGCTCGACATCGAGCTCGGCGAGCTGGTCGAGACCGTCCTGCAGAATGCCTACGAAGGTGCGGACGCCCCGCCGCGCGAGATCATCGTGCCCGAGTTGCCGGAGGACGCGAGCGAGCTCGAGCAGTGGCTCATGGCGAGGCGGGTGGAGGCCGACGAGGCCGGTCCGGTGCGCCGCGGTCCCAAGTCGACCGGCAAGGTGGAGCTCCGGGTCGCCCAGCGCGGCGACAAGGCCGCCCTCGCACAGACCGCCGAGATGAACGCGAAGAATGCGCTCATCCTCTACAAGACCCGCCGCAGCTCCGACTTCGTCGCGCGATCCAAGGCGCTCAACGACATCCAGGACGCGCTCGGCATGGCCGACGCCCCACTGCGCATGGAGTGCTTCGACGTGTCGCACCTCAGCGGCACGAACATCGTGGCCTCCATGGTCGTGTTCGAAGACGGCCTGCCCCGCAAAGACCAGTACCGCCGGTTCAGCATCCCGGAGTCGACCGATGACACCGAGTCCATCTACCAGGTGATCTCGCGGCGCCTCGCGTACCTGAGGGAGGACGCCGAGGGCTCGGCCTCCGCCGTCGATGCAGAGGGCGCCGAGATCGCCGACGCGGCCTCGGCGGGCGACGACCCGGAGATCGACGTGGACGCCGAGCTCGCGGAGGCGGCGGAGCGTCGACGCCGCAAGTTCTCGTACCCGCCCAACCTGCTCATCGTCGACGGCGGTCAGCCGCAGGTCGCCGCGGCGCAGCGGGCGCTCGACGAGTCGGGTGTCACGGGCATCCAACTCGCCGGGATCGCCAAGCGGCTCGAGGAGATCTGGCTGCCCGACTCCGACTTCCCGGTCATCCTGCCGCGCAACAGCGACGCCCTCTTCCTGGTGCAGCGCATCCGTGACGAGGCGCACCGGTTCGCCATCACCTATCAGCGTGCGCGGCGCAAGCGCGACATCACGTCGGTTCTCGGCGAGATCCCCGGCCTCGGCCCGGCGCGCGTGAAGGAGCTCCTCAAGCACTTCGGATCGGTGGCGCAGCTGCGCCAGGCCACTCCGGAGCAGATCGCCGAGGTGCGTGGCGTCGGGCCGGCGACGGCCGCGGCCGTCTACGAACGCCTGAACGGTGACGGCGGCGGTGACGGCGCCGGCGCCGGCAACGACTGACGCGGCGGCAGTGGAGGAATACCTCCGTGGTACGGGCAGAAGGCTACCCCGGGGTGATGCGCGCGTTGACGCCCCGTCCGTAGCGTCGGGGCCATGGATGTCGTCAACGAATTCATCGCCGGCGCCGCGACCTCGCCCTGGGTGTACCTGGTCGTGTTCGCGGTCGTCCTGGTGGACGCCTTCTTCCCGCCCATCCCGAGCGAGACGGTGGTCATCGCGGCCGCGGCCGCCGCTGTCGCCACGGGCAACCCCGACCTGCCGCTGCTGCTCGCGTGTGCTGCGGCCGGGGCGGTCGCCGGCGACAACCTGACCTTCGCGGTCGGGCGCACCGTGGGGCTGGAGCGCTTCCGTTTCGAGCGGTGGCCGCGGCTGCGGGCGGCGCTCGATCGCGCCCGGCGCGGCATCCACGCGCGGGCCGGCGTGCTGGTGCTCTCGGCCCGGTACGTTCCCGTCGGCAGGGTCGCGGTCAACCTGGTGGCCGGCGCGGCAGGCATGTCCCGGCCCCGGTTCCTGATGCTGTCCGCGATCGCGGGGGTCTCCTGGGCGCTGTACTCCGTTACTGTGGGAGTGCTCGCCGCGCACTGGCTGCACGGCAACGCGTTCCTGGCGATGCTCGTGGGGGTCGCCGTCGGCGTCGCGGTCGGGTTCGTCGTCGACACGCTGCTGCGCGTGACCTCCCGACGGCGTGCCGCGACCGCCGCGGCGTCGGGCCCGGTCTCGGCGGCGCAGGCTCCCGGGCCCGTCGAGGTCGGCGCGATGAAGAAGGAGGGCGCACGATGACCCGCACCGCCGTCGCTCCCACACTGCGACTCGACCGTTCGCTCGCTCTGCTCTGGGGCGCCACCTGCACGGCTGCCGTCGCACTCCTGGTGCTCTCCTCCGCGCTGGGCGCCTCACTCTACGGCATCCCTGTCGTCCTCTCGCTCGTGCTCGCGCTCGTGCTGGCCGGATCCCTGGTGCTGGCCCTGGTGCTCCCGCTCGTGGCGGCGGGCGCATCGGCAGCAGCCGTGATCGCCCTCGCGATCGCCGGGTCGCCCGCGACCGGCAGCCCCTGGCCGGTCGCCGTGCCGACGACGATCGCGTTCGCGCTGACCCTCGGGCTCGTCGTCCTCCGCTCCGACTGGCGTGCGGGCTTCATCGCGTGGGTCGTCGGCGTGGCGGGCGCGTCCGTCGTGGGGATCGCCGGCCATCGGCCGCCGGTGTCCGCCGAGGCGGCGACGGCTGATCTGATCGTGTTCGCCGCGGTGTCCGGCGCGGTGCTCGGCGGCGCGGTGCTGGTGAGCAGGTGGCAGGCGGTCCGCCGTCAGCTGGTGCGCGAGCAGCAGGTGTCGGCGTCGGAGCACGCGCGCCGCGAGGTGGCGGAGGAGCGCACGCGCATCGCGCGCGAGCTGCACGATGTCGTGGCGCACGGCATGTCCGCCATCCAGGTGCAGGCCTCGAGCGCGCGCTACCGTCTCCCCGACCTTCCGGAGGCCGCCGCCCAGGAGTTCGATGAGCTCGCGGCGACCGCGCGCACGTCGATGGGGGAGATGCGCCGGCTGCTCGGCGTGCTGCGGCACGAGGGCGGCGCGGAGCTCGCACCGCAGCCCGGGTTCTCCGACCTCCCGGGGCTCGTCGCCGACGCGGCGCGACGCGGGGAGGTCGTGCTCGACGCGGAACTGCGCGAGGACGACCCTGCCCGCCGTGACCCGGTGCTCGGGCTCGCCGTCTACCGCATCGTGCAGGAGTCGCTGAGCAACGTCGCCCGGCACGCGACCGGCGCGGCGGTTCACGTCCGCGTCGAGCGCACAGCCGACGCCGTGCGCGTGGAGGTGCGCAACGGCAGGGCGCCCGGGCGGCCGGCGTCGGCCCCGGCACCGATCGGCGGCGGCCACGGTATCCGCGGGATGCGCGAGCGCGCCGGCCTGCTCGACGGGACGCTCACCGCTGAGCCCGTCGACGACGGGTTCGCTGTCACCGCGGTGCTGCCGGCGGCCGCGGAGGTGACCGGGTGAGCGTCACCGTCCTCGTCGCCGACGACCAGGCGATGGTGCGCGCCGGCTTCGCCGCCATCCTCGCCGCCCAGGACGGCATCGAGGTGCTCGGGCAGGCCGAGGACGGCGCACAAGCTGTCGAACTCGCCCGGCGGCTGCGCCCGGACGTCGTGCTGATGGATGTGCGGATGCCCGTCATGAACGGCATCGACGCGACCAGGGAGTTGGTGCGCCCGAGCCGAGGCGATCCGCATCGCCCGCTGGTCCTGGTGCTCACCACGTTCGACGCCGACGAGTACGTCTATGACGCCCTGCAGGCCGGCGCGAGCGGCTTCCTGCTCAAGGACGCGCCGCCCGCAGACCTGGTGCACGCTGTACGCGTCGTCGCGGCGGGGGAGGCGCTGCTCGCGCCGCGGGTGACCAAGCGGCTGCTGGAGCGGTTCGCGGCTCAGCGGCCGGTCAGCAGCGACAAGGCGCAGCGTCTCGCCGACCTCACGGAGCGTGAGCGCGAGATCCTCGTGTTGATCGGCAGTGGGGCGTCCAACGCCGAGATCGCGGCTGAGTTGTTCATCGCGGAGCAGACGGTGAAGACGCACGTGAGCCGCGTGTTCGCGAAGCTCGGGCTGCGCGACCGCGTGCAGGCGGTCATCCTGGCCTTCGACGCGGGTCTGGTCGAGCCGAGACCCTGAGGGAGCGCGATCCGTCACGCGCCGCCCCGTCGTACCCCGGTAGGGGTTCGGGTTGGCTCCACGGTGTGACGCGAGCCGCCACCCCCTCCCGAGACGCTTCCATCGTCGGTCCGCCGGGCCGCGGAAGGAGCTCTCGATGTCCATCTCCATCGCCCCTGTCCCCGTCCGGACCGCGGCAGCACCGGCCGTCCGGCCCGCGCCGGTCAGGCGGGACGGCGCCGTCGATCTCGTGCGCGCGATCTGCCTGGCGGTCGTCGTCGGGCTGCACGCGCTCATGGTCGGAGTCTCCGTCGGCCCGCGCGGCCCGGTGCTCGAGAACGCCCTGGAGCACTGGTCGTTCTTCCCCGCGGTGAGCTGGCTGGTGCAGGTCATGCCGCTGTTCTTCGTCCTGGGCGGGTTCTCCGCGTACGGGCAGTGGACCCGTCTGCGGAAGGAGGGCGCCGCGTACGGCGACTATCTCGCCGCCCGCCTGTCGAGACTGCTGGCGCCGGCGCTGACGGCGATCGCCGCTGCGGCGGTGTTGCTTTCGGCTCTGATCCTGGCGGGTGTGCCGGCCGACGACATCGCCGTCGCCGGCTTCCGGCTCTCGCAACCGCTGTGGTTCCTGGGCGTCTACGTCCTGTGCACTGCCGCGGTGCCGCTGCTGGTGGAGGCGCACGATCGTCGTCCCGTCGCCTCCCTCGCTGCTCTCGCGGTGCTCGGCCTGACCGTCGACGTGGTGCGCGCGTCCACCGGCGTCGCCGCGATCGGCTTCGCGAACCTGCTCTTCGTCTGGCTGCTCGTGCAGCAGTTCGGCTTCTGGCTGGGGTCCGGACGGCTGGAAGCGCTCGGCCGGCGGGCGCTCATCGGTCTCGGCGCCGCCGCGCTCGTCCTCACCGCAACGGGCGCGGCGGCCGGCCTGTGGTCGGCGGACATGTACGCGAATCTCAATCCACCCGCCACCGCTCTCGCGCTGCTCGGCATGGCTCAGCTCGCCGTCTTCGTGTTGCTGCGACCTCGACTGCGCACGATGGCGACCCGGCCCCTCCTCGCCCGTGCGGTGGACGCGGTCAATCGCCGCGCGATGACCGTCTACGCGTGGCACATGTTCGCGCTGATCGCGCTCGCCGGGCTGCTGCTGGCGTCCGGTCTGCCGCTGCCGGCGCCGCTGTCCGCGGGCTGGTGGGCCTCCCGCCCGCTGTGGCTGGTCGTCGCGGTGGCGGCGGTCGCCGCGATCGTCGCCGTCGCCGGCCGGGCGGAGCGGGGGAGCACCCGCTCTGCGCCACACGCAGCGGTCTCCGCGCCGCGGGCCTTCGCCGCGGCCGCGTGCGGTGCGGGCGGCGTCCTGATCGTGCTCCTGTCGGGCTCCGCGATCGCCGGCTGGGTCGCGGGCGCCGCGCTCGTTTTCGCGGCGGTGCGGATTCCTCGGTCGCGCCGCGTCCCGGAGGCCCTCAGTCGGTAGGCTTGTCCCACGCAGTTCAGAGAAGGAGAGCACGTGGCGACCGACATCGACACGAACGCCGAGCAGCAGGAAGTGCTGATCGTCACCGGGATGTCGGGCGCGGGCCGTTCCACGGTCGCGAACGCCCTCGAAGACCTCGACTGGTACGTCGTCGACAACCTGCCTCCGCAGATGCTGCGGCCGTTGATCGAGCTCGCCAACCGCGCCGAGTCGGGGCTGCCGCGGATCGCCGCCGTCGTCGACGTGCGTGGGCGCAACTTCTTCGAGGACCTCCGGGAGATGATCCAGAGTCTCCGCGAGGGCACGAAGGTGCGCGTCCTCTTCTTGGAGGCGTCCGACTCCGTGCTGGTGCGGCGCTTCGAGCAGGTGCGTCGCCCGCACCCGTTGCAGGGCAACGGCACGATCCTCGACGGCATCGACGCGGAGCGCACCCGGCTTCGCGAGATCCGCGAGGCGAGCGACATCATCGTCGACACGACCGACCTCAACATCCACCAGCTGGCCACCAACATCACCGAGACCTTCGCGGCGGAGGACACCGCGGGGGTGCAGGTGACCGTCATGAGCTTCGGCTTCAAGTACGGCCTTCCGCCCGACGCCGACCTCGTGGCCGACGCGCGCTTCCTGCCCAACCCCTTCTGGAACCCGGAGCTGCGCCCGCACACCGGTCTCGACGAGGTCGTCAGGGAATACGTGCTGGAGCAGGACGGGGCGGAGGAGTTCATCGCCGGCTATGTCGCCGCGATGCGCCCGATCTTCGCCGGCTACCAGCGGGAGAACAAGCGGCACGCGATGATCGCGATAGGCTGCACGGGAGGGAAGCACCGGTCCGTCGCGATAGCCGAAGAGCTCGCGGCCCGGTTGAGGGGCTTCCCCGGCGTCGCGGTCAACACCAAGCACCGCGACCTGGGCCGTGAATGATGCCGGCCGCCCACTTCACGGCGTGACCCGCGCCGTCCGTCACAGTTAGGAATCCGATTGGCTCTCACCGCCGACGTCAAAGACGAACTCACGAAGGTCGAAGTCAGCAAGACGACCGTCCGAGCCGCCGAGCTGGCCACGATCCTGCGGTTCTCGGGCGGCCTCCACCTGATCGGTGGGCGCATCGCGGTCGAGAGCGAGCTGGACACGCCCGAGCTCGCCCGTCGCGTGCGCAAAGATCTCGCCGAGCTCTACGGCGTCCGCAGCGACGTCTCGGTGATCTCCGCCTCGGGCGTCCGACGGAGCAGCCAGTACCTCGTGCGGGTTCTGGAAGGCGGCGAGACCCTCGCCCGCCAGACCGGTCTGCTCGACGCCCGGCGCCGGCCGATCCGCGGTCTCCCGAACCGCCTCACCACAGGATCGCGCGACGAACTCGCTGCCGTCTGGCGCGGTGCGTTCCTCGCGCACGGCTCGCTGACCGATCCCGGGCGCTCCGCCGCTCTGGAGGTCACCTGCCCGGGCAACGAGGCGGCGATGGCCCTGGTCGGCGCCGCCGGCCGGCTCGGTGTGTCCGCCAAAGCGCGGGAGGTGCGCGGCGTGCACCGCGTCGTCATCCGTGACGGCGAGGCGATCAGCGCCATGCTCGTGCAGATGGGCGCGACGGAGACCGTCGCCAACTGGGAGGAGCTGCGCCAGCGCCGCGAGGTGCGCGCGACAGCGAACCGCCTGGTCAACTTCGACGACGCCAACCTGCGCCGGTCGGCGCAGGCGGCCGTCGCGGCGTGCGCGCGCGTCGAGCGCGCCCTGGAGATCCTCGGCCCGGACGTGCCGGAGCACCTGCGCTACGCGGGTGAGCTGCGACTGGCGCACCGCGACGCGAGCCTGGACGAGCTGGGTCACCACGCCGACCCGCCCATGACGAAGGACGCGGTCGCCGGCCGCATCCGCCGGCTGCTCGCGATGGCCGACAAGAAGGCCGGCGAGCTCGACATCCCCGGAACCGACGCCAACCTCCCGGCCGACCTGGATGAGGTGTAGTTTCCGCAGTGGGCGGCCGGTCGGGAAGGAACCCGCGGCCGGCCGAGTTGCCCTCACTAGACTGAAGAAGTCGCCCGAATCGGGTCTCGAAGAAGAACAACTGTGGAGATGAGTAATGGCTGACTACACGCTCGCCGACCTTCCGTACGACTACTCGGCGCTCGAGCCGAACATCAGCGGTCGGATCATGGAGCTGCACCACGACAAGCACCACAAGGCCTATGTCGACGGCGCCAACACCGCCCTGGCCAAGCTGGCGGAGGCGCGCGACGCCGACGACCTCACCTACGTCAACAAGCTCCAGAAAGACCTCGCGTTCAACCTCGCCGGACACGTCAATCACACCGTGTTCTGGAACAACCTCTCGCCGGAGGGCGGCGACAAGCCGACCGGCGAGCTCGCCGCGGCGGTCGACGAGTTCTTCGGCTCGTTCGACAAGTTCCGCGCCCACTTCACGGCGTCGGCGCTCGGCATCCAGGGCTCGGGCTGGTCGATCCTCGCGTGGGACTCGCTGGGTCAGAAGCTCATCATCGAGCAGCTCTACGACCACCAGGGCAACCTCGCGGCGGCCACCATCCCGCTGCTGCTGCTCGACATGTGGGAGCACGCCTTCTACCTCGACTACGTCAATGTGAAGGCGGATTACGTCAAGGCGTTCTGGAACATCACCAACTGGGGCGACGTCTCCGACCGGTTCGAGAAGGCACGCGAGAAGACCTCGGGTCTGCTGCTACTGTCGTAGCGGGTAGGCGTCCCGGGAGGGAGCCTCCCGGGACGCCGCCGTCCGCCTGAAAACAACCCACATTGCGCCGTTCGGTGCAGACATCAAGCAACGGGAGACATCTGTGTCCGTAAAGATCGGAATCAACGGGTTCGGTCGCATTGGTCGCAATTACCTGCGCGCGGCCCTCGCCAAGGGCAGCGACCTCGAGATCGTCGCGGTCAACGACCTCACCGACAACAAGACGCTCGCGCACCTGCTCAAGTACGACTCGATCACGGGCCGCCTCGACGCCACCGTCGAGCTCGAGGGCGACAGCATCGTCGTGAACGGCAAGCCGATCAAGGTCCTCGAGGAGCGCGACCCGGCCAACCTCCCGTGGGGCGACCTGGGCGTCGACATCGTCATCGAGTCGACCGGCCGGTTCACGAAGGCCGCCGACGCCAAGAAGCACATCGAGGCGGGCGCGAAGAAGGTCATCATCTCCGCCCCGGCCACCGACGAGGATGCCACGTTCGTCATCGGCGTGAACGAGCACCTGTACGACCCGGAGAACCACAACATCATCTCCAACGCGTCGTGCACCACGAACTGCCTCGCGCCGCTGGCCAAGGTCTTCAACGACGAGTTCGGCATCGAGCGGGGTCTGATGACCACCGTCCACGCCTACACCGCCGACCAGAACCTGCAGGACGGCCCGCACAGCGACCTCCGTCGCGCTCGTGCCGCCGCGATCAACATCGTCCCGACCTCCACCGGCGCCGCGAAGGCGATCGGCCTGGTCCTCCCGGAGCTCAAGGGCAAGCTCGACGGCTTCGCTCTGCGCGTGCCGGTGCCCACCGGCTCGATCACCGATCTGACCGTCACCGCTTCGCGCCCGGTCACCGTCGACGAGGTCAAGGCCGCCTATAAGAAGGCTGCCGAGGGTCCGCTCAAGGGCATCCTCAAGTACACCGAAGACGAGATCGTCTCCTCCGACATCGTCTCCGACCCGCACTCGTCGATCTTCGACTCGGGCCTGCTGCGCGTCATCGGAGACCAGGTCAAGCTCTCGAGCTGGTACGACAACGAGTGGGGCTACTCCAACCGTCTGGTCGACCTGACCGAGTACGTCGCCGAGCGCCTCTAACACCAGGGAACCGACGTGACGCTCCGCACCCTCGATTCACTCGGTTCGCTCGCGGGAAAACGCGTCGTCGTCCGCTGTGATCTCAACGTCCCCCTGAAGGACGGCGTGATCACGGACGACGGTCGCGTGCGAGCGTCGATTCCCACCCTCGACGCCCTGATCAATCAGGGCGCGAAGGTGGTCGTGATCTCCCACCTCGGCCGCCCCGAAGGCGCGCCCGACGCGAAGTACAGCCTGGCGCCGGTGGCCCAGCGGCTCTCGGAGCTGCTGGGCAAGCCGGTGACCTTCGCACAGGACACCGTCGGTGCCGGTGCGGAGGCCGCCGTCGCCGGCCTGCAGGACGGCGACGTCGCCCTGCTCGAGAACCTGCGCTTCAACCCGGGCGAGACCGCCAAGGACGACGCGACGCGCGAGGCCTTTGCGGCCAAGCTCGCCGCGTTCGGCGACGCCTTCGTCTCCGACGGCTTCGGTGTCGTGCACCGCAAGCAGGCCAGCGTATACGAACTCGCGAAGGCGCTCCCGAGTGCCGCGGGCACGCTCATCGCGACCGAGCTCGACGTGCTCGACCGGCTGACCGAGAACCCCGAGCGGCCGTACGCGGTCGTGCTCGGCGGCTCCAAAGTGTCCGACAAGCTCGGCGTGATCGGTCACCTGCTGCCTCGCGTGGACTCGCTGCTCATCGGTGGCGGCATGCTCTTCACCTTCCTCGCGGCGCTCGGCCACAAGGTCGGCTCGAGCCTGCTGGAGGCCGACCAGATCGACACCGTCAAGGGCTACCTGGCGAAGGCCGACGAGCTCGGCGTCTCGATCGTGCTGCCGCGCGACGTCGTCGTGGCGTCGAAGTTCGGCGCCGACGCGGAGCACGTGGTCCGCCCGATCGACGGGATCGAGGACACCGAGTGGGGCTCCGCCGGGCTCGGCCTCGACATCGGCCCGGAGACCGGCGAGCTGTTCTCGGAGTACATCCGGGGCGCCCGCACGGTGTTCTGGAACGGCCCGATGGGCGTCTTCGAGCTCGCGCCGTTCGCGGCCGGCACCAAGGCGATCGCCCAGGCGCTCACGGAGGTCGACGGCCTCGGCGTGGTCGGAGGAGGGGACTCGGCGGCCGCCGTGCGCGCCCTCGGCTTCTCCGACGATCAGTTCGGTCACATTTCTACCGGAGGCGGTGCGAGCCTCGAGTTCCTCGAGGGCAAGCACCTGCCGGGTCTGGAGGTCCTCGGATGGCAGCAGTGAACGGTTCGGTGCGGCGCGTCCCGCTGATCGCGGGCAACTGGAAGATGAACCTCGATCACCTGCAGGCGATCGCGACCGTCCAGAAGCTGGCGTGGACGCTCAAAGACGCCGGGCACGACTACTCGGCCGTCGAGGTCGCGGTCTTCCCGCCCTTCACCGACCTGCGCAGCGTGCAGACGCTCGTGGCCGCGGACAAGCTCCCGATCGCGTTCGGCGGCCAGGACGTGTCCGAGCATGAGTCGGGTGCGTACACGGGAGAGATCGCGGCGTCGTTCCTCGCGGCGCTCGAGTCGCGGTACGTCATCATCGGCCACTCCGAGCGGCGCACGCTGCACAACGAGACCGATGAGCAGGTCGCTGCGAAGGTCGCGCAGTCCATCAAGCACAACATCGCTCCGATCATCTGCGTCGGCGAGACGGCGGAAGACCTCGAGACGCACGGTGCGAGCGCAGTGCCGGTCGCTCAGCTGCGGGCCGCCCTCGCCTCCGTCGACTCGGCCGCGGACTTCGTGGTCGCGTACGAGCCGGTCTGGGCGATCGGATCGGGTCAGGCGGCCACGCCCGAGCAGGCCGAGCAGGTCGCTGCGGCTCTGCGCGCCGTGATCGTCGAGCTCCTCGGCGAGGACGTCGCGGCCAAGACGCGCATCCTCTACGGAGGCTCGGTGAAGTCGGGCAACATCGCCGGCTTCATGCGCGAGCCGAACGTCGATGGCGCTCTCGTCGGCGGCGCGAGCCTCGACGTGACCGAGTTCTCGGCGATCATCCGCTACCAGAAGCACGTCGGACTCTGACGTTCCGCGGCGGCGTGAGCCGCCGCGGCGTCGGCCGGTTATACTGGTCGTTGGCTTTGCCGGGCGCCGCCCGGTCCCATTGAAAGGTCTAGCGTGCAGATTCTCACGGTCGTCCTGCAGGTTCTGCTGGGCATCACCAGCCTCCTTCTGACGCTCCTCATCCTGTTGCACAAGGGACGCGGTGGCGGACTCTCCGACATGTTCGGCGGCGGAGTCACCTCCAACCTCGGCGCGTCGGGCGTCGCGGAGCGCAACCTCAACCGCATCACGGTCATCCTCGGGCTCATCTGGATCACGTGCATCGTGGTCCTCGGGCTCATCACCAAGTTCAGCGCGTAGGCGCGCTTTCACCAGAGGAGAAACATGGCATCCGGAGGAAGCGCCATCCGCGGCTCGCGCGTCGGCGCGGGCCCGATGGGCGAACAGGACCGCGGTTTCCACGCCGAGCGCGTGGCGATCTCGTACTGGGACGCCCTCGGCAACGAGACCGTGCGGTACTTCGCGGCGAACCTGCCCGACGAGGAGATCCCGGACGTGATCGACTCGCCGTCGACCGGTCTGCCGGCCGGCCGCGACAAGGAGAACCCGCCGTCGGTCGCCAAGACCGAGCCCTACAAGACGCACCTCGCCTACGTGAAGGAGCGCCGCTCGGAGGAGGAGGCGGAGCAGCTGCTCGAAGACGCCCTCAACCAGCTTCGCGCCCGTCGCGGCAAGCCCACGAGCAACTGACGCGCAGACGAGCGCACGAAGAAGCCCCGCCGGTCATCGACCGGCGGGGCTTCTTCACTTGGGGCGCACCTCAGTACGACGGGGCGATGAGGTTCTCCGGCACGTCGACGGCGGCGTCCTTGTCGACGAAGAACACCGTGCGCTTGCGGCCCTTGGCGCCGGCGACCGGAACCTCGGTATAGCTCGCGCCGGCGAGCGCCAGTCCGAGCGCGCTGGCCTTGTCGCCTCCCGACAGCACCAGCCAGATGCGGTCGGAGGCGTTGAGCACCGGCCGGGTGAGGCTCAGCCGCTCGGGCGGCGGCTTGGGCGACTCGCGCACGGCGATCACCGTGGCCTCCGTCTCACGGATGCCCGAGCGGTCGGGGAACAGCGAGGCGATGTGCCCGTCGGGTCCGACGCCGAGGAAGGTGATGTCGAAGCGCGGGAAGTCCTGTCCGTCCGGTGCGAACGCGGCCAGCTCCGCGGCGTACACACTCGCCGCCTCGTCCAGGTCTGCGATCTCGTCGGAGGCCGGGAACGGGTGGATGTTCTCCGGCGGGACGGGGAGGTGGTCGAGGAGCGCCTCGCGCGCCTGGCGCTCGTTGCGCTCCTCGCTCGACTTCTCGACGAACCGCTCGTCCCCCCACCAGAAATGCACCTTCGACCAGTCGATGGTGTCGCGCGCGGGCGAGGAGTTGACGGCCTCCAGCACGGCGATCCCCATCGTTCCGCCCGTGAGCGCGACGTTCGCCGCGCCCAGGTCGTCGAGGATGTCGATCGTCTTGGTGAGGAAGCGTGCGGCCACTGACGCGGCGAGGGCTTCTTTGTCGGGGTGGACGAGCACCCGCCGTTCGTTCGTCATGCTGTCGCGCCCGCTCCTTCGTCGGAGGTCTCGAGCAACCCGAGACCCTTCGTGATGACCTCACCGTACAGGTCGTCCGGGTCCAGCCTACGCAGTTCCTCGGCCAGGCAATCGCGGAGGCTGCGGCGCGGCAGCGACAGGTCGTGTGTGGGCTGGCCCGGCTGGGACAGCCGCGCGACGTTGGGCACCTCGCGCTCGAGCTCGATGGTGCCGGACGCCCGCTCCATCTTCACGCCGTGGATGCCGCCGGAGCCGATCGCGCGCGAGGCGAGGTCGTACTGCACGGGCACCTGGAGCTGCAGTCGCAGCCACGCCGCGAGGAGGAGGGTGGAGGGCGAGTCGGCTGCGCCGGCGACCTCCACCGAGGTGATCGCCTCGTACGGGGGCTGGTCGAGCACCGCGGCGAGCTGCGCGCGCCACAGGGTCAGGCGCGTCCAGGCGAAATCGGTGTCGCCCGGCGCGTACGTGTCGGCGAGCTGGAACAGCGCCTCCTGCGGGTTCGGCTGCGCCGACGCGTCCGTGATGCGGACTGTTGCGATGCGGCCGAGTGGCGAGTGCGACGCGCGCGAGGGCGCGATGCCCGGCCACCAGACCACCACGGGCGCGTCCGGGAGGAGCAGCCCGGTGACCAGGCCCTCCTCGTCACTGGCCGTCTCGCCGTAGGCGCGAAGCACGATGACCTCGCTGGCGCCCGCATCGCCGCCGACACGGATCTGGGCGTCGAGACGTCCCGAGTCCGTGTGGCTGCGCTCCTCTTCGGTCGAGACCACGATGACGCGCATCGGGTGCTCGCGGGAGGCGTCGTTCGCGGCCTCGATGGCCTCCTCCTCCTGACCGAGGTGGGTGGCGATGATGAGGGTCAGCACCCGGCCGAGGGCGACGGCGCCGCCCTCCTCGCGAATCTTGACGAGCGCCTTCGAGATGTTGCTCGTCGTGGTGTCGGGCAGATCGACGATCATGGGCGCCTCCAGACGCGGCCGTCGCGGGCGAGGAGCTCGTCGGCGGACTTCGGGCCCCAGGTTCCGGGGCGGTACTGTTCGGGCTGGCCCTGCGTGGTCCAGAACTCCTCGATCGGGTCGAGGATCTTCCAGGAGAGCTCGACCTCCTCGTGCCGGGGGAACAGCGGCGGGTCGCCGAGCAGCACGTCGAGGATGAGTCGCTCGTACGCCTCGGGGCTCGCCTCGGTGAAGGCGTGGCCGTAGCCGAAGTCCATGCTGACGTCGCGCACCTGCATGCCGGCGCCCGGAACCTTCGAGCCGAAGCGGATCGTCACGCCCTCGTCGGGCTGCACGCGGATCACGAGCGCGTTCTGACCGAGCGCGCTGGTCTGCGACTCGGCGAACAGCTGCTGCGGCGCGCGCTTGAACACGACGGCGATCTCGGTGACGCGACGGCCCAGGCGCTTGCCCGCGCGAAGGTAGAAGGGCACGCCCGCCCAGCGGCGGGTTCCGATCTCCAGCTTGATCGCGGCGTAGGTCTCGGTGGTGGACTGCGGGTTCATGCCGTCCTCCTCCAAGAAGCCGACGACCTTCTCGCCACCCTGCCAACCGCTCGAGTACTGACCGCGCGCGGTCGACTTCGCCAGGTCGGCGGGCAGACGGACGGCGGCGAGCACCTTCTCTTTCTCGGCACGCAGGTCCGCGGCGTCGAACGAGATGGGTTCCTCCATCGCCGTGAGGGCGAGGAGCTGCAGCAGGTGGTTCTGGATGACGTCGCGGGCCGCGCCGATCCCGTCGTAGTAGCCGGCCCGGCCGCCCACACCGATGTCTTCCGCCATGGTGATCTGCACGTGGTCGACGTAGTTGGCGTTCCAGATCGGCTCGTACAGCTCGTTGGCGAAGCGCAGCGCCAGGATGTTCTGGACGGTCTCCTTGCCGAGGTAGTGGTCGATGCGGAACACCGAGTCGGGCGGGAAGACCGACTCGACCACGTGGTTGAGCTCGCGCGCGGTCTTCAGATCGCTTCCGAACGGCTTCTCGATCACGACGCGCCGCCAGCCGGTTCCCGACTGGTCGGCGAGCCCCGACTTCTTCAGCTGCTCCGTCACGAGCGGGAAAGCCTTCGGCGGGATCGACAGGTAGAACGCGTGGTTCCCCATCGTTCCCCGCTCGACATCGAGCTTCTCGACCGTCTCCTTGAGCCGCTTGAACGCGTCCGCGTCGTCGAACTCGCCCGAGACGAAGCGGACGCCCTGAGCGAGCTGCTTCCACACGTCGTCGTCGAACGGCGTGCGAGCGTATTGCTTGACCGCGTCGTAGACGACCTTCTCGAAGTCCTGGTCCTCCCAGTCGCGCCGGGCGAACCCGACGAGCGAGAACCCGGGCGGCAGGAGGCCGCGGTTCGCCAAGTCGTAGACGGCCGGCATCAGCTTCTTGCGCGACAGGTCACCCGTCACTCCGAAGATGATGAGGCTGCTCGGGCCCGCGATGCGGTTGAGGCGACGGTCGGAGGGCAACCGCAGGGGATTGAACTCCGGGGTGATCTCCACCGGTGACATCTGGCTCCTTCAGTTGACTGCCTCGAACAGCGAGACGACATCCGCCTCGGGGTTCGAGAGGGTCAGGGTCAGCACCGGACGGCCGTGCTCGCCGAGAACGCTCGCGTCGCCGGCGGCCTGGGCCTGGATGAGCTGGCCGAACGTGAACGGACGGCCCGGGATCTCGAGGTCTTCCGGAGCGACGGCCGTGATCTGCAGGAACACGCCGACGGCGGGGCCGCCCTTGTGGAACTGGCCGGTCGAGTGCAGGAAGCGCGGGCCCCAGCCGAAGGTGACGGGGCGCCCGGCCTTGGCGGCGAGCAGGTCGCGGATACCGGCGAGCTGCGGGAGAGCGAGGCGGTCGACGTATGCCTGCACCGAGACATAGCCGTCCGGTCCGAGCTGGGCGAGGAGCGCGTCCACCGCGCCGTCGAGCGTCGAAGCACCGCCGAGGAAAGACCCCGTGGTGCGTACCTCGACACCGCCTGCGGTGAAGGCGGGCGCGACGGGCTCGGGGCGGTTCTCGAGCAGCGCGCGGGCGGCGACCTTGGCGGCCTCCACGTCGGGCTGGTCGAACGGGTTGATGCCGAGCAGGCGGCCGGCGACCGCGGTCGCGTACTCCCAGACGATCAACTGCGCGCCGAGGCTGCCCGAGACGAGGATCTCGCCCTCGTGGCGGTCGGCCGGGAACAGGTGGTGGGCTTCCGCGTTGGCGACGAGACGGACGACCTGGAGGTCCGCCGGCTTCGACGTCAGCTCAGGCGCGAGCGTGTCGAGCACGACGGGGAGGAGGCCGGTGCCCTCTTTACCGGTCGACTCGGCGATCAGCTGCTCCGCCCAGTCGGCGAAGCCGACGATGTGAGTGCCGTCGGCGACGATGCCCAGCTTGTCTTTGAGCGGGTTGGTGCCGGCGATCGCGGCGCCGAGCACGAGGCCCGGGTTCGCGTCGTTGTCGACGGCGAGCTCGATGAGCGTCGCCTCCGCCTCGTCGAGGAGCTCCGAGATGTCCACGCCGGCGAGACCGGACGGGACGAGCCCGAACGCGGTGAGCGCCGAGTAGCGGCCGCCCACGTTGGGGTCGGCGTTGAACACGCGGTAGCCCGCCTCGCGCGCCGACTGGTCGAGCGGGGAGCCCGGGTCGGTGACGACGACGATGCGCTCGGTCGGGTCGATGCCGGCGTCGCGGAACCACTTCTCGTACACGCGCTTCTGGCTGTCGGTCTCGAGGGTCGAGCCCGACTTGGAGGAGATCACGACGGCGGTGGCCTGCAGGCGGTCGCGGAGCGCGGACAGGACCTGACCCGGGTCGGTCGAGTCGAGCACCGTGAGCTCGGCCTCGGCAGTGCGCGTGATGACCTCGGGTGCGAGCGACGATCCGCCCATGCCGCCGAGGACGATGTGGTTGACGCCCTTGGCGTGCAGCTGCTCGCGCAGTGCGACGATCTCGGCGACCAGCGGGCGGGAGATCGCGACGGCCTCGGTCCAGCCGAGGCGCTTGGAGGCCTCCGGCTCGGCGGCGGGGCCCCACAGAGCGGGATCCTGCGCCGTGATGCCGGAGGCGACCCGGTCGGCCACGAGCTGCGGCACGACCGTCGCGACGGCCTGGGCCGCCGCGCCGGTCACATGGATGCGGAAGGTCACTTGGCCGCCTCCAGCGCGTCGGTGACGGTCTGGACCAGCTCGGCCCACGAGACGTTGAACTTGTCGACGCCCTCGCGCTCGAGGGTGGCGGTCACGTCGTCGTAGTCGACGCCGAGGCCGGCCAGCGCGTCGAGTACGCCCTTCGCGTCGGCGTAGTTGCCGGTGACGGTGTCGCCGGCGATCTCGCCATGGTCGAAGGTGGCCTCGAGGGTCTTCTCGGGCATGGTGTTGACGGTGTTCGGGGCGACGAGCTCGGTCACATAGAGCGTGTCGGGGAGGCTCGGGTCCTTGACGCCGGTGGAGGCCCAGAGCGGACGCTGCTCGTTGGCGCCGGCGGCGACGAGGGCCTTGGCGCGTTCCGTCGCGAATTCCTGCTCGTAGAGCTCGTAGGCGAGGCGCGCGTTCGCGATGCCGGCCTTGCTCTTGAGCGCGAGCGCCTCGTCGGTGCCGATCGCGGTCAGGCGCTTGTCGACCTCGGTGTCCACGCGGGACACGAAGAACGACGCGACCGACTGGATGCCCGAGAGGTCGATGCCGGCGGCCTTGGCCTTCTCGAGGCCGGACAGGTAGGCGTCGATGACCTGGCGGTAGCGCTCGAGGCTGAAGATCAGGGTCACGTTGACGCTGATGCCGGCTGCGATGGTCTCGGTGATGGCCTCCAGGCCCTCGACCGTGGCGGGGATCTTGATGAGCACGTTGGGCTTGTCGACCTTGGCGGCGAGCTTCTTGGCCTGCTCGATCGTGCCGTGCGCGTCGTGCGCCAGGCCCGGCTCCACCTCGATGGAGACGCGGCCGTCGACGCCGTTGCTGGCCTCGTAGACCTCGTGGAAGATGTCGCTCGCTGCGGCGACGTCGTCGGTGGTGATCTCGAAGATCGCCTCGTCGACCGGCGTGCCGGCCGATGCGAGGGCCTTCACCTGGTCGGAGTACGCCTCGCCCTTGGAGAGGGCGGCGGCGAAGATCGTCGGGTTGGTGGTCACGCCGACGACGTTGCGGTCGGCGATCAGCTTCTGGAGGCCGCCCGTGGCGATGCGCTCGCGCGACAGGTCGTCGAGCCAGATGCTGACGCCCGCGGCAGAAAGCGCGGCCGTGGGGGAGGCGGTGGTGGAAGTGGTGTCGGTCATCGTGGTTTCTTCTTCTCTTCTTCCGTGCCCGCGCTCAGAGCGAGCGAGCGATTCCTTGGCTGCGGCGACGGCGTGCTCGGTGGTCATGCCGAACTCGCGGAACAGCGTCTTGTAGTCGGCCGACGCACCGAAGTGCTCGATCGACACGCTGCGGCCGTGGTCGCCGACGATCTTGTTCCAGGCGAGCGCCAGACCGGCCTCGATGGAGACGCGGGCCTTGAGGTCGGCCGGGAGGACCTTCTCCTGGTAGGAGGCGTCCTGCTCGTAGAACCACTCCAGGCAGGGTGCGGACACGACACGGGCGTTGATGCCCTCGCCGCGTAGCACCTCACGGGCCTCGAGCGCGATCTGGACCTCGGAGCCGGTGGCGATGAACAGCACGTCCGGCGTGCCGCCCGGCGCCTCGGCAAGGATGTAGGCGCCCTTGGCGACGTTGGCGGCGGAGGCGAGCGTGTCGCCCGTGGCATCACCGTCGCCGCGCTCGAACACCGGGATGTTCTGACGGGTCAGCGCGATGCCCGCGGGGCCGCCGCGGCGTTCGAGGATGGTCTTCCACGCGTACGCGACCTCGTTGGCGTCGCCGGGGCGGACGACGTCGAGGTGCGGGATCGCGCGCAGCGTCGAGAGCTGCTCGATCGGCTGGTGCGTCGGGCCGTCCTCGCCGAGCGCGACCGAGTCGTGCGTCCACACGAAGATCGACGGCACCTGCATGAGCGCGGCGAGACGGATCGCCGGGCGCTGGTAGTCGCTGAAGATCAGGAACGTGCCGCCGAACGGACGGGTGGGGCCGTGCAGCACGATTCCGTTGAGGATCGCGGCCATCGCGTGCTCGCGGATGCCGAAGTGCAGCACGCGGCCGTAGGGGTTGCCGGTCCACTCGTGCGTGGAGTGCTCGGTCGGCACGAACGACGCGGCGCCCTCGATGGTGGTGTTGTTCGACTCGGCCAGGTCGGCGGAGCCTCCCCACAGCTCGGGCATGACTCCGGCGATGGCGTTGATCACCTTGCCACTGGCGGCGCGGGTCGAGACGTCCTTGCCCGCCTCGAAGACCGGCAGCGCGTCGGCGAAGCCGTCGGGGGCCTCGCCGGAGAGCAGGCGGTCGAGGAGCTGCTTGCGCTCGGGGTTGGCGGCGGCCCAGGCGTCGAAGCCCTTCTGCCACTCGGCGTGCTCCTGCGCGCCGCGCTCGACGGCCTTGCGGGTGTGGTCGATGACGTCCTCGGCGACCTCGAAGGTCTGGTCGGGGTCGAAGCCGAGCACCTCCTTGACCGCGCGCAGCTCGTCGGCGCCGAGGGCCGAGCCGTGGATCTTGCCGGTGTTCTGCTTCTTGGGGGCCGGCCAGCCGATGATCGTCTTCAGGACGATGAGCGACGGCTTGTCGGTGACCTCCTGCGCGTTGACGATGGCCTGGTGCAGCTCCTGCACGTCCTCCTCGTAGACGCCGGTCTTCTTCCAGTCGACCACCTGCACGTGCCAGTGGTAGGCCTCGTAGCGGGCCTTGACGTCCTCGGTGAAGGCGATGTTGGTGTCGTCCTCGATCGAGATCTGGTTGGCGTCGTAGATCGCGATCAGGTTTCCGAGCTGCTGGTGACCGGCGAGGCTGGAGGCCTCGGAGCTGATGCCCTCCTCCAGGTCGCCGTCGCTGGCGATGACGTAGACGAAGTGGTCGAACGGGCTGGTGCCGGGCGCGGCGTCCGGGTCGAACAGGCCGCGCTCGAAGCGCTGCGCGTAGGCGAAGCCGACCGACGACGAGATGCCCTGGCCGAGCGGGCCGGTGGTGATCTCGACGCCGTCGGTGTGGCGGTACTCCGGGTGGCCGGGCGTGAGCGAGCCCCAGGTGCGCAGCGCCTTCAGGTCGTCGAGCTGGAGGCCGTAGCCGCCGAGGTAGAGCTGGATGTACTGGGTCAGCGAGCTGTGACCGGCCGAGAGGATGAAGCGGTCGCGGCCGAGCCAGTGCTGGTCGTGGGGATCGCGGCGCATCACCTTCTGGAACAGCAGGTACGCGGCCGGGGCGAGGCTCATCGCAGTGCCGGGATGCCCGTTGCCCACCTTCTCCACCGCGTCGGCCGCGAGGACGCGGACCGTGTCTACTGCCTTGTTGTCAATGGGATCCCACTGCAGAGCTGCCACGTGAAAACTGACCCTTCGTAGAAGTGGTGAGGGCCGTCTGTGGAACCCGCACCGGTTGAGGTAGTGCGCGCCGTGGACGTCATCGGCGCCGGTCGCCTTCTCCGTCACAGTCCTACAAATGGAGGCCGTGCGGAAGGGGTACCGGCTGGCGAGCACCTCCAAGTATAGGTAACACGCACGAAACACGGGGTGTTCCTGCAGGTCGGTGCGCTACCGGCCCCCGCTCCGCCGCGTACGGCGGCGGGAGGCGCGGTTGTCGTAGACTTGTGCAGGGCTGTAACAATCCGTTCGCCAGGCCCTGTCATCCAGACCCGAACCGCACGAGGAGCAATGGACGTCGCCGTAGAGAGCCGTGTCGAGCCGGCGAGCCGCATCGGCGTCGCGCGCAAGGTCAAGGCGTATATCGCCCTCACCAAGCCGCGGGTCGTCGAACTGCTGCTGGTGACGACCGTCCCGACGATGATCCTCGCCGCGCACGGCATCCCGAACCTGTGGCTGGTGCTGGCGACCGTGGTCGGCGGCTACATGTCCGCCGGCTCCGCAGGTGCATTCAACTGCTACATCGACCGCGATATCGACCGGGTGATGCGGCGCACCAAGAACCGCCCGCTGGTCACCGGCGAGCTGAGCGACCGCGAGGCTCTCGTCTTCGCGTGGGCGCTCGGCGTGGCCTCCGTGCTGGTGCTGGGCTTCTTCACCAACTGGCTGGCGGCCGCGCTGTCCGTCGGCGCCATCCTGCTCTATGTGGTCTTCTACACGCTGATCCTCAAGCGCCGCACGGCCCAGAACATCGTCTGGGGCGGTGTCGCCGGCTGCATGCCCGTGCTGATCGGCTGGGCCGCTGTCACCGGCTCGCTCGCCTGGCCGCCCGTCATCCTCTTCGGCATCATCTTCCTCTGGACGCCGCCGCACTACTGGCCGCTCTCGATGAAGTACCGCGAAGACTACAAAGAGGCGGGCGTGCCCATGCTCGCGGTAGTGCGCGGGCGCACCGTCGTCGGCCTCCAGGTCATCCTGTACGCGTGGGCGATGGTCGCCTGCTCGCTGCTGCTCATCCCGGTCGGCCACATGGGCCTGCTCTACTCGGCGGTCGCGATCGGCGCCGGCGGGTGGTTCCTGTACGAGTCGCACCGGCTCTACAACCTCGCCATCCGGCACGAGCGCGTGTCGCCGATGCGCGTCTTCCACGGCTCGATCGCCTACCTGACCCTGATTTTCCTCGCCGTCGCGATCGATCCGCTGCTACCGTTCTGAGCGTGCAGGCGCTGAGGACGGCGCGGCTCGTGCTCGACACGCCGCGGGAGACCGACATCCCGGTGGTCCTCGAAGCCTGCACCGACCCGGAGATCCTGCACTGGATCCCGCTCCCGCGGCCCTACACGCTCGAGAACGCGGAGTTCTTCGTGCGGTCGTACTGCCCGCACGGGCTTGCGAGCGGCCGCTTCACGGTGTGGGCGGTCCGGGAGGGCGACACGCTGCCGCTGGTGGGCGTCGTCGAAGTCCGGCGCGACGAGTCGGCGGAGGCGGCCTCCCTCGGCTGCTGGCTCACGCCCGCAGCGCGTGGCAGGGGAGTGATGACCGAGGCGCTGGCGGCGGTATGCGCGCACGCGCTCGCCCCGGGGGGCCTCGGCTTCGAGCGGCTGCACTGGGAGTACCTGCCGGGCAACGAGGCCAGCAGGAGGCTCGCGGAAGCGGCCGGCTTCGACTTCTCCGGCGCCGAACCCCACGAGGTCGACTTCCGCGGGGAGCAGCGTGAGGCGCTCACCGGCGTGCTACGCCGTGACGGTCTCCGCGGTTGATCCGGCGGCCACCTCGTCACGGGGAGCCGCGGCCTTGAGCGACAGCACGACGGCGGTCATGGCGGCGGCCAGGGTCGCCGCCAGCATCATGTGGATGCCGACCAGGATGCCGGGGAGGCCCGTGTTCGACTGGATGAGGCCCACCGCGATCTGGAGCACCTCCACCGCGAGCAGGTAGAGCGTGTAGCGGTGCACCCGGGTCGTGCGGATGCGCCACGAACCCACGACGAGCACCAGCGTGAGCGCGAAGGTCACGTAGGCGGGGATCGCGTGGACGTGCTCGAGGATCTCGGGGTTGAGCCCGTTGCGCGGCGCGTTCGCGTCGCCCGCGTGCGGTCCGGACCCGGTGGTGAGGATGCCGAAGACGATGGTCACCGCGACGAAGAAGCTGGTGAGGTGGGCGACGCCCGCGTACCAGCCGGGAACGGCGCGGACCCGGGGGCCGGGAACAGCGTAGACGCGAACGACGAACGCCGTGCACAGGGCCACGAGCACGATCGACACGATGAAGTGGAGGCCGACGACGTAGGGGTTCAGGTGGCTCCACACCGAGATGCCGCCCACGACGGCCTGAGCCGGGATCATCAGCCCGGCGAGCAGAGTCAGCCAGAAGAGGTCGGAGCGCTCTCTGCGGATTCGCAGGATCGCGATGAACGCGACGATCGCGACGACGCCCAGTCCGGCGCTGAGCACGCGGTTGCCGAACTCGATGAAGCCGTGGATGCCCATCTCCGGTGTGTTCACGAGCGAGTCGGCCGTGCACCTCGGCCACGTCGGGCAGCCGAGGCCGGAGGAGGTCAGACGGACGAGGCCTCCCGTGCCCACCAGCACGATCTGGCCCACGAGGTAGATCCAGGCGATGACCTTCAGCCGCCCGTCGACACGGTCGGGCAGCCACGCGATGATGCGCTTCATAAGTTCCTGGATTCCTCGGATCTCGTTCGATACTCGGCCAACGTGCAGGCGCGCCTCTACTATTACCGCGCCGCACCTGTAGAATTGGTGGGTTCGAGGAGCGCGCCTCGGTGCGCGCGCCTACGGGCGGCGCAGCGCGACCCGCCTCCTCGGACAGTCTAGGTACGCAGTTGCGCCATTCGCACAATCACGACACTCACTGCCGACGGCCTCGCGCCGCGCGACGAGGGGAATGAGCCGGATTGATAGCCGGTTACGAATGGTAGGAAACGAGGTAGATATGTCAGACATCCTGATCGATCGGCCTGAGCTCGCCTCCTTGGGGCAGTACGAGTTCGGCTGGGCGGATTCCGATGCGGCGGGTGCTTCCGCGCGTCGTGGGCTCTCACCCGAGGTGGTGAAAGACATCTCCGCACTCAAGAACGAGCCCGAGTGGATGCTGCAGCGTCGCCTGAAGGCCCTCCAGCTGTTCGAGCGCAAGCCGATGCCGACCTGGGGCGCCGATCTCTCCGAGATCGACTTCGACAACATCAAGTACTTCGTGCGGTCCACCGAGAAGCAGGCCCAGAGCTGGGAAGACCTGCCGGAGGACATCCGCAACACCTACGAGAAGCTCGGCATCCCGGAGGCGGAGCGCCAGCGCCTCGTGGCCGGTGTCGCCGCCCAGTACGAGTCCGAGGTCGTCTACCACCAGATCCGTGAAGACCTGGAGCAGCAGGGTGTGATCTTCCTCGACACCGACACCGCTCTCAAGCAGCACCCGGAGATCTTCGAGGAGTACTTCGGAACGGTCATCCCGGCCGGCGACAACAAGTTCGCTGCTCTGAACACGGCCGTCTGGTCCGGAGGCTCGTTCGTCTACGTGCCCAAGGGCGTCCACGTCGAGATCCCGCTGCAGGCCTACTTCCGTATCAACACCGAGAACATGGGCCAGTTCGAGCGCACGCTCATCATCGCCGACGAGGACAGCTACGTGCACTACATCGAGGGCTGCACGGCACCGATCTACAAGTCCGACTCGCTGCACTCCGCGGTCGTCGAGATCATCGTCAAGAAGAACGCCCGCGTGCGGTACACGACCATCCAGAACTGGTCGAACAACGTCTACAACCTCGTCACCAAGCGCGCCACGGCCGCCGAGGGCGCGACGATGGAGTGGATCGACGGCAACATCGGCTCCAAGGTGACGATGAAGTACCCGTCGATCTACCTGATGGGCGAGCACGCCAAGGGCGAGACCCTGTCCGTCGCCTTCGCGGGTCCCGGTCAGCACCAGGACGCCGGCGCGAAGATGATCCACATGGCGCCGTACACGCAGTCGTCGATCGTCTCGAAGTCGATCGCCCGCGGCGGGGGCCGTGCGGGCTACCGCGGCGAGGTGCGGGTGGACGCGAACGCGCACCACGCTGCGAACACCGTGCGCTGCGACGCCCTCCTGGTCGACACGATCTCGCGGTCCGACACCTACCCGGCGATCGACATCCGAGTCGACGACGTGCAGCTCGGGCACGAGGCGACGGTCTCGCGCGTGAGCGAGGAGCAGCTCTTCTACCTGATGTCCCGGGGGCTCCCGGAGGACGAGGCCATGGCGATGATCGTCCGCGGCTTCATCGAGCCGATCGCTCGCGAGCTCCCGATGGAATACGCACTCGAACTCAACAAGCTCATCGAGATGGGCATGGAAGGCTCTGTCGGCTGATATGACGACCCCCAGTACCCCGACGCCCTCTGCCACCATCCCGCAGACCACAGAGGCCGCGCCGGCTCCTACCCACATGCGCGCGCCCGTGCCCGTCCAGACCCGGTCCGAGCGGTTCACCTCCACCGAGGTCGCCGACTTCCCCGAGGTCACCGGCCGCGAGGTCATGTGGAAGCACACGCCCGTCGCCCGTCTCGCGGAGCTGATCTCCGGCGAGCTGGACGGCTCCCCGTACGTGTTCGACCTGACCGCCGCTCCCGGAGTGACCGCCTCCTGGATCGGCCGCGACGACGCCCGCATCGGCTCCGCCGGCATCCCGGAGGACCGCGCGTCCGCCAACGCCTGGACGAACTTCGAGCAGGCCTTGCTCGTCTCCATCACGGGTGACGACGTCAAAGAGGCCACGCTGACCCGCGCAGCGCTCGGCGGCACCGCGCGCGCGGCGCACACGGTCGTGGAGGTCGCCGCCGGCGCCCACGCGACCCTCATCCTCCAGAACAGCGGTGCGGCCCACCTGACCGAGAACGTCGAGTTCCTGCTCGGCGCCGGCGCCCACCTCACGGTCGTGTCGGTGCAGGAGTGGGACGACGACGCGCTGCACGTCTCCGCGCACTTCGCCGAACTCGCCGAGGGAGCGCGCATCAAGCACGTCGCCGTCACGCTCGGCGGCGGTGTGGTGCGGCTGAACCCGTCGGCTCACCTCGCCGGCGCCCGCGCCGACGCCGAGCTGCTCGGCGCCTACTTCGCCGACGCCGCGCAGCACCTCGAGCAGCAGGTCTACGTGCACCACGACGGCCCTGAGACCCGCAGCCGCGTCACCTACAAGGGCGCGCTGCAGGGCGAGGGCGCCCGCACCGTGTGGATCGGCGACGTGCTCATCGGCCCGAAGGCCGTCGGCACCGACACCTACGAGCAGAACCGCAACCTCGTGCTCACCGACGGCGCCCGAGCCGACTCGGTGCCGAACCTCGAGATCGAGACCGGCGACATCGTCGGGGCAGGTCACGCGAGCGCGACCGGCCGGTTCGACGACGAGCAGCTGTTCTACCTGCAGTCGCGTGGCATCCCCGAAGAGGAGGCGCGCCGCCTGGTCGTGCGCGGGTTCCTCTTCGAGATCGTGCAGCAGATCGGATCGGCCGCCCTGCAGGAGCGCCTGCAGGCCGCCATCGAGGCCGAGCTCGCGGTGTCCGTCACGGCGGCGAGCTGATGGCGGGTACCCGCGTCGCCTCGTCGGCCGAGCTCGTCGAGAACCAGGCGACCCGCGTGGTCGTCGACGGCGTCCCAATCGCCGTCGTGAAGGACTCGGCCGGCGACATCCACGCCATCGGCGACACCTGCA
>NZ_JBVQSP010000001.1:987054-1006940 GCF_055720965.1 Leifsonia sp. PARNA 1/14
CACGCACGGCGAGATCTCGCTGTCCGAAGGCTTCATCGAGGGGGAGACGCTCGAATGCTGGGCGCACGGCTCCCAGTTCTCCCTCATCACCGGCAAGCCGCTCAACCTCCCGGCCTACGAGCCGGTCCCCGTCTTCCAGGTCGAGGTCATCGACGGAGACGTCTACATCGACCCGACCGCCACGAAAGAGATTCAGTAAGCACATGTCAGTCCTCGAGATCCGCGACCTGCACGTCACCGTCGAGACGGACCAGGGCACCAAGCCCATCCTCAACGGTGTCGACCTGACCATCCGCGAAGGTGAGATCCACGCCATCATGGGCCCTAACGGCTCGGGCAAGTCCACCCTCGCCTATACGATCGCCGGCCACCCGAAGTACACCGTCACCCGCGGCACCATCACGCTCGACGGCGAGGACGTCCTCGCGATGACCGTCGACGAGCGCGCCCGCGCAGGGCTCTTCCTCGCCATGCAGTACCCGGTCGAGATCCCCGGTGTCACCAACACCAACTTCCTCCGCACCGCGAAGACCGCGATCGACGGCCAGGCGCCGGCGATCCGCACCTGGGTCAAGGACGTCCGCGAGACCATGGGCCAGCTGCGCATGGACTCCTCGTTCGCCGAGCGCAACGTCAACGAGGGCTTCTCGGGCGGCGAGAAGAAGCGCAACGAGATCCTCCAGCTCGAGCTGCTCAAGCCCAAGTTCGCCGTTCTCGACGAGACCGACTCCGGCCTCGACGTGGACGCGCTCAAGGTGGTCTCGGAGGGCGTGAACCGCGCCAAGGCCAACACCGGCCTCGGCATCCTCCTGATCACGCACTACACGCGCATCCTCCGCTACATCAAGCCGGACTTCGTGCACGTGTTCGTCGCGGGCAAGGTCGCCGAGCAGGGCGGCCCCGAGCTCGCCGAGCGCCTGGAGGAGGAGGGCTACGACCGCTTCGTCGACGCCCCCGAGTCCGCGTCCG
The DNA here is from genome assembly GCF_055720965.1 of Leifsonia sp. PARNA 1/14. NCBI lineage: Bacteria > Bacillati > Actinomycetota > Actinomycetes > Micrococcales > Microbacteriaceae > Leifsonia > Leifsonia sp. PARNA 1/14. Next base: position 988,024 of record NZ_JBVQSP010000001.1, read on the forward strand.
CCGCGGCGGCCGAGCTGGCCGAGGCCTGAGCGAGAGCCCGGAGGTAGAATTCCGATATGCCCGCCACGCTGAGCCCGGCGCTCTTCGACGAGGTCGAAGAGGCACTGAAGAACGTCATGGACCCGGAGCTCGGGATCAATGTCGTCGACCTGGGCCTCATCTATGATCTGGCCTGGGATGAGGAGAACAACGCCCTCATCATCTCGATGACGCTCACGAGCGCCGGCTGCCCGCTCACCGACGTGCTCGAGGAGCAGACCGCCGAGAGCCTCGACGGCATCGTCGAAGCCTTCCGCATCAACTGGGTGTGGATGCCGCCGTGGGGTCCGGAGCGGATCACCGACGACGGCCGCGACATGATGCGCGCCCTCGGCTTCGCCATCTAGAACCTTCTCGAATGGTCCCGACACGCCGCCTCCGGCACCGGAGCGACGGCGTGTCGGGACCACTCGTTTGCCAATTCACGAACGTAAAGGAACACCACTGTGCTCGCCGTGCACGATCTCGAACTCCGCGTCGGAGCGCGCCTGCTGATGGAGGACGTCAGCTTCCGTGTCGCCGACGGCGACAAGATCGGGCTCGTCGGCCGCAACGGGGCGGGCAAGACGACGCTCACGAAGGTGCTCGCGGGCGACCTCCTGCCGACGGCGGGCAAGGTCGATCGCACGGGTGAACTGGGCTACCTGCCCCAGGACCCGCGGTCGGGCAACCTCGACGACCTGGCGCGCACGCGCATCCTGGACGCCCGCGGCCTCGGCACGATCGTGCTGGGCATGCAGAAGGCCACGCACGACATGGCCAGCGACGACGCCGCGGTCTCCGCGGCCGCGATGAAGACGTACGGGCGGCTGGAGGAGCGGTTCCACCTGCTCGGCGGGTACGCCGCCGAGGCGGAGGCCGCCTCCATCGCCTCCAATCTGAACCTCCCCGACCGCATCCTCGACCAGCCGCTCAAGACCCTGTCGGGCGGTCAGCGGCGCCGCATCGAGCTCGCGCGCATCCTCTTCTCGAACGCGCGCACCATGATCCTGGACGAGCCCACCAACCACCTCGACGCCGACTCGGTCGTCTGGCTGCGCGACTTCCTCAAGAGCTACTCGGGTGGGTTCATCGTCATCTCGCACGACGTGGAGCTCGTCGGCGAGACGGTCAACCGGGTCTTCTACCTCGACGCCAACCGCCAGGTGATCGACATCTACAACATGGGCTGGAAGAACTACCAGCGCCAGCGGGCGGCCGACGAGGAGCGGCGCAAGAAGGAGCGCGCGAACGCCGAGAAGAAGGCGAGCGCCCTCCAGCTGCAGGCCGCGAAGTTCGGCGCCAAGGCGACCAAGGCGGCGGCCGCGCACCAGATGGTGGCGCGCGCCGAGAAGCTGCTCGCCGGCCTCGACGAGGTGCGCCAGGTCGATCGCGTCGCCAAGCTGCGCTTCCCGACGCCGGCCGCGTGCGGCAAGACCCCGCTGCAGGCGTCTGACCTGTCGAAGAGCTACGGTTCGCTGGAGATCTTCACGGCGGTCGACCTCGCCATCGACCGCGGCTCGAAGGTCGTGGTGCTCGGGCTCAACGGCGCGGGCAAGACGACGCTGCTGAGGATGCTCGCGGGTGTCGACGAGCCGGACACCGGGGAGGTCGAGCCGGGTCACGGCCTCCGGATCGGTTACTACGCGCAGGAGCACGAGACGATCGACGTCGAGCGTTCCGTGCTGCAGAACATGGTGTCGTCGTCGCCGAACCTCACCGAGACGGAGGCCCGCAAGGTGCTGGGCTCGTTCCTGTTCACGGGCGATGACGCGCACAAGCCGGCCGGAGTGCTGTCGGGCGGCGAGAAGACCAGGCTGGCGCTGGCGATGATCGTCGTCTCCGGCGCGAACGTGCTGCTGCTCGACGAGCCGACCAACAACCTCGACCCCGCGAGCCGCGACGAGATCCTGGACGCGCTGGCGCACTACGAGGGCGCCGTCGTGCTGGTGAGCCACGACGAGGGAGCGGTCGAGGCGCTGAATCCCGAGCGCGTCCTCATCCTCCCCGACGGCGTCGAGGACCACTGGAACAGGGACTACCTCGAACTGATCTCGCTGGCCTGACGGCGCAGCCGGCTCAGCGGCCGGCGTCGAGGAGTTCGTCCTCCACGTCGGCGTCGCTGCGCTTCGCGGCCCGCCGGCGCTCGCGTTCGGCGGCACGCGCCTTCTCGGCGGGATCGTGCTCGTTGCGCTTGCGGTACTCGGTGCGCAGCGCGTAGCCGAGGCCGAAGAACCCGATGAGCGCGAAGATGATCCACTGGATCATGTACGACCAATGCAGCCCCTCGTCCTGCGTGGGCGGGTCGGTGACCGTCGGTGTCGGTGCGCTGGCCGGGTTCGGTTTCTGCGAGTCGAGCAGCCCGTACGCGCCCGTATAGACGTCGGCGTCGCCGAGCTTCTGCTTGACGACCGAGAGCTGGATGGTGCCGACCTGCATCCCGACGCCGGTGCGTCCCTGAATGGCGGGCTCGGAGGCCTTCAGGCGCGCGACGACGGTGACCGTTCCGGACGGCGCGGCGGGAACGTGGTCGGGCGCGTCGCTGTTGTTCCCGGTCGGCACCCAGCCGCGGTCGACGATGAAGAGCGAGCCGTCGGCGGTGCGCAGCGGAGTGAGCACCTCGAAGCCGGGGCTGCCGTTGAACGGGCGGTTGCGTGCCAGCAGTTCCTTGTCCGTCTCGTACGTGCCGGTCACGGTGACCCGGGTCCATTCCTGCTTCGGCGAGTACGCCCCGAGCGACGGCAGCTCGTCGGCGAGCGGAGCGGGGTGCGAGTAGAAGTTCTGCGAGATGAGCGCGTTGGCGGCTGCGGCCTCCTTGCTGCGGGCGAGCTGCCAGTTGGAGAGGAAGCCGCAGGCGATGGCGAAGACGATCGCGAACGCGAGATAGCCCAGCCAGCGCCGCGAGAACGCGAAGCCCCAGCCTCCAGGGGATCGCGAGGTGCTTTCGACGTCCGGCTGCTCCGGGAGGTCGGCGTCCTGCTGCTGCGGACGCTGGGTGGCGGTCACGCGCTGGTCCTCTCGCCGTGATCGTCGGCCACGGCGACGACGGTCACCGGGAACTCGCGCGCGGCCAGGAACTCGCGCAGGAAGTCCACGTGCTCGTCGCACGCGAGCCAGACCTTGACTCGATCGGCGGTGTGGATGCGCGGATTGCGCCACTCGATCCGCCAGGACGCGGTGTCGCCGCAGCCGGCACGCGAACACGTGAGCGGGGCCGGTTCGCCCAGTCCGATCACTCGTCCTCCTGTCGGTCGCCGTGCTCTCCCGGCGGAGGAGGCGCCATCGGAAGGATATTGCCCGGACGCTGTGCTTCTCCTTGACGCGGATCGGCTCCGACATTGGCGATGACGACGGCGAAGTACGGCAGGAAGATCGCGCCGACCAGCGGGATCGCCGCCCAGGGCCAGCCGATGAAGAGCGCGGCGATCACGCAGACGATGCGAACCCCCATGGCGACGGAGTATTTGATCATCCGGCGCTTGCGCTCTTCGTCCGGCGAGAGCGGAAGATTCGTGATGGACGGGCGTGGCTGCTTCATGTGCGTTGTCTCAAGCGTACGTCCATAAACTGGTACCCGGCCCGCACGGGGCCGATTCGTCGAAAGGACCGCCTCCATGACCACGCCACGCACCGTTCTCGTCACCGGAGGCAACCGCGGCATCGGCTACGCCATCGCGGAGGAGTTCCTGGCGCAGGGGCATCGCGTGGCCGTCACGGCCCGCTCCGGCGAGGGGCCGACCGGCGCCCTGACGGTGCGCGCCGACGTGACGGACGCGGCTTCGGTCGATGCGGCGTTCAGCCAGGTGGAGGCCGAGCTCGGCCCGGTCGAGGTCGTCGTGGCCAACGCGGGCATCACGAAGGACACGCTGCTCATGCGCATGAGCGACGAGGAGTTCGACACGGTCGTCGAGACGAACCTCGGCGGGGCGTTCCGCGTGGTCAAGCGCGCCTCCAAGGGCATGCTCAAGGCCCGCTGGGGCCGAGTCGTGCTCATCTCGAGCGTCGTCGGCCTCTACGGCTCGGCGGGTCAGGTGAACTACGCGGCCAGTAAGGCGGGCCTCGTCGGCATGGCGCGCTCGATCACGCGCGAGCTCGGCGCCCGCGGCATCACCGCCAACGTGGTCGCGCCCGGCTTCATCGAGACCGACATGACGGCCGCGCTGCCCGAAGCGCAGCAGGCCGACTACAAGAAGAACATCCCCGCCGGCCGTTTCGCGTCGCCGAACGAGGTCGCGCGCGTCGTCACCTGGGTGGCGGGCGACGATGCCGGGTATGTGTCGGGCGCGGTGATCCCGGTCGACGGCGGCCTCGGGATGGGTCACTGACGGACTGACGTTCAGCCGCGGAGGCCGAGCAGGGGGAGGACCTGGGCGAGATCCTGCCCGTCGATCACCAGGTCGGCCTCGGCGCGCACGCGCGGCTTGGCATTGAACGCGACCGCCAGCCCGGCCTCCGCCATCATGCGGAGGTCGTTGGCGCCGTCGCCGATCGCGACGGTCTGCCGCAGATGCACGCCGCACTCCGCCGCCCAGAACAGCAGCGCCTGCGCCTTCGCGGCGGCGTCGACGACGGGGCCGTCGACCTCGCCGGTCAGCGTGCCGTCGCTCACGGCGAGCCGGTTGGCGCGCCAGTGATCGAGGCCGAGTCGCTCGGCGAGCGGGTCGAGCAGCTCGTGGAATCCTCCCGACACCACGCCGACCTCGCCGCCGGCGGCCTGCACGCCGGCGATCAGCTCGGGCACGCCGTCGGTGACACGGATGCGTTCGCCGACGCGCTCGAAGACCTCCACCGGCAGCCCGGCGAGGGTGCGGACGCGCTCCCGGAGGCTCTCCTCGAAGTCCAGCTCGCCGCGCATGGCGCGCTCGGTGATGTCGGCGACCTCGGTCCGGCTGCCGGCCTCCTCGGCGAGCAGTTCGATGACCTCGTCATGGATGAGGGTGGAGTCGGCGTCGAGGACGACGAGGAACCGGGCGGCCCGCTCGGAGGGGCGGGAGCCGTCGTGGGGGTAGCCGGTGCTCATGGGACGACGTGCACGCCTTTGCCGACGACCGTGATGCCGGACTCGGTGACGGTGAACCCGCGCACACGGTCGCGGTCGGGATCGACGCCGATGCGGGCCCCCTCCGCCACGACGACGTCCTTGTCGAGGATCGCCCGGCCGACGAACGCGTTCGGCTCGATGACGGCGCGCTCGAACACGACGGAGTCCACGACCTTGGCCCCGGAGTCGACGGTCGCCCACGGGCCGAGCACGCTGCGCTCCAGGTGGGCGCCCGAGATCACGGAGCCGAGCGAGACGATCGAGTCGATCGTCGTGCCGAGCGCTCCGCGGCCGTCGCGGACGATCTTCGCCGGGGGCGAGTTGAGCACCTGACTGAAGATCGGCCACTCCCGGTTGTAGAGGTTGAAGACCGGCAGGGCCGAGATGAGGTCGGTGTGGGCTTCGAAGAAGGAGTCGATCGTCCCCACGTCGCGCCAGTAGTAGCGGTCGCGGTCGGTCGAACCGGGCACGTCGTTGTTGCTGAAGTCGTAGACCCCGGCCTCGCCTCGCGACACGAAGTCGGGGATGATGTCGCCGCCCATGTCGTGGTTGGAGTCGGGCCGGTCGCCGTCTCGCACCACCGCGTCGATGAGGGCGTCGGCGTCGAAGACGTAGTTGCCCATCGAGGCGAGCACCTCGTCGGGGGAGTCGGGCAGCCCCACCGGGTCCGTCGGCTTCTCGCGGAATGCGGCGATGCGGGAGGTGTCGTGCGCGTCGACCTCGATCACCCCGAACTGGTCGGCGAGCGCGATCGGCTGGCGGATGGCCGCGACGGTGGCCGCGGCTCCCGAGTCGATGTGCGCCTGCAGCATCTGGCCGAAGTCCATGCGGTAGACATGGTCGGCGCCCACCACGACGACGATGTCGGGGCGCTCGTCGCGCAACAGGTTGAGGCTCTGCAGGATGGCGTCGGCCGAGCCGCTGAACCAGCGCTTGCCGAGCCGCTGCTGGGCGGGCACCGACGCGATGTACGAGTTCAGCATCCCGTCGAGGCGCCAGGTCTGCGACACGTGGCGGTCGAGGCTGTGGGACTTGTACTGCGTGAGCACGACGATCTGGCGCAGCTGCGAGTTGATCAGGTTCGACAGCGCGAAGTCGATGAGGCGGTACTGACCGCCGAACGGCACGGCCGGCTTGGCGCGGTCGGCGGTCAACGGCATCAGCCGCTTGCCCTCTCCACCTGCGAGGACGATGCCGAAGATCTTCTTGCCTGCTGCCATAGGCACCACAGTAGAGGCAACCGGGGGGCTGTACTAGCGTTCTCGACATGCGCGTTGATCTTCTGACCAAGGAGTACCCGCCGGACATCTACGGCGGCGCCGGGGTGCACGTGACCGAGCTGGTCCGTGCCCTCAGAACGGATACTGAAGTGCGCGTGCGCTGCTTCGGCGAGCCGCGCGACGAGGCCGACACCTTCGCTTACCGGGTGCCGGCGGAGCTCGCCGCGGCCAACGGGTCGATCACGACCCTTGGGGTCGACCTCCAGATGGCCCAGGACTGCGGCGGCGCGGACGTCGTCCACTCGCACACCTGGTACGCCAACGCCGGGGGCCACCTCGCGAAGCTCCTCCACGGCGTCCCGCACGTGGTCACCGCGCACAGCCTCGAGCCGCTGCGGCCGTGGAAGGCCGAGCAGCTCGGCGGCGGTTACCGGGTCTCGAGTTGGATCGAGAAGACCGCCTTCGAGGCGGCGGACACCGTGATCGCCGTCTCCGACGGGATGCGCCGCGACATCCTCGCCTCGTACCCGTCGCTCGACCCGCAGAAGGTCACCGTGGTCTACAACGGCATCGACCTCCAGCGCTGGACGCCGCTGCACGACGACGACAAGGCGCGTGCGCTCGGCATCGACCCGGACCGGCCGTCGGTCATCTTCGTCGGCCGGATCACGCGCCAGAAGGGCTTGCCGTACCTCCTTCGGGCCGCGCGGCTGCTGCCGCCTGAGGTGCAGGTGATCCTGTGCGCCGGCGCGCCGGACACGCCAGAGATCCTCGCGGAGGTGACCGGGTTGGTGGACGGGCTGAAGGCCGAGCGCGACGGCGTCGTCTGGATCGACCGGCTGCTGCCGAACGACGAGCTGCGGGCCGCGCTCACGGCCTCCACCGTGTTCGTCTGCCCGTCGATCTACGAACCGCTCGGCATCGTGAACCTGGAGGCGATGGCGTGCGGTCTCCCGGTCGTCGGGACGGCGACCGGAGGCATCCCCGAGGTGATCGTCGACGGCGTGACCGGGCGGCTCGTGCCGATCGAGCAGCTGCAGGACGGCACGGGCACTCCCACCGATCCGGAGACGTTCGTCCGCGACCTGGCGGCGGCGCTCACGGAGGTCGTGAGCGATCCCGAGCGTGCGGCGCGCATGGGCGCGGCCGGTCGCGACCGCGCCGAGACCGAGTTCAGCTGGACCGCCATCGCCGAGCAGACCCGCGCCGTCTACCGGTCGTTGACGTCCTCCTGACGCCGGTAGGCTAGACGGCATGGCAGGCAGTGTTCTCCGACTTCACGACGTGTCCGTTGTCCGGGACGGCAACCCCGTCCTCCAAGGCGTCGACTGGACGGTGGAGCCGGACGAGCGCTGGGTGATCCTCGGTCCCAACGGCGCAGGCAAGACGACCATGCTGCAGATCGCGGCGGCCGCCTTCCACCCGTCGTCGGGGGAGGCCGTGGTGCTCGGTGAGACCGTCGGCCACAGCGACCTGGCCGAGTTGCGCCCGCTGCTCGGGTTCGCCTCCACGGCGCTCGCCCGCCGCATCCCGCGCACCGAGCGCGTGCTCGACGTCGTGATGACCGCCGCGTACGCCGTGACCGGCCGCTGGAACGAGCTCTACGAGGAGATCGACGAGCGCCGCGCCCGTCGTGTGCTCGCGGAGTGGCACTTGGAGCACCTCTCCGAGCGCACCTTCGGCAGCCTGAGCGACGGCGAGCAGAAGCGCGTGCAGATCGCCCGGTCGGTCATGACCGACCCCGAGATCCTGCTGCTCGACGAGCCGGCCGCCAGCCTCGACCTCGGTGGTCGCGAAGAGCTCGTTCAGCTGCTCGGCGGCTACGCGAGCGACCCGAAGTCGCCGGCGATCGTCATGGTCACCCACCACGTCGAGGAGATCCCGGTCGGCTTCAACCGTGCCCTGCTGCTCAAGGACGGCCGCATCGCGGCGCAGGGCCCGATCGAGGAGGTCCTGACCAGCGAGTCGCTGAGCGAGACGTTCGGGATCGACGTCGAGCTCACCGAGACCGCGGGCCGGTACACCGCCCGGGCGCGTCAGGCGTCAGCCGACTGACAGATCTGCTAAACTCGTTAGCTGGTTCTCCTTCATCGTGTCCGCTCTGCGGCAGGTGAGAACCGAAAAAGCTTCCCGTCGGCGCGCTTTCGCGCGCAGACACGACCGACCGAACACTACGCAACAAGGAAGTCCTCATGAAGACTGGCATCCACCCCGACTACGCCCCCGTGGTTTTCCGCGACCTGGCCTCGGGTGCGACGTTCCTGACCCGCTCCACCGTGACCAGCGAGAAGACCATCGAGTGGGAGGACGGCAACACCTACCCCGTCATCGACGTCGAGATCTCGTCCGAGTCGCACCCGTTCTACACGGGCAAGCAGCGCATCCTCGACTCGGCCGGCCGCGTCGAGAAGTTCAACACGCGCTACAAGAACTTCGGCAAGTAAGCCGCATCGCAGAAGACCCCGCCCTGCGTCCTTCGGGACGCAGCGCGGGGTCTCTGCGTTGTGCGGCGGGAGGTTCGTGAGACCTCAGTAGGTCGTGTTGCCTTGGGAGGCCGCGATGCCGAGCGCGATCAGCACGAAGATGAAGACGAGGATGCCGATGGCGACCTCGACGAAGCCGATGATGACGGCGGCCAGTGCGAGGCCGCGTCCCTGCTCGCCGGTGCGCTTGATCTGGGAGAGGGCGACGAAGCCCAGGATGATGCCGACGATGCTGACGAAGAACGCGAGGATGAACGCGACGATCGACATGGTGTTGTAACCGGCCGGCTGCGGCGCCTGGTACGCGCCGTATTGAGGTTGCTGCGGCTGCTGCGGAGGCAGGGGCTGCGGGTTCAGATTCGGATCACTCATGGCACCGAGGGTAGCGGGCCGCCAGACGCGCAGCCAGACCCCAGAAACCGGGGCGTCAGCGAATCGGCCAGAGCCCTGAGGCGGTGAACTCGGGATCGCGCGCGCGACGCATGTACTCCTGGAAGTCGGCGGCCTGCTCGCGGCACCAGTCGATCTGCTTGGTGTGCAGCTCGGCGGCCGCGATCGACAGCACCTCGCCGTGCTCGCGCACGAGCGCTTGCGCCAGCCGGCCCGCGGCGATCGCGTCGGCGGCGGCGTCGTGCGCGGCGATGAGCTCGACACCGTAGTGCGTGGCGGTGACGGTCAGCGTGCGCTTGCCGGGGCGGAAGCGGTCCACCGCGCGATCGATGACCAGCGGGTCGATGATGGGGCCGGGGGAGGCGAGCGGCTCGATCCCGTGCCGGCGCGCCTCCCGGTCGAGCAGCGTGAAGTCGTACGGGGCGTTGTAGGCCACGACGGGGATGCCACGGTCGAACAGCCGGCGCAGCTGGTCGACGATCGCCTCGACGCCCGCGCCGGCGTCCATGCCCTTCTCGCGGGCGAGCTCGGTGGTGATGCCGTGCACCGCGGTGGCCTCCTGCGGAATCTCGACCTCGGGGTCGAGCAGCCAGTACCGGCCGTGCTTCACCTCGCCGTCCGGCCCGAGCAGGCCGACGTGGGCCGTCACGATCCGCGCCGATTCGACATCGACACCCGTTGTCTCGAGATCGAAGACGCCGAGTTCGTGATGCCAGTTGCTCATGCAGCCAGCGTAGGAACGACCGCTGTCACTCTCGTGCAGCGCCGCAGGCGCGCCGCAGAAACAGCTAAGCCCGGCGTGGCTCGATGTGCAGCCAGTAGAAGCTCTGCGTACCCAGCGTCAGCGTGAAGCGGCCGTCGTCGGCGACGGTCGGGAACTCCGCGCCGCCGAACAGGTCGTAGAGCACGCCTCCGGCGAATTCCGGAGCCTCCAGGCTCACGGAGACCGGGTTGTGCGCGAACGAGAAGACGCAGAGCACGTCCTCCGGCTGGTCGCCGAAGTGCGTGCCGCTGCCCTCGTAGCTGCGCACGAAGGCCAGCACCGACTCGTGGTCGGTGGGGAGCACGCGCATGTCGCCGAGCCCGAACACCGGGTGCGCCTTGCGCACGTGGATGACGTTGCGGATCCAGTGCAGCAACGAGCGGGACTGTGCGAGCTGCGCCTCCACGTTCACCTGGTTGTAGTGGAAGACGAGCGACTGGACGATCGGGAGGAACAGCTTGCCCGGGTCGGCGGTCGAGAACCCGGCGTTGCGGTCGGGCGTCCACTGCATCGGGGTGCGCGAGCTGTCGCGGTCGGGCAGCCAGATGTTGTCGCCCATCCCGATCTCGTCGCCGTAGTAGAGGAACGGGCTGCCCTCGAGGGAGAACAGCAGGGCGTGCGCCAGCTCGAGTTCTGCCCGCGAGTTGTCGAGCAACGGGGCCAGCCGGCGCCGGATGCCGATGTTCGCGCGCATCCGCGGGTCGTACGCGTACCAGCCGTACATCGCCTGCCGGTATTCCTCGCTGACCATCTCGAGCGTGAGCTCGTCGTGGTTGCGCAGGAACACGCCCCAGGCGGAGCCGTCGGGCACGTCGGTCGTCTCGGACAGCACCCGGATGAGTTCGTTGGCCTGCTGGCTGCGCAGCGCGTAGAAGATGCGCGGCATCACGGGGAAGTCGAAGGCCATGTGGCACTCCGGCTCGTCGTGAGTGCCGAAGAACGCGGCGACCTCGCGGGGCCATTGGTTGGCCTCCGCGATCATCATCCGGCCGGGATACTCGCGGTCGACCATGGTCCGCATCTTCTTGATGAACTCGTGCGTGGGCGGCTCGCCCTCGCCGTTGCCCTCGTCGGACTCGTAGAGGTACGGGATGGCGTCCAGGCGGAAGCCGTCCACGCCGAGATCGAGCCAGAACCGCACGACGTCGAACATCGCGTCGTGCACGGCCGGGTTCTCGAAGTTGAGGTCGGGCTGGTGCGAGAAGAACCGGTGGAAGAAGTACTGCCGCCGCGCCTCGTCGAACGCCCAGTTGGAGTCCTCGGTGTCGACGAAGATGATGCGGATGTCCGGCCACTTGTCGTCGGTGTCGTTCCAGACGTAGAAGTCGCCGTACGGTCCCTCCGGATCGCTGCGCGACTGCTGGAACCACTCGTGCTGATCGGAGGTGTGGTTCATCGGGAGGTCGATGATGATGCGCATGTTGCGCTCGTGGGCCTTCGTGACGAGGTCGCGGAACTCCTCGATCGTGCCGAACTCCGGCAGGATCGACTTGAAGTCCGAGACGTCGTAGCCGCCGTCGCGCAGGGGGGACTGGAAGAACGGCGGCAGCCACAGCGCGTCGATGCCGAGCCACTGCAGGTAGTCGAGCTTGGAGGTGAGGCCCGCGATGTCGCCGGAGCCGTCGCCGTTGCTGTCGACGAACGACCGCACCATGACCTCGTAGAACACCGCTTTGCGGTACCACTGGGGGTCGAGCGCCAGCCCAGGCAGCGTGATGGGAGCGGTGAAGCTCACGGTTCTCCTTCTCGAGCGCGGGGCCCGCGGGTCGTGCACCTGGGGCATGCAAGCGATTACATCCAGTGAAGTCTAGGACCTCCGCGCCCTGCGCTGTCCAGTCCTCGGCGAGCATTCACGGTGCGCAGGGAGGCGCCGCTTAGACTGGACGGCGATGACCTCCTCGACACGGTACGCCGCCTCTCCGTACGCGGAGGCGCTGGGCCGCGTCCCCGTGCGCCGCGGTGAACTCGCGCTGTTCGGCGGGATGACGCGGTACTGGGAGTACGGCGAGACGGATGCGCACACGACGCTCGTGCTGGTGCACGGCTTCCGCGGCGACCACCACGGGCTCGAGCCCGTCGTGGCGCAGCTGAGCGGTCTGCGGCTGATCTCGCCCGATCTCCCCGGCTTCGGCGAGTCGACCCCGATGACCGAGCACGACCACGACATCCACGGCTACTCGCGGTGGCTGCGCGCGTTCGTGGCGGCCCTCCACCTCGACGGACGTGTCGTGCTGCTCGGCCACTCGTTCGGGTCGATCGTCGTGTCGGCGACGCTGGCCGACGCGGACGCGCCCCGGCCGGACTCCGTCGTGCTCGTCAACCCCATCGGCCAGCCGGCGCTGGCCGGTCCGCGCGGTGTGCTGACGCGGCTCGCGATCTTCTACTACCGGCTCGCCGCCGCGCTGCCGGAGCGCCTCGGCTTCGCACTGCTGCGCAACCGCGTGATCGTGCGCGTCATGAGCGAGGCGATGGCCAAGACGCGCGACCGCGGGCTGCGCTCCTGGATCCACGGGCAGCACGACAGCTACTTCTCGGCGTTCAGCGACCGGAGGGTGGTGCTGCAAGCCTTCCGTGCTTCCGTCGCGCACGACGTCAGCGAATATGCGGCGCGCATTCCGGAGCCGACGCTCCTGGTCGCGGCCGTCGACGACGACATCACCCCGATCGCAGCGGAACGGCGGCTCCGCGGGCTCTTCCCGGACGCCCGCCTCGTCGAGATCCCCGACGTCGGGCACCTCATCCACTACGAGAAGCCGGTGGAGGCCGCGCGCGCCATCGAGGCCTTCCTCGCCGAGCAAGGGCTGCTCTCGCCCGCTCGCGCGGAGGGCACCGCGTGAGGATCCTCTTCGACTGCCGGTACACCCGCGTCGGGCGCCACGACGGGATCAGCCGGTTCACGGCGGGCCTGGTGGGCGCGCTCGCCGAGCGGCACGCGGTGACCATGCTGATCAGCGACCACCGTCAGCTCGAGCTGCTGCCCGACCTCCCGTGGGAGCTCATCGCGTCGCCGACCGCCGTCGGCGAGCCGTGGATCGCACGGACGGTCAACAAGCTGAAGCCCGACGTCGTGTTCACTCCCATGCAGACGATGGGCGGCTTCGGACGGCGCTACCGGCTGGTGCTGACCGTCCACGACCTCATCTACTACCGCCACCCCACGCCGCCGCGCGATCTGCCTGGCTTCGTACGGGTGCTCTGGAGGCTGTACCACCTGGCGTGGTGGCCGCAGCGGCTGCTGCTCAACCGGTCGGACGCCGTGGTGACGGTGTCGGAGACCACCAAGGCGTTGATCGCCGAGCACAAGCTGACCCGGCGCCCTGTGTCCGTGGTCCCGAACGCCGCGGACATGCCGCCGATCCCGGAGGAGCGCGCTGCCCGCACGCAGGCCGAGTCGAAGAGCCTCGTCTTCATGGGGTCGTTCATGCCGTACAAGAACGTGGACACCCTGGTCCGCGCCGCGGCGCAGCTGCCCGACTACCGCCTCCACCTGATGAGCCGGGTGACGCCCGCTGAGCGGGATCGGCTCAGCGCCCTCGCCCCCGGCGCGCAGCTGGTCTTCCACGACGGAGCGACCGACGAGGACTACGCAGAGACTTTGGCGCACGCGACGGCTCTCGTCACGGCCTCCCACGACGAAGGGTTCGGCATCCCGCTCGTCGAATCGATGGCCCTCGGAACCCCGGTCGTCGTGAGCGACATCCCCATCTTCCGCGAGATCGGCGGGCGTTCGGCGCTGTACTTCCCGGCCGACGACGCCGAGGCGCTCGTCGCCCGCATCCGGCACCTGGAGGAGCCCGGCGTCTGGGCCGAGCGCTCGGCCGGCTCGCGCGCGGAGGCCGCCCGGTACACCTGGACGACATCCGCCGAGCGCCTGCTCACGGTGCTCACCGCGACGGCTGCACGCGCGAAACGGCGTAGCGACCGCTGAGCGGTCAGAGCACGGAGGCCGTGAACAGGTCGCGGTCTTCCGGACCGAGGTTGAAGCGGTCGAGGGTCAAGCGGCCGTCGTCGTACCGGAACCGGTGGACCGAGCCGTTCGGGATCACCTCGCCGGGCCCGGGGAGGGCGTGGTCGGTCACGTGGCGCACGAGCGAGCCGATGACGCCGCCGTGGCTGACCACGATGAGGCTCTCGCCGGGGTGGGCGTCGCCGAGCTCGAGCAGGGCGGGAAGTGCGCGCTCCACGACCTCCTCGCGGGTCTCGCGGCCCGGCACGGGAGTGCCCTCCGGCCAGCGCTCGAGGATCTCCGCGCCGGTCAGCCCCTCCGCCTCGCCGTAGCGGCGCTCGGCGATCGCGGGCAGACGCTCCGGCTCGCCGAGGCCGAGGTGCGTTGCGATGATGCGCGCCGTGTCGACCGCACGGCTGAGCGGGCTGGCGAAGACCGCGTCGAACCGGCCGCCGGCGAGCGCGCGCCCGGTCGCGTCGGCCTGCGCGCGGCCGGTGCCGTTGAGGGGGATGTCGCTGGAGCCCTGGATGCGCTTGGCCAGGTTCCAGTCGGTCTGGCCGTGCCGCACGAGCGAGATGAAGGTCACGCACGTCCTTTCGTCGAAGGACGCGCGTCGTGCTAGGCGAGTCGGTGAGCGAGCTCGACCAGCGTCTCGGTGGTCCCGCCGTCCAGCTTAATGGCGGCGCGGTTGTCGCCCTTGGTCTCGCCCCGGTTGACGATCACGATCGGGAGTCGCTTGCGCCGGGCCTCCTCGAGGAGGCGGATGCCGGAGTTGACGACCAGCGACGACCCGGCGATGACGAGCGCGTCGGCGCCGCGCACGAGCGCGCTGGCCTCCCGGTACTTCTCGGCGGGGATGAACTCGCCGAAGAAGACGACGTCGGGCTTCAGATGGCCGCCGCAGACGGTGCAGTCGGGCACGACGAACGAGTCGACGTCGGTGACGATGGCGTCGCCGTCCGGAGCGATCTCCACTGCGCCCTCGGCGTCGAGCCACGGGTTCGCGGCGTCGATGCGCGCCGTGATCGCTTCGCGCGCGAAGATCTGGCCGCAGACCAGGCAGAGCACACGATCCATCGAGCCGTGCAGGTCGACGACGCGCCGGCTGCCCGCCTGCTTGTGGAGGCCGTCGACGTTCTGCGTGATGACGCCGTTTGCGGCGCCCGCGGCCTCCAGTGCGGCGAGGGCACGATGCCCGTCGTTGGGGTGCGCCGCGGCGAACCGGCGGTAGCCCAGGTGGCTGCCGGCCCAGTACCGCTTGCGGTACCGGTCGTCGGCGAGGAACTGCTGGAACGTCATCGGGGTGCGCTTGGGCGCGCCCTCCCCGCGGTAATCGGGAATGCCCGAATCGGTGGAGACGCCGGCTCCCGTGAGCACCGCGAACGTCAGGCCGGCGAGCAGCGACTCGGCCAGGTCGATGCCGCGGGACAGCTCGGGGGAGAGCTCCGTCGTCAGTGTGGCCGCGCGTGCCTCCGTGGTCACAGTCACCTCCCGGTCGATCCTCACTGGAGTCTAAACCGGCTGCTTTTCGGATTTGTTTCCGTCGACTGGCAATCTGGACGGGTGCAGATCCATCGTGTGACCGACCTGACCGCCGACGGCCTCGCCGACTACTCGCGTCTGACCGACGTAGCGCTGCGACGCGTGAGCGAGCCGGAGGGCGGTCTCTACATCGCCGAATCCACCAAGGTGATCACACGCGCGCTGGCGGCCGGGCACCGCCCACGCTCCGTGCTGCTGCAGGAGCAGTGGCTCGACGACGTCGCGCCGTTGCTGGAGCCGTTCCCCGACGTGCCCGTGTTCGTGGGGGAGTCCGCTCTGCTCGAGCAGCTGACCGGGTACCACCTGCACCGGGGCGCTCTCGCCGCGATGCACCGGCCCGAGCTTCCCGACCCGCGCGAACTGCTCGCCGGAGCCCGGCGGGTCGTCGTCCTCGAAGACATCGTCGACCACACCAACGTCGGGGCGATCTTCCGCAGCGTCGCCGGTCTCGGCGCCGATGCGGTGCTCGTCAGTCCGCGCTGCGCCGACCCGCTGTACCGGCGCAGCGTGCGGGTGAGCATGGGGACCGTGCTGCAGGTGCCGTGGACCCGGCTGCCGGAGTGGGACGAGGCCGCGCCGTTGCTGCACGACGCGGGGTTCGAGCTCGCGGCGCTCGCTCTCGCCGATGAGGCGGTCTCGCTCGACGCGTACGCCGCCGACGCGCCGGAGCGGGTCGCCCTGGTGTTCGGGGCGGAGGGCGACGGGCTCAGCCGACGGGCGCTCGCGGCCGCGGACACCGTCGTGACGATCCCGATGCTGCACGGCGTGGACTCGCTCAACGTCGCGTCGGCGAGCGCCGTCGTGCTGTGGGCGATGCGACCGGCCGAGTCTGCCGGGACGGGCGCGTTCTCAGGAGATGCCTGAGCATCTTCCGTAGACTCCGAGGGTGCCCCAGCAAGTCCTCGCCGATCCGCCGCGCCGTCTGAACCGCAAGCAGGTCTACCGTCGTCGCCGGATCGCCGTCTTCGGCGTCGGGGGCGTGCTGCTGGTGGCACTGCTCTACCTCGCGGGCTCGATCGTCACCCCGGTGCCCGCCACCGCCGCGGTGACCCAGCATGAGAAGGCGCTCACCCAGGCGGCCGCTCAGCTCGCCTGGCCCGGCTACGGATCGGCGGCCATCACCGCGCCCGACTATCCCGGTGCCACCGAGTACCACGGCAGCGACGCGAGCATGCCGATCGCCAGCATGACGAAGACGATCACCGCGCTCGTCGTGCTCGACGCCAAGCCGTTGGACGGCTCCTCGGAGGGTCCGACGATCTCGTTCACGCAGAAGGACGTCGACATCTGGAACGAGGTCATCGCCGACGGCGGCTCGTGGGCCCCGGTCAAGGCGGGGACCTCGATGACAGAGAAGCAGGCGATCACGGCGATGCTGCTCCCGTCGGCCAACAACTACGCGATCTCGCTCGCGAACTGGGCGTACGGGTCGACCTCTGCGTACGTCACGGCCGCGAATTCGTGGCTGAAGAGCAAGGGCTTCGGCGGTACGAAGGTCGTCACACCGGACGGTCTGGACCCCGGCAACGTCAGCAGCACCAAAGACCTGATCGGGCTCGGCAAGCTCGTGCTCGCCTCGCCGGTGCTGTCGTCGATCGTGTCGCAGAAGTCCGCGACGCTGCCGGGAGCAGGCGCCCAGGACAACACGAACGCGCTGCTCGGGGTGGACGGCGTCGACGGGATCAAGACCGGCAACACCGACGAGGCGGGATTCTGCCTGCTCTTCTCGGCAGAGGTGCCCGTCGGCAAGGTCAAGGTGCGGGTGCTCGGCGTGGTGCTCGGCGCGTCCGACCACGACACGCTCTGGGCCGGGGTGACCGGCCTGCTGACGAGCATGCAGGCCGGGTTCCACGAGGTGGACGCCGCGACCAGCGGGCAGGTGTTCGGCTCGTACACGACGCCGTGGGGCGCCTCGTCGAACCTGGTCGCCACCAGCGGCGAGACGCTCGTGGTGTGGTCGGACACCCCGATCCAGGTCGACCTCACGACGCGTCCCATCCAGTCGGGCTTCAAGGGCGACATCGTCGGGCGGATCTCGTTCACGCTCAACGGGGCGACGAAGACGATCGACCTCGCCCTGGCGAAGGACGTTCCCGATCCGGGATTCGGTTGGCGGTTGGCGCACCCGGGCGGTCTCGGCGCCTGACGCGCCCGACGTGGCTCGCGCATAGATGATTGCGCGGGTGACGGTCGGGGTGACCCGCGCCGCCTGACGCCAGGCGAGCAGCGGGGACGGCCTCTGGTGAGCGCCCGCGCGGCGTGATCGCCCCGCTACCGTCGATGTTTCACCGCACTCGACGAGGCCCGAAACACATGACGTCAGATACCCAGCCCCGTACCCGAGCAGAATCGGGCGCGCGCCGACGAGCGACTGCGACCCCGAAAAGCGGTATGCCGGCTGTGCGTGCGGTGAAGCGCATGGATTTGCAGGGGCTGCGCGCTCTCGCCGTCGGGCTGGTGATTCTCAATCATGCGTTCGAGTGGCCGGCCGGCGGTTTCGTCGGTGTCGACATCTTCTTCGTGATCTCCGGCTTCCTCATGACCTCCTTGCTCTACAGGGAGTACGAGCGCACCGGGACCATCCGCTTCTTCGCGTTCTACCGGCGTCGCATCCGTCGCCTCATCCCGGCGTCCGCGACCGTCATCGTGGCCACGCTGATCGGGGCCTTCGCGCTGTTCAGCACGGGCCGCTTCATGTCGACGGTGTGGGACGCCGTAGCGTCGCTCTTCTTCGTGTCGAACTGGCGGTACGCGGCCGAGGCGACGGACTATTTCGCCCAGGGCGCCCAGACCTCCCCGCTGCAGCACTACTGGTCGCTCAGCCTCGAAGAGCAGTACTACCTGGTCTGGCCGATCGCGGTGCTGGTGATCGCACTGCTCGTGGCCCGCGATCGTCATCCGCGCGTCACCGGCGCCCTCGTGACACTCGTCATCACGGCCGGGCTTTTCCTCGTCTCGTTGCAGCTCACTCAGGCCGACATCGCGACTGCGTACTTCATCACGCCGGCCCGCCTCTGGGAGCTGTCGGTCGGCGCGACCGTCGCGTTCTGCATGCCGCTGTTCGAACGTGTCCCCGCGATCGTGCGACCGATGATCATGCTCATCTCGCTTGCCGGCATGATCGCGGCGGCCGTGATCACCCCCTCCAGCGACGGGTTCCCAGCGCCATGGGCGCTCGTCGCCGTGCTCAGCGCCGCCGTGTTCATCGCGTTTCCGTGGCGCCCGGCACGCGCATCCTGGCTGAACCCCCTCGACAACCCGCTCCTGACGCACCTTGGCGATATCTCGTACTCGCTCTACCTCTGGCACTTCCCGGCGTTGATCCTCATCACCGAGGCCTTCCGTGGCCTGCCCGGCGACAAGACACCGATCCCGGCCGTGGTGTCGATCGTCGTGACGCTCATCGTGGCAGAACTCTCCTTCCGGTTCGTCGAGGAGACCGTCCGGCGCTCCCGCTGGCTCGAGCCGAACCCGAGGAGTCGCCGTAGCGGCGCTCGCGTGACGCAGCTCCAAA
>NZ_JBVQSP010000002.1:0-13373 GCF_055720965.1 Leifsonia sp. PARNA 1/14
TCAGCACCGACCCCACACCGCCATCGGCAAGCTCCCGCCCATCACTCGGCTCACAAACAACCTGCCTGGGCACTACATCTAGCGGCGGCCCGGCGGCCCGGCGGGCCCTAGTGGTGGATCGGCTGGCGGTGCACGAGATTCAGCGACCGGCGCCGGATCGCGGGATGCGGAGCGTGGGCAGTCGGGAGGTCGTCCGCCCGGTAGTGCCTCAGCAGCCTCCAGTTGCGTAGCGCGAGCCGGGCGCACACGAGCACGGTCACGACGCCGCAGACGATGATCCCCCAGGCGCGCGGGTTCTCGCCCTCGGTGGGGATCAGGAAGAGCAGCGCCGAGGTCGCCAGTAGGGCGAGCAGCGCGCTCACCGCCCCGAACCCGACGCCGCGCCACGCCCGGGCGCGCTCCACTCGGTCACCCATGAAGCGCAAGCTACTCCGCGCTGACGCTGAACACCAGATGAACGCGCGGTGTCTGTGAGGTGGACGGGCCGCTCCGTCCAGGCTCCAGCGGCGGGATGTCAGTCGGCGAAGACCCCGCCGAACCGGTCGTGCCACTCGGCGTACGTGTGGTCGCGCCCGATCGGGCACTCGCAGCGGATGAAGATGGGTTGCCCGGTCACGACGCTCATCGCGCGCTCGACGTGCGCTCCTGTGCCCGTATCAGCTGGTGTCTCGCGCGTCTTCTTCGACATGGTCTGCCCTCTCACCCGTTGTAACCGCGGCATCCGCCGCAGCGGTCGCAGACCAGGACGAACGCCGGTCCTCCGGCCTGTGTCGTCACGATCGCCGGACGCGCGTCATGCGTGCCGCAGTTCGGGCAGACGCCGCGCAGGATCGGCATCCGCGTCTCGAGTGTGCTCATGGTCGTGGCCCTTCTCTCTCTGCTGAGGGACACGGCACGAGCAGTTGCATAACGCCCGCGCTGTGGCTGCCCAGTATCGAGCGGCCAGAGCGGGTGAGGCAGCGGGCGATACGTGTTTTCAGCGGACACGTAGTCGAATACGTAGTCCTACGCGTTCCTGAAATACCAGCATTCGCGAGCCTGATTCCGCGAGCAGAGGCGGGTGTTTGTCGGTCCTCTTCTCGGAACCACACTCCCGACATCGAGGACGAACGGCCAGACACCAGCCCCTCGCCCTCCGAGGACATCATGCTCAGCATCATCACCGGAATCACTCGGCTGGACCGACTCACCGACGAAGAACTGATCCAGCTCACCCGCGAAGGCGACGACCGGGCGTTCGGAGAGATCTGGCGGCGTCATGCCGCTGTCGGCGCGTCGATCGCGCGCCGCGTCACCACCCGCATCGACGCCGCCGACCTGGTCTCAGAGGCCTTCGCCCGGATGCTCCAGGCCGTCCGCAACGGCGCCGGCCCGAAGACGGCCGTGCGCAGCTACCTCGCCACCACCATCCGTTCGGTCGCCGCGTCGTGGGGCCGCAACCTCCGCCCCACCGTCGACATCGATGAGGCGCCGGAGGTCGGCTTCACCGACGACCGGTTCGACTCGCTCGACGAGAGCGACCGCCGTGAAGCGGCCGTCGCGGCCTTCAAGTCCCTCCCCGAGCGCTGGCAGCGCGCGCTCTGGTACTCCGAGGTGGAGGGACGCTCGAACGCCGAGATCGGCGAACTCCTGCACATCAAGACGACCGCCGCGGCGATGCTGGCCTCCCGGGCGCGAGCCGGCCTGCGCAAGGCCTGGTACGCGGCGGAGGCGGCCTGACACGATGTCGGCATGACCATCACTTTCTTGCAACCTCCCGGACTCGTGCACAGCCCCGCCTTCAGTCACGTCGCGGTGGTGCCCGCCGGCGCGACGACCGTCTACCTCGGCGGCCAGAACGGCGTCGACGAGAACGGAGCGCTCGTCTCGCCCGAGGTGGGCGCGCAGGCCGCGCGGGCGCTCGACAATGCGGAAGTCGCGCTCGCGGCGGCCGGAGCCTCCCTCGACGACGTCGTGCAGTGGTTCGTCGCCATCGACGACGAGGCGGACCTCCAGGCCGCCTACGGAGCCATCGCTCCGCGTCTGGCGCGCGACGGCGCACCTCCGCTCGTCTCCGGCACGCGCGTGGCCGGCCTCGGGGTGCCGGGAGCGCTCATCGAGATCAGCGCGATCGCAGCGGTCGCGGGCTGAACCGTCCCCTGACGTGCGAAGTCCCCGCCACGTGGAACGCGACGGGGACTCCGGAGACGGTGCTCAGTGCTTGAAGGCGTCCTTCACCTTCTCGCCGGCGTTCTTGAGGTCGGCCTTGGCCTGATCGCCCTTGCCTTCGGCCTCCAGGCGCTCGTCGCCCGTGGCCTTGCCAGCGCCCTCTTTCGCCTTGCCGCCGGCGTCCTGAGCGGCGTTCTCGATCTTGTCGTCGAGTCCCATTCGTTGTCCCCTTTCGTCTGCGTGAACACGACGCTCCCACCCTCGCGGGAGGTCGTCCAGGCTGCACTCACCCCCTGAAAAATCAATCCCCTCACAGCCCTCCACACCTCCGGGATTTCCACCGAAATGTCCAGCCCCTTCCTGGCGGCGTCGGCGCGCGAAAGAATCCACGGTGTGAGCAACGACGTACCGACCAGCACCTACCGCCTCCAGATCACTCCCGACTTCACGCTGCGGGACGCCGCGCAGACGCTCGACTACCTGCAGCGGCTCGGCGTCGGCGCCGTCTACCTCTCTCCCCTGCTCCAGGCGGGCGCCGGGTCGGCGCACGGTTACGACGTGGTCGACCCGACTCGCGTCGACGAATCGCGAGGCGGAACCGACGCCTTGCGGGAGTTCGCGGACGCCGCCCATGCGCGGGGCCTCGCCGTCATCGTCGACATCGTGCCCAACCACGTGGGTGTCGCGGTACCGCACGAGAACCCGTGGTGGTGGGACGTCCTGAAGCTCGGCCGCGACTCCGCCTACGCCGACTTCTTCGACATCGACTGGGAGCTCGGAGGCGGCCGCGTGCGCATCCCGGTGCTCGGCGACGGTCCGGACGAGCTCGGGTCGCTGAGGGTGGAGGGCGGCGAGCTGCGGTACTACGAGCACCGATTTCCGCTCGCCCCCGGCACGGAGTTCGGTGCGGCGCCGACGGTGCACGACCGGCAGCACTACGAGCTGGTCTCGTGGCGGCGCGCGGACGCCGAACTCAACTACCGGCGGTTCTTCGCGGTGAACACACTCGCCGGCGTGCGGGTGGAGGATCCGCGGGTCTTCGACGCGACACACACCGAGATCGGCCGCTGGCTGCGCGAGGGGCTGGTCGACGGCCTCCGCGTCGACCACCCGGACGGGCTGCGCGACCCGGGCGATTACCTCGACCGGCTCGCGGAGCTCGCCGGCGCGCGCCCGGTCTGGGTCGAGAAGATCCTGGAGGGCGACGAGCGGATCCCGAACTGGCCGATCGCGGGCACCACGGGCTACGACGCGCTCGGAATCGTCGACCGGGTCTTCGTCGACCCGCGGGGCGAGGAGCCGCTGACCGCCCTCGCCGAGGAGCACGACGGGCGGGAGGAGAGCCGCGACTGGGCCGGGCTGGTGCACCGGCGCAAGCGGGCCGTCGCCGACGGCATCCTCCGCTCCGAGGTGCTCAGGGTCGCGCGCGAGGCGAGGGCCGGCGTGGCCGAGGCCGCTGGTGACCTCCCGCCCGCCGACGACGTCGCCGACGCGGTCGCAGAACTCGCCGCGGCCTTCCCTGTGTACCGGAGCTACCTCCCGTTCGGCGAAGGCCATCTGTCGGCAGCGCGCGACGCCGCAGCCGCCGCGCGTCCCGACCTCGCCGCGACGCTGGCCCGGCTCGTCGGCGGGCTCGTCCCCGACGGAGACGGGCGGCTCTCAGAAGCGTCGGCGCGATTCCAGCAGACGAGCGGCGCGATCATGGCCAAAGGCGTCGAGGACAACGCCTTCTACCGCTACACGCGCCTGGTCTCTCTCACCGAGGTCGGCGGGGATCCCTCGGAATTCGCCCTCCCGGTCGCCGAGTTCCACCGCCTGCAGGAGCGACGGCTCGCCGACCTCCCGCACTCACTGACCACGCTGAGCACCCACGACACCAAACGCAGCGAGGACACCCGGGCGCGGATCGAGGTGCTGGCGGAGGCGCCCGATCGCTGGGCGCGGTTCCTCGAAGCGGTGCGCGAGCGGGTCGGACTCGGCGACGGCACCCTCGAGAACCTGCTCTGGCAGTCGATCGTCGGAGCGTGGCCCGCCTCGCGCGAACGGCTGCACGCCTATGCGCTCAAAGCCGCACGCGAGGCAGGCGCCGGCACCAGCTGGACCGATCCCGACGCGCTGTTCGAGGGTGCCCTCGCCGACCTGGTCGACGCCGTGTTCGACGACGGCCGGGTCGCCGCCGAAGTGGAGGCGATCGCCGCGTTCCTTGACGCGCCAGGGGCGAGCAACGGCCTGGGAGCCAAGCTCCTGCAGCTGATGTCGCCAGGGGTTCCCGACGTCTACCAGGGCTCCGAGCGCTGGGAGCGGTCGCTCGTCGACCCCGACAACCGTCGCCCGGTCGAGTTCGACGCAGCGGCCGGCCTGCTCGCGCACCTCGACGAGGGACGCCTGCCGGCGATCGACTCGTCCGGCGCGGCGAAGCTCCTGGTGACGTCGCGAGCGCTCCGCCTGCGGCGCGACCGCCCCGACCTGTTCACCGGCTACCGCCCGCTGCTCGCGAGCGGACCGCGATCGGACCACCTGGTCGCATTCGACCGGGGAGGCGCGCTCGCCCTCGTGACGCGACTCCCGGTCGGGTTGGCTCAGGCGGGAGGCTGGGGCGACACGGCGGTCGATGTGGGGGCCGGGCCGTTCCGCGACGAGCTGACAGGACGGACGGTCAGCGGGCGCGTGGCCCTGGCGGAGCTCTTCGACCGCTACCCCGTCGCTCTGCTGGCGGTGACGCGATGAGCGGCTTCGAGCCGGTGGCGTCGCGCGCGCTTGCGGCGCGTGCCTTTCCCGCACGCACCTTCCCGGTCTGGGCCCCTGGCGCCGAGACCGTGTCGGTCGACATCTCAGGACGAGGGCGACTTCCCCTGATGCGCGTCGACGGCGGCTGGTGGCACCTCGCGGAGTCGCTCGACGCGGGCTCGGATGCCCTCGACTACGGGTTCGTCGTCGACGGCGACGGCCCGTTCCCCGACCCGCGCTCCCGGCGCCAGCCCCACGGAGTGCACGCGCTGAGCCGCGAGTGGAGCCCGTCCGGCTACGACTGGAGCGACGACGAGTGGCGCTCCGCATCGCTCACCGGCCGGGTGATCTACGAGCTCCACATCGGAACGTTCACGCCGGAGGGGACCCTCGACGCCGCCGCCGAGCGCCTCGTCCACCTCGTCGACCTGGGGGTGGACGCGGTCGAGCTGCTGCCGGTCAACGCGTTCAACGGGACGCACGGCTGGGGCTACGACGGCGTGCTCTGGTTCGCCGTGCACGAACCCTACGGCGGCCCGGAGGCGTACCAGCGGTTCGTGGACGCGTGCCACGCACGCGGTGTCGCGGTCATCCAGGACGTCGTGTACAACCACCTGGGTCCGAGCGGCAACTACCTCCCGAAGTACGGCCCGTACCTGAGCGACGGGCGGAACACCTGGGGCTCGTCCGTCAACCTCGACGGGCCCGGCTCTGACGAGGTGCGTCGACTCATCCTCGACGACGTCGCCTTCTGGCTCGACGACATGCACGTCGATGGACTACGGCTCGACGCTGTGCACGCCCTGCACGACAGCAGCGCCGAGCACATCCTGGAAGCCATGGCCCGGCGCGCGGCCGGCATCCGCGAGCGCACCGGACGCGCGGCGACCCTCATCGCCGAGAGCGACCTCAACGACCCGAAGCTGATCCGCGAGCGCCTCGAGCACGGCTACGGCCTCGACGCGCAGTGGGACGACGACGTGCACCACGCCGTGCACGTCAACCTCACGGGGGAGACGACCGGCTACTACGCCGACTTCGAAGGGCCGGCCTCGCTCGTGAAGGTCTTCGAGCGCGGCTACTTCCACGACGGCACCTGGTCGAGCTTCCGCGAACGGCACCATGGCCGTCCGCTCGACGCGGAGATCCCGTTCACGCGGCTGGTCGCATTCAGCCAGGATCACGACCAGATCGGCAACCGGGCGATCGGCGACCGCCTCACCGCCACCCTCGACGAGGGTGCGCTGGCCGTGGCTGCCGCACTCGTCCTCCTCGGCCCGTTCACGCCGATGCTCTTCATGGGCGAGGAGTGGGGTGCGACGACGCCGTGGCCGTTCTTCAGCTCCCACCCGGAGCCGGAGCTCGCGGAGGCCACGCGCACCGGCCGCATCGCCGAGTTCGCGCGAATGGGTTGGGACCCGTCCGTCGTCCCCGACCCGCAAGACCCTGCCACCTTCGAGAGCGCACGACTGCGCTGGGCCGAGCTCGACGAGCCCGCCAACGCACGGCTGCTCGCGTGGTACCGCCGCCTGATCGAGCTGCGCAGGCAGGTGCCGGCCGGGGCCCGCGCGACCGAGGTGTCGTGCGTCGACGGCGTGTTCCGGTTCACGCGCGGCGGGCTGACGGTGGAGGCCGCGCTGAGCGGAGAGGGGCTCGCGGCGGAGGGAGGGTTGGAGCGTTCGGGCGCGGCGGTCGTCGCCGTGTTCGGAGGTGCCGTCCGAATCACCCGGTGAGTGGCGCACCCGGTCGCAGCGTCACGCCGGGTAGGCCGCCCACACCACCGCAGCGGCCGCGACACCGGCGAGCACGAAGAGAGCCGCGACCGCCTGCTGGATGCGAGGGAACATCACCGCAACCGCGACGAACTCCCGCAGCGTCGCCGACGGCACGAAGTATCGCGCCGTCTTCGCACCCGTCGCGGCAGCGGGGAGCCCCACACGGCGCGCGAGCATCGCGGAACGCAGCACGTGATAGTCGCTGGTCACGACCAGCGAACGCGTACCCGGTCGATGCGCCTCGGCGATCGCCCGCGAGAACAGGAGGTTCTGCTCGGTGTTCTCCGCTTCGGTCTCGGCGAGCACTGCATCCGCCGGCACCCCGGCGTCGCGGAGGTACTCGGCCATCGCCTCGCCCTCCGCGCGTGGCTCGTCGCTCCCCCGGCCGCCGGTCGGGATCAGCACGCAGTCGCCATCGGCCGAACGCCGGGCGTAGAACAACGCAACGCCGCGGTCGAGCCGCGAGGCCAGCAGCGGCGGCACACGACCATCGATGAGCCCGGCTCCCAGCACGACGATCGCGTCGTAGTCCCCGATCCGCGCGCGACGGTAGACCACCCCGTAGATCAGGAAGAGCACGAAGAAGGAGGCGACGTACGTCGAGCAGAGCGCCACGACGACGACGAACGCCGCGAGGATCGCGCGCAGGACGACCTGATCGTCGTGCGCCGACAGCATCCACGACGTCGCGAGAATGATTCCGACGGGTACCGCGAGCAGCAGCACTCCCGCGATCAGCGACAGCGCGTTCGCGAGGTTCCTGCTCTCCCTCCGCACCATCCGGACGCCGTTGCCGATCAGGTAGGCCGCGAGCACCAAGATCAGCAACGGCAGCAGTGCCAACGGGATCGCGAGGACCGCGGCCAGCGGCAGCGTGCCCTCCAGCCCGACCAGCAGCGAATCGATCGCGAAATACCCACCGATCGCTGCGACCACGCCGATGCTGAGCCGTCGGTTGTCCGCCCGCCACATGCGCACAGCGATGGCCAGGAGGACGACGGCCGCGGGCACGGTGACGAGGAGAGACATCACCCGCACCCTAACGTGACGGTTCGCGCGTGACGGTTCGGGCGCGACGGTTAGCGGTCCGCCAGTCGTCTGTCAACGGCTTCCCGCCCTCGAAGCCACCCCGGTAACCTGTCGATCTAACGATCGGAGGCACCGTGTCCCATCTCTGCCCCCTGCACTCCCCCTCGCCTCGGCCGTTCCGGACCCGCCGGTGAGCGGCGACGGCTCCCGTCCGTATCCACTCGGCCTCACACTCGTCGAGGGCGGCGCCAACGTCGCCGTCTACAGCGAGAACGCCGACGCGGTCTTCGTCTCGCTGTTCGACACGCGCGGACGCGAGACCCGCACCGAGCTGCGGCAGCGCACCGGACACGTCTTCCACGGGTTCGTCGCCGGGCTGGTCCCCGGCACCCGCTACGGCCTCCGCGTCGCCGGCCCCTGGGACCCGGCCAACGGCCTCCGGTTCTCCGCCGCCAAGGTGCTGCTGCCTCCGCACACCCGCGCCGTCACCGGATCGTGGGACAACACCCAGGCGGTGTTCGGCCACCAGCTCGGCCGCCCTCGCCGGCGCAGCGACACCAACGGAGCGCGCCACGTCGCCCTCGGCGTCGCCGTCGACCGCCAGGAGTTCGACTGGGGCGACCACGAGCGCCCGCGCATCCCGCTGAGCGAGACCGTCATCTACGAGACCCACGTGAAGGGTTTCACCAAGCTCATGGAGTGGGTCCCGGAGGAGTTCCGCGGCACCTACGCCGGGCTGGCCCACCCCGCCGCCGTCGAGTACCTCAAGAATCTCGGCGTCACTACGGTCGAGCTGCTCCCGGTGCACCAGTTCGTGCAGGATGCGCACCTCACCGAGAAGGGCCTCCGCAACTACTGGGGGTACAACTCGATCGGGTTCTTCGCCCCGCACAACGAGTACGCCGCGACCGGCGACACCGGCCACCAGGTCGACGAGTTCAAGGGCATGGTGAAGGCCCTGCACGCCGCGGGCCTGGAAGTCATCCTCGACGTCGTCTACAACCACACCGCCGAGGGCAACGACCTCGGCCCGACGTACAGCTTCAAGGGGATCGACAACCCCTCCTACTACCGGCTCGTCGACGGCGACCGCGCCCACTACTTCGACACGACCGGAACCGGCAACAGTGTCAACGTCAGCCACCCGGCCGCCCTGCAGTTGATCATGGACTCGCTGCGGTACTGGGTCGAGGACTACCACATCGACGGTTTCCGGTTCGATCTGGCCACCACGCTCACCCGCCAGGGCGGCGACGCGAGCCTGCACAGCGCGTTCCTCACCCTCATCCAGCAGGACCCGACCCTGGCCGAGGTCAAGCTGATCGCCGAGCCGTGGGACGTCGCCGGCTACCAGCTCGGCGGCTTTCCCGCCGACTGGTCGGAGTGGAACGGCACGTTCCGCGACGACGTGCGCGACTACTGGCGGGGCACCCCCGGCGTGCTCGCCACCCTCTCGCAACGCGTGCTCGGCAGCCCCGACATCTACGAGGACTCGCGCCGCGCCCCGCTCTCGAGCGTCAACTTCGTCACCGCTCATGACGGTTTCACGCTCTCGGACCTCACCAGCTACACGGAGAAGCACAACGAGGCGAACGGCGAGGACAACCGCGACGGCGAATCCGACAACCGCTCCGACAACTACGGCGTGGAGGGACCGACCGACGACGAGGGGATCCTCGCCTTCCGCACCCGGCAGCGCAAGAACTTCCTGGCCACCGTCCTGCTGTCCGCCGGCGTGCCGATGATCCTCGGCGGCGACGAGATCGGCCGCACCCAGCACGGCAACAACAACGCCTACTGCCAGGACAACGAGATCTCCTGGTACGACTGGCGGAACGCCGACTGGGATCTTCACGAGTTCACCTCCAAGCTCATCCACCTGCGCCGGGCCGAGCCGGCGCTGCGTCCCGAGTGGTACCGCCATGCCCCCGACGTCGGGGGTCCCGACACCGTGCTGATCGTGCGCGCGGACGGCGAGCCGTTCGCCGACGACGACTGGGCGGATCTGGAGGCACGCTCCATCGCGTTCGTCCTCATGCACGAGGGTGCAGACTCGTTCCTGCTGCTGCTCAACGCGGCCAGGAACGGCGTCGAGTTCGGCCTCCCGGACCCGCCGGGGGCTCACTGGCAGCTCGAGCTCAGCAGCGATCCCGGCCTCGCCCTCAACGACGGCGAGAGCGTGATCGTCGGCGAGTCCGCCTTCGCCCTGTTCAGATCGGCAGTGGCGCCTTAAGGTCTCATCTTCCGCCGGCGAGCGTCGACGCGATGCGGGAGGGCACGGTCTCGTCCTGGAGTGACGTGGTGTCGCCGAGGGGCCGGCCGTCGAACAGGTCGACGAGCAGGCGACGCATGATCTTGCCCGACCGGGTCTTCGGGAGGTCGTCGACGAGCACGATGTGGCGCGGCTTCGCGATGGCGCCGATGGCCCGGGCGACCTGCTCGCGCAGCTCGCCGGCCTCCGGCCCGCGACCCGGAGCGCGATCCGCGCCACCGGCGGGGATGACGAAGGCGGCGACCGCCTGCCCGGTCGTCGCGTCGCCCACGCCGACCACGGCGGCCTCCGCCACCGACGGGTGCGCCACCAGCGCCGACTCGATCTCGATCGTCGAGAGGCGGTGACCCGACACGTTGATGACGTCGTCGAGCCTCCCGAGCAGCCAGAGGTAGCCGTCGTCGTCGATCGCCGCGCCGTCGCCCGCGAAGAAGTAGCCGCGGTCGGCGAACGGTCTCCAGTACGAGTCGCGGTAGCGCTCCGCGTCGGCCCAGACGGTGCGCGACATCGCCGGCCAGGTGCCGTCGATGACGATGGAGCCTCCCGAGCCGCGCGGCACGTCGTCCCCGTGCTCGTCGACGACGCGGACGGTCACGCCCGGCACGGCCACCGTGGCCGAGCCCGGCTTCAACACCGTCACACCGGGCAGCGGCGCCACGATGGCGGCGCCGGACTCCGACTGCCACCAGGTGTCGACCACGGGAGCCCGGCCGGCGCCGAGCTGGTCGCGGAACCACACCCACACCTCCGGGTTGATGGCCTCCCCCACGGTGCCGAGCAGCCGGATGCTGGAGAGGTCCCAGTCGCCCGCGGCGGCCAGCCCCTCCGGAAACCAGCTCATGAAGGTGCGGATGAGCGTCGGAGCGGTGTAGTACGTGGTCACGCCGTAGCGCTCGATGATCTCGAAGTGCCGGCCGGTGGAGGGCGTGTTCGGGGTGCCCTCGTAGATGACGGAGGTCGCGCCGTTGGCGAGCGGGCCGTACAACACGTAGGTGTGCGCGGTCACCCAGGCCAGGTCGGCCGTGCACCAGTAGACGTCGTCCGGCTTGGCGTCGAAGAGCGCCCAATGGCTCCATGCCGCCTGCGTGAGGTAGCCGCCTGTGGTGTGGACGACGCCCTTCGGCCTCCCGGTCGTCCCGGACGTGTAGATGATGAACAGCGGGGTCTCCGCGTCGAAGAACTCCGGCTCGTGCGTGCTCGGCGCGGTGTCGACGACGTCGTGCCACCAGACGTCGCGGCCCGGCGTCCACGGGATGCCCGGCGTGAGCTCGCCGGTGCGGCGCACGACCAGCACGTGCTCGATCGCGTTGTCGCCCGCGACGGCGGCGTCGGCCTGAGCCTTCACCGGCGCCGCCGCGCCGCGCCGGAACTGGCCGTCGGAGGTCACCAGGAGCTTCGCGCCGGTGTCCTCCACCCGGAACCGCAGGGCCTCCGCCGAGAACCCGCCGAACACGAGCGAGTGGATGGCGCCGACGCGCGCGATGGCGAGGGTGATCACGACGGTCTCGGGGATGACGGGCAGGTAGACCACGACGCGGTCGCCCTTCCCGACGCCGAGTGCGGTGAGCGCGTTCGCCGCGCGGGCCACGCGACGCTGGAGGTCGGCGTAGGTGATCGTCTCCCCGTCGCCGGGCTCGCCCTCGAAGTGCAGGGCCACGCGCTCGCCGTACCCGGCGGCGACGTGGCGGTCGACACAGTTGACCGCCACGTTCAGGCGTCCGCCGGCGAACCACTCGGCGCGCGGGATGCTGAGCTCGCCGTCCTCGCCCGGCGTCGCGGGCTGCCAGGTGTGGGCGGTGTGCCAGGGCTCGGCCCAGTCGAGACGGGCGGCCTGCCGCTCCCAGAAGGCGACGGCGTCGCGGGCCTGGTCGAACACCTCCGGCCCGACATTGGCCTGCGCGGCGAACTCCGGGCTCGGCTCGTACCGCCGGGTCTCGCGGCCCAGGTTCTCGATCGCGCTGCTCACCCCACGACGCTACCGGCGCCGTCGCTCGTGCCCGTCACCTCCCGTAACCCCTCGTAACCCACCGCCGAGGCGACGGTGGTGGGAGCATGAGGACATGGACCCGGTCGCAGCGCTCAACGAGATCGCCTTCTGGCTCGAGCGCGAGCTCGCGCCCTCCTTCAAAGTGCAGGCGTTCCGCAAGGCCGCCGCCATCATCGCCCCGCTGGGCACGGACGAGGTCGCGGCCCGCGTCGCCGACGGCCGGCTCAAGCGCACGAAGGGGATCGGCGACCGCACGTTCCAGGTGATCTCGCAGGCCGTCGCCGGTGACGTGCCCGACTACCTCGCCGATCTGCGCGAGCGCAACGCCAAGCCGCTGGACGCCGGAGGCGCCGACCTGCGCGCCCAGCTGCGGGGCGACCTCCACAGCCACACCGAATGGTCGGACGGCACCGTCCCGATCGAGGTGATGGCGGCGGCCGCCGCGACGCTGGGCCGCGAGTACCAGGCGATCACCGACCACTCCCCCACGCTCACGGTCGCGAGCGGGCTCAGCGCCGAGCGGCTGACCGAGCAGCTCGACGTCATCGCCGGCCTCGAAACGGGCAGCGTGACCCTCCTCACCGGGATCGAGGTCGACATCCTCGAAGACGGCACGCTCGACCAGACCCCTGAGCTGCTCACCCGCCTCGACGTCGTGGTCGCCAGCGTGCACTCCAAGCTGCGCGCCGACAGCCGCACGATGACCGCGCGCATGCTCGGCGGCATCCGCGACCCGCACACGAACGTGCTCGGCCACTGCACCGGGAGGCTCGTCCAGGGCTCGCGCGGAACCCGCCCGCCGAGCGAGTTCGACGCCGATGCCGTCTTCGCCGCGTGCGCCGAGAACGGCGTCGCGGTCGAGATCAACTCGCGGCCCGAACGGCAGGACCCGCCGGACGAGCTCATCCAGCGCGCGCTCGACGCCGGCTGTCTGTTCTCGATCGACACCGACGCGCACGCGCCCGGGCAGCTCGACTTCCTCGCCTACGGCGCGGCCCGCGCGGCCGCGAACGGTGTGCCCGCCGACCGGATCGTGACCACCTGGCCGCTGGCGAAGCTGCGGGCGTGGCTCGCGAAGGGCTGAACCTCTCGACTGTCGATTTCGGCACCCGAAACGGGGATCCACCGCGTATTCAGTGGCCGAATCCGCCGATCTGATATGAGATCAGTCGTTCCCGATTCGGATTTCGTCGCGACTGGGCCTACTATTGCGGGCGTCCCCGACTGCAGCGAAGGAGCTCGCGTGTCCTCCAACCCCGCACCCACCGCACTGCGGCGATCCCTCGGCCTCTGGGCGATCGTCGCACTCGGCCTCGGTTACATGACCCCCATGACGGTGTTCGACACCTTCGGCATTGTCACCGGCGAGACCAACGGCGTCGTGCCCGCCGCCTACCTGTTCGCGCTCGTCGCGATGGTGTTCACGGCGGTCAGC
>NZ_JBVQSP010000002.1:13470-78824 GCF_055720965.1 Leifsonia sp. PARNA 1/14
TTGTCACCGGCGAGACCAACGGCGTCGTGCCCGCCGCCTACCTGTTCGCGCTCGTCGCGATGGTGTTCACGGCGGTCAGCTACGGGCGGATGACCCGGGTGTTCCCGTCGGCGGGCTCGGCGTACACCTACGCATCGGAGACCATCCACCCGAACGTCGGGTTCCTCGTCGGCTGGTCGTCGCTGCTCGACTACCTGCTGCTGCCGCTGGTGAACGCGCTCATCGTGCGCCTCTACATGGAATCGTTCTTCCCCCAGGTGCCCGGCTGGATCTGGGTGGTCGGCTACGTCGCGCTGATCACGGCGATGAACCTGTTCAGCATGTCGTCGACCTCCCGGGTGAACGGCATCCTCGTGGTGTTCCAGATCGTTCTCATCGCGGTGTTCGTGGCGCTGACCTGGACGGCGCTCAACGCCGGCGCGGGCAACGGCACGGCGTTCAGCCTGGCGCCGCTCTTCCACTCGGGCGTTCACGTGCTCGCGGTGATCGGAGGCGCGACGGTCGTCTGCTTCTCGTTCATCGGGTTCGACGCGATCACGATGTACACCGAGGAGGCGAAGGACACCAAGACGGTGCCCAAGGCCATCGTGCTCGCGCTCATGATCGGCGGCGCGATCTTCTTCGTCGCGGCCTGGTTCGCGCAGTCGCGGTTCCCGACGCTCGCGGGCTTCAGCTTCACCGACGACACCCTGCCCGAGATCGCACTCAAGACCGGCGGGCTGCTCTTCCAGATCCTGTTCATCTCGGCGGCCGTCGCGGCTGCGGTGGCCTCCAGCCTCGCCTCGCACGCGAGCGTCTCGCGCATGATCTACGTGATGGCCAGGAACGGCAACGGCCGGATCTCGCGCAGCCTCTCGTACATCCACCCGAAGTTCCGCACCCCCGCGACGGCGGTGCTGCTCGTCGGCGCGGTCTCGCTGCTCGCGGCGGCGTTCACGCTCGAGTTCGTATCGTCGATGATCAACTTCGGCGCCCTCATCGCATTCACCGTGGTCAACGCGACGGTGATCATCCACTTCGCGATCCGCCGCAAGCAGTACCGCGGTGTCAAGCAGGTCGTGCGCAACATCGTCCTGCCGGCGATCGGGATGGTGCTGACCGGTGTGCTGTGGGCCAACCTCCACTTCGACGCGCTGACCTACGGGCTCATCTGGCTGACGATCGGCATCATCACGCTGGTCGTGCTGACGCGCGCCTTCCGCCGCCGGCTCGGGGTCAAGCTCGACGACGACGGCGAGGGCGACCCCGCCGTCATCACGCGCGAGGGCGCACCGGTCGACTCGGCACGCTAGGCGCACCCTCGAGGGGTTCCGCGGAGGGTCAGAAGCCCCAGGCGGAGGCGGGGGCCTGGACGATCTGCACCGGCGCGGTACTCCAGTGGGCGCCGTTGGCGTAGTGGCTGGTCGCCCACGGGGACGCCCAGATCGCCTCGGCCGTCGCATCCGCGGAGGTACCGGAGGTCAGGCCGGCGACGATGCCCGGATACCCCCGCTGCAGGTTCTCGGCGCAGTACTTGGCTGCGGTGACGAGATCGGGGTAGCTGCCGAGACCGGCGCCTCCACCCGAGCCGTAGCCGTTGTTGAGAGGATTGTTGCGGTTCCACCAATCCGGCGGCCCGTTCTCCTGCCGCATCCACCGCAGCATCACGTTCACATTGGCGTCGGTCGTCTGCCAGCCGCCGAACATGAGCACGAGCTTGGCCCACGACTCGTTGGTGCCGATGCGCGCGAGCCCTTGGATGCTGTCCGTCGCTCCCAGGGTGTCCCGGTCGACCACAGGTGCGCCGATCGTCGCGTCCACGAGGATGCGCTGGCCGGGTGGCGCCCCGGGCGCGAGCTCGGCCTCCGGAAGGCTGAACACCGTGGCCGCGAGCGCGGCGTCCGTCGGCACGATCGAGAAGCCGCACACGAGCGCGATCACCGCGAGGGAGACGCCCATCCGGTGATGCAGCGGCAGCCGCAGCACCGGCTTCGGCCGCGACGGCACGGCGACGCGGCGGCCCGCCGAGCGGCGGCCGCGAGTGCGAGAGGGGACGGATGCGGACGGCATACCCGACCGAGAGTACCAGCGCCCCGCCCGAAGGGAACCGCGAGAAACCCGCACGAGAGGCAGCACACACAGGGCGCCCCGCCCGAAGGGAACCGGGAGAAACCCGTGCGAGGCACTCCGCGACACACCCTCGAAGGGCACGTTGTTGTCGCTTTTCGGGTGCAGAAGTGACAACGACGTGCCCTTCGGCAACCGTGCGGGCCGCGTGCTACGCCGCCGGCGACGCTTCGGGGGCGGAGGCCGCAGCGGGGTCTGCGGGGCGACGGGTCGTCATCACGATGACGCAGACGACGATCGCCGCGAACAGCACCAGGCTGACCGGGCCGGCGCCGAGATCCAGCCCGCCGCGCGCGTGCGAGACCGCCAGCCAGTCCGAGAGAGAGGCTCCGAACGGGCGGGTCAGAACATATGAGGTCCAGAAGGCGGCCGTCGCGCCCATGCCCCACCACCGGTACGCGACGCCGGGGATCGCGAACAGCACGCCGAACAGGATGCCGGAGGCCAGGTAGCCCAGCCCGAACGTCGTGGCCGTGAGGTCGCCGACCGCGGTGCCGAGCGCGAAGGTGGCGAGCACCGCGCACCAGTAGAACAACTCGCGGCCGCGGGTGTCGATGTGGTGCACCGACAGCGTGCGCTGCGAGCGGTACCAGACCACGAACACCGCGGCGAGGACGAGAGCGAAGAACACCGTCGAGACGAGGTACGGCACACCGAGCACGATGTGCAGGACGTCCGCGACCATCGTGCCGAACACCGCGACCATCAGCACTGTCAGCCAGTAGACCCACGGGATGTATCTGCGCACGGCGAACTGCAGGGCGAGGGCGCCGGCGAACACGACGAACGCCGCGATGACGGCGATCACCGGGTCATAGTTCTTGACCAGGTAATCGGACGTCGTCTCACCCATGGCCGTGGTGAGGAGTTTCGTGACCCAGAACAGCGCGGTGACCGCCGGAACCTTGTTGCGGAGCATCCCGCCAGCATCGCGCGGCGCCTCTCAGAATCTTCTGAGAGGTCGCGGGCGCACATCCTTAGCGGCATCTGGGGAACCGCGGCGCAGTGTGGGAGGTCGAGGAGAGGACAGCCATGACCGCCACCCTGAACCGCCGGTCCGCCGCGCACCGCCCGCCGGACGCCCCGGGCGCGACCGTGCGCGCGATCGTCCTCCCGCTGTGCGTCATCCTCCTGCTCGTGCTGGCCGGGCTGGCGATCACGGCTTCGCCGGCCGTCACCGCCGGCGACCTCGCCGTCATCCGGGCGATCGAAGCGGCCCGCACCCCGTTCGTCGATGCGATCGCGCTCGCCGACTCCGTCGTCTTCTCACCCGTCGCGGCCCTCGTGACCGTCGCGCTCGTCTCGGCTGTCGCCTGGTTCGGCTCGAGGAGGCCGGGTGCGGCCGTCGCGTTCGCCGCTCTCGTGCTGATCCCGTGGTTCGGCAGCACGCTCGTCAAGGACATCGTCCGGCGTCCACGACCGCTGTCGGCCGGCCTCCCGCATCATGTGCTCGCCGACACCGGCTACAGCTTCCCGAGCGGGCACACCAGCCTCGCCGTCGCGCTCGGGCTCGCGCTGCTGATCGTGTTCGGCCGGCGACGGCTGCGGCAGCCGCTGCTGGCGTTCGCGATCGTCGCGCCGCTGCTGACCGCGTTCTCGCGGGTGTACCTCGGCGTGCACAATCCGAGCGACGTCCTCGCCTCCCTCGTCTACGCCACAGCGGCCGTGCTGCTGGTGCTCGCGCTGCTGCGGAGGTTCGCCCCCGCGCCGATCGCCTCCGCGGTGGCTGTTCGGGCGTCGCGAACGGGCGGGAGCTAGGGTGAGCGATATGGAGGCCACCCGACTGCGCGTGCTACTGGTCGAGGACGACCCGCGCCTCGGCCCGCTCGTCGAGCAGGTGCTCTCGGAGACGTACGACGTGACACTCGTGGCCGACGGCGAGGCCGGACTCCGGGAGGGTCTCGACGGCCGTTACGACGCGCTGGTCGTCGACCGCCGCCTCCCCGGCATCGACGGCGCCACCCTCGTCGGCAAGCTGCGCGACGGCCGGGTCGTCGCGCCCATCATCATGCTGACGGCGCTCGGCGCCCTGCGCGACCGCGTGGAGGGACTCGACGCCGGGGCCGACGACTACCTCGTCAAGCCGTTCGAATTCGACGAACTGCTGGCGCGACTGCGGGCACTGACCCGCACCTTTACCGGGGAGGGCAGGGAACTGCCGGTCGGCGAGTGGCGGTTCTACCCCGAGAGCCGCAGCATCTACTCGCCCTACGAGGGCCGCATCCAGCTGACGGCGCGCGAATCCGACCTGCTGCGGCTGCTCGCCGAGAGCCCGCTGCGCACGTTCTCGCGCGCGCACATCCTGGAGGCCGTATTCGAGGCGGACGAACAGCCGGGCACCGTCGACACCTACGTGCACTACCTGCGCCGCAAGACCGACCCCGACCTCATCGCGACGGTCCGCGGCGAAGGCTACCGGCTGGGGCGGCTGTGAGCAGGGAGCACGACGTCGACTCCCGGGAGGTGCGCCGCGCCTCCCGCACCGTCGGCCTCCAACTGACGATCGCCTCCGGAGCCCTCGTCGTGGCGGCGATCGGCGTGGCCTTCTTCTTCGTGCTGGACCAGCTGCAGCCCTCCGAGCTGGCGGAAGCCCCCCGGCCCGGCGAGCACAAGATCTACATCGACACGGTGGACGCGATGCTGGCGTTCATCATCGTCGGAGTGCTGGCCGTCGTCGTCGCCGGCGCGCTGTCCATGATCGCGACGCGCCGTGCCGTGCGGCCGCTCGGCGAGGCGCTGCGACGCCAGCGGGACTTCGTCGCCGACGCCAGCCACGAGCTCCGCACCCCGCTCGCCGTGCTCGACGCCCGGCTCCAGGTGCTGCAGCGCGGCCTCCCGCCCGGCGACCCCTCCGCCGGCGCCGTCGCCGAGCTGCGGCAGGACACCCGCACGCTCATCGACGTCGTGAACGACCTGCTGCTCGCCGCCGATCCTGAGCGCGAACGTGCGGCGGCCTCCGAGGGACCCGTCGCCCTGTCCGGGCCTGTGCGGCGCGCAGTCGAGTCGCTGCAGGTGCTGGCGCAGGAGGCCGGAGTGGAGGTGCGGCTCGTGGAGCGCGACGACGTCGCGAGCGACGTGCCGGCGATGACGCTGCAGCGGTGCGCGACGGCGCTGCTCGACAACGCGGTGGCGCACTCACCCTCGGGCGGGATCGTGACCGCGGCGATCCGGCGCGACGGCCGCACGGCCTCCCTGACCGTCGCCGATCAGGGGCCCGGCATCCAGGGCATCGATCCCGCGCGGATCTTCGACCGTTTCGCCCGCGCGGAGCCCGCCACCGCCGGTCGCTCGCGCTCGGGCTTCGGCATCGGCCTGGCGCTCGTGCGCGAGGTCGCCGTGCGCCACGGCGGCGAGGTCACCGTCGCCTCCACCGGCCCGACCGGAACCGCCCTCGAGTTGCGCCTCCCGGCCCGCTGACCCGACCCCGCACGCACGCACGAACCGCCGAGGCGGCAGACTATCTGCCGTCTCGGCGGTGCGAGGGCGGTTGTGCGCCGTCTCGTGGGCTCAGCGGACGGCGGTGGTCTCGTTGAGGCGGGCCAGGAGGTCGGCGAGGCGGCCGACGTCGTCGGCGCCCCACTGCCGGAGGCTGCGGTAGAGCTGTGCCTGGTCGGCAGCCCTCGCCTCGTTCACGCGCTCGATCGCGGCCGGCGTCGCGACCAGGAAGCTCGCGCGGCGGTCGGCCGGGTCGGTGCGGCGCTCGACGAATCCCAGCTCTTCGAGGATGCGCACCTGCCGGCTGACGACGCTCTTGTCCGTCGCCAGCTCGCCGGCGAGGGCGCCGGCGTGCACCGGGCCGGTGCGCACCAGCGTGTTGAGCAGCTTGAATCCGACCGGCTGGAGGTCGGGATGCACGCGCGCAGACCGCTCGCGCATCCCGGCGCTCACCCGGTTGAAGAGGATCGTGAACTGCTCCTCCACGGCGGCGATGGCCAGGTCGGTCCGGTCGAGCTCGGTCCGGTCGAGGTCCGCCCGGTCCGTGTTGTCCATGGCCGCGATCATAACGTGTCCCCTCAGCGCCGATCCTGAGTGTCGACCGGTCGCGCGGACTGCGCCGCGATCGACCCGGTCGGCGCGCCGATCAGCGCTTCCGCGACCTCCACGACGGTCTCCTCGGCCTGCTCGGCCGGAGTCTCGGTCGCGGTCGCGCCGGAGGCGTTCTCCTCGAGCTGCTGGATCGCCGTCTTCGTGCCGAGCTTCTTGTTCGGCAGGAAGAGGATCGCGATGATCGTCACGATCGCCAGCGGCACGGCCACGAGGAAGATGTCGGCGACCGCCTGGCCGTAGACCGCCTCGATGATGGTCCGGATGCCGACCGGGAGCTTGCCGACCTCGGGCAGGGTGCCGCTCTGCAGCGACTGGGCGACCTCCATGCCCTTCTGACCGAGCTTGGCGATGGCGACCTGGAGGTCGTGCTGGCGGTCGCCCATCAGGTCGGTGACCTTCGAGCCGAGGATGCTGCCCATCACCGAGACGCCGATGGTGCCGCCGAGGCTCCGGAAGAACGCGACGTTGGAGCTGGCCGCGCCGAGCTGCTCGGGGCGGACCGTGTTCTGCACGATCAGCACCAGGTTCTGCATGACCATGCCGACACCGGCGCCGAGAACCAGCATGTAGAGCGACACGAGCACGTAGTTGGTGTCGTACTCGATGGTGCTCATCAGGTAGAGGCCGACCGTCAGGAGGATCGCGCCGGTGACCATGAAGGCCTTCCACTTGCCCGTGCGACTGATGAGGTTTCCGACGATCATCGACGAGAGCAACAGACCCAGGATCATCGGCAGGGTGAGCAGACCCGACTCGGTCGGCGTGGCGCCGCGGGCGAGCTGCATGTACTGGCCGAGGAACACGGAGGTGCCGAACATCGCGACGCCCACCGAGATGGAGGCGACGACTGCGAGGGTGAACGTGCGGTTCTTGAACAGCGCGAGCGGGATGATCGGCTCCTTCACCACGAGTTCGGTGATGACCGTGGCGACGAGCAGGGCGGCCGCGCCGCCCACCATCCAGAAGCTCTCGGCGCTGGCCCAGTCGAAGTTCTTCCCGGCCAGCGAGACCCAGATGAGCAGCAGCGATACGCCGCCGGCGAGGAAGATCGCGCCGAGGTAGTCGATGCGGACCTTGCGGGCCGGGCGCTTCGGGAGCTTGAGCGTGAACTGCAGCAGGATGATCGCGAGGATGGCGACGGGCACGCCGACGAAGAAGTTCCAGCGCCAGCCGACCGAGTCGGTGAGGAGGCCTCCGATCAGCGGGCCGCCGACGGTGCCGACCGCCATGATGCCTCCGAAGAGGCCCATGTAGCGGCCGCGGTCGCGGGGGCTGATGATGTCGGCCATGATGATCTGGCTCAGCGCCGTCAGACCGCCGGCGCCGAGGCCCTGCACGACGCGGAAGCCGATGAGCATGTTGGTGTCCTGCGAGAACCCGGCGAGCGCCGACCCGAGAACGAACAGCACGAGCGCGAGCTGGATGAGGATCTTACGGTTGAGGAGGTCCGCCAGCTTGCCCCAGATCGGGGTGGAGACGGTGGTCGCGAGCAGGGTGCTCGTCACGACCCAGGTGAACGCCGTCTGATCGCCGCCGAGGTCGTGGATGATGCGCGGCAACGAGGTCGAGACGACGGTGCCGGCGAGGATCGAGACGAACATTCCGAGCAGGAGCCCGGACAGGGACTCGAGCACCTGCCGGTGGGACATCGCCGGCGCGGGAGCCGCCTCCCCCGTGGTGACTGTAGACATGTGATTCCTTCGCACTTGGTTGACAATGAGCAACCATATATAATTAGGTGACCAAAATCAACTAACAAAGTGCATTCACGCAAAATTTCCGACTATGCATAATTTTCCGATCCTCCCGGCTGCGGCGGTCGCCGAGCCCGGTCTGCGCGCCCGCAAGAAGGCCCAGACGCGCGCCGACCTCGAGCGCGCGGCCGTCGAGCTCGTGCTCGACCGCGACCTGGACGACGTCACCATCGACGACATCTGCGCGCGCGTGCCCGTCTCGCACCGCACCTTCTTCAACTACTTCGACAGCAAGGAGGATGCCCTCTTCGGGGTCCGCCGCGCCTGGGGAGACAGCGAGCTCGTCGCCGCCCGGCTACGGGAGGTCTACGACGACAGCGTCGTCGCCGCCATCATCGACACGCTCTTCCGGGCCCTGCCCGCCGAGACGGCCGACCCCTCCCTCCAGGAGGCGCGGATGCTGATCGCGGCGCGCAACCCCGGACTCATCCGCCGCCGCATGCGCCGGCTGGACGACCTGCGCGTGGGGCTGGTGGCGGCGGTGGCGGAGTTGATCGCGCTGGCGCTCCGGATGGACGAGACGTCACCGCCCGAGGCGGACGTCTCCCTGGAGGCGCAGGCCGAACTGCTGGTGACCGCCTGTATCGGCTCGGTGCGCATCGCCGTGCGCGAGTGGGCCGACGATGGTGCCGTCGGCAGCCCCGACGATGTGTCGGCGCGCGCTGTGGCGATCGTCCGCACGCTCGCACCGCTCGCGGTGCGCTGACCGCGCGCCCTCGGGGCGCGGCCGCAACGGAGGAGATTCGACGTCGTGGGAGGCCGGAAAGCAGGCAACGGAGGAGATACAGGTCGTGTGGAGGTGGATGTCCTCCGTTGGCTGTGGCGGCGGGCGGCGGCTGTGGCGGCGGGCGGGGAGCTAGCGGGTGGAGGCGCGGCGCAGTTCGGCGAGGAGGATGCGGTCGTCGCCGTGGGTCCACCAGGCGTGGCGGGCGACCTCCAGGCCGGCCGGGGCCACGGCGTCGGCGAGCAGCTCGGGAGTGCGGAAGAGTTCGTGGTGCGTGGGATAGGGCGAACCGCCGGCGCCGTGGTGGCCGGTCGGCGCCACGGCCGCGCCCGGACGGCCTCCGTGCTGGGAGAGGTCGATGTCGCCGAACGTCGCGGTGGCCGCCCGGCCTCCCTGGCGCAGCACGCGCGCCCACTCCGCGATCGCTGCGCGCGCGTCCGGGAACAGGTGGAGGCTCGTCGCGCAGGTGACCAAGTCGAACGTCGCGTCACCGAAGGGCAGGACGGTCGCGTCACCCTCCACTAACACGGCCTCGGACAGCGCTTCGCGCGCGACGCCCAGCATCCCGGCCGACAGGTCGATGCCCGTCAGCCGCAGCGCCGGGTCGGTGTCGTGCAGCGCCCGGAGGACGAGTCCGGTTCCCGTTCCGACGTCGAGCACATCGGTGACGCCCTCCGTGCCGTCGAGCGCGAACGCGGCGACCGCCGCGGCCAGCCCGCGATGCATGGCACTGTCGTCGTACTCGCCCGCGCGGCCGTCGAAGCGGGCGCGGACGGCGGCCAGGAGGTCGTCGGTCATGGCGGGAGTGTACGCCGAATAGAATCCCTCCATGACCGCGCCCGCTCTCCTCGCCTTCGCGGGACTGTGCGTGCTCCTGGCGGTGACGCCCGGGCCCGACACCTTCCTCGTGCTGCGCTACAGTCTGTCCCGACAGGGCGCCGGGCTCACGGCCTCCGTCGGCTCCGCCGTCGGGTCGATCCTGTGGGCGGTCGCCGTCGCATTCGGCCTCGCGGCCCTGCTGGAGCAGTCCGCGGAGATCTACCGCGTCGTCAAGATCGCCGGCGGCCTCTACCTGATCTATCTCGGGATCACCGCGTTCATCGCAAGCCGTCGCGCGGCCGCGCACGGCCCCGAGCTGCAGGTGCGCACGACCTCCCTGCGCTCTGGCTTCATCGCCGGGATGCTGTCCACCGTGATGAACCCCAAGGTCGGCCTGTTCTTCCTCGCGATCGCACCCCAGTTCGTGCCGCGCGACGGCAACGCGATCGGCAACACGCTGATCCTCGGCGCGATCGACGCGGTCGTCGCCGCCGGCTATCTCGCCGTCGTGGCGATACTCGCGTCGCGCGCGGTCGCCTGGCTCAAGAGGCCCGCTGTGACGAAGGTGCTGGAGCGGGTGTCGGCGGCGATCCTGGCCGTGCTGGGCATCGGGACCATCGCGCTGAGCGTCGAGGAATAGCGTCTGGAGCAGCCCGACCGGACATATTCCACCTGGTGTACGGTTGTGCTGACATTCACACCAAGCTGGGAGGACGCGGATGGAAGCCGAGTACCCGCTTCCCGTGGACCTGTTCGACGACCTGGACAAGTCGAGCCCCGTCCCGCTCTATTACCAGCTCGCGACAGCGCTGGAGCAGGCGATCCGCGACGACCGCGTGCCTCCCGGATCTCGGCTCGAGAACGAGATCTCACTCGGCAACCGGCTCGGACTCTCGCGCCCGACCGTCCGGCGCGCACTGCAGGAGCTCGTCGACAAGGGCCTCCTGGTGCGCCGGCGCGGCATCGGCACCCAGGTCGTCCACGGCCGGGTGACCCGCAACGTGGAGCTGACCAGCCTGTACGAAGACCTCGGCCAGTCCGGCCAGACGCCCTCCACCCGGGTGATCGCGTACGAAGTCGGC
Organism: Leifsonia sp. PARNA 1/14; assembly: GCF_055720965.1. Lineage (NCBI taxonomy): Bacteria > Bacillati > Actinomycetota > Actinomycetes > Micrococcales > Microbacteriaceae > Leifsonia > Leifsonia sp. PARNA 1/14. Next base: position 24,003 of record NZ_JBVQSP010000002.1, read on the forward strand.
ACCGCCGACGAGACGGCCGCCGGCGAACTCGGCGTGGAGGTGGGCGCTCCGGTGCTGCACCTGACGCGCCTGCGGTCGGCCGACGGCGTCCCCCTCGCGGTGCTCGAGAACACCCTCCCCGAGGACTTCACCGACATCACGCGCGAGGAGCTCGAGGTGCGCGGCCTCTACCAGCTGATGAAGGCGCGCGGCGTCTCGATAAGGGTCGCCAACCAGCGCATCGGCGCCCGGGCCGCGAGTGCCGCCGAAGGCCTGCTGCTCGAGATCCGCAAGGGCAGCCCGCTGCTCACGATGTCGCGCACGGCGTTCGACAACTCCGGGCGTGCGGTGGAGTACGGGCAGCACGTCTACCGCCCCGACCTCTACTCGTTCGAGCTCACACTCGTCGACCGCTGAATCCGGTCGCCGACCGCTGAATCCGGTCGCCGAAGGGCACGTTGTTGTCGCTTTCGAGCGTCGAAAGCGACAACTACGTGCCCTTCGGCGGAGGGCGGCCTCCTCAGGCGTAGAAGTCGGGGCGCACGGCCGACTGGACCGGGACGGGGCCGGCCGTCTCGAGCGCCCGCACTCCGGCCTCGCAGGCGAGGGCGACCACGTAGCCGTCCCAGGCGCTCGGCCCGGCGACGAGCGAGCCGTCGCGCACCGCGTCCACCCACGCCTGCACCTGCGCGTCGTAGGCGCGGGCGAACCGGGTCGTGAACGTCGTGTGCTCGGCGATCGAGAAGGCGGCGCCCGACCAGCGCTGCATCCCGGACGGCTGGCCGATGCGGGCGACGCCGGACTGGAGGACGGCCTCGGTGCCGACCTGGTAGCCGAACTGCGCGTTGACGTTCATCTCGACGTCGACGAGCACGCCGTTCTCGAGCTCGATGAGCACCAGGATGGGCTCGCGGAGGCGCTCCGGCGCCCTGTCGTTGCGACGCGGGTACTTGACCTCGACGCTGCGGACGGGCGAGCCGGCGAGCCAGGGCATGACGTCGAACTCGTGCACCACCGAGTCGGTGATGAGCATCGACTGGGTGTAGCTGTCGGGCACCGACGGGTTGCGGTGCACGCCGCGCAGCATCAGCAGCTCACCGGCGTCGCCGCCCGCGATCAGCTCGCGCAGCGCGCGGTACTCGTCGTCGAAACGACGCATGAACCCGAGCTGGATGTGCGGGCGGTCGAGCTTCTGCTCGAGCTCGACGATGCGCAACGACGACGCGCTGTCAGGTGTCAACGGCTTCTCGCACAGGATCGGCAGGCCGGCCTCCAGGGCGGGCACCAGGACCGGCTCGTGGAACTGCCCGGGCGTCGCGATGATGACCGCCTCGAGCGCGTCGGCGGAGAGGGCGTCCTCGACGCTCACGAAGGCCCGGGCTCCGGGGGCCGCTGCCGCGGCGGCGTCCGCGCGGCCGGCGTCCGGCTCGACGATGGCGGAGACGACCGCCCCGCTGATCGTCCGCGCGATGCGCCGGATGTGGTCGGCGCCCATCTGACCGGCGCCGACGACGCCGACCCGGAGGTCGTTGGCGGGGGCGCTTCTCATGGGGTGCTGCGTGCTGCTCATGCGGTGTGGCTCGTTTCTGTACGGAGGGGCGAGTCGGTGTCGGTCGGTCAGCGCGACCGGGTCAGCGGAGTGCAGCCGAAGATGTGCCGGCGGGTGCGGGTGGCGATGCCGAGCGGCACGTCGATGTCGATGCCGGGCATGTCCTGCTCGACGATCGCGAAGATCTGGGGGTCGATCGCGGCGACGGCCTCGATGATCGGGGCGAAGTCGGGGATGCCGGCCGGCGGCTCGACCATCACGTCGATGGCGGCGTCGGCGAACGCGATGTCGTTCTTGAGCACCTCGAAACGGAACTCGGGGTCGATCTGCTTGAGGTGCAGGTAGCCGATCCGCTCCGGGTGGTCGTGGATGAGCGTGACGCTGTCGCCGCCGTAGTAGGCGAGGTGGCCGGTGTCGAGGCACAGATTCACGAAGCTCGGGTCGGTCTCGGCGAGCAGGCGCTCGACCTCCCGCTGGGTGCCGACGTGAGAGTCGGCGTGCGAGTGGAACTGCTGACGCAGCCCATATTCCTCGAGCAGCATACGACCGAGGCGGTCATGACCGGCGGCCAGTGACGCCCATTGGTCGTCGGTCAGCGTGCGGGGCTCGAGCGTCTCGCCGGTCGCGTCCGACCGCCAGAGATCCGGGATGACGACGATGTGCTCGCCGCCGACCGCACGGGTCAGCGCCGCGACCTTCTCGACCTGCTCGACCGCGCGATCCCACTGCTCCGCTCCCTTGTGGAAGCCCGTGAACACCGTCCCGCCGCTGATCTGCAGGTCGCGCGCGGCCAGCTCGTCGAGCAGCTGCGCCGGATCCGTCGGCAGGTAGCCGTAGGGGCCGAGCTCGATCCAGTGGTAGCCGGCGGCCTGCACCTCGTCGAGGAAGCGACTCCACGGCGTCTGCCGCGGGTCGTCGGGGAACCAGACTCCCCAGGAGTCGGGGGCCGTGCCGATGCGGAGGCCGACGGTGTGCGCGGCGCGGTCGACGTCGGTGGAGGGTGCGGTGTCGGTCATCGTCGTCCTTTGCGGTGGTTCGGCTTCGGTCAATCGGCTTCGGTCAATCGGCTTCGGTGGTTCGGTGCGGCTCGGCGGCCGCGCTCAGCCCAGGAGCGGCCGCTGCTTCTTCTGCTGCTCGACGTACTCGACGCGGGCGGTCTGCGTGCTCTCCAACTCGGAGACCTGAGCGACCGGCACATCCCACCAGCCTTCGCCGTCCGGCGCGTAGACGAACGGGTCGGAGTCGATGTGGATGAGCGTGGAGGCACTGCCCGCCTTGGCTGCTTTCACGGCCTCCTCGAGCCGCGAGGCCGCATCCGCACCCGGCGCCAGCTCGATCACGTCGATGCCGAAGCTGCGGGCGTTCGCGGCCAGGTCGACCGGGAGGAAGTCGCCGCGCTCGAAGCCCCGCTCGGCGTCGTCGCGGTAGCGGTAGCGGGTGCCGTAGCGCTGCGAACCGACTGTCTCGGAGAGGTGCCCGATGGAGGCGAACCCGTGGTTCTGGATGAGCACGACGACGATCTTGATGCCCTCCGCGACCGCGGTGGCGAGCTCGGTGTGCAGCATCAGGTAGGAGCCGTCGCCGACCAGGACGATCACGTCGCGGTCGTCGCCGAGCGCCTCCAGCCCGCGCTTGACGCCCAGGCCTCCGGCGATCTCGTAGCCCATCGTCGAGAAGGCGTACTCGACGTGGTAGCCGAGCGGGTCGCGCACGCGCCAGAGCTTGTGGAGGTCGCCCGGGAGGGAACCGGCGGCCTGCACGACGACGTCGCGCGGGTCGGACGCGCGCTGGACGGCGCCGATCAGCGCCGGCTGGCCGATGAGCGCCGGCTCGCCGGGCCGCTCGAGGACGGTCGGCGCGAGCGCTTCGTCGGCCACCGCGTCCCAACTCGCCTTCTCGTCGGCGATGCGCGTCGCGTACGCCGGATCGACCCGGTGTCCGGCGAGGGCGGCGGCCAGCGCCGTGAGGGTCTCGCGCGCGTCTGCGATCACCGCAAGCTGCGAGCCGTGCTTGTAGGCGTCGAACGATGCCACGTTCATGTTCAGGAACCGGACCTCCGGGTTCTGGAACACCGTGCGGCTGGCGGTCGTGAAGTCGCTGTAGCGGGTGCCGACGCCGATCACGAGGTCGGCCTCGCCGGTGATGCGGTTGGCGGCGGTGGTGCCGGTCGCTCCGACGCCGCCGAGGTACTGCGGCTGGTCCCAGTTCAGGGAACCGCCGCCGGCCTGCGTGGTGCCGGCGGGGATGCCGGTGGCCTCCACGAACGCCCGGAGCACGTCCTCCGCTCCCGAGTAGAGCACGCCGCCGCCGGCGACGATCACCGGACGCTCCGCCGCGCGGATCGCATCGACGGCCGCGGCGAGCGCCCAGCTCTCGGGCGCAGGCCGCCGGAGGCGCCACTCGCGCGGCGCGAGGAACTCCTGCGGGACGTCGAGCGCTTCGGCCTGCACGTCCTCCGGGAGCGCGATGGTCACGGCGCCGGTCTCGGCCGGGTCGGTGAGCACGCGCATCGCCGCGAGCGCGATCGAGAACAGCTGCTCGGGTCGCTGTACGCGGTCGAAGAACCGCGAGACCGGGCGGAAGGCGTCGGTGACCTGGATGCCGAGGTCGTGCGGGTGCTCCAGCTGCTGCAGCACCGGGTCGGCGACGCGAGTCGCGAACGTGTCCGAGGGCAGCAGCAGGGCCGGGAGGCGGTTGGCCGTGGCCAGCGCGGCTCCCGTGATCAGGTTGGCCGCGCCCGGGCCGACGGAGGCGGTGGATGCGAAGGTGGCCCGGCGGCGGTGGATGCGCGCGAAGCCGACCGCCTGGTGCACCATGGCCTGCTCGTTGCGGGCCTGGTAGTACGGCATCAGAGCGGGGTCCTGCACGTTGGCCTGCTTGAGCGCCTGGCCGAGACCGGCCACGTTGCCGTGACCGAAGATGCCGAACATGCCCGGGACGGTGCGCTCGCGCACGTCGCCGTCGACCGTCCACTGGTTGGCGAGGAACTCGACGAGCGCCTGGGCCACCGTCATCCTGCGGGTCGTCGCCGTGTTGGTGGTCATCGCGCGGCTCCTTGCGTGGTCGAAGCAGTGGTGGACGGGACGTAGGGAAGGCGGGGGTCGGTCTCCTGGGCGGCCCAGGTGTCGCGGAGCCAGGCCTGACGCGGGTCGTCGCTGATCAGCCAGGCGCGCTCCTCCCCCGGCCCGGCCATGACGTTGAGGTAATAGAGGTCGTACTCGGGGGCCGCGACCGCAGGCCCGTGGTAGCCGAACGGCACCAGGGCGATGTCGCCGGTGCGCACCATCGCGTTGGTCTCGATGTCGCCGGCCGCCGAGCGGTAGGTGGCGAAGCTCCCGAAGGCGTCGGCCGTCTGCGGGGCGTCCACGCCGCGAGCGGGAGCCGACTCGAAGTAGTAGATCTCCTCCAGCTGCGACTCGTGACCCGGTACGTCTTCGTCGTGCTTGTGCGCGGGGTGCGACGACCAGTTGCCCGCGGGTGTGATGACCTCGCAGACGATCAGGCGGGCTGACTCCAAAGCCCCAGGCGTGCCGAAGTTGTGGACTTGCCGGCTGTCACGCCCTGCACCGCGCAGCTCGACCGGCACCTGATCTCGTGGGATGTACACCGACGGCTTGCGGACGCGTGTCGGCGCCTCCGCCACGGCGACCCGGCCGGACCCGCTGATCGTCAGCGCGTTGCCGGCGCCGACGTAGACGACGTCGGTCGGCCCGTCGAAGACGCTGGCCCGGCCGGCCAGGTGGGTCGTGGCCCCTTCGTGCTCTACCGCGAACGACCCCGCCAGCGGCACGACGATCCGCTCGACGTCACCGGCGGGCAGCTCTACCGTGTTGCCGGCGAGCTCCGCCACCCGCAATCCGGTGTGCTGCCAGCCGTCGATCCCATGATCGACGACCGACTCCCACCCGCGGTCGGTGAGTGCGCCGCGCGGGAAGAACCATTCGTTGTGCTCTGCCATGTGCGGTCCTCAGGTGTTCTGGGGGAAGCCGAGGTTGATGCCGCTGTTGTCGGAATGATGCCGTGTCGCCGGGTCGAGCCAGCGGCTGGTGATCGCCTTCTCGCGCGTGAAGAAGTCGAAGCCGTGCACACCGTAGGCCTTGGCGTCGCCGAACAGGGAGGCCTTCCAGCCGCCGAAGGAGTGATAAGCCACCGGCACCGGGATGGGGACGTTGATACCGATCATCCCGACCTGCACCTCGCTCTGGAACCGTCGCGCCGCCCCGCCGTCGTTGGTGAAGATCGCCGTGCCGTTGCCGAACCGACCGGAATTGATCAGGTCGAGCCCCTCCTGGAAGGTGTCCACGCGGACGACCTCCAGAACCGGGCCGAAGATCTCCTCGGTATAGGCGCGGGAGGTCGTGGGGACCTTGTCGATCAGCGTCGGGCCGAAGAAGAACCCGTCTTCATGGCCCTCGACTGTGAAGCCGCGACCGTCGACGACGATGTCGGCGCCGTCGGCCTCCGCGATGTCGACGTAGCCGGAGACCTTGTCGCGGTGCGCGCCCGTGATCAGCGGACCCATGTCGGGCTCGCCCTGACCGTCGCCGGCGCCGTTGCCGATCCGGAGCGTGCCGATGCGTTCCTTCACCTTGGCGATCAGCTCATCGGCGACGGGCTCGACGGCGAGCACGACCGAGACGGCCATGCACCGCTCGCCCGCGGCGCCGTACCCGGCGTTGACCGCCTGGTCGGCGACCAGGTCGAGGTCGGCGTCGGGCAGCACCAGCATGTGGTTCTTCGCGCCGCCGAGCGCCTGCACGCGCTTGCCGGTCTTCGACGCCGTCTCGTAGATGTATTGCGCGATCGGGGTCGAGCCCACGAACGAGATCGACTGCACGACGGGGCTGTGCAGCAGCCCGTCCACGGCGAGCTTGTCACCCTGCAGCACGGTGAAGACACCGTCCGGGAGGCCGGCCTCCTTCCACAGCCGCGCCAACCACAGCGACGCCGACGGGTCCTTCTCGCTGGGCTTGAGCACCACGGCGTTGCCCGCGGCGATCGCGACAGGGAAGAACCACATCGGCACCATCGCCGGGAAGTTGAACGGCGAGATGATGCCCACCACGCCGAGCGGCTGCTTGAGCGAGTAGACGTCGACACCGGTCGACGCGTTCTCCGAATACGCGCCCGTGATGAGGTGCGGGAACCCGGTCGCCAGCTCCACGACCTCCTGGCCGCGCAGGATCTCGCCCATCGCATCGGAGAGCACCTTTCCGTGCTCGGCCGTGATGATCGCGGCGAGCTCGCCTTTGCGGGCGTTCAGCAGCTCGCGGAAGGCGAACAACACCGACTGCCGCTTCGCGATCGAGTACTGGCTCCACACGTCGTAGCCGCGCTGCGCCGACGCGATCGCCTCGTCGACCTCGGCCTGGTCGGCCAGTGCGACGTTCGATGTCGCGACGCCGAGTGCCGGGTTGTAGACCGGTGCGGTGCGACCACTGGTCGATGGACGCTCGGCGCCGTCGATCCAGTGCGGGATGGTGGGGAGGTCACGCGCTTCGGCCCCGGCGGAGGCGGTGGTGGTCTCGGTGCTGGTCATGATGTTCCTTCGCGATGCGGGGCCGGATCAGCGGCCGTGGACGAGAGCGGCGGCGATGTCGACGGCCCGGCCGACATCGCCGTCCTGCGGATAGAGGAGGGTGCGGCCGACGACGAGACCGTGGACACCGGGCAGCGCGAGGGCGGACTCCCACGATGCGAACGTCTCCTCGGGCGCGGCCTCCGAGTCGCCCCCGAGCAGCAGCGTGGGCAGGGTGGTCGCCGCCATCACGCGCTCCATCTCGGGGACGACCGGCAGCTTGAGCCAGGTGTAGGCCGACGACGCTCCCAGCCCGGAAGCGATCGCGACCGACCGGATGACGGCGTCGGGCGTCAGATCGTTGACGATCCGTTCGTCCTTCCACCGGCTGAGGAAGGGCTCCAGCAGGATCGGGAGGCGCGCCTGCGCGGCGGCCGTGACGGCGTTGGCCGTCGCCTCCAGCGTGCGGGCGGTTCCGGCGTCTTCATAGTTGATCCGCACCAGGAGTTTGGCGGCGTCGAGGCTGCCGCGCACCATGGCGTCGACGTCGTAGCCGGTGTAGCGGTCGTCCATCTCGAAGACGGCGCCGCGGAGGCCTCCGCGGTTCATCGAGCCGACGGCGATCTTGTCGTCGAGCACGCCTAGCAGGGCCAGATCGTCGATGATGTCGGGCGTGCCCAGCACGCCGTCCACGCCGGGTCGCGAGAGTGCGAGCGCGAGGCGCCGCAGCAGCTCGTAGCGGTCGGCCATGGCGATCGGGTCGCCGCCGACACCGAGCGCGCCGCGAGCCGGATGATCGGCGGCCACGATGAACAGCCGGCCGTCGTCGCGCACGAGCGGACGGCGGACGCGCGAGGCCAGCGCCGTCTCGACGTCGCCCGGGCTCGAATGCCGACGGGCGCGGAGGCGCGCGAAGGCGTCCGCGTCGATGAGCGGTGCCGAGCCCGCGATGAGGTCAGCTGCGGACATTCTGGAGCTCCTTCAGCACGGATTCGACCTCGTCGGTGGTCGGCATGGCGGTGGAGCATTCGCGGCGCGTGGCCACGATCGCCCCAGCGATGTTGGCGAAGCGGATGACCCGCTCCAGCGACCAGCCCTGCAGCAGGCCGTAGCAGAGCGCGCCGCCGAAACCGTCGCCGGCGCCGAGGCCGTTGACGACCTCCACGAAGTACGGCGGCACCTCCACGGTCTCGTCGCGGGTCTTCGCGAGCACGCCGCGCGGCCCCTGTTTGACGATCGCGAGCTCGACCCCGCGCTCGAGCAGGGCGTCGGCCGCGCGCAGCGGCTCGGTCTCGCCGACTGCGATCTCGCACTCCTCGCGGTTGCCGACCGCCACGCTGACCCGACCGAGCGCCTTCTCGACCTCGGCGGCGGCGGCGGCGCCGCTCGACCAGAACATCGCCCGGTAGTCGAGGTCGAGAACGGTCAGAGGCTGACGGCCCCTGGCCTCCCACGCCACGTGGTGAGCCGTTCTACTCGGGTCGCGGGAGAGCCCCGTGACCGTCGACCAGTAGATGCGTGCGCGGCTGATCGCGTCGAGGTCGAGGTCATCGGACGTGATCGCGAGATCGGGCGCGAGCGGGTCGCGGTAGAAGTACAGCGGGAAGTCGTCCGGCGGGAAGATCTCGCAGAACGTCACCGGCGTCTTGAGCGTGCCGACGGTGCCGACGAAACGGTCGTCGACGCCGAGCCGGCGCAGCTCGCGCCGCGCGTAGCGGCCGAAGGGGTCGTCTCCGGTCGCCGTGACCACCGCCGAACGGAGGCCGTGCCGGGCGGCAGCGATCGACACGTTCGTCGCGCTGCCGCCGAGGAACTTGCCGAACGTCTCGACGTCCTCCAGGCCCACACCGTCTTGCAACGGATAGAGGTCGACCCCGATGCGCCCGATGGTGATCAGGTCGAACGGCGACCCGTGCTCGGATGCCGGAGCCGCGGTCTCGCTGGTCATGGCGTCGAGCTCCTTCGTCGCGGTCGTCGTCGTGCTGGTCAAGCCTACACCGTATGTTCTATCAAACTGACAACTTGATTCACGCGACCGCGGCGATCACGCCCGATTCGGAGTCTCGGGGTCAGCGTCGGGCGACCAGCCACTCGGCGAAGCTGAGCACCCGCGGATCGAGCGCCCGGGTCGCCGCGAAGTCGGCCTGATAGGCGGGCAGGGTGGAGAACCAGCGGAACATCGACCCGCGGTCGTCGTCCATCCCGTCGAGCGGCAGCTGCTCGAATCGGGTGGGCACGCCGGTCGCGGCACTGATCTGGGCCGCGATCTGCTCCAGTGTCAGCTCGTCGCCCGCGATCTCGACGGAGGTGCCGGCCGAGCCGTGCGGGTCGGTTGCGAGCGCGGCGACGACGCGGCCGACGTCGGTGACGGCGATCATCTGCAGGGGCACGTCACCCGGCATCGGCATGCGCACGACCGCGTCCGCCAGGTCGGCTTCGGCCACGGGAAGCTGGTACGCGAGGTTCTCCATGAAGAAGACCGGCCGCACGAACGCGTGCGACACGCCGCTCGCCTCCAGAGCCTCCTCGACCCGGCGCTTGCTCTCGAAGTGCGGGATGCCGGTCTCGCGCTCCGCTCCTCCCACCGACGACTGCACGACGAACGGGACACCGGCGTCGCGGGCAGCCTCCACGAGGGTGACACCGCGGCGGGTCTCGCCGCGCGGGCCGTCCTCACCCGAGAAGGTGGTCATGAGCGACAGCGCCGAGACGCCGTCGAGAACCGCGCGGACGGCGGCGGGATCCTCGGCGTCGGCGACCACGACCTCCACCCCGCGAGCGGCGAGCGCGCGAGCCCGGTCCGAGCCCGCGTCCCGTGTGAGCGCGCGCACGGACGCACCTCGCTCGAGCAGCGCGTCGACGACCGCGCCGCCCTGTTTGCCGGTCGCGCCCACCACGGCGATCAGGTCTGACATCGTGGAGGACTCTGGAAATCGAACCAGACAGGTCGCCCCGATAGGCGAGTCCCCCTCGGACGCCCTCAGCATACGCCGGCCTTCGTCGCGAGGCGGCGGCCACGGCCCTCCTGTCAAGCCCTCCCGCGGCCGCGTGCCGGGTGGTTCGATCGTTGGTGGATGCGTGCGAAGAGGCACGACGAGTACGAGGAGGCACCATGCTCAGAGTCGACGAGGCGGGACCGTTCGACACGGACCTCGCGCTGGAAGTCGTTCCACTCTGCGCCGGGTCGTGGCGCATCACCGACACGCGCGTCCCGCTCAGCTCAGCGGAGTGCCTGCTCGCGTACGTCGAACAGGAGGGCTCCGGGTACACGGTGATGTTGTTGCGACCGGGCCGGCCGCGGACGATCGCCGTCGAGAGCCTGGAGGCCGCGGTCGCGCTCGTCGAGGCATCCCGAACCGCCGTTCCTGCCGAGCTGCCCGCGGTCGCGTAGCCTCCGAGCGTGTTCGAGGGGTTCATCGACGAGGAGGTCGGCGTCGGGGAGGTGCGCCTCCGCGTGCGCCACGGAGGCAGCGGCCCAGCGGTCGTGCTGCTGCACGGCCACCCGCGCACCGGGTCGACGTGGCACCGCGTCGCGCCGCTGCTGGTCGAGCGCGGCTATCGCGTGATCGTGCCCGATCTGCGGGGATACGGCAGGTCGACGGCTCCCGCGCCCCGGGCCGACCATACCCAGGCGTCGAAGCGGGCGATGGCCGCCGACATCCGTGAGCTCGCCCGGCGGCTGGGCCACGACCGGTTCCTCCTGGTCGGTCACGACCGCGGCAGCTATGTCGCGTTCCGGCTCGCGATGGACCACCCCGAGGCGGTGGCGGCGGTCGCGCTGATCGACAGCATCCCGATCGTCGAGCACCTCGACCGGATCACACCCGAGTTCGCGACGGCGTGGTACCACTGGTTCTTCTTCGCGCAGCCGGACGTCCCGGAGCGTGTCATCGGCGCCGACCCGGAGGCCTGGTACGGCGGCGACCCGGAGGCGATGGGCGCCGAGAACTTCGCAGAGCGGCAGACCGCGATCCACGATGCGGACGTGGTGCGGGCGATGCTGGAGGACTACCGTGCGGGACTCAGTGTGGACCGGGCCGACGAAGAGCGCGACCGTGCGCAGGGTCGACGGCTGCGCGCGCCGCTGCTCGCGCTCTGGTCGGCCCGCGACGACCTCGAGAGTCTGTTCGGCGACCCGCTGACCATCTGGAGGGGCTGGGCGGACGACGTCCGCGGCGGGCCGATCGATTCGGGGCATCACGTCGCGGAGGAGCGTCCGGCCGAATTGGCCGCCGCGCTGGACGCGTTCTTCGCCGGGCGCGTCAGCTCCACATCCCGTCCGGGAGATCGAACGAACGGTTGAGCTCGTCGATCCGTCCGTGCAGATATTCGAGGGCGAGGGCGTTGTCGGGTTCCGTCGCACGTGTGGAGGCCGTCTCCACCATCAGGAGGGTCGAGGCGTTGAGCAGGAAGCTCGCGTCCACCTCGTTGCCGTCAGAGCCGATGGCGCGGAGCGTCACGACATCGGCGCCGGCGCGACGGCAGAGCAGGGCGGCGTACTGGATCAGGAGGTCGGCGGCGAGGTCGCCCACGAGGAGCGACTTCTCCGAGTACGTCACGTGTCTCATATCGCGGAAGATAGGCCTCCCCCGGTATTGCGCACCCCATTGACTTCGGGGCCGGGGGTGCATGTGGACGCCCTCCGCCTTCGGCGGCGTCAGCGGCCGTCTCTGCGGATCCAGCGGAAGGTGAGGCGACACGCGACAAGGCCCACGACGAGCCAGATCAGCAGCACGACGGCGATCCAGCCGAGCTGCCAGCTGCCGCTCGGCTCGGCCGATTCGAAGCTCGCCGGAAGGAACACGCTGCGCATGCCCTGCGCGATCCACTTGAGCGGGAACAGGCTCGCGATGTTCTGCAGCCAGGTTGGCAGCAGATTGAACGCCAGGTAGACGCCCGAGATGAACTGCAGCACGAGCACGATCGGGATGATGACCGCCGTGGCGCTCTTGCCCGTGCGTGGAACCGCCGAGAGCGCGATGCCGAGCACGGCCGAGGTGACGATCCCGAGCGCGTAGATCCAGGCGAACCGCATCCACAGTGAGGGGTCGGTCGGCAGCGCGACCCCGAATGCGACGCGGGCCACGAGCAGCAGCAGCCCGATCTGGAGGATGCTCGTCGCGATGACCTGGCCCATCTTGCCGAAGAAGTACGACACGACCGGCAGCGGCGTCCCGCCGAGCCGCTTGAGCGTCCCGTCGCTCTTCTCCACAGCGATGTCGACGGCGAGGTTCTGCACACCGCTGAGGAGGATGCCGGCGGCGATCATGCCCGGGAGGTAGTACGCGGCCTGGGTGATCCCGCCGCTGCCGTCGGGCGCAGCGCCCACCTTGCCGAGCCCCTGGAAAGCGACGGAGAAGATGCCGAGCATGACGACCGGGAAGAGGAAAGTGAAGAAGATCGTGTCCGACTGCCGGAAGTAGACGAGCACTTCGTAGCGGATGCGGGACCAGCCCAGCGCCACGACGGTCATGCCGCGACCTCCTCGGCGCCGGTGCCCGCACCTGCTGCGGCGGCGGACTGCGCGCGCTCGTCAGCCTCCCGCACCAGCCCGAGGTAGATGTCCTCCAGACTCGGCCGGATCACTTCCAGGTCGCGCGGCTCTCCGCCGAACTCGGTCGTCAGCCGGGCGACCAGCGCGCCCGGCGCTTCGGTGCGCTCCTCGTGCGGTGCGCCCGTCGCGTCGCGCCAGCGGACGATCGGGACGCGGGCCGCCGATCCACCGATCTCGTCGACGGCGCCGATGTCGAGCAGCGCGCCATGGGCGATGACGGCGGCGCGGTCGCTCAGCTGCGCCGCCTCGTCGAGGTAGTGCGTGGTGAGCAGGATGGTCGTCCCCTCCCGCTTGAGCGAGCGCACCAGCTCCCAGAACTGGCGGCGCGCCTCGGGGTCGAAGCCCGTGGTCGGTTCGTCGAGGAACAGCAGCTCGGGATGCCCGATCACGCCGAGCGCGACATCCAGCCGGCGGCGCTGGCCGCCGGACAGGTTGCGGATGCGCGTCTTCGCCTTCTCCTCCAGCCCGACCGAGTGGATGACCTCCTCGACGTCGCGGCTCTTCGGGTAGTAGCGGGCGAATTGGGTGAGCTGTTCGCGTACCGTCACGTTCGCGGCCTCCGAGCCGGACTGCAGCACGATCCCGAGCCGGGCCTTCCACGCGGTGCCCGCCTTGCCGGGATCCTCGCCGAGCACGGTCACGTGGCCGCCGTCGCGATCGCGGTACCCCTCGAGGATCTCGATGGTCGTGCTCTTCCCGGCGCCGTTCGGCCCGAGCAGTGCGAACGTCTCACCATCGGCGATCTCGAAGTCGACACCGCGCACGGCCTCGAACGAGCCGTACGACTTGCGGAGCCCGCGGACGACCACGGCGGGAGGGCGAACAGTCATGCGCTCATCATGCTGCGCGCGACCGCCGCGCGCAGCAACTCGCAGAACGGGACGGGCGGGGTCAGCGATCGAGGGGCACGTAAGCGCCCCTAAACGGGCCGGGAAAGGGCGTTTGCGTGCCCTTCGGCGCCCAGGAGGAACGCGTGGGTGGAGGCGCCGGGCGCGAGCGGGACGCGCCGGCCCGCGACGGCGAGCTCGGCGGTGATGCCGTGCGGCACCTCGACGTCGACCTCCACGGCGTCGTCGGTGCGCGTCCAGTGCACGCCGAGGCGACCGTACGGCGTGGTGACATGCGCTGACACCTCGACGACGCCGGCCTCGATGTCCGGCTCGATCAGCGCGCTGCGATAGCCCGGCGCGGTGGCGCACAGGCCGGCGACGCACCGGTACAGCCAGTCGTCGACGCAGCCGAACGCGTAGTGGTTGAGGGAGGTCGGGCGCGTCGTGCCGTCCGGCGCGACCGCGTCCCAGTTCTCCCAGATCGTGGTCGCGCCGTGGTCGACCTCGTACAGCCAGGAGGGCTGCTCACGCTGCCACAGCACGCGGCGGGCGAGCTCGGGGTAGCCGTGGTCCCACAGCACGTCGAGCAGGTACGGCACCGACAGGAACCCCGTGTCGAGGCGGTCGCCGCGGTCCTCCACCAGGCGTGCGAGGTGCGCCGCGGCAGCCGGCCTCCTGTCCGGCGGCACCATCCCGAACGCGAGTGCGAGCGTGTACACGCCCTGCAGCTCGACGGGGAGGCTGCCGTCCGCAGCGATATGCGCCGTTGCGAATGCGGCCCGCACGGAGGCGGCGCGCGACGCGAGGTCAGCGGCCTCCCGGAGCCGTCCGAGCACCTCGGCGATGCCGGCCGCGATGGTCAGGGTCTGCGCCTGGAACATCGGCGCGATCAGGCCGCTGGTGAGCGCGGGCGCGATCCCGATGGCCTCGTGGAACGGCTTGCCCTCCAGAGTGCTCGGCGCGAGCCAGTCGCCGAAGTGGTCGCCTTCGGCATAGGCGGAGGTCTCCTGATAGTCGATCCAGCGCAGGATCGCCGGGTAGGCCTCCTCGAGAACGCGCACGTCCCCGTAGCGCTGATGGAGCGCCCACGGCACGAAGGCGATCGCGTCGCCCCAGCCGGCCGCGGCCACGATCGCGTCGATGCCCTGTGCTGCGGCCGCCGCCTCGTCGTCGAACGGCGAGCGCGGCGACACGATCGGTACCCGGCCATCGTGCAGCTGGTCGGCGCGCAGGTTCTGCAGCCAACGGCTGAGGAATGGCGCGACCATCGCGTTGTTCGTCGCCGCCGGCGCGAACACCTGGATGTCGCCCGTCCAGCCGGCGCGCTCCCGCTGCGGACAATCCGTCGGAATGGAGACGAAATTGCCGCGCTGGCTCCACACCACGTTCTGGTGCAGCCGGTTCAGGCGCGCGTCGGAGGTCGTGAACGAGCCGGTCTGCTCGAGGTCGCTGGCGAGTACGACAGCGGTCAGATCGTCGAGGGTCGGGGCTTCGCGGAGGCCGCGCAGGCGCGCGTACCGGAAGCCGTGGAACGTGAATGACGGCTCCCAGGTGTCTTCCTCCGGCCCGGCCGCGATGTAGACATCGGTCTGCTCGGTGTTGATGCCGAGGATGTTGACGAACCAGGAGCCGTCGGCGGCGAGCGCCTCGGTGTGCTCGATCATGACCTCGTCACCGGCCTCCAGCCCGCGTATGGCGAGCCGCACGCGGCCGGCGATCACCTGGCCGAAGTCGACGATCCAGCCGTCGCCGCCGCGATCCGTCACGACGGAGGTCGCCGCCAGCTCGGCGACGCGACGCACGGGCTCGCCCGCGAACGGCACCAGCAACGCCGGATCCGCGGGAGCGGCTTTGACCGGCCGCCAGTCGCCGTCCTCGAAGTCGATCCCCGTCCAGCCGTACCTGAGCAGCCGACGGTCGTAGCGCTCCCCGACGAACAGGTCGGCGTACACCCACGGCCCGGTCGCGCTCACGACGCCGGCGTCGGAGGCGACGACCGTGCGGCTGCCGTCCGCGTGGTCGAGGTGCAGCTGCCAGAGTGCGGAGGTCGTGTCGCCGTACTGGGCGCTCGAGCCGGTGATCCCGATCCGGCCCGCCCACCAGCCGTCGGCGAGGGCGACAGCGAGCACGTTCTCGCCGGCCCGCACGAAGTCGGTCACGGCGTAGGTCTGCACCGAGATGCGGTGCCGATAAGAGTCGGAACCGGGCGCGAGCACCTCGTCACCGACGACCGAGCCGTTGAGGTGCGGCAGATAGATCCCGCGAGCGGTGGCGTGGAGGCGCGCCCGCACGACCCCATCCGGGGCGGTGAACCGCTGACGCAGCAGCTGCACGGGCCGCAGCCGTTCGGCCGGCCCTCCCTCGGGCTGCGCGCCGCGGATCCAGTCGAGGAGGGTCCATCGCTCGATCGCGGTCGGCTGCTGCTCCGGCGTGACCCAGGAGGCCTCCCAGGTGGAGGCGTCGAGCAGGGCGGTCTCGAAGCGCGATCCGGCGGTGAGCGGGTCTTCGTCGGCGCCCCAGCTCCGCACCGTCCAGCGGTAGACAGCATCGGAGGCGAGAGGCTCGCCGGCGTACTCGACCAGAGTCGTCTGCGAGTCGTCGATGCGGCCGGTGTCCCACACGACGTGGCCGTCGCTTGTCGCGACCTCGAGTCGGTAGCCGGTCTGGGAGTGCTCGGCGATCCAGGAGAACCGGGGGCGCGGCGTGGCGACTCCGGTGGGTTCGTGGAGGTACTCCACCCGGAGGTCTCGGCATCGTCGCTCGTCCACAACGGCTCCTTCGCAGATCTGCGCCCCGCCGGATGCCGGGGCTCTGCGAGTCTAGGTTCTGAAAACCTTATTCACAAGGTTTTCAGATTCGACCGTCGTCGGCTACCGTGAACGCATGGCGACCGAAGCACCCGCGACGCCCACGACCCACGACGAAGGGGCACCGTCGAAGGCGACCCGACGCGGCAGCTACGCCGTCGGCCGCGCCCGGCGCGAGCAGATCCTCGACATCGCCACCGAACGCTTCGCGCAGTCGGGCTACTCGGCGACCTCTCTGGCGGTCATCGCCCAGGACGTCGGCCTCACGACGCCCGGCCTGATGCACCACTTCCCGTCGAAGCAGCACCTCCTGCTCGCGGTCGCGGAGCGCCGGTTCGACCTGGCCGCCCAGCTCGCGGAGACGGCACCGGCCGACACCGACGGCCTCGGCCCGTTGCGGCTGATGCTGCGCATGTCGGCGATGTTCGCCTCCCAGCCGGGCCTGATGGAGCTGTTCGTGCTGGTGTCGTCGGAGGCCGCCGATCCGACGAGCCCGGCCCACGACCTCTACGCAGCCCGCTACGAACGCGTCATCGGCGAGCTCGAGACGCTCTTCCACGCGTCGGTGGAGGCGGGCCACCTGCGAGCCGACGTGGACTACCGCGCGGTCGCCCGCGAGTGCATCGCCCTCGCCGACGGACTCCAGCTGCAGTGGGTGCTGTCGCGCGGCGGCATCGACCTGGTCGCGCTCACCCGGAGCAGCCTCGAACGCCTCGCCCCGACCATCCTGGTCTCCGGCGAGCGCGTCGCCCTGTCGGCGCCGCCGACCCCGCGGGCAGCCGAATAGTCCGAACTAGAGCAGAAGCGCAGAAGTGTCCGATAGCGGGCAACGGGCGATCAACGCCGCCACCCGGCTGTGCTCAGTCAGCCATCCCCGTAGACCTGTGTCGACGAACCCGCCGAGTTCGAGAAGAGTCTCGTGCGCGCCCGTGACCGAGATTCGAAGGACACCGCCGTCCTGACGGCGTCCACCCGCGAGCGGGACTCCCCAGATGATGTGCTCGTGGTGAGCGATCCGGTTGCGAAGGGCTTGAACGCGTCGCGCCGCGGCCTCGACGCGCGCACGCTCGAGGTCCTGCACGTTCGGAAAGGCCGCGCGAAGAGCCGGCTTCCACAGCACGGTGTCATAGATCCGCCGCTCCCGCGCCGGCTCGAGCCCTTGGTACCCTCCGCGCCCGAGGATCTTGACCCAGAATCCGAACATCAGCGTGGCGACGAGCTTGCCGTGAACGACGTCCGGTTTCGCCGCGAGTTCACGAAGTCGGCCGATCCGCCACGCATCGTCGATCAGCCGAAGCGCATCATCATCCAGAAGGTCTGTACGGCGGAACCACTGCAGGCCGTGCGCAGCCGAGAGCTCGCGCGCCATGGCGGACCGCATTGCCACTTCGACGACCGCGAGATCGTCGAAGACGGCCAACGCGATCGCGCTGGCCCAGCGATAGAGGGTGATTCCGTCCACATCCGTGCCGGCGCATGCGATGTCGTATCGCTCGATCCGCGCCGAGGGAATCGTCGCTCGAAGCCTGTCCATGACGCCCTTCTTGCGTCGCGGAATCGCTTTCCCTAGGCTTGAGGCCATAGCCCCCGACGCAGCGCACGAGAGTGTGACGGTCGGGGTTCCTTTTTGTTCGCAGGCCCGTTCTCGTTCGCCGTGGTTCGACGCATGTCGATAACAAATATTTCACGACTGATGCGTTCTCACCGGTTCACAGAGATGCGTGTTGCAGAGGAACCAGACGATTCAGTGCCGCCCCTGCGTGCGCGCCACCTCCCCGAGCCAGTGGGCACTCTGCTTCGGGGTGCGCTCCTGGGTGGTGCGGTCGACGGCGATCAGGCCGAACTTCGGCCGGTAGCCGAAGATCCACTCGAAGTTGTCGAAGGCCGTCCACGCGATGAAGCCGCGCACGTCGATGCCGTCGGCGAGACAGGCCTGCACGCCCGCGAGCGCCACGCGGAAGTACTCGACGCGCTGGGTGTCGTCCTCCGTGGCGAGACCGTTCTCGGTGACGATCACGGGCACGCCGGCGATCGCCGCCGCCTCCCGGATGGTGGCCTCCAGCGCCTGCGGGTAGATCTCCTCGCCCATCTGGTTCGTGGCGACGCCCTCGGGCGCAGGGGCCAGGCCGTCGGCGTCGTAGACCGTCCGTCCGTAGGTCTGGATGCCGACGAAGTCGTCGTCCCGGGAGGCCTCCAGGAACCGCTCGTTGACCTCCCGACGCACGCGGTCCGCGCGCTCCTCTCCGCCGGGAGCAGCCTGGATGTCGGAGTTGGCGAGCGTCCAGCCCACCGGGATGCCGGGCTTGGCCGCCCGGATGACGTCGCGGGCGGCACGGTGGGCGGCGAGCTTCACGTCGAACCCGGCCTCGGAGACCGTGAACTGGAAGGGCGCCACCCGTGCCGCGTCGATGCCGAGGCGTTCGGCGGCCGCCGCCCAGAGCGGCACGGCCGCGCGGTGCTCAGGAGGCTCCCCTCCGATGCCGAACGACCGCAGCAGCCAGGCCAGGTTCGGCTCGTTGAGCGTGCACGCGACGTCGATGAGATCTCCGAGGTGATCCATGACGCGCTCGCAGTAGCGGGCGAAGAGGGCGGCCGTCCGCTCGTCCTCCCAGCCGCCGGCGGCGAGCAGCCAGCGCGGGCTGACGAAGTGGTGGAACGTCACGACCGTGGTGAGACCGTGGTCGCGGCAGGCCTCCAGCATGCGGCGGTAGTGGTCGAGCTCCGCGTTGGAGAACTCCCCCTCCTCCGGCTCGATACGCGCCCACTCCAGCGAGAACCGGTAGCTGCCGAACCCGAGCTCCGCGATCAGCCGGATGTCGTCGCGGTAGCGGTGGTAGTGATCGATCGCGTCGCCCGACGGCTCGGCGAAGATCGTGCCGGGCAGGTGCTCGAGGAACCAGACGTCGCTGTTGACGTTGTTCCCCTCCACCTGGTGGCCGGCGGTGGCGACTCCCCACAGGAAGCCGTCGGGGAATGCGCTCTCGGTCATGCGTCGCTCCGTTTCGTGAATCGTGTCGTGATGGCGCCGATGCCCTCGATCGCGCTGATGAGGGTCTCTCCCGGCTGCAGGAAGCGCTTCGGGGTCCGGGCGTTGCCGATTCCCGACGGAGTGCCCGTGAAGACCAGGTCGCCCGGCAGCAGTGTCACGACCTCCGACAGCCGGGCGATCAGCTCCGGGATGTCGTAGATCATGCGCGAGGTGCGCGACTGCTGCATCGGCTCGCCGTCGAGTTCGCACGAGATCGCGAGGTCGGCGGGCTCGGAGAGCTCATCGGGCGTGACCAGCCACGGCCCCGTCGGCGAGAAGCCCGGATGCGACTTCGCGAGCCCGAACTGGGGGCGCACGCCCTCCAGCTGGGCCACCCGCTCCGAGAGGTCCTGGCCCACGGTCAGGCCGGCGACGTGCGACCACGCGTCGTCGCGGGCGATGCGGTGGCCGCCGACGCCGATCGCCACGACCAGCTCGACCTCCCAGTCCACATTCCCGTCCGGAAGCTCCACGGTCGCGTCGGCGCCGGTGAGGCTCGACGGGAACTTCGTGAACGTCACCGGGAGGCTGTCCGGCGGGTAGCCGGCCTCGTCGGCATGCTCGCGGTAGTTGACGCCGATCGCGAAGACCTGGGGAGGTCGCGGCACGGGCGGCCCGAGCAGGGCCCTGTCGACGACCGCGGTGCCGGCGGCGTCGAGCGTCGACGCCCACGACCGGAAGGCCTCCCAGTCCGCGAACGCCGTCATCGGGTCCGGCCCGAACCGCCCCTGCGACGCGGTCGCGACATCCGTCGCCCTCCCGTCGGGGTGGACGACCGATGCCCGTCCGTCGAGGTTGGCCAGCCTCACCAGTCGACCTTGGCCGGCGCCGGGACGCCGTGGGCGTCCTGCCAGCTGACCACCGGGTTGCGCAGCGTGCCGACGCCCTCGATCTCGGCCTCCACGACATCGCCGGGCCGCAGGTAGAAGTCGAACGGGTTCTCCTGGATGGCCGCGACACCCGAGATGGTGCCGGTGGTGATGATGTCGCCCGCGCTGTAGATCTGCGGCGAGTGGTACGCGACCAGGTGAGGCAGCGTGACCAGCATGTTGTCGGTGTTGCCGCGCTGGCGGACCTCTCCGTTGACGCGCAGCTCCATGGCGAGCTTCTGCGGGTCGTCGATCTCGTCTTTGGTGACGATCCAGGGGCCGATCGGGCAGAACGTGTCGATGCCCTTGCTGAACGAGAAGACGCCCGACTTCATCTCACGGCGCTGGATGTCGCGCGCCGTGATGTCGTTGAACACGGTGAACCCGGCGATGTGGTCCCAGGCCTCGTCTGGGCTGAAGAACTTGCCCGGCTTGCCGAGGATGACCGCGAGCTCCAGCTCGTAGTCGAGCTCCGAGGTGAGGTGCTCCGGATAGACGATCGGGTCGTCCGGGCCGATGATCGCGTCGACGTTCTGGAAGAAGACGATGCCCTTGTGCACCGGGTGCGACCAGTTGACCTTCTGCAGCTCCTCGTGGTGAGCGGCGAAGTTGCCCGCGGTGTGGAAGAACTTCTTCGGGACGATCGGCGCGCGCAGCCGCACGTCGGCGAACGGCACGACCTCCCCGGTCTCGCCGACCCGTCCCTCCGCCTCGAAGAACGCCTTGGTGGAGGGGATGTCGAGCTCGACGACGTCGTCGCCGTCGATGCGGCCGACCCGGCCCTCGTCGAAAGTGATGAGCTTCATGTGTCGTGTTCCTTATCTCTGGAGGAGGGCCGGCGGATCAGGCGCCGACCATGTTGAAGCCGCCGTCGGCGAGCATGTAGGCGCCGGTGATGTGGGAGGCGTCATCGCTGGCGAGGAAGAGCGCGGTGCCGGCCACGACCTCGGGGGCCGGGATCGTGCCGAGCGGCGTCTGCGAGATGAGCTTCTCGCGGCGGCCGCCCTGCCAGTCGGGGCGCGCGAGGGTCGCCTCGGTCTCCATGAACCCGGGCGCGAAGATGTTCACCCGCACGGCCGGCGCGAGCGCGGCCGCGTACGACTTGGTGATACCGAGGAGGGCGTACTTGCCCGCGGCGTAGACGGGGGCTCGGGCGCTGCCGCGAACGATCACGGTCGAGCCGATATTGACGATCGCGCCGTGGCCCTGCTCGACCATCCGGCCGCCGAACTCGTGCACCATCGTCAGCGTGCCCTTGACGTCGACGTCGACCACCCGGTCGAGCGTCTCGGGGGTGAGGTCGCGCCACGACATCAGGTCGGTGGCCACGTCGCCGACGTTGTTGACGAGCACGTCGAGAGTGCCGACCGTCTCGAACACCTCGTCGCGCAGCCGCTTGACCTCCTCCCAGTCGGAGATGTCGGCCTGCACGACGAACGCTTCGCCGCCGAGCGCCTCGATGCGCTCGGCCGTGCGGCGGGCCCCGGCCTCCGACCGGTTGTAGTGCACGCCGACGCGCGCGCCCTCCTGGGCGGCGCGCACGGCGATCTCGGCGCCGAAGCCGGTGCCGGCCCCGGTGACGAGCACGGTCTGCCCGGCGAAGCGGGGGAAGATCTGTGCGTTCATTCGATGTCCTTTCCGTGGGCTACCGCTCAGACGAGCGTGCGGCCGCCGTCGATGTAGAGCACGTGGCCGGTGATGAAGCCGGCCTGTCGGGAGGCGAGGAAGAGCACGGGGCCGGCGATCTCGTCGGGCGTGCCGAGGCGTCCGGCCGGCACCTGGCGCTCGAGCTTCTCGCGGTTGCCGTGCTCGGAGAGGTGACCGCTGGTCAGCGGCGTCTCGACGTATCCCGGTGCCACGGCGTTGACGGTCACGCCGTCCTTCGCCCACTCGCGCGCCATCACGCGGATGAGTTGGTTGATGCCTCCCTTGGAGGCGGCGTACGGCCCGTGGTTCTCGTGCGCGAGCAGGCCGGAGACGCTCGACAGCGCGACGATGCGCCCGTGGCCCTGCTCCGTCATCCGGCGGCCTGCGGCCTGGCCGAGCGCGAAGAGGGTGGTCAGGTTGACGTCGATGATGCGTTGCCACTCGTCCGCGCTGAACTCGAGCAGCGGGCGGCGGTCGTTGATGCCGACGCTGTGGAGGACGACGTCGAGACCGCCGAGGGTCTCGATCGCGTGCTCGACGACCGCCGCCGCAGCGCCGTGCGCGGTGAGGTCGGTGGCGAGCGTGCGTCCGCCCCGGCCTCCGAAGGCCGGGTCGGAGTCGAGCTCGCGGAGGCGGCGCTCGTCACGGTCGACGATGAGCACGTTCGCGCCGGCGTCGAGGAACCGCACCGCGCAGGTGGTGCCGATGCCGCCGGCGCCGGCGATGACGACGCGCGCGCCGTCGAGGCCGAGCCAATCGGCGCGCGCCGGGATCTCGCCCGTGATGGTCTGGATCGTCATCGCGACCTCCTCACTTCTTCGTGTGTCTCGTAGCGCACTTCATTTGATGAAAGTGGCTTTCGTGAGATGAATTTACGCCGGTCGATCGGCGCTGTCAAACACGGCGCGCCTCACCCGAGCTGTCGGAGCATCGCGGCCAGAGCGGCGACGGCAGCCGGGTGGCCCGGCTCGTTGAGGAAGCCGTGCAGCGCGCCAGGCGCGCGGATGACCGTGGTGTCGACACCGGCGGCGATCAACTCGCCCGCGAAGACCTCCGCCGAACTCCGCAGCCGATCCCGCTCGGCCGTCAACAGCAGCGTCGGCGGGAGGCCTGCCAGTCCGCCGCCCGCCGGGAACGCGTACGGGTCGGTCGGGTCGGCGCCGCCGAGATAGTTGGCGGCGATGGCCGCCGTGGCCTCGGGCGGGAACGTCAGCGCCGCCGGCACGCCGACCAGCGCCGCCAGCAGCGAGGCATCCGGTGTCGGGAGGTCGGCGTGGAGCACGGGGTACGCCAGCAGCAGTGCGCAGGGTGCCGCCTCCCCTCGGTCGCGGAGCCGCAGTGCCGCGCCGGCGGCGAGGTTGCCGCCCGCGCTCGCCCCGCCGAGCGCGATGCGGGCCGGGTCGACGCCGAGTTCGCCGGCCTGCGCCACCACCCGGTCGAAGGCGGCGACCGTCTGCAGCGAGGCGACGGGGAAGGGTGCGCGCGGGTCGTCTCTCGCCCGGAAGACCTCGGCCGGATCAGGCAGGCCCGCGACCTCGTCCAGCCCGTCGAACTCCTCCGGCCCAGGGAGTCCCGCCGCGCCCTCCAGGGACGCGAGCGTGTAGTCGACGGAGGCGACGGTGACGCCGTTCGCGGCGAGCTCGGTCGCCACCCCGTGCGCCTCCGGCATGTCCAGATCGCCGAACATGAACGCACCGCCGTGCAACCAGACGACGGCAGCGCCCGACGGTTCCTGCGGGCGGTAGAAGCGCAGCCCGAAGTCGAAACCGGCCTCACGGAGTACAATGACATCATTCATTCTTCAAAACTCACTTTCGTTGATCGGAAAACTGTGATGGCTCGCATTCCCGCCCTCGTGCCGGCGCAGCTCGATGGCGACCAGACGGCGCTCTACGCGCGCATCGCCGGAGGACAGCGCGCGCAGGGTCCGCAGCACTTCGCACTCACGACGGCCGAGGGCGCGCTGCGCGGGCCGTTCAACGCGTTCCTGCTCGCGCCCGCCCTCGGCGACGCCGTGCAGAACCTCGGGTCGGCCCTCCGATATCGGGGCGCACTGCCCGACCGTGCCCGCGAGATCGCGATCCTCCTGGTCGCAGCCCACTGGCGCAGCGCCTTCGAGCGGGAGGCGCACGAGGGCGTGGCCCGGGCCTCCGGCCTCGCCGACGGCGAGCTGGAGGCGCTGCGTTCGGGCCGCATCGAGGGGTTCGCCGGGGCGGAAGGCCTGGTCGCGCGCACGACCGTCGCGCTGCTCGCCGGCGACCTCGACGACGGAGGCTGGCGGGAGGCCGAAGCGGCGATCGGCGGCGCCGGCGTCTTCGAACTCAGCACGCTCGTCGGCTATTACGGAATGCTCGCCCTGCAACTGCGGATCTTCCGTGCCGACTGACGAGGCCCGGTTTGCATCGCCCGATCCCCTGAGATACGGTTTCACTCCATGAAAGCCCCCGCCGGCAACCGCTATCGCATCGAGGCCCTCGCCAAGGGGCTGGATGTGCTGAGCCTGTTCGACGAGACGACCACCTCGCTGAAGCTCCGCGACATCAGCGATCGCACCGGCATCCCGATGCCGACCGCGTTCCGCGTCGTGGCGACCCTCGAGGAGGGCGGCTACCTCGAGCGGTCCGCCGACGGCGCCATCCAGCCCGGGGTCGCGGTGCTCACCCTCGGCTCGGCCGCGCTCCGCGGCTCCAGCCTCGTGCAGCTGAGCGAGCAGCCGCTGCGGCAGCTCGCCGAGACGACCGGCGAGACCGTCAACCTGGGAGTGCTGCTGCGCGACCAGGTGCTGTACCTGGCGCGCATCCGCAACACCGACCTCGTGACAGCGAACATCCAGGTGGGCTCGACGCTGCCCGCCGCCTTCACGTCGATGGGCAAGCTGCTGCTCTCGTACCTCGACACAGCGGAGCTGCGCGAGCTGTACGCAGACGCCGACTTCGCGGGCGGCGGGCCCAACGCCGCGCACTCGGTGAGCGAGTTGGAGGCACGGCTCGCGACCATCCGCCAGCAGGGCTACGCCCTGCAGGACGAGGAGGTCGCCCCCGGCCTGCGCTCGGTCTCGGTGCCCGTGTTCGGGCGCGACGCCCGGCCGGCGGCGGCGATCAACATCGCGGTCAACACCACCCGGCACGACCTGGCCTCCCTGCGCGGTCCCCTGCTGGAGCAGGCGCGGGCGACCGCCGGCGACATCTCCCTGCGGCTGCGCTCGGCCTGACAGCGATCGAGGCGCGGGCGGTCATCGGAGCACGCGCGCGCAGAAGGCGATCGCCGCCTCCAGAAGTGCGTCGCGGTCCACGTCGCCCTGCCAGAGGTGCCCCGCGCCGGGCACGAGCGTGAGCTCGACCGACGCGCCGACCCCGGTGAGCGTCGCCGCGAACAGCTCGCTCTGCGAGTGCGGCACCGCCTCGTCGGCGAGCCCGTGGGCGATCAGCGTCGGGGGCGCGCCCGGCCGCACCTGGTGCCGGGGACTCGCGGCGCGCACTCGGGCGGGGTCGGCAGCGACCGTGTGCCCGAGCCAGCCGGCCTCCCGGGACGTCGGGTCGTCGGACTGCCCGAGCGCCGAGGCGAGTGCCTCCAGGTCGGACGGCCCGTACCAGTCGACCAGCCCGCTCACGCCGGAGCCCGGCTCGAGCGCGACGAGAGCGGCGAGCGTCGCTCCCGCGGACTCGCCCCAGAGCGCGACCCGGGAGGCGTCGACGCCGAGCTCGTCGGCGTGCGCCCGCAACCATCCCAGCGCAGTGCGCACGTCCTCCACCTGCGCGGGGAAGACCGCCTCTCCGCTCAGCCGGTAGTCGACCGAGGCGACGGCCAGGCCGGCCGACGCTATGCGCTCGAACGGAGTCGGGGCGTCGCGCATCGTGGGAACGAACGTCTCGCGATCCCCCGCCCGCCAGCCGCCGCCGTGCACGAAGACCACCAACGGAGGCGGCGAGCCGAGCGGGCCCGCCGTCGGGGGGAGGTGCAGGTCGAGCTCTGACCCTCCGTCGGAGAACACGTGCCGGGCGACCACGGTCGGCGGTTCGGGATTCATGGTGTGGTCCAGCGGCATCGGGGCGCTCTCCTCGTCGAGTCGGGTCCTCAGCAGCCTGAGCGCTCGCAGGCCGGAAAGCCAGTACGTCTTCCCTACTCACCGATAGGCGCGTCCTCATATCCGGGATTAGTGTGTGCCTAACGATCAGTGCCGATCCCGTCGACAGGACTCCCCATGGACGTGCCCATCCACACCCTGCGCTACTTCTGCGTCCTCGCGGAGGAGCTCCACTTCACCGCGGCCGCTACCCGGCTCAACATCGCCCCGCCGTCGCTCAGCCAGCAGATCTCCCGGCTGGAGTCGACCGTGGGGGAACCGCTGTTCGATCGCGCCCACCGAGCGGTGCGGCTCACCGAGGCGGGCGAGCAGCTGCTGCCCCACGCACGCCGCGCCGTCGATGCGCACCGCGACGTCATCGACTGGATCGACGAACGGCACAGCACGCCTGCACCCGTGCTGCGAATCGGTGTGGTCGCCGCCGGCGCCGGACCGCTCACGTCTCGCGCCATCGCCAGCGCCGTGCAACGCATCCCCGGCGTCCGGCTCGAGATGCGCAAGGTCGGCTTCTTCGACCCGCAGGCCGAGCTCGTCGCAGGCCGGGTGGACGCGGTGTTCGCTCCCGCGCCGCTCACGATCGACGAGGAGGCGATCACCGCCACGCCGCTGTGGACCGAGCCGCGGGTGCTGGTGACACCGGCCGACCATCCCCTCGCGGAGCGGGAGAGCATCGGCATCGACGAGACCAGGGACGAGACGTTCATCGCCGTGTCCGGAGGGGACCCGCGGGCGGTCGCGTGGTGGCTCGTGGACCCGCGGCCCGACGGGAGCCACCCGCGCGTCGGCCCCGTCGCGCAGGACATCGACGGCATCCTGGCGCTGGTCGGAGCCGGCATGGGCGTGAACATCGCCGCGGCGTCGGCGGCCACCCATTACCGCCGGGCCGAACTCGCGTTCGTACCGATCAGCGACATCGAGCCGGCGACGATCCTGCTGTGCACACGCCGGCGCCGCGAACCCGTCGTCGCCGCCTTCGTGGAGGTCGTCGAGACCGAGGCACGCGCTGTCGGATGACCTCCTAGAAGAACATCCCTCCTCCCGTCGCGAACGCGTTCATGAGGCCGCGCCTATCGCTGGGTAGGGAAGACGTACTGGCTTTTCCCCTCTGCGAGCGCTCATTCTGCTGAGAACGCAACTCGATGAGGAGATTGACCTGATGTCACTGGACGAGACCACCAAGCCCGGTCGCCACCCGCACGCCGGCATCCTGCCCGGCACCCCCGAACCGTTCTTCCTCGACAACGGGGAGGGCGAGAAGAGCGTGGTGTTCGACACGCTCTTCACCGTGCTGCTGACCGGCGACGAGACCGAAGGCCAGTACGACGTCTTCACCACGGAGGGGAACGCCGGCGACATCATCCCGGCGCACATCCACCCCTACACGCACGAGATCTTCTTCATCATCGACGGAGCCGTGCACCTGTGGATGGATGACGAGAAGGGCTTCAAGGAGGACCGCGTCCTGCAGACCGGCGCCTTCGGCTACGTGCCGAAGGGCACCATTCACGCCTTCCGCATCGAGTCGACGGCGCGCGTGCTCGGTGTGAGCACGGGAGGCTTCGCCCGCTTCTTCCACGCGATGGGCACCCCGACCACCAAGCCGGGCATCCCGCAGCCGTCGGAGTTCTATGCGCCATCGTTCGACCAGATGCGCGCGGCCGGCGAGCTGTACGGCACGGTGTTCCGGCCGGACTACAACTTCCTCGACGACTGACCCGCGCCATAACCCCCGCACCACGGTTCGCCAGCAAGCCCCCACCTAGCAGCACCGATCATTGGAGATCACCTTGTCCCGAATCACCTCCCGCGTCCTCGCGGTCACAGCGGCTGTGACCGTCGCCGCACTGACACTCACCGCCTGCTCCGGCTCGTCTTCCGCCGGAGGTCACGTCGACACCTCGAAGCTCGTGATCGGGCTCGACTCCGACCAGTCGCCTCTGGGCTACGACCCGCTGCGGTACGGCGCCGGCCAGCGCATGTTCTTCGAGGGCATGTACGACTCGCTCTTCAAGCTCGACCAGTCGGGCAAAGTCGTTCCCGACCTCGCGACGAAGGAGTCGTACAACGCCGACAACACGAAGCTGACGCTCACGCTGGACACGAACGCGACGTTCAGCGATGGCAGCAAGGTGTCCGCCGAGCTCGTCAAGCAGAACCTGGACGCGCGCGACAACCCGAACCTCTCCGCCTACAGCGGCTTCGCCAAGGGAGGGTCGACGGAGATCACGGATGTGGCCGTCGTCGACGACCACACCGTCACGATCAGCTTCGCCGCCCCGCAGCCCGGTTTCGACGCCAACCTGGTGTTCCCTGCCGGCGTCATCGTCGGCGCAAAGGCTGCCGCCGACCGGAGCAGCCTGGACAAGGCCCCCGATGGCTCCGGCCCTCTCGAGCTCAACGCGAGCAAGTCCGTGAAGGGCAACACCTACGTCCTGGTGAAGAAGAAGGGCGCCGCGGCCGCCAAGTCGTACCCGTTCGACTCCTACGAGTTCAAGATCATCCTGGACCCGCAGGCGCGTGTGAACGCCGCCATCTCCGGTGAGGTCGACACCGCCTTCATCACCGCGGACACCCAGGACCAGGTCAAGTCCGCCGGCGTCGGGCTCGTCGCCAATGGCGGCACCATCATGAACCTCCTGCCGTTCGACAAGAACGGCACGCTGGCGCCGCAGTGGGGCGACCCCCGGGTATGGAAGGCCCTTTCGATCGCCATCGACCGCAACGCCTACGTGAAGGCTGTGCACAAGGGCGACGTCCCGACGGCGAACGCGCTCCCCAAGGACAGCGCCGGCTACATCCCCTCGCTCGAGAAGGACTACGCATACGACCCGAAGGAGGCCAAGAAGCTCCTGGCCGAAGCGGGATATCCGAACGGCTTCTCGTTCGACTTCGTGATCGGCGCGGGCAGCCAGCGCGATCTGGAGGCCATCCAGCCGTACTGGAAGGCGATCGGCGTGACGGTCAACCTGAAGAACTCGGCTTCGACCGAGGAGACCTTCGCGGCGGTCAAGAACACGCCCATCGGCGGCCCGATCGCGATGACGTGGACGAACCCCGCTGGGAATGTCTTCGGTGCCCTCTTCGGCTTCGCGAACGCGCACAACGCGAAGAACGATCAGATCCAGGCGGCGATGGGCGCCTTGGGTTCTGCGGGCACCGACCAGAAGAAGCAGGCGGCCGCTCTGCAGGAGCTGAACAAGTCGATCGTCGAGTCGGGCTGGCTGATCCCGCTGTTCGAACAGCTCGCGCCGTGGGCCTACGACAAGAACAAGCTGAAGACGCCCACCTTCCCGGGCGCCGACACCTTCCCCCTCCTGGCGTCGCTGACGCCCGCATCCTGATCGCGGCCCTGGTGCCGTCCGCCTCGGACGGCACCAGGGCTCCGAGGAGCCAACGATGATCCTCTTCGTACTCAAGCGCATCGCCTTCGCGATCCTCACCCTGCTGGTGGCGACCGCCATCGCGTTCGTGCTCGTCCACCTCTCCGGTTCCACTCCCGGCGGCGTCGCCCTCGGGAACACCGGCACGAACGCCCAGATCCATGCGTACAACGTCAAGGCCGGCTGGTACGACCCGTGGCCCGTGCAGTACGTCACGTGGCTCGGCCAGGTCCTCCACGGCAACCTGGGCACTTCGCTCATCGACGGTCGTGACATCGGCGACGACATCGCCAAGCGGCTGCCGGTCACAGCTGCCCTGGCGGTGTTCGGCACGCTCCTCGCCTGCACCGCGGGCATCGTCCTCGGCGTGCTGGCGGCAGTCCGTCGCGGATCCGTGGACCGCGGCATCACGACCGTCTCCGGTGTGCTGCTCTCGGTTCCGCCCTTCTGGGTGGGAGTGCTCCTGGTCTTCGTCTTCGCCGTGCAGCTCCGGATCCTCCCCGCCACCGGGTTCGTCCCCTTCTCGGTGAATCCGAGCGCCTGGGCGCGGTCTCTCGTGCTCCCGGTGCTCACCATCGCGATCACCTCGCTCGCCGGCATCGCCCGGCAGACGCGCGCGTCGATGTCCGACGTGCTGACGCAGGAGCACATGCGCAGCCTCCGGGCGCTCGGCACCCCCACCAACCGGATCATCTACGTGCACGCGCTGCGCGGTGCGAGCCTGCCGATCCTCGCCAACATCGGGATCATGTTCATCGTGCTCTTCGGCGGGTCGGCCGTGATCGAAGTCCTCTTCGCCCTGCCCGGTATGGGCCAGGCCATGCAGTCGGCTGTCGGATCCGCCGACCTCCCGTTCGTCCAGGCTCTGGTCCTCGTCGCGACGCTCGTCGTGGTCGTCGTGAACCTCGTCCTCGAACTCCTCACCCGCGCCCTCGACCCGAAGCTGCGTGCATCATGACACCCTCCACCACGGCCATCGCCCTCCCCCGTCGTACGGAGCGCCGACTCGGGCGCCGCATCCTCCGCTCGCCGTGGGCGGTCGTCGCGAGCCTCTGGCTGATCGTCCTCGTCCTCGCTTCGCTGACCTCACCGCTCTGGCTGCGTTACGGCCCCCTCCAGCAGGACCTGAGCGCCGTCCTCCAGGGCCCGTCGTTCGCCCACCTCCTCGGGACGGACGAACTCGGCCGCGACATCCTCTCCCGCCTCGTGACCGCCACTGCACCGACGCTGCTCGTCGCGCTGATCACGCCGATCGTCGCCATCGCGATCTCCATTCCGATCACGCTGTGGGCGTCGCGGCGCGTGCGCGTCGAAGGCGTGACCAACCGGGTCGCCGAGATCGTCCTGTCGCTGCCGGGAACGGTGATCATCCTCGCGGTCATCGCCGCAGTCGGCACCAACATGCCCGTAGTTATGGGCATCTTCGGCGTCATCCTCTTCGGCGCTCTCTACAAGGTCTTCTTCGGCCAGTCCAAGTCCCTGCACCAGCAGCTCTACGTGGAGGCCGCGGCGATCGACGGCGTCAAGCCGATGAGCGCCAGCATCCGCCACGTCCTGCCCAACATGTCGTCGACGATCATCGTGCAGTTCGTGCTCCTCTTCGGCGTCGCGATCGGCCTCCAGGCCGGACTCGCATTCATCGGGCTCGGACCGCAGCCCCCTGCGCCGACCTGGGGCGGGATGATCCAGACAGCGTCGAAATACCTCTTCCAAGACCCGTGGATGATGATTCCCACGGGTGGCATCCTCGCCCTCACACTCATCGCAGCGAACACTCTCGCGGACACGCTCGGCGGCGGCGCATCGACTCCGCCCTCCCTCATCTCCCTGCGGCGCAGGAGGAGCCTCGCGCCCAGTGCGCCGTCCTCCCAGGACCTGGAGGAAGCCTCGGCACTCGCGCCGTCGGAGGCGATCATCGCCACCGCGCCGGTCGCCCCCATCATCGACCTCGGCCACGGCTCGGGTGCGGCCGATACGCCCGAGCGCGGCCCGGCCTCGCCGCCCGCGGCCGATGGTGAGCTCATCGTCACCGACCTCGTGATCGGTGTGGACGACGGCGCGGCGCTCGTGACCGGAGTCTCGCTGCACGTCCGGCCCGGCACCGTCGTCGGGCTCGTGGGCGAGTCGGGATGCGGTAAGAGCGTGACCTCCTACTCCATCCTCGGCCTCCTGGCACCGGGGCTGTCCGTCCGATCCGGCTCCATCCGCTGGGGCGGCCTCGATCTCGCCCGCGCGGACGAGAAGGTGCTCCAGCGGGTGCGCGGTCATGAGATCGCGTTCATCTCGCAGGAGCCCACCCGGGCGCTCGACCCGATGTTCACGGTGGGCTGGCAGCTGACGGTCGCCATCAAGCGTCTGCGTGGCGTGGGCAAGGCGGAGGCCAAGCGGATCGCGGCCCAGCTGCTGACCGACGTCGGCATCCTCGACGTGCCCCGGGTGCTGAAGAGCTACCCGCATCAGATCTCCGGCGGGATGGCGCAGCGGGTGGCGATCTCGCTCGCGCTGGCCGGCCGCCCCAAGCTGCTGATCGCGGACGAGCCAACCACCGCCCTCGACGTCACCGTCCAGGCAGAGATCCTCGCGCTCCTCCGCGGACTCGTGGCCGAGCGCGACATGTCCGTCATCCTGGTCACACACGACCTCGGGGTCGTCGCCGATCTCTGCGACGAGGTCTCGGTCATGTACGCGGGCCAGATCGTGGAGTCGGGATCTGTCCGGGAAGTGCTCCTCGAACCAGAACACCCGTACACCATGGCTCTGCTGGCCGCCGACCCGCACGCAGCGGTGACACGTGAGGACACGACCCGGCTGGCGTCGATCCCGGGCCAGGTCCCCGCTCCCGCCCAGTGGCCGACCGGGTGCCGGTTCGCCGATAGATGCCGATTCGCCAGGGCCGAGTGCAGAACCGCCATCCCGCTGGAGCCCCGGGCCGAGGGCGGTGGGGCGGTCCGCTGCATCCGGCGGGACGAGGTCCGCGGCCGGCAGGACGTCTGGCTCGCGCCGACACGAACGGAGGGCGCAGCATGAG
Organism: Leifsonia sp. PARNA 1/14; assembly: GCF_055720965.1. Taxonomy (NCBI): domain Bacteria; kingdom Bacillati; phylum Actinomycetota; class Actinomycetes; order Micrococcales; family Microbacteriaceae; genus Leifsonia; species Leifsonia sp. PARNA 1/14. Next base: position 56,276 of record NZ_JBVQSP010000002.1, read on the forward strand.
CATCCAGGCGGAGCCGCTCGTCGCAACGACGACCGCGCATGACCACCCCCTGCTGGAGGTCAGGAACCTCGTCGTCCGCTATGGCAGGAACAGCACGCCGGCGGTCGACGATGTCTCCTTCACGATCGCCCAGGGCGAGACGCTCGGACTGATCGGCGAGTCGGGGTCGGGTAAGACCACGATCGGCCGAGCGATCCTCGGCCTGATCCCTGTCACCAGCGGGCAGATCCTGTTCGACGGGCATGACGTCACGCGCGCCACGGCAGCTCAGCGCCGCGCGTTGCGCGGCGACCTGCGAGCGGTCTTCCAGGATCCCTATTCCTCTCTCGATCCACGGCAGACCATCGGGCAGGCGATCGTCGAGCCCTTGCGCGTGGCCGGCACACCGAAAGCGGACAGGTCCGCGCGAGTCGCGGCCGTGCTGGACGCGGTCGGCCTCCCGGCCGCCTCACACGCCCGCTACCCGCGCGAGTTCTCGGGAGGGCAGCGGCAGCGCATCGCGATCGCCCGCGCCCTCATCACCGATCCACGACTCGTCGTCTGCGACGAGGCGGTCAGCGCCCTCGACCTGTCGACGCAGGCGCAAGTCCTCAACCTCCTCGCTTCCCTGCGCGAGCGAGCGGACCTGGGCTACTTGTTCATCGCCCACGACATGGCCGTCGTCGAATTCCTGGCGCAGCGTGTGGTCGTCCTGTACCGGGGAAAGGTCGTCGAGGAGGGCGTCACGGCTGACGTCATCCGCAACCCGCGGGAGCAGTACACCCGCGTGCTCATGGCCGCGTCGCCGGTGCCCGACCCGGACGAGCAGGCCCGACGACGAGAGACCTGGCGGGAGCTCCGCTCCCTCAGCCTCCGCGATCGACCGGCGTGACCGACGTAAGGGAGAACAGAGATGACCTGGCAGCTCAGACGGCGACATGACCTGCTGATCGACAACGACTGGGCGGGCGACCCCGACGGGCTCGCCGCCCTGGCGCACCACCTCCTCTCGCCGAGCGACGAGGTCGTGGCCGTGACGAGTTCGGCGCTCAACGCCTTCTTCGAAGACCCCACAGGGACGGCGGCGAAGGGCGCTCTGCTCGCACGCGAGCTGGCGACGCTCGTCTCGCCGGCGACGGCTCCTCGCTTCGCCGCCGGGCGCGATGCGGGGTTCGCTCCGGGCGCGGACCTGACCGCGGCCGAAGAGCTCATCATCGAGACCGCCACCCAGCCGCGCGATGAGAAGCTGCTCCTGATCTCTGGGGGGCCTCTGACGAACATCGCGGGCGCGCTGAGCGCTGCCCCCGAGATCATCGATCGCGTCGCCCTCCTCTGGGTCGGCGGAGCGCTCGAAGCCGGTGCCTTCGAGTACAACCGCGACACCGACCCGGAGGCGCACCGGTTCGTGTTCTCCCTGGCCGAGCTCGAGATCGTGCAGTTCCCACTGGAGGTGTACCGGTCGATCGCGCTCTCCGTGGCGGAGCTCGAGTACCGCCTGACCGGGTCGGGTCCGGTGGGCCAGTGGCTCTGGGAGCGTTACCGCGACCTCGACATCCCCGAGGGCGTGGACCTCCTGCCGACGTGGCCGCTCGGCGATTCCTGTCCCCTGATCCTGAGCGCGTTGGGCGACGCGACGACGACCTACGCACGACTTCCGTCGAGCGAACGGCACCGCACCTGCACCGCGCTGGACGGACGGCTGGTCATCGAGGACATGTTCGCGCGGCTGATGCTGCACAGCCGGCCATGATCGGGATGTTGACAGTTTGAACTCTAACTATTAGAGTTCTAACTATGACATCGAGGATCGACCGGTTGACCGAGCTCGTCCGCAGCGTCGCCTTCGCGGGGCGCGCGGCGGCCGAGGAGTGGGTGCGCGACAGCGGGCTCACCCGTCAGCAGGCGTTCACGCTCGGCTACCTCGAGCAGAACCAGCATCGCGACGTGATCGCCCGCGAGCTGGCCGAGATGTCCGGCACCACCGCCGCCAGCGTCACCAGCCTCCTGCAGGGGCTGGAGGAGCGCGGCTACGTCACCCGCACGTCGTCGCCGAACGACGCCCGGATCAAGATCGTCCGCGTCACCGCGGACGGCGCGCGGGTCGTCGCCGGGTTCGACGAGTCGATGGCCACCGAGCAGCGCAAGCTGTTCGACGCCCTCGACGCCGACGAGCAGGATCAGCTGATCGCGCTGCTCGAGCGGGTGGTGGAGGCCGATCCTTCGATCGCAGATCCGTCCGGTCCGGCCCCATCCCGCACGGGCCCGTCCCGCACAGCGCCCCCGTCCGGTCGCCGCCGCTGACGCGGCCGACCCACCGCCGCACTCCGCACACTTCACCTCTTTCTCAGAACCGTTCACGGAACGGAGGCCCCGTCATGTCCTCGAACCGCCACTATCTCTCGTCCGCGCCGATCTGGCGCTCGCTGGTGCACCTGGGCGTGCCCATGATCGCCGGCTTCTCAGTCGGCAGCGTCTACAACATCATCAACGCCGGCTTCGTCGGCTCGCTGCACTCCACTCCCCTGCTCGCAGCGCTCACCTTCTCGCTGCCGGTGTTCGCGCTCCTCATGGCGATCGGCGGCGTCTTCGGCGTGGGCGGTGGCACCTACGTGTCCCGCCTGCTCGGATCGCAGGAGCAGGAGGGCACCGACACCGCAGCCGCGGCCGATCGGATCAAGCAGGTGTCGTCGTTCACCCTGTGGGGCGCGCTCATCGCCGGTGCGGTGATCGGCGTGGTCGGGCTGGTCTTCGCCACTCCGCTGGCCATCGCGGTCGGCGCGACCGGAGCCTCCGTCGCGCCGACCGCCCTCTACATCGGCGCGATGTGCGCCTTCACCCCGGTCTACGTCGCCGCCTTCGCCCTCGAGCAGCTGGTGCGCTCGGAGGGCGCCGCCGTGGCCTCCATGACCGGGCTGATCGCCTCCACCATCGCCAACCTGCTGTTCGACGTGCTCTTCATCCTGCTGCTCGGCTGGGGCGTCCTCGGCGCGGGCATCGCGCTCGGGCTCTCCAACCTGGTCACCGTCGGCTACTACGTCTGGTGGCTGACCAAGCGCAGCGAGACGATCTCGCTCGCACCACGCCGCTTCCGCGCCGACCGCGAGATGCTCACGACCGTGTTCGGCGTAGGCGCCTCGGAGCTGCTGATGTCGTCGTTCCTCATCGTCACGACACTCGTCATGAACTGGATCGCGATCGGCTACGGCGCCTCCCTGCTGGCCGCGATGGGCGTGGCCCTGCGGATCTCGCAGCTGCCCGAGATGATCTGCATGGGGGTCTTCATGGGTGCGATCCCGCTGTTCGCCTACGCCTTCGGCGCACGCGACCACGGCCGGCTGAAGAAGGCGATCACCGGCAGCGCGATCGCCATCGCGGGGATCACCGCGGTCTTCTCGACCATCGTGTTCCTGTTCCGGGACCAGGTCTTCGCCCTGTTCAGCGCCGACCCGTCGGTCATCGCCGACGGCACGCTGATCCTCACCGCCATGCTCGTCTCGACCCTGTTCAACGGGTTCACCGGCTTGATCATCGCGGTCTTCCAGGCGACGGAGCAGATGCGCAACGCGACCATCATGTCGGTGGCGCAGGGTGTGCTGTTCATTCCGATCGTGCTGCTGGCCGACACGCTGTTCGGGATGGGCGGAGTGATCTGGTCGATGACCGTCACCGAGGCGATCTGCTTCGCCGTCGGCGCCGCGCTGTTCGCCCGCTCCCGCCGAGCGCTCGCCGCGCCCTCCCCGGAGGCCAGTGCCCAGGCCGAGGAAGCCCTCACCGCCGCGTGACCACCCAGACGTGAGTAATCGCGGGAATCCGAGCTCGGATTCCCGCGATTACTCACGTCTCGGCGCTCGAATGCGACCCAGGAGGCGTGGCTCAGCGGTCGGGGTCGACGACCAGCTCGACCTCGATCTCGTCGCCGGCGCCGCGACCGGTGTTCTTGCGGGTCTCGGCGTTGAACGAGACCAGGTAGCGGCCTCCCATCACGCCGATCGTCGTCTTGTACGTGTAACCGCCGTCGATGGTCACCACGACGGGGACGCGCTTGCCGCGATCGAAGCCGAGCACGACCTCCTCGGGGACGACGATGCCGACGTTGTTGCCGCCGGTGGACTCGAGAACGGTACGGAAGACGGTCATCGGACCTCCAGCGTCAGGGTGAAGCGTCGGGATGAGGACGCAGCGAGCCTACCCCCGCGCCCGCCTGAGAGTCCGTACAGACCGGCCGAGGCCCCTCGTCCGGAGTTCACCTTGGCTTCCCGCCTCCCACCAGGGATGCGGGCCGTCGGCACGCCGTCCGCGCGCGGCGGCCGTAACCCGTGATTCATGAACCGTTTGGTTGACCCCCTCCCGGGGGTCACACCAGTGTCGTGGCTGTGGCCTCCCTATGAGGTCGCTCAACCGGTCGGGACGCCCTCGCAACGTGCCACCGGTCTGCCTTCTCACCACATCATCTCGGGAAAGGTCTCGGCAGATGCACGGCAACACCCCCCGACCCCAGAAGCCAGGACGCACGACGTCCGGCCGGCGTCGCCTCTTCACACTCTCCACACGGCAGCGCGTCATCGCGGTGACCGCGACCACCTGCGCGCTCGCCCTCCTCGGCGGCGGGATCGCCACCGCCTCGACCATCGCGTTCGGCAATCATCAGGTCGGCCAGGACTACCCGAACGGCGAGCAGGTCTCCGACAACCAGCTCATTCAGCCCGTCGGCACCCGCTTGATGACGCCCTTCGGAAAGCTGATGGGGTCCACCGTGAGCCCCGACGGCCGTTATCTCGTCGGCACGAGCACCGACCGCTCGGTCGACCTGCAGGTCTTCGACCTCGACTCGTACAAGCCGGTCGCCGCGGCCGGCACGCTCGCGGCGACGTCGTTCGCGACTGCAGCGTCCAACGCCGGCTACGGCGCCATGAAGTACCTCAAGATCACCGACGGCACCGTCGGTCAGGAGGGCCCCGTCTTCTCCCCCGATGGCAAATTCCTGTTCGAACCGGTCGCGACCGGGATCGTCCGCTACCCGTTCAACCCGGACGGGTCGCTCGGCGCCGGCACCCCGATCACCATCCCGAATTCTGCGGGCGGGCAGGAGGCACTGACCGCCGGGATGACGTTCTCGCCCGACGGATCCACCCTCTACGCCGCGGTGAACGGCCAGAACACGGTCGTCGCCATCGACCCGATCGCCGGCACGATCACGCGCACATTCGCCGTCGGCATCGCGCCGCGTCAGCTGACGTTCGTCGGCTCGCACCTCTACGTGTCGAACGAGGGAGGCCGCGAGGCCGTCGCCGGCGACACCACGATGGGCTCATACGGCACAGCCGTGCCGGCCGACACGAACCTGGGCACCACCACCTCCGGCACGCTCAGCGTCATCGACACCGCGAACCCGGCGACCGCCGTCTCGACGATCCCCGTGCAGTTGCACCCCACCGCCATGCATCTGGACGGCACGACGCTGTACGTGGCCAACACGAACAGCGACACGGTCTCGGTCGTCGAGACCCGCACCGGCACCGTCGTCCAGACCTTCGCGACCCAACCGTGGGCCTCCTCGAAGACCGGCTACGAGCCGACAGCGATCACTCAGCAGGGCGACCACCTGCTCGTGTCGCTCGGCCGCGCCAACGCCATCGCGGTCTACCGGATCGACCGTAAAGACCCCCGCGACCCGGCGAGCTTCATCGGCCTCCTTCCGACGGACTACTTCCCGGAGAACGTCACCGCGGTGAAGGGCAGCATCGTCGTCACGAACACCCGCGGCATCGACGCCCGCGGCCCCCTGCTGACGTTCAACAAGGGCCAGGGCACCACCCCGGCGACGGGTCACGGCACGCACGCGACCACGGCCTCCCTCACCAAGTTCGCGCTGCCGAGCGACAAGCAGATCCAGAAGTACACACCGACCGTGTTCACCCAGAACGGCTGGACCGGAAGCCCGCTTCAGCAGAGCCAGGGCGACCAGGGCGAGAACCAGGACAGCCAGGGTCAGGATCAGCCCGTCACCGCCATCCCGAAGCGGATCGGCGACCCGTCCCCGATCAAACACGTCTTCCTGCTGGTCAAGGAGAACCGCAGCTACGACCAGCTCTATGGCGACATGAAGCAGGGCAACGGCGACCCGACGCTGACGCAGTTCGGCGCGAAGGTCACGCCGAACCAGCACGCGCTCGCCAGCCAGTTCGGCCTGTACGACAACACGTACGACATCGGGACGAACTCCGCCGAGGGCCACAACTGGCTGATGCAGGGCGACAACCCGGCGTACACGGAGACCAGCGCTGGCGAGTACACCCGCTCGTACGACACGGAGGAGGACGTGCTGGGCCACCAGCGCTCGGGCTTCCTGTGGACCTCCGCGCAGTCCGCGGGCAAGACCGCGAAGAACTTCGGTGAGTTCGAGTACGGCGAGGGCAAGCCGGCCGGGGCGAGCTGGCAGCAGTACTACTGCACGGCGAAGGGCGTGATGGCGGGAGGCGATCCGTCGACCCTGTTCGACCCGTCGATCCAGCTGCACGCGAGTTCGGCCATCCCGTCGCTGAACGCGATCACCGACCCGAACGCCGCGCCGTTCGACCTCGCCGTCCCGGACATCTACCGGTACGAGACCTGGAAGCAGGACTTCGAGAAGAACGGTCCGTCGAACCTCAACATGGTCTGGCTCTCGAGCGACCACACGGGAGGCACAGCCGATCCGGAGGCGCAGGTCGCCGACAACGACCTCGCCGTCGGCAAGATCGTGGACGAGATCTCGCACTCGCGGTACTGGAAGGATTCGGCCATGTTCGTGGCGGAGGACGACACCCAGGACGGCGCGGATCACGTCGACGGCCACCGCGCCCCGATCCAGGTGATCAGCCCGTACGCGGCCCACGGCAAGACGGTGAGCACGTTCTACTCGCAGATCAACCTGGTGCGCACGATCGAGCAGATCCTCGGCGCGCAGCCGATGAATCAGAAGCTCGCCGCGGCCACGCCGATGACCGACGCGTTCACGAACAAGCCCGATCTGACCCCGTACAACGCGGTGACCAACCAGGTGCCGCTGACCGAAGGCGTCGTCACCGCGCCCGCGTGCGGGTACGACACCATGGGCGCGACGGGCGACGCTGCCAAGGCGATCGACGCCGCAGCTGCGAAGGCCGCGGAGGTTCCGCCGGCCGAGCAGGGCACGGCCGCCCAGTGGCAGAAGTGGGCGGGCAAGCAGCACTTCACCGGCACGGCCGGCCACCCGGCCATCCCGGACTACGACAACCCCCAGCTCATGAACCGCTGGACCTGGTACCAGACGCACCACTGGACGTCGCCGTACCCGGGGGACGCGAAGATCTACGGACCGGACGACGTTCCGGGGATCGCCGCCGGGTCGACGGATCACGACGATCAGTGAGCGTCAGCTGCTGAGCTCCTGACTCCGGGAGGCTCGTGGACGCCCTCATCCGTTGCGGATGAGGGCGTTCGCGTGTCGCGGACGCGGCCTACGGGTTCTCGTAGGTGCCGTCGAGTCGCGCACGGCCGAGTCGCGCAGTGCATGTCCGATGGGGTTCGGCATGGTGGTGCGGCCTCTCGGTCGGGAGCGGCGGGAACGGACCCACCGAACATACGACGCGCTACCTGATGTAAGACGCGTCAGGCCCGGTCTCCCCCGTGTTCTCGCGCGGCTGGTCGCGCAGCTCGCTGAGCTCGGCGACGGCACTCTCGATGGCGTCGAGCGCGAGCCGAACCGGCTCGATCCACGCGTCGGGCGACGCAGCGGTCGCTCCGGCCGCGGCGGCCAGTTTCGCGCGCGCGTCGCGGATGGCCTCTTCAGCCGTCTCCAGATTGTCCATGTCCGTATTCTCGCCCTGCCGTCGGCCACCGTCGAGGGGCACGTAAACGCCCTTATTCGCGCGTTTTGAGGGCGCTTACGTGCCCCGCGGCGGGCGCGGCGGGCGCAGCCGGCGCAGCGGGTGCGGCCGGCGCGCGACGCCGGTGCCGCACGAGCCAGACGGTGTCGCGCGTGAACGACTCCAGCAGCAGGGCGAGCGCCACCCCGACGAGCAGGCTGTCGGCACCGGGCAGGAGGCCGCTCGCCGCGACCGCCAGCGCGATGCCCGCGTACGCGGTCACGACCTTGCGCCAGTACCGGAACGGGAGCGTCGCCCTCATCCACGGCAGCGCCCAGCCGGCCACGACGAACGCGTAGCGCAGCCCCCCGATCGCGAGCACCCAGACCCCGAGCGACGGCGCGACGTACACGCTCAGCACCAGCAGGAGGAACGCATCCACCTCCATGTCGAACCGCGCGCCCAGCTCGCTCGTCGACCCGGTGCGCCGGGCGACCCAGCCGTCCACCGCGTCGAGGGCGAGCGCCGGCACCACGAGACCGACCAGCAACGCGACCGGGATCGGGTCGGTGAACGACGCGACGACGAGCCCGGTGATCACCCCCACCAGCGCCGAGCGCATCGACGTCACCATGTTCGCCGGCCCGAACCGCTCCGATCGGCGGCGCTGGAGGCCGCGGACGACGAGCGCGTTCGACACCGCTAGATAGGCCACGACGGCGAACCACCCGGAGGGCGGTAGGGGCGTCATCCACCACACCAGCTCGAGCCCTCCGGCGAGCAGCACCACCATCGCGCCCGCCCCGGCCCAGCCGATCGCCGCGAGTTGAACCCTTTTCACGTGCGCCTCGTGTCTCGTCTATGAACGCCGCCGCACTGTCAACCCTTGTGCCGGACGGCCTTGTCTTAACACGCTGCACGTGGACGGATGGTTCAGAGAGGGGTGATGACGTGCTCGAAGCCACCGCATTCTGGGTCGAGGAACCGGGGGTCGGCGCCCTGCGACGCCAGCCGCTCCGCGACCCGGGCGCCGACGAGGTTCTCGTCCGCACCCTGTTCACCGGCGTGAGCCGGGGCACCGAGTCGACCGTGTTCTCCGGCCGCGTGCCCGAGAGCCAGAGCGAGCGGATGCGTGCGCCGTTCCAGGAGGGCGACTTTCCCGGCCCGGTCGAGTACGGGTATCTGAACGTCGGAGTCGTCGAGCAGGGCCCCGCCGAGCTCACCGGCCGAACGGTGTTCACGCTGTTCCCGCACCAGTCGGCGTTCGTCGTCCCGGCCTCCGCGGTCGTGCCGGTGCCGGAGGGGGTGCCTGCGCGCCGCGCGGTGCTCGCGGGTGCGGTCGAGACCGCGGTGAACATCCTGTGGGATGCGGCTCCGCTCGTCGGCGACCGCATCACCATCGTCGGCGCCGGCATGATCGGCTGCTGCGTCGCCCGGCTGGCGCGCGGCATCCCCGGCGCCGATGTGACGCTGGTCGACATCGACCCGTCACGACAGCGCTTCGCCGACGACCTCGGCGTGCGCTTCAGCGAGCCGGAGCGCGCACCCCGCGACCGCGACCTCGTCGTCGACACGAGCGGGTCGGAGGCCGGGCTGCGGCTCGCGCTCGAGACGGTCGTGACCGAGGGCGAAGTCATCGAGGCGAGCTGGTTCGGCGACCGCGTGGTGAGCCTGCCGCTGGGCGAGGACTTCCACTCGCGTCGGCTGACCATCCGCTCCAGCCAAGTCGGGGCGGTGCCGCCCGCGCGTCGCGACCGCCGCAGCACGACCGACCGGCTCGCGCTGGCTCTCGGCCTGCTGCACGACGACGCGTTCGACGCCCTGCTGACCGGGGAGTCCGCCTGGCGTGACCTGCCCGCCGTGCTCGCGCGGCTCGCTGCGGGCCCCGGCGACGAGCTCTGCCACACGATCGACTGGAGGAACGCCTGATGCCGTACACCGTCACCGTGCGCGATCACCTGATGGTGGCGCACAGCTTCACCGGGGAGGTCTTCGGACCGGCCCAGCGCCTCCACGGAGCGACGTTCGTCGTCGACGCCAGCTTCGGCGCCGACGAGCTCGACGCCGACGGGGTCGTCGTCGACATCGGCCGGGCGACGGCAGCACTCGCCGAGATCACCGGCGCGCTGACCTACCGCAACCTCGACGACGAACCGGAGTTCGCGGGGACGAACACGACGACCGAAGTGCTCTGCCGGGTGATCGCCGACCGGCTGGCGGAGCGTGCGGCGGACGGTGAGCTCGGGCGCGCCACCGGGCTGACCTCCATCGCGGTCACGCTGCACGAATCGCACATCGCCTGGGCCAGCTACTCGAGGTCGTTGTGAACGGCGACCGGCGGGTCTTCTTCGTCGTTCCCGACGCGATCGACGACCCCGAACGCGTCAGCGGCGGCAACCTCTACGACCAGCGCGTACGCGACGGCCTCCGCGCCGACGGCTGGGAGGTGCGGATGGTGCTCGTCACCGGCCGCGGCGCCGGCTGGACCGGGCGCGCGCTGGCGCAGCTGCCCGAGGGCGCGCTCGCGCTCGTCGACGGACTGCTCGCGGCGCACGAGCCGCAGGCTCTGATCGCGCACGCGCTGCGTCTGCGCCTCGTCGTGCTCGTGCACATGGTCGACGGTCAGCTGACCGACGATCAGATCGCGGCCCTCCGAGCCGCGCACCGCATCATCGCGACCAGCGCCTGGACCCGCTCGGAACTGCTGGAGCAGGACTCCGCCGACGCTCACCGCATCGTCGTCGCGCACCCCGGAACCGACGCGGGTCCCGCGACGGACGCTTCCGCTTCGGGAGGCCGGCTGCTCTGCGTCGCGGCGGTCGCGCCGCACAAGGGGCACGACCTGCTCGTCCGCGCGCTGATCGGGTTCGCCGATCGCGACGACTGGACGTGCACCATCGTCGGCTCACTGAGCGTCGACCCGGACTTCGTCGATGCACTGCGGACACAGCTCGACGCCGTCGGGCTGACCGACCGGGTCCGGTTCGCGGGCGTGCTCAACGGGCACCCACTGGAGGCTGCTTACGCGGCCGCGGACCTCATGGTGCTGCCCTCCCGCACCGAGAGCTACGGCATGGCGGTCGCGGACGCTCTCGCGCACGGAATCCCCGTGCTCGCGACCGCGGTCGGCGGCCTCCCCGAGGCGATCGCCGTGCCGCAGGCCGCGGTGCTCGTGCCGCCCGACGACGTGTGGGCGCTGCACGTCGTGCTGCAGCAGTGGTGGGCGGACCCCGAGCGGCGGCGGGCGCTCAAGGCCGCCGCGCTCGCGGCACGCGGCGCCGGCCGGTCGTGGGGGACGACGACGTCGATCGTGGCCGCGGCCCTCGACGCAGCACTCGCGGACGAGGGACCCACGGAGACCGCGCGCGCGGATGCCGCACGAACAGACGGCGGCCGAGCGAGCACCGGCCGCACGGAGGCCGTGCCGTCATGAGCGAGCTGCTCGAGGTCAGCGTCGACTGGCTCGCGCTGCGCGAGGCGCAGGACGCCCGCGCCCGGTCGTCGACGCTGGCGTCTGCGCTGCCCGGGCTGCTGGGCGCCGGCCCGCTCATCGTGCACGACCTCGGCAGCGGCACGGGCTCGATGATGCGCTGGCTCGCTCCGCGCCTCCCGGGGCCCCAGACCTGGGTGCTGCACGACTGGAACGCGAGCCTCACGGCGCGCGCGTCGGAGGGGCGACCTCCGCGCGACCGTGCGGGGCGGCCGGTCGGGATCCGCTCGCGCATCGGCGAACTCGACCGGCTCGACGCCTCCGCGCTGCGCGGGACTTCGTTGGTGACGGCCTCCGCGCTGCTCGACGTGCTGACGGCTGCCGAAGCCCACGCGATCGTCGACGCGTGCGTGGCGGCGGCCGCGCCCGTCTTCCTGTCCCTCAGCGTCACCGGCGACGTCGCACTGACGCCGTGGGACCCGCGCGACATCCGGTTCGCCCGGGCGTTCAACGCGCATCAACGACGGGAGGTCGCCGGGCGCCGCCTTCTGGGCCGCTTCGGGCCCACGCTGGTCGGCGGGCTGTTCCGCGTGGCCGGCTGGAACGTCCGCAAGGCGCTCACGACGTGGCAGCTGGACGCGGGCGACCGCCTGCTGCTCGGCGAGTGGTTCGACGGATGGACCGACGCCGCCGTCGAACACGACCCGGGTCTGCTCCGCGAGAGCCGCGGCTATCGCGAGCTCCGGTGGGCGCAGCAGGCCCGCGGCGAGCTCGCCGCGACGGTCTACCACCTCGATCTGCTGGCATGGCCGCGATGAGCCTCCGGGTGGCGGCGCCGCCGCAGGCACTCCACGCGCCGGAGGGGCCCGGTGCTCGGAGGACGACACGGGTTCGTCGGCTGGTTTCGTCGAGCGGGTTCCGCCTCTTTGTTCGGACGATCCTGGGCGCCGCGGTGCTCGTGGCGATCGTCGTGCGCGTCGGGGGCGAGCCCTTCGTGCACGGCCTCGCGAGCGTGAACGCACCGGCGGTCGCAGCCTCCCTCGCCCTGTTCGCGGCGGCGACCGCGGCGGCCGCGTGGCGCTGGACGATCATCGCCCGTCGGCTCGGCGCATCCCTGCGCTGGTGGACGGCCGTCGGCATGTACTACCGGTCGCAGTTCGTCAACACGGTGCTCCCGGGCGGCGTGGTGGGGGACGTGCAGCGCGCGGTCGACCACGGCCGCGCCTCCCAGCGGGCCGGAGCCGCCGGCCTCGGCGCTGCCGCGCGCGCCGTGACGATCGAGCGCGTGCTCGGCCAGGGCGTGCAGGTGATCCTCTCGATCGCCGTGCTGGCGGTCGTGGGCATGGAGTTCGAGAGCGTGCTGCTCCCCGCACTCGGGATCGGGCTGGCCGTGATCGCGGTGGCCGTCACCGCCGCGACACTCGGCAGTCGCCGGGTGCGGCGGGCGCTGCGCCGGGAGGCCGGCGAGCTGCGCGCGGGGCTCGGCTCGGCGCGCGTCGGCGTGCAGGCCGTCGTTGCCTCCCTCGTCGTCTGCGGCTGCCATCTCGCGATGTTCGCCGTCGCGGCATCCGCGGTCGGAGCGGCCGTGCCGCCCGGCCGCCTGCTCGCGCTCGCGGTGGTCGTGCTGCTCGCAGCCTCCATCCCCGTCAACGTCGGAGGCTGGGGCCCGCGCGAGGGCGCCGCCGGCTGGGCGTTCGCCGTCGCCGGGTTCGGTGCGGCGGCGGGCGTCTCGTCTGCGACGCTGTACGGGGTGCTCGCGCTCATCGCGGTCGCTCCAGGAGCGCTCGTCGCGTGGCTCGCGCCGCTCGTCGCGAGGGGCCGGAGCCGATGAACGCCGGCCTCGTGACCGCCGATCGACGCGTCGACCTCGCCGCGCAAGCGGAGGAGACTCGCCGTATGAGCGACCTGCCGTACGTCACCCTCAGCTGCTGCGTCTCCCTCGACGGTTACCTCGACACCGCTCGGCCGCCCAAGCTCGCGCTGTCGAACGCCGCCGACTTCGACCGGGTGGACGAGGTGCGCGCCCAGAACGACGTGATCCTGGTGGGCGCCCGGACGGTTCGGCGCGACGACCCGCGGCTCCTGGTCCGCAGTGTCGAGCGGCAGGACCGCAGGGAGGCCTCCGGGAGGTCGCGCACACCGTGGAAGGCGACCGTCACGCTGTCGGGCGACCTCGACCCCGCTGCCCGGTTCTTCACGCTGGGCGACACCACGAAGCTCGTGTACTGTCCGCGCGATGCGGCGGCGGAGCTGCGCCGCCGTCTCGGCGGGTTGGCGACCGTGGTCGCGCTCGGCGACGAGTTGCGGATGGCCGACCTCCTCGCCGACCTCGGCGGGCGCGGCGTGCAGCGGCTGATGGTGGAGGGCGGAGGCACGACGCTCACCGAGTTCCTCGCGGACGATCTGGTCGACGAGCTGCAGGTCGCGATCGCGCCGTTCTTCGTCGGAGACCCCGCGGCCCCGCGCTTCGTCGGCGCCGCGGACTTCCCCTGGACCAGCGACCGCCGCGCGCGGCTCGTGGAGGCGCTGCCGATCGGCGATGTCGTGCTGCTGCGCTACGCCCTCTCCGAGCGGTTCGGGGAGGCGCCGTGAGCAGAACACGCACCCGCCGCCCGAGATCGCGGGCCTGGTCCACCATCCTGACGGTCCTCTCCGCCGTGATGGTGTTCGTCGCCGCCGTCGCGCCGGGCCTGATCGACTCCGGCTCGCCGCTCGCGCTCGCCCGTGTGCCGATCGAGTGCCTGCTCGCCCTGGTCGCCCTGATCCTGATGCCGTGGCGGTGGGCGCGCCGCACCCTCGCCATCCTCGCGGCGGTGCTGCTGGTGGCGACGACGCTCCTCGCCGCGCTCGACCGCGTCTTCCTCGCGACCGTGGGTAGGCCGTTCGATGTCGTCTCCGGCTGGTCGGAGCTCGGAGACGGCTACGGCGTCGTCAGCGACTCCGCCGGGACGCTCGGGGCGGCGGCCCTCCTGGCGCTCGTGGTCCTCCTCGTCGCCGCGGCGATCGTCGCGATCGCGGCCTCCCTGTTGCACCTGGCGCACGTGCTGCGCCGCCGCCGGCGCGCCAGCCTGATCGGGGCGTCGGCGCTGACGGCCAGCTGGCTGGTGCTGGCGCTGGTCGGCGCGCAGCTCGTCGCCGGTGAGCCGGTCGCTGCGGCGGACGCGGTCGCGGCCGCGACCTCCAGCGTCGACCAGGTGGAGGTCGCCGCCCGCGACCAAGCCGTCTTCGACCGCTCGGCGGCGAGCGACCCGTATGCGCGGCTGCCCGGCTCCGACCTCCTCACCGGTCTGAAGGGCAAGGACGTGCTCGTGGTGTTCGTCGAGAGCTACGGGCAGGTCGCTGTGCAGGGCACCTCGTTCTCTCCGGGGGTGGATGCGGTCCTCCGCAGCGGGGAGGCCGGGCTCGCGGCGCACGGGTACTCCGAGCGCAGCGCCTTCCTCACCTCGTCGACGTTCGGCGGGATCAGCTGGCTCGCGCACTCGACCCTGCAGACCGGACTCTGGGTCGACTCTCAGCAGAAGTACGACCAGGTGACCGCCACGACGCGCTTCACCCTCAGCGACGCGTTCCGCAAGGCCGGCTGGCAGACCTTCAGCGACGTGCCGTCGGACACCAGGCCGTGGCCGGTCGGGAGCTCTTTCTACCACTACGGCAAGCAGCTCAACGCGAAGAACGTCGGCTACAACGGCCCGACCTTCAGCTACGCGCGCGTGCCCGACCAGTACACCTGGTCGTACCTCCAGCAGCACGAGCTCGGGGTGCCGCATCAGCCGCTGATGGGCGAGATCGACCTCGTGTCGTCGCACACCCCGTGGACGCCGCTGCCGCACCTGCTGCCGTGGAGCGCCATCGGCGACGGCTCGGTCTACGACCCGCAGCCGGCCGAGGGCCTCCCGCCGAGCGTGGTCTGGCAGAGCCCCCAGCACGTGCAGCAGCTCTACGGACAGTCGATCGAGTACACGATGGGCGCGCTGTTCTCATTCCTCACGACCTTCGACGACCCGAACCTGGTGCTCGTGGTGCTGGGCGACCACCAGCCGGCCACGGTCGTCAGCGGAGTCGGCGCGAACCACGACGTGCCGATCAGCATCATCGCGAAGGACCCGACGGTGATCGATCGGATCGGCTCGTGGAACTGGCAGCCCGGGATGATGCCCGCACCGAACGCACCCGTATGGAAGATGGACGCGTTCCGCAACCGCTTCCTCGCGGCATACGGGCCGTGAGGCCGTCGTGCCCCTCGAGGCTCACTAGGGCTCGGAAGGGAACGACCGGCGCGCAACGAGCACGACGACCAGCCCGGCGAAAACGAGCGCCGCACCGGCGAAAGGCAGCCAGCCGAGGCCCGGCCCGGCGAGCACGGCTGCGCCGACCGCCGCGCCGGCGCCGATGCCGATGTTCGCCGTGGAGTTGATGAGCGCGCCGATCACCTCCGGAGTCGCGCCGCGCGTGCGGATCGCCGCCGTCTGGAACACGGATGCCACGCCCCCGAAGCCCGCACCCCACAACACCGCCGCGACCAGAATGCCCGCGAGCGCCGGGAAGGTCACACCGACCCCGATCAGGCCGACCGTCACGGCGGAGAGCAGGATCAGCACGGTCGCGCGCGGACGGCGATCGAGGGTCGACGCGGCGAACCACGTGCCCACCAGGCCGACCGCGCCCATCCCGAGCAGCACCGGACCGACGGCCGCCGGCGGGAGGCCCGTCGCCAGCAGCAGCACCGACACGAACGTGTACACGGTGAACTGCCCGAGGTAGACCACGGCGTTGGCGGTCGACACGATGCCGAGCCGGGTGCGGCGCGCGCCGACGCCCTCCCCGCGGTGCGCGGTGCCGCCTCCCGGCACCGGCGGCAGCAGCACGCCGACGATCACCACGGCGAGCGCACACACCCCGGCGAGGAGGCCGAACGCGGCACGCCAGCCGAAAGCGGTGCCGAGGGAGGTCGCCAGCGGCACGCCCAGCACGAATCCCGCCGAGGCGCCCGCCGTCACCAGCGCCAGCGCGCGGCCCGTGAACTCCGTGCGCACCAGCCGCGAGGCGTAGCCGATGCTGACCGAGAAGAAGAGGGCGTGCGCGATGCCGCCGAAGGCCCGGCCGGCCGCCAGCACGGCGAAGGTCGGCGCGACGGCGACGACGGCATTGCCCACCGTGTAGGCGACGAGGGTGGCGACCAGCAGTCCCTTGCGCGAGAACCGTGTGGTCGAGAGCGTCAGCGGGACGGCGAGCACGGCCACCATGAACGCGTAGACCGTGACGAGCAGCCCGGCGATCGAGTCGGACACGCCCATGTCGTGGCCGATGGCCGGAAGCAGCCCGACCGGCAGCATCTCGGTCGTCACGGCGAGGAAGGTGGCCAGCGTCAGCGCGACGAGGCCGCCCACGGCATCCCGAACGGTTCCGGGGGTCCAGTCCGAGGCGGGAGGCATGGTTGCGATGCTAGTCCCGGCGCGATTGAACCTATCCTGGGGCTCGATCGTGTTCCCCATGAGGCCTTCACGCGGGAGGCCCGGACCGGAAGCGGGTAGCACCATGACCGAAAACCGACAGGGTCCCCTGTGGCTCCTGCGCATACTCAGTGCGATCATCCTCGCCGCCGTCGGCGGCATCCACCTGTTCCTCATCTTCGACGGCGTCGGCGGCCTCCTCGGCACCATGTTCGCCCTCAACGGCATCGCAGGAATCGTGTTGGCGGTCGGGATGCTGGTGCTCCGCGGCACCTGGCTGCGTCTCGCCACGATCCTCTCGCTGCTCTTCCTCATCGCGAGCCTGGCGGCGCTGCTGCTCGCCCTCACCGTCGGCCTGTTCGGCATCACCGAGGTCTGGACCTTCACCCTCGTTCCCGAGACCGTCATCATCGAGTCGATCGGGATCGTCGTGCTGGCGATCACCTCCGGCGTCACGCTGCGGCGGCGGGCGCGGGTGGCGTAGGAGCGCCCTTCACACCCACGCCACCCCCGCCACCTGCGTGTTGAACGGGATGAACGGAGTGTGCAGCCGGTACTGCTCGGCCTCGACGCGGGCGAATCCGGCCCGCCGCACGGCGCCCTCCAGGTCGCGCTCGCACGAGCAGCCTTCGAAGGTCCACGTCCAGGGGCGGCGGAGCACGCGCTGGGCGAAGCGGGTCGCCGTGCCGGCGGGGGCGCAGACGTGTTCGACGAAGCGGAAGGAACCTCCCGGGCGGAGGATGCGGCGCACCTCGGTGAGCACGCCGTCCGGGTCGCCCACCGTGCACAGCACGAGCGACGAGATGACCGCGTCGACGCTGCCGGTGGGGAGGCCTGTGCTCTCGGCCATGCGCTCGCGCAGCTGCAGGTGCACGCCGCGGCGAGCCGCGGCCGCGCGCAGCCGGGCGTGCATGTAGCGGTTGGGCTCGATCGCGACGAGCGTGGTGCCCGGCCGGAGGTGGTGGAGGTTCGCGCCGACCCCCGATCCCAGTTCCACGACCTCGGGCGGCAGGTCGGCGAACACGCGCTGCTTGTGCGGGCGGAGGGAGTGCTCGATGTAGCCGTCCATGATCCGGAAGAACGCGGCGTTGAAGCGGCCGCGGGCGGGATGCTGCTCGAAGGCGGGAGCGGCGGGGTCGGTCGAGGTGGAGACGGGCTGAGTCATCCCCTCAGCCTCGCCGCCGCCGGTCAGCGGCACAGGCGGGGAACTACCTCACTTCGCCGGCGTCGGCCGGTCGCGACGGCCGGCCGCGCTGGGCCGCGTACCAGGCGGCGACCTGGGCGCGGGAGCGGAACCCGAGCCGCAGTCGGATGCGCTCCACGTGTCCTTCGGCCGAGCGCTCGTCGATGCCGAGGCGGTCGGCGATCTCACGGTTCGTGCGGCCGTCGGCGATCAGCGCCGCGACCTCGTCCTGCCGCGCGGTCAGCGTGCCCGCACCCCGTCGGGAGGCCCGCAGGCCGAGGAACCTCCGGATCGTGGCGACGAGCTGGTGCGCGTCGCCGACGTACGGCAGGTGCGAACGACCGGGCAGCACCACCAGGCTTGCTTCGGGGATGCCTGCGGCGAGCGCCTCCGCCTGCGCGAGCGGTGCGGCGCGATCGTGCTCGCGATGCACGACGAGCGTCGGCGCCCTCACGGCGTCGAGGAGGTCGCCGACGTCGAGCGCGTAGCTCAGTGCGAGCAGCGCGCGGGCGTTCGCGGCGTCGGAGGAGGCACGCTGGTAGCGGCCGAAGAGCTCGCGCGTCGTGGGGTGCGCGTCGGGGGCGAAGATGTCGGTCAGCACGTCCGAGCCGAGACCCCAGTGCGACTCGACCAGGCCGAGGATGTGGTCGCGGACAGCGGGCGGCGAGAGCGCCGACCCCGACCTCCAGCCGCCGTAGAGCACCAGGCGGCGGACGCGTTCCGGGTGGGCCGCCGCCCACGCCGCGGCGATCGGCGCGCCCATCGAGGTGCCCATCAGGTCGAACGGCTCCGGCCCGAGGGTGTCGGCCACGGCCTCCAGCTGTTCCGGTTCGAATTCGAGCGAGGGAGGCCGGGCCGACGGCGCCGACAGCCCGCACCCGGCCCGGTCGTATCGGACCAGCAGGCAGCCCTGCGCCAGGCTCTCGAAGAAGGCGCGCTCCTCGGGCACCTCCCAGCTCAACTGCAGGTGGCTCACCCAGCCAGAGACAGAGAGCAGCGGGCGCCCGTCGCCGACGGTCGCGAACGCCAGCTCGGTGCCGTCCGCCGTCGTCAGCCGGCTGATCCGCTGCTGCATGGCTCCATTGTGGCCGCGGGTGGGCGGCGCGGCGATGCCGTCCTCCGCGGCGGCGTTGCGGGGCTAGCATGACGCGACATGGATGACCTCCTTCTGACCCGGCCCGGTGCCACGCTCGCGTACGACACCTCGGGTGACGGTCCTCTCGTGGTACAGGCGCATGGGCTGACCTCGAGCCGCGACGCGGAGCTCGAGCTTCTCGATGCCCGTTCGCTGGCGGCGGGCGGTCACCGGCTGGTCCGCTACGACGCCGCGGGGCACGGCCGGTCGCCGGGCTCCGACGACCCCGGGCGCTACCTCTGGACGGCGCTCGCCGACGACCTGATCGCCCTCCTCGACCAGATCGGAGCGGATGAACCGGTGGACGCCATCGGCATCTCGATGGGGACCGGCACGATCCTGACCGCGGCGGCGGGGCATCCCGAGCGGTTCCGGCGGCTTGTGCTGGGGCTCCCGCCGACAGCCTGGGACACCCGCCCGGCGCAGGCCGCGATCTACCTCCAGATGGCAGACATCATCGAGACGCGGGGCTGGGAGGGTCTGGAGGAGCTGATGGCCGCCACTCCCCTGACGCTGCCGCCGGTGATGGCCGAGCGCGAGCTCACCCCTCGGTTCGAGCTGCGGCCCGAGACGGCGCCGACCGTGCTGCGCGGAGCCGCCCGTTCCGACCTCCCGGCGCCGGAGGCTATCGCGGCGCTGCGGATGCCGGTGCTGCTGCTGCCGTGGGCCGGCGATCCCGGTCATCCGCTCTCGACGGCCGAGCGCCTCCACGAGCTGCTGCCCGAGTCACGGCTCTTCGTCGCCGAGCACGCGGTCGACGCCGACACCTGGCCGGAGCGGATCGCCGACTTCCTGCGCTGAGCGACGATCGAAGGGCACGTAAATGTCCCTAAGAACGCGTTTTAGGGGCGTTTACGTGCCCCTCGGCGAAAGCGGGAGAACAGCTCAGGAGTCCATACCGACGGCGGGCTCGCCCACGAACTGGTGGGCCTCCGAGGCGAGTTCGGGCCAATCCTCCGCGTCGGCGATCGCGACCCACGAACCCTTCGGCTCGGCGCGGCCGGCGACGACGGTGGAGGCGACATCGCGGGCGACGAGGTCGGCGGCGCGCGACCGCGGCAGGTCGACCATGAGGGCGCCGTCGTCGAGGTACGCGAAGAGCTCGCCGCGCACGTGGAGGCCGGTGACCGTGACCGAGACGTCGAGGTCGGGGTCGTCGAGCAGCTGGGTGGTGAGCAGGTCGAAGGCGACGACGGGGCTGTCGGGCATGAGTGTCCTCTCGGTCGGTCTGCACCCCATAGAACCGGATTCCTCACGCGACGGCTAGGGCTGTCGATTTCTGCCCCACCATCACGTCGTATCGGTGAACAGCTGCCGACCGGCGGCACGAGACGAGGAGTACGACGATGACGAAATACGTTCTGCTGTACCAGGGCGGTGCGGCACCCCAGAGCCCCGAAGAGGGCGAAAAGCTGACGAAGGCATGGATGGACTGGTTCGGCACGGCCGGCGATGCCATCCTCGACCCGGGCAACGCCTTCGGTCCCTCGACGTCCGAAGGGGCCGACCTGCCCGCGAGCGGAGTCAACGGCTACACGGTCGTGCAGGCGGGATCCCCCGCCGCAGTGGAGGGCCTGCTCGTCGGGCATCCGCATCTGTCCTCCGGCGGGCGGATCGAGATCCACGAGACCGTCGACATGTGAGCAGGCGGCCGATGGCGGGCCGGACGCGCGACGTCGCGTCCGGCCCGTCGTGTTCCGGCCCGCCATGTTGCGGCCCGTCGTGTTCCGGCCCGCTCGTTCGCCTGCTGTTCACGTGCGCTTCGCTCGGCGTACCGCGCGCGTCACTAGTTTCCGTTCTTATGAGACTTCACATGTCCCGCGCCGTCGGCGCGCTGGCTCTCACCGCCGTCGCGGGCGCCCTCGCGGTCGCGCTGCCCACCGCGGCCAACGCCGCGGACGCACCCTCGGTGCGCATCACCGAGTGGATGTACAACCCGGTCGCGTCCTCCGGCGAGTTCTTCGAGATCACCAACCTGGGCTCGGCGCCGGTCAGCCTGGCGGGCTGGTCGTTCGACGACGACAGCGAGACCCCGGGCACGGTGCCGCTGGACAGCCTCGGCACGCTCGCCGTCGGGCAGTCCGCGATCGTCACCGAGTCGGCCGACGCCACGTTCCGCAGCGAGTGGGGCCTCGGCGCCGACGTGAAGATCCTCGCGGGCAACACCACCAACCTCGGCCGCGCGGACGAGATCAACATCTTCGACGGGCCCGACCCGGTCGCCAACCTGGTCGACCGCCTGACGTACAACGACCAGGGCACCGGAACAGTCAAGGGCCCGCGCACGCAGGGCGTCTCGGGCACCCCGAAGACGGAGGCCGCGCTCGGCGCCAACGACGCGTCGCAGTGGCAGCTCTCCGCTGTCGGCGACGCGGAGGCGTCGTGGAAGTCGACCACGGGCGACATGGGTTCGCCCGGCACGAGCCGCTTCGCTCCGGCGGACACCACGCCGACTCCGAGCTGGGCGAACATCCACATCAACGAGGTCTCCTCCGACAACACCGCCACCCCGGTCGGCGACGCGATCGAGCTGTTCAACAGCGGCTCGGCCGACGTGAGCATCGCGGGCTGGCTCCAGATCGACAGCGGCGCCGCGACCGCGGCCACGACGTTCTCGGCGAAGCTTGCCGACGGAACCGCCACCACCGCCGTCCCGGCCCACGGCTACGTGTACTTCGCGTCCACCAAAGGGCTCGGCAGCGGCGGCGACGGCGTGAAGCTCTACCTCCCGGACGGCGCCAACGGCACCGCGGGCACCCTCGTCGACTCCGTGACCTACACCGCGGGACAGGCCGGAACCGACGAGACGAACAACTTCGGCGCCGGGGCGATCGCGCGCTGCCCCGACGGCTCCGGCGCGTTCGTCTCGGTCAAGGACAAGAGCTTCGGCGCCTCCAACGCCGCCGCCTGCCAGAACATCCTCACCGACCCGACCACCGGCGGCGGCAACCCCGGCGGCCCCACCCTGAACTGCGAGCCCGAGGCCCCGTCGGGCACCGGCACCCTGCCGGCCGGCGCGCTCACGCCCTCCACGTGGCCCGGAAGCGCCGACGTCACGGTCTCCGACGCGCAGTGCGCGTGGAAGACGACCACCGGCCCCGAGGGCCGCGACGTCAGCGGCCTGGTCTTCGACCC
This sequence comes from Leifsonia sp. PARNA 1/14, assembly GCF_055720965.1. NCBI lineage: Bacteria > Bacillati > Actinomycetota > Actinomycetes > Micrococcales > Microbacteriaceae > Leifsonia > Leifsonia sp. PARNA 1/14. The sequence continues at coordinate 78,414 of NZ_JBVQSP010000002.1, forward strand.
GACGAACGCGAACGTGCTCTACAGCGTCAAGAACAAGAGCTGGGTCTTCCGGATGGTGAAGCAGGGCGGCCTGTGGGTCGCGGACACCAGCAACGGCTGGGGCGCGGGCAAGCAGATCTTCTTCCCCGGCAGCACCGACACCGCCACCAACCAGCCCGACTCCGAGGGCCTGACGATCGGGCCGGACGGCGCGCTCTACGTCACCACCGAGCGCAACAACGCGGTCAACACGATCCCGCTCAACTCGATCCTCCGGTTCGACCCGACCCAGTCGGGCACGCAGCTCGTCGCGACCGACCAGTGGAACCTGACCGGCGAGTTCCCCGAGCTGCACGCGGGCAACAAGACGGAGGCCAACCTCGGCTTCGAGGGCGTCACCTTCGTGCCCGACAGCTACCTCACCTCGAACGC
>NZ_JBVQSP010000002.1:78921-215182 GCF_055720965.1 Leifsonia sp. PARNA 1/14
GGGTTCGTCGACCAGTCCACCGGCGCGACGTACAAGCCGGCCGACTACCCGCAGCACGGAACCGGCCTCTACTTCGCGGCGCTCGAGAACGACGGCAAGCTGTATGCCTACGCCCTCGACAGCGACCACTCGTTCCACCGCGTGGCCGTGGTCGACACCGGCATGGGCCACGTCATGGACGTGCAGTTCAACGCCGACACCCAGCGCATCTGGGCGCTGTGCGACAACACCTGCGGCGTCGTCTCGACGGTGCTGAAGGTGAGCACGACCGGCGCGATCATCCCGGACGTCGCCTACGCCAAGCCGGCCGGCCTCCCGGTCGACAACCTGGAGGGCTTCGCCCTCGCGCCGAACTCGACCTGCATCGACGGCACGAAGGAGGCCGTCTGGTCCGACGACGGCGTGTACGGCACCGGAGCGGGTAGCGCGACCGAGGGCCACGCCCTCTACAGCGGGCGGATCTCCTGCGACCTCCAGCTCGGAGGCCAGGGTGTTCCGAAGCCGGACGCGTGGGACAAGAAGAAGGTCTACTTCAACGGCGACAAGGTGAGCTTCAACGGCTCGGTGTTCCAGGCCCTCTGGTACACCTCGGGCGAGACCCCGGGTTCGCAGAAGAACGGCGCCTGGTCGGAGCTCGCGACCACCGCGGACGGGCAGACGCTCTGGACCGTCACCCGCCCGTTCAACACCGGTGACGTCGTCATCTACCAGGGCCGGACCTTCAAGGCCCTCTGGTACACCCGCGGCACCGCCCCCGGCGGCGTCGGCGGCCCGTGGAGCGAGATCGTCGCCCCGACCACGCCGGGCGGCATCCCGGCGTGGAGCAGCGCCACCGTCTACAACGGCGGCGAGAAGGTCACCTACCAGGGCCACACGTACCAGGCCCAGTGGTACTCGGCCGGCACCGCGCCCGGCACGAAGAACAGCGCCTGGAAGCTGCTCTCCTAGCGGAATCCTGCGCGCGACGCGCCCGCGATCTCCTCTGAGGCACCACCTGAGAGGAGATCGGCGGGCGCGTCTCCTCGTCTGTACAGGGAGGCTCCCGCGGAGCGTTCTCCACAGCGGACTAACGTGAGGTCGCAGGAGGTGCCACGCATGCGCAAGATCGTGGTGTACGAGCTGCTCTCGCTCGACGGGGTGGCCGAAGACCCGGACGAGTTCATCGCCGACTGGGACGACGCGATGGACGCCGAGCTCGGCGCCGTGATCGCGTCGCAGGACGCCGTGATCCTCGGGCGGCGCAGCTACGACGAGTGGTCGCGGTTCTGGCCGACGAGCACGATCGAGCCGTTCGCGACGTTCATCAACGGTGTCGAGAAGCACGTGGTGACCTCGTCGCCGCTCGACGCGGAGTGGGCGAACGCCGGAGCGGTCGAGGGCGACCCTGTCGGGTTCGCGCGGCGCCTGAAGGAGGGTGACGGCGGCGACATCGGCGTGCACGCGAGCATCTCGGTCGCGCGGACTCTGCTGGCGGCCGGCGTCGTCGACGAGCTTCGGCTCGTGATCGCGCCGCGGATCGTCGGCGGCGGCCGCCGACTGCTCGACGACCTCCCGCCGATGCGGCTGGAGACGGTCAGGAACGTCACCTCCGCGACCGGCTACCTGCTGGTCGACTTCCGCATCCTCCCCTGAGCTGTCGCCGAGGGGCGCGTCAGGCGGCGAGGTGGAAGGTGCTCGCGAACCGCGACAGGAGGTCGCCGGGGCCGCGGAGCACCTCCACGACGCCCGTCTCGATCGCGTGCGCGGGTGCGAGCTCGCCCGAGATGAGCCGATGGAGGCCGGGGCCGCTCGCGAACGCGAGGTCGACCGGTCCGTCGCCACGGGTGACCGCGAGCGTCGGGCCGTCCACGCGGATGAGGAGGCCGCCCTCCCCGAACCGCGCGCCGTACGCGGTCGACGGCAGGGCGGCCGCGACCTGCGGCTGGAACGCGGTGCGCAGCGAGATCGCCATCGAGTCCGGCGTGACGATCTGCTCGTCACGCGGATCCTCCATCGCCTTGAACCCCCAGGCTCCGAGCGCGAGCACGATCGGCTCGAGCTCGCGGCCGTACGGCGTCAGCTCGTAGAGGATGATGCGGGAGCGCGGCGCCCGGCGGATGATGCCGGCCGCCTGCAGCTCCTTGAGCCGCGCCGCCAGGATGTTGCTCGGGATGCGGGGAAGTCCCGCCGCGAGCTCTCCGTAGCGGCGCGGCCCGACGAGCAGGTCACGGACGATGAGCAGGGCCCAGCGCTCCCCCACCAGCTCCAGGCCGCGCGTGATGCCGTCGTACTGGCCGTAGTCGCGCGCGACCATCGGCCTCAGGCCTGCTGGTTCATGTAGGCCTCGGGGCCCTGCTGCGCGGCGACCGGGTCCATCCAGCCGAACTCGAGGATGTTGCCGTCGGGGTCGGCCAGCTGGCGCTGGTACATGAAGCCGTAGTCGGCGGCGGGGCGCTCCTCGACACCGCCCGCGGCGGTTCCGGCGGCGATCGTCTTGTCGACGATCTCGCGGCTGTCGAGCATGATCGAGGTCGACGCCGACACGGTCTCGGAGGGTTCGCCGACCGGGCGGTCGGAGAACGTCGAGAAGAACTCGCGCGTGACGATCATGAAGTAGTTGTGGTCTTCGTCGACGACGACGCAGGCGGCGTTGTGGTCGGTGAAGAGCGGGTTGATGGTGAAACCGACCGCCGTGTAGAACGCCTTCGCGCGTTCCAGGTCGGTCACCGGCAGGTTGACGAACATAATCGCGGCCATCGTGGGCTCCCTTGTTCTGGTGGGTTGATGAAGCCCATACTTGCAAAAAACAAGTGAGTCGTCAATACCCGATTATCGACCGCGACCGCGCTACTCGGTCAGCCTCCGCACCGTCAGCGCCTGCTCGGCGAAGCCGACGGCGCCGTCGCGGTCGTGGAGGACCGAGTGGGTGACGCCGAGGCCGGTCGCGCCGAACACGACCTCCGTGTCGAGGCCGAGCCAGCCTCCGCTCGGCGCGCGGTGCAGGTGGATGGTCAGATCGACGTTCGGGAACATCCAGCGGGTCGGGTGCTCGCGCACGGCGACGCCGTTGGCGGTGTCGACGAGGGTGATCCAGGCGGCGACGGGGTCGATCTCCTCGCCCTCGACGAGGACGCACTTCGACGACAGCCACGCGATCCCGCGCCCCGCCTGCGGAGGCTGCACCGCTCGCGTGTCGAGGGAGGCCACATAGCCGCCGATCCAGTCGTCGGTCATCGACCACGGCATCGCGTCCTCCGGCGCGGGCAGCGGCTCGGGAGCGCCGCCGGCGACCTCCGCGGTGTCGAAGGCCGAGAGCAGCCAGGCCCGTGCCCGCACCGCCGTGCGCCCGTGGATGACGACAGTCGCCTCCACGAGCTCGATGGTGCGGCCCGGCCGGACTTTCTCGACCGCGACCTCCACCTCGTCGAGCGCGAGGAAGCCCAGGATGTCGAAGCTGATCCGCGCGAGCTGCAGCGCCGGCCCCTCGGGGTTCGCGGCGAAGCGCAGGATCTCGTGCGTGATCAGCCCGCCCAGCGGACTGAAATGCATCTCGTCGTCGGCCCAGGCGCCGCCGGCGTGCCGGGTCGGGGCGTACCTCCCGCCGCCGAGGGGAACGAAGTAGGCATCGGGGGTCGTCTGCGCATCCACGACTCCAACCTAGGCGCAAGCGTGCCGGAGGGTGAGACTGGGGATATGAGCAGAGAGAAGCGACAGCGGGAGGCCGACGCCGAGGCCCGCGCGCAGGCGGCGGAGGCGGTGGAGGCCACCGAGACCGACGACGACTTCGTCGACGCGGACGAGACGCTGGAGTCGGAGGAGGAGCCGGGCTAGAACGAGCCCCGTCGACCCGGCCCTGGCCTCAGCCCGCGTGCCCGTCGACGAACCGCGACGCCGCGGCCTCGCGCAGGTCGGCGTCGCGGACGAGCGGTGGGATCGTGGCGTCGTCCGGCAGGTCGATGGTCGCGCTGAGGCGGAGGTCGCGCGACGACGCGCCGAGCTCGATCGTGAACGCCCCGCCTTCCCGCCGCCAGAGACCCGGACGACCGTCGGCACGCACTGCGGCCGAGTCCCAGTAGGCGAAGTCACGGCTTTCGAGCTCGAAGGCCACCGAAGCCGACGCCCCTGCGGCGAGCGGGATCTTCTCGAAACCGCGCAGCTCGCGGACGGGCCGCCGCACCTCGGCGTCCGGATCGCCGACGTACAGCTGTACGATCTCGGCTCCCGCGACCGCGCCCACGTTCGTGACGATGCAGGAGACGCTCACGCGGGCCGCCGCAGCGTCGACGACGGAGACCTCGAGGTCGCTGTACGCGAACTGCGTGTACGAGAGCCCGTGCCCGAAGGGATAGCGCACCGTGCGTCGGAGCGCGTCATACCAGCGGTAGCCGATGAAGACACCCTCGCCGTAGAGCACGGTGCCGCGTTCGCCCGTCCAGTTCGGGAATCCGGGGGTGTCCTCGAGTGCCCGAGGGAAGGTCTCGGCGAGACGCCCGGACGGGTTGGTGCGCCCGAAGAGTGCGTCCGCGATCGCCGTGCCGACGCCCTGGCCGCCCAGCCATGCTTCGAGGATGCCGTCGACGCGGTCGTGCCACGGGTCCATCGTCACGGGCGACCCGTTCGACAGTACGACGGTGAGGGAGGCTCCGGTCCGTTCCCGGAGGTCGGCGAGAGCTGCGATCAGCGCGACCTGGTCCGCGGGCAGGGCGAGCGTGTCGCGGTCGTTCGCCTCCTGCTCGTGCGAGAGCGGGAGGCCGGCGAAGACGACGATCGTCTCCGCTCCCTCCGCCGACGCCACCGCCGCGTCGATCAGCCGGACCGCCGCATCGGAGAGCGGGCCCTGACGCAGGCGCTGCACCGACTCGGCGAGCCGAAGCTCTTCGTGGAGGTACTCCGAGTGCCGAGACACGGGCGGGCGGTCCGTGTCCGTCGTGATCCCGTGCGCGCTCAGCACGGCGAGGTCGTCGTCCTGGTAGGTGTTCCGCGGGAGGTCGATGTAGCCCGGCGCGTACACGACGCGGTCCCCGGCGATCTCCCGGATGGCGTCGAGCGGCACATCGACCTTTGTCGCGTCGACGCCCGAAGAGCCGCCTCCCTGGATCCTCGCGTGCTCGGCGAACGCGCCGATGACCGCGATCGTGCCTCCGGTCTCCGCCAGCGGAAGGACGCGAGCGCCGTCGGCCGGTGCCAGCTCGTTGCGCAGCAGCGTGAGGCAGGCGGCCGCGGCCTCCCGCGCCAGGGCGTGGTGCTCGTCCGCGCGAAGCAGGCCGAGCTGCTCGGCCGTGAGGCGGTCCCCGGCGGCGTGGCCGAGGCGCATGACCGGCCCGTCCACTGCGTCCGCTCCGGGATAGGCGCGCGCGACGAGCGCCAGGACACGGCGGGCGGCGGCGTCGACGACCGACTCGTCGAGTTCGCCCGAGCGCACGGCCTCCACCACCTCCGCGACAGTCCGACCCGCTGTGCCCGGCATCTCGAGGTCGAGGCCCGCGCGGAGCGCGGCGACGCGGTCGTGCACGGCGTCCCAGTCGGAGACCACCGCACCCTCATAGCCCCAATCGTCGCGGAGCACCTCGGTCAGCAACCAGCGGTTCTGCGACGCGTGCACGCCGAGGAGGCGGTTGTACGAGCACATCACCGTCCACGGAGCCGCCTTCTTCACGACGCGCTCGAAAGCCGGGAGGTAGATCTCGCGCAGGGTGCGCTCGTCCGCGACGACCGAGATCCGGGTGCGCTCGATCTCCTGATTATTGGCCGCGAAGTGTTTGAGCGATGCCCCGACGCCCGTCGATTGCAGGCCATCGACGTAGGCGGCGCCGAGCTCGCCCGCAAGGAGCGGATCCTCGGCGAAGTACTCGAAGTTGCGTCCGCACAGCGGCGAGCGCTTCATGTTCACGCCCGGGCCGAGCACGACCTGCACGCCCTCCGCGCGCGCTTCCTCCCCGATCGCGGCCGCGACGCGCCGCGTCAGGTCGCGATCCCAGGAGGCTCCCATCGCGGACGCGGTCGGGAACCCGGTGGCGGGGACCCAGACCATGTCCACCCCGGTCTCCTTGCGGAGCCCGTGCGGGCCGTCGCCGACCTCGATCGCCGGCACGGGCGCGGGCAGGCCCGGCCTGTCGATCGTCTGCGTGAACCAGTCGTCGACGCCCGAGAGCAGCGATGCCTTCTCGTCCAGGGTCAGAGCGGCGAGGACGTCGTCCACGGCGAACGGCGGGACATGCATGGGGATGGAGCCTTTCAGAAAGGAGTGCAGATCGAAACGGGTCAGGTGGCGAGGAATTCCTCGGGGTGCTCGTGCCGGATGCGCGCCATGAGCGCGGGCGTGACCTCCACACCGCCCTCGGCGAGCGCGTCCAGCACGACGCCGTGCAGCGGGGAGGCGTTCGCCACCGTGACGCGAGTGCCCGGCGCGACCCGGGCAAGCTGCGCGACGATCGCGTCGCGCATCGCCGGGTGCTCGGAGGTGGCGACCGACCCGTTGAGGAGCACCGGCAGCTCCCCCGCGGCGAAGTCCGCGCCGACGCTTCGCGCGCACCACTCGGCGTACCCGACGAACGCGGTCGCCTGTTGGTCGATGATGGCCCGCGCGACCGCGTCGCCCTCGCCGGCGAGCGCGAGGACGAGCCGGGAGGCCTGCCAGAGGTCGATGCCGGGCAGCGCGCCGAAGCGCCGGGTGAACACGTGCCGCAGCTCGCCCGCGTCGGCGACGCCGTAGTGCGCGCACAGCACCTCGGTGAGCCGCGTGGCGGGTCCCATGCCCATCCATTCGCGGCATGCCGCCTTCATCGCGCTGTTGCCGAGGCCCTGCCCGCCGAGGTCGTCGAACACGTACCAGCCCGAGCACTGCTCGCGGCCGTCGGCGGAGCGGGCGGCGACCGCCGGTCCGGTGCCGACCGTGATCGACACCCCTACACCGCTGCCGTCGATCAGGCGCAGCGACGCGAAGCCGTCGTTCTTGACGCTCCACCTGCCGAGCCCCGGCATCCGGTCCGTGATCCGCTCGTCCCAGAAGACGGCGTCCTCCGGATAGTCCACACCGGCCAGGCGGAAGGCCGCCGACCGGACGTCGGCGGCTGTCGCTCCGGCCTCCTCCAGTGCGGAGGCCGTGGCGCCGAACACCGCCTGCTCGGCGACCTCGATGCTGGCCGCTCCGTAGATGTCGCCGCGTCCGCCCCGGCCCCGCCCGAGGACGGTGCCCTCGCCGTCGACGACGAGGGCGACCGTCTTGGAGTTGCCTGCGTCGACGGCGAGGAACAGCGGACCCGACTCCGCACGCTCCGCCATGCTCAGCGCAGCAGCCGCTCGGGCAGGTACGCGCGGTGCGCGTACGCCATCTCGTCGTAGAGCTCCTCCGCGACCCGGAGGGTGGGCACCATCGGGTTGGCGGCGAGCGCCCGTACTCCGTCGGCCCGCGTGCCCTTCCAGGCGGCCTCCGCCGCGAGGTACTGGTATTCGGCGAGCTGCTGCACGAGCCCGCGGACCGCGTGCGGCAGCGGCTTCTGCGGCAGCGGGGTCACACCGCTGCCGTCGACATCGCACCACATCTCCACGACGACATCCTCGTCGAAGCCGGGCAGCACTCCGCCGGTGTTCGGGAGGTTCACGGGAAGCCGGGCAGGAGCGTCGTTGTAGTACGCGCTCATCACGTCGATCGCCAGTTCGAGCTCGTGGATGCCGCCCCGCGAACGGCGCGGGTCCAGCTCGGGGACCGCCGCCTGCGACTGCTCGTCGTAGTGCTCCCAATAACCGGGGAGCGCCGCGAGCAGGTCCTCGGCACGGGTCGTCCGCGCACCCTGCAGCTCCCGCAGGATCTCCTCGCGGAAGTAGTAGTACTGGAAGTAGTCCGCCGGCACCGAGCGCATGGTGACGGCCAGCTGCAGCATGCGCTTCTCGAGGGTGCTGAGCGCCGGGTCGTCCTTGCGGGCCTCCCATGCGGCGTCGAGGAGCGGCATCAGGTCCTGCCCGTCGTAGGTGTGCTCGGTGGACCAGCAGTTGTGGTTGACGCCGGCCATGACCACGTTCGCCCGCTCCGGGTCGAGACGCGCCGCCCGCAGCACGGTCTTCGGGAAGACGATGGGCCCCTCGCACATCGACCAGATCGTGCGGTCGGTGAACCGGGTGACCGCCTGCGAGACGATGTTGACCGGGTTGGTGTAGTTGAAGAGGATCGCGTTCGGCGCTACGGCGTCGAGGTCGCGGATGATGTCCTCGTAGATATGGATGGACCGCAGCGACATGAAGAACCCGCCCGGTCCCTGCGTCTCCTGGCCGATCACGCCGTGCTTCAGCGGGATGCGCTCGTCGAGCGCGCGAGCCGCGAAGTTGCCCGGACGGAAGCTCGAGAGCACGGCGTCGGCGTCCGCCAGCGCCGCACGGCGGTCGGTGGTGGAGGTGATGCGGATGTCCAGCCCCTTCGCCTGCGCGATCTTGGTGCCGATCGTCTCGACGGCCTTCAGACGGGCGGGGTCGACGTCCTGGATCACGATCTCGGAGCCGTCGAACTCCTCACCGTGTTCGAGGATGGACGCTATGGTCCCGGCGCCGCGGGACGATCCTCCGCCGATGTAGACGAGCTTGATGGAAGCCATGGGTGTGGGTGTTGCCTTTCTGGTCGGGGTCCGGCTGGGCTCAGCGAATGGTCTGGTCAGCGGGTGGTCTGGAGGAGCGCCGCGGCGCTGCGGTCGACGAGGAAGCGCGCGTCGGAGCATTCGGAGAGGACGGTCGCGGGCCAGTCGGGCTCGTAGGCATCGGCCGCCGCGAGGCGCTGCACGGTCTCGCGCTTGTGCTCGCCGGTGACGACCATGAGTGCGGAGCGTGAGAGTTCGCGGATCGTCGCGATGCCGACGGTCACGCCGAACCGGGGCGCCTCGTCGAGGCTGCGCAGTGTCGGGAAGGTGCCCAGGTTGTCACGGCGGGTGTCCTCGCCCAGCGGCACGACCCGCGTCACGGTGTCGGCGCCGGCGCCCACTGGGTTCAACGCGACGTGCCCGTCCGACGCGCCGGAGGCGAGCAAAAAGACGTCGATCCCGCCGGCGGCGGCGAGCGCGCGGTCGTACTGGCCGGCCGGAGCGGCGGCATCCGGATACCAGAGGTTCTCCTCCGGGATCCGGTGCTCCGGCGTCGCGGCGGCGTTCAGGAGGCTGAGGATCTCGCGCCTCCCGAAGCCGACGCAGCTGTGCGGGAGGTCTGGGTCGATCGCGCGGAAACCGTCGGCGGCCTCCTCCACGTACTCGTCCATCAGCGCGACGACGACACGGCTGAGGTCGAGGTCGCTCTCGGCGACGAGCGCGGCGAGGTGGGCGTAGGTGGCGATCGGGCTGCGCCCGCTCGGGCAGCCGAGGATGAACGTGCGTCCTTCCGCCGCCGACTCGGTGATCGCGGCAGCGATCTCCGCTGCGGCCTCCCGCCCGACGTCGTCGGCCGTGTCGAGGATTTCGGGCGCGATGCGCATGGGTGACTCCTTACGGTGCTTCTGGTGGTGCGAGAAAGGTCGGCGGGGGCGGTGTCACTCTTTGAGTGCGCCGTTGAGCACGCCCCGGATGAAGTGACGCTGGAAGAACGCGTAGAGGATCAGCACCGGCAGCGCGACGATCAGGGAGCCCGCGGCGAGCAGGTTGACGTCGAGCGTGTGCTGGCCCTGGAAGACGCCGAGGGCGAGGGTCGCGGGCTGGATCGACGGGTCGGCGATGAAGACCAGCGAGAGGAAGAAGTCGTTCCAGGTCCACATGAACGACAGCAGCGCGAGTGTGAGCACCGCCGGGCGGGAGATCGGCAAAAGGATCTGGAAGAGCACGCGCCAGCTGCGCGCGCCGTCCATCTCGGCCGCCTCGATCAGCGACGGAGGCACCGCGCGGAAGGTCGCGCGCATCCAGAACGCGCCGAACGGCACGCCCATGCCGATCTGGATGATGATCAGGCCGAGCCACGAGTTCGTCAGCCCGAGCGACTGGAAGGTGTAGTACAGCGGGATGATGAAGACCTCGGCCGAGATCATCAGCCCGAACAGGATCAGCGGGAAGATGACCTTCTGACCGGCCACCCCGAGCACGCCGAACGCGAACCCGGAGAGGACGGCCAGCACCGTCTGGCCGAGGACCGCCCCGACCGTGATGACCGCCGACGCGAGCATGGCCGTCCCGAAGCCGCCCTCGTTCCACGCGGTGACGAAGTTGTCGAAGTGCGGGTTGAGCAGGTCGAGCTGACCGCTGCGGCTCGGGCTGAGCGCGGTGAACAGGAACCAGACCACCGGGAACAGCACGAGGATCGTGACGAAGGCCAGGATGGTGTGGTTGAGGAGGCGCTCGGTGCGCGAGATCATGCGTCCTTCTCCTCGGAGAGCCGGGTGATGATGAGTGCGACGCCGAGGCAGACGACCGCGAGGATGATGCCGATGGCCGCGGCCATGCCGACGTCCGGGTTGAGGAACGCCTTGCGGTACAGCAGCAGGGCCGGCGTGGTCGTGGAGGTCCCCGGACCGCCTTGGGTGGTGATCCACACCAGGTCGAAGGCCCGGAGCGCCCCCGTCACCGTCAGTGTCAGCGCGACCGCCACCTGGCCCTTGAGGCTCGGGAGGGTGATCGAGAAGAACTCGCGGATCGGACCGGCGCCGTCGATGCGGGCCTGCTCGTAGAGCTCGGTCGGGATGGCCGCGACGCCGGCGACGAACAGCACCATGCAGAGGCCGAGGGCCGTCCAGGTGCCGATCACGCCGAGCGCAGGCAGCGCCCAGGTGAAATCGCCCAGCCAGTTCTTGGCCAGGTCGCCCAGCCCCACTGCGCGCAGTGCGCTGTTGAGCGGGCCGTCCGGTCCGTAGATGCGCTTCCAGATCACGGCGACGACCACGCTGGTCAGCACCTGCGGGAGGAAGAGCAGCCAGCGGTAGACGCCGCCTCCGCGGAGCTTCCCGCGGCCGAGCAGCGCGGCCGAGAGCAGCCCGAGCGCGATCGGCAGGAGGGCGAAGAACACGACCAGCACGAGCACGTGCCAGAGCGACTCCAGCAGCGCCGGGTCGGTGAAGAACGAGACGTAGTTGTTCACGCCCACCCAGCGGGCCGCGCTCACGCCGTCCCAGCTGTAGAAGGAGTAGTTGACGCTCTGCAGGATCGGGACGATCACCACGAAGCCGTAGAACAGGAGGGCAGGGGCGGCGAACGCCAGCCCGAGCCAGCGGCGACGGCGCGCCCGGGGCGACAGCGTGCGCCGCGGGGCGCGCGGCTGCTTGACGCGGCCCCGGCCGGCGGCCTCGGGCGCAGCGGCCGGGGTCGCCGGCCGCTGCACCACCTGGGACGAGGTCATCCCGTCAGCCCTTCCGCTGGGCCTGGAAGGCGTCGTAGTCCTTCTGCCCGGCCGCCGCGAGCTGGTCCGGCGTCACCTGGCCGGCGTAGAGCTGCTGCAGCTGGCCGCCGATGGTGTCGATCATCGTCGGGGTCGACCAGTCGAAGTACGGCACGTAGCCGTTGCCCTTGTCGAGCGTCTGCTGCGCAGCGATCTCGCTCGCCAGCTCCGGGTTGCCTCCTGGCACGGTCACGTCGGAGTGCAGCAGCGGGAGGAAGCCGTGGTCGACCGCCTGCTGTGCAGCCGTCTTGGACGCCATGAAATCGAGGAAGGCCGCAGCGGCATCCGGGTTCTTCGACTTGGCCGAGATGGACAGGTTGGCGGCGGTGGAGCCGGTGCCGACCACCTTGTCGCCCTGCACCTGCGGCAGCTGCACGTAGCCGTACGTCTGCTTCTGCGCGTCGGAGAAGCCCAGCGAGCCGGTGTACTCGAAACGGAACGCCGACTTGCCGCTCATGAACTCGTTCTGCGCGTCGGCGTACTGGATGCCCGCATAGTTCGGGGTGAACCAGCCGGCGTCCGCCCACTTCTTGACGTCTTTCGCGGCGTCGACGATGCCGGTGGAGGTGATCGGGACGTCGCCGCTGGAGTAGACGAAGTCGCCGATGGACTTCGACGACGCGTACAGGTCCTGCGTCGCGAACAGGATGGAGGTCGCCGAGCCCTTGTCCTGCGAGCCGTACGAGATCGGGGTGATTCCGGCGGCCTTGACCGCAGCGGCGTCCTTCTCGAAGTCGGCCAGGGTCTTCGGAACGGAGAGACCGAGCTTGTCGAGGATCGACTTGTTGTAATACAGGCCGATCAGCGACGAGCGCGCGGCGGGGGTCGCGTAGAGCGAGCCGGTGCCCATCTGCTTGCCGTCCGGCGTGAACTCCAGTTGGCGGGCGATGGTGTCCGGGATCTCCTTCTTCCAGCCGTACAGGTCGGAGTACGCGTCCAGGTTCAGGATGCGGCCGCCCTTGGCGAGGGTGCCCATCGACTGCCAGCCGTTGTTGACGAGCGCGATGTCTGGACCGTTGGGGTCGGCCAGCCGCAGGTTGAGGGTGTTCATCACCTGGCCCCAGTCCTGCGTGGTGCGCTTGATGGTGATGTTCGAATGCTGCTTCTCGAAGTCCTTGACGACCGCGTCCATCCACTTGCCCTCTTCGCCCTGCCAGAAGTCGAGGATCTTGAGGGTGACGGCCTTGCCGGACACGTCTTTCGAGACGGCGTGCGAGGTGCCCGCAGCACTGGAGCCTCCGGGGGCGCACGCTGTCAGGCCGAGGGCCAGTCCAGCGGTGAGCGCGAGCGCTCCGGCGAGGTGCCTCTTCTTCATGCGAGTCTCCTTTAACTCGTCCCAGGGGGATGGCGCCGACGACCGGCGCGGAACCCACCGTAACCATAACCAAACCAGATAGTCCATTCGAGAACGAATTAACAGCCAACGGTCGAACTGGTATGGTCACTGCTGTGAAGACTCCGACGATCGCAGAGCGCGTCATCCGCGACCTGAACACGTCCCTCAACCACGGCGTGTACCCGCCCGGCACGCGACTGCCCGGGGAACGGCAGCTGGCCGAGAGCCTCCATGTCAGCCGGAGCACCATCCGCACGGCTCTGGAGGACCTGGAGCGTCAGGGCCGCATCGCCCGCTCCGCCCAGCGCGGCTGGTTCGTGCCGAGCCCCACGGTCGGCGAACCGCCGAGCACCCTCCAGAGCTTCACCGAGATGGCGCGGCTGCGCGGCCACCGGCCGACCGCGCAGGTGCTCGAGAAGAGCGTCCGCTCGGCGACGATCGACGAAGCCGAACGACTCGGCATCGCCCCCGGCGCAGACGTGCTGGTGCTCGTCCGGCTGCGCGGCATGAACTCGACGCCGATCTGCGTCGACACCAACGTCATCCCCGTGTCGGTCGCGCCCGCGCTGGTGGAGGCCGACCTCACCGACGCATCGCTCTACGAATCGCTGCAGACGCTCTGCGCGGTCGACATCTACCGCAGCGCGTACAGCGTGCAGGCCGACGCGGCGACCACGGAGCTGGCCGGCCTCCTGCACATCGCGGCGGGCAGTCCCGTGCTGGTCGGCCGCGAGATCGCGTACGACCGCAGCGGAGGCCCGGTGCTGCTCGGGCTGAACACCTATCGCGGCGACGCCTACCGGTTCGAGGCGGATCTGTACCGCGCGGGCTAGGAGGGCGACGAGCCCGTCACGCGATACGCGTCGCCGACACCGAACATCCCGTCGCGGGAGAAGTCGGTCGGCAGCGACGCGCCCCGGTGCACCCAGCGCTGCACGCGGGCGGGGAGGTTGAAGCCGATGAGCACGATGACCACGAACGTAAGCGAGAACGACAGCAGCGGCAGCGCGAACCCGAGCGAGAACCTGCTGGCGATGGACGCGCCGAGCACGGGGGCGATCGCGCCGCCGAGCGCACCCACGTTGTAGGTGAACCCGAGTGCGGCCGCGCGCTGCTCGGCGGGGAAGTAGCCCCCGATCCATTTCGGCAGCAGCCCCGCGATCCCCTGCCCGAACACCTGCTGCAGAAACAGGAGCAGCCCCAGCACGGCGAGCTGGGTGCCTCCGATCGCGAACACCGGGAAGATCAGGAACTGCGACACGATCAGGCTGCCGACGTAAGCCCGGCGGGTGCCGAGCCAGTCGCCGGTGAACCCGGCCACCCAGCAGCCGACGGCCGCACCGAAGCCGGCGAAGAACACGACACCGGAGATCTGCGCGGGATCGTAATGCAGCTCGGTCGCCGCGTAGGTGGGCAGGAGCGCCTGGATCGGCCACGAGTACAGGAACGCGGCGCACACCGTCACGGTGATCATGACGATGAGGGGCCAGCGGCGACCGCCGAACTGCACGATGTACGACACGAACACCGCCGCGAGAACCACGCCCGCCGACGCGACCCCGACGCCCTGCAGCCGGGCGGTGAAGACGAGGGTCAGGAGCACCATCGCCACGACCGCGGTGAACGCGTTGAGCACACGCAACCGGCCGAGGAACAGCACGCCGAAGACGTTCGGGGCGGCCTGCGGCGTCGGCGCGTCCTCCCTGCACCGCGCCTCCTTCCAGTCCTCGGGCTCCGGGAGGCTGCGGCGCAGCCAGAGCGCGACGACGATCGGCAGGAGCCCGATCGCGAACAGCGCCCTCCAGCCGAACTCGGGCACGACGAAGCGGTAGACCTGGGCGGCGAGCACGGTGCCGATGGAGGCGCCGGAGATGAGGAATCCGCTGGCCTTGTTCTTGAGTCGCTGCGGCCACCCCTCGATGACGTACGTGGAGCTGGCGCCGTACTCGCCTGCCATGCCGAGCCCGATGACCAGCCGCGCCGCGAACAGCACGCCGTAGGAGGGCGCGATCGCGCACCCGAGCGAGCCGAGCGAGAACAGCACGATGCTCGTGATCATCGCCGCCCGCCGTCCGTAACGGTCGCCGAGGCCGCCGATGGCGAGGCCACCGAACCAGCGGCTGACGAACGCGGCGGAGACCAGGCTGGCGGCCTCCACACCGCTGAGGTGGAACTCCGTGCTGATGTCGGTGAGCACGAGCGTGATCAGCACGAAGTCGAAGCCGTCGAGCAGGTAGCCGATCCAGGAGGCGGCGAACATCTTCCACTGGCGGCCGGACACCGTCCGGTACCAGGGGGCTGCCTCCGCGCTGCGTCTGCTCATGATCTCGCAGCCAATTCTGCGCGATTCGCGATCGAGGGGCACGTAAACGCCCCTTCCGGCGGGTTTTAGGGGCGTTTACGTGCCCCTCGCCGGGCGCTCCTCGCGTGGAAGGCACCGGCAGCGAGGCACTGGGGACGCGCGCTGCCGGCGCCGTGGAACACAGTAGGGGCGGCGGACCCAGGAAGGCCTAAGAAATCCAGCGACGGCGCGCAGTTCTCCGGCGTCGTAGAGTCGGATGATGGCCGCCACCGCATCCTCGTCCCGTCCCGTCGTGCTCGTCACTGGAGCCTCCCGCGGCATCGGCCGCGCCATCGCGGAGGAGCTCGGCCGCACGCATCACGTGCTGGTCGGCGGCCGCGACGCCGAGGCGGTCGCGGCCGTGGTCGCCGCGCTGCCCTCCGCCGAACCGTACGTCGGCGACCTGACCGGGGAGGTCCTCCCGCCCCTGCCCGACCGCCTGGACGCGATCGTGCTCTCCGCGGGAGTGGAGGACGGCGGCACGATCGCCGACACCGACGACGCCACCTGGAGGCACGTGTTCGAGGTGAACGTGTTCGCGATCGCGGCGATCCTCCGCCAGGCGCTCCCCTCCCTGCGCGCGGCGCAGGGTCTGGTCGTCGCCATCAACAGCGGGTCGGGACTGAGCAGCGGAGCGGGCGGGGGCGTGTATTCCGGCTCCAAGTTCGCGCTGCGCGCCCTCACCGACGCGCTGCGTGAGGAGGAACGGCCGCACGGCGTCCGCGTGACGAGCATCCACCCGGGCCGCGTCGACACCGACATGCAGCGCGCGCTCGTCGCCCGCGAAGGCCACGACTACGACGCGGCGTACACCATCACGCCGGAGATGGTCGCCGCGACCGTGCGCGTCGCCGTCGACCTCCCGAACACCGGCACCGTGGAATCGCTCACCGTGCGGCCGATGCGGCGGCGGTGACCCCGACTGGCCCGGCATTCGTCACGAATGTCGAGATTCGTGCCACGAATGTCGGGATTCGTGACGAAAGTGCGCGTCTCACGCCTCCGACGAAGCGCTCGCGACCGCGGGCGCGTGCTCGGCCGCCCAGGAGGCGAGGAGCCGCAGCCGCTCTGCCGAGGGCGACCCCGGCTCCGCCGTGTAGACGAGGAGGATGTGACCCGGCTCGGCGGTGACGGCGAACTCCTCGTAGGCCAGCGTCACCTCGCCGACGACCGGGTGGACGAAGCGTTTGGTTCCGGCGCCGTGGGTCCGTACGTTGTGGGCTCCCCAGAGCTGCCGGAAGGTGTCGCTCCGCGTCGAGAGCTCGCCCACCAGATCCTGCAGGGCGCGATTGTGCGGGTCGCGGCCGGCTTCGGCCCGCATCACGGCCACGCACATGTCCGCGAAGAGATCCCAGTCCGGGTAGAAATCGTGCGACGCCGGATCGAGGAACTGGAAGCGGGCGAAGTTGGGGGTGCGCCCGCCGTCGCCGATCAGCGGTGAGTAGAACGCGCGGCCGAGCGCGTTGAACGCGATGACGTCCGACTGGGCGTTGCGCACAACGGCGATCCCGTCGGTGAACGCCTCCAACGCCCAGTGGAGGCTCGGCCGTGTCGCGGGGTCGCGGGTCGTCCGGCGCCGCGGACGGCCGGAGGCCGGGATCCCGTCCGACGCGCGAGCGAGGTCGAAGAGGTGCGCCCGCTCGGTGTCGTCGAGCTGCAAGGCACGAGCGACGGAGTCGAGGACGGCGGCGGAGACACCCGAGATCGAGCCGCGCTCGAGCCGGGAGTAGTACTCGACGCTCACGTCGGCCAGCATCGCGACCTCCGAGCGGCGCAGGCCGGGGACGCGACGCCCATTACCCGAGGTGAGCCCCGCCTGCTCGGGCGTCACCCGGGCACGACGCGACACGAGGAACTCGCGGACCTCTGCTCGGTTGTCCATGCCACGAGCGTAGGTCGTGCCCGCGATCCGTGGGGTGCCCTGTCAGTACACGTCTCGTCAGGAACTCCCTCGCCCGCGAGGGACCCGGTGTGATGGATGGCGTGACAGATTCATCCCCCACCGTCTCTCCGGCCGCGGCCCACCGCGTCGGCGTCGGCCGCCTGCTGGCGACGCTCCTGCTCGTGCTCACGGTCTTCGGCCCGATCTCGATGGACCTCTACCTCCCGGCACTTCCCGCGCTCACGAACGAGCTCGGCGCGACCACGTCGATGGCGCAGCTGACCGTGACGGCCTGCCTGATCGGTCTCGCGGCCGGCCAGCTGATCGCCGGGCCGCTCTCCGACCGGTTCGGCCGTCGCCGGCCCGCGCTGATCGGGGTCACCGCGTACGTCGCCGTCTCGGCGCTCTGCGCGTTCAGCCCGTCGGTGGAGGCCCTGATCGGCGCCCGCTTCGCGCAAGGGTTGGCGGGCGGCGTCGGGATCGTCATCGCCCAGGCGGCAGGTCGCGACCTCTACGATGGCGGCCGCCTCATCCGCTTCTACGGCCGACTGACGGTCACCGGAGGGTTCGCCGCGATCGTCGGCCCGCTGGTCGGTGGCGCACTCACGGCGGTCCTGGACTGGCGCGGACTCTTTCTGCTCCTCGCGGTGATCGGCGCCGGCATCCTGCTCTGGATCGCGCTCGGTCTCCCGGAGACGCTGCCCGCGGGTGGGCGCACCGGCGCAGGGTTCGCCGTCATAGCCGGCGACCTCCGGCTGCTGTTCGCCGATCGCGGCTTCGTGGGTGCGGTGCTCGCCCAGGGCTTCGTGTATGCCGCCCTGTTCGCGTACCTCAGCGGAGCGACCTACGTGCTCCAAGGGGTCTACGGGCTGTCTCCCCAGCAGTACGCCCTCGCCTTCGGGCTCAACTCTGCCGGCTTCATGGTGTTCGGCTACCTGGCCGGACGCACCAGCGAGCGCTGGAGCGTGAAGGGCACGTTGGCCGCCGGCCTCGTGCTGGCCGGGCTCGGTGGCGTGGGCCTCCTGCTCGCCGGGCTGACGCACGTGCCTCTCGCGGTCGTCATCGTGTCGCTGTTCCTGCTGGCAGGCGGCACCGCCGTCACGAGCCCGCCGTCCACGACCATCGCGCTGGCGGACTATCCGCAGATCGCCGGCACGGCGTCCTCCGTGCTCGGCGCGGCGCGATTCGCGTTCGGAGGCGTCGCCGCACCCCTCGTCGGTATCGCGGGCGCTCTGAACATCCTCCCCCTCGGGCTCGTCACCACGGTCGCGGTCGCGCTGGCCGCGCTGACCGTGGTCGCCCTCCTCCGTCGTCCGGCCGGAGTCCCTTCGGACCGAACCCTCACCCCCGCAACAGAAGGAGCACCCACATGCGTGGAGTAGTCATGTACGCCCCTCGGGACGTCCGCGTCGAAGAGCGCGACGACCCGACCATCGAACAGCCCACCGACGCGATCATCCGCGTCGCGGCCGCCTGCATCTGCGGGTCCGACTTGTGGCCGTACCGCGGCACGGACGCGGTGACGCAGCCGTCCCCGATGGGCCACGAGTACGTCGGAGTCGTCGAGCAGGTCGGGTCCGAGGTGCGGAATGTGAAGGTCGGCGACTTCGTCGTCGGCTCGTTCTTCGCCTCCGACAACACCTGCGAGATCTGCCGCGCCGGGTACCAGTCGCACTGCGTACACCGCGTGCCGGTCGGTGCTCTCGGGACGCAGGCGGAGCGCCTGCGCGTTCCCCTCGCCGACGGGACGCTCGTCGCCACTCCGACCGCTCCGACGCCGAAGCAGGTCCGCGGTCTGCTCGCCGCCTCCGACGTGCTCGGCACCGGCTGGTTCGCGGCCGTCGCAGCGGAGGCCGGCCCCGGCAAGACCGTCGCGGTGGTCGGAGACGGGGCGGTCGGCCTGCTCGGCATCCTCGCCGCGAAGCAGCTCGGCGCCGAGCGGATCATCGCCATGAGCCGCCACGCCGACCGGCAGGCGCTCGCCCGCCGGTTCGGCGCGACCGACATCGTCGAGGAGCGTGGGGATGCGGGTGTCGCCGCGATCAAGAACCTGACAGACGGTCTCGGCGCGCACTCGGTCATCGAGGCGGTCGGCACCCAGGAGTCGATGATGCAGGCGATCCGGGCGACCCGGGCAGGAGGCCACGTCGGCTATGTGGGCGTCTCGCACGACGTCGAACTGCCCGGGCAGGAGCTGTTCTTCTCCGGCGTGCACCTGCACGGCGGCCCCGCACCCGTCCGCCGGTTCCTTCCCGAGCTGATCGAGTTGATCATGAGGGATGAGATCGACCCCGGTGCGGTGTTCGACCTCACCCTCCCGCTGTCCGAGGCGGCCGAAGGCTACAAAGCCATGGACGAGCGCCGCGCCATCAAAGTCCTGCTGGAGCCGGAAGACCACTAGAGACGGAGAACGCATGAACATCGAACCCACCACTCCCACCGTCAAGAACCCGCCGGAGCAGTTCGCCGGCGACGTCTGGGTGGACCGCATCGCCGCACCCCACGAGGCCGGCCAGCGGATGACCGCCGCCCTCGTGCGCTTCGCTCCCGGTGCACGCACCGCGTGGCACAGCCACGCCCGCGGACAGTACCTGCGCGTGACGGCAGGAGTCGCCCGCTTCGGCGACCGCGACGGCAACGTCATCGAGGTGCATCCGGGCGAGACGCTGTACACGCCGCCCGGTCAGGATCACTGGCACGCGGCGGCGCCCGGCTGCTTCATGGAGCACATCGCCCTCCTGGAGGGTGCGGACGACCCTGCGGAGACGACGATCTGGAAAGAGCACATCACCGACGACGAGTACGAAGGGCGCCGAGCATGACCGACACGAGCGACTCCACTCCGGGGTGGACCGGAGGGCAGCGCGCCTTCGGCGACTTCGCCCCCGGCCTGGTCCACTACACCGACCGGGTGCTGTTCGACGAGGTCTGGGAACGCCCGGAGCTCGCCAAACGCGACCGCAGCCTGATCACGGTCGCCGCGCTTCTGGCCGGCGGCAACGTCGAGCAGCTCCGCTTCCACCTCGCCTTCGCCCGCGACAACGGCGCGACGGAGGAGGAGCTGATCGAGGCGATCACGCACCTGGCGTTCTACGCGGGCTGGCCGAAGGCCATGTCGGCGATGACGATGGCGAAGGAGGTCTTCGGAGGCTGAGCCCCGCAGATTTGCGGCAAATGTGGCGACTCACGCCGCCAGATGCCACATTTGCCGCAAATCTCCGGGGTGGGGTCGGGGTTAACGCAACATGCCCTGCGAGCGCGCGACGTTCACAGCGGCGGTGCGGGAGGCCACCCCGAGCTTCGTGAAGACGTGCACCAGGTGCGACTTCACCGTCGCGTCCGCGATGTGAAGCCGGCGCGCGATCTCGGCGTTGGCCGCCCCCTGCGCCACCAGCTCCAGCACTTCGAGCTCCCGGGCCGAGAGGGTCACCTGGGGTGAGCGCATCCGCGCCATCAGCCGGCTCGCGATCACGGGGGCGAGCGCGCTCTCGCCGGCCGCCGCGGCGCGCACGGCGGCGACGAGCTCGTCGGGAGGCGCGTCCTTGAGCAGGTAGCCGCTCGCACCGGCCTCGATCGCCGAGAGGATGTCGGTGTCGGTGTCGTAGTTCGTCAGCACGAGCACGTGCGGGGCCGACGGGAGGGCGCGGATGCGGCGGGTGGCCTCCACACCGCGCGGGCCGTCGGCGAACTGGAGGTCCATCAGCACCAGGTCGGGGGCCGCCGACACCGCGAGTTCGACCGCGTCGTCGGCGGTCGGAGCCTCGCCGACGACTTCGAGGTCGGCCTCCCCGTCGAGGAGGGCGCGGATGCCGGCGCGGACCACCGGATGATCGTCGGCGATGAGGATGCGGATCACGACCGCTCCTTCCGCGCCCGCAGCGTCACCGTCACGCAGGCCCCCTGCCCCGGCGCGCTCTCGACGGCGAGTTCGCCACCCAGCTGGGCCACGCGCTCGGCGATGGCGCGGAGGCCGAACGAGTCGCTGCCGCCGACGCCCTCCCCGACGGAGCCTGGGTCGAATCCCACGCCGTCGTCGGCGATGCGCAGCACCGTCTCGTCGTCTCCCTCGCGCAGCAGGATGCGCGCGTGCGTCGCCCCGGAGTGCGTGCGGACGTTCGCCATCGCTCCCTGCGCGATCCGCAGGAACGCCGTCTGCACCTCCATCGGCAGGTCGGTCGCCGGCGGCGTCTCGACGTCGACGCGCAGCGACCCGGGCACGGTCTGCGCGGCGCCGAGGCGCCGCAGGGCCTCCCCGAGGCCGCCGTCGAGCGACGGCGGCGTCAGCTCCCGGATGATGTGCCGGGTCTCGGCGAGGCTGTCCGCCGCGGTCGACCTGGCCAGCCGGATCTGCTCGACGCCCGGGCCGCTCGGGTCGGCGCGCTCGGCGGCATGGAGGAGCAGCTGGATGCTGGAGAGCCCTTGCGCGACGGTGTCGTGGATGTCGCGGGCGAGCCGTCCGCGCTCGGCCAGGGCCCCCTGCTCCCGCTCGGTCGCGGCGAGCCGATCGCGGGTCGCCATCAACTCGGTGAGCAGGGCCTCCCGCTCCACGGCCTCCCGAGCCAGGGCGCGGTAACCGAGGCCGAGGAGGATCGCGACGGCCGCACCGATCAGCGGCCCGATCACGACACCCGCCGAGAAGCCCTGGTGCGCGCTCAGGGCGACGATCGCGACGGCAGTGAGCAGGACCACCGCGACGGGGCCGACCCACCGCGGCAGGAGGTGCAGGCACAGGAAGAACAGCGGGAACGCCAGGTACGCGGCCTCCGGGACGACGATCACCAGGCCCACCCACACCAGGCCGAGCGCCGACATCCAAAGGACGCCCGCCGGCCTCCGGGCCGACGGAGGCACGACCCGGATGAGCAGCGCTGCCAGGTACACCAGGGCGAACAGCACGACGAGGATCAGCCCGGCGACGGCGGCGTCCGGCTCCAGACCCGGCAGGCGGACGACAACGAGCACGAGCAGCGCGGCGATGAGGACGTGCAGCCCGACGCGCAGTCCGACGAAGACCGGGGTGAGGGCGCTGTGGGTCATGACGCATCCAGCCTAGGGACCGCCGATCGCCGCGGCATCAATGGAAAGTCGGAGTGGAGGTTGGACCGTGCTGACGATGTGACGGCCGCGCGCCGCGAGAAGGCTGGAGTGACACCGGGCGGAATCGCTCCGCCCGCAGAAAGGACTCCTCGTGTTCGTCGCCTGGCGAGACCTGCGCCACGCTCGCGGCCGGTTCCTCCTCATCGGGACCGTCGTCGCCCTCATCACCGTGTTGGTCGGCTTCCTGTCCGGCCTCACCGGCGGCCTGGCCGCCCAGAACATCTCCGCCGTGCTCGGGCTGCCGGGCGACCGTCTGGTGCTCGAGAAGCCGGCCGGTGGAGCCGTGAGTTTCAGCGAGTCGTCGCTGTCGCCCGCGACGGTCCAACGCTGGCGGTCTGCCCCTGGGGTCGACGCCGTCATGCCCGTCGGGATCGCGCAGACCCGCGCGCAAGTAGAGTCGACCTCCACCGGTGTCGCGCTGTTCGGTCTGCCGGATGCGGGCGTCGGGCCCGCCTCCGACCTGACCGCGCTCGCGCCGAGCGCCGACGACACCGTCGGCCTCTCGGCCGGCGCCGCGAAGGAACTGCACGCCTCCACCGGCGACACCGTCACCATCCTCGGCAACGAGTACCGGGTCACGACCGTCGGCGGCGACGCCTGGTACAGCCACACTCCGGTGGTCGCGCTGACGCCCGCCGCCTGGGCGCAGGCCGACAAGCGGATGGGTGGCGACGGCCGGCCCACCGTGCTCGCGGTGTCGGGAACGCCCGACTGGGACGCCGTCGCCGCGGCGACCCGCACGAGCGCGCAGCCGACCCTGCTCAGCCTGACGGCACTGGAGGCCTTCAAGAGCGAGATCGGATCGCTCGGCCTCATGGTCGCGATGCTGTTCGGGATCTCCGCTCTCGTGGTCGGCGCGTTCTTCACCGTCTGGACAATGCAGCGCTCCGCCGACATCGCCGTGCTGAAAGCGCTCGGCGCCACGCAACGGTCGCTCGTGCTCGACGCGCTCGGCCAGGCGCTCGTCGTGCTGGTCGGCGGCATCGGCCTCGGGATGCTGGCCGTCCTCGGGCTCGGCGCACTCGCCGGCAGCGCGCTGCCGTTCCTCGTCGCGCCGGTCACGACGCTGGTCCCCGCCGCCGCCATGACCCTTCTCGGGCTCGTCGGCGCCGCCGTCGCGCTCCGCACCGTCACCCACGCCGACCCTCTCACCGCACTCGGGAGCAACCGATGATCACCCTCGACGACGTCACCCTCACCTTCCCCGACGGCGGCGGCCGCATCACCGCGGTCGACCAGGTCACCCTCCACGGCCGACCCGGCGTGGTCACCGGCATCACCGGGCCGTCCGGCTCCGGCAAGTCGAGCCTCCTGGCCCTCGCCGCCACCCTCATCCGCCCGGACTCAGGCCGCGTTCTGATCGTCGGGGAGGACGCGACCGGGCTGTCCGCCGAGCGGGCCACCCGGCTGCGCCGCGAGAAGATCGGGATCGTCTTCCAGCAGTCCAACCTGCTGCCCTCGCTGACGGCCCGCGAGCAGCTGCAGGTGATGGGCGAGCTCGGCGGCACCCGGCGGAGGTCGGTGCGCGCCGCCGTCCGCGACCGGGTCGACGACCTCCTCGACGCGGTCGGTCTCACCGGCCACGCCGACAAGCGGCCGGCCCAGCTGTCAGGAGGCCAGCGCCAGCGGGTGGCGATCGCACGCGCGCTCGTGCGGCAGCCGACCGTCCTCCTGGTCGACGAGCCGACCAGCGCGCTCGATCAGGAGCGCGGCGCGGCGATCATGGACCTGATTGCGCGGCTCACGCACTCGCAGGAGACCGCGACGCTGCTCGTGACCCACGACCTCGTGCACTCGCCGACCCTCGACGAGATCGTGACCGTGGTCGACGGCCGGGTCGCCAGCGAGGTGCGCCACCGCTGAATCGAAGGGCACGTAAGCGCCCCTAAACCGGCGATTTTGGGGCGCGTACGTGCCCCTCGGCGGCGTCAGTCGCCCGCGCTCGCCGCCCACTCCCCCGCCAGCAGCGACCACACCTGCTTGTCGTGGAACACGCCGCCGACCGGCCAGGCCTCCCGCAGAACTCCGTCAAGCGACATCCCGAGCCGCCGCGCGACGGCTGAGCTGCGCTCGTTGTCCGCACGGCACCTCCACTCGGCGCGGTGCATGCCGCGCTCGTCGAACGCGTAGGCGAGCAGCTCGCGCACGGCTGACGTTATGTGCCCGTGCCCCTCGGCCCCCGGCTCGAGCCAGCAGCCGACCTCGAACGAGCCGGTCGCGGGCGTGAACTCGACGAACATGACGCCGCCGACGAGCACATCGTTCGCCCAGATGCCGTAGATGCCCGCGCCTTCGCGCGCCGCTCGCTCGGCGTAGCGGCCCAACGTGGCGCGCGCGCCGACGGCGTCGGTGGTCACGAACGACGGCCCGACCCACGGGCGGATGTGCTCGCGGGCGCGGTCGAGATGGGCCGCGAACTCTTCCGCCCGCCACGGCTCCAGCGGTCGGAGGGTCGCGCCGGAGGGGAGGGTCGTCGAGAACATGGGGCAACGCTACACGGAGGCGTCAATCGTCCAGGCGCCTCTCACTGCAGCGTCCGCAGATCGAACGCCCACGCGTTCACGCGGATCGGGACGCCCTTCGGGTACTCGCCGTCCTCTTCGCCCGTGTTGATGAATCCCACCGAGCGCGCGAGTGCGTTCGACCCGGCGTTGTCCACGCGAGGGAAGGCGAGCATCGTGTCGCGCCCTCCGTGCGCTGCCGCGTCTTCGAGGAGCAGCCGGATGGCGCGTCGCGCGTAGCCGCGGTGCTGGTACGGGACGAACACGAACCAGCCGCACTCGAGCACCGCGAGGCCGTGGTGCTCGATCTGCCAGTAGGCGGCCGTGCCCACCGGCTCGGACGCGGCATCCGTCCACACCGTGAAGGGGGCGACTGTTCCGTCGGCCTGGCCGCGCAGGAACCGTTCGTGACGCCGGCGCACGACCTCCTCGTCCAGCGGACCGCCCAGATACGCGGTCATCTCCGGCGCGTTGTTGCGCAGCTCGACGGCCAGATCGTCGTCGGTCCACGGCCGGAGCCGCAGGTCGTCTTCGCTCATGCGGCGAGACTACGCGCAGCGACCGACGGGTTAATTTCAGCGGGTGCTCTCCCTCTCAAATCGGAGAAAGCGCCAGCGTCTCCGATAATCACCGTTATGTCAGTTGAAAGGTGGCTTGTCCCCAATCTGCCATCCGGGATCGCACCGACACGGCGGTAGTCCTCGCCCCGTTCGTCAGCGACCTGAGCGAGAAGCTGATCCACACTGAGGTCCGATCACCTTGGCGATCGGTAGCGCGGCCCCGGCTCGGGAATTTGTGCCTGATCGGGGATTCTTAGAGGCGACGAGCAAGGGGCAAGCATGCAGTGGTCCCGGTTTGTGAAGCCAACTCAGCTAACCCGATTTGGATGTCGCTGCCCATGCGAGTAATGCGCCGATAAGCCCGACCGGTACGGCGGCTGCGAAGAAACTCGGATTGTGACTGATGAACTCGAGCGTGAGACACGTTGCGCACATAACTCCACATGTCAGCGCAGTGACCCTCAGGCTACTTGGCGTCATGGGTTCTCCAGGTGCGGACGCTCAACATTAGCCCCCCACCCAATTCCTGGCCCCCGTCACGGTGTTTGCCCAATTGAACGGATCCTCCAATGCGGCAGTCCCCTGGCCGCAACACCGGTCAATCGCTCGACGCCGCAGTTATGATTGGGGATGTGCCTGGGAGTATGCGGCAACGACAGGTCCGACGAGCGCTCTTCGTTCTGGGGGGCGCTGCAGCTGCCTGCGTGCTCGTCGTGCAGGTAGCGACTCTTGCAGCGGGCGTATGGCAACCTGCGCTGTTGCTTCTTTTCGTAGCGCCAATTGCTCTGGCGCCCGCTATTGCAATCTGGGCTCGGCTTGGCAGCAGCAACGAACGATATCGCGAGAATCCACTTACCTGGACACAAGACGACTAATCGGGAGATCCTCAGTAGGTTCCGGAGGCTAGCACGCCCGAGAGCTGAGTGTCGCCCTTGACGACGTAGTAGACCAGCGTATTCCCCTTCAGGCCGATCTGCTGAATTGGCCCGTTTAGGGCGCATAGGGCAATCGGAGTTTCACTCGACAGTCGTGAAAGGTTCGCGTCCTTCGACACATCTCCTGCTGACAGCTCGACGATGCGCTTGGCTTTCGCGATTGTGGAGTATTGCGAAGCCACGAGTCGATAGCTCTCTGATCTTGGTCCTCCGTTATCCAGCCACGCGCGACACGTGTGCTCGGACCGTGGATCGTGTAACCCTGTGGTGACAAGCTGGGAGACCGGATCTTTGGACCCGGGGCCCGAGTTGACGGCGCTTCCGCACGCGGACAACGTCAGAGGCAAGAGCAACAGAGATAGGACTGGCGCGATCGTCCGCAGGTGCCTAGCGCCACTCATAAACATCAACCGTGAACGGGTAATAGCCCTGCCCCGGCTGCGCAGAATCTGATCCGTCGATATTGTCAAGGGGAGTGCCTCCGGCCGAAATTTCGAAATGTTCCATATCACAGGGGTCGTTGTGCAAGCACCCGATGAACGCGTTGGGATGGAGTGGACCGAAGGTGGCAGTGCTTCCTGGGAAGACCGCCCCCGCGGGACTGTGCTCGTCGGGAAGATGCGAGAACGGATTCGACGGATCGATTGTGTCACCCATGTAAGCCTTCACTTGAATATTCATAAGTGCCGCAGCTTGACTGTGCACGACCAGCATCACCGATCCATTCCATCGGAGTCCAAACGACGTGGAGCCCAAACCCGCGCTGACCTTCTTTGACAGCACCCAGCTTCGGTTGTGTGGACGCACAGGCGGGGTGTATGAGGCTCGCTGGCTCGATCCCAAAATGGGCGTCGCCGTCCCCCCGTCATTGAGTCGGAGCCCATACTTGCCGGTGAGGTCCCTGCTGTTGATCGGGTCGTTGGGGTAGTTGTAGTCGTTTGCGTTGCCTCCGGCGACGGGGTCGACAGCGAGGAACCTTCCCAGGAGCGGCACGTACTGCCTCGCTCCCATTTCGATGTTGGCGAGCCCGTCGAGTGTGAACAGGCCTTTGCCGTGTGCTCCTTCGTACCCGTTGGACAAGTTGGGGGTGGTGGTGTTGTTGGGTCCGGTGGCGTCGGCGGTTGTGGTGCCGATGCAGCCGGTGGTGGGGTTGATGGGGTCGCCGAAGGGGTCGTACAACGCCACTGTCCCGGTCCGGACGCCCGCCGCGTCGGTGGTGACGAGGACGTGTCCGGTCAGGCCCGGGTAGGACCACACCTGACCGCTGGAGCGGATACTTATGCTGACTCCCCCCGCCAGGCTGAGCGTTTCCTCCTGCATAGCGTTGCTCGCAG
Source organism: Leifsonia sp. PARNA 1/14 (assembly GCF_055720965.1). Lineage (NCBI taxonomy): Bacteria > Bacillati > Actinomycetota > Actinomycetes > Micrococcales > Microbacteriaceae > Leifsonia > Leifsonia sp. PARNA 1/14. Next base: position 106,218 of record NZ_JBVQSP010000002.1, read on the forward strand.
TCAACGTGAACGCAGCTGAGCTTCCGCCCGCATATGCGTAGTGCACGGTGGTGGCGGTCCTGCCAGCCGGGGTTTGGGTCATGGCGATGACCCGGTCGGTGGCGTCGCGCTGGTAGGTGACCTTGGTTCCGTCGGTAAGGGTCGTGGTCAGGTGCCGGTTGGTGTCGTCGTAACCGAGCGTCTCGGTGCCCAGGGTGGTGATGTTGCCGTGGGCGTCGTAAACCACATTCGCTCCCGACCCCGAACTGGTGAGGTTGGTTCCCATGACGATGTCTGGTGAGGCGGGTGCTCCGGTGATGGTGTCGGAGGTGAGCCGGTCGGCGTTGTCGTAGCAGTAGCCGACGGTGACGGTCGGGTTCGGGCTCGGAGCCCCGGGGGCGGTGGTGATGTCGGTCAGGGAGGTGCGGTTGCCGTCCTTACCGGCGGCGGTGTTGGCCCCGCAGCTGTTGCTTGCGGCATATCCGTAGGTGAGCTGGTTGTAGGGCACGCTCGCCGTGACCAGCCGGCCGGCGGTGTCGTACCCGTACGTGGAGGCATAGTTGGTGGCGCCGTCGGCGACCGTGTCTCGCACGATCCGCCCGGTCTGCGACCTCGCCACCGTGTCACTGACCGGGCTCTGCCCGGCCGCGAACGCCCACGCCACCGAGGCCTGGGCACCGGTGGGTGTGTATCCGAACGTGCCGGAGGTGGCGTTGCCGGCGTTGCTGGCCCCGCCCGGGTAGGCGACCGCTGTGAGCGCACCGGTCGTGTAGGTGGAGGTGGCGATGGTCTTGCCGTCCTCGGCCACCGCGACGGTCTGGCCGTCGTCGTTGTACGCGTACGCCTCGGTGTGCGAGGACCCGTCCGGCAGTTTCACCGTCGCCGACACGGTCTGCATGGCCTGGTTGTAGGAGGTCGTGCTGAGCGTCCCCCAACTGTCGGTGTACGAGGTCTGCTCCCCGTCCAGGTTGACCATCGTGGTGATCGTCCCGCCGGTCGGGGTTGAGGACTGGGTGGAATCCGTTACCGTCGCCGTGAGCGGGTCACCGGCCTGGTTGCCGTTGCTGTCGTAGCCGCCGGCGGAGTACGTGTAGGTGAGGGTGCGGGCGCTCTGACCACCGAACGCCGGGTAGGTCTGTTTCTGCACCCGGCCACGGTTGTCGTAGCTGGTGCACGCCCAAGGAGTGTCGCCAGGCTCGAGGGTGCCGGCGACACGGCCCATGATGTCGTAAACGTACTTCGTCACTGCGATGCTGCCGTCCGCGGCCGTCGGCCCGGTCACCGACATGCTCAGCCCGTCCTGCGGAGTGCCGAGAGGGACACCGCAGACCGCGCTGCTAACACCCAGAGCGGAGTCGTAGGACACGTTCGGGGTGGTAGTGCCGCCGTAGAAGGCGGTGGTCGTCGTCGTGGTCGATCCGGCAGGCTTCGTGCTGGTCTTCTGGCGCAGATACCCAGACCCTGGCGCCTCAGACGTGGCGGTGCTGATGAGGTTCACCCCGGTCGGGTCCACCGTGGAGGTCGGGTTGGTGCCGAACCACGGGTATTGGTAGCTGGTTGTGCTGTTGGCCGAAGGCACGTTCGCGTTGGACACCCCGGTCACACCGGTGGGCGCGGAGTCGGGGGGGCTGCTGGCGGTGACCAGCCCGTAATTGGAGGAGAGCTGGGCGGTGGGGACGTAGACGCTGGAGCCGCCCGGGACGACCCACGCCATCCGGAACGTGGGTGTGGCGGCGGTGGCGTGTGAGTACGCGACCCGGAGCCGGGACACTTGACCCGCGCCGACGTTCTTGACGGAGGTGCTGTGGGTGCCTGATTGTGTCGCGTTGATCACCAGCTTGTCGTCGAGATACACCTGCGCGGTGTTATCCGTGAAGATCGACAGCGTGTAAGCGGTGGTCTGGGTAGTGGCGACGGTGAAGGTGAGTGTGCCGGTGAGGGCGGCCGACCAGTTCGTGGTGCCGACTCCCGTCGCGGGAGCACCCGACCACACCTGCTGGGCGTCGGAACCGGTGAAGGCGCGCCCGTACCCGGTCGGGACCCCGGAGAGGGTGAGGTTGTTGTAATAGGTGGCGGCCAGGCCGGTGAGGCTACCGTCGTAGCTGGTGGTCGAGGTCGCGATCGCGACACCGTTCATCGCCGCGCACGACGCTGCGGGAACGGGGCCGTTGGGCACCCCGTTGGCGTCCGTGGTCACCGCACCAAAGGGTGCGCTGCTGGTAGCGCCGAAGCAGGAGGAGGGTGCCGGCCCGTAGCTGGTGATCGGCCGGTCCTGGCTGTCGTAGACCGTGCTCGACTCGCGGCCTTGCGGGTCCAGGGTCGCCAATGCGTTGTCGTGGTTGTTCCACAAGGTCCGGGAAGTCAACCCGGACGCACTGGTGGCGGAGGTCTTCCGCAGCGCCGTGTCGAATGTGACCGCCGCGTTGTGGCCCATCCCCCCGGCAGGTGGGGTGAGTCCGGCGACGTCGACGTAGCTGGTGCCATCCACCGCCGGTGCGCTTGCGGTTGCGGGGGTGGGGGCGGCGGCATAAGTGTAGGTCTTCGCCGGTGTTGGGTCCGTCCCGGTCTGTGGGAGGGTGACGCCGGTGGCGCGGCCGGTGGTGTCGTAGCTGATCACCGTCTGCGGGGCTGTGGCGCTGTGGGCGGCGGCCCAGTCGTTCGCGGTGGGGGTGGTGATCCCGGTGAGGCGATCCTGGTTGTTCACCGTCGTGTACGACAGCAGCGTCTGCGCACCGCCCGGGTTCAGCACACCGCCGAGGAGGCCGTCGGTGGTGTATTCCAGCTGCGTGGTGGACCCATCCGGGTAGACCATGGCGCACATCATGCCCGACGGTGCGGTCGCCCAGCCGGACCCGGACGGCGTCTGGCAGACGGTCCCGGAACCGGTGATCTTCGCGCTGGCGGGGATGCCGAGGTCGGAGTACTGCTCCCCTGGGTAGGCGAAGTACACCGCCCGCTGATACGACGGGGTTCCTGTGGCGGCGGTGTTGGAGAGCGGGTCGGACAGTGACCGCAGCGCGTTCTGCAGGCTGCCGGTGGTCACGTAGGTGGGGATCGGGGTCGCCGGTTTGGATCCGGCATCCACCGGCGGGGTCGCCGAGGTGAGTTTGCCTGCGACGTTGAACCGGTAGACCGTGCCGTCTGTACCGGTCAAGGCCAGCGCACCCGTCCCGTCGACGCTGAGCGTGGTGGACTCCCCCGTCGGCGGCGTGTATCCGCCGGTCGTGGTGCGGGTGAAGACGTGGCTGCCGCCGTTGGCGTCGGTGACGGTGACCGAGCCGCCGTTGTTCTTGGCCGCCACATAGGTCGCGGCATCACCCATGATCGGTTGGGAGGCGGCCCACCCGCCCGGCAACGGCGGGTTGGTGTGGGTGAACCAGTCCGCCGGGACCGGCTGCGCCGACGTCGGCTGACCCGTGTTCTGCACGTACAGGTAGATCGAGGCGAACATCCACACCTGGTAGTAGTTCACCGTGATAGGCACCGGGTACGCGATGGTGTTCCCACCCAAGGTGGCGGTCCTGGTGGACCCGGTCCCGGACACCACGAGTGTTTGCGAGGCCTGCGTCTCCATGTTCGGGGAGACCGGGGCGACGTGCGAGTTGAACTGGTCGGTGATCACGGGAGTCGACCCCAGCGTGAGCTCGGCACCGTCATCGGTGATGAAGCCGAAGTTATAGGACCCGGCCGGGGGGTTGATGAACCCGGTCCACTGGATACGGATACCCGGCGAACCCGGCAGCGTTCGGCACCGCCGAGTGCTACATCTCGCTCGCTTATGCAGCCCTGTCGATCTATGGGCCCGGGTGGCTGGTCCGATTCCTTTCAGGGGCCATCGGTTACGTCATCTCCTCTGGCCTGCCGAACATCACCTCCTGCCGCGGCTGAGAACGCACTAGCGTGAAAGCTGCCGATGACCGCACAACAAGATCCGGAAAGGCAACCACCAGTGGGTGAAACCAACGATTACCCACGATGGGTGCGTCTCGCCGTCGGACGACCCCGGATCTGGAACGGGATCGCCTGGATGCTCGTGGCAATCGCGTGGGCGGTGTTCGGCGCACTCGGAGGCCCCGGCGGCCCATGGGCGTTCGTGCTCGCCGGCCTATCACTATTGTTCAGCGTCGTCATGCTGATCGTCGCTAGGCACGACCGCCAGCAACAACACGGAAGCTACACCGTCAGATAGCCCACGAAAGGCTGAGTGGTCCGGCACCGCCGGGCCCCTCAGCCTTCGACTAATCACGACCGACCCCTCGAGTAGCTCCAACGGCAGCGCGGTGCCTTGTAACTCCGGGGCAATCGTCAGCTGCGGGCGCGGCGGGGGCGAATAAGCGGCGGAGCTGGAGCCAGAGTGCGAGTTGGCGGAGCCCGCAGCGTGACGCTCGTCATTATTGCTTCTAACGCACTGCCTGACGTGACAGCCAAGCTTGTGCCGTCAGCCTCACACCTATCGCGATACACAACCCCGACGGGGCCAGGACGATTACCTGCAACTCGCGCGGCACTTCGACGAACGACCCAACGACCCATAGCCCGGCAATCGCAAGCGCCCCCGCGCTCAAGAGCACACCACCAAGCACACCGCGCCAGCGCGGCCATCTCAGTGCCTCTGACGAAGAATCCCTTTCGTCACCTGTCATGATCACTGCTCTTTCAATCGCTCGCATCTCATAGCTAGCAGTAGAAGGGGAGGCCCATCGGACTGACCGTCCCCTTCGTGACCGTGCACATAAAGTCTTGCACCGGCTTTCACGATGTTCTGCAGCGCCCAAGTCAAAGCCGGCCTATCCCCGTTGGACGCGAGGATCTGCCTTAGACATCTGGCTAAGCGAGAAGCTACGAGAAACATCTCAGCAAGGGGGCCTAGGAACCTGGCGAGCAGTGATTGGTCAGAAAGTCCGTTGCGAAGTCATCGGGACATCCGTCAATCAAGTCCGCCAACTTCACCGTGTAGCGAACGTTCCGAATGCCATCGGTCAGGACCACGTCAGCCGCGTTCTCCAGCCGAGTGACGGATTGATAGGCGAGTTGAGTCCCCAAGTCGCTGAGGGGGCTGGAATGCGCGAACAGGTCATACACAAGTTCCACCCAATCAGCATCCCATTCAGCCTCCGCGGGCGATCTCGGTCGCTGCTGTGTGACGCGAACGGGCAGACCAGAGAACCGGGTGCCAGGGTCGGAATCGACGAGAAGCTCAACCGCGGAGTCGCTCCACGCGATTGCCAATACGTCCTTGGCGAAGGACTCATCACCTCCGTCGCCGTACGCCCTCGCTAGCACCTCGATGAATTGGGAGAGCTGCTCTCCTGAATCAACCACGCGCGGTGTCCCCCATGACGGGCGTGAACCACACCGACAGCCGCTGCGCGATGTCGCCGACCTCCTGCAACCCGCCCTCAGCGATCGCCAGGATCGTGTCGAACATGGCGTCCTCGTCGTAGTGCTCCTCGTAGCCGTTGAGGTGGAAGAAGAGCACGCAGAGGATCCAGCCGGTGCGCTTGTTGCCGTCGAGCAGCGCGTGGTTGCGTAAGACCGAGTGCAGGAGGGCGGCACCCTTGGCGTAGAGGTCGGGATAGGCGTCCCGGCCGAAGAGGGTGGCCGCCGGTCGTTCGAGCGCCGACTGCAGCAGCACCGTGTCGCGGACATAGTCGAGCGGGTTGCCGCCGTGGACGGCCGTGATGGCGAGGAGCGACTCGTCGAGAGTCACATATCTCACGCTCACGCGTCGCGCAGCCGCTCGAGCAGGCCGGCGTTCTCGGTCACGATCCGGTCGATCATCCGCTGAGCGGTCTTGTCGTGCGCAGCGATGTAGGCATCCACGGCATCCAGCACGGTCGCGGTGAAGTTCGAGTGCATGTCCTCGGCGATGGCGGCAAGCGCTGCCACCTGGTCGTCTCGAAACGCAATGAGCTTCTTGCTGCGCGGAGCGGGCATGGTCTGGGTCATACCACCGAGTATATAGACGCACCGTGAAGGTATATACCTTACGTCAAGGGTCGGCTGAACAGGTTCACCAGGTTCCCATCCGGATCGCGGAACAGCGCGGAGCGATTCCCCCACGGCATCGTCGTCGGAGGCAGCACGACGTCGTCCAGCTCCGCCTCCAACCGTGCGAACTCGGCGTCGACATCGACGACGACGAACTCCAGGATGACCGACGCGTTCGACCCCGGTCGCGGCCCGCCCTCCCCCAGCATCGCGACAGTGGCAGTGCTCCCGATCGCGAGTGCGCCGGCCGCCGTGCGGAACTCGGCGAACACCGGAGCCGGCCGACTGGCGGGCACGTCCAGGACGCGCTCGTAGAACGCGACGAGCCGGTCGAGGTCGTCGGTGATGATGCGGACGGATGCGAACTCCATGAGGATCCTCTCGTTCGGGGCCGGTTGGCCCGGTGGATCCAGCTTCCGCTGCGCGCGCGACACCGTCCTGTCGGTGTTTAGTCCGGATCTTCGCCAAAACTGAGAGTGCGGAGGTCGCCGTAGACGATGCCGAGATCCCCCACGTCGAGCGGCCGCCGCGGCGGGCGCTCGGCAGTGGCCTCCACCGAAGCGATGCGGTCGCCGCGGAAGGCGCGGACGCCGTCGCGCAGCCGGCACCAGCCGATCAGGTACCAGTCGCGCCCCTTGCCCACGTAGCCGAGAGGCTCGACCTCGCGCACGGTCTCGGCGCCGGCACGATCGCGGTAGGCGATCCGCAGCACCCGCCCCGAGCGCAACGCCCCGTCGAGGCCCGCGACACCCTCGACGCCTGGCATGGCTTCGGGCGAAGACCCCTCATCGAGCAGGTGGATGCGGCCCGCCAGCTCCGCGGCCTCCCGGAGGTTCCGCTCGTCCATCACCGCCACGACTTTGCGGAGGGCGGAGGCCGCCGACGCCGCGAACGGGCTCGACTCCAGCATCCCGAGTCCCGCCGTGACGGCGAGCGCCTCGTCGACGGTGAGCCCGAGCGGGGCGAGCGTGTGCGCACGGTCGATCGCGTACCCGCCGGTCCGGCCGGGCTCCGCCCAGATCGGCACGCCCGACTGCTGCAGCGCCGACAGGTCGCGCTCGATCGTGCGCGAGCTGACCTCGAACCGCTCGGCCAGCCACCGGGCGCTGCGCGGCCGGGGCGCGACCGCGCGCAGTTCCTCCACCAGGGCGTAGAGGCGGTCGGTGCGGTTCACGCCTCGACTCTAGAGCCGACCGGCGACGACGCCGCCCGACCTCAGCCCAGCGCGACCGCCGTCCACGACACCGGTGGCAGCTCAACGCTCAGCACGCCGTCGGCGATCGAGACGCGCGCCTCGGTCGGAGCAACCCGCTCGCGATCCTCCACGGTGTTCGCGGCGCTCACGTCCTCGTCGGTCAGCAGGTGCGACTCGAGGATGCCCACCTCACCGAGTGCGGCGACGTCAGCGGTGACCGTGACGGTCTCCGTCCGGCTCCGGTTCACCAGGAACACCGCGGTCCGCCCGGCCTCAGCGTCGTGGGTCGCAACTGCGTCCACGAGGGGCACCTCGCCGTAGACCGCGGTCGTGTGCGTCGGGCTCTCGATCGGGAGCCGGAGGGCGTCACCGCGCGCCAGACGGGAGGTGATCGAGAACGGGAAGAACGTCGTCTGGCGCCAGGCCGGGCCTCCCGGCTCGGTCATGATCGGCGCGATCACGTTCACCAGCTGCGCGAGCGAGGCGCTGGTCACCCGGTCGGCGTGCTTGAGGAGCGAGATCATCAGGCTGCCGAAGACGACGGCGTCGGCGACAGAGTAGACGTCCTCCAGGAGGCGCGGGGCGACGGGCCAGTTGCCGATGCCCTCGATCTTGTCGACGCCCTCCCAGCGGTCGAGGTACCAGACGTTCCACTCGTCGAACGAGAGGTTGATCGTCTTGTCGCTGCCGCGCACCGCCTTCACGTGGTCGGCCGTGGTGACTACCGACTCGATGAAGTGGTCCATGTCGGTGGAGGAGGCCAGGAAGCTGTCGAGGTCGCCGTTGCGCTCCTGGTAGTAGGCGTGCAGCGAGATGTAGTCGACGTCGTCGTAGGTGTGGCTGAGCACGACGCGCTCCCACTCGCCGAAGGTGGGCATGGAGGCACCGGACGAGCCGCAGACCACCAGCTCGATCGACGGGTCGAGCTGCCGCATCCCCTTCGCCGCTTGGGAGGCGAGCTTGCCGTAGTCGTCCGCTGAGCGGTGGCCCAGCTGCCACGGGCCGTCCATCTCGTTCCCGAGGCACCACATGCGCACGTCGAACGGCTCCGTCCGCCCGTTCGCGATCCGGCGGTCGCTGAGGGTGCTGCCGCCGGGCACGTTGGCGTACTCGAGCAGGTCGATCGCCTCGAGCGTTCCGCGGGTGCCGAGGTTCACGGCCATCATCAGGTCGCTGCCGACCTTGTCCAGCCAGGAGGAGAACTCGTGGAGGCCGACCTCGTTGGTCTCGGTGGAGTGCCAGGCCAGGTCGAGACGGCGCGGGCGGTCCTCGCGCGGCCCGACGCTGTCCTCCCAGCGGAAGCCGGAGACGAAGTTGCCGCCCGGGTAGCGGATGGTGGACACCCCGAGCTCCTTGACGAGCTCGATGACGTCGCGACGGAAGCCCTCCTCGTCAGCCTCGGGATGGCCCGGCTCGTAGATGCCGTCGTAGACGTGGCGGCCGAGGTGCTCGACGAACCCGCCGAAGAGGCGACGGCGCACGGCGCCGATCGCGAAGACCGGGTCGATGGTGAGGTGTGCGCTGCTCATGGAGGCCCTTCGTTTCGTCGTCTACAACGTTATAGGTAAACGTTGTAGAGCGTAGCAAAGCCCGCATCCGTGTCAAGCGAAGCGATCGGGCTACCGCCGCGCGGCCACCGACTCGCGCTCGACGATGCGGTAGTCGGCGAGCATGAGGCGCGCCGGGCCGGCGGTGTCGGGCGCGGTGATCCGTTCCAGGAGGCGACGCACGGCCGCGTGCGCGATCCAGGCGCGGCCGGGATCGACGCTCGTCAGCGACGGGATCGAGTACGCGGACTCGTCCACATCGTCGAAGCCGATCACGGCGACATCCTCCGGCACGTGGAGGCCGGCCTCCTCGAGCGCCCGCATCGCCCCGAATGCGAGGGCGTCGTTGAAGGCGAACACCGCGTCGAACGGCACGCCCGACTCGATGAGCGCCCGCACGCTCGTCGCACCGTTGAGCCGATGCCACGGGTCCGTGTACGTGATGAGGTTCGGGTCGACCGGCACGCCCGCCTCCTCGAGCGCCTCCCGATGGCCGCGCAGGCGGAGGCCCGCCGAGCCGACGATTTCGTCGGGGTGGGCGCCGACGATCGCGATCCGGCGCCGGCCGGCGGCGAGCAGGTGCTCCGTGGCCGCTTTGGCGGCCTCGACGTTCCGCATGGTGACGTGGTCGACGTTGTCGTCGAAGATCCGCTCGCCCAGCAGCACCAGCGGGTACGGCACGTCGAGCCGCGCCGAGTCCTCCTGCCCCATGCCGCGGGGGCTGAAGATCAGGCCGTCGGTGAGCTTGCGCCGCGGGCTCCGCAGCAGCTCCAGCTCCCGCTCGCGCTCGCCTCCGGTCTGCTCGACGAGCACCGCGAACCCTGCGCTCTCGGCCTCCGCGATCACCGCAGCGGCCAGCTCGGCGAAGTAGTTCAGTGCCAGGTCGGGAACGGCCAGGGCGATCGTGCCCGTGCGGCCCGAGCGCAAGCTGCGCGCCGTCAGGTTCGGCGTGTAGCCGAGCTCGGCGATGGCCTCCTCGACCCGGGACCGCGTCGTGGGGCGGATGTGCGGGTAGTCGTTGATGACGTTGGACACCGTCTTGATCGACACGCCCGCCCGCCGGGCCACGTCGTGCAGCGTCGCCGCCATCCGGATCCCCTCTGTCGGCGCGAAAGTTTACAACGTTATACCACGGAGTGCACCGACGCTTCCGGCGGAGGTTCTTCCGAATCCGCCCCTCCACGTGGTCGGATTGGCCCGACGCCGTTCGTAGCAGTGATGAGGCGGCGCAGACGACGCCGGCCCGCGAACCGCGCCGGCTCGGCGCCGAGGAGAGGACCTTCCCATGCAGTACCTGGTTTCCGTCATCGACGACAAGGTCGACCCGGGCAGCACCGACCGGATGCCCCTGATCGACGCGTTCAACGACAAGCTGATCGCCGAGGGCTACTGGGTTTTCGCCGGCGGGCTCGCCGATACCGAGGCCGCGACCGTGATCGACAACCGGGGCGAGAAGCCGGTGTTCAGCGACGGCCCGTTCATCGAGTCGAAGGAGTACCTGGCCGGGCTCTGGGTCTGGGACGTTCCCGATCTGGATGTCGCGCTGGCGCTGGCGGCCGAGGCCTCCGAAGCCTGCGACCGCAAGATCGAGGTGCGCCCGTTCGCATGACCGACGTGGAGGCGGTGATCACCCGGGTGCACCGCGACGAGTGGGCCCGGGTGGTCGCAGGCCTGGCCCGCCGGTTCGGCAGCCTCGACATCGCCGAGGAGGCGGCCGCCGAGGCGTTCGCGACGGCGGTGGAGCGGTGGCCGGTCGACGGCGTGCCGCCCAACCCCGGCGCCTGGATCACGACCACCGCCGCCCGCAAGGCCATCGACCGCCTCCGCCGCGAGAGCAGACGCGACGACAAGCACCGGGAGGCGCTGATGCTGCACGACGAGACACCGCCCGAACCGCTCGGGGCGGTCGCCGACGACCGACTCCGGCTCATGTTCGTGTGCTGCCATCCCGCCCTGTCGATGGAGGCACGGCTCGCGCTCACGCTGCGCCTGGTCGCGGGGCTGACGGTGCCCGAGATCGCGCACGCGTTCCTGCTGACCGAGAACACGGTCGGGCAGCGGATCACCCGGGCGAAGGCGAAGATCGCCGCCGCGAACATTCCGTTCCGGGTCCCGAGCACCGACGACCTCCCGGCGCGGGTGACCGGCGTGCTCGTCGTCCTGTTCCTGCTCTTCAACGAGGGCTACCTGGCGTCGGGCCCGGACTCCGCGCCCGTCCGTCACGAGCTGACCGCCGAGGCGATCCGGCTCGCCCGGCTCGTCCACGACCTCCTGCCCGACGACGGCGAGGCGACCGGGCTGCTCGCGCTGATGCTGCTCACGGAGGCGAGGCGCGGCGCCCGCCTCTCGGCCGAGGGCGAGCTGGTCGCCCTGGACGAGCAGGACCGCGCGGACTGGGACGCGGCACTGATCGCGGAGGGGCGCGCGCTGGTGCGCTCGCGCTTGGCCGCTGTCGCCGCCGGCGGCGAGGCGCCCGACCGTTACCAACTCCTCGCCGCCGTCAACGCGGTGCACACCTCCGCCCGCAGCATCGGCGACACCGACTGGTCGCAGGTCGTCGCGCTCTACGACCAGCTCCTGCGCCTCGACCCGTCGCCGATCGTCGCGCTGAACCGCGCGGTCGCGGTGGCCGAGCTCGACGGCCCGGAGGTCGGCCTCGCGCTGGTCGACCGGCTCGGCGAGCCGCTCGACGGGTATCACGCGTTCCACGCGACCCGAGCCGACCTCCTGAGGCGGCTCGGCCGACCCGTGGAGGCCCGCGCGGCCTACGATCGGGCGATCGAGTTGGCGGCGAACAGCGGGGAGTCCGCAGCCCTTGCGCGGCGGCGGGACCGGCTGGCGTAGTCGGTCTGATTCTCCGACCGTCTGTCGGATCCGGCCTCCCCTGTTCGTGGCAGTGGTGGAGGCCGCCGACGAGAGACGGCCGCGACGGAAGGACTGTCCCATGACCACTGCCACGCAGCCGAGCACGACCTCCCGAAGCGCGGGTCGCCTGATGTGGGCGATCCTCGGGCTGGTGCTGCTCGCCGACGCCCTCGACGTCATCGACGGCACCGTGACCAACATCGCCGCCCCGACCATCGCCCGCGACCTCGGGGGAGGCGAGGGCCTGATCAAGTGGCTCGGCCCGGCCTACCTGCTCGCCATGGGCGCACTGCTCATCGTGGGAGGCCGGCTCGGCGACAAGTACGGCCAGCGCAGGCTCTTCCTCGTCGGCATGGTGGGCTTCACCGCGGCCTCGGCGGTCGCCGGATTCGCCCCCGACGCCACACTGCTCATCGTCGCCCGCGTCGCGCAGGGCGCGTTCGGGGCGCTGCTGCTGCCGCAGGGTGTGGCCATCATGACGAAGGCCTTCAGCCGCGACATGCTCGCGAAGGCCTTCAGCCTGTTCGGCCCGGTGCTGGCGGTCTCCAGCGTCATCGGGCCGGTGCTCGCCGGGTTGATCGTCAGCGCCGACCTGTTCGGGCTGTCGTGGCGGCCGATCTTCCTCCTCAACCTGGCGCTCGGTGCGATCGGGATCGTCGTGGCCGTGCGCATCCTGCCGCGCGACACCGGCGACCGTTCGACCGTCGTCGACGGCTGGGCCTCCGGGCTGCTGGGCGTCGGCATGCTCGGTGTGCTCTTCGGGCTCATCCAGGGCTCGACGGATGGCTGGAGCCCCCTCCCGATCGCCGCGATCGTCATCGGCGTGCTGTTCTTCTGCGCTTTCGCTTACCGCCAGCGCACTGCCGCCCACCCGCTCATCGTGCCGTCGCTGCTGAAGAACCGCGGGTTCACCTCCGGCATGCTCGTCGGCTTGACGACGTTCGCCGCCGGCACGGGGCTGATCTTCGTGCTGTCGCTGTTCCTGCAAGAGGGCCTGAACGTCGGGGCGCGCGACACGGCCCTCGCCCTGGTCCCCCTCACGGCCGGCCTCCTGATCGCGACCTTCGCGGCGATGGGAGGCCTGGTCACGCGACTCGGACGCCGTCTGGTGCTCATCGGCCTGGCGACCTGCGCGCTCGGGTGCGGCGCGCTCCTTGCGCTGGTGGTGACGCTCGGTGCTGCGGTGAGCGTCTGGGCGCTGATTCCGACGTTCGTCGTCATCGGCCTCGGCATCGGCCTGTGCTTCACGACGATCCCCACCGTCGCACTCGGCGACGCCACGCCCGAGGAGGCCGGCAGCGCCAGCGGCTCGCTCGGCTCCATCCAGCAGCTGGCGTCGGCGATCGGTTCGGCCGTGGTCGTGTCGGTGTTCTTCGGAGCCTCCGGGGTGGGTTTCGTCGGCGGCATGGAAGTGACGCTGATCGTGGTGCTGGGGCTGCTGGCCGTGAGCGCGCCGGTGGTGGCGTTGATGCCGAAGGCCGCCTTGACCGAATCATGAACAGTTGTTACCGTTTCATCGATGACCACCACCAGGGGCCCGTACCGCAGCGGCATCGAGAAGCGCAGACGGATCGTCGAGCAGGCGATCGCCGTCTTCGGCGAGCGCGGCTACCGCGGCGGGTCGTTGCGGATGATCGCCGAGGCGGTCGGCGCGCCCGCGTCGCAGATCATCGCCCTCTTCGGCAGCAAGGACGGCCTCCTCACCGCCGTGCTCGCCGAGTGGGACGCCGGGCAGGTCGACGACCGGAGGTACACGGGCCTCGCGCACATCGACGTGCTCCGCACGCGCATGCGGTACAGCCGGGAGCATCCCGAGTACGTCGAGTTCTTCACGACGCTGAGCGCGGAGGCGACGGCGGAGGATCATCCCGCGCACGGGTTCTTCGTCGAGCGGTACGAGGCCGTGGCCGACTCGCTCGAGCAGAACCTGCGCCTGGCCGCGGAGCGGGGCGAGATCGTCGCGCTCCCCGAGGCGCAGTACCGCGAGGAGGGTCGCGCGCTGAGCGCCATGATGGACGGCCTCCAGCTGCAGTGGCTGCTGAACCGCCGGTTCGACATGGTCGCCGCGTTCGAGCGGTTCCTCGACTTCACGATCAACAGATGGCAGGAAAAGGAAAGCTGACATGGCCGTAGAAATAGGAATCCAGCTCTACTCGGTGCGCAACGCGCTCCGGGCCGACCCGCAGGTGACGCTCGACGCGCTCGCCGACCTCGGGTTCACCCGCCTGGAGGGCGCCAATCACCAGGCGGGCACCGACGACGGGATCGGCTTCGGCATCACACCGGACTTCTTGTCCGACTTCATGCAGCGGCGCGGCGTCTCGATCGTCGGCTGCCACATCAACCCGCTCGATCTCGACCGCCTGCCCGCGGTGCTCGACTTCCACCAGCAGATCGGCAACCCGCGGATCGGCTGCGACATCGAGTTCTACCCCTACGGCGACGTGGACTACGTCAAGCGCCGGGCCGACTTCTTCAACCAGGTGGGCCGGCTCGTCGCCGACCGCGGCATGGAGTTCTACTACCACAACCATTTCCAGGAGTTCCAGCGCTTCGGCGACAGCACCGCGTACCAGCTGCTGATGGAGAACACCGACCCGGAGCTGGTCCGGTTCGAGATGGACACCTACTGGGCGTACCGCGGAGGCGCCGACCCGATCGAGTGGTTCCGCGAGCACCCGGACCGGTTCATCCTCATCCACCAGAAGGACTTCCCGAAAGAGGCGCCGCAGCCGCTGAACCTGTATGACGGTGTCGTCGCGCCCAACGCCTCCATCACGATGGAGCTCTTCCAGGAGGTCGCCCTCCCCGAGACGTTCGCCGAGGTCGGCACCGGCATCCTCCCGATCCAGCGCATCATCGACGCCGTCGACACCCTCCCGAACTTCCGCTACGTACTGCTCGAGCAGGACTACGCGCCGGGCGGCGAGCTCGACTCGGTGCGGATCAGCCGGGATGCGTTCGCCCGCTACGACAACGTCCGCGAACTCACGGGTGCGCCCGGAGCGTAGACTGCCCTCCGTGGATCAGTCCGTCTCAGCCCCGCTCCCGGGGCGTCTGGAGGTCGTCGGCGTCGTCATCGCCGGCGCGAGATAGTCCTGTCTCTCCTCTCGTGATCCCGCGCTCCGCGCATCCTTCCGGGCCGTTCGTCGTGCCCGCGCGCCGTGCGCACCCTCCAGACAGACAGGACATCCATCCATGCTTCCCCTTACCGACCAGCAGCTCCGCTCCTCCTTCGTGAACGCCTCTCAGCGCGAACGCAAGGAGCTCACCCTCCCCGATCTCGAACCCCTGCGCTGGGACGACCTCGACTACCTCGGCTGGCGCGACCGCAAGAACCCGAACCAGGGCTACGTGGTCGTGGAGGTCGACGGCGAGCCCGTCGGCGTCCTCCTTCGCAAGGCCGAGGGCGGCGTCCGCAGCCGGCCGCAGTGCTCGTGGTGCGAAGACGTGCACCTGCCCAACGAAGTCGTCTTCTTCATCGCCAAGCGCGCCGGCGCCGCCGGCCGCAAGGGCGACACGCTCGGCACCCTCGTCTGCGCCGAGTTCCAGTGCTCGGCCAACGTGCGCAAGCGCGCGCCGCTCGCGTACGTCGGGTTCGACGTGGAGGCCGCGCGGCAGCACCGCATCGACCAGTTGCGCGAGCACGTGGACACGTTCGTGCGGCGGGTGACCGCCGAGTAGGGCGAGCCGCGGCCTCGGCACGTCAGGGTCCCTGGCACGTCAGGCCGTGGCGCTCTGCTGCATCTCCCAGAGCCTCTGGAGCGCGTCGGGCAGCGACCCGAACATCCCCAGTTGCCGGTCGGCCCAGTCCCACAGCAGGAAGCCCTGCGCCGTGCGCCAGACCTGGCCCACGACGAGCAGGGAACGCTGCAACTGGACGTCCCAGCGGCCCTCCCCGACATCGATCACGTCGAATGCATCCGCGTATGTCATGGTTCACCTCCGCGTGTTGACAGGAAAGGTAGCCCTGCAAGGTTGCCCGCAGGCGACGAGTGGGCGAACACGAGCGGCTTGCCGACCGTCAGGGCGTGTAGATGTAGTGGAATCCCGCGCCGCGCCGCGTCTCACGCGACGGTCGCACGATCCCATCCGCTTCCAGAGCTGCGAGAATCCCACCCACATTCGTCGGGTTGGCGCCGATCAGCTCCCCGAGCTCCGTCGAACTGATCCTTCCGCGACCGCGCACGAAGGTCAGCGCGACAGCTTCCTTCGAGGGCCAGTCCCTTCGGACACCTGCGAGCGAATCCAGTTCCGACAACTGCTGACGCGCTTTCGAGCCCAGCACGTAAGCGGGAGCCGAGCCGGCGGGGGTGCCTGCTACAGGGCGGAGGAGCGGGCCATCGGCAGACTGCACCGCGATGAGATTCCGGACGGTGTCTCGGGCCTCGGAGACATCGACCTGAAGATACGGGGCGAGCATGTTCTCATCCAGCCAACCGTTGCCGACGAGGTACGCAATCGACATCAGCATCTGGAGGTCATCGCGAACCGACGGGGTGCTCATCATCCGAAGCCACGTCCGCCAGGCAAGGTCCGGGTTGTTCCCGATCAGGACGGTCACCACCTGCGGGCCCGGCTTCTCCGTGATCTCCGGCGCCGGGCAGCCAAGCCTCAGCATGTCTCCAAACATACGGTCGACGCCGACACCCTCACGTTCCGCGACCTTCAACGACGCCAGCAGTTCCACCAGCGCTTGATTACGCGAGGATGACGGGTGGTTGATGATGTTGGCCTCGGTCACTCCACTGACGAACCCACCGGGGCTGCTCACCCTCAGGCGCCCGCCGGCATGTTCTACAACGGTCGGCTCCGCGATCGTCCATTCGCGGTGTGCGACACCGTTGACGATCGCTTCACGTAGCGCACGTTCGGGGATCTGCCGAAGCTGTGCGTGCGTCAGACCTTCCTCCACATGCGTCACCGGGTCGTACGCCAACGACGTGCGAAACACCTCTGAGAGTTCCTCGAGCAGCGAACGATCCTCCAGCCGCACCCTGGCAACACTGTCGGACCCATTCGTATCGCGCCGGATGTAGTCCAATGCCGGGCGTCCGCGACCGACGAACACCAGAGCTGCAGCATTCGTCAGATGGCCGTCACCGTCCACCGCGTTCAGACGGCGGAAGAGGTCTGGTGTTGACGCCTCGGCGAGTTCTCGTGCCGATGGGTCGTCGGCAGCTTTCAAGAAGTCCCGCGCAATCTCCACCGCGGTGGCCCGAGCATCGTCGATCGTGAACTCGCTCGCCTGGCTCGACCAATCCACCCGCAGATGGTGGATCCTCCGCTGATGCCACGAAGACGGGTCGATGGCCACACACGCGTCACCAACCCGCCAGGTGACGCGGTCGTTGACGCGGACCGGTTCTATCGCTTCCGGCGCGATGATGACGAGCACGCGCGTGCCTGCAATCTCGACCGAAGCGACTTCACAGGTGAGGCGCCCGCCGGATTTGTCATAGATCTGCCGACGCACCCACTCCTCGTCGAGTTCCGTTCCGATCAGCTGGCTGTTGTCATCGACTCCGACGAGAAGCGCCCCGCCGCCTGGTGTGTTCGCCATACACGCCGCTTCGGGCCACAGCTTGGCGATCGCCGCATCGTTCCGAGTGGTCCCCGGCAGTATCCTCCCGCCTCGGTCGCGGCGCCCTGCTTCTTCTTTCAGGTCGATGCGTTCGCGTTCCGTGATCACGCCGCCGTCGGCGAGGGTTGAGATCGCATCTTCGACGGCGCTGACGACGGGAGATCTCCCGAAAACAGTCATTGGTGCCCCCATGAATTTATTGCGGCATCACTCGCACACCGCTTCACCATAATTATTTCGGGATTAATTGTAGCAAAGGCCATAGAGGAGGTGGTTTCCATAATTAATTCGCCAATAAATATGCATGGTTGTCGACGCCTCCACACTTGATTAATAACTCTCTGAGTTTTATATTTACGGATACCGCCGACCTGGGCGGATGCAGCACTCCATGCAGCACACAACCAAGGGGTTTCAATGAAGAAACAGGTACTGAGAGCCGGCCTGGCCGCGACAGCCGCCGGCGCCCTGATCGCTCTGGCCGGATGCTCGGCCGGTGGCGCCGGGACGGGCACCGCGACAGCCGATCCGAAGGCGAAGGTCACCATCACCGTGGGTGACGAGCCGACCGCCGACAAGAAGGCCGATCGAGAGAACTTCCTGAAGAAGGTCGACGACTTCGAGAAGCTCTATCCGAACATCACCGTCAAGCCGTCGACCGAGTACTGGCAGGCGCAGACCTTCCAGGCGAAGCTCGCCGGAGGCACGCTGCCGACCACGATGAACGTCTCGCTGACCTACAGCAAGCAGCTCATCGCCAACGGGCAGCTTCCCGACATGACGCCGTATCGGAAGCAGATCGGGCTGCTCGACAAGCTCAACCCGCTCGCTCTCGACAACGTGAAGGACAGCAAGGGCGACGTCTACACCGTGCCCTACGGCCTGTTCTCCGTCGGCATCGCCTACAACCGGGCCATCTTCCAGCAGGCGGGGCTCGACCCCGACAAGCCGCCGACGACCTGGGACGAGGTGCAGCAGTACGCCAAGACCATCGCCCAGAAGGTGCCGAACGTCGCCGGCTACGCCCAGCTGACCACCAACAACACCGGCGGCTGGATGCTCACGACGATGACCTACAGCATGGGCGGCACGGTCACCGACAGCAAGGGCAAGAAGACGACCATGGGCGCCCCGACCGAGAAGGCCCTCCAGCTGCTGCACGACATGCGCTGGAAGGACAACTCGATGGGCAGCCAGTTCCTCTACAACCAGGACGACATCCGCAAGGCGTTCGCCGCCGGCAAGATCGGCATGGTCATGCAGGCTCCCGACGCGTACGACCAGGCCATCCACAACTACGGGATGAAGGCGGCCGACTACGGTCAGGGCGCCCTCCCCCAGGCCGACGGCGACCACGGCACGCTCACCGGCGGCACCATCGCCATGTTCAACGCGAAGGCGTCCCCGAACGAGCTGCTCGCCGCGGCACGCTGGGTCGAGTTCATGAACTTCCAGAAGTACTTCGACCAAGACTTCGCCGTCGCCTCCGCGCAGGCGGACGCCGCGTCGAACACCGCGGTCGGCACTCCCGGCCTGCCGCCGGTGAGCCCGTCGGTCTACGACACCTACCTGGGCTGGATCAAGGACGAGATCAACGTGCCGCGTGACCAGTTCACCGGTTACATCGACTCCAAGCTCAAGCTGATCCCCGAGCCGGCGGACGCGCAGAACACCTACGCGACCCTCGACCCGGTCGTGCAGAAGGTCCTCACCGACCAGAACGCCGACATCAAGCAGCTCGTATCGCAGGCGTCGACCGCGATCGACCGGAACCTGGCCCAGCAGCGCTGAGCCCCGGCGGTGGGGCGGCCCGCGTGCCGCCCCACCGCCCGATGAAAGCGAGCTACACGATGACACAGACTCTCGAACGGCCGACGGCGCGCACGACAGCGCCCGGCCGCGTCCCGCGCCGCAGGCGCAGGCTCACCCTCGCCGGCTGGT
Source organism: Leifsonia sp. PARNA 1/14 (assembly GCF_055720965.1). Taxonomy (NCBI): domain Bacteria; kingdom Bacillati; phylum Actinomycetota; class Actinomycetes; order Micrococcales; family Microbacteriaceae; genus Leifsonia; species Leifsonia sp. PARNA 1/14. The sequence continues at coordinate 125,320 of NZ_JBVQSP010000002.1, forward strand.
ACCGCTCGGGCGGACTCGTGGCGGTGCTCTTCGCGGTCCCGATCGTGCTGACGTTCCTCTACTTCAGCTGGGGACCCGTGGTCAGCGGCCTGGTGATGAGCTTCCAGAAGACGAACCTCGTGGCGCCGGCGACCTGGGTCGGTCTCAGCAACTTCCAGTTCGTCCTCACCGATCCCGAGCTCCCGCAAGCCGCGCTCAACACGGCCTACTACGCGCTTCTCGGGCTCGTCCTCGGCTTCCCGGTGCCGATCATCCTCGCGGTGTTCATCAACGAGCTCCGTCGCGGCACCTGGGCCTACAACCTCCTCGCCTACCTTCCGGCGGTCGTCCCGCCGGTCGCGGGCATCCTGCTGTGGAAGTTCTTCTACGACCCGTCCTCCGACGGAATCTTCAACTCGATCCTCCACTGGTTCGGCCTCGGCCCGTACCCGTGGCTCAATTCCGAGGCGATGGCGATGCCCTCGCTCGTGCTCTACACGACGTGGGCAGGCGCCGGCGCGACCGCGATCATCTACCTCGCGGCGATCGGCGGGATCAACTCGGAGCTCTACGAAGCGGCCGAGATCGACGGGGCGGGGATCTGGTCGCGGCTGTGGCACGTCACCCTCCCCCAGTTGCGCAACATCATCTTCATCATGATGCTGCTGCAGCTGATCGGAACGTTCCAGCTCTTCACCGAGCCCTTCCTCTTCACGGGAGGCGGACCGAACAATGCGACCCAGACCGTGATGCTCAAGATCTACAAGTACGCCTTCGTCAACGGCGACTACGGCTCGGCGACGGCGCTGAGCGTGCTCCTGGCACTCTTCTTGTGCCTGCTCTCGGTCGTCTACTACTACGTCACCAGGAGGTGGAGCCCGTCATGACCGTCATCGGATCCGGGGTCATCGTCGACCCCATCGACGACCCGCAACAGGAGACGCAGCCTCGTCGGCGCCGCCGAACGAAGGTGAAGGAGGCGCGCGAGCGCGGCGCGATCTCGATCGCGGACCGCAACCGTCCCGTCGTGCGCGTCTGGATGTGGGTGCTGCAGATCGTCATGCTGGTCGGCCTCCTGTTCGCCGGTCTCGGCCCGCTCATCTGGTCGGCGCGCGCGTCGGTCTCCACGAGCCAGGACATCCTCCGCGACCCCATGAACATCTGGTTGAAGCCGATCCAGTGGGGCAACATCGGGCAGGCCTGGGACGGCGCGCAGATCGGCTCGTCGCTGGGCAACACGGTCTTCGTCGCCCTCGGCAGCACGATCGCGACCCTGTTCGTGAGTGCGACGGGCGCCTACCTGCTCAGCGCCCTCCGGCCCAAGTGGGGGCCGATCCTGTCGGGCGCGGTGCTCGCCACCCTCTTCCTGCCCGGCGTGATCTCGCTCGTGCCGCTGTACCTCACCATCCTCAAGATGCCGGTCATCGGCGTGAACCTCCAGAACACGTTCTGGGGCGTCTGGCTGCCGGCCGGGGCGAGCGCCTTCAACGTGATCGTGCTCAAGCGCTTCTTCGACTCGATCCCCCGCGAGCTGATCGAGGCGGCGAAGATCGACGGCGCGGGCGCTGTTCGCGTCTTCACGACGCTCATCCTGCCGCTGTCCCGGCCGATCCTCGGCGTGATCGCGCTCCTGACGATCGTGGCCTCCTGGAAGGACTACCTCTGGCCGATGCTCGTGCTGTCGTCGCCCAACCTGCAGCCGGTGTCGGTCACGCTCGCGAACATGCCGAACGGCGCGATGCCGTTCTCGGTGCAGATGGCGGCCGTGTTCCTCACGATCATCATCCCGGTGATCCTGTTCGTGATCTTCCAGAAGCAGTTCCTGCGGGGCGTCAGCTCGGCCTCGGGGCTGAAGGGATGAGCGTGCTGGCAGGGTCGCGCATCCTCGTGACCGGAGCGGCGGGACGGATCGGGCGGGTGACGACCGCACACCTCGCCGAGCTCGGCGCGGCGGTGACGGCGATGTCGCTCGACGGCGCTCCGGTGGACGGCGCGGACCGCGTCGTCGCCGGGGACGCCCGCTCTCCGGACGACGTCGACGTCGCACTCGACGGCGTGGAGGCCGTCGTGCACTTGGCGGCCCTCGCCCACCGGGACATCGCGCCCGCGTTCGACGTCTACAGCACCAACGTGGTCTCCACCTTCGCCGTGCTGACGCGAGCCGCCGAGCGCGGCCTCCGCCGGGCCGTCATCGCCGGGAGCATCAACCGGTACGGGCTGCCCCAGGGCATCGATCCGGAGGAGCTGCCTCCATACTTCCCGCTGGACACCGACATCCCCGCCGATGTGTCCGACTGGTACTCGCTCTCCAAGCTGAACGACGAGAACACGTCGCGGATGGTCTGGCGCCGTTGGGGCATGGACGTCGTCACCCTGCGCTTCCCGCACACCAACACACGGTCGGAGCTGGAACGGGTGTCGGCGGAGTCCACCGAGAATCCTCGGCCGGCGCTCACCGAAGGCTGGTCGTACCTCGATGTGCGCGACGCCGCGGTCGCCGTCGAGCGCGGCCTGACCGCGGAGGTCCGCGGCGCGCCCGCCTTCTACCTCGCGGCGCCGACCACGATCGTGCCCTACCGCACCGACGACCTCCTCGACCGCTTCGCACCGCGGATGCTGCGCACCCGGGCGTTCGCCGGCCGGGAGGTCCCCATCGACCTGACCCCGGCGGCGCGGATCATCGGCTTCCGCGCCCAGCACGAACTCGACCTGCCGACACTCGACCTCCCCGACTTCCCCGACTTCCCCGACCTCAGGAGCACGCCGTGACCGACGCCACGCCCTCGACCTTCGCCAACCCGTGGACACCCCGGGAGGACATCCGCATCACCTCCGTGCGCGCCATCACGACCGCGCCGGAGGGGACGGCGCTGGTCGTGGTGAAGATCGAGACGAACGTGCCCGGGCTGTACGGCCTCGGCTGCGCCACGTTCACGCAGCGGTGGAAGGCGGTGGAGACGTTCGTCAACGAGCATGCTGCGCGCCTCCTCCTCGGCCGCTACCCCGGCGACATCGGCGATCTCACCCGCCTGGTCGGCTTCACGGGCTACTGGCGCGGCGGCCCGGTGACGAACAACGCCATCTCGGGCATCGACCAGGCGCTGTGGGACATCGCGGGCAAGCGGGCGGGCATGCCCGTCTACGAGCTGCTCGGCGGCAAGGTGCGCGCCGCCGCCGACACGTATCTGCACGCCTCCGGTCGCACGATCGACGAGACGCTGGAGGATGCGGAGCGGCTGATCGAGCAGGGCCAGCGCTTCGTGCGCCTGCAGCAGTCGACACCGGGCGGCGGCGGTTACGGCGCTCCGCGCGTGCCGGGCGAGTACCCGGACGCCCCGTACCCGGAGGGATGGAGCGCGCGCGACTACCTCCGGCGCACCCCGGCGCTGTTCGAGGCGGCCCGCGACCGCCTCCCCGCCCACATCGAGCTCCTGCACGACGTGCACTCGCGCCTGACGCCGAAAGACGCCGTCTGGCTGGCGCGGGCGCTGGAGCCCTACCGCCTGTTCTTCCTGGAGGACGTGCTGGCGCCCGAGCACTGGGACCGTCTGCCCGAGGTGCGCGCGGCCTCCCCGATCCCGATCGCGGTCGGGGAGCTGACCACGTCGTTCACCGACGCCGCCCGGCTCATCAGCGGCGGAGGGGTCGACCTGATCCGCAGCCACGTCTCGGATATCGGAGGCCTCACGCCCGCCAAGAAGCTCGCCGACCTCGCCGAGGTGTTCGGCGTGCGCACGGCGTGGCACGGCCCCGGCGACACCTCCCCGATCGGCGCCGCGGCGAACGTGACCCTCGACGTCGTGTCGCCCGCCTTCGGCATCCAGGAGGGGCACGTCTACAACGAGGCCACGCATCGGGTGTTCCCCGGTACGCTTCGAATCGTGAACGGCTGGCTCACCCCCAACGACGCACCCGGGTGGGGCATCGACCTCGACGAGGCGGAGGCGGCGCGCCACCCCGCGGAGCTGTCGGGGCATGACGCGTGGGCCGCCGGGGTGCGCCGCCCCGATGGCGCACTGGAGGCTCCGTGACCGACATCCTCGACGGCTCCGCCTCCGGCGGCCGCACCCCCGCCGGGCAGCCGTTGCAGCGACGCCGCGCACCCCAGGCAGGGCTCGGGGGCCGCCCCGGCGCGAACCAGTACGACCTCGGCTCGTTCAACGAGGCCACGATCCTCGAGACCATCCGGCAGGCCGGCTCGATCAGCCGCACCGAGATCTCGGAGCGGACCGGCCTCACCCAGCAGTCGGTATCGCGCATCCTGCGCGGGCTCATCGAGCGCGGACTCCTCGCCGAGGGCGACCAGCTCCGCAGCGAGAAGGTGGGCAAGCCGCGCACGCCCGTTCGACTGCGGCCGCAGGCCGCCCACGCCGCGGGAGTCCTCGTCGACCCGGAGCGGATGACGTGCGTGCTGGCGCAACTGGACGGCACGGTCATCGAGCGCCGCTCGGAGCACTTCGACGGGGAGGTGTCACCGGACGAGCTGGTCGCGAGCATCGACCTCCTCCTGCAGGAGATGCTCGCCGCCTCCGGCATCGACCGCAGTACCTTCCTCGGCGTCGGCGTCGCGACCCCGGGCCCGATCACCCCCGACGGCGACCTCCTGGAGCTGCCGCTCTCGCGGGCCTGGCGCAACGTCCCGCTGCGGCGGCTGCTGACCGAGCGGCTGAACTGCGGCGTCCTCGTGCAGAAGGACGGCGAGGCGGCGGCGATCGGCGAGCGCTGGATCGGACGCACCCGGCGGGCCGGCGACTTCGTGTACCTGTACTTCGGCACCGGCATCGGCTCGGGGCTCGTCCTCAACGGCGACGTCTACCGGGGCACCAGCTCGAACGCGGGAGAGTTCGGCCAGCTCGCCGCCATCCAGATCGGACAGCTCGACGAGCTCGGCCGGCCGACGCTGGTGCGGGAGTGCAATCCGACCACCGCGATCCCGGAGATCGCCCTGGAACTCGGATACGCCGGCCCCGCACGCACGTACGCGGAGATGTGCCGGGAGGTCGGCCGCGGGGTTCCGGAGGCGGTGGAGGCGGCGCACCGGGTCGCCGACGTGATCGCCCGCGGCGCCGTCGGCCTGATCGACCTGCTCGACCTCCCGATGATGGTCGTGGGAGGTCCGGCGTTCGAGCCCGAGCTGCGCGACATCGTGCTGCGGGCGCTCGACGTGGCGGTCAACAGCATCCCGACGGCGCGCACTGCGCGTCATGTGACCGTCGAGCTCTCGGTGCTGGAGGAGGAGGCGGGCGCCATCGGGGCGGCCTCCTCGATCTTCCACGGCGCCTTCGCTCCGTCGGTGCGCTCGATGACAGGCCCGCGGCCGTGGTGATCGGAGAGGTGTTCGGATCCCGCGCGCCGCTCGTCGATCGGGCGGACGCCTCCGGTGACCGCGTCGTGCTGCGCTCGCCGACGACGGAAGCCGTGGTCGCTGCGACCGGTGCGGCGACCCTGTCGCTGACCGACCGGGCGTCCGGCACCGAGTTCCTGATGCGCACGCCGTGGGCCGACGAGGACTGGGCCGACGACCATCCCCCGGCGTCGTCCTCCCCGTCATCGTCGGTGGCGTGGCACCGCCGCTATCCGGGAGGCTGGCACACGCTCGTCCCGCACGCCGGCGAGGAGCGGGAGGTCGATGGTGTCGCGCACCCGTTCCACGGCGAGGCGGCCTGGCGTCGCTGGCGGATCATGGAGTCGGGGCCGTCGTCGTGCACGCTGGCCATCGTCCTGCGCACCGTCCCGCTCGCGGTCACCCGCCGCTTCGAGTTGCGCGAGGGCACGCTGACCGTCGAGCAGACCGTCGAGAACTACTCGCGGGAGCCCGTGAGCCTCACCTGGACCGAGCACCCGGCCTTCGGGGAGGCCCTGGTCTCCTCCGCGACCACGGTCGACCTCGACGGCCGGCTGCTCGAGCTCGACCTCCCATCGACGGGCGAGTCCGCCGGCGGTTTCCGCACCGAGCCTTCCGGAGCCCGCGGCACGGCGGCGATCCGCAATCCGGCGACCGGGGCCTACGCCCGTCTCGAGTGGGATCCGGCACTGTTCCCGTACGCGCACGTCTGGCAGGAGCACCGCACGCCGGGGTTCCCGTGGTGGGGCACGGTGTCGTGCATCGCGATCGAGCCGGCCACCCGCGGCTACTGGCCCGACGGCGAAGCGCTCGGACCGCTGACGATCGACGGCGGGTGCACGGTGGATACACGGTTGGCGCTGAGCGTGGGGGTCGCTAGCCTCGCCTCATGAGCCTCGACTTCCACTCCGTCACGTTCCTCTCGGAGGCCCCGGAGCGAGACGCCGCCTTCTGGGGCGCGGTGCTCGGACGTTCCGCGCGTGATGACCCCGGTGGCCTCCTGCTGGCCGGCGATGCCCGCCAGGTCGGAGTGCGTTTCGCCAGTGGCCAGGGCCACGGAGCTGTGCGGAATCGACTCCACCTCCACCTCAGTCGCGCCGACCGCACCCAGTCGGAGACGATCGCGGCCTGCATCGAGCACGGCGGGCGGCTTCGCGGCAACGGTCACGTTCCGGAGGGCGGCTACGCGGCGATGGCGGACGTGGTCGGCGACGAGTTCTGCGTCATCGAAGACGACGACGACTATCTTGCGGGTTGCGGCCCGCTGGGCGAGGTCACGTGCGAGGGCACGCGGGCGACCGGAGAGTTCTGGAGCACCGCTCTCGGCTGGCCGGTCGTCTGGGACGTCGGCGAGGAGGTGGCCATCCAGTCGCCCGCCGGTGGAACGAAGCTGGCCTGGAGCGGCGAGCCGATCGAGACGGGCAAGCCGACGGATCGCCAGTACTTCACCCTCGTCTCGCGCGGCCGGTTCGACGACGAAGTCGAGCGGGTGCGGGAGCTCGGAGCTACGGACACGGTCCTCGAGCGGCCCGGGGTCGCGACCCTCCGGGACCCGGACGGCGTCCGGTTCGTCGTGCGAGCGGACGTGAACGGGTCGTGACCACGATGAGCAGGGTCATCGCCCATCAGACCGTCACCGCGGACGGTTACGCCGCCGGCACCGACCAGACCGAGGAACGCCCGTTCGGTGAAGACGGCGGCGACGGCTGGGGCGACAAGCTCCACGCCTGGATGTTCGACCAGGGCGAAGAGAACAAGGGCGAGATCGAGCAGATGGCCGGTGCGCGGGCACACATCATGGGCCGCAACATGTTCGGGCCCGTGCGCGGCGAGTGGGACACGGACTGGACGGGCTGGTGGGGCGACGATCCGCCGTTCCATGGTCCGGTGTTCGTGCTCACCCACCACCCGCGCGACCCCCAGCCCATGGAGGGCGGTACGACCTACTACTTCGTCACCGACGGCATCGGATCGGCCCTGGCCCGGGCGAGAGAGGCGGCCGGCGGCGGCGAGATCTCGATCCAGGGCGGTGCGCAGACGATCAACCAGTACCTCTCCGCCGGGCTGGTCGACGAGCTGCGACTGCACATCGTCCCCTTCACGCTCGGCGCCGGCTCACGCCTCTTCGACGGCGTGCCCCCGCTGAAGCTGGAGCAGGTCTCTGCGCGGGCAGCGAGCTCGGTCATCCACGTGACCTATCGGGTTCTCCGCTGAACGGGGCTCGTCCCACGTCGCCCCTTCCGAACGCCACCCCCGGTGGCGTTGAATATCGCCTGTGTTCGATTGGGTTCTGATCGCCGACCTCGGCACCGCCGTGGGGACCACCGTTCTGGCGGTCGCGACCTTCGCGTCGACGCGCTCCGCCAACCGGTCGGCCCGGGTCGCCGAGCGGGCGCTGTTGGAGGGCATCCGCCCCATCCTGCTGCCCTCCAACTGGTCCGACCCGCCGCAGAAGGTGCGGTTCGCCGACGGCAGGTGGCTGACGGCGCTCGGCGCCCGGGCGGCGCTCGAGATCACGGATGAGGCCGTCTACCTCGTGATGTCCGTGCGCAACGCCGGCGCCGGTGTGGCGATCCTGCACGGCTGGCACCTCTGCTCGGACGCACGGGAGCCCCTCGCTCCCGTCGACGAGTTCCACCGGCTCACCCGGGACATCTACGTGCCCACGAACGATCCCGGCTTCTGCCAGGTGGCCATCCGCGACCCGCAGTCGAGCGACTTCCAGGTGGCGCGCACCGGTGCGATGGGCGAGGGGTTCGCGGTCGACGTGCTCTACGGGGATGCCGAAGGCTCGCAGCGCGTCGTCTCCCGGTTCTTCATCTCGCACGGCCCGCCGGGGCCCGGCGACCACGACCAGGAATGGATCATGCTCGTCTCACGCCACTGGAACCTCGACCTCCCCGCGCCGCGCTGAAGGGAGTAGCGATTCACGAACCCTGTGCGATGCGCAAGGTCCTCACTGGGGGCGAGGGGCCGCGCCGACTTCCACGCCGACTCCCGCGCCGAGCTCGGCGCGGGTCGGAGGGTTCGCGCCCCTCCTGCTCACGGTGATGGCCGCCGCGCGCGATGCCCGTGACAGCAGTCGTGACAGCGTCTCGACATCGACCGCATGCAGAGCCTCCCGCCGATCGGCGCCGGTCAGCTTCTCGGCTGCCAGGCCGTCCAGCAGTGCCGCGGTGAACGTGTCGCCCGCGGCGACCGTGTCGACCACCTCGGCGCGCACCGCGTCGCACGCCACGTTCCCCCCGTGTGCGAACGCCGACGAGCCGCGTGCTCCCCGAGTCACGACCACCAGCTCCGCCCCGTCGCTCAACCAGCGGGAGGCCGCGATGCGCGCGGACGACCCCGGTGCCAGCCACGCCAGGTCTTCATCGCTCAGCTTGATGACATCGGCGAGCGCAAGGATCCGCTCGATACGGGCGCGTGAGCCCTCGCCCGAGACCGAGATGCGGATGTTCGGGTCGACGCTCACGGTGGAGGTCGCTCGCGCGGAACGCAGGTAGTCCTCGACGGCCGCAGCGCCGGGCTCGAGCGCGGCGGCGATCGACCCGCTGTGCACGACGGAGCCCGGCCGCACCCCTGCGAGGGAGGCCTCCCAGTCGAGGTCGAACGCGTAGCTGGCGGAGCCGTCAGCGGCGAGCGTCGCCCGGGCGGTCGCCGTACGCGCGATCGGCGTCACCTCCACCGCCACTCCCGATGCGGCGAGCCAGTCGCGCAGCCCACGACCGCGCTCGTCGTCGCCGAGCGCTGTCGCGAGCCGTACACGGTGGCCGAGCCGGCCGAGCGCGAGAGCCGTGTTCGCCGGGCTGCCGCCGAACGCCTCCTCCGGCCCGGCCGGGCCACCGAAGAGGTCGACGACCGCCTCGCCGATCACCAGGATCCCTTCCTCGACCGCCTCGACCGTCGGCCCCCGGCGCCCGCGCACGCTCAGCTCCGCCCGGCGGCGACGACAGGGACGGTCCGACCCGACTGACCTGACGCGTCGCCGAGCACGACGACGCCGTCTCGCACCGAGACCGGACGCGGATCGGTGACGCCGCCGACGAACGAGCCGTCCGGGGCGGTGTTCTCGAACGCCAGGAACATCGCCGCCCCCGATTCCCGCTCGTGGACGACCCGGCCGACGTACAGATCGTGGTCGGTGACCTGCTGCGCACGCGTCGGGTCCCAGCGGCCGTCGGCATCGGCGACGATGGCCCAGGTGCCGCCGGTGCTGCCGGTGCGCCTGCGCTCGTCTGCGAGGTCCGAGGCGAGGCAGGAGAAGAACAAGACGTTCTCGCCGTCGATCTCGGCGGTGTTGAGCACCTCCAGCTGCCCGAAACCACTCCCAGGCTCGCTGAGCGGCGGTTGCAGCTCCCAGTGGCGGAGGTCGTCGGAGACGGCGGTCGCGATGACGCCGCGGTCGTCGGGACGGCCGTGATTGGCGCGGGCGGTGATCAGCATGCGCCAGCGGCCGACGCTCTCGTCGCGGTACACCCACGGGTCGCGGAACGCCTCGTCATGCCAGTGCCCGTCGGCGAGCCGTTCGTACCATCGCGAGTCGGCGGTGAGGATCGGGTTGCTATCGCTCTTGGTCCAGTCGTAGAGGTCGGGCGAGGTCGCCGTCCCGACGCTCTGCACGTTGCCGTCGTCGGTCAGCATGGTGCCCGTGTAGAACATGCGCCAGACGCCGTCGTCGCCTCGGACGACGCTGCCCGTCCAGGTAGCGAGCTCATCGAAGGCCGGGGCGTCGCTGCGGACCAGGGCGTCGACCACGCGAGTCCAGTTCACGAGGTCGTCGGATACCGCGTGACCGATGGAGGCGCGGTAATGGCGAGCGTCGGGATCCTTGAGGGCCTTCGACGCGTAGAGGAAGAAGAGGTGATACTTCTCTCCGTCGTCGGCGAGCCAGAAGTCCCAGACCCAGCTGTCGGGAAGTGCGTACATCGGTTAGCCTTTCAGCCCCTGGGAGGCGATGGAGTTGACGAACGAGCGCTGGAAGGCCACGAAGAGCGCCAGCACCGGGACGGTGATCATGGTCGCGTAGGCCATGATCTGGCCCCACGAGGTGTTGAGTTGCTTGAAGTAGTCGATGCCGACCATCGCCGGCCGCACCGCCTCGCTCTGAGTGACCATCAGCGGCCAGAGGTATTGGTTCCAGGCGGGCAGGAAGGTCAGGATCGCGACCGTCGCGACCGCAGGCCCGGCCAGGGGCATGATGATGCTGCGATAGATGCGGAACCAGCCGGCTCCGTCGACCCTCGCCGCCTCGTCCAGCTCCTTCGGGATGGAGTCGAAGTACTGGTAGAAGAGGAAGATCGAGAAAGCGTTGGCGATGAACGGCACGATCTGCACGGTGTAGGTGTCGAGCCAGCCCTGCACGATCTGGGTGCCGTCGAAGTACGGCAGCTGGTTGACCTCCCACAGCAGCGGCAGCGCCATCACCTCGAACGGCACGATCAGCGTGGCCAGGATGACGCCGAGCGCGACCTTCCCGCCCGGGATGCGCAGGCGCGACAGCGAGAACGCCGCCAGCGAGTTGACGATCAGCCCGAGCCCGACGGTGAGCACCGAGATCAGGATCGAGTTGACGATGAACTGCGCGAACGGCACGCGGTCGAACACCCCGGCGTAGTTGTCCAGGCTGATCTTCCCGACCGGGAGGAACGCCTGGATTCCGCCGAGGTCCCCGAAGATCTGCGCGTCCGGCTTGAAGCTCGAGACGATCATGAAGACGAGGGGGAGCCCGAAGACGAGCGCGAGGGCGATCTTGAGGACGAGCATCAGGGCCGCCCGCCAGACGCCGCGGCGGCGCCGGGTCGGTTCGATGGTGTGCGGCGTCTCGATGTCCGCGACGTCGCGGATGGTGTCGGTCATCGCCTGGCCTCCTTGTCACGGGTGAGGAATCGCTGGGTGAGAGTGACGACCAGCACCAGCACGAAGAACACCAGCGAGATCGCCGACGCGTAGCCGGTCTGCTGCTGCTGGAATCCGCTGCGCACCGCTTGGAAGACGAGGGTCGTCGTGGAGTTGAGTGGGCCGCCCTGAGTCATGATCTGCACCTGCGAGAACAGTCCGAACGCGGCGATCGTGATGGTGATCAGGATGAACGTGCGTGTCGCGCGCAGCCCCGGCCAGGTGACGTGCGCGAACTGCTGCCAGCGCGAGGCGCCGTCGAGCGCGGCCGCCTCGTACAACTCGGCCGGGATGGTCTGCAGACCGGCCAGCCAGATGATCATGTGGAAGCCCATCGCCTGCCATGCCGACATCAGGATGATCGCCAGCAGCGCCCAGTGCGGGTCGCCGAGCCAATCGGGGCCTTGGATGCCGACCTTGGACAGCAGCACGTTGATCAGGCCGTCCTTCTGATAGAGGAACAGCCAGAGCATCGAGACCACCACGATGGAGGTCACGACGGGCAGGAAGTAGACCGTGCGGAAGAAGGTCGTGCCGCGCGTCTTGGAGTTCACCAGCACCGCGAGCACGAGCGCAAGCGTCGACTGAAGCGGCACGATCACGACCGTGAAGATGATCGTGTTGCGCAGCGACGCCCAGAACGTGTCGTCGGTGAAGAGGGCGACGAAGTTGTCCAGCCCGACGAAGTGCGCGGGTTCCGGCGACACCAGCCGGGCGTTGGTGAAGGCCAGTCCGAAGGTCAGCCCGATCGGGATCAGCAGGAAGGTGACGATCAGGACGGCAGCCGGGGCGAGCATGACCCACCCGACGATGCCTTCCTTCTTGCCGCCCGCCGTGGCCGGCTTGCGCCGGTCGGTCCGCGGGGATTCTGAGGCGGCGCGCTCGGCGGGCGCTGCCGACCTGGTGATGGTGCTCATGGTGACGTCCTTGTCCGTCAGCCCGACCGGGCCCGGGAGGGAGCTCCCGGACCCGGTCATGCCGGCTACTTGAAGTAGTTGTTCGACTTCTGGTTGGCGTCGATGTCCTTGACCGCCTGGTCGAGGGTCGACTTCGGGTCGGCGCCGTTCAGGATGTCCTGCGCCGCCTTGGTGAACGTGGTCGCGATGAACGGGTAGCCGGGCGTGACCGGCCGCACCTCGGCGAACTTCTTCGAGAACTCGCGGAAGATCGCGTTCTCTCCGCCCTGCTGGTAGCCCGGGACCTGCGCGGCCGCGGCGTCCGTCGCGGGGATGGTGCCCGTGGCCTTGGCGACCTGGGCCACGTACTTGTCCGCAGCGGCGAACTTCATGTACGCCAGCGCAGCCGCGGTGTCGCCGCAGGTCTTGGAGACGCCCCATTGCCACGACGCGCCGCCGATCTTCGGACCCTTTCCGAGGTCGACCGACGGGAGGAAGACTGCGTCGTCCTTCAGCGCCGTACGCACCTGGTCGGCCGCCCAGCCTCCGTCGTAGAGGATGCCGGTCTTGCCGTTGACGAAGTCCGCCACCGGGTCGGCGCCCGACTTCGCGGAGATGTCGCCACTGGTGACCAGCCCGCGGAACCACTTCGCCCAGTCGACGGCCTTCGCCCCGTTGAGCACGCCGTCGGCCGTCTTGTAGCCGTCGCGGTCGATCAGGTCGCCGCCGAAGCTCTGCAGGAACGGCGAGTACGCGTACGGCCACCACTCCCCGGTGGAACCGGTGGAGAAGTCGGCCGGGTAGGCGAACTTGCCGGAGGCCTTGAGCTTGTCTAGCGCGTCCTGGAACTCGGTCTGCGTCCACGGCTTGTCGACCGTCGGGATGCGGATGCCCGCAGCGTCGAGCGTCGACTTGCGGGAGATCATCGCCAGGGCGACGTCGTAGAACCCGTAGGAGTAGGTGGCGCCGTCGTAGGTGCCGACTGTCGAGGGCAGGAACTTCGACAGCGTGGAATCCATCCCCGTGAGCGGAGCGAGATAGCCGGCCCAGGCCCAGTTCGGCACGTTCGGTCCGTCGATGTCCATGATGCAGGGCAGCTTCTTGGAGGCCGCGGCGGCCGTGACCGACTGGTTGTACGAGTCCTGCGGGAAGGCCTGCACCTTGACGGTGTACTTCGACTGGGACTTGTTGAAATCGGCGACGATCGACTGGATCGCGCCCAGCTCGGCCTTGTTGCCGGCGTTGTGCGTCCACATCACGATCTGGCCGCCGGACGTACCGGTACCGGCGCCGCCCTTGGCGCAGCCGGTCAATGCGAGCGTCGCGGTGGCCGCGACCATGGCCGCGGCGACGAGCGCCCGGCGGGTTGTCTTCCTCACGATGGTGATCCTCCATTGGATATGTGATCGGTCGGACCTGCGGGTGCGGGTCTTGGTGCTGAATGCGTTTAGCATTCTGCTGAATGCGTTTAGCACGGTCGAAAATAGCAATAGGATGAGGTCCGCGCAAGCGCTGCGGGAGAATTTCCTGCTTGAATGATCCGCAGAACAGAGGAGACGCCGGATGGCCGACAGGGTGACGATCGCCGACGTCGCGGCTAAAGCGGGCCTGTCCAAGGCGGCCGTCAGCCTCATCCTCAACGACCGGCCGGGCACCCGACTCTCACCCGAGACGGCCGAGCGGGTCCGCCGGATCGCCGAAGAACTCAACTACCGGCCGAACCCCGCCGCCCGCACACTCCGGTTCGGCAAGGCGCCGATCGTCGGCTTCGTCTCGGACGACGTCACGCTGACCCGCTACGCGTCCGCGATGATCCGGGGCCTCCTCGACGTCGCCGAAGACCACGAGCACACCGTCCTGATCGCCGAGACCGGCCACCACCCCGAGCGACTCGGTGGCGTGCTCGACGCGATGGTGGACAGCCGGGCGGCAGGCCTGGTGTTCGGCTCGATGGCGGCGCGCCAGGTGGCCCTCCCCGCGCTCCCCGACGACGCGCCGGTCGTGATGCTCAACGCCACCACGACCACGGACTACCCGGTCGTCCTCCCCGACGAGCGGGCCGCCGGGGCGGCCATGACGCAGTTGCTCGTGGACGCCGGCCACCGCCGCATCGCCCTCATCGGCCGCATCGCCCCTGAGATCCTCCCCGTCGAGGAGTCGGTCACCATCCTCGACCGCTTCGCCGGCATCGACGCGGTGCTCGCCGAACACGGCCTCACCCTGGTCGCCGACCTGCACGCCAGGCACTGGGAGCCGCAGACCGGCTACCGGCTCGCCCGCGAACTCCTCGACAGCGGCGTGGACTTCACCGGCCTGATCTGCCTGAACGACAACGTCGCGTTCGGCGTCTACCAGGCCTTCCAGGAGGTCGGCGTCCGCATCCCCGACGACGTCTCGATCGTCTCCTTCGACGACGACGTCCTCGCCTCGATCCTGCGCCCGGCGCTCTCGACCGCCCGCATCCCGTACGAGCAGATGGGGCGTACCGCGATGGAGCTGGCGCTCGCCGGCGACCGAACGCCGACGCGCCACCTCATCCCGATGCCGGTGATCGAGAGAGAGTCTGTCCGCCGGGTCTAGGTCTGCCCTTACCGGCGACGACTCAGACCACGAGCGCGCGGATCGCGGTCGCCGCGGCTCCCCGCGCCCAGTCCTCGAAGGTGTGCGGGCGCACGGCGATCTCGCACTGATCGGCGGAGGCGAACACGTGCTCGGCGTACGAGCTGCGCAGCGGCTCCTCGATGAGATCGAAGTCGGACACGCCCTCACCGCCGATCACGACGAGTTCTGGACCGACCAGGTTGACCAGGCTCGCGATCGCGGCGCCGATCACCCGGCCGGCCTCGTCGAACACCTCGACGGCGGCGGCGTCCCCGGCCCTCCGCAGCTCCACCGCTTCGCCCATGGTGACCGGGCGGCCGTGGGCGGCAGAGACGGCGGCCACGATGGCGGTCGTGGAGGCCACCGCCTCCACACAGCCGCGGCGGCCGCATGGGCACACCTTGTCGAGCGACGTCAGCGGGAGGTGGCCGATCTCTCCGGCCACTCCGTAGGCGCCCTCGACGACCTCCCCGTTCAGGTGGAGACCGGAACCGATGCCGCGCCCGATGGTCACGATCGCGAAGGAGTTCGTGCCGAGCCCGACGCCGAACCAGTGCTCGCCGATCGTGAGCGCCCGCACGTCGTTCTCGACGACGACCCGCCGCCCGAGCCGCTCCTCGAGCACCGTCCCGAGTTCGACGCCCTTCCAGCCCATCAGCACGGAATCGCGGACGACGCCCTTCTCGGTGTCGACGTCACCCGACACCGCGACGCCGACGGACGCGAGCCGCGGCCCCAGGCCGTCGAGACCCGTCTCGAGGAGCGCGCAGAGCTCGACGATCGCGTCGACGACCTCCGCCGGCGCGTGCGAGGTGAGCGGCAGCCGCTCCGACGCGAGGATGCGGGTCGTGAGGTCGGTGGCGACGCCGACGAGCTCGTCCGCGTTCACCTTGATCCCGAGCGTCACGACCGCGTCGGGCACGAGCGCGACGGGACTCACGGGCCGGCCGGGCAAGCCCGTCAAGGTCGGGCCGAGGGTGTCGTTGAGGAGCCCCACGGCGACCAGCGGGGCGACGGCCTTGGTCACCGCGGCCTGCGAGAGCCCGGTGAGTTTGGCCACGTCGATCCGGCTGATCGGGCTCCTGGTGAGAATCGTGGTGAACACCCGCGTGGCAGCGTCGGATGACGAGCCGAGCAGCGCCGTCCGCGTCTTCACCTCGTCGTTCATGTCCATCGCCCGATCAGAATACGGGTTCCGGGACGGTGACGGCGGCGGTTCCCCCGGCCGGCACGAGCACCTCGAAATCGGAGGCGCCGGAGCGGACCGGAACGCGGCGCTCGGTCGTGCCGGGGTTGTGCAGCACGGCCTCCCGCAGCGCACCGTCGGACCAGCTCAGGTCGACGACGATGCCACCGCGGGCGTGGAGGCCCTCGACGCCGCCCTCCCGCCAGGCCGCGGGGAGCGCGGGCAGCAGGTGGACGCGACCGCCGTGGCTCTGCAGCAGCAGTTCCGCGATCGCCGCGGGGAAGCCGAGGTTTCCGTCGAGCTGGAACGGCGGGTGCGTGCTGAACAGGTTCGGGAGGAGGCCACCCCACTCGGAGCCATCGACCGGGCCGTGCCGGCGGGCGTCGCCGCTGTACGGGGCGAGCGCCTCGCGCAGCAGCTCGTGCGCGGTCTCGCCGTCACCCAGCCGGGCCCGCAGCGCGATCTTCCACGCCCACGACCAGCCCATCGCCCCGGGGCCGCGCGCGTCGAGGAAGCGACGCGCGCCGTCCGCGAGTGCGGGGGTCGCCTCCGGAGTGATGAGGTCGAGCGGGTAGACGCCGACGAGGGCGGAGAGGTGACGGTGGGCGGGCTCGTGCTCGGCGACCTCCGCCGACCACTCCAGCAGCCGGCCGTCCGAGCCGAGACGGGGCTCGGGGATCGTGCGGAGGGCATCCACGACCTCTCGCCGCAGGGTGGCATCAGTGTCGGCATCGATCGCGTCGATCGCCACCAGTGCCCGCTCGAAGAGGGCGCGGATCAGTTCGAGGTCCATCGTCGCCGTGAGGCCGAGCGCCCGAGGGCCTCCGTCGGCACCGACGTACTGGTTCTCCGGGGAGGTGGAGGGCGCGAGGTACGCGACACCGTCGGCGTCGACCTGCAGCCAGTCGAGGCAGAACTCGGCTGCGCCGCGCAGCAGCGGCCAGATCCGGTCGCGCAGGAGTACTTCGTCGCCGGTGAACTCGTACTGGTCCCAGAGCGAGTGGCACAGCCACACGCCGCCCATCATCCAGATGGCCCAGCTCGGCGCACCGTGCCCCATGCCGACCGGGAGGCTCCAGCCCCACAGGTCGCTGTTGTGGTGCGCGACCCAGCCCCGCGCGCCGTAGAGCTCGCGGGCGACGTCGCGGCCCGTGCGCGCGATGCGCTCGACCAGCGAGATCAGGGGCTCGGCCGCTGCGGTGAGTCCGAGCGGCCCGGCCGCCCAGTAGTTCATCTCGGTGTTGATGTTGATCGTGTAGTTGGAGGACCAGGCGGGCCGCAGCTCGCCGTTCCAGATGCCCTGCAGGTTGGCGGCAGGGCCGCCCCGGGTCGAGCACGACTCGAGGAGGTAGCGCCCGTACTCGGCCGCGACCGTCGCCCGGAGGCCGTCGTCGTCACCGTCGAGCACATCCTTCTGCACATCCCACCGGCCGGCACGCCGGCCGCCGATCGCGAACCGCGCGGTCGCACGGCGCTGAACGCCGGCGACGGACGGGGACATGTTCTCGCCAAGGGCGACGAGAACGCGCTCCCGCGCGCGGTTGCGGATCGTCCCATGGGAGACGCTCCGCCACTCGTCGTCTGCGCCGGCCCACCACGACTCAGCGCGGGACGACGACGAGAGGGCGATCGACAGCCGACTGGCATGACGGATCGTCAGACCGGAGTCGTCGGATTCGGCCGTGCCGTCGCTTCGCACACCAAGGGCCGTGGATGCGAAGCCGTCATAGGTTCCGTCGCCCGGCTCCGCGTAGCGCAGGGCGGGGACGACGGACTGTTCGTGGAGGGGCGCACCGTCGACCGGGACGGCCAGGTCGAGGCCGAGCTCGCCGTCGCCGCTGCGGCGGTCACTATTGCGGCGGCCGAGCTCCCGCAGTGGGGAGGTCAGGCTCACCCGCACCTCGGGCAGCGGGCCGTCCGCCTCGATCTCGACGACGAGCGCGTGCCCGGCGACCCGCGAGATGCGTCGCACGGCGACGCCACCGACCTCCAGCCGCTCCTCCAGGTAGGCCTCGTCGAGGTCGAGCACACGCGCGGGCTCGCCGGCCACCGGGATCGCCCCGGGCAGCGCGACGAACAGGTCGGCCAGCGGCAGGAACTCCTGCGAGTACCGGCCCTCGAAAGTGAGGAGGAGGCGCTCGGCCTCGGCGGTGTCCCCGCTCGCGAGCGCGGCGCGCACCTGCCGCAACCGTTCGGGGCCGGCGCCGCCCGCGAGGACGCGGCGCAGCTCCTCCCCCGCGATCTCCGGGGTGCCCGACCAGATCGTGGCGTCGTTCACCTGGTAGCGGCCGGTCTCGCCGCCGAACGCCATCGCGCCGAGGCGGCCGTCGCCGAGCGGCACGGCCTCCTCCCACTGGGCGGCGGGCGCCGACCAGGCGAGCTGCAGCGTGTTCTTCGTCATGTGCGTCTGACTGTCCGTTCACCGATGAAGGGAGGCGGATCCACGTCCGTGAGCCGGACCGGAAATCGCGGGGCGGGGTTGCAGATCACACAGTAGGCATGGTTTATTGACAGTGTCAAGCAATCCATTCTCCGAGGAGCCATCCATGCTCGACGGCTACGGCGCCGTACTCGCCCTGCGCGCTGCAGGCACCTCCTTCGTCCTCGACACCGAGGGGCGAGTGCCACGCGTGCTGCACTGGGGTGCCGACCTCGGCCCGCTCGACGGGGACGCGGCGGAGGCCCTGCGCGACAGCGGCGGACCCGCCGTGCTCAACAACTCCCCCGACGTCCCCCGGTCGTTCAGCCTGTGGCCCAGCGAGTACGAGGGCTGGGCCGGAACGCCCGCGCAGGAGGGGCACGCCGCGGGCGCGGCCACGACTCCCCGGCCGCACACGGTGGCCGTGCGGCACGAGACCGACGGCGGGGCGGGCGACCTCGGCGGACGCATCGAGATCGACCTCGTCGACGAGATCACCGCTCTGCGCTCGACCATGTCGATCGCCCTCGACCGGTTCGGCGTGCTCGCGGTCGACGTCACCGTCACCCGGGATGCCGCCCTCTCCACCGACGCGACGGCCGGGCCGTACACGCTCGACGCCCTCCGCGTCCTGCTGCCCGTGCCCGAGCGCGCCACCGACATCCTCGACTTCACCGGCAAGTGGTGCCGGGAGCGGGCACCTCAGCGCGGCCCGCTCTTCTTCGGCAGTCACCTCCGACGTGCCCGGCGCGGCAAGCCCGGTCACGACGCGCCGTTCCTCGTCGTCGCCGGCACGGAGGACCTCGGCTTCCGCCGCGGAGAGGCGTGGGCCACGCACCTCGCCTGGAGCGGCGACGCCGAATACCTCGTGGAGCGACTCACCGAAGGCGCCGGCCCGTTCTCGTCCGTCCTCGGCGTGGGCGAGGGCCTCCGCACCGGAGAGATCGCACTGGAGGACGGCGACAGCTACGTCGCCCCGACCGCGCTGTTCCTCTGGTCGGCGGGCGGGCTCGACGGGCTGGCCGACCGCCTCCACCGTCGACTGCGCGCCCGCCCCTCGCACCCGGCGAAGCCGCGCCCGCTCACGCTGAACTCGTGGGAGGCCGTGTACTTCGACCACGACCTCGGCCGCCTCACCGCGCTCGTGGAGCGCGCCGCGCGCGTGGGCGTGGAGCGCGTCGTGCTGGACGACGGCTGGTTCCACGGCCGCCGCGACGCCAACGCCGGGCTCGGTGACTGGATCGTGGACCGCTCCGTCTGGCCGGACGGCCTCGGCCCGCTGGTCGACATCGTTCGTTCGCACGGCATGGAGTTCGGGCTCTGGTTCGAGCCCGAGATGATCAACCTCGACTCCGATCTGGCGCGCGCGCATCCCGACTGGGTGCTCGGCCCGCGGCAGGCGCTCGGCGCCACCGCGCGCGACCAGTACGTGCTCGACCTCACGCGGCCGGACGCCTACGCATACGTGCTGGAGCGGATCAGCGCGATCGTCGCCGAGTACGGCGTCGACTACATCAAGTGGGACCACAACCGCGACCTGTCGGAGGCCGTGAGCGGCTACGCCGGCGTCGACCGGCCCGCCGTCCACGAGCAGACCCTCGCGCTCTACCGGATGCTCGACACCCTGCGGGCGCGGCACCCCGGGCTGGAGATCGAGACCTGCTCCGGAGGCGGCGGCCGGGTCGACCTCGGGATCCTCGACCGCACCGACCGGGTCTGGGCGTCCGACTGCAACGACCCGGTGGAGCGCCTCCAGATCGAGCGGTGGACCCGGATGCTGCTGCCTCCCGAGCTGATCGGTTCGCACCTCGGCGCCGAGCGCTCGCACACGACGTCGCGGCGCACCGACCTGGCGTTCCGGCTGATCGTCGCGCTGACCGCGCACGCCGGCATCGAGTGGGACCTCCAGGAGGCCGACGACGAGCAGCTCACGCAGATCGCGCGCTGGGGCGCGGCGTACCGCGAGCTGCGCGGCCTGATCCACTCCGGCCGCGTCGTGAACGCCGACCTCGCGGACGAGACCACGCTGCTGACCGGCATCGTCGCCGATGACGGCGGCCGTGCCGTCTTCACCTGGGCGCGGCTCAGCACCTCCGCACCCGGCCAGTCCGGCCGGGTGCGCCTCCCCGGCCTCGACGCCGAGGCGCGCTACTCCGTGCGTGTGCGCGACGACTTCGGCCCGGCCAGTCGCCACCAGAGCGCCGACCCGGCCTGGGTCACGGCCGCGACGAGCGCCGACGGCGTCGTCGTCCCCGGCTCCGTCCTCGCCGTCGCCGGCGTCCCGCTGCCCACTCTCAACCCCCAACAAGCGATGCTGTTCGATCTCGTGCGAGTGCCCTGACCCGGCGCGCGATCGCTCCAGTCACAGACGGCCCACCACATAAACGCTCGCGCGCACTGTTGCGCTCGAGCGCTTCAGAGAGGAAGAACGTATGACAGGCCAGACACGCTCGCGGCGGGGGCTGACCGCCCTGCTCGCGACGCTCGCGGCGCTGGGGCTGGTGGCGGCTGCGGCGGCTCCCGCCGGGGCGACCCCGACCGGAACGCCCACCCCCACCGCTCCGCCGACGACCGCGGCGACCAGCACTCCGACGCCGACGGCGACCGGGAAGCCTTCGGCGAAGCCGACCTCCACAGCGAAGCCGACCTCCACAGCGAAGCCGACCTCCACAGCGAAGCCGACCTCCACGCCCAGCGTGACCCCGAAACCGGCGGCCACCCCCGACCCGTGGGCCGTCAAGCCCTACATGGGCTGGAGCAGCTACTCCATGCAGGTCTACAGCGGCAACGGCAAGTGGATCACCGCCGACCAGATCATCGCGCAGTCCGACGCCATGAAGGCGAAGCTGAGCAAGGCCGGCTACGACTACATCAACGTCGACTCCGGCTGGAACGACGGCGTCGACGCCAACGGCCGGCCCGTGCCGAGCGCGACGCTGTACCCGCAGGGGCTGAAGAAGGTGATCGACCACGTGCACGCGAACGGCCAGAAGTTCGGGTTGTACTTCATCCCGGGCATCTCTCCCGCGGTGTACGAGGCGGCGTACCCGATCGCGAACGCGCCGGGCTGCACCACGCACGACATCGTCAAGCAGCCGGTGCAGCAGGCCGACTACTGGAAGATCGGCTACCGTCTCGACTTCTCGAACCCGTGCGCGCAGAAATACATCGACTCCATCGTCGACCAGCTCGCCGCGTGGGGCGTGAACTTCGTCAAGTTCGACAGCGTGACCCCGGGCTCCGGCATCAGCGACCTCTCGGTGGACGCCCGCGACGACGTCGCAGCCTGGTCGAAGGCGCTGAAGGCCAAGGGCATCTGGTTCGAGCTGTCGTGGGCGCTCGACATCAACTACGCCGACACCTGGAAGCAGTACGCGAACGGCTGGCGCGTGGAGTGGGATGTCGAGGCGTACGCCCCGGGCGTCCAGCTCACACAGTGGAGCAACATCGCCCGCCTGTTCCCGCGGGCGGCCGACTGGTGGCGCTACGCCGGCAACGGCGGCTGGAACGACTTCGACTCACTCGACGTCGGCAACGGCACGATGGACGGCCTCACGCAGGACGAGCGCCGCACCGCCACCACCCTGTGGGCGATCTCGGCGGCGCCGATGTACGTCGGCAACGACCTGACCAAGCTCGACCAGTTCGGCGTCGACCTGCTCACCAACAAGGAGGTCGTGGCCGTCGACCAGGCGGGCACGCCCGCGCAGCCGGTGTCGACCTCCACCAACAAGCAGGTCTGGTACGCGCCGAACGCGGACGGCAGCTACACCGTCGCCCTGTTCAACCTCAGCCCGACCGAGTCGGACATCACCGCCAACTGGTCCGACCTCGGCCTGGGCGGGCCGGCGAAGGTCCGCGATCTGTGGGCCGGCAAGGACCTCGGCACCTTCACCACCGGGTTCACCGGCAAGACCGTGCCGATCCACGGCGTCCGCCTGCTGCGGGTGACTCCGCAGAGCGGCACGACGGTCGCGCTGAACGACGACGCCCTGCGCGTGAACTACGCGGGTCAGTGGACGCGCAACGGCGGCAACGAGGTCGTGGCGACGACCCAGCCGCTGCAGGTCGCGGTCGGTGACTCGTCGACCGGCACCGTGCCGACGCCTCCCGCATCCGGCCGGGTCGTCGCGGTCAACGACAGCGACTCCGGCATCACCTACACCGGCAGCTGGGGTCAGAGTGGAGGCCGCGGACTCGGCGACTACCAAGACGACGTGCACTACACCGAGGGCGACGGCTCGTCGTTCCAGTACACGTTCACGGGCACGGGCATCGACTACGTGACCGAGCTCGACCAGTCGCAGGGCTCGGTGGACGTCTACCTCGACGGCCAGTTCCAGCAGACCGTGGACACGAGCCGCGGCTCCGATCAGCCGCGCCTCACCCAGCAGGCGGTGTGGAGCGCCAGCGGCCTCCCGAACGGTTCGCACACCCTGCGCGTGGTCAAAAAGTCGGGGCAGTTCATGCTGCTCGACAAGCTCGACGTCACGCTGGCCAGCCTGCTCGACCCCGACACCGCGGTGTTCGACAAGGCGAAGCCCGCCGACGTCACGGTGACCCTGCAGCGCGACGGCAGCGAGCTCGCCGGCATCGTGCGCGACGGCACGGCGCTGAAGCGCGGCACCGACTACACCGTCTCCGGCACGACCGTGACGATCGCCTCGGCGTATCTCGCGGGCCTCGCGAACGGCACCGTCTCGCTCGGGTTCCAGTTCCGCGGGGACGCGCACGACGACGTCCACGCCACGACCACGAACGGGGACACGGTCGGCCTGACGTTCACCGGCACGGGCGTCTCGTGGATCGGACCGACCGCTCCCGACCAGGGCACGGCCGAGGTCTACGTCGACGGCACGCTCGCCAAGACGGTCGACACGCACTCGGACAGCCGCCGCACCGGGCAGAAGCTGTTCAGCGTGACCGGTCTGCGCGCCGGGCAGCACACCATCCTGGTGAAGAAGGTCTCGGGGGACGTCCTCCGGAACGACGTCCTGCAGTACACCACCAAGTGACGACCTGAGGAGTCCCATGCCCCACCTCGCCCGATACGTCTTCGTCGGCGACTCGATCACCGACAGCGGCCGCGATCGGAGCGACCTCGTGTCGCCCGGCGAGGGCCACGTCCGCCTCGATGCGGACGCCCTCGCCGGGCGCACTGGAGGGCTGCCGCGATGACCGGCGGCCCGTGCCCCGCCGTGCTCGGCACCGAACCGCTGCCGACGCCCGATGATTACGACGACTTCTGGGCCGACGCTCTGGACCGCGCTCGCCGGCACAGCGTCGCGCCGCGCGCGGTCCCCGTCGAGACCCTCCTGACGACGATCGACGTCTACGATTTCTCCTTCGCCGGCTCCGGTGGCCGCACGGTCTCCGGCTGGTTGCGGCTCCCCCGGAACCGCGAAGGAATGCTTCCCGCGGTCGTCCACGCCAACGGCTACGGCGCAGGACGGCTCTCGCCGTTCGATGACCTGACCTGGGCCTCCGCCGGCTACGCGCACCTGACGGTGAACACCCACGGCCAGGGTGGAGGCAGCACGGGCCACCTCCTGGACGGCATCGAGGACCCGTGGCACTACTACTACCGTGACGTGCTGGTCGACGTGACGCGCGCCGTGGACGCGGTGCGCGAGCTCGACGGCGTCGACGCCTCGCGCGTCGCGATGATCGGGAACAGCCAGGGCGGCGGCATCGCGCTCGGCGTCGGAGCACTCGCTCCGGGCCTGGTCGCCGTGCTCGCCCAGGCGCCGTTCCTGACCGACGCGCCGACGGCACTGCAGCACGCGGCGCAGGGGCCGTGGACGGAGCTGCGCGCGTACCTGACCGAGCATCCCGAACGCGCCGACGCCGTCGCCCGCACGCTCGCGTACGTCGACGGGGTCACCTCGGCGCGGCACGCGACCGCTCCCGGCTGGATCTCCGACGGACTCGACGACGACATCTGCCCGCCCGAGACGGCGCGCACCGCAGTCTCTGCGTACGCGACGCCGGTGCGGTTCCGCGAGTTCCCGGGCGCCGGGCACGAGGCCGGCGGCAGCGCCGACGTGGAGGCCGCGCTGCGGGTCCTGCGGCAGCGGTTCGCGATCGACTGACCAGAACTCGCCGGACCTCCGGTTCGCGCCCAGGATCGCAGCCATCGACAGGAGAATAGTCTGCGACAACTCCAAGAAGCCGGGTCAAAGCATGAAAGCGGTCTGCGCTACAAGGCCGCGGTGACCTGCTTTCTGATCAGGAACGCCAGCATCCGGCCATCCACCAGCGGATTCGTCACCCGCCGGGCCTCCAACCGCACCGAAAGCGCGGTGAGAATACGAGCCGCGTCGAGGCGTGACCCACCACCTCTGCCGATGTCGACACCAGGAAGGCGGTGGTCATCGCGGATCCACCACCCCACCGAGGACAGACCTCCGCAGCTGGTCCGCAGCCTCATCCTGGTCACCGGTTAATCCTGTCCGGCGGACATCGAAGAACGTCGACACCGGGTCGGTGTACCCCGGGGTGCCGAATGCCCGTGCGCTCGCCCACAACGTCTTATCCGCTGGGACGACCAGTTCCAGCGTGTGATCGTCGCGCGTCGCGGCGACGAAACCGTACTGGGCTGGGTCGATGCCGGTGTGGAGGTAGACGAGCAAGTGCTCGGGTTTCCGCCAGCCGGAGATGTTCGACGCGGCGATGTCGCCGCCGACCAATGCCGCTTCGGTGTGCTCGACGATCGTCGTCGCCTGTGTTCGGACGTCGTCATGATGCCACCAATATGTAGCGATGCCGCCGGCCCCGGGGTACTTGGTGGCGGCGTAGTCGAACAACTCCCCGCGGTTCGTCGCCTGCCAGCCGACACGGGTCCGGGTGACGAGGTCGCCGAGCTTCTTGAGCGCGCTGGAGACTGCCGGCTGGCGGACGCCTGCGCGTTCGGCGATTTCCTCCTGTACCAGCGGACGCGTACGCGGGATGGACAGGAACGCCCGGGCGACCGCGAACTCACCGTACGGTTTCGGCCCGCGGCGAGGCTCCTCCTCGGGGGCGAGGTCTTCACCGGCCACGAACTCACCGTCGATCATGATCTTGTCTCCAACGGCGAGGATGATCCGGTGGTCTCGGATGGCCTTCTCCCGTAGCGCTGGCGTAAGCCGTTTCACCTGCACGAGGATCCGCTCTCCCGCCGGGAGGACACCTTCGAGGTCGGCTCCGGACGGGGTGGTTCGTCGGTTGACGTGAATGCGTTCCCCGTCTGCAGTGCGGAGCGTGCGCGCGTCCTCCGCCACGGCGAGGATGCCGGCGCCGCGGAGGGCGAGAATCGCATCACTGACGTCCACGAAGGCTCCTATTGGTAATTCTGCGGGATCCAGCTACGCGAATGATTCTATTCAAGTAGGCCGAAAAAAGTGCGATACGCATTTATCCATCGGAATAGTGATGAAAATAAGCTACTCGAATGTACCTGTCGCACAGTGCATATACCGGTGCACTTCGCTCCATATGACTTCGACGCAGGACTCGACCGCTTAAGCGACTCCGGCCCGGCCCCGACATCGTCGGGACCGGGCCGCAGTTCGTCAGGCGCCTACTTCTTGCTCTTGTCGTACGCCGTCTGCAGCGTGCTCAGGTAGTCCTTGAGCCCGAGCCCGTCGAAGCCCGCGACGTACGACTTCCAGTCGGTGTCGAGGTTCTTGGAGCCCGTGATGAAGGCCAGCGCGTTCTGCGTCACGTAGTTGTCGATGTTCGTCTGCTCGGTGGCGACCTGCGTCGCCTTGGCCGGGTCTGGCCAGACCTTCCACGTCGGGTAGATCGCGCTCGTGTCCTCGTGGCCCTTGTAGAGCTGGGTGGCCTCGAACAGTCGACGCTCGTATCCCGAGGGGTCGTAGATGTCGGTCGGCTCGACCTGCGCTCCGCGGAACGCCTCGTTCTGGTTGTAGGTCGAGAGCGCGCCCCACTGGACGGCGTTGGCGGCGTCCTGCGAGAGCTGGAGGTTCTTGAACAGCGGCTTGTCGTTCGGGTCGAGCGCCTGGTCGCCTGCGGCGGGCTTCGACCAGCCCTGGCCCTCCGGACCGAAGTTGCCGTCGAGCTGGCCCTCGTTGGTGAAGAGGTAGTTCACCATCTTGATGGCGGCCCCCTGGTCGTTCTTCGACGCCTTGTTCGTCAGCAGGAACGTCGCGCCCGGTGTGCTCCCGTAGGCGTAGGTCGCGAAGTTCGCCCCGTTCGGGCCCGTGAGCGGCGGCACCGCGTCGTACTGCTTGTCACGGCCGTCCTTGGCGCCGGGGCTGACGAAGATGTACGGGTGCAGGGCGCTCGCGCTCCCCAGCAGCACCGAGCCGTTGTTGTTGCCCTCCTGGGCCAGCGCGGCCGGGTTCTGGGTGAAGGCGCCCTTGTCGATGAGTCCCGCATCCCACAGCGACTTGATGTACTCGAGACCCTTGCGCCACCCGTCCTTGTTGGCCTGGATGTCGACCTTGCCCTTGTTGAGCACGGTCGTCGACTGGATGCCCTTGTCGGGGTTCTGCGGGTCGTAGATGAACGCGTTCATGAAGAACGGGATCAGCGTGTCGTGCGAGTCGCCGCTGAGCGGGATCTCGTCGGCCGTACCGTCACCGTTCGGGTCGCCGTTCTTGAACGCCTGGAGGACCTTGGTCATGTCGGCCGTGGTCTTGGGCATCTGGAGGCCCAGCTTCTTGAGCCAGTCGGTGTTCATCCACAGCTTCGACGGGTACTGGATGTGCAGCGTCTCGGCGAGCTGAGGGAGGCCGTAGATCTTGCCGTCCGGCGACGTCACCATCGCCTTGTAGTCCGGGTTGGTGTCGATCACCTTCTGGATGTCGGGGGCGTACTGCTTGATCAGGTCGTTCAGCGGCAGCGCGACGCCCTGC
This sequence comes from Leifsonia sp. PARNA 1/14, assembly GCF_055720965.1. Lineage (NCBI taxonomy): Bacteria > Bacillati > Actinomycetota > Actinomycetes > Micrococcales > Microbacteriaceae > Leifsonia > Leifsonia sp. PARNA 1/14. Next base: position 152,501 of record NZ_JBVQSP010000002.1, read on the forward strand.
TTGGCGAGCCTCTCGACATCCACCGGGTTGAACTGGTCCACCCACGGGATGAGGAGGAACATGTCGGGGTAGTCGCCGCTGGCCATCAGGATCTGGCGCTTCTCGGGCGCGACGGAGGAGTCCTGCGTCGTGGTCTGCCACGAGAACTTGATGTCGAACTTCTTCTCGAGCTGCTTGGTGAACGCGTTCGTGGCGAGGTCCTGCCCGGTGCCCTGCTGAGCGAAGACGCTGATGTTCGCGGTGCCGCCGACCTTGTCGTCGGCGTTGGTCGGCGTGCTGGTGCAGGCCGTGATCGCCAGCAGGGCGAGGCCGCTCGCCGCCGCTGTGAGCGTGCGCACGAGCCGGCGCCGACGGCGGGCGTGGCTGTCGGTGATGGGTAGCATGTGTTTCCTCCTTTGGAAAGCAGTGCAGCGATGGTGCAAGTGGTGGGTCTGTGGGAGTCGGGTCGGTCGGGCCGCGGCGGAGGCCGGCGTCAGCCCTTGACGGATCCGATGAGTACGCCCTTGTTGAAGTAGCGGGCGACGAAGGGGTAGATGACCAGGACCGGGACGCTCGTGATGACGATGAGCGAGTACTTCAGCAGGTTGACCAGCTCCTGGTTCTGAGCCTGCGCGGCCAGGTCGTTCGTGCCTCCATTGGTGGCGTTGAGCACGAGGATGTTCCGGAGCACGAGCTGGAGGGGGAACAGGTCGGAGCTCTTCAGGTAGAGCAGGGCGTCGAAGAACCCGTTCCACTGGCCGATCGCGTACATGAGCGCGATGACGGCGATCAGCGGCTTGGACAGCGGGAGCACGACGCTCCAGAGGAAGCGCAGATCGCTCGAGCCGTCGAGCGACGCGGCCTCCACCAGCTCTTCGGGAATGGCGGACTTGAAGAACGTGCGGGCGATGATGACCTGCCAGACCGCGATCGCCTGGGGCAGGAGCAGCGCCCACCGGGTGTCGAGCATCCCGAGGTTCTGCACGACCATGTAGGTCGGGATCAGGCCGCCGCTGAAGAGCATCGTGAAGAGCAGCAGGGCCATGATCACGTTGCGGCCCATGAAGGTGCGGCGCGAGAGCGGCCAGGCGATGCAGACGGTCAGCGTGGTGCTGATGAGCGTGCCCGCGACCATGTAGAACAGCGAGTTCGCGTAGCCCAGCAGCACCTGGTGGTCGGCGAGAACCGTCTGGTACCCCTTGAGAGTGAAGTCCACCGGCCAGAGGAGCACGCGCCCCGCGGTGACCGCCTCGGGCGACGAGAAGGAGCTGGCCAGGATGAACAGCAGCGGCAGCAGGACCACGAGCACGGCCAGCGTCAGACCGAGGTAGATGACGACCAGCAGCGCGCGGTCGGAGGCGGACTCCCGGATGCGGCGCGTCTTCTTGGATGCGGACGCGGGGCGGGTCCGGCGGCGCAGTCTCGAGCTCTCGATGGTTACCACAGTCCACTCCCACTGATTCGCTTCGCCACCCAGTTCACGATGAGCAGAAGCACGAGGTTGATCACGGAGTTGAAGAGGCCGACGGCGGTCGCCGTGCCGAAGTCCGCGTTGAGGATGCCGAGCTTGTAGACGTAGGTCGCGATGATCTCGGACTGGCCGAGGTTCAGCGGGTTCTGGAGCAGGAAGACCTTCTCGAAGCCGATCGACATGATGTTGCCGACGCTGAGGATGAGCACGATCATGGCCGTGGGCATGATGCCCGGGATGTCGACGTGCCAGATCTTGCGGAGCCGGGAGGCCCCGTCGACCTTCGCCGCCTCGTACAGCGAGGGGTCGATCCCGGACAGGGCCGCCATGTAGATCACGGCGGAGTACCCCGCGGTCTGCCAGACGTCCGACCAGACGTAGATGTGCCGGAAGTAGTCCGGGTCGCCGAGGAAGTCGGGCGAGGGGACGCCGAAGAAGCCGAACACCTGGCTCAGGATCCCGAGCCGCGGCGCCATGATCAGGATCAGCATCGACACCACGACGACGGTCGAGATGAAGTACGGCGCGTAGGTGACCATCTGGACGGTCTTCTGGAACCATCGGTGCCGGACTTCGTTGAGCGCGAGGGCCAGGATGAGCGGGATGGGGAAGCTGGCAAGGATCGCGTAGCCGGAGAGGATCAGGGTGTTCTGGACCAGCGTCGGGAACACCGGGTTCTGGATCATGTTGGCGAAGTTGGTCCAGCCCGACCACGGGCTCCCCCAGACGCCGAGCACCGGGCTGTAATCCTTGAACGCGATGATCGCGTTGGAGATCGGCACGTACTTGAAGATCACGAAGTATGCGAGCGGCAGGACCGTGAGCAGGTAGAGCTGCCAGTGCCGCCGCAGCGCCACCTTCCAGCGCTGCGCGAGCGTCAGCCGGTTGCGCGGCACCCGCCTCGGGGTCGCCGGGGCGGCGGCTCGAGCGGCCGGCGGCGCCGGGGCCACGGGCGGAGCGCTCGTCATGAGGCCGCATCCTTCGTCATCGAAGACTCCCTACGAGAAGTGATCTGGTCCGCGCCCCGAGCCGGAACGGGCGGTCGTGAGCGGGTGGTCTATAGCAAAACCTATTTCTTTGCCGCTGTCAATAATCTCGCCGATCTGCGGTGGTCGAACACGTCGGTGTCGCCGCCGATCGTTGAAAACTCAGCGGTATTTGGGATTGAGAGTTACAACACGTTGGAAATAAGATCATCCAAACGACCCGCCACACAGATCAGGTGCAACGATGACCTTGAGCATGTCCGAACACACGGCACGGCGTCCCGTGCTGGGCACGGCGGCGTCCGCCGAGATCTTCACGCGCATCATCACGCACGGCCCGGTCAGCCGGCTCGACATCGGGAGGCTCACCGGTCTGTCGCAGGCGAAGGTCACCAAGACGGTCAGCCCGCTGATCGCGGACGGCTTCGTCACCGTCGGCGAGCACGCCGAGCACGCGTTCCCCGGCCGGCCGGTGCGTCCGCTGAGCGTGGTCCCGCGCTCGATGATCGCCGTCGGCGTCAAGGTGAACGCCGACGAGATCTTCGCCGTCACGGTCAGCCTGGGCAACGAAGTGATCGGCTCCACCCGCCGCCGGCTCACGAGCCACGCCCCGGACGCGACGATCACGGCCATCGTGAAGTCGGTGACGACCCTCATCGACCAGCTCGGCGATGACGCCCGGTTCCTCACCGGTGTGGGCGTCTCGGTCTCCGGCGACATCGACAACACCGACGGAGTCGTCCGCGACTCACCGCTGCTCGGCTGGAGCCACGTCCCGCTCGGCGCCCGCCTCTCGGAGCGGCTCGGCCTCCCGGTGATCGTCGAGAACGACGTGCGCGCCCTCGCCAAGTCCGAACAGTGGTTCGGCGTGGGCACGGACGCGGACTCGTTCGCCATCATCACGATCGGCGCGGGGATCGGCTGCGGCATCTACGTGAACGACGACGTCGTCGTCGGCGCCCACGGCGTCGCCGGCGAGATCGGCCACCTCCCCCTCGGCCCGTCGGACGCGGTCTGCGTTTGCGGCCGCCGCGGCTGCGTGGAGGCCGTGGCCTCCTCCCACGCGATCGGCGACGCGGTCCGGCAGGGCCACGACGATCCGAGCCTCACGCTCGCCGACGCGATCCGCCTCGCCCACGAGGGCGACCCCGTCGCGGTCGAGGCGTTCGAGCGGGCGGGCACCGCCATCGGCGCCGCGGTCGCCACCACCGTCAACCTCTTCGGCCCGGAGGTCGTCGTGATCGCCGGCGAGGGCGTCATGGACTACGACCTCTACGAGCGCCGCTTCCGCGAGGAGTTCCTGGCCCACGTGTTCGGCACGGCCGCGAACTGCCGGCTCATCGTGCGTCGGCACACGTTCGTCGACTGGGCGCGCGGAGCGGCGGTCGCGGCGCTGCGCGAGGCGATCACGGTGGCGCCCGGTGGGGTGGGTGAGTGAGGGTCTGAAGGAAGGATTCGAGGCGTTGGCACCCGTTTGAAAGCAGAGAGGGTGCGTTCCCTCCGCGACCCGGGTGCCGCGTGGCCTCCGCCGGTCAGGGCTATATTCGGCGGCGAACGGGTGGAATACTTCCCGCCATGGGCGGACTGCGCACCAGAAGTCACCTCGCAGCCCTCGCCGCCATCGCGGTGGGGGTGGTTCTCGCGGTGGCCGGCCCGCTCGAACCCGCCAACGCGTCCTTCACGTCGCAGTGCTCGACCCCGACCAGGACCGTCGATGCGTCCGCGCCCTCCGTGTCGCTCGCACCCGGAGAGACCGTGCTCCTCGCCTCCGGCACGTTCGGCGGCGGGATCGACGCCCTCCCGTCCGGCGCGACCCTTTGCGTCGCCTCGGGCGCGGTGTTGCAGCCGGCGTACATGAACAACGCGGCCGGCTCCGTCGTCGTCGCCTCCGGCGGCACCGCAGCCTTCCCCTCGGTCTCCGTCGGGACCGGCTTCGCGCTCGGAGTGGAAGGGACGGCGACGTTCGCGGGCCTGAACGTGAACGGCGCATCCACCTTCACGATCGCGGCCGGGGGCGCGCTGACCGTCAGCGGCGGCTTCTCCCCCTCCTCCGGCACCTTCGACAACGCCGGCACCCTCACCATCGACGGCGCCTTCAACGAGAACTCCGGCGCCAGCCTGAACAACACCGGCGACACGATCGTGAACGGCGCCGCCACCTTCAACGGTCGCCTCCAGAACACCGGGACGCTGGAGGTGTCCGGGCCGCTGACGATCAACGGGGGTGCGGCCTTCTCGAACGCCTGCCGGGTGCGCACGGGTGGCATGCTCGCGAACAACGCGACCGGCTCGACCAACTCCGGCATCGTCATCGCTTCCGGCTCGTTCACGAACAACGGCAGCTGGGAGCAGTCGGTCGAGGCCGCATTCGCAGCGACCGGGCTCACGGATGACGGCACCGTCTCGGGATTCGGCGGCTACCGGTTCACCGGACCCACCAGCGTGCAGGGCCGGTTCACGGGCGACTCGGCGGGCTCACCCATCCAGGTCGAGAGCCAGGCTGCCGCCGGCAGCATCTTCGACGTGCAGACGGGCACGATCGCGAACGTGGTGCGCGTCGCGAGCCGGCCGCCCGGCGACTTCGGGGCGCCCCGGCCCGAGTGTGCCGACGAGCCGGTCCCGTTCGCCGACGTCTCCGTGACGAAGACCGGACCGGCCACCGTGCTCGAGAACGGCGACGTCGCCTACACCCTGACCATCGCGAACGCCGGCCCGGACGACGCGGCCGGCGTCGCCGCCACCGACCGGCTGCCCGCGGAGGTGACCGGCGTGGTCGACGCCGACGGAGGGACCGTGGCCGCCGGGACCGTCACCTGGGACATCGGCGCGCTGGCCGTCGGCGCCTCGACCACCCGCACTCTCACCGTGAGCCAGGCCGCTGCCGTCGGGACCGTGCTGCACGACACCGCGAGCTCCACCGCGACCACGCAGGACCCGAATCCGGCCGACAACGACGGGACGAGCCCGGACAGCCAGGCGGACACCACCGTCGTCGCGACGCCGCCGCCGGCGAACAACCCGCCGAACGCGTTCCCCGCCATCCAGCCCGGGTTCACGAACGTCGCGCTCTTCGGCCGCGTCACCGCCGCCGACCCGGACGCGGGCCAGACCCTCACTTACACGATCTCGACCCAGCCTGCGCACGGCAGGGCCGTGATCGCCCCGGGCGGTGTCTTCGTGTACCGGTCGGACGTCGACTTCACCGGCGACGACACCTTCGAGTACACCGTCTGCGACGACGGCAGCCCGGTCCTCTGCTCCACCTCGTCCGTCTTCCTGCCGATCCGCCCGACCGCCGCCGACGACACCGCGCAGGCCGTGGAGGACACGCCCGTCGTGATCCCGGTGGCGGCGAACGACTCCCTCGGCGCGGAGACCGAACCTGCCCTCGTGACGGCGCCGGCACACGGGTCGGTCACGGTCGACGCCGCGACCGGGAACATCACCTACACGCCCGCCCCTGGCTACACCGGCACGGACTCGTTCGTGTACCAGCGCTGCTCCCCCACGGACACCGCGCTCTGCGCAACGGCCACCGTCACCGTGAACGTCGTTCCGGCCAACCACCCGCCCGTCGCCCAGCCGCTGCATCTGACCACGGTCACCGGGGCTCCGGTCACCGGGACCATCGTCGCTTCGGACCCCGACGCCGGACAGACCCTGACGTACATCCCCGGTGAGCCGCCGCGCGCCGGCACGGCGGACGTGACCGGCGCGCAGACGACCTACAGCCCCCGCCGCGGCTTCACCGGCACCGAGAGCTACCCGGTGATCGTCTGCGACGACGGCGACCCGATGCTCTGCGCCACCGCGATGGTCACGGTGGATGTGTACCCGATCGCGAACCCGGACACCGCGACCACGCCGGCCGAGACCGCCGTGACCATCCCGGTGAAGGACAACGATGAGGGCGCCACCACGGCCCCGGTCATCGCGACCCCGCCGGGCCACGGCACGGCGAGCGTCGTCGGCTCCGCGATCGTGTACACCCCGGCTCCCGGCTTCACCGGGACGGACACCATCACCTACACGATCTGCTCCGAGCTGAACCCGGACCTGTGCGCCACCACCACCGTCACGGTGACCGTGACCGGCTCCGCCGTTCCCCCGGTGACGCCGCCGGACGGCGGCGGGGCGGGTGACGGCTCCGGCACGACGCCGAGCGGCTCCGCCGGCCTCGCGGACACCGGCTCGCGGCTGCCGGTCAGCTGGATGCTCTGGGCCTCGGCGATCGGCATCACCACCGGCGCGATCGCGCTCCGCCTGAGCCGACGCCCCCGGCCGCGCCGGTGACGTCGCGGGGTTTGTGGAGGATGGGCAAATCCGGGCACAAAGACCCCGACACCCCACTTACGAGTCGTCTGGAGAGCGCGACATCGACTGCCGCCTAGCCGGGTGAAGGCATCAAGCGTCAGAGTGAAACGACGTCGGTGCACCGTGTCAGCGTTGGTGGGCCGGCCAAGTAGTCGCCTAAGCCCGAAGCGCCGGGCCCAGCCCGCCATGCGCGGTAGGCCTCGTCATGTTCGAGTGACTCCCAGTGCTCGACCGTAATCACGTGGGCGGGGTCGGTGACGTCCGTGACGACCTGCACGCCGAGGCAGCCGTCGAACGCACGCGTGTCCGCGAGGATATCGAGCAGCGCGCGCGGCCCGTCCTCGAGGTGGTCGGCCGCAAAGCGCATGTCCAGGAGGGAGGTCACAGTCATGCGGGCGACGCTAGCACTCGGACGACGATCAGGACGCAGGTGCGGCCTGTGCTTTCGCCTGGTGGAAGCGTTCGGACGGGCCCGGCGAAGCGATTGCCGAAAGAGGCGTGGATAGCGACGCGCCTACGCGCTTGCGGGTGAGCCCTTCTTCGCCCGGAAGTCGCGTTCGACGTCGTCGATCTCGTCGAGCTGCTTGAGGATCTCACCGGGGGTGTTGTCGCCGATCACTTTCTGCAAGAAGCCGCTGTGGTCGAAGAAGAGGTCTCTGATCGGACGGGCAGGCGCCGGGATGTGGTGGAAGACCTTGCCCAAGCGATAGGCAGTGTCGACCTGGAACGCGGTGTGCGGCTTACGCGGCGCCTCATACGCTTCGAGCGCAGCCGAGAGGGCCACCTGGTCCGAGATGTCGACTCCGGCGATGCGCCGCCCAAGGAAGTAGCCGTCCTCGATCGACATTCCGGCACCGTAGGCCGCGTATGGAGATGTGGGGTGCGCCGCGTCGCCGACGAGGGTGGCTCGTCCTTTCGACCACTTCTCCAGCCGCGGCCGGTCGCGGATCGGCCACCGCTGCAGGTTCGCCGGATCGGTGGCGGCGATCAGCTGTGGCAGCGGGAACGCGAATCCCTCCGCCATTTTCGTCGCGGTCTCGTGCAGGTCTCCGGTGAATGGTGTGGATGCGTCGTGCGCCGAGAGGACCCACCATTGAAACCCCGCGCGGCCTTCGTGACGGATAGAGGTCCAACTACCTTGGATGGTGCGGGTGTGGGAGACGACACAACGGCCGGTGGGCACGTCGAGGGAGTCATCGAACGTGAAGCCGCCGATGATGTGGAGGTTGTGCTCCCGTTTCGGTGCGTCACCCCACAGCGTGCGACGCACCAGCGAGTCGATTCCATCGGCCCCGACCAGGAGGTCGGCCTCCAGCACGCTGCCGTCGCCCAGTGTCAGGCGCACCCCGCTCTCGTCCTGGTCGAACGACTCGACCAGGGTATTGGTGCGAAGGACGCCGTCGGGGATGGATGCGAGCATCCGGCTGTAGAGCTGGGGGCGCAGCATCCCGATGAACCCGCCCCCGTACTGGTCGACGACCTCCTGCGGGAGGTGGACCACGGCGCGTACTCTGCCGGAAGCGTTTCGGAACTCGGACTGGCACGGCGCACCCAGGTCGACGGTGTCCACCCCGAGGAGGCCGAGAGCCTTGATGGGCGGCGGCCACAGGTTCAGGATGTTGCCCGCCGGTCGCGCGGCGGGGTACCGCTCCATCATCACCACATCGTGCTCTGTCTGCGCGATCGAGAGGGCTGCCGCCATTCCTGCCGGCCCCGCGCCCATGACGACGACGCGTCCTTTTCGTCCCATTGTGCTTCTCCTCGTTGAGTTGGCTGGGTGACATCAGTGCAAAAAGCCAATAACGTAGTGCCCACTACGGTTCTATATCGAGGTGCCACAATTGGTCAAGAGCCGACTCTGGAGGAATCACGAGCACCCCGATCCGACCGCCGATGCAGAAGCGCAGCCGGGAAGCCTGGTCGCGGGTCCTCGACGCGGGCGTGGACCTGCTCGCCGAGAGCGGATACGAGGGCTTCACCATCAGCGCGGTGTGCGAGGCAGCAGGTGTCGCACCGCGATTCATCTACGACCGTGTCGACGGCAAAGACGACCTCTTCCTGGCGGTCTACGAGCACGGACTCGGTCGTGTTCGCGCCGGCCAGTCCGAACTCGAGCGCACCGAGCGCTGGGAGGGACTGACTCCACCCGAAATTGTTCGTGGCGCGATCAGGGAAATCGGCGCGCGTTTCCGGGAGAACGCGCCGTTTCTGCGTGCGATCGTGCTGCTCTCGAGCTCGGTGGCCGAGGTCGCGGCGCGCGGCGCCGCCTACCGCGAAGAGTTCGAAAACCAGTTCGTCGGCCTCCTGCACAGCATCGCCTCAGACATTCGGCACGATGATCCGATCGCCGCCACGCGCTACTGCTTCGACACCGCGTTCGCGGCATGGGTGGTGCGTGTCGCTTACGGACCCGACTTCTCGGCGCTCGGCCTCGACGACGACCAATTCGACGACCATCTGCAGGAACTCGGGGTCCGATACCTGCTCCACTGGTAGCTCAGCCGCGCGCCAAGGCAACCCAGCGTCGGAGTTCGAAGTGCCAATCTGTTCTCCGAGCCCGCTCGCCCATTGCCCCTTTGTTCGCACTGCGCCGGCCAAAACGGCACGCGCGCGGAGACGGAGGGATTTGAACCCTGACGCCGCTCCTTAATCAGTCTCAGCATGCCCGGAAAACCGCGGAATCCCGCGCCTTCTCGATGACATTGCACCGCTCTCGATTACTGCAGTTGTGGGGCTTCTGTGGGGGCTCCGCTGCTCTGGCGACTCACCATTCCAGCCCGACGTCTGAACGCGCCTCCCACACCAGCTCCTGGACCATCGCGGGAGGCAGGAGGCCGCGCGCGAGGTCCACCACCATCTGCAACGGGCAGTCGAGCACCGGTTCGAGCAATTGCTCGGGCACCGCGGCCTCGGAAAGTGCTCGTCGCATCAGCGAGGCGCCGCGTGGATCCGACAGCCACTCTTTCATCGTGCTCGCTGAGTCGAGCGGCTTGGGAGTGGTCACGATGTTCCCGGCTACCGCGTCAGTTCACCGGCGAGGACGAAGTCGCGATACATCTCGGTCTGCATCAGGCCGGAGTAGAGCATCACTCCCCCGACGAGCTCGTCCCAGCCGCCGGTCCAGGTCAGGCGGGAGGCGACCTCCCAGGTGGTGGCGGCGTGTTCGGTCTCGACGATCGCGGCGACCTCGCGCGCGCGGCGGAGCGCGTGCTCGGCGGCGGCCTGACGACGCGCGGCGAGGCCGTGAAAGCGGTAGCCGTGGCCGGGGATGACCTCGTACTCGTCGTACAGGGCCAGCCTCTCGAGCGAGTGCAGGTACTCGCTCAACGGGTTCGCAGCGGTTTCGGCGCCGAGGCCGATGCCGGGAAAGACCGTCGGCAGCACGTGGTCGCCGGAGAAGATGATCCGGCGCCGGTCGTCGACGATGCACAGGTGGCCGGGGGTGTGCCCCGGCGTCGCGAGCACCGTCCATTCCTCGCCGACGATCGGGAGGCTGTCGCCGTCCTCGAGCAGCGTGTCGGCGCGTCTGGGGCGGAGCCGCGGATCGGAGTGCGACAAGCGTTCGAGGAGCGCGTCGGCGTGGACGCCGGGCACGCCCCACCGGTCGAGGTGCTCGGGGAGGTCAGCCGGCACCGCGGAGCCATCGGCGTCCAGCGACTCCTGCTCGGCTCGGGACAGCAGCAGTCGGGCACCGCTGGCGTCGCGGAGGGTGTCGGCCAGTCCGATGTGGTCGGGGTGCGAGTGGGTCACGACGATGGTGGCGACATCCTCCAGTCGCGATCCGATCGACCGGAGGAATCCGCTCAGGCGGTCGAGCGATTCCACGGAGCCCCAGCCGGGGTCCACGACGGTCACGGCATCGTCGTCGTCCATGTGGACGACGCTCAGCGAGTAGGCGAGGAAGCCGCCCGGCATCGGCATGGGCACGGACCACAGACCCCGGTCGATCTCCTCCGGTTCGGGCAGACCGCCCGTCGTCGCGGCGCGATACTGCTGCGCGCTGACCGCCTCCATGCTTCCTCCTTCTGTTGCGCCGACTGCGACCGTCGCCCGGGAACGGCCCCGAACCGTCCCCCGGCGGACGCTCTCAGTTCGCCGGAACGGACACCAGTTCGCCGACGGTGCGAAGCCGTGCCTCGCACTCCCCGATGATGTCCTCCACCACCTGCTGCGTCGTGCGGATGCTCTCGAAGCTTCCCACGATCTGCCCGACGAAGAACGACTCCAACTCGAGCGCGCCCCCGTGACCCTGCTCGGAGGCCGCGTCGATGCGCTCCCACGCCTCGATCGTGAGCATGGGCTGCAGCGGCATCGGGAGGGCGGGCAAACCGGATGCGGCCCACTCGCGGTGCCATGCCGACAGCAGCTGCCGGGCGGGCTTGCCGGTGCGGGTCTTGTTGCGCTCGGTGTCGGAGCTGGTGGCAGCCAGGAACTTGTCCTTGATCGCCTGGACCGCCACGTCCTCGACGGTTGAGAGCCACACCGAACCCGCCCAGCCACCTGCGGCGCCGAGGGCCAGGGCGGCTGCGAGCTGCCGTCCGGAGCCGATGCCGCCCGCGGTGAGCACGGGCTTGTCCCCGGCCATAGCGATGATCTCCGGAGTGAGGATCATGGTGGCGATCTCGCCGGTGTGGCCGCCCGCCTCATAGCCCTGGGCGATGAGGATGTCGACACCGGCGGCGAGTTGACGCTCTGCGTGCTGCGGCTTACCAACGAGCGACGCGACGGGGATCCCCTTCGCCCGCGCTCCCGCGATCATCTCCGCAGGAGGGGTACCCAGTGCGTTCGCGATGAGCTTGATGTCGTGCTTGAAGCAGACCTCCAGAAGCTCGGGGACGACGCTCGAGTCGACGTTCGTCGGGTCATGCATCCTCCGGTTCTCAGGCAAGGGCGGGATGTCGTACTTCTCCATGAGAGAGGCGACGAAGTCGATGTGCTGTTGCGGGATCTGGGCGCGCAGGCTCTCGACCAGGTGCTCGCGGTCGGCGATCACCTTCTGCTCGGGCACGAGCAGGTCGACGCCGTAGGGCCGTCCGTCGAGTTGCTCCTCGATCCAGGTCAGCTGCGCGTCGAGCTCGGCGGGCCGGTAGGCGGTCGCGGCGAGGACGCCGAAGGCGCCGGCCTTGGAGGCCTCGACGACGACCCCCGGGGAGCGCTCGAAGGCGACGAGCGGGTGCTGGACTCCGACGAGTTCGGTGAAAGCAGTCTTCATAGTTGTTTCTCCTAAGCGGTTTCCGCGGGCGGGATGCGTTCAGCCGACCAGTTCGGCCGCACGCCAGGTGATGAGCGCGTCGAGCGCCTCGATTTCGGCTCCGTTCACGCGCAGCGGATTGATCTCCAGCGATTCGAGGTCGTCGCCCAGGGCGTGGACGACGTCGCCGATGGCGGAGATCACCTCGGCCAGCCGGTCGAGGTCGGCGGGCACGCCGCCTCGGGCTCCGTCGAGAAGGGGTGCAGACTTCAGCCCGCGGAGGAGCGTTATGACGCGCTCGGGTGAGACCGGTACCTGCGTCAGCACGGAGTCCCCGAACACCTCCACATACACGCCGCCGAGAGCGATCGCGAGCATCGGCCCCCAGCTGGGGTCGCGCACCGCACCGACGAGCAGTTCGACGCCGCCCGAGCGCATCGGTGAGACGAGGACACCTTCGATGCGAGCGCCGTCGACCGAGGCCCCGGCGCCGCGCACCGCCCGGTACGCCTCGCGCACCGCGTCCTCTCCCTCAAGCCGGAGGCGCACGCCACCGATGTCGCTCTTGTGCAGGATGTCGGGCGACGCGATCTTGAGTACGACGGGTCCCTCGAAGCTGTTCGCGGCCGCGACCGCGTCCTCCATCGACTGAGCGAGGACGGCAGGAACCACCGGGATTCCAGCACCGGCGAGAAGTTCGCGGGCCGCGTGCTCCGACCACACGCCGGAGGGGTCGCCCGCGATCTCGAGGGCGAGCGCCGGCAGCTGCGTGGCCCGAGCAGCGAGGTGCTCACGGCGGGCCTTCGACCAGCGGAAGACGCCGCCGAACGCGGTCACCGCTTGGCCCAGTCCGCCGACGGCGGCCGAGACGCCGCCGATCTGAAGGATCTCCTTGGTGTATTCGGTGACGGGCTGCTGCACCTGGTTCATGATCAGCGCCGGCTTGCCCGTAGCCTGTTCAGCAGCTTGTGCCCCAGCGCCGATCGCGGTGACGAGATACTGACTCTGCCACGGCCCATCGCCTTGCCACGGCAGACCGGTGATGGCGGCGACCGCCGCGATCGACGGGTCGGCGGCGAGCGCCTCGATGCTCCTGGTGAAGATCGTGGGGTCGATGATGGCGGCGCCGGTGACGTCCAGCGGGTTCTGGATCGTGCCGTAGGCCGGCATGATCTCGGTCAGCGCTGCGCGCGTCTCCTCGGTGATCGCGGGCAGCTCGACGCCCTCCTCCTCAGAACGGTCGGCGACGATATCGCATGCCCCGCCCGAGATCGAGACGATGCCGAGGCCACCCTCAGCGAGCGGCCCGGTGTGCGCCGCGAGGCCGGCGGTGATGAGCATGTCCTCGATCGTGTCGACACGGATCACGCCGAGGTCGCGGAACATGGCGTCGATCGTGCGGTCGTCGCCCACTAGTGCGCCGGTGTGCGCTGCGGCCGTGCGGGCGGCGAGCTGGCTGGAGCCCGCCTTGAGCACGACGACGGCCTTGCCTGATTCCAGTGCCGCCGTGGCGGCGCGACGGAAGACCTCCGGTTCCCGGACGGTCTCCATGAAGATCGCGATCGCTTTCGTCGCCTCGTCCTCGACGAAGAACTCAAGCGCGTGGCCCGCGGTGATCATCGCCTCATTGCCGAGGGTGACCATGTAGCTCAGGTCGTTGCCCGACATCGTCGCGAAGTCGAGCATCGCCGACGAGCTGGCGCCGCTCTGCGAGAGAAGCGCGATCGGGCCCGCTTGGCGTGGGAGCCCCGGGATAGCGGTGACCGGGATCTGATCCACGAAGTTCGCAAAACCGAGGTGATTCGGCCCGAGCACGATCATGCCCAGCCGCTCGGCGTGCGCCACGAGCTCCGCCTCCGCAAGCTTGCCCTCGGGGCCGGCCTCGCCGTACCCCGACGACAGGATGACGGCGTTCTTCACCCCGGCCTCGGCCGCCTCGGTCATGGCGTCCAGCGTGACGGCCTGCGGCACCTGGAGGAACGCGACATCCACCTGCTCGTCGATGTCCGCGATGCGCTTGACCGCGGGCCGGCCGTGCACCACATCGTTGCGCGGGTTCACCAGGTGAGTGTGCTCACCGAAGCCGAACTGCACGAGATTGCCGAACGCCATCTGCGAGAACATGGACTTGTCGCTCGCGCCGACCAGGGCGACGCTGCGGGGGCGGAACAGTGAGCGGAGCCGCTCGGGCGTGATGTCTGACATCGTCGTCATCCGTTTCTTTCGGGTCGTGTGGTGTGTTGTGAAGATGGAGGGGTCACTGGTTCTTCCAGCCCGGCTTGCGCTTGGTCGCGAAGGCGGTGATTCCCTCGATCGCGTCGGCGCTGGTCATCAGCTCGTCGAGGGCGGGGGTGCGCGCGGTGACCGCGTCGATCACATCCGGGATGCCGTGCGTCGCGTTCATCACCTCGAGCGAGATGCGAACGGACGTGGGCGACCCGTCGAGGATCTCCGCGGCGAGCGCCTTCGCCGCCTCCAGCGCTTGGCCGGCGGGGGCGATGCGGTTGACGACACCGAGAGCCTTGGCCTCCTCCGCACCGATGCGGCGGCCTGTGAGAATGAGTTCGGTCGCGACCTTCGCGGGGATCGCTCGCGGCAGTCGGACGACACCGCCGGCGCCGGCGATCAGGCCGACCTTCACCTCGCTCAGCGCGAACTGCGCGGTCTCGTCGGCCACCACGAGGTGGGAGGCCAGCGCGGTCTCGAAGCCGCCTCCCATCGCGAAGCCGTTGACGGCGGCGATGACGGGCTTGTTCATCCCGCGCCTGCTGGTGAGTCCGGCGAACCCGGACGCCGGGATGTAGTTGGGCTTGCCCGTCGCGGAGTAGACGAGGTCGTTCCCGGCGCAGAACGCTTTGTCGCCCGCGCCGGTGATGATGGCGACCCACAGCTCGCGGTCGGCGAAGAACGCGTCGAAGACCTCGGCCAGCTCCTCGTGCGCCGGCGGGAAAAGCGCGTTGCGGGCCTCGGGCCGGTTGATGGTGACGATCAGGAGGTGGTCGTCGCGCTCGACGGTGACGTACTCGTAGCTCTCACGGAGGACGGGCTTGCGGGTGGGTCGCAGCTCCTCCGCGCGGTCGCGGCTGACGGTGACCCGGTTGCCGGGGCCGGTGGCCAGCACCCAGATACGGCTGCCGATCGGCTGCTCGCTCTCGAGCAGGGCGATTATCTCGTCATCCCCCTCCAATCCCATCGCGACGAAGCGCTCGCCGGTCTCCTCCAAGCGGCCGATGACGATGCCGGTCTTGCGTCCCTCGCGGTCGTGCTTGATCGTGTAGCTCTCGATGGTCGCCCAGCCGTTCGCGCGGGTGACCTGCGCGGGTGCGGCGGGTGCGTCGACCCGCTCCTGGATTCCCCGAGAGCGGTCGGGCTGCCACTCGCGCGGGGTGGTCGAGTAGACGCCGGTCGAGTACTTGCTGAGGATGCCGCCGTTCGCGCCGACGAACCCGAAGGATCCCGGGTGCCGGCGGGCCCGCTGCACAGTTTCGGCGATGGCGTGCATCGAGTAGTTGTTGCCTGCGCCGCCGAAGAACGGCAGTCCTCCCGTGAGGGTCAGGCCGCGCTGGTCGTCGGGCGAGAGCCCGAGGCCGTCGACCGCGGCGTTGAACACCGGGATGGGGAAGCAGCTGTAGAAGTCCCAGGTGGCGATCTCGTCGGCTGAGACGCCTGCCATCTCCAGGGCGGCGCGCGCGGCGAGCTGGGCGGCCGGGCTCTCGGACAGGTCGGGGCGGTCGAAGAGGTCCCGCTCGCGCACATCGGCGTGGCCGTGCAGGTACACCCACTTGCTCTCGGGCACGCCCAGTTCGCGTGCGGCCTCCACTGAAGCGATCAGCACGGCGGCGCCCTGGTTGACCTGGTCGCGGGAGACGACGTAGCGCTGGTAGGGGTCCGCGATGGGACGGTTGGTCTCGGTCTGCGTCACGAGCTCGGCGGCGGAGCGCTCGACCGGTGCCGAGGCGTACGGGTTGGTGGCGGCGACGCGGGTGAACGGTGCGAACAACCGTCCGATCTCGGCGTCGTACCCGGCGCGGGAGAGCCCGAGCCGGGCGCGGCGCGCGTTCTCGAGCAGGGCGTACTGGCTAGGTGCGTCGGAGAGGCCGTGGTTGACGGCCTCCATCGACATGAGGCCGGCGAGGCCGAACCCGCGGTCCTCCAGGTCGCCGTCGACGGTCTCGGTGAAG
This sequence comes from Leifsonia sp. PARNA 1/14, assembly GCF_055720965.1. Classification (NCBI taxonomy): domain Bacteria; kingdom Bacillati; phylum Actinomycetota; class Actinomycetes; order Micrococcales; family Microbacteriaceae; genus Leifsonia; species Leifsonia sp. PARNA 1/14. The sequence continues at coordinate 168,623 of NZ_JBVQSP010000002.1, forward strand.
TCGGGGCGGTCCTCGTTCTTGGCGAGCGCCCGTGTGGTGGAGATGGCCTCTGAGCCGAAGACGAGGGCGACCCGGGCGCGGCCGGCCGCGATGTCCCCGGCCAGCTCGGTGACGAGGTGCTGGGGCCCCTGCCCGCCGCCGACCTCGAGGATCGCCCGGGCCGGGTCGGCGTTCAGGTGCGCGGCCACCGACCGCGGATAGTTGTTCGACTTGCCGAGCGGCGCCGGTGCGCCGGGGGTCGAGATCTCGAACTGGCGGATCCCGGCGACGGTGTCGATCGCGTCGCGGATGCCGGCCGGGTCGGCCTCCGTGTCATCGATGGCCCGTGCTGAGGCGCGCGCGGCCAGCTCGACTGGCGACAGCGCGTCGTAGCCGTCATCCCCGAGGCGGTCGATGATCTGGCCGACGCCGATCAGCACAGGGGTACGGGGGTCGATCTGGGTCATTGCTCGCCTTTCGCCACGTGCCGTGGCGGAGGCGAGACTGCCTCCGCTGGCACTGCGACGAGTCGAACACGAGCGACCCCGCGTTGTTAATCACGGATGCCGACACCCGTGGATGTCTCAAACCGCAATGCGTCGCAGGGGGCTCAGTCAGCGTGTACGGCCGCTCGGTGACCCCGCTGGGCCAGCCGCAACGCGGCGAGCGCACGAGCCAGCGACGCATTCTCGGCGACGGCGCTCTCCGAGAAGACCACGCCGAGCCGCATGACGAGCCCCTCCCCCGAGACGGGGATGGTCACGAAGTCGGGTGCGGCGAACACCCGCCCCAGGACCGACCCGGGCACGTCGGGGACGAAACAGGCGAGGTGACGAGACCACACCTGCGTGGCCGTCTCCGCAGCGCCGACGGGGCCCGGCATGTCGAGCATCGCGTCGATCCCCGCGTCGCCAAGCCGCTGCCGGTGCTCTTCGAGGATCTTCGAGTGCAGCCGGCCGAGCGGGTGGACGAGCTTGCGCCCCCGCAGTTGTTCGAGCGTCAGCGTCGGCTCCGCCGCGAGCGCATCGTCATTGCGCACCGCGATCGCGAGCGGATATTCGTGCAAGAGCAGCTCGGCAAGCGAGTCGTCCGGCGACGGCAGGTGGACGAGGGCGAGATCGAGCGCACCGACGCGGACCCGCTTGGCCAGTTCGGTCGATCCGAACTCCAGCTGCAGGTCGTCGTCGACGTCGACACCGCTCACCCGGACATCCTCGAGGAACTCGTCGAGGTACGGCGTCGGGGCGAACGGCGTCGCGCCGACCCGGAGCGGCACACCCTGCTCCCTGAGCCGCGCGGCGATGTCGGCCACGGCATCCACCCCGCCCACAGCAGCACGCACCGGATCGACGAGAGCCGCCCCGAACGGCGTCAGCTCGACGTCGTGGTAGCCACGCACGAAGAGGTCGCCGCCGAGGTCGGCTTCGAGCTGCTTGATCTGACGGCTGAGCGGAGGGGGCGTCATGTTGAGGCGTGCGGCGGCGCGGGCGAAGTGTTTCTCCTCGGCGACGGCCAGGAAGCAGCGCAACCGATTCAGGTCCAGTGCGGTCACGGGTGCTCCTGTCGACGTCGACGCCTCCGCGTCAGGGCGCCGCGTGAGTTCTCGATCAGACTAGCTCCCCTTCATTGGCCCAAAGGCCGTTGGTCAGCGCTAGTCCTTCGGCATCCCGAGCGCGCGCGCGATGATATTGCGCTGGATGTCGCCGGTGCCGCCTCCCACCGTTCCGATCAGGCAGACCCGGAGGCTGTAGTCGAACAGCCCGCGGCCGATCGCGCCCTCCGCACCCTCGTCGAGCAGCGAGTCCGGCCCGAGCAGTTCGACGGCCAGCCGGGAGAACTCCTCGGTGGCCTCGCCGCCGACGATCTTCGCCAGGGGCGCTTCGAGCGCTCCGGCTCCGCGGTCGCCGCCCTCAGCCTGCGCGACCAGGCTGCGCGTGGTGAGCACACGGGTGGCCTGCAGCCGCGTGGCGATCCGGCCGAGCTCGTGGCGCTCGTGTGACCCGGCGGCGGGAAGCGTCCCGCGGCGTTCCAGTTCGCCGAGCAGGACCTCGAGCAGCCCGAGGCTGGCCATCGCGGTGCCGGCCATCGTGATGCGCTCCTCCGACAGAGCAGAGGTGATGATCTTCCAGCCGCCGTTGAGCTCGCCGATCAGGGCGTCCACGGGGATGCGCACGTTCTCGTAATGGCTGAACGCGTGCGTCTCGCCGGCGAGCGAGGTGATCTCCTCGATGCGGAACCCGGGAAGTCCACGCAGGTCGAAGAGGAAGAGGCTGATCCCTGCGTGCCGCGGGACGGCCTCGGGATCCGTCCGGGCCGCGAGCCATGCCCAAGACGCCCGCTGCGCCTGACCCCAGCGCTTAGTTCCGTTGAGCACCCATTCGTCGCCGTCGCGGACGGCGGTCAGCTGGACGCTGGCGAGATCGGAGCCGACTTCCGGCTCCGAGTAGCCCAGGTAGAAGTCGAGGTCGGCGTCGGCGATCAGCGGGAGGAACTTCTGCTTCTGAGCTTCGGTGCCGAATTTGATGATCGAGTTGCCGATCAGGGTCGAAGCGACCAGAGGAAGGGTTACGCCGATCCGCCGGCGGGAGACCTCCTCGGAGAGGACCGCCCGCTCGGCGACGGAGGCCGAACGGCCTCCGTACTCCGCCGGCCAGTGCGCCGTAAGGAGGCCGCGCTGCTTCAGCTGATCGACCAGCGCGTCGTTGCGCTCGGCCTGGCGGCCGCTGCCGTTCTCCGGCTGCCACGTCTGGAAGAGGGTGCGCAGCTCTCCGCGGAGGGCCTCGGCCTCCTCCCCTAGGTCGGCGCTCGGGTAGGCCGCTCCCGTGCGGATGATCTCGTCGGCGACGCTTCCGGCCGCGCGCGGGAAGAGCGGGATGCGCGCCAGGTCGGCGTGGACCCGGCGGAAGAGCCACGGTCCTGGGTAGCGGTCGAAGAAGCCGGAGGCGGCAAGAGTGTGGTGAGCCTCGAACTGTGTCCAGGATGCCCGGTCGAGTGCGTGCGCGACCACCATCTCCAGGGCCAGGCTCGCCGTCGGGTCACCGGACTCGTCGAGGCGGACGGCATCGTCGATGAGCGCTCGGGCCATCGCGACCTCGATCGCGATGTCGACGGCGCGGTGCTGCACCGCCTGGTAGCTGCCGATGCGGTGACCGAACTGCACACGGGTCTGCGCGTGCCGGATGGCGAGCTCGTGCGTGGCCTCCACGGTGGCGAACGCCCGTGCAGCAAGGGCGAACCGATAGCGTGCGACGACAGCGTCCACGGTCTCCGGCGCCAGTTCGACGTCGTGGATGACGGCGCCCAGTGTCAGCCGGTGCCACGAAGGAATGGACATCCCGGGCGTCTCGACGGCCGCCTCGACCTCGTGGACGGTGACCCGTCCCGTCGCGGTGTCGGCCACGATCACGTGCGAGACGATCTCACCGAATTCGACTGAGCCGACTCGGCCTTCGTCGACCGAGTCGCGCGTCGTGAAGGCGGGCGCGTTGCCCTCGGCGACGAAATCGATCGCGTCTCCCAGGAGCTGTCGAGCGGCCCAGACGTCGGCGACCGGCGCAGGGGCGAGGGCCCGGCCGAGGGTGCGCATGGTCTCGACCAGATCGCGCAGTGTGGCGGGAGCCGCGCCTCCCGCGTACTGCAGCTCGCGCCACAGTCGTGCCGGGTCGGCTGATACCAGCGCCGTCGCCTGCGGCCAGCTCGTCTCCAGCGCGTCAGCAACAGTCGCGCTCTCCGTCGTCTCCGATACGGTCATCGTCGAACTCCTTCGTACTTTCGGACCATGTGGTCCGAAACGATAGCATAGGTCGACGACGAGTCGAGGAGATGACCTGTGACACAGACGACCGGGCGACCGAGATCCGCCGACGCAGAGGCCCGGATGACGGAGGCGGCGGTCGACGTGTACGCGCGGGCCGGCTGGGAGCGCTTCTCCATCGCCGCGGTCGCCAAGCAGGCCGGCCTCGGCAAGTCGTCCGGCTATCTGCGGTGGGACTCCAGGGAGGGACTCCTCGCGGACGCGCTCGAACAGCACGGCGCGCATGTCCAGGACGTCGACACCGGCGCGGTCCGCACCGACCTGATCGAACTCGGGATGGCGCTGTACGAACTCTTCGCGGGACCAGCCGGCCTCGCCCACCTCCGCCTCCGCATCGACGCGCTCGTTGTGCCGGAACTGCGGGAGGTCCAGGCCGGTATCCAGAACACGCAAGTGACTGCGGCAAGGCGGATCGTTCAGCGCGCGATCGGCCGGGCAGAGCTACCGCCCCACACGTCGATCAGCCTGGTCCTCAATGCGGTCTGCGGCGGCGTTACGAACGACATCGCAACGACGAAGCACCTCGCAGCCGGCACCGACGTACCCAAGGCCCGCGAACACTGCGAACGGCTTGTGGACTTGGTGCTCGGCGGCCTGGGGAGCACAGACGCGTAGATTCGGCAGAGCCCGATTGCGGGGCGTGCCTCAAGGCGACCCGTGGGGCTTTCGTGGGGAATTGCTTGACGGGTCGCTACAGAAAGCGGCTCTGACCAGCACTTTTACTGCGGAGACGGAGGGATTTGAACCCTCGGTCCCCTTACGGGGACTCCACCTTAGCAGGGTGGTGCACTAGGCCTGACTATGCGACGTCTCCTGAGCGCCCGCGGGCGGACGCACGACTGCCATCATAACGGACGTTCCGCGCCCGGCCGGACACGGGGCTCTCAGGCTCCGACGCCCGGGGCCGGGAGGTCGTGGATGATCGACGACATCAGCCCGGCCACCAGAGTTCCCGTGACGATCAGGCTGATGCCCACCACCGCGATCATCACCCAGATCGGCACCAGGCCACGGCGCGGGGCGACGCGGCGCACGATGACCGAGCGGCCGATCACGTACACGGCGCTCGACAGGAACGACCATGCCCAGTGGAACGGTCGCTCCACGCCGCGCCGGCCCAGCTCGCGGTAGTCGAGCCACGAGAAGACGATCGTGGCGGCGTAGATGAGCCAGCCCGCCAGGGAGTCGATCAGGAACGCCGGGTTGTAGATCTCGAGCATGTCCTGGGTCGACGGACGGGTGGAGTTCTCCAGGCTCTGCATGAAGTGCTCGTACCCGCTGAAGGGGTTGGTCACGAGCAGCAGCAGCACGCTCACCAACGGGAGCAGCACCACCAGCCAGATCCACACCGTGTAGATCGGCGCGTCCGGTGGCAGCGGACGGCGCGCGGCGACGGCCGCCACGCCGGGCGCATGACCGCCGACCTGGGCTGTCCATTGCCTTCCATCCCACCAGCGCAGGGGTGCCTCCCGGTACGGGTCTGGATACCAGCCGGGTGCCGGGGGCGTACTCGGGTCGGTCATGCTGCCTCCACTGCGATCGAAGTCGACGTCGAAGTCGACACCTCTAGAAGTACCCCAGAATCTCGTCCACGGCCTGTCGCGCATCGCCGAACAGCATGCGCGCGTTCTCGCGGTAGAACAGCGGGTTCGGCACGCCGGCGTACCCCGCAGCCATCGACCGCTTGAACACCACGACCTGGCTGGCCTCCCACACGCGCAGCACCGGCATGCCCGCGATCGGGCTGCTCGGGTCTTCGGCGGCGGCCGGGTTGACGGTGTCGTTCGCTCCGATGACCAGCACCACGTCGGTGCGGGACAGGTCGTCGTTGATCTCGTCCATCTCGAGCACGATGTCGTACGGCACGCGCGCCTCGGCCAGCAGCACGTTCATGTGTCCGGGGAGGCGGCCGGCGACGGGGTGGATGCCGAATCGGACCTCCACGCCGCTCTCGCGCAGCTTCTTCACGAGCTCGGCGACCGGGTACTGCGCCTGCGCGACGGCCATCCCGTAGCCGGGCGTGATCACGACCGAGGTCGCGTTCTTCAGCAGCTCGGCGGTCTGCTCGGCCGTGACCTCCTGGTACTCGCCCTGCTCCTCGGCTCCGGAGGCCGCGGGCGCCTCGATGCCGAAGCCTCCCGCGATCACCGATAGGAACGACCGGTTCATCGCCTTGCACATGATGTACGACAGGTAGGCGCCCGACGAGCCGACCAGCGCGCCCGTGACGATCAGGAGGTCGTTGTCGAGCAGGAACCCGGAGGCGGCGGCCGCCCAGCCCGAGTAGCTGTTGAGCATCGAGACGACGACGGGCATGTCGCCTCCACCGATCGACGCCACCAGGTGCACACCGAGCGCGAGGGCGACCAGCGTGACCACAGCGAGCAGCCACAGCTCCGGCGTCACCACGTACCAGGCGGCGAGCCCCACGAACACGACCAGCGCGCCGACGTTGAGCACGTTCTTGCCGGGCAGCACCAACGGCTTCGACGAGATCCGCGCCGACAGCTTGAGGTAGGCGACGATCGAGCCGGTGAACGTGACGGCGCCGATGAAGATGCCGATGACCACCTCGGCGCTGTGCACCCCGGCGAGCGCACCGGGGAGGTGCGGGTGCGAGAGGTAGCCGTTCCAGCCGACGAGCACCGCGGCCAGGCCGACGAAGCTGTGTAGCAGCGCGATCAGCTGCGGCATCCCGGTCATCTGCACTACGCGTGCCCGCCACAGGCCGATGGCCGCGCCGATCAGGATCGCGACCGCCATCAGGATCAGGCCGGATCGCGCGATCGCGCCCTCGGCGGTGAGCCAGATCGTCGCCACGAGGGCGATGACCATGCCGGCGATCCCGTAGAGCACACCGCCGCGGGAGGTCTCGTGACGCGACAGCCCGGCCAGGCTGAGGATGAAGAGGACGGCGGCGACGAGATACGCGGCGTTCGCCACGGCGTCCGCGGTCACCGGCGGGCTCCGCCCCGGCCGGCCGCTCTCGACCCGGCGCCGCCCGGCCCGCCTGGCCCACCGCTGTCGCTCCGCGAGAACATCGCGAGCATCCTCCGCGTCACCGCGAAGCCTCCGAAGATGTTGATGGAGGCCACGAGCACGGCGACCGCGGCCAGCACCTGAACGGTGACGTCGGGTGTGGTGATCTGCACGATCGCGCCGACCACGATGATGCCCGAGATGGCGTTCGTCACACTCATCAGCGGTGTGTGGAGGGCGTGATGCACGTTGCCGATCACGTAGAAACCGATGACGGTCGCGAGCACGAGCACCGTGAAGTGTCGCGGGATCGGGTCGGGCGAGAACGCAGTCAGCAGGAACAGCGCCGCCAGCCCGACCGCCGTCAGCACGGCCTTGCGCCTCGGCGTCAGCCAAGGTTCCTTGGGCGCCGGCGCGGCGACGGTGGAAGGGCCGGCGGTGGGCGCCGCAGCGGCCGGTGCCGCAGAGACCTGCACGGGTGGCGGCGGCCAGGTCGTCTCGCCGTCCCGCACCACGGTCACCGAGCGCTGCACGACGTCGTCGAAGTCGAGCGTCAGCCGGCCGTCCTTGTACGGGGTCAGCAGGGTGAGAAGGCTGACCAGGTTGTTCCCGTACAGCTGCGACGACTGGGTCGGCAGCCGCGACGGGAGGTCCGTGTAGCCGAGGATGATCACGCCGCCGTCGGTCACCACCCGCTCCCCCGCGACCGATCCGGCGACGTTCCCACCCTGCGCCGCGGCCATGTCGACGATGACCGAGCCGGGCCGCATGCTCGCGACGTCGTCCGCTGTCAGCAGTCTGGGCGCCGGGCGTCCGGGGATGAGGGCGGTCGTGATGACGATGTCGACGTCCCGCGCCTGCTCGGAGTAGATCTCGGCGGCGCGACGGTCGTAGGCCTCGCTGGTCTGCTTGGCGTAGCCGTCGGCGGACTGCATCGCGTCGTCGCCGGCGACCTCCACCGCCAGGTATTCGCCGCCGATCGAGCGCACCTGGTCGGCGACCTCCGGGCGCGGGTCGGTGGCGCGCACGATCGCCCCCATGCTGGAGGCCGCGCCGATCGCCGCGAGCCCGGCCACCCCGGCGCCGGCGACGAGCACCTTCGCGGGCGGCACTTTGCCGGCCGCGGTGACCTGCCCGGTGAAGAAGCGGCCGAACTCGTGGGCGGCCTCCACCACCGCGCGGTAGCCGGAGATATTTGCCATCGAGCTCAGCACGTCCATCGACTGCGCGCGCGAGATGCGCGGCACGGCGTCGAGCGCCAAGGCGGTGATCCCGCGCTGCGAGAGGGCGGCCAGGAGGTCGGGCCGGAGCCCGGGACTGAGAGTCGCGACGAGTGTGGCGCCATCGGCGAGCAGGGCGATCTCGTCGTCGGCGGGGGGCGCGACCTTGAGCACGATGTCGGCAGCCCATGCGTCGTTGCGGGCGACGATGCGGGCGCCCGCGGCGGCGAAGGCCTCGTCGGTGAAGGCGGCGCGCACACCGGCCCCGCGCTCCACGATGACGTCGTAGCCCAGGGAGACGAGCTTCTTCACGGAACTCGGGCTGGACGAGACGCGGGCTTCACCCGGACGTTCAGCGACGATGCCGACTGTCGACACCTGGCCTCCCTGCCTTTTGATCTGGACCCTACCAGGCCGGGCTCGCGCACTGCCGGAGGAGATCCGGTCGTGACACGCCCGTGATCTCCGCTCTGACGAAGCGCGGAAGGAGATCCTCGCGCGCGTCTCCGCTCAGAGCTCCGGCCAGAATGGAGGACATCACCCGGCGCACGTCGCCTTCGTGAGCGATCGCTGGGTTCCGGAGGTCGCAGAGTTCCAGGAGTACGGCTACGTGCGGTGCGAGGAGCTGACGAATCCCCGCGCGCTTAGCGCCGCGTATACATAGATGGTGGTTTCTGGGACGGGAGGTCGCCGGGTGTACTCTTGTGTATACACAGGAGGTCCAGCCATGGAAGCGAAAGCGAGCGATCGCGCCTACGCGTCGCTGCGCGAGGACATCGTCGAGTGGCGCCTCCAACCGGGCACGGTGCTGCAGGAGGTCGAGCAGTCCGAGCGGCTGGGCGTCTCGCGCACGCCGGTGCGGGAGGCGCTGGCCCGCCTGACCGCCGACGGCCTGGTCGCCGCGCTGGGCGGCCGCGGTCTCGTCGTCACCGCCGTCTCGGTCGAGTCGGTGCAGCAGTTGTTCGAGCTGCGCCGAGCGCTGGAGCAGGAGTCCGCCCGCGCAGCGGCCAGAAACCGCGACCCCGACGCCTTCCTCCACCTCCGCGACCGCTTCCACGACGCGGCCGAGCTCCTCGCCGACGGCGACCCCTCGCACGCCCGCTACTACGCCCTCGTCGACGACCTCGACCGGGCCATCGACGACGCGGCAGCCAACCCCTACCTCGTCGCAGCACTGCGCAACCTCCGGCCGCACCTCGCGCGTCTCCGGCGGGTCTCGCGCGACGACCCCGACCGCCTGACGGCCGCGGCCCAGGAGCACCTTCTCATCGTGGAGGCCATCGTCGACGGCGACGCCGAGCTCGCCGCCTCCGCGACCCGCGTCCATCTCTACCGCAGCCTGCAGAGCGTGCTGGCATCGGCAGAACGACTCACCTCGATCAAGGAGACACCGTGAGAACCCACAACGTCCGCGTCCACCGCAGCGACGAGAACCTCGCCCGCGAAGACCAGCTCGCGTGGAAGATCGCCCAGGTGGCGACCGACCCCGTCGAGGTCGGCCGCGAGGTCGTCGACATGGTGATCAACCGCGTCATCGACAACGCCGCCGTGGCTGCGGCCTCCCTCAGCCGCAAGCCCGTGGTCTCCGCCCGCTCGCAGGCGCTGGCCCATCCGTTGCCGACGGCGCAGCTGGAGGAGATCGTCTCGACGACCGAGCACCCGCAGCACGGCTCGACCGTCTTCGGCGAGCCGCAGTCCGTGCGCGTGAGCCCGGAGTGGGCGGCCTGGGCGAACGGCGTCGCGGTGCGGGAGCTGGACTTCCACGACACGTTCCTCGCCGCCGAGTACTCGCATCCCGGCGACAACATCCCGCCGATCCTCGCGGTCGCCCAGCACGCCGGCCGCAGCGGCCACGACCTGATCCGCGGCATCGCGACCGGGTACGAGATCCAGATCGACCTGGCGAAGGCGATCAGCCTCCACGCCCACAAGATCGACCACGTCGCCCACCTCGGCCCGTCCGCCGCCGCCGGCATCGGCACCCTGCTCGGGCTCGACACCGAGACGATCTTCCAGGCCGTCGGCCAGGCCCTCCACACCACCACGGCGACACGGCAGTCGCGCAAGGGCGAGATCTCCAGCTGGAAGGCGCACGCCCCGGCGTTCGCAGGCAAGATGGCGGTGGAGGCGATCGACCGGGCGATGCGCGGCGAGACCTCCCCGACCCCGATCTACGAGGGCGAGGACGGCGTGATCGCCTGGCTGCTCGACGGCCCGACCGCCTCCTACGACGTGCCGCTGCCGGAGGCCGGCGAGGGCAAGCGGGCGATCCTCGACTCCTACACGAAGGAGCACTCGGCCGAGTACCAGGCGCAGGCGTGGATCGACCTCGCCCGCAAGCTCCACAAGGAGCACCCGGAGGTCGGCGACCCGGAGCGCGTGGAGAGCATCGTCATCCACACCTCGCACCACACCCACTACGTGATCGGCTCGGGCGCCAACGACCCGCAGAAGTACGACCCGACCGCCTCGCGCGAGACGCTGGACCACAGCATCCCGTACATCTTCACGGTCGCCCTGCAGGACGGCGGCTGGCACCACGAGAAGTCGTACCTCCCGTCGCGCGCGGCCCGCCCGGACACCGTCGCGCTGTGGGGCAAGGTCACCACGACCGAGGACCCGGAGTGGACCCGCCGCTACCACTCCATCGACCCCGACGAGAAGGCGTTCGGAGGCCGGGTGGAGATCACCCTCGCCGACGGCCGCGTCATCACCGACGAGATCGCCGTCGCCGACGCCCACCCGCTCGGCGCGCGGCCGTTCGCCCGCGCCGACTACGTCGCCAAGTTCCGGTCGCTGGCGGCCGGCGTGCTCGACGAGGCGGAGGTCGAGCGCTTCCTCGACCTCGCGCAGCGCCTCCCCGACCTGACCGCGGAGGAGCTCGGCGGCCTCACCATCACCGCTCCGGCCGGCACGCTGCCGGCCGCGCCGAAGGGACTGTTCTGATGCTGTACTCCTCCGTTCCCGCCCACGAGAAGCGGGCCGCGTTGCGCGCACGACTGGCGTCCGGCGAGCTGCTGCGCTTCCCCGGCGCGTTCAACCCGCTGAGCGCGCGCCTCATCCAGGAGAAGGGCTTCGAGGGCGTCTACATCTCCGGCGCCGTCATCGCCGCCGACCTCGGCCTCCCTGACATCGGGCTCACCACGCTGACGGAGGTCGCCGGCCGCGGGCAGCAGATCAGCCGGATGACCGACCTCCCCACCCTCATCGACGCCGACACCGGCTTCGGCGAGCCGATGAACGTGGCCCGCACGGTGCAGGAGCTCGAGGACGCGGGCGTCGCCGGCCTCCACATCGAAGATCAGGTGAACCCCAAGCGCTGCGGCCACCTCGACGGCAAGGCCGTCGTCGGCCTCGACACCGCGACCAAACGCATCCGCGCCGCGGTCGACGCCCGCCGCGATCCGAACCTGCTGATCATGGCGCGCACCGACGTGCGGGCGGTGGAGGGGCTGCAGGCCGCGCTCGACCGCGCGAAGGCGCTCGTCGATGCGGGCGCTGACGCGATCTTCCCGGAGGCGATGGCCGACCTCTCGGAGTTCGAGGCCGTGCGCAACGCGGTCGACGTGCCGGTGCTCGCCAACATGACCGAGTTCGGCAAGAGCGAGCTCTTCTCGGCCGAGCAGCTCGCGAGCGCGGGGATCAACATCGTCATCCACCCGGTGTCGCTGCTGCGCATCGCGATGGGCGCGGCCGAGCGCGGTCTCGACACGCTCGTGCGGGACGGGTCGCTGAAGGCGGAGGTCCCCGGAATGCAGACCAGAGCGCGGCTGTACGAGCTGCTCGACTACGCCGGCTACACCGCGTTCGACACCAACGTGTTCGACTTCGAGGTGCCCACCGGGCGCTGACGCGCTGCGTTCCACGGCCGAAGGGCACGTAAACGCCCCCAAAACGCAGTCTTAGGGGCGTCTACGTGCCCTTCGGCGCTCGCGGGTCAGGCGTCGCGGGTCAGGCCTCGCGGGTCTGCGGGGAGCGGGTCGCGGTGTGGCTCGCGTCGCGCTCGACGGCGCCGCCGAGCACCTCGTCGATCCGGCCGAGCAGCTCGGCCGGGATGGTGACGCCGGAGGCCTTCACGTTCTCCACGACCTGCTCGGGCCGGGAGGCGCCGATGATCGCGGTCGCGACGTTGTCGTTCTGCAGCACCCAGGCGACCGCGAGCTGCGCCGGCGTGAGGCCGATCTCCTGCGCGATCGGCGTCAGCTGCTGCACGCGCGTGAGCACGTCGTCCGACAGCCAGCGCTTCACAGCGCCCGCGCCGCCCTTCTCGTCGGTGGCGCGGCTGCCCTCGGGCAGCGGCGCGCCCGGGAGGTACTTGCCGCTCAGCACGCCCTGCGCCACCGGCGACCAGACGATCTGCGAGATGCCGAGCTCCTTGGAGGTCGGCACGACCTCCGCCTCGATGACCCGCCACAGCGCCGAGTACTCGGGCTGGTTCGAGATCAGCTGGAAGTTCAGCTCCTTCGCGAGCGCGGCTCCGGCTCGCAACTGGTCGGCCGTCCACTCGCTCACGCCGATGTAGAGGGCCTTGCCCTGACGCACAACGTCGGCGAACGCCTGCATCGTCTCCTCGAGCGGGGTCTCGAAGTCGAAGCGGTGTGCCTGGTAGAGGTCGACGTAGTCGGTCTGCAGGCGCGAAAGCGATGCGTCGATCGACTCCATGATGTGCTTGCGCGAGAGCCCGACGTCGTTGTGCCCCTTGGGCCCGGTGGGCCCGAACACCTTGGTGAAGATCTCGAGCGACTGGCGGCGCTCGCCCTTCAGCGCCTCGCCGAGCACGGTCTCGGCCGCGGTGTTGGCGTAGACGTCGGCGGTGTCGAAGGTGGTGATCCCGGCGTCGAGCGCAGCACGGACGCACGCGGTCGCGGTGTCGTTCTCGATCTGCGAGCCGTGGGTCAGCCAGTTTCCGTAGGTGATCTCGGAGATCTTGAAGCCGGAGTTTCCCAGGTACCTGAACTGCACTGTCGTTCCTTTCGTGACGGGTCGTCAGGCTCGATGCTAGGCACCCTGATTCAGCAAATCCAACAGTGGGCGGTTCTGGCATTCAGTGGTATCGACGATGAATGCGTGGGCTCCCCTGGCGACCACGCACCGCGGCCTAGACTCCCCACCATGACCGCACGGATCGCCAACGTCACCTTCCACGCCCACGATCCCGCGGCGCTCGCCCGATTCTGGGCCGCCGTCATGGGCTATCCCGAGCCCGAGTGGCTGACGCCCGAGGAGGAGGCCGAGCTGCGCGCCGCCGGCCTCACCGACGACGACCTCGCCGCGCGCGCAGTCGCGTGGGACGAGGATCCCGCGCACCAGCGCTTCTACTTCGCCCGGTACGACCACGAGAAGCGCCAGCGCAACCGCATGCACCTCGACATCAGCCCGTCGACCGGCCGCCATGCCACCCGCGAGGAGGTGGAGGCCGAGCGGGACCGGCTGGTCGCGCTCGGCGCCACCGTCGAGAAGGTGCTCGACGGCAAGTGGGGCCCCTACGACGAGTTCGCCATCATGATGCGCGACCCGGAGGGCAACGAGTTCTGCCTGCAGTGAGCCGACAGAACCTGCGTCAACCGCGAACCGCGGCGCCCTCCTGCACCCGCTCCTGGAACGCTCGGAAGGCCTCGGTGCGCACTCGCGCGAGCCGGCGGTCCGCGCCGCGTACGACATCCACCAGGCCCATGTGCACGAACCAGTCGTCGGCGGGCTTGGCGTCGTGGCGGTACAGCCAGTCGACCAGGGTGAAGAACGGGAACCAGGTGTAGCCCAGCACCGGTATGCCTTCCGAGCGCAGGTTCTCGACCTCCTCCAGCGACTCGCCGAGCCAGGTCAGCCGCGACTCGACCGAGCCGCCGCGGGAGGTCTCGGTGACCACGATCGGCAGTCCGTACCGGTTCCAGTAGAGCTCGATGAGGTCGCGGAGGCCCGCGGTGCCGGCCTCCACCGGGTCGGTGCCGCCGTCGGCCCGGTACCGGACCGTGGTGAAGCCCGGGTAGTAGTTGACGCCGACGTAGTCGGGCGTCACCGCGTTGTCCGCGAACCACGCCAGGTCGTCCTCGCGGATGCCGTTGCCGGTGAGATACGCGTGCATCGCGTGGCCCGGCACGACCCGCCCGGTGATCAGGTCGAGCGAGATGAACCGGCGCTCCTCGAGCACCTCGCGACTCAGCGGCAGGTCGTCGCCCTCCCAGCGGAAGCCGGCGTCGACGTGCACGAACCGCGCCGACGGGTTGACCGCGGCGATCTCCTGCTGAGTGCGCACCATGCCCTTCGCGAGGGCGACGATGACCTTGGCGAAGCCGTCGTCGCCGGTGAGGTACGGAGGCCAGGTGCCGTCCTCCCCGCAGTAGATCGCGTTGATGACCGGCTCGTTGAGCGGCGTGAAGTCGTCCCAGACGCCGGCGTAGCGTTCGGCGACGGCGCGCGCGTACGACGCGACGCGCTCGGGGTAGGTCGCGTTGACGAACTGGTTGTCGAGCCAGAGCGGGGTGCCGTAGTGCATCAGGTCGACGACGCAGCGCAGCCCGATGCTCTGCATGTGGGCGCTGACCTCGTCGAGCCAGCTCCAGTCGAACTCGCCGGGGCGCGGCTCGACGAGGTACCACGGGATGCCCCAGCGGATGAACTCGGCGCCGGCCTCCACCGCGAGGTCGAGGTCCTCCCGCCAGTTCTCGTAGTGCTGCATCAGCTCGTACTCGTCGATCGGGCGGCGGCCGATGCCCTGTTGAGGCACGAAGGTGTCTTCGATGCCGACGCCGAAGTGGAGGCGCTCGTCGCGGAGCCAGTGGGTGGTCATGGGGTCCTTTCGGGAGGCGCGGGAGGCGCGGGAGGCGCGGAGAGGCTACTTGAGTCCGGTCGTCGCGATGCCCGCGACGAAACTTCGCTGGATGACGAGGAAGAAGATGACCACCGGCAGCAGCGCGAGCAGCGAGCCGGCCATCAGCAGGCCGTACTCGACCACGTGCTGGCCCATGAACAGGGCGAGGCCGGCGGGCAGCGTCGCGTTGTCGAGGTCGGACGACATGATGAGCGGCCAGAGGAGGTCGTTCCAGTTGTACTGGAAATGGAAGAGCCCCAGCGTCAGCAGTGCGGGCTTGGCGAGCGGCATGATGACACGCCAGTAGATGCGCCACTCCCCCGCGCCGTCGACGCGCGCAGCCTCCTCGAGGTCTTTCGGCAGCGAGAGGAAGAACTGCCGCAGGAAGAAGATGCCGAACGCGTTGGTCACGCGCGGGATGATCATGCCCGGGAGGCTGTTGGTGAGCCCGAGCCCGTTGAGCATGTCGTACAGCGGGATGAGCGTCACCTGGAACGGCAGCATGAGCAGGATCAGCACCAGCACGAGCACGACGTTGCGGCCGCGGAACTCGAGCCGGGCCAGCGCGTAGGCGGCCATCGAGTCGAAGAACAGCGAGATCACCGTCACCGACCCGGCGAACACGATCGTGTTGAGGTAGAGGTGCGCGAACGGGATGCGGTTCCACACGTCGATGAAGTGCTGCAGCGTGAACTCGCGCGGCCACAGCGTCGGCGGGAAGGTGACGATGTCGGCCTCCGGCTTGAACGCGGTGAACGCCATCCAGATGATCGGCAACAGCATGGCGAGCGCGATGACGATGCCGGCGATGGTCGTCAGCCAGCGCAGGATGCTGCGCGTGCTCGTGTAGTGCGGGCGGCGCCGGCGGCGCACCGCCGGGGCCGCGGGTGCGGTGGGTCGTTCGAGGGTGGCGGTCATCAGTACCTCACTTGCCGGCGCTGGAAGAAGCCGTACTGGATCATGGAGAGAAGGAACACGAACACGAGCAGCACCCACGAGATCGCGGCGCCGTAGCCGAACCGCAGCTCCTGGAAGCCCTCGCGGTAGATCAGCATGACCAGCGTCTCCGTGCGGAAGAACGGCCCGCCGTGCGTCATCACGTAGATCTGGTCGAACGCCTGCAGCGACGCGATCAGGGCCATCACCGAAACGAGCATGGTCTGGTTCGACAGCAGCGGGAGGGTCACGTTGCGGAAGCGCTGCCAGACGCCGGCGCCGTCGAGCCGGGCGGCCTCGTGCAGTTCGAGCGGCACCGACTGGAGGCCGGCGAGGTAGATCACCATGTAGAAGCCGACGTTCTTCCAGACACCGACGAACATCACGGCGGGGAGCGCCCAGGTGGGGTCGGAGAGCAGGCCCTGCTTGGAGACGACGCCGACGCTCGAGAGCCAGTACGAGATCAAGCCGATGTTGGGGTCGAGCAGGAACGACCAGGCGATGGCGATGATCCCGAGCGACACGATGAACGGCAGGAAGATGGCGGTCCGCACGAACGAGCGGCCGCGGAAGGCGCGGTCGAGGAACACCGCGAGGGCAAGCGCCAGGACCACGGTCACGGGCGTGACGATCACCGCGTACTCCACGGTGTTCCAGAACGCGTTCCAGAACGCCGGGTCGCCGAAGAGCTCCTGGTAGTTGGCCAGGCCCACCCACTGCGCGGCGCGGATCAGGTTGTAGTTCGTGAACGAGAGGTACGCGGCCTGGACCATCGGATAGACCGTGAACAGCAGCAGCGCGAGGAGCGACGGCGCCAGGAACAGCCAGGCCGTGAGCGCAGCGCGTCGCCGCCCGCGCAGGAAGCCGCGGGGCGCGCGAGCCGCCTTCGGCTTCGCGGCGACCGGAGTGGAGGTGGTCATGGTGCCTTTCGATTCGGCGAGCGCGGTCGAGTAGTCGGGCGGGGTCCGTGTGCGCAGACCCCGCCCGAGCGGACTGCTGCTACTTCTGGTCCAACTTGGCCTGCACCTGCTGCGACGCCGCCTTGAAGACGTCGTCGACCGAGCCCTGACCATTCAGCGCCTTCTGCAGCGACGGATAGAAGATGTCCTGCACGATCGACGAGCCCGACTGCAGCCCTGGCAGGAGGATCCGCGAGTCGTCGACGACGTCCTTCGCGCCGAAGATCGCCGGGTACGGGTTGTCGGTGATCTGCGCGCCGACCTCCGACTCGAGCGGGGCGAAGCCGGATCCCTCGGACCAGGTCTTCTGCGACTTCTCGGTCGTCCAGTACTCCATGAACTGGAAAGCGGCCTCCTTGGTCGCCTTGTCGTCCTTGGCCGGCAGGGCCATGGTCTCGACGTCGGCGAGGATGGAGTTGCCCGACGGGCCGGCGAACGGACGCGCGACGCCGAAGTCGATGCCCGCCTGCTTGTAGCCGGTCGTCGCCCACGGGCCGTTGATCTCGATGGCGGCCTTGCCGGTGGCGAAGAGCTTGTCGGCGTCGGCGCCGGAGAGGCCGATCGGGGAGGCCTGCTTGTCCTTGACGAGGTCCACCCAGAAGTTCAGGGCCTTGAGGCTGGCCGCCGAGTCGAGCGTCGACTTCTTGTTGTCGCTCGAGACGATGTCGCCCCCGGCGTTCCACAGGAACGGCGGGTACATGTCGACGGTCTCGTGGTCGGCGAGGGCGATCGCGTACTGGTCGGGCTTGGAGGCGCCGGCCGGCGTCGTCGTCAGCTTCGGGACCATCGCGGCGAACTCGTCCCACGTCGTCGGCGGCTTGTTCGGGTCGAGCCCGGCCTTCGTGAACAGCGCCTTGTTGTAGTACATCATCGTGGTCGCGATATCGACCGGGACGCCGTAGTTCTTGCCGTCGTACTTCGACGCCTCCACCGCGGTCTTGGGCAGCTTGCCCGAGTCGTGCGCGCCTCCGGTGTAATAGTCGTCGATCGGCTGGAACAGCCCCTGCGACGCGTAGGCGGGGACGCGCGAGAAGTCGAGCGCGACGATGTCCGGGCCGCCCTTGGAGGTCGCCCCGGTGAGGAGCTTCTGGTACAGGGTGTCCCACGGCATGGTGACGTTCTTGACCACGACCTTCGACTGCGAGGCGTTGAAGGCGTCGACCACCTTCTGCATCGCGGGGCCATCCGGTCCGGTGTTGCCGTTCCAGAAGCTGAGGGTGATCTTGCCGTTCTGGTCGGTGTTGGCGTTGCTGCCGCCGGACCCCTGGCCGGCGCAGCCGGTCAGCGCCAGCGCCACAGCCGCGACGGTCGCCGTGACTGCTGCGAGCGCCGGGCGTCCGGCCCGGCGGGAACGTGAGCGCATGTCTTCTCCTTCGAAGCGACGTTCAACGTTGAACGGGGAATGTGGTATCAAGTTATACACGACCGGTAATCGTTGAACAAGTGACACCTCATGTGCGATGGTAAACGTTGACCGAAAGAGCGCTGTCGCTGGGGCTGCGCGTCGGACGACCGAAGGAGACGCTGATGCGCAGGACGACGCTGAAAGACGTCGGCGACCACGTCGGCGTCTCGGCGAAGACCGTCTCGAACGTCATCAACGGCACCGGATGGGTGCGCGACGACCTCAAGACGCGCGTGCGGGAGGCGATCGACGAGCTCGGCTACCGACCCAATTCGGCCGCGCGCCAGCTGCGCAGCGGCCGCAGCGGAATGGTCGCCCTGGCCATCCCGGACCTCAGCCAGCCGTACTTCGCCGAGCTCGCGTCCGCCATCGTCGCCGCGGCCTCCGACCGCTCGATCACCGTGCTCATCAACCAGACCAATGGGCAGGCCGACGCCGAGCGCCGCATCAGCGACGGCGTCGGCATCCCGGTGATGGACGGGCTCATCCTCTCACCGCTCGCCCTCACCGCGAGCGACCTCGCCGACCGCCAGGACTCCACCCCGATCGTGCTGCTCGGCGAGCACGTCGGCGAGTCGCGGTTCCCGCACGTGACCGTCGAGAACGCCGCCGCCGCGCAGGCGGCGACCGAGCACCTCCTGCGCTCCGGCCGCCGGAGGATCGCCGCGATCGGCGCCCAGGCCTCCGGGCCGCGCGAGACCGCCGAGCTGCGGCTCGGGGGCTACCGTGCCGCGCTGAAGGAGGCCGGGATCGCCGAGGACCCCGCGCTGATCCGGGAGGTCATCGACTTCCGCCGCAGCGACGGCGTGGCGGCGATCGAAGGACTGCTCGCGGAGGGCGTGCCCTTCGACGCCGTCTTCGCCTTCAACGACCTGATGGCCCTCGGTGCGCTGCACGCCCTCGGCGAAGCCGGGCTGCGCGTGCCGGAGGACGTCGCCGTCATCGGCTTCGACGACATCGAGGAGGGCCGCTACAGCACCCCGCCCCTCACGACCGTCGCGCCGGACAAGGCGGCGCTCGCCGGCCTCGCGCTGGAGCTGCTGCTCGCCGATTCCCCGCCCGCGGGCGACACCACCGTCCCCTTCCAGATCGTCACGAGGATCAGCGCATGACCGCAGACCAGCTCCCCGACCCCCTGCAGCAGGACGGCGGCTACCCCCGTCCGCAGCTCGTCCGCCGCCACTGGCACGACCTCGGCGGCGAATGGGAGTTCGCCTTCGGGGCAGGGCCCGAGCAGGCGCCAGAGGCCGTCGTGTTCGACCGGACCATCGTCGTCCCCTACCCGCCCGAGTCGGAGCTCTCCGGCATCGGCGACACCGGCTACCACCCGGTCGTCTGGTACCGCCGCACGTTCGGCGCGGGCGAGCTGGCCGCCGCCGGGCTGGCCTCCGACCGCCCGCGCGTGCTGCTGCACTTCGGCGCCGTGGACTTCGCCGCCGACGTCTGGCTCAACGGCCGCTACCTCGGCCACCACGTCGGAGGGCAGACCCCGTTCCACTTCGAGGTCGGCGGCATCGTTGACGGAGAGGGCGCGAACGAGCTCGTCGTGCGCGCGGTCGACGACCCGCTCGACGTGTCGATCCCGCGCGGCAAGCAGGACTGGAAGGAGTCCCCGCACTCGATCTGGTACCACCGCACCACCGGCATCTGGCAGCCGGTGTGGCTGGAGGCCGTGCCCGGCCTCCACGTCGAGTCGCTCGCCTGGAACACCGCGGCCGACGCCGGATCGGTCGACCTGGAGCTCGTGCTGAACACGCGCCCGTCGGGCGATGTCTGGGCCGCCGTGCGGATCGAGCACGAGGGAGAGCTGCTCGCCGAGACCCGCTACCGGGTGCTCGACACGACCTCCCACCTGCGCCTCGCGCTCTCGCGGCAGCGCAACGGCCAGCAGTACGAGGAGCTGCTGTGGTCGCCGGCGAACCCGCGGTTGCTGAGCGCGACGATCGCGCTCGAAAGCGATGGCGAGGGTGCGGGCGGCGGCGGCGGCGATGCCGTCGCCAGCTACCTGGGGCTGCGGACTGTGCGCACGGACGACTGCTGCCTCCTGCTCAACGACCGCCCGTTCTACGTGCGCGCCGTGCTCTCTCAGAACTACTGGCCGCAGTCGCACCTGGCCGCGCCCTCCGCCGACGCGCTGCGCCGGGAGGTCGAACTCATCCTCGAGCTGGGCTTCAACACCGCGCGTGTGCACCAGAAGGCGGAGGACCCGCGTTTCCTCTACTGGGCCGACCGGCTGGGTCTGCTGATCTGGGCGGAGACCGCGAGCGCGTACGAGTTCTCGGCGCGCTCTGTGCAGCTGCTCACCGAGGAGTGGATGCAGCTGGTCCAGCGGGATCGCTCGCACCCCTCGATCATCGCCTGGGTGCCGCTCAACGAGAGCTGGGGGGTGCAGCACATCTCGCACGACCCTCGCCAGCGCGCCTACAGCCGCGGCCTGACCGACCTGACCCGCGCCATCGACGGCACCCGCCCGGTGATCTCGAACGACGGCTGGGAGCACACGGACTCGGATCTGATCACGATCCACGATTACGAGGACGACCCCGACGTGCTGGGCCGGCGCTACGGCAGCCGAGCGGCCCTCGACCAGCTGATCGCCGGGCCGGGTCCCGCGGGGCGCCGCATCCAGCTGCGCGACTCGGAGCCGGCCCGTCCGATCATGCTGACCGAGTTCGGAGGCGTGAGCTGGATCGACCACGACGTCGCCGACGCCTGGGGGTACTCCTCGGCCCGCGACGCCTCCGACTTCGGCGAGCGCGTGACCGGGCTGATCGGCGCCGTCACCGATTCGAGCGTGCTCGCGGGGTTCTGCTACACCCAGCTGGCGGACACCGGGCAGGAGACCAACGGTCTGCTGCGGGACGACCGCACGCCCAAGGTGCCGGTCGAGCTGTTGCGGGAGGCGATCTCCGGGCGGTGAGACCCCTGGCCGGAGGTCGCGCTCGCGGCTAACGTGGCGGCATGACTCCGTCGTCGAAGTCCGAGACGTTCCTCGAGGTCGGCGGCCACGAGGTGCGCATCTCGAGTCCGGACAAGGTGGTGTTCCCCGAGCCGGGGCTGACCAAGCTCGACCTCGCGCGCTACTACGTCGCGGTCGCCGATGGCGCGCTTCGCGGCGCCGGCGGGCGGCCGATGGTGCTCAAGCGGTTCGTCAAGGGGCTCACCCAGGAGCCGTTCTTCCAGAAGCGCGTGCCGGAGGGCCATCCCGACTATGTCGACACGGCCACCCTGCACTACGCCCGCGGCACGTCGGCCGAAGAGGCGGTGGTGCGCGACGCGGCCGGCCTCGCCTGGGTCTCGAACCTCGGCTGCCTCGACCTCAACCCGCACGCCGTGCGGGCGGACGACCTCGACCATCCCGACGAACTGCGGGTGGACCTCGACCCGATGCCGGGCGTCGACTGGTCGCAGATCGTCGACGTCGCCTTCATCGCCCGGGAGGTGCTGGAGGACCACGGCCTCGTCGGCTGGCCGAAGACGAGCGGCTCCCGCGGCCTCCACATCCTCGTGCGCATCGAGCCGCGCTGGGGCTTCGCCGACGTGCGGCTCGCGGCCGAGACGCTCGCGCGCGAAGTCGAGAACCGTGCGCCCGGGCTGGCGACGGCGCGCTGGTGGAAGGAGGAGCGCGGCGAGAGCGTGTTCGTCGACTTCAACCAGAACGCGAAGGACCGCACGGTCGCCTCCGCCTACTCGGTGCGCCCGCTGCCGGACGCGCGGGTGTCGACGCCGCTCGACTGGGACGAGGCGCGTTCCCGCCGGCCGTCGGAGTTCACCGTGCCGACGGTGCTGACCCGGTTCGCCGAGCGCGGCGATCCGCACGAGGGCATCGACGCCGCGGCGGGCTCGCTCGAGGCGTTGCTGGCTCTCGCCGCGCGGCTCGGGCCGGCCGAGAAGCCGCCGCGCGCCGGCGACGGCGCCGGAAGACGCGTGTCGCAGATGCCACTCATCGAGGTGGCGCGCACCAAGACCAAGCCCGAGGCGACCGAGGCGCTGGCGCGCTGGCGGGACCTCCACCCGGAGGCCGCGGCGCGCCTCCACCCCGCCGACGAACTCATCGACGGCATGCGCGGCTCGAGCTCGCAGTGGTACCGCGTGCGGGTCAACCTCCAGCACGTGCCGGAGGCCGAGCGCCCGCCCCAGGGCGACCTCCTCGCCGACTACGACCCCTGGGCCGGCCGCCGCTAGCCGAGATTTGCGGCAAATGTGGCGATTCGGGCCGCATAACGCCGCATTTGCCGCAAATCTCGTCACCCCGACCGCGGGTCAGAAGGGGTAGCGCTCGATGGCACTCTGGATGGTGACCCACTGGGTCTCGGTGAACGCCTCGATGTTGGCGTCGTGACCGCCGAAGCGGCTGCCGGTCCCCGAGAAGCCGACGCCTCCGAAGGGCGCGACGGCCTCGTCGTCGACGGTCTGGTCGTTGATGTGCACGATGCCGCTCGGGATGCGCTCGGCCAGCTCGTACGCCGCGAACGCGTCGCGGGCGAGGATGCCGAGCGACAGCCCGTATTCGCTGCGGTTGACGATGTCCACGGCCTCATCGAGGTCGGCGAACTTCAGCACCGGCGCAACGGGCCCGAAGATCTCCTCCGTGAACGCCGGTTGGTCGGGACCGACCTCCGCGAGCACCGTCGGTTGGTAGAAGAGGTCGGAGTACGTGCCTCCCGCGGCGAGCCGCGCACCGGCGTCGACCGTGGACGTCACGAGAGCGTGCACCTTGTCGCGCTGACCCGCGTCGATCAGCGGGCCGAGCGGTGTGCCGGTGGTCGGGTCGCCCGCCGGGAGGCCCTCCGCCGTGCGAGCGAGGCGCTCGACGTACTCGTCGTAGATCCGTTCGTGGACCAGGTGCCGCCCGGTGGTCATGCAGATCTGCCCCTGGTGCAGGAACGAGCCCCAGGCCCCGGCCGACACCGCGGCGGGCACGTCGACGTCGTCGAGGACGATGAGGGCGTTGTTGCCGCCCAGCTCCAGGTGGGCGCGCTTGAGCAGCCGGCCGGCCAGCTCGCCGACCGCGCGTCCGGCCGCCGTGGATCCGGTGAACGAGATGACCCGCACACTCGGCTCCTCGATCAGAGCCACGCCGATCGGCGCACCGCCGGGGAGGACCTGGAAGACGCCTTCCGGCAGCCCGGCCTCCTCGAGCACCGCGGCGAGGAAGAGTCCTCCGGCCACCGCCGTGCGGGGGTCGGGCTTGAGGATGACCGCGTTGCCCAGCGCCAGCGCCGGCGCGATCGAGCGCGCAGAGAGGATGCCAGGGAAGTTGAACGGCGAGATCACACCGACCGTGCCCACCGGCCGGCGACGGGCCAGGCTCAGTCGCGGCTTGCCGCTGCGCAGCAGCTGCCCGTACGGCGCGAGGGCGGTGCCCGCCGCCAGGTAGAACTCGGAGGAGACGAGCCCGGCCTCGAAGTGCGCTTTACCCTGACCCGATCCCGCCTCGCGAACGAGCCAGTCGACCAGCACGTCGGCGTGCTCGTCGATGAGTGAGCCGGCGCGACGGAGGATGGCCGCCTTCTCGTCGGGCGACACCCGCTCCCACGACCGCTGCGCCCGTTCGGCGACGGCTGCGGCCTGCGCGAGGTCGTCGCGGGAGGCCTCCGAGTAGCTGCCGATCGCCGCGCCCGTCGCAGGCTCGACGACGGTGTGCTCGCCGCCGTGGCCGGTCACCCAGCCGCCGCTGTAGAGGCGGCCGCCCCACACTGCAGGGTCGAAAAACGTCATCGTTCCACTCCGTTCCGCAACGGTTCCGGTGATTCGACGATACCGCGCGCTCGGGCCGCCACGCCGTGAAGCGTGACGGCCCGATCATGGCTCGCCCCCTACGGAGTGACGTGGAAGGTCCCGAAGGAGACTTGCGCGCCATCCGCACCCAGCAGCACCAGGGTGTCCTTGCCGTTCTTCGTCCCCGGCGGGACTGTGAAGGTGATGGTGCCGTGCGCGTCGGCGAGGAACCATCCGAACCGCTGCCCGTGCTGGTTGAGATACACGTATCCCCAGGCGTTCTCCGGGGCGCCGTGCAGCTCGACGGTGTCGCCGACGCGGTACTTGCCCTCCTGCAAGCCGAGGTCGACCGGCGGTTCGCCGGCGAGCTTGGCGCGGTCGACCGCGGGCGTGGTCGTCGGCTTCGGCGGAACCACCGGCAGCGTCAGCGCCGCCGCCGTGAGCTCGACGGAGGCCGTCTTCGCGCCGTTGCTCCCTGCGACGGCGATGTCGGAGGCCGCCACCCGCCCGGCCGCCAGCTCCGCCGCGGTGACGCTGCGAACGGAATGGAGGGTGGTGGACTCGCCGACCGCCAGACTCGCCACCGTCGAACCGACCCCTGCCACGGACACGTCCGTGAGAGGCACGTTGCCCGTGTTGGTCACCGTGACGGCGGTGGTGACAGTGTCGCCCGTGTTCGCGACGCCGTTGCCGTCGGCGTCGTTCCAGGCCAGGGAGGCCGTGCCGGCGACGCGGGGGTCGCGGACCATCAGGTCCACCTCCGCACCGCTGATGGTGTAGTTCTGCGTTGTGGCCCCCGTGCCCGTGACCTGCCACGTCGTCACCGGGACGAAGTAGCCGTTCGCCGCCTCCTCCGCCGTGACGACGTGCTTCGGCGTGGTGCAGGAGTAGCTCCCCCACACCGGCAGGACCAGGAACCGGCAGTTGCCTGCGCCCGGAGGAACGAACGGCGCCACGTTCCCGGACACCGGAACGACGGACTCCGTGATATTGCCGGTGCTCGCGACGGCGAACGAGTAGGGCACCGAATCGCCGGCAGCGTACGGGTTGGCGCCAAGGTCGCGGGCGGCGTCGGTGCGGGCGCCGGTGATCGCCGCGCCCACGATGGTCTGGGCGGAGCCTCCCGTGATCGTCACCGGCACGGAGGCGCTGAGCACGTGGCCCAGCACGGTGGCCCGCGCCGAGATGGTGGCGCTGCCCGCTTTGGCGTAGGAGGGGATGGTGACGGGAACCTGAACCGTCGCGGTGCCACCAGCCGGGATGGAGGGCACCTGCGCCGAGCCGAACGTCCAGCCGGCCTGCGGCGCAAACGTCGCCGTCGCTCCGTCGATGGCCGCTGCCGACGTGTTGGCCACCGTGAACGCCGCGTTCACCGTGGCGCCGTTGTCCGCCGTGACGGGTGCGACTTTCAGGCTCGCGTCACAGAAGGCGCCGACCCATGCGGCATTGAACCGCCCGAAGGTGATGGTGTTGGAGTCGCCCTCGTACAGGATCCCGAAGCTGCCGTCCGAGAGAGCCGTGAGCGTGGAGTAGCTCATGGCGCCGGCCTTGAACTGCGTGCCCGCGCTCCACGTCGTTCCGTCGTCGCACGAGTAGCGCACGGTGCCGTTGCTGCGGCTGGAGCGGTTGTTCGCGTTCGAGAACAGCAGCACCTTGGCTTCCGGCGTGCCCTCGGCCGCGTCGGGGAACATCCGGGTCAGGCCCGCGTTGTTGGTGGGGTCGACCAGGCTGGCGTCGTAGCGGACGGGTCCATACGTGGCGCCGCCGTCCGTGGAGATTGCGACCTTGCGTCCGCCGCCGCCGTCGTGGTCGCGCGAGTTCAGCATGACGTGCCCGTCGGACAGCTCCACGACCTTGTTCTCGTCCATGCCGGTGCCGACGAACGCCCCCCGGTGCCAGCTCGCGCCGTGGTCGTCGGAGTAGACGCTGTAGGCCTGGACAGCGGTCGTCCCGTCAGCCTGCTTCACCGTTCCGGCGAACTGCTGGATCAGGCGCCCCTTGTGCGCACCGTACTTCAGCTGGATGCCTTCGCCGGACGACGCGAACTCGCCGGCGACGCCTCCCACGTTCGCCACGCCATTGACCGCGGATCCGACCGGCTTGGCCACCGAGGTGACCAGCGGCCCGGCGAATCCGGAGTAGGCGGAACCGGACGCATAGCCGGACGGCACCGGCAGCGACGGCATGTTCGTGGGATCCGTGGACCAGCTCAGCCCGCCGTCGGTGGAGACGGAGACCTCCGTGCCGATGACCTGGCGGTCGGCGTCGTCGGTGCCGTAGGCGCTGCCTCCGAAGCCCTGGTCTTTCGAGTAGACGTGGAAGTTGAAGACGGTGCCGGTCTCCTTGTCGACGACATAGCTGGGATCGCTGAAGCCGTAACGCAGTACGCCCGTCGTCGCGACCTGGCCGCGCGCGATGTAGGTGGGTGCACCCCAGGTCTTGCCGCCGTCGGTGCTGCGACGCTGGACGATGGAGTTCGGCGACGGCGAGTCGCCGCCGTCGGGGCGTCCGTCGTAGGCGGCGAGGACCACGCCGCCGCCCAGGTCGGCGAGCGCGACGATGCGGTAGTACTTGCCGAGTACGGGGTCGATCGCGTTGTCGCCGTTGCTCGCGAGCACCTGCTCGGAGTAGCTCGGCGCGGTGTCGGCTGCGGGGGCGGCGAGGGCCGGGGACGCCATCGGGATGAGCAGGGCGGCGCTGAGCAGGCCGGCGGCCGCGGCGATCCGCCGGCCCCTCCCGCGGCTCATGTTGTCGGTGGACTTCATGCGTTCCTTCCAAGCGTCTGCGGTCGAAAAGGATGAGATTTTCATGTCGGACGTCTGATGTCCGTCGTCCGACAGTAGCGATCTATTTGAGCCGAGTCAATCGGGCACTCACAGCGACCCGACCCCGGCTTACTGTGTGCACATGAAGTCGAGCCTGCCGTTCGTCATCCCCGGAGTGATCCTCGCCGCCATCGGACTGGTCTGGCTGTTGCAGGGCATCGACGTGCTGGGCGGTTCCGCCATGAGCGGCTCCCCGCTGTGGGCGACCGTCGGGCCGATCGTGCTGGTGATCGGGCTGGCCCTGATCGTCATCGGCGTCATGCGGAGGCGACGGTCCCGCACGCGCTGAGCGCCCTAGAAGATCAGCAGCCCCGCGAGATAGCTGACGCCGAGCGTGCCGATGCCGACGGTGAGCGAGCGTCCGACCGTTCGCAGCACCCCGGTGCGGCCGGTTCGCGCACTCACGATGGAGGTCAGGACGAGCGAGGCGACGACCGCGAAGAGCACAGCCCACGCTTCGATCTGTGCCGGCACCAGCAGGGTGATCAACAACGGCACGAGCGCGCCCACCGCGAACGCGAGGGAGGCCGAAACCCCCGCCCAGACCGGAGCCGCCCGAGACATCACCTCCGTGATCCCATGCTCGGTCTCCAGCTGGGCTCCGAGCGCGTCACGCGCCGTCAGCTGCTCGGCGACGAGCCGGGCCAGTTCGGTGCTCAGCCCTTTCGACTCGTAGTACTCGGAGAGCTCGAGCATCTCCTCGGCCGGGCTCAGTTCGAGCTGCGCGGCCTCCTCCCGCGCGACCCGGAGCTGAGCGTCGCGCTCCGCCGCCTCCTCCGACCACTTCGCGCCTCCGAGACCGAGCGCCCCGGCGACGGTCGCGACGATGGCGGCGGTCAACAGCGTCGAATCGCTCGCGCCCGCTCCGGCGAAGCCCTCCAGCACACCGGCGGTGCCGATGATGCCGTCGTTGGCGTCGACCGTCCACGCACGCAGCGAGGCGGCGTCGGACACCGCGATGCGGAAACGGCCCAGAACGCTGAGATTGGGTGCGCTGGGCATGGCATATGTTCCCATGCTGTGCGGCCCGCATCACGCCACCGGCGTACCGTCCGCCTCCCGTGTCGCCGCCGGCCAGACATATGCGAGGTCGTCCGGCACTCCGGGGAAAAGCGGACCGTAGAACACCGGGTCCTTGCGGATCAGATTCGACTGGTGGCTGCGATGGAATTCGGGATCGCCGATCCATGGCGGGACTTCGAGCTCGTCCTGGCGGAGCCCTGCGACCTCCGGAGCGAATGCGAGCACCTGCGGCCGCACGGTGTCGGCGTGCCCCCGCTCGATCCACGCGTCCGCCGACTCCAGCGCGTACTTCGTCAAGGCGGGCAGGTAGCCGCGCCACATCTTTGAGACGGGATGGTTGCGCCAGCCGTACCCCGGGACCGTGATCGCCCTCAAGACCTGCAGCGCTTCGACCCGCTGCTTGCCCATCCGCGGACGATCGAGCACGCGGACGCTCTGCGCGAAGGACGGAAACGGGAGGAAGGTCTGCACGCGGCACACGGTACGCGCGAGACAGCGCCGGTTACGGCGCGATCACCATGCGGGAGATGCGATCGCCGTCGACCTCGAAGCGG
The DNA here is from genome assembly GCF_055720965.1 of Leifsonia sp. PARNA 1/14. Taxonomy (NCBI): domain Bacteria; kingdom Bacillati; phylum Actinomycetota; class Actinomycetes; order Micrococcales; family Microbacteriaceae; genus Leifsonia; species Leifsonia sp. PARNA 1/14. Next base: position 196,846 of record NZ_JBVQSP010000002.1, read on the forward strand.
ATCGGGCTGGTGCCGTTGAACCCGTTGCCCGTCACGGTGACCGTCACCACCCACTCGTCGCCCTCGCGCTCGACGCCGTCGACCACGAAGTGCGCCTGCTTGCCGATGTTGTCGCTCGCGTTCCACGACCGTGCGCCGTCGCGACCGCGGAAGACGCGGCCCCAGTCCTCCAGATGCGCATCGTCGGTGAACAGGGCGACGAACGCCTCGGTGTCGGCGCGGTTGGTGGTGTCGATGAAGGACTGGATGGGGGCGGGGAGATCGGTCATGGGTCGAGGATCGCATGCCGGCGCGGACGTATCCAGGGGCCGGCGGTCCCTGCCTCGGTGCGAGCAGGGCTTACGTCGTGAACGGTCGCTTCTCGTCGCAGAACGCGCACACCAGGTGCCCGTTCGTGTACTCCCAGAAGTGGGCGTGCGGGGCGTCGAAGAACCCGCAGCGGTCGGTGACGAGAGTCGAAGGCGGGTCGGCGGTGATGGTGTCTGTGGTCGGCATTTCGGGTCGGCTTTCTGCGGCGGACGTCGGCGCGTTTGGCGTCTTCGTTTCATGCGTTACATCGGCATCAGTATCCGGCGGGCCGCCGAGCGCCCGAAATACCTAGAACTGGTGGCGCCTGATGGAGGGGTACCGCGCTGAATCCACGATGCCCGGCCGCACCCGCCCTCGCTCGGTGGTGCGCAACGAATCCGAATAGTAAGCATTCCTCAGTTATGGCACCATCGTGTTATGTCAACCAGGGCGAAGACAAATAGCACAGCCCCCAGTTGGACGGGGCGCGGGCGTGACGGAGGTCACCCGATCGTGTCGTGGATTTCTCTAGCCCTGTCGATTCTCGCGGTTGGAGTGTCCTTTTGGACGGCCCAAGCCACCTGGGCTCAGGTGGATGTCGCACGTGAGGCGATTGCAGAGAATCTCAAGCTGAAAGGCGACATCGAGGTCTACGACGTGAAGACGGAAAAGTACACGGTCCTGAAGTCTGGCGAGCGCGCCCCGCTCGCCGGACCAGATCACCGCCTCTATGTGATCGTTACGGCGTCGAACATCGGAAAGGGGAGCGGAATCGTCACGGATCTCGGGGTCCGCGCCGGACAAAAGACGGCCCTTTCGATTCCTAACCCGAATTGCGATGACCCGGGCGCAACCAAAACGACTCCCTGCCCGCTGCCCGTGACACTCGCCTCTGGCGCTTCGAACAAGTTCTACCTGATGATTCCGGACACCAACCAGCAGGCCATGTCGTGCGCTGGAGTCACTCCTACGATTTCGGTCTACGTCGTTGACTCAGCAGGGCATCGAACGTCACTCGAGACCGGCGTGCACCCGCCCGAGCGCACTACCACGTGCGACACGGGAAGTGTCTCGCACTAGCGCCTGCCCAGCCCGACAGACGCATCGAACGCCGGCGCCGTGTCCATCGGATGCACCGTCGTCACCGCATGGACGACGGCGGTCGCGTCGTACGCGGGAAACGCCACGAGCGCGGAGGGCGTGGGATTCGAACCCACGAGACATTTCTGCCCACCAGTTTTCAAGACTGGCTCCATCGGCCGCTCGGACAGCCCTCCCGGCGCCGGCTTAGCGGCGCCGTTGCAGTCTACAGGCCAGCGGATTTGCGCCGAATGCGGCGATAGGCGCCGCCGAACGCCGCATTCGGCGCACATCTCGAACCACTCAGCGGGGGCGGCGACCGGTGATGATGACGTTCGCGATGCCGGCGGCGAGCACGACCAGTGCCGACACGAGCGGGGCGTACATCGCGACGTGGGTGCCGGCGCTCTGCGCGAGGGCGCCGACCAGCGCGGAGGACGCCGACTGGCCGACGATGACCGCCGAGCCGAGGATCGTCATGACGGTGGCCGAACGGCCCAGCGGGCTGCGCTCGGCGCCGAAGCTGTATTGCGTCACCAGCGTGGGGCCGACGCCGAAGCCGGCGATCAGCAGCACCAGAATCACCCCGGGAACCGTCGTCGCGAAGGGCAGCGCGAACGTCGACGCCACGAGGAGGCCGGCGAAGGTCAGCCAGCGCCAGCGCAGCGAGAACCGCAACGGGAACCATGCGACGCCCAGAGCGAGGGCCGCGGACCCGACGCCCATCACGCCGTAGACCAGTCCGGCCTGCTCCGGGTGGCCGAAGTCTGACAGGAACGACGTCAAGGCGGTGAGCATCGAGCCGAAGAACAGGCCCATGCCGAGCACGCCGACCGTGACGGCCGCCAGCCCGGGCCGGAACAGCTCGCGCGCGGGAGCCTGCCGCACCGGGAGGCCGTCGTCCGCCGTCGGGCGCGCGGCGCCGCTGCGGTGCAGCGCGAACGCCGACACGAACACGACCGTCAGCACAGCGGCGCCGATGATCGGCGCGGCCGGGTTCAGGGTCGTCGCGAGAAGGCCGACGATGAACGGCCCGAAGACGAACACGACCTCGTCGGCGGCCGACTCGTACGCCATCGTGCCGTTGAGCACGGCGGCGTGCCGGTCGCCGGGGAGCCGGCTCGCGATGATGCCCACGAGCCGGCTGCGCGACATCGGCGAGACCTGCGGAGCGGTCGCGCCGATCACGAACGCGACGATGAGGACGACGAAGTCGGGCGACGTGCTGAACGCGACCCACGCCATCGCCAGGAGCGCGACGCTGTTCGCGATCCCAGCCGTCAGCACGACGCCGCGCTGTCCGATCCGGTCGGCCGCGGCGCCGATCAGCGGGCCGAAGATCGCGGTGCCGACGCCGACCATCGCCGACGTGAGACCGCCGAGGGACAGCTCGCCACGCGCGGAGACCACGAGGGTCAGCACGCCGACGACCATCATGGCGTACGGGAGGCGCGCCAGCAGGGCGACGGGGAAGTACGAGAATCCGGCGGCGCGCAGCAAGGTGGTCGGCTGTTGCTGCGTGCCTTCGGAGGGGGACGTGCGCGTCATTCGTGAACTCGGGCCTTCTGTGTTCCGCGGCGGACCGCGGGCTTCAAGTGCCGCCTTGGTCCGCCGGGCGAGCCGGCGCGAGGTAGATACACGATGGGTCTACGTGGGAGGACGAACCTCCATTTACTTCAAGTCTGCACCCGGGCGGTCCATTCCCGCCAGGGTGCGGTCGAGCGCTCCCGGGCCTGCGTCAGTCCTGGTAGGGCTTCGAGCAGGTCACCTGCGCGGCCGTCTGACCGTGCACGTCCGACGGAAGCTCGACGGACGAGCCGTCCGTCGGCGCGGTGGTCGGGGAGGTAGGGGCGGTCGTCGAGCCGTCGGTCGGCGCCTGCGTGGCACCTGCGGCCGGAGCCTGCGCCGCCGGCGCGTTCGGGTCGGCCTCCGACCCCACGCCGGTGTCGCCGGTCAGCGTGACCGCCTTGTCGTCCTGGAGCGCCTGCATCAGGGTGTCGGCGGCGTCCTTGGTCGGCGCGACGCCGTCACCCTCGTAGTGGTTCGGGTACTGCACGAAGACGACCTTGGACACGTCGATGTTCTTGAGAGCCATGGCCATGGAGGCGATGGTCGTCGGGTTGTTGAGGCTCTCGGACAGCGAGATGTTGCTCGTCGCCGCCTTCGCGAGCCCGTAGACCTTGACCGGGTTGGCCAGGGTGTCCGCGCTCTTGATCGTGCGCACGAGCGCCGACAGGAAGACCTGCTGGTTGCTGATGCGGCCGAGGTCGGAGCCGTCGCCCACACCGTGGCGGGTGCGGAGGAACGCGAGCGCCTGCTGACCCTGGAGGGTGTTCTCGCCGGCCTTCACATCGAGGCCGGTGTAGGGGTCGGAGATGTCGCCCGCGACGCACACGGAGACGCCCCCCACGGCGTTCGACATCTCGATCACGCCGTCGAACTGGATGACGCCCGCGTAAGGGATGTCGAGACCGGTCAGCTTCTCGACCGTGAGGACGGTGCAGGCCAGACCGCCGTAGCTGAGGCTGTTGTTGATCTTCTGGCGGCTCATCGAGTCGAAGCTGCCGCCCTTGGGGTCGGGGCAGGACGGGATGGAGACGTACATGTCGCGGGGGAAGCTGACGACCGTGGCGTTCTTGTGGTCGGCCGAGACGTGCAGCAGCATCGTCACATCGTTGAGGTTCTCTTCGCGGTCGCCGTAGGCCGCGTTGCCGCCGCCGGAGTCGCTGCCGGCGAGGAGGACGTTGAAGGCGCCGTTCATCGCGCCGATACCCGGGGTGACGACCTTTCCCTTGGCGTCGACCAGCTTGACGGCCGGCTTGAGGCTGGTCGCGACATCGTAGGCCGCGTAGGCGGCGACGCCGGCCGTGCTGATGCCCGCGACGGCGAGAACGCCCGCGAGGAGGGCGGCGATGGTCTTGAACGGGTGGTGCCGCTTGAGGCGTCCGTGCCGGGCGACGGAGGGACCGGCAGACTTCTCGTGAGCTCGCGCCTGAGCGCGGGTGGGCATCTCGTCCATTCACTCCCTCTCGTCGGACGACGGCGAAGGCGGCGCCTGAGAAAGCGCACACCATCCACTAGTCTGACACAGCCCCCTGGCAATGCTCTGGACGGAGAAACCCCAGGTCAGAGGGAACGCAGGACGGCGGCCAGCCCGTCGTCGGCGACCGTGCCGGTGACCTCCGACGCCGCCGCCTTGACCTCGTCCGGAGCCTGTCCCATCGCCGCGCTGCGCCCCTCGGCGCCCGCCCACTGCAGCAGTTCGAGGTCGTTGCGGCCGTCGCCGACCGCCACCAGGCGGGAGGCCGGAATGTCGAGGGCGTGCCTCACGCGCTCCATCGCCGTGGCCTTGCTGACTCCGTCGGGCGAGATGTCGAGCCACGCCGTCCAGCCGATGGAGTAGCTGACCCGCTGCAGGCCCATCCGCTCGACGATCGCGAGGAACTCCTCCTCGTCGTGCTGCGGTGAGACGACGACGACACGCGTGGCGGGGTGCTCGCTGAGCTCGTCGAACCCGACCTGTTCGGCGTTGACCAGCTCCCAGTCGGTCATGCCCTCGGTGTAGCGGCGGAAGCCCGTCGGGTCCTCCACCATGAAGCTGCCGGACGGCAGGTGCGGGCGGATGGTGCGCAGCACCTCCGTTGGGTCGAACGTCTCGATGAACTCGCGGCGGTAACCGCCTTCGACGGTTTCGTCGCGCATCATCGTGAGGGCGCCATTGGCGCAGACCACGAACTTGCTGGTCAGACCGAACTTCTCATGGATCGGCCGCGCCGTCTCCCAGCTGCGGCCGGTCGCCAGCATGACCTCGTGGCCGGCTTCGCGCACGCGGGTCACGGCCTCCGTCACCGCGGCGCCGACGGACTCGTCCTCGTGGATCAGGGTGCCATCGACGTCGAGTGCGATCAGCAGGCGGTCGCTCTCGGCCACAGTGCTCACGACGCGACCGGCTCCAGCATCTCGAGGCCGCCCAGGTAGGGCCGCAACGACTCGGGAACCACGACCGACCCGTCGGCCCGTTGGTGGGTCTCGAGGATCGCGACCAGCCAGCGTGTGGTCGCGAGCGTCCCGTTCAGGGTCGCGACCGGCGCGGTCTTGCCGCTCTCGGTGCGGTACCGGATCTCGAGCCGCCGCGCCTGGAACGTCGTGCAGTTGGAGGTGGAGGTCAGCTCGCGGTAGCGGCCCTGCGTCGGGATCCACGCCTCCACGTCGTACTTGCGCGCAGCGCTCGACCCGAGGTCGCCCGCCGCGGTGTCGATGACGCGGTAGCTCAGCCCGAGGGCCTGCATCATCTCCTCCTGCCACGCGAGCAGCCGGGCGTGCTCGGCCTCTGCGTTCTCGGGCAGCGTGAAGACGAACATCTCCAGCTTGTTGAACTGGTGCACGCGGATGATGCCGCGCGTGTCCTTGCCCGCCGAGCCGGCCTCGCGCCGGTAGCACGTGGACCAGCCGGCGTAGCGCAGAGGCTCGGCGACGTCGAGGATCTCGTCGGCGTGATAGCCGGCGAGCGCGACCTCGCTCGTGCCGGTGAGGTAGAGGTCGTCGTTGCCCAGGTGGTAGACCTCGTCGGCATGCGAGCCGAGGAAGCCGGTGCCCTGCATGACCTCCGGTTTGACCAGCGTCGGCGTGATCATCGGCACGAAGCCGTTCGCGACGGCCTTGTCGAGGGCCATGTTCATGAGCGCGAGCTCGAGACGCGCGCCGACGCCGCGCAGGAACGAGAATCGCGCGCCGGACACCTTCGCACCGCGGGCCATGTCGATGGCGCCGAGCAGCTCGCCGAGCTCGAGGTGGTCGCGTGGCTCGAAGTCGAACTCCGGGACGCCGCCGACCTCCTTCAGCACGACGTAGTCGTCTTCACCGCCGCTCGGGACGCCCTCGACGATCGGGTTGCCGATGCGGCGCAGCACGGAGTCGAAGTGCGCCTCCGCGGTGTTGGCCGCCTGCTGCGCCTCCTTGACCCGGCCCGCGAGCTGCTGGGCCTGCGCGACGAGCACCTGCTTCTGGTCTTTGGGCGCCTGCGCGACCTGCTTGCCGAACGCGTTCTGCTCCGCGCGCAGCTCCTCGAAGGAGGTGATCGCGGCGCGGCGCTCGATGTCGGCCTGGAGGGCTTCGTCTACCAACTGCACGGAGTCGCCGCGCGCCTCCTGGGAACGTCGGACGACATCGGGATGCTCGCGCAGGAGGACGGGATCGATCACCGCCCCAGCTTATCGCCGTCGGGTGCTGCCCCTTCCCGTCAGGTAGCGTGATCCCGTGAGCGATCGGGAGGGGTCACGCGGCACGACGGTCGCCGTCGTGTACAACCCGGTCCGCGTCGACGTCCCGCGGGTCCGGGCGGCGGTGGAGGCCCGCGCCGCCGCCATCGGCGACATCGACCTGATCTGGTTGGCGACCACACCGGACGACGGGGGCCAGGGGCAGGTGCGCCAGGCCCTCGAGAGCGGCGCCGGGCTCGTGCTCGCGGCGGGAGGCGACGGCACGGTCCGCGCCGTCGCGGAGGCCCTGCGCGACCAGGAGGCCACGCTCGGCATCCTGCCCGGCGGCACCGGCAACCTCCTCGCCCGCAACATCGGCCTCCCCTACGGCAGCATCGAGGAGGCCTGCAGCGTCGCGTTCGACGGCGTCACCCGCCGCATCGACATCGGCGTGGCCACAGCGGAGCGCGAGGACGGCGAGCGCACCGAGCACGCGTTCCTCGTGATGGCGGGAATGGGCATCGACGCCCGAATGATCGCGACCGCGCGCCCGGAACTCAAGAAGCGGCTGGGCTGGGTCGCGTACGTCGAGTCGGCCTTCCGTGCGCTGCCGCGGTCGAAGAAAGTGCGCGTTCGGTTCCGGATCGACGGCGAGCGCGAGCGCACCGCGCACGTCAGCACGATCCTCTTCGCGAACTGCGGCACGCTGCCCGGCAATCTGGAGTTGATCCCCGACAGCGAGGTCGACGACGGCCTCCTCGACATCGCTGTGCTGCAGCCGGCGACCGTGTTCGGGTGGCTGGCGATCTGGCGCAAGATCACCTGGGAGAACCGGGTGCTGCGCAAGAGTGCGCTGGGCCGCAGGATCATCCGCTTCACGGACCGCGCGGGCCGCACGCAGCTGAGCTACCTGCGCGGCCGCGCGGTCACGGTGCGGCTGGACGAGCCGGAGCCGTTCGAGCTCGACGGCGACGGGTTCGGCGACGTCCTGAGGCTCGACCTGACGGTCGATCCGCAGGGATTGCGGGTGCGCGTGCCCCGCTGAGCGAGCGCACCGTCGAACGTCCCTACTGGTCGTATTCGTCCCCGAGCCGGTACCTGTCGTAGTCGGTTCGATCGACGTGGATGGTCCAGGAGCGGCGGCCGTAGATCAGGTCGAGCTGCCAGTCGTCTCCGTCGTGGTGCTTACCGACGACAGTCGTACCTCCGGGATCCCCGGCCGGCTGATGCGTCACGACGGCGAAGACGACCGCTGCCAGGTAGACGACGAGCGCGGTGCCGCCGATGATTCTGCCCGTGCGTATTTTGAACCATCGCCGGCGCGGATGATCGACGCCGGTCATCGGCAGGACGTGGTGAGTTCCAGGAGATCGCGCGATGTCGTGGTGATCGCGTTGACGACGGGCAGCGGGTCTTTCTGCGCATCATCCGCCGCCTGGTAATCGACGAACGCGGTGTTGAGCTTGGCGAGGTCCATCTGCTCGGAGTTGATGCGATAAGACAGCGTCGAGTCGGTGACGTCGGACGTGGTGTCCTCGAAGGCGGTCGTCGCGTCGACGACCGCCTGATGCGCGGTCTCCGGGTCGTCCGCCCAGGAGGACGCGGCGATGTCGGTGAGCGCCGTCGACAGTGCGAGCGACGCGTTCTCGACCGTCGTGCAGTCGGCCGCTGTCGGCGCATCCGCCGTCGTGTCGCTCCACGAGGTCGCGGAGTGCGTCACGCCGGTGATCACGACCGCGACCACGGCGCCCACCGTCCACAAGAACACGAACCCGAACTGCACGTAGCCGATGATCGTCCCCGCGAGCGCCAGGCCGCGGCCCTTCTCGCCCGTCCGCTTGATCTGACCGAGCGCGATGTGTCCGCAGATGATCCCGACGAGGCCGACGAAGAAGGAACCGACCAATGCCACGATCGCCAGCACGTTCGTCGTCGGCTCGGGTGCGTAGAGCGGCATCCCCGGCTCGTAGCGGGCCCAGGGCGGTGGAGGCGGAGGCGTCGGCGGGTAGGCGGCGGGAGGCTGGTTCGGGTCTGAGGCCATAGGCCTCTCATTGTGGAGGCGACGCGCACGGTTTCCGCGCATCCTCCCCGGCCCGTCGACTACGCGAAGAATGCCCGCAGCTCCGCCGCCACCCGTTCCGGGGCGCTCTCGTCGGGCGCGTTGTGGTCGGCGCCGTCGAGGGAGACCCGGCGTGCGCCGGGGATGACCGTGCTCAGCGGGCCGAGAGCGTCCGTCAGATACGCCGGCGACCGGGTGCCGGCGAGCAGGAGGGTCGGCGCCGCGATGCTGCCGTAGGCCGTGCCGTCGCCGTCGGCTCGGGCGACCTCGTCGAGCTCGGCGGGCGTCGTCGGCATCAGGTCGCGCATCTCACCGCGGCGACCGACCATCAGCGCCGAGAGCGCCCAGCACACCGGATACGGCGTCCAGGCGAACGGGAGCAGCCGGGTCCGGTGGAGGAACAGCGCCATCGCGCGCACGTGCTTCCCCCTCCCGAGCAGCTCGCGGAAGCGCCCTCGGAACGAGAGGTCGAACGATCCGCCGATCGACACACCCGGCTCATAGGCGGCGAGGCGCTCGATGCCCGGGCCGGAGCGCGCCGCGGCGAGTGCGACGAGGCCGCCGTAGCTGTGACCGAAGACGTCGGTCGCACCGACGGCACGTGCGACCGCGGCGAGGTCCTCGACCTCCCGCTCGAGCGAGTAGTCGGGCCCCTGGGGTCCGCTCGCACCGCGCCCCCGGCGCTCGATCACGGTCACCGCGAACCCGTCGGCGAGCGCAGCGGCCAGCCGGTCGTAGTCGTGGGCCATGCGGTTGTTGCCCGGCACGACGAGGAGGGGGAGGCCGCCGCCGGTCATGCGGTAGCCGATGGTCGTGCCGTCGCGGGAGGTGACGGTACCCGTCGAGGTCATCATGCGATCGATGATCGCGGCGGCGGCTTTCACGGCGCTTACACGGCGCTTACAGCGCCGACACGGCGTGCGGCGACGGCGCTAACGCAGCGAGTCGCCGTCCTCGCCGGAGCGTCCGTCGACGGAGTCCTCGCTGTACGCGACGGTCCGCGGACGCCTCCCCGCCAGAGCTGTGAGGAACAGCAACGCCACGAGCGTCGCGAGCCCGATCGTGATCATCGGGCCGGCGAGCATCCAGCCGAGCTGCGAGATCACGAGCGAACCGACATCGGTCGACGGGGTCGACCCGGTGTACGAGAGGCTCACCGACACCGAGTAGAGCACGATGCCCAGCACGACCAGCCCGCCGCCGACGATCCAGAGGGCCAGGATGAGCGGGTTGCGCCTCGGGGAGAGGTCGAGCCGGTCGAGGAGGCTCGGCGCCGGCACGGCGTAGGCGCGCACGACCTCGGGGCGGTCGGCCACCTGGTCGACCGCAGCGGGAGTGGCAGCAGCTCCGGAAGGGGCGTCCAGGGCACCAGGGGCGATGCGTGGCAGAGCCGTCGGATTCACCCTGAGCGCTGCGGCCTCCACGGGCGGGACATCGTCCTCGCGGCGCTCGGGCTCGACGTCCGCAACCGCCCTCGACGGGGGCGCCGTGCGCATCTGCGTGCGCGGCCGCTCCCCCGGCTGCGGCCGGTAGCCGCGCTGGAACTGCGGGTCGTAGCGGGGATCGATGCCGCGCGCGGCGTCCTTCTGCTCGTCGTCCACGATCATCCCGACCTCCTGCTGCGCAGCTTACCCGTGGGAGGGCGAACCGGCACCGGCGTCATCGACGAGCGTTTCCAGCCACGCGCGCGCCTCGGTGAAGACCTCGTCGCGGTAGCGCTGGTCGAAGTCGACGTGCATGCCGTCGGCTCTCGGGTACGACCCCAAGAAGATCACGGACGGGCTGAACCGGCGCAGGCCGAGGAGGGCGTCGGCGACGCGCTCGTCGTGAACGTGACCGTCGGCGTCGATGACGAACCGGTAGCGGCCGAGGGCGTCGCCGATCGGGCGGGACTCGATGAGGCTGAGGTTGATGCCGCGCGTGGAGAACTGCTCCAGGAGGTCGAGGAGCGATCCGGGGCGGTCGTCGGGCAGCTCGGCGATCAGGCTGGTCTTGTCGGCCCCTGTCGGCGCCGGCACGCTGCGGGAGGTGCTCACCAGCACGAAGCGCGTCACGGCGTTCGGGTTGTCGCCGATGTTCTCGGCGAGCACGGTCACGTCGTGGTGGTCGACGATCCCCGGCGGGGCGATGGCGGCGTCGGCGGTGCTGCCCTCGAACAGCGACGCGGCGGCGGCCACGTTGCTGGAGGCGGGGAGGTGGCCGTGCGCCGGGAGGTGGGAGTCGAGCCACTGGTGGCACTGCGCGTACGCGACGGGGTGCGCGTTGATCGTGCGGACGTCGTCGAGCGTGGTGCCGGGCCGTGCGACCAGCACGAAGTTGACCGGAACCAGATACTCGCCGATGATCCGGAGGCCGGGGATGGTGGCCAGCGCGTCCTGGGCGACCGAGACGCCGCCCTCGATCGAGTTCTCGATGGCGATCATCGCCGCCACGCTGCGCCCTGCGACGACGTCGGCGAGCGCCTCCCCCACGTTGTTGACCGCGCGCCAGTTCTTGCCCCGCGCCTCCGGCACCTGGGCGAGCGCGGCCTCCGTGAACGTGCCGGACGGCCCCAGGAAGCTGTAGACCTCGTCGACGGAGGCGGGCAGCTCGGCGGTGGGGTCGGCGGGAGCGCTGGACATGGCCCCTAGCTTATAGAGGGGCACCGGCCCACCGACGCGGTGGGGTGCGCACTCTCGCCCCGTAGTCACCGCCGTGGAAGAGTAGTCGCATGGACGAACGAGCAGGCACCCCCGCGCAGCCCTCCGACCTCATCGACGTCGACGCCCTGCGGCGCGCGTACTACGAGCTGAAGCCCGACGTGAGCATCCCGGAGCAGCGGGTGGTGTTCGGCACCTCCGGCCACCGCGGCTCGTCGCTGAACACGGCGTTCAACGAGGACCACATCGCGGCCACCACGCAGGCGATCGTGGAGTACCGCAACGCGCAGGGCATCACCGGTCCGCTCTTCATCGGAGCCGACACCCACCTGCTCAGCGAGTTCGCGACGACCACGGCGCTCGCGGTGCTGGTCGCGAACGAGGTGCGGGTGCTCGTCGACGAGTTCGACGACTGGGTGCCCACGCCTGCGGTGTCCCACGCGATCATCGCCTACAACAAGGCCGGTCACCCCGACCAGGCCGACGGCATCGTCGTGACGCCGAGCCACAACCCGCCTGCCGATGGAGGCTTCAAGTACAACCCGCCGCACGGCGGCCCGGCCGACACCGACGCCACCAGCTGGATCGCGAAGCGCGCGAACGAGATCATCGCCGACGGGATGCGCGACGTGCGGATGGCGGAGCCGAGCGGTGTCGAGACCTACGACTTCCGCGGCAACTATGTCGCCGATCTGAAGAACATCATCGACGTGGAGGCCATCAAGAAGAGCGGCATCCGCATCGGCGCAGACCCGCTGGGCGGGGCGAGCGTCAACTACTGGCAGGCGATCGCCGACACCTACGGACTCGACCTCACCGTCGTGAACCCGGAGGTCGACCCGGCCTGGGGCTTCATGACCCTCGACTGGGACGGCAAGATCCGCATGGACCCGTCGAGCCCGTCGGCGATGGCGTCGGTCGTCGCCCGCAGCGGCGAGTTCGACATCCTCACGGGCAACGACGCCGACGCCGACCGGCACGGCATCGTCACGCCGGACGGTGGCCTCATGAACCCGAACCACTACCTCGCGGTGGCGATCGACTACCTGTTCCGCACGCGCACCGGCTGGCGTGAGGACGCGGCGGTCGGCAAGACCCTGGTGTCGTCCTCCATCATCGACCGCGTCGCGGAGTCGATCGGGCGCCGGCTGTGGGAGGTCCCGGTGGGATTCAAGTGGTTCGTGCCCGGCCTCATCGACGGTTCGGTCGGCTTCGGCGGCGAGGAGAGCGCGGGGGCGAGCTTCCTGCGCTTCGACGGCTCGGCCTGGACGACCGACAAAGACGGCATCCTTCTCGCGCTGCTCGCGAGCGAGATCCGCGCCGTCACGGGCAAGTCGCCCTCACAGCTGTACCGCGAGCTCACCGAGCGCTTCGGCGACCCGGTCTACCAGCGCGTGGACGCCCCGGCGAGCCCGGAGCAGAAGGCGGCGCTGAGCAAGCTCGACGGCGACGCGATCACCGCGACCGAGCTCGCCGGCGAGCCGATCACGGCGAAGCTGAGCCGCGCGCCCGGCAACGACGCCGCACTCGGCGGTGTCAAGGTGGAGACCGCGAACGCCTGGTTCGCGGCCCGCCCGAGTGGCACAGAGAACGTCTACAAGATCTACGCCGAGTCGTTCGCGGGCGAGGACGACCTCCGCCAGGTGCAGGAGGAGGCCAAGCGCATCGTGGGCGACGCCCTCGGCGCCTGACGCGCGCGCACTCAGCCGATCGGCGTCAGTCTGCCGGGGTGTCCGTGCCTCGGATGATGAGCACGGGGCAGTGGGCGCGCTCGGCGATCGAGCGCGAGACCGACCCGAGCAGGAGGCCGGCGAAGCCGCCGCGCCCGCGGTTGCCGACGATCACCAGGTCAGCGGTCTTCGTCGCCTCGATGAGCACGAACGCCGGCGACCCGTGCACGATCTCCGGCGAGTACCACGAGGGCAGCGCGTCGCCGAAGACCTGCTGCGCGGTCTCGGCCGCGATCTCGTGCGCGTCCTGCTCCGGCGACCAGTCGGCACCCACGTACCCGTGCCAGGCGTCCGGGTAGCTCCAGGCGGTGATGCCGGCGAGGGTCGCGCCGTAGCGTTCGGCGATCCCGGCCCCGCGCCGCAGGGCCTCGACGGAGGATTCGGAACCGTCGACGCCGACGATGACACGGCCTCCGGATCGGACCAGGCCTTCGGACGTCGCCGCCCCGTTCTCATCGGTCATGGCACTCGCTCCTCACGTTCTCGCGCGCGGCCGAGCACCGTGCGCCCGCGTGCAGCCTGGCACTCCCTCCCGGTCGCGTCTAGGTCCGGAGGCCGGCCTCCTCGCAGCGCGACCGTCAGGAATCGCGGCGCACGACGATCGCCAGCGCCTCGCTGAGCGGAGCCGCGGCCCGCACCGCGCTCACAATGCGCGACACGGCGCCGGCCGGCGTCGCCGAGCCGCGCACGATCGCCTCCGCGCGCAGCAGACCGTGCTCGCCACCGAGCGCGTCCAACGCGCCGTCGCTCAGGCAGAGCAGCGCGTCGCCCGTGTCGAGCTGCACGCTACGCACGACGCGCTCCGCGCTGGACTTGCCCAGCGGAAGACCGGGTTCGAGCCGCTGCACCCCGCCCGCGCCCTCCACCACGAAGGCCAGACCGTGCCCGGCGTCGACGTACTCGACCGCGCCGGACGGCGCGACGCGCGCGTGGAAGGCCGTAGCGAGGACGCCCAGCCTCCCGAGGTCGTCCTCGAGATTGTCGGAGACGGTCTCGATCGCGCGCTCCACGCCCGCGTAGGGAGTGGCACTTCGCAGCGCCGAGCGCACGGAGGCCGCGACGATCGCCGCGGGCATCCCGCGGCCGACGACGTCGCCGACCGTCACACAGAAGCCGTCGCCGTCGTCGTACCAGTCGTAGAAGTCGCCCGAGACGGCCGCGCCCGCCTCGCAGGCGGCGGCGATCTCGAAACCCCGCGCCGCGGGCTTCCGACGCGGAAGCAGCGCGGTCTGCACCACGGCGACTCCGTCGCTCTCCGCATCCCTGTCGAGCTCGGCCTGCACCCAGTCCGCCAGGTCGCGCAGCAGCTGGAGCTGCTCCGCGTCGAGCGTGTGCGGCTCGGTGTCGAGCACGCAGAGGGTACCGACCGGCTCGCCGCCCGGCGCGTGCAGCGGCTCCCCGGCGTAGAACCGGAGGTGCGGGTCGCCGACCACGAACGGATTCTCGCGGAACCGGTCGTCGGCCGAGGCGTCGTCGATGATCAGGGCGGCGTCCTGCGCGGCAGTGAGATCGCAGAACGCGCTCTCGCGCGGAGCCTCCGTGGTCAGCCCCCGATGGGACTTGCGCCACTGCCGTTCACCGTCGAGCAGCGTGATGCTCACCATCGGAACATCGAAGAACCGCTGCGCAAGCCGAGTGATGCGGTCGAACCGGTCCTCGGGCGCGGTGTCGAGGATCTCGAGCGCGACGAGCGCCTCCTGCCGGCGTTCCTCGGTGATCATCCCACCACTGTACGGAGCGGCCACGCGGCACCGCTGTCCTCATTTTGAGGTACTCGCGGCGCAGCTAGTGGTAGTCGGTCCCCCCGGGCACCTCGAAGAACTGCTCGAGTGTGGGCCTGCCCATGGCCTGGAGCTCGGTCGCCAGCGGTACGCCGACATAGCGAAAGTGCCAGGGCTCGAACGTGAAGCCGGTCACCGCGACCCCGGTGACCGGGTAACGGAGGATGAAGCCGAAGCGCCAGGCGCTGGCGCTGAGCCAGGCACCCTGCGGCGTGTTCGCGAAGCACGCGTCGATCGAGCATTTCGCGGGCACGGCGCTGATATCGACCGCGAGCCCGGTCTGGTGCTCGCTGTGGCCGGGACGCGCGGTGTCGGTGTCGGCGTACGCCTGGCCGTGACGCGCTACGTCGTCGTCGTACACGCTGGTCTGCGACTCGAAGGAGCGGTACGCACTCTGAACGGAGAAGTCCAGGCCGGCCTCCGCCTTGCCTGCCGCGAACATCGCGACGAGGGCCTCCGCCACTTCGGGCCGCATCGGCTGGCGGTTGACGTAGGTCACGTCGGGGTAGACGAGGGAGGGCGGGGTGTAGTCGATCGGGTTCAGCGGCCGGACCTTGTTGACGACGACCCAGATGCTGTTCGGGTCGTCGATCGAGTGAGCGGTCTTGTCGAACCCGACAGCGGCCGGGGTCGGAGTCGTCGTGGGCAGAGCGCGCGGGGTGTGGGTGGCGTGCGGCTTCGGCGGATGCGACGGTCGCCGGTGCGATGCGGGCGCCGAGCCGGTGCAGGCCGAGACCGCGAGCAGCACGATGAGCGCGGCCGCCACCACGACGCCACGCCGGCGCGCCGGCGCGCGCCCGTTGCCTCCCGCTCTGCGGGAACCCCCCAGGATCACGCGAAGAGCATAGCCTCCCGCGGAGGCCGTTCCGTGCAGACGGCCAGGGGCGCACCGGCGCGAACCGGGCGCCGGCTGGAGGCTACTTCGACAGGCTCCAGAAGTGACCGATCGCGCCCGGGTGCTCGACGGTGATGGTGTGGTCGAGGTCGCGGTAGTCGTTGTCCTCGTTGTGGCCGGCCATCTGGATGGTGATCTTGCCGTTCTCGTTGTGCACGCCGGTGACGATCTGCACGTGGTCGAGCGAGTCGTTGTCGTTCCAGTCGAACATCACGATGTCGCCGAGCTTGATCTTGTCGCGCTGGTCGAACGAGTACTCGGTGAGCCCGAGCTTGGCGGCGTTCTCGCGGAAGTAGGCGTCCATCGCGGGCACGTAGCCCCAGGCCGGGCTCCAGTCGGCGGCGGCGTCGTGGTTGTACCAGTCGGAGTTCATCTGCCAGCCGCGGGCGATCAGCGTCTGACTGACGAAGTTCGCGCAGTCGCCGCCGACCGGGTTGAGGTCGCCGTATTGCGCGGTGTTGTAGTTGTTCCAGTGCGCCATCGCGTAGGCGAGCTGCTGGTCGACCGGCGAGGCGACCTGGTAGGTGTACGTCTTGCCGTCGGTCGCGACCGCTTTGCCCGCGGAGTCGGTGACGGCGACGGGAACGGCTCCTGCCGCGAAGTTCTGTGCCGCGGGAACGGTGACGACGACCTTGTCGGAGGTGGCCTGCGTGATCGCGGCGGCCTGGCCGCCCACCTGCACCGACGCGACCTTCTCGAGGTTGACGCCGGTGATCGTCACCGTTCCGCCGGACACGCTTCCCGTCGCGGGCTGGATGGCCGACACTGTCGCGTCCTTGGGCTGGGCGACGGGAGCGGCGCCCGCCATGACCTTCGTGACGGGTGACGGCTCGCCCGCGCATCCGGTGAAGAGGAGTGCGGCGGCAGCAGCGACTGCGGCTAGAGGGAGCAGGCGGCGGGAACGGCTGAGAGAACTCATACGACCTTTGGTGATGATTCGGAGGATGTTCGGGTCGGCGTCTTCAACGGTACGCCTGCCACCTATGCGACACCTGGACGGGGGTCATTCCGGGGGTGAAGATCCCCTGGATAGCTCCACGAAACCGCGGGATCGCGCCCAAGTCACCCGGGCGTTCGCCCATGGCGAACGGCGCGCCGAGGGCGTAGTCTCGCGTTGCCGAAAGACTCGCACTGGGTGTAACTTTGCACTCTCCGCAAAATTCTTTGCCCCACACCGGTGTGACGTTCCGAGTGACGGGCGTCCCCTCATACGACTCTCGACACGGAGACAGATGTCCAGTCAGACCAGCGCGGCGGTGTCCGCACCCAAACCGATCATGACGCATCGCCAGATCCTCCTGGTGATCTTCGGCCTCATGGCCGGCATGTTCCTCTCGGCCCTCGACCAGACGATCGTGGGTACCGCCATCCGCACCATCGGCGACGACCTGCACGGGCTGAGCCAGCAGGCGTGGGTCACCACGGCCTACCTGATCCTCTCGACGATCTCGACCCCGATCTACGGCAAGCTCTCCGACATCTTCGGACGCCGACCGCTGTTCATCATCGCAATCGTCATCTTCATCATCGGCTCCGTCCTCGCGTCGTTCTCGACCTCCATGCTCGAACTCGCCGCATTCCGTGCCATCCAGGGCCTCGGCGCCGGTGGTCTGATGTCGATGCCGCTCGCGATCATGGGCGACATGCTCGCCCCGCGTGAGCGAGCCAAATACCAGGGCTACTTCCTGGCCGTCTTCGGTATCTCCAGCCTCATCGGCCCGCTGATCGGCGGCCTCTTCGCCGGAGCGGACGAGATCCTCTGGATCCCGGGCTGGCGCTGGGTCTTCCTCATCAACGTGCCGATCGGTATCGCCGCCCTCTTCATGGTCATGCGCTTCCTGCACCTGCCGAAGCACGACAGGGGCTCCGCGCGCATCGACTGGTGGGGCGCCGCGGGCGTCATCGTCGCCCTGGTGCCGTTGCTCCTCGTGGCCGAGCAGGGCCGCGAGTGGGGCTGGGGCAGCGCCGGTTCGATCGCGTGCTACGTGATCGGCGTGATCGGCATCATCGCCTTCATCCTCATCGAGCGTGCGATGAAGGACGACGCGCTCATCCCGCTGAAGCTCTTCCGCTCCAGCACCTTCTCGATGGCGACCGTCATCGGCGTGCTCGTCGGCTTCGGCATGTTCGGCGCGATGCTGACCCTGCCGCTCTACCTGCAGATCGTGCTCGGCGCGACCCCGACCGAGTCGGGCCTCCAGCTGCTGCCGATGATCCTCGGCCTAATGATCTCCTCCATCGCATCCGGCCAGATCATCGCCCGCACGGGTCACTACCGCCAGTTCCCGATCATCGGAACGGCGATGCTCGCCGGTGGCTTCTTCTATCTGACCTTCATCAAGGTGGGCGACTCGTACTGGTTCATCGCCGGCGCGATGCTGCTCATCGGTCTGGGGCTCGGCCAACTGATGCAGACGCTGACGATCGCCAGCCAGAACTCGGTCGGCCTGCGCGACATGGGTGTGGCGACCTCGGCCTCCACGTTCTTCCGCCAGATCGGTGGAACGCTCGGCACGGCGGTGCTGCTCTCGCTCCTGTTCACGGTGTTCCCGACGAACATCCAGAATGCGCTCGGAGACAAGGCGACGCTGACGAGTGCCCTGGACGCCGCTCTCACTCCCTCGGTGGCGACCGCTCCCGAGAACAAGCAGATCATGGACCAGATAT
>NZ_JBVQSP010000002.1:215279-266757 GCF_055720965.1 Leifsonia sp. PARNA 1/14
ATACAACAAGATCGTCGATCCCCTCGAGAAGGGTGCGCAGGCGAAGGCGCATGCCGCGGGTGTGCAGCAGCTCGTCGCACAGGGCGTGCCGCAGGACGTCGCGGAGCAGAAGGTGCCGCCGGCACCGATCGACTTCTCGAACGCAGACCAGCGCAAGGCTGTTGTCGATGCGGCGGTGCCTCAAGTCCAGTCGCAGCTCGACAAGGCGAACGGCTCGAACAACAGCTCGGCCACCAACGACACGTCGTTCCTGAACAACGCCGACCCGCGGCTCTCCAAGCCGTTCCTGGTCGGTTTCAACTCCTCGGCGGTGCAGGTCTACTGGGTTGCCATGATCGTCGTCCTGGTCGCGTTCGTGCTCTCGCTGTTCTTCAAGACCCCGCCGCTGCGCGCCAAGTCGGCGCTGCAGGAGGCCGCGGACGCGAAGTCGGAGGCCGCGGCCGCCGAAGCCGCAGCGGCCGGCGAACGCCAGCCGGTGCCGGCGGGCGCGGTGGCATCCGACGCCGCTGAGCGCGAGGAGCTCGAGGAGACCGACCTGGGGCTCATCGCGAGCCGCGTCGCCGGCGAGACCGGCGCGCTGATCGAGCCGGTCGTCGACACGGCATCGGTCGCTGCGCAGCGACCGCGGCCCGCTGTCGACTAGGTCGACCGGACCTCAGTCCACCTCACCGACGGAACGGCCGTCGCCCATCGGGGCGGCGGCCGTTCCGGCATCCCGGACCGCCACGCGCCGCAGCACGAGCGGCGTCACCACACCGTGCAGAAGGATGCTGCCGACGACCGTGAGCACGGTCACGCTCAGCACGTCGGCGCTGTCGCTGTCCGGGAGGTGGTTGAAGGCCAGCAGGCCGAAGACGATCGTCGCCGTTCCCCGGGGGCCGACGAGCCCGATATAGGAGCGCTCGCGCCAGGTGACCGGCGATCCCAGCATCGACACGTAGACCGGCACGGCGCGAAAGACCGTGAGCGCCAGCACGGCGATCACGAGGATGCGCCAGTCGATGCCCTCGATGATGACGGCGGTGGTCATGCCGCCCAGGATGAACCAGACGAAGTTCGCGGCGACGGTGCTCGCCTCCTCCACGAGCAGCAATTCGTCGTGGGGCACCGCCTCCAGATCGCTGCGTCGCGTGCGGAGGACACGGAACATGACGCCGGCGACGAACGCAGCGACGAAGCCGTTCGCTGCGACGTCGTGGAGCGTCGCGATCCCGTAGGTCAGCAAGGGCGCGAGGAGCATCACGAAGCGGATCCCGGAGGCGTCCGCCCAGCCGCGAGCGGTGGCCCAGCGCGTCAGCAGGCCGAGCAGGGCCCCCACCACCACGCCGACGACGATCGCGAACAGGGTCGCCGGGATCGCGCCGAAGAACGCGTAGACGGCCTCCGACAGGTTCTTCTCGAGCTCCTTCTCGGTGGCGCCCGTGACCTGCTCCCCCGTGTTCGCGACCTTGATGAGCGTCGGCAGCGCGACCGCGATCGCGAGCGACATGCTGAAGAGCGGCGAGATGAGGCCGTCGTTGTACCCGCTCTCCACGTTGAGGATATGGCGGACGCGGGCGGGGACGCGTCCGGAGCGCAGCAGGGCCGTCGCCGGCGCGAAGTCGGTCGGCATCACGATGCAGGCGATCACGATGAGCACGAACACGTTCAGCTCGGGCAGCAGCCAACCGGTCGTGACGACGACGAGCACCAGCGAGAGCGGGAGGGCGATCAGAACCAGCCGGGAGAGGCTGCGTCCCTCTCCCCCGAAGATGCCGCCGCGCACCTCGCAGGCGTCGACGAACAGCAGCACGGCCAGGATGAGTTCGACGACGTGCTGCGCGATGTCGCTGTCGATGGCCTCCGTGAACCCGTGGACGTCCACGAGCACGACGATCGCGCCGAGCACGGCCAGCGCCGCCGGGCCGGCGATGCCGATGCGCTCGAACCGGCGGGACACCAGCGACCACAGCGCCACGGCGGCGAGGGCGACGAGGATGATGACCGGCATCCGTCCTCCTCCCTGCCTGCTCGCGCCCAGTCTGTCCCACCTCCCCGTCCGCGCCAAGGATCGAAGGGCACGTAAACGCCCCTAAGCCCTCGTTTTAGGGGCGTTTACGTGCCCCTCGGCGAATCACAGAACCGTGAGGAGGTCGAGGGCAAGGGTACGAGCGTCGCGGAGGCGGCGGCGGTCGGCCTCCAGGCCCGAGCGCGCGAGCGCGCCGTGCAGCACGTACGACAGGTGCTGGGCCGTGCGGTCGGCGCGCACGCGGTCGGTGAGTTCGCGGAGGCCCGCGGCGAGGATCCCGTCGACCTCAGCACTGTGCCGGCGGACGATCTCACGGCCGGGGTCGCCGAGCGGCAGCTCCGCGGCGGCGTTCAGGAGGGCGCTGCCGCGGTACCCCGACTCCGGCGCGAGCGCCGCCTGGTCGAGGTAGGCGTCGAAGACCGCGAGGACCCGCGTGACCGGATCGGGCGCCCGGCGCGCCCGGCGGGCGTAGAGCGCGAGCCACTCCGCGTGGCGGGCCTCGAGAGAGGCCGACACGAGTGCCGACTTGGAGGCGAAGTTGTTGTAGAGGCTCATCCGGGCGACGCCGGCGTCGGCCGTGATCGCGTCGATCCCGGTGGCCGCGATGCCGTCGGTGTAGAACCTCCGGACGGCCGCTTCGAGGATGCGGCGTCGGGCACCCCCGCTGCGCGCGCCCGAGTTGCGCGGTCGTTCGGCCACGTCGCCCTCCATTATCTAGGTAGGTCAGTCTATCTAAAAGCCGAGGCGCGAAGGTCACGGTTCGGTCACGGTCGGCTGCGATCGTCCGCGTGATTCTGCGGGACAACCGCATGATTTCGCATTTGCCGGATTTTCAACGATGAGAGCGCGACCACACCGTGTCTTGACAATGCCGACGCACCCGATCTACATTCACTCTCGATCTGTGAGAGCGCTCTCACGACATCCGAAGAGAGCGCTCTCACCGACTCACCAGACCCAACAACTCACACGCACAAGGGAGTGATCCGTGAAGCTTTCACGTCGCACCAAGGTCGCGGCGGCAATCGCCGGCGCGGCCTCGTTCGCCCTCCTCGCGGCCGGCTGCTCATCGAGCGGCGGCGATGCGGGGACCAGCTCGAATCCGATCACGCTGACCGTCACGACGTTCGGCACGATGGGCTTCGACAAGCTCTACTCGCAGTACGAGAAGGAGCACCCGGGCATCAAGATCAAGGCGACCAACATCGACACCGGTGACAACGCCCTGACCGACTGGCAGACCAAGGAGGCCGCCGGCAGCGGGCTCCCCGACGTCCAGGCCGTCGAAGAGGGCTGGCTGTCCAAGGTCATGCAGGTCTCCGACCAGTTCAACGACCTCAAGGACTACGGCGCCGACGACATCAAGAGCCGCTGGGTCGACTGGAAGCTCAAGCAGGCCACCGACAAGAACGGCCGCATCATCGGCTACGGCACCGACATCGGACCGGAGGGCCTCTGCTACAACGGCAAGCTCTTCGCCGCGGCGGGCCTGCCGAGCGACCGCGAGTCCGTCGCCAAGCTGTTCGGCGGCGACAACGCCACCTGGGACGACTTCTTCAAGGTCGGCGAGCAGTACAAGGCGGCCAGCGGCAAGGCGTTCTTTGACCAGTCCGGCTTCATCTGGAACGCGATGGTGAACCAGCAGCCCGAGGGTTACTACACCAAGGACGGCAAGCTCAACATCGAGAACAACAGCGACCTCAAGGCGCTGTGGGGCAAGCTGGCCGGCGGTGCGGCAGCGGGCCTGTCCTCCAACCAGACCCAGTGGGACTGGGGCAAGGGCAAGGCGTTCACCGACGGCTCGTTCGCCACGTTCGTCTGCCCGGGCTGGATGCTCGGCGTCGTGCAGGGCCAGGTCAAGGCCGGCGGCGGCGACGCCTCCACCGGGTGGGACTTCGCGAACGTCTTCCCGGGCGGCGCGGCCAACTGGGGCGGTTCGTTCCTGACCGTGCCGAAGCAGTCCAAGCACCCGAAAGAGGCCGCGGCCCTCGCTGCCTGGCTGACCACCGCCAAGTCGCAGGTCGCCACCTTCCAGGCGGCCGGCACGTTCCCGTCGGTCACCGAGGCGCAGTCCGACCCCGGTGTGACCGGTGAGAGCGACCTGACGAAGTTCTTCAACAACGCGCCGGTCGGCCAGATCCTGTCGGAGCGCGCGAAGGGCGTCGTCGCCCAGTACAAGGGCCCGGACGACTCGGTCATCCAGTCGCAGGTGTTCGGACCGTCGGTGCAGCAGCTCGACTCCGGCAAGGCGAACGGCGACCAGGCCTGGGCCAACGCGATGACCCTGCTGAACCAGCTCGTCGTCAACAAGTAGTACACCTCACCAGGTTCGGGCCCCGCTGCTGCAGGCGGCGGGGCCCGAACACCTCCCCCAGAGCCTCGGGCTCGGCGCAGAGCCCATCCGTCCCACCCCGACCCCCGGAGAACCGCATGACCACCGTCACCCGCACCCCGGACGCCGCGCCCACGGCCACCCGGCGCGATCGCGACGACCGCCGGGCGCTCACCTTCACGCAGAAGCTCAGCCGCTTCGACGTCAAAGCCTCCCCGTACTTCTACGTCGCGCCGTTCTTCGTGCTGTTCGCCCTCGTCGGCCTGTTCCCTCTCGTCTACACGTTCGTCGTGTCGCTCAACAACTGGAACCTCCTCACCGGCCCCGGTGAATGGGTCGGTCTCACCAACTACCTCACCGAGCTGAAGGACCCGTTCTTCTGGAACTCGCTCTTCAACACGGTCAGCATCTTCCTGCTCTCCGCCATCCCGCAGCTGATCGCCGCCGTCTTCATCGCGGCGATGCTCGATCAGAACATCCGCGCCAAGACCTTCTGGCGGATGAGCGTGCTCCTCCCCTACGTCGTGACCCCGGTCGCGGTGACGCTGATCTTCTCGAGCGCGTTCGACGAGAAGTACGGGCTCATCAACAACATCCTCCAGGCCGTCGGCCTCGACCCGGTGATGTGGAAGACCGAGGTCTTCCCGTCGCACCTCGCGATCGCGACGATGGTCAACTGGCGCTGGACCGGCTACAACGCGCTGATCCTTCTCGCCGCGATGCAGGCGGTGCCGCGTGACATCCACGAGTCGGCCGCACTCGACGGCGCCGGCCAGTTCCGCCGGTTCTTCTCGATCACGCTGCCGAGCATCCGCCCGACCATGATCTTCGTCATCATCACGGCGACCATCGGCGGCCTGCAGATCTTCACCGAGCCGAAGCTGTTCAACCCGTCCAGCGCGGTGCCGGGAGGCCCGCAGCGGCAGTACCAGACGACCGTGCTCTACCTGTGGGACATGGCGTTCAACCGCCAGAACTTCGGAAAGGCCTCCGCGATCGCGTGGATGCTCTTCCTCATCATCGTGCTGTTCGGGGTGCTCAACTTCCTCATCTCGCGGCGCATCGCCTCCACGGAGGCGCGCGTGCACCGGAAGAGGACGGCGCGCCGCCTGGCGAAGAGCCGGGCAGAGTCCGGCTCGGATGCCGAGGCGAGCATCGAAGGCGCCCTGGCGCTGACCGCAGCGAGCGAGGAGAAGAACGTATGACCACCGCGACCCGCGCTCCGTCCCCCGCCGCGAAGCAGCGCTCCCCGCGCCGCCGCGCCCTCGGCATCGACCGCCGGCCCGGCTTCCTGACCTACGGCATCCTGCTCGCCATCTTCATCGGCGGCGCCTATCCGCTCTGGTGGTCGTTCGTCGCCGGCTCGAGCAACAGCACGGTGCTCACCTCGACCTGGCCTCCTCTGCTCCCCGGCGGCCAGTTCTGGACGAACATCGGCCAGGTGCTCGACACCGTGCCGTTCTGGCAGGCGCTCGGCAACTCGATCATCGTCTCGACCGTAATCACGGTTTCTGTCGTCGCCTTCTCGACGCTCGCCGGCTACGCCTTCGCGAAGCTCCGCTTCCGCGGCCGCAGCGGCCTGATGGTGTTCGTCATCGCCACGCTGGCCGTGCCGACGCAGCTGGGCATCATCCCGCTGTTCATGGCGATGAAGCAGTTCGGCTGGACCGGCACCCTCGGCGCGGTCATCGTGCCGACCCTGGTCACCGCGTTCGGCGTCTTCTTCATGCGGCAGTACCTCGTCGACGTCATCCCGGAGGAACTCATCGAGGCCGCCCGGGTGGACGGCGCGAACATGATCCGCACGTTCTGGCACGTGGGCGTCCCCGCGGCGCGGCCGGCCATGGCGATCCTCGGCCTGTTCACCTTCATGACCGCGTGGACCGACTACCTGTGGCCGCTGCTCGTAGCCCCGCAGAACCCGACCCTGCAGGTCGCCCTGAGCCAGCTGCAGTCGGCCAAGTACGTCGACTACTCGATCGTGCTCGCCGGCGCGGTGCTCGCGACCATCCCCCTGCTCGTCCTCTTCGTGCTCGCCGGCCGGCAGCTGGTCTCGGGCATCATGGCCGGCGCGGTGAAAGGCTGAGAATGACCGACCACACCTCCCGGGGCCCCGCTGTGTCTTCCGAGACCCGCGTGCCGTCCGAGACCCGCTGGCCCACCGGCTTCCTCTGGGGTTCCGCGACCGCGGCCGCCCAGATCGAGGGCGCGGCCCACGAGGACGGCAAGGAGGACTCGATCTGGGACGCCTTCGCCCGCGTGCCCGGGGCGATCGCCGGCGGGGACACCCCGGAACGCGCCGTCGACCACTACCACCGGATGCCGCAGGACGTCGCCCTGATGGCCGAGCTCGGCCTCCAGTCGTACCGCTTCTCGACGTCGTGGGCGCGCATCAAGCCGGGCGACCGGGACGTCAACCGCGCCGGGCTGGACTTCTACAGCCGCCTGGTCGACGAGCTGCTCGGAGCGGGCATCCTGCCGTGGCTGACCCTGTACCACTGGGATCTGCCGCAGGCGCTGGAGGAGCGCGGCGGCTGGGCGAACCGCGACACGGCGTACCGGTTCCGCGACTACGCGGTCGCGGTCTACGACGCGCTCGGCGACCGGGTCTCGCACTGGACGACGTTCAACGAGCCGCTGTGCTCGTCCCTGATCGCGTACGCCGCCGGCGAGCACGCGCCCGGGCGCCGTGAGCCGCGCGCCGCCCTGGCGGCCCTGCACCACCAGCACCTCGCGCACGGCCTCGCCGCCGCGGCGATCCGCGACCTCGCCGCCGAGCACGACGGTCGCGCGGACCAGCTGCGCCTCGGCATCACGCTCAACCTGACGAACGCGGTTCCGAACGACCCGGAGGACATCGTCGACCTCGACGCGGCGCGCCGCATCGACGGTCTCTGGAACCGCATGTACCTCGACCCGCTGCTCGACGGCACCTATCCCGCCGACGTGCTGGAGGACCTCCGCGATTACCGGTTCGAGGAGCTCGTGCACGACGGCGACCTCGCCGCGATCCGGCAGCCGATCGACTTCCTCGGCGTCAACCATTACCACGACGACAACGTCAGCGGTCATCCGGCGCCTGCGGGCACCATCCCCGCTCCCGTCCCGACCGACCGGCCCAAGTCGTCGCCGTTCGTCGGCAGCGAGTTCGTCACGTTCCCGTCCCGGCACCTGCAGACCACCGCGATGGGCTGGGAGGTCAACCCCGACGGCCTCCGCGAGCTGCTGGTGCGGCTCACGGCCGAGTACCCGGCCCTCCCGCCGCTCTACATCACCGAGAACGGCGCCTCGTACGACGACACCGTGGACGACGACGGCCGCATCCGCGACCTCGAGCGGGAGGCGTACATCGTCGCGCACCTCGACGCTGTGCGGGAGGCCATCGCCGAGGGCGCCGACGTGCGCGGCTACTTCGTCTGGTCACTGCTCGACAACTTCGAGTGGGCGTGGGGCTACGCCAAGCGGTTCGGGATCGTCCACGTCGACTACGACACCCAGCAGCGCACGGTGAAGGACTCGGGCCGCGCATACGCCCGCGTCATCGCCCGGGCGGCCGAGGACGCGATCGAGGGAGCGCCCGACGCCGTGGGCGTGGCCACTGGATCTGCCGCGGCTCGCGCCTAACATGGGTCGGGCGCCGCAATCGGCGCCCGACCCCTCGACGCATCGAGAAGAGGAACCATGACGACGGAACAGGTGGAGGGCCGCTCGGCGCCGACCCTGGAGGCCGTGGCGGCGCGCGCAGGCGTATCCCGAGCGACCGTCTCCCGCGTCGTCAACGGCTCCACCAAGGTCACGCCGGAGGTGGCGGAGGCCGTGACCCGCGCCATCGCCGACCTC
The DNA here is from genome assembly GCF_055720965.1 of Leifsonia sp. PARNA 1/14. Taxonomy (NCBI): domain Bacteria; kingdom Bacillati; phylum Actinomycetota; class Actinomycetes; order Micrococcales; family Microbacteriaceae; genus Leifsonia; species Leifsonia sp. PARNA 1/14. Next base: position 223,460 of record NZ_JBVQSP010000002.1, read on the forward strand.
AACTATGTGCCGAACCGGGCAGCGCGTTCGCTGGCCTCCCGCCGCACCCAGGTGATCGCGCTGGTGGTTCCCGAGTCGACCGCGAAGGTCTTCGCCGACCCGTTCTTCGCCTCCATCGTCCAAGGCGTCGCGCTGAGCCTCGCCGACACCGAGTACACGCTCAACATGGTGATCTCGTCGGAGACCAACCCCGACAAGACCCGCCGCTACCTCATGGGCGGCAACGTCGACGGTGCACTGGTGGTCTCGCACCACTCGGGCGACCACTCCTACGCCCAGCTGGGCTCGACCCTCCCGATCGTGTTCGGCGGGCGGCCGGTGAGCGAGGCGCAGCACGAGTCGTACTTCGTGGACGTCGACAACGTGGCCGGCTCCGCCGGGGCGGCCGAGCACTTGATCGCCCAGGGCCGTCGCAACATCGCGCTCATCACGGGCCCGCAGGACATGCCGGCCGGTCTCGACCGTTTCACCGGCTGGCACGACGCGCTGCAGGCGCACGGCCTCGACACCTCGCTCGTCGAGTACGGCGACTTCTCCCCGTACTCCGGCATGGAGGCGATGCGGAGGCTGCTCGCGACCGGCCGGCCGATCGACGGGCTGTTCGCCGCGAACGACCAGATGGCCGCGGGCGCCTACTCTGCCATCCACGAGGCGGGGCTCGACATCCCGGGCGACATCGCGGTGGTCGGCTTCGACGACGACAACTTCGGGCTCACCGCCACCCCACCGCTGACCACGGTGCACCAGCCGTCCATCGGCCTCGGCGAGGCCATGGCCCGGGTGCTCGTGCGCCGCCTCGCCGGCGAGCACGTCGACCGGGTCACCCTGCTGCCGACCGAGCTGGTCGTCCGCCAGAGCTCCTGAGGGTAACCGGTCCCCTCCCGCGCTCACCGACCGCAACTCCGGAGATCCGGCCTTGAAACGGCTTGAGGTCGCGTTCATCCGGAGAATTCGGCCAGTCGACGCGGGATCTCCGGAGTTGCGCGCGGGAGGCTGCAACTCAGGCCAGGCGGCGGTAGAGACGGTTGCCGACCACGGCGAGAGCGAGACCGGTCGTCGCGATGGCGGAGACGCCTCCCGCGTACGCGATGAACAGGTGCTCGGTGCCGTTCTGCGTCGAGTTGTAGGTGACCACGAGCGCGACAGCCGCGACGACTCCGCACGCCGCCGCGATCCACACCAGCGCCCAGAGCTTCGAGCGCACCGGAGGGTCTGCGGGCCGCAGCCGGAGGGCGGCGAGCACGATCCCGGCGATGCACGCCCAGAACGCGACCACGAGCATGCCCGCGATGACGTCGCTCGGCCGGTGCCACTGCTCCACAAGCGTGGAGGCTCCCGCCGCGACCGTGAACAGCGCGCCGAGCACGGCGGCGAGCGGGCGGTAGCGCGGTGCCGTCACCAGAAAGACGAGTAGCGCGGCGGAGGCCGCAACGGCGGTGTGGCCGGACGGCAGCGAGTTCGCGAGCCCGGTGTCCACGCCCTTGGCCGGGCGGGACAGCACCGAGTACTTCAGCACCTGCGTGCTCACGTTCGCCGCGAGCGCACCTCCGACCCCGATGGCGAACACGAGCCAGTTGCGTCGCACGAGCACGATGATGAGGGCCACGACCGCGCCGATCACGACGGCGGCGACCGGGAGGGCGTCGAGGAACGACTGGGCGAAGTCGATGATGTCGCCCTTCCACGCGTTGGCGCCCGCGAACGACCGCTCGTCGATGACCTGGCCGATGTAGCTGCGCACGAAGAACAGGTACACACCCACGAAGAGTGCGGCCGTGCCGAGCGCACCCCAGACGAACGGGAGGGCTCGGAGTGCGGCGGGTCGCATAGTCATCAACCCTTCCACACCGTTCCCGGGAAGTCCCGGAAAGCCCGGCACGAGAATCCGCACACAAGCCGCGTCACGCATCCCGCATCCTGCTGGTGCGCACGCTGCGCGCACGGTGTAGGACGAACCACATGAAGAGCTTCACCAACACGATCGACATCGATGCGCCGGCGCACGATGTCTACCTCGCCCTGCGTTCGGTCGACGAATACGCCGAGTGGCTGCGGCACTCGATGGTCTACCGGGGCACGCGCGCGCCTGCGACGCCACCGGACGCCTCCCCGACGTACGAGGACTCCACCATGATCGGCCGGATGCGCGGCGAGCTGATCGCGGAGGTCCCCGACCGCGAGCTGCGCTTCCACCAGGCGAAGCGGTCCGGGCGCGTCGATGCCCTCATCGTCTACGACGTCACCACCGCCGGAGGCCACACGATCGTCACGCGCGTCGGCGAGCTGACCACGCACGGCGTCTACCGCGCGGTGGAGCCGATGTTCGTGCGAATGGCCGCAGCGGAGAGCGCGCGCACCATGAAAGCGCTCAAGGCCCACGTCGAGCGCGCGACCTGACGTCAGCCGACGAAGCGGACGCCCTCGACGGCCTCCGCGAACCGTCCCCGCATCACCGCGACCGCGTCCGCGCTGCTGTCGACCAGCAGGAACCGGCGGCCCAGGGCCGCCGCCACCGCCCCGGTCGTGCCGCTGCCGGCGAAGAAGTCGAGCACCCAGTCGCCTTCGCGGCTGGACGCCTGCACGATCCGGCGGAGGACACCCTCCGGCTTCTGCGTGGGGTAGCCGGTCTTCTCGCGCCCGGTCGGCGACACGATGGTGTGCCACCACACGTCGGTGGGCAGCTTGCCCAGCTCCGCCTTCTCGGGCGTGACGAGGCCAGGCGCCATGTACGGCTCGCGGTCGACCGCCGACGAGTCGAAGTAGTAGCCTCCCGGGTTCTTCACGTACACGAGGATGGTGTCGTGCTTGGCCGGCCAGCGGTTCTTGGACTTGGCGCCGTAGTCGTAGGCCCAGACGATCTCGTTGAGGAACGACTCCCGCCCGAAGAGCGCGTCGAGCAGCACCTTCGCGTAGTGCGACTCCCGGTAGTCGAGGTGCAGGTACAGCGTCCCGCTGTCGGCGAGCAGCCTCCACGCCTCGATCAGGCGGGGCTCGAGGAACCCCCAGTAGTCGTCGAACCGGTCGTCGTAGCTCAGGAGGTCGCCCTTGATGCGCTCGTAGCTGCGGCCCTTGAACCCGATCACGCTGCCGGCTCCGGCCGTCGCGCGCACCGCCTTCGTGCGCTGCCGCGCCTGCGGCCGCCCGGTGTTGAAGGGAGGGTCGAGGTAGATGAGCTGGAAGGCGCCGGACGGGAGGCCGGTGACGACCTCCAGGTTGTCGGCGTGGACGACGGTGCTCGGGTCGGTCGGCTGCCACAGGGACCCGTGAGGGGTGGCGGCAGCGGGATCGGACATGCGTCCATTCTCGCGCATGGGCGGTCACCGCGCTGGCGGAGGGTAGCCTGGCGGCATGACGCTGACCGTCGAGAAGCAGCCCGACCGCTCCCGCTACGCCCTGCTGAAGGACGGCGAGGTTATCGGCATCGCCGAGTACGAGCTCCGTGACGACGCGATCGTGTTCACGCACACGGAGGTCGACCCCGAGAAGCGCGAGCGCGGGATGGCCTCCGAACTGGTGCAGACGGCGCTCGACGACGTGCGCGACCGCACCTCGCTACGGGTCGTCGCGACCTGCCCGTACGTGCGGCGCTGGCTGCAGGACCACCCCGAGTACCAGGCGCTGCAGCGCCGCTGAGCCTGCGCGACCCGCGCGACCCGCGACAGCGTCAAGCGCGGTGCGAGCCGGACGTTCGTGCAGTGGCGCGGCCCTCCTCGGAGGGCGCCCGGCCTTCGGCGCGCTGGCCACGACCGGCCGTGCCGACGTCGATCGTGATCTTGCCGGCCTCCCACACGCCCTTGTCGCCGTCGCCGGGAAGCGGGGCGGGAGCGGGGAGGAACGACTGACGGTCGAGCTCCTGCTGGGCCTCGTGCCGGGTGGGCGCGAAGATCTCGTCGAACGATCCGCCGATCGCGCCGCTCATCGTCGAGGAGCCGCGGTTGGCTTTGTTGGAGAGGTCGATCCAGCCGAGCTTCACGCCGATCACGATCACCGTGACGAGCACGCCGACGACGACTACGACCCACCAATTCACCCGTCCAGGTTACCGGAGACCCGCTGCAGACTCGGCGGACGCACAGGAAGGACCAAGGGACGAACCTAGGGCACGCGGTAGAGCCACTCGTCGGTCGCGAACTTCTCGGCGACCAGCCGCTCGGCCTCCGCGTATTCCGTCTCGGTGATGTCTCCGTCGGTGGCGCCGTAGAGGTTGCGGAACGTCAGCTTGAGCTGTTCGATGATCTCCGCGCGGCTGAGACCGGTCTGGCTGCGCAGCGGGTCCACCCGTTTCGCGGCGCTCGTGATGCCCTTGTCGCTGATCTTCTCGCGGCCGATGCGGAGCACCTCCGTCATCTTCTGGCCGTCCATGTCGTAGCTCATCGTCACGTGGTGCAGCACCGCACCCGAGCCCAGACGCTTCTGCGCGGCGCCGCCGATCTTGCCCTTCGGGCTGGTGATGTCGTTGAGCGGCACGTAACTGGCGTCGATCCCGAGCGACTTGAGCGCGACGATGGCCCACTCGTCGAGGAAGGCGTAGCTATCGGCGAAGCTCATGCCCTGCACCAGGTCGGCCGGGGCGTAGATCGAATAGGTGACGACCGAGCCGGCCTCCATGAACATCGCGCCGCCTCCGGTGATGCGGCGGACGACCTGCACTCCGTACTTCTCGGCATTGACCGGGTCGACCTCGTTCTTGACGGACTGGAAGCTGCCGATCACGACGGCCGGCTCCTCCCACTCCCAGATGCGGAGGGTCGGGCCGCGGCGGCCCTCCCCGACCTCCGTCGTCAGCACCTCGTCGAGCGCCAGGTGCAGCTGCGGGGTCACGGCCTTGGCGTGCACGATCTGCCAGTCGTAGTCGCGCCAGCTGGTGGCGCGAGCGAGCGCGCGGCGCACGGCGACCGCGACGGCCTCCGGCGAGAACCCGAGCAGGAGGGCGCCCTCCGGCAGGGCCTCTTTGACCGCGGCGGCGATTGCCTTCGAGTCGCTCTCGGCCGGGAGGCCGTTGACGGCGGCGTCGATGGCCTCCAGCGCGGTGTCGGGCTCGAGGAAGAAGTCGCCTGCCAGCCGGAATCCGGCGATCAGGCCGTCGACGACCTCCAGGTCGACGACGACGAGCTTGCCACCCGGCACCTTGTACTCACCATGCATGCCCCCAGCCTAGATCCGAGGCGGCTAGGCGCGGGCGGGGAGGCGCGGGTCGAGCCACGCGGTGAGGTCGGCGTAGACCTCGAGGCGGTTCGTCTCGTTGAAGATCTCGTGACGCGCGCCAGGGTAGACGATGGTGGTCACGTCGCTGAGGCCCGAGCGCGAGCGGTACGAGTGCTCGAGCTTGCGCGCGGAGGCCTCCCCGCCCAGCGGATCGTCGTCGCCCACCTGGAGGAGCAGCGGGAGGTCGCGGGCCAGATGCCGGGCCGGCCGCCCGAGCAGTCGGGCCGCGTCGGCCATCCCGAACAGCTTCTGCAGCGGCACGAGGGTGCAGAGGGGGTCGTCGATGAAGGCCTGCGCTACGGCGGGGTCGCGGCTCAGCCACTCGGCGCCGGTGGTGCCGAGATGCGCGTGGCGCTTGTTGAGGTCGCCGCTGTTCATCGAGCCGACCATCCGGTAGGCGGTGCCGGAGAGGACGGCAGCGTCGTAGTCGTCGGCGTGGTGGTTGAGCGTCATCTGCCCCATCAGCGACCCCCAGCTGTGCCCGACGAACACGAGCGGCAGCCCGGGGTTCTCGTCGCGGATCAGGCGCGTGAACGCGCGCAGATCACGGAGCGCCGCCCGCAGGCCGCCCGGGCCGAGCCTCCCGAGCCGGCTCGCGTCGCCGTGCCACTGCTCGAGGCCCGTGCGGCCGTGACCGCGGTGGTCGTCGGCGTACACGCGGTAGCCCTCCCCCACCAGATGCTCGGCGAGGGCACGGTAACGGCCGGCGTGCTCGCCGACGCCGTGCGCGAGCTGCACGGCGGCCCGGGGGCGCTCGGCGTCGTAGACGTCGTAGAAGATGCGGAGGCCGTCATCGGCGCTGAACTCTCGCTGCACGCGCTCATTCTGGCGCATCGGCGCGAAAGGTCGCGCCATTTCGGCACGCTGCGGGCGAACGAACTTTATTTAGCCAGCCTAATTTGTTAGGCTAACTATCTATGGGACGACTCTCGACGCACGACCTCAGCAGCGCGCTGCGCATCGCCGTCGCCCGTCTCTCCCGCCGCCTGCGCGCCGAGAAAGCGGACGACGAGCTGAGCGACACGCAGACCTCCACACTGGCGTTCCTCGTGCGCGAGGGCTCCGGCACCATCGGGAGGCTGAGCGAGCACGAACGCGTCACCCCGCCCTCCATGAACCGCACCGTCAACCGCCTCGAGGAGGCCGGCTACGTGCGGCGAACCGCCGACGCCGTCGACGGACGCAAAGTGGTCGTCGTCCCCACCGAATCCGGCCTCCGGCTCGTCGCCGAGACCCGCCGCCGCCGCGACGCCTGGCTGCACCAGCGGCTGCGCACGCTGACTCCCGAGCAGCGCGAGACCCTCGCCGAGGCCGCCGCGATCATCCGAGAGCTCGCCGACTCGTGAGCGCGATGTTCCGGTCGCTCGCCGGCGTCAACTACCGCATCTGGGCGGCGGGGGCGCTGGTCTCCAACGTCGGCACCTGGATGCAGCGCACGGCGCAGGACTGGATCGTCCTCACCCAGCTCACCCACAACAACGCGTCGGCCGTCGGCATCGTGATGGCGCTGCAGTTCGCGCCGCAGCTCCTCCTCCTGCCGGTGACGGGATGGGCGGCCGACCACCTCGACCGGCGTCGGCTGCTGATGCTGACGCAAGGGTTGATGGGCCTCCTCGGGCTCGGACTCGGCATCCTCACCGTCAGCGGGGCCGTGCAGCTGTGGCACGTCTACCTGTTCGCGTTGGCGCTCGGCGTGGTGGCGGCGTTCGACGCCCCCGCGCGGCAGACCTTCGTGTCGGAGCTGGTCGCAGGCCCCAACCTCTCGAACGCGGTCGCCTTGAACTCGGCGTCGTTCAATGCCGCTCGCCTCCTGGGTCCGGCGGTCGCCGGCCTCCTCACCGCGGCCGTCGGCGCCGGCTGGGTGTTCCTCATCAACGCCGCGACCTTCGGCGCGGTGCTGCTGTCGCTCATGATGCTGCGCAAGGAGAAGCTCTACCGCACCGAGCGCGCCAAGCGGAGTCGCGGCGGCCTGGTCGACGGCTTCCGGTACGTGCGGCGCCGTCCCGACATCCTGGTCATCCTGGTCATGGTGTTCCTGATCGGCACCTTCGGCCTCAACTTCCCGATCTTCATCTCCACGATGTCGGTGAGCGTGTTCCACCAGGGCGCGGGCGAGTACGGCCTCCTGTCGTCGATCATGGCGATCGGTTCGGTGGCCGGTGCCCTGCTCGCGGCCCGCCGCGAACGGCCGCGGATCTCGATGCTGTTCGTCGGCGCAGCGCTCTTCGGCGCGGGCTGCGCTCTCGCGGCGGTCATGCCGACCTACTGGCTGTTCGCGTTCGCGCTCATCATCATCGGCGTCTCGTCGCAGACGCTGATGACCACGGCGAACGGCACCGTGCAGATGACGACGGACCCGCTGCTCCGCGGCCGCGTGATGGCGATCTACATGGCGATCTTCATGGGCGGCACACCCATCGGCGCCCCGATCGTTGGCTGGGTCGCCGACGCGTTCGGCCCCCGCTGGGCGATGGGCGTCGGGGCGGCGAGCGGTTTCGCGGCAGCGCTCGTCGGCGTCTTCTACCTCGTGAAGTACCGCGGGATGCGCGTGCGGTTCACCGGGTTGCGTCCGCGGGTGGTGATGACCCCGCGCGAGGAGGCCCGGGAGGAGCTCGAAGAGGCCGAGGCGACCGCGACGCGGGCCAGCTGAGGCGCCGGTCGGCTGTAGGCATTGGAGGAGATCGGCACCATCCCGGCCCGAAACTCCTCCGGTGACAGTCGCCACGCGGCGCGGCGCTGCCCTTCTCCTCCGTCAGCGCCGCACGACCGTCGTGCGCATGACGCAGTTGACCGTGCCCTTCGGACGGTCGTACTCGAACCCGGCCTCCTCGAAGACCTGGCGGGTCATGCTGTAGACGAACGACGGCGACATCCGCTTGCCCGTGTCGTGCGGGTAGCTCTCGACCGTCCCTCCCCCGGCCTCCGCGATCAGGTCGAGCGCGCCAGCGATGGCGACGCGCGCGACGCCCCTCCCGCGATAGGCGCGGTCGACGAAGATGCACGTGATCCGGTAGTCCGGGAGGGTCGTCGTGGTCGCCAGGTACTCCGTGCGGTGGCGAATGCCGGGCAACTCCTCCGGGCTGCCGAACTGGGCCCAGCCCACCGCCCGGTCGCCGTCGAAGACGAGAGCGGCGTGCGCCTCCCCGCGCTCGACCAGGTGGTGCTTGAGCTCCTTGGTGTAATCGGCCGGGCGCTCGGGCGCCGACGCCGGAACGTAGTGCGACTCGCCATGGAACCACGTGCAGTAGCAGCCGCCGAACCCGCCGCCGCCGTGGCGGTCGCACAGCGCGACGAAGGCCTCCCAGGTGGAGGTGTCGAGCGGGCGCACCTCGTAGGCGATGTCTTCACGTGCTGGGGCTTTCGGCATCGTCGCCCTCCTCTCCCGCGCCGCGAACGTACTCCGCCCCGTTGGTGTCGGCAATGGAGGATGTCCTGCAGCCGCGCCGGCGCGCCGGCAGGCAACGGAGGAGAACGGCGGTCGGTTCGCGCCGAACTCCTGCGTTGCCGATGCCGCCGACTACCCGAAGGTGCGGGGGAAGAGCCGGGTGTCCAGGCGCTCGGCGGGCACGCGGAAGTGGCTGCCGGGGAACCCGAGCAACGCCTTCTCGGCGGAGGCGAACGCGTCGAACAGTGCGAGCTGGTCGGCACGCGTGATCTCCGGATCGTCCAGCGGGAACAGGAATTCGAGCGGGATCGTCACGTGCCGGGCGGCCTCCAGCACGAACGGGTGCGCGCCGATGCCGCCGAAGCTGGCGGCCCGGATGCGCGGTTCGGCGGCGGCGAGCGGGATGCCGATGGCCGAGGCCAGCGTCATCCCGGTGTAGCCGACCGGGCCGGCGCCGAGCTCGTCGAGCTGCTGCAGCATGTCGAGCGTCGCCCGCCACTCCGGCACCGCACGCTCGGCGAGCGACCCGTTGTACTCGGCGATCACGGGGTCGAGGGGCTCGCCCCGTTCGCGCGCACCGAGCATCGCGTCGACCCACTGCTGATCGCGAGCGGGCCTCGGCCGGTCGCCGTGACCTGGTGCGTCGATGGCCGCGACGGCGTAGCCGAGGTCGAGCACCAGCCGGTGGGCGCGGGCGACGAGCCCGGCCGCCTCCTTGTGGAGGCCGCCGCCATGCCCGGAGAGGATGAGCGGCGCGCCGGGTGCAGGAGAGGGAGAGGTCCAGAGGACGCCGGGGACGCCCTCCACGTGGAACCTGCGGCGGCGAACGCCGTCAGCGGTGGAATCGTCGATGAAGAGGTTCATGATGGTCGCCTTTCGGAAGAAGCCTGTGCGGCGCTCCCGGCGACCGGTCGGTCAGTCGCGCGATAGTTCGGGGGACGGGGAGCACCCGTGCATGTGTGCGATCACAGTGCTCACCTCCTCGAGTGGTCTCGAACCGTGAGCGAGCCTAGCGTGAGGCGGACCATTCGTCACGAATGTGCACATTCGTGGCACGAATCTCGACATTCGTGACGAATCTCGGGGCGTGTCACGACAGGAGGGTGCCGCTAGGAGTACTCGGGAGGGGCGGTGCGGTAGCGCCAGGCGAGCTCGTTGTCGAGCACGAAGCGCGACAGCGTCTCGTCGTGCGGCAGCGCGTCGCCGACTGCGGCCTCCACCGCGGCGAGCAGCGCGGAAGCCGTGGAGGGTGACGGCGACGCGATCACCTCGTCGACCAAGGCCACGAAGTCAGGAGGCGCCGACGCCAGCGCCGCCACCCGTGCCCGCAGATACTTGGGCCCCGGGAAGAACGCCTGCTCCTGCGCGAGCAGGGCCCGCGCCGCCGAGGTCGCCAGGTGCACCGACGCGTGCGCGAGCAGCAGCGGGTCGCCGTGCTCGTACGCCTGCTGGAGGAAGTAGCCGCCGTGCAGCCGGCACTGCGCCACGAAGCCGGCGACGCGGTCCGACCAGTCCGACGCCGGCAACGACACCACCCGCGCGAGTCGCGCCTCCAGGTCGGGCACCCGGCTGAACACCACGCGCGTCGACGCGAACGAGTCGCGCACCGGGTCGTCGCCCCGCTCGGCGGCGTCGTCGAGGTAGGACAGCGTCGCCAGTTTGATGTCGAAGTAGCCCTCGTCGTAGCCGATGCCGTCGGTGCTCGTGTACATGAGGCGGCGCGTCGCCCACGCTTCGTCCCAGCGCTTCTCGCTGACCACGAGGTACAGGTCGACGTCCGAGTCGGCCCGTTCCGCTCCGCGCGCGACCGACCCGCTCACGACCACGGCCAGCACCTCCGGGTCGGCCGATGCCGAAGCGACGTAGCGCGCGATCGCCCGCTCGTGGTGCTCCATCAGCGCACGCTCACGCGCGCCGGTTCGTATCGCACCGGCGCGTAGTTGCGCGCGACCAGCGCCCTGAGCGTCTCCAGGTCGCCCGAGATCAGGCCCGCGGACCGCGCCTGCACGAGCGCGTTGCCGAGCGCGGTCGCCTCGACAGGACCCGCCAGCAGCGGCAGCCCGCTGCGGTCGGCCGTCGCCTGGCAGAGCAGAGCGTTGCGTGCTCCCCCGCCGACGATGTGCACCGTCTCCACCGGCACGCCGGACAGCTCGGACGCGGTGCGGACCGAACCGGCGAAGGCCTCCGCCAGGCTCTCGATGATCACGCGCACCATGCCGGCCGGGCTCGCCGGGGCGCGCAGACCGCGCTCGTCGAACCAGTCGGCGATGCGCGACGGGAGGTCGCCCGGCGCGAGGAAGCGCGGGTCGTCGGCGTCGAACAGCTCCGACGGGCGCGGAAGCTCGGCCGCCTCGGCGAGCAGGCTCTCCAGACTGACGTGGAGGCCGCGCCGCTGCCACTCGCGGATCGACTCGCTCAGCAGCCACAGCCCCATGACGTTGTGGAGGTAGCGGATGCGGCCGTCCACACCGCCCTCGTTCGTGAAGTTGGCCGCGCGGCCCTCGTCGCTGACGACGCGGTGCGTGAGCTCGACGCCCACCAGGCCCCAGGTGCCGCACGAGATGTAGGCCGCCCGCGAGGCGTCCATCGGCACGGCGACGACCGCCGACGCCGTATCGTGCGAACCGACTGCGGTGACCGCGGGGCCGGAACCGGCGAACGGAAGGTCGAGCGCCGGCAGCAGCGAACCGACGGCCGTGCCGGCATCCACCAGCGGCGCGAACAGCGAGCGCCGCAACCCCAACCGCCCGATGAGGGCATCGTTCCACGATCCGCCCGCGGTGAGCAGCCCGGTCGTGGAGGCGTTGGTGCGCTCGGCGATCGACTGCCCGCTCAGCCAGTAGGTGATCAGGTCGGGGACGAGGAGGAAGCCATCGGCGGCCTCCGATACCCCGGTCTGCTGATCGTGCGCCAGCTGGTACAGCGAGTTGAAAGGCAGGAACTGGAGGCCGCCTTCGCGGTACAGCTCCTCCGGCGACACGCGGTCGTGCACCAGCGCGACGCCCTCCTCGGTGCGCTCGTCGCGGTAGTGGTACGGCTCGCCCAGCAGCCGGCCCGCGCGCAGCAGGCCGTAGTCGACCGCCCACGCGTCCACGCCGACGCTCGCGAGCCCCGGCTCGGACCGGGCGACCGCGCCGAGGCCTTCCAGCACGCGAGAGAACAGTCCCGTCAGGTCCCAGTGCAGGGCCGCACGGCTTTCCTCCCACAGCCGCACGGGCGTGTTGAGGAAGCGTGCCGCCTCGGTGAGCTCGAGGGTGTTCGCACCCACCCGCGCGTGCATGACGCGCCCGCTGGTCGCACCGAGATCCACGGCGGCGACCGGTCCCGACGCGGAGGCCCCGGCACTCATCGCACGGCTCCGTTCATCGCACGGCCTCGTTCATCGCAGGAACGCCGCCGCGACGCCGGCGTCGACGGGGATGTGGAGGCCGGTGGTGTGGTCGAGGTCGCTGGAGGTGAGCACGGCGACCGCGTTGGCGACGTTCTCGGGCAGCACCTCCCGCTTCAGCAGGGTGCGCTGTGCGTAGTACTTGCCCAGTTCCTCCTCCGGCACGCCGTAGACGGCGGCGCGCTTGGCGCCCCAGCCGCCGGCGAAGATGCCGGAGCCGCGCACGACGCCGTCGGGGTTGATGCCGTTGACCTTGACGCCATAGTCCCCGAGCTCGGCGGCCAGCAGGCGCACCTGGTGGGCCTGGTCGGCCTTGGTGGCCGAGTAGGCGATGTTGTTCGGGCCCGCGAAGACGGAGTTCTTGGAGGAGATGTAGACGATGTCGCCGCCGAGGCCCTGCTCGATGAGGACCTTCGCGGCCGCCTTGGAGACCAGGAACGAACCCTTGGCCATGACGTCGTGCTGGAGGTCCCAGTCGGCTTCGGTGGTCTCCAGCAGCGGCTTGGAGATCGAGAGGCCCGCGTTGTTGACGATCAGGTCGAGGCCGCCGAACTGCAGCAGCGCCTCCTGGATGCCGGCCTGGATGTCGGCCTCGCTGGTGACGTTGGCCGCCACCCCGATCGCGACGTCGGTGCCGCCGAGCTCGGCCGCCGCCGCCTGCGCCTTCTCGAGGTCGAGGTCGGCGATGACGACGCACGCGCCCTCGGCCGCGAGCCGGGTCGCGATCGCCTTGCCGATGCCGGAGGCCGCCCCGGTGACGAGCGCGATGCGCCCCGCGTGCGACTTGGGCTTCGGCAGCCGCTGCAGCTTGGCCTCCTCCAGAGACCAGTATTCGATGTTGAACTTCTCGGCATCACTGATGGGCGCGTAGGTCGAGAGCGCCTCCGCGCCGCGCATCACGTTGATCGCGTTGATGTAGAACTCGCCCGCCACCCGGGCCGTCTGCTTGTTCGCCCCGTACGAGAACATGCCTACGCCCGGGATGAGCACGATCGCCGGGTCCGCACCGCGCATCGCGGGCGACTCGGGCGTCGCGTACTGCTCGTAGTAGGCGGTGTAGTCGGCCCGGTACTGCTCGTGCAGTTCCTTCAGCCGCTCGATCGAGTCCTCGACGGAGGCGTCGGCCGCCAGGTCGAGGATCAGCGGCTTGACCTTGGTGCGCAAGAAGTGGTCGGGGCAGGAGGTGCCGAGTGCACCCAGCCGCGGGTGCTCCTCCGACGCCAGGAAGTCGAGCACGACATCGTCATCGGTGAACGAACCGACCTGCGGCTTGTCCGTCGACGCCAGCCCACGGATCGTCGGCGCAAGAGCCGCCGCCTTCGCACGACGCTCCGCCGGCGCCAACGGCTCGTTCGCAGCGATCCGCGACCCGAACGGCTCGGCACGGCCGTGCGCCTCGATGTAGTCGGCGGCGGTCTGGATGATCCACAGCGAGTTGGCCTCGGCCTCCTCGGAGGTATCGCCCCACGCGGTGATGCCGTGCCCGCCGAGCACCGTGCCGACCGCGTCCGGGTTCGCCGCCTTGATCGCCGCGATATCCAGGCCCAGCTGGAAACCGGGCCGACGCCACGGCACCCACACCACCTTGCCGCCGAAGACCTTCTCGGTCAGAGCCTCCCCGTCGGCCGCGGTCGCGATCGCGATCCCCGAGTCCGGGTGCAGGTGATCGACATGCGCCGCGTCCACCAGCCCGTGCATCGCGGTGTCGATCGACGGTGCGGCCCCGCCCTTGCCGTGCAGCGTGTAGTCGAACGCGGCGACCATCTCGTCCTCGCGGTCCACGCCCGGGTACACGTTCTGCAGGGCACGCAGGCGGTCGAGCCGCAGCACCGCCAGCCCCGCCTCCGTCAGCGTGCCGAGGTCGCCTCCCGAGCCCTTCACCCACAGCAACTCGACCGGCTCACCCGTCACCGGGTCGGTCTCGGTGCCCTTGGCGGAGGTGTTGCCCCCGGCATAGTTCGTGTTCTTCGGGTCGGCGCCGAGGCGGTTCGACCGGGCCAGGAGGGCCGCGACGGTCTCGTTCGTCATTCTGCGTATGTCCTTCGATGGTGGGTCTGCGGTGCTGCAACCGGCATAGCAGGTTAGCGGCCGGGCGTGTGCGCGGTCAGGCGTGTGCGCGGTCAGGCGCCCCAGCCGGCCTGGGTGCCGCCGACGCGCTCCGACTCGATCTTCTGCTGGTAGCCCGAAGCCTTGTACGCGGCCATCGGGTCGGCCGGAAGGCCACGCGACTCGCGGAAGGCGGCCAGGTCGGCGCGTACGTCGGTGTTGAAGGCGTCCATGAAAACCGTGTTGGCGGCGAGCACGTCGCCTGCGGTCTGTGCGGCCGCCAGGGCCTCGGTGTCGACCAGCAGCGCCTTGGCGGTGGCCTCCTGCACGTTCAGCACCGAGCGGATCTGGCCCGGGATCTTCGCCTCCAGGTTGTGGCACTGGTCGAGCATGAACGCGACGTCCGGGTTGGCGTAGCCGCCGCCGCGGATGACCTCGAAGACGATCCGGAACAGCTGGAACGGGTCGGCGGCGCCCACGATCAGGTCGTCGTCGGCGTAGAACCGGCTGTTGAAGTCGAAGCTCCCGAGCTTGCCGAGGCGCAGCAGCTGCATGACGATGAACTCGATGTTCGTGCCCGGCGCGTGGTGGCCGGTGTCGAGGCACACCACCGCGCGCTCGCCCAGAGCGGCGGTCTGCACGTAGCTGGTCCCCCAGTCGGGAACGTCGGTGTGGTAGAACGCCGGCTCGAAGAACTTGTACTCCAGCACCAGCCGCTGACCCTCGCCGATCCGCTCGTAGATCTTCTGGAGGCTGTCGGCGAGCCGGTCCTGCCGGGCGCGCATCGAGTCCTGGCCCGGGTAGTTCGTGCCGTCGGCCAGCCAGATCTTCAGATCGCGCGAGCCGGTCTCGTTCATGATGTCGATGCACTCGAAGTGGTGGTCGATCGCCTTCTGGCGGATCCGGTCGTCCCAATGCGTGACCGAGCCGAACTTGTAGTCGTCGTCCTGGAACGTGTTCGAGTTGACCGTGCCCAGCTCGACGCCGTTGTCCTGGGCGTGCTTACGCAGATCCGAGTACGACGAGACTTTGTCCCACGGGATGTGCAGAGCGACCGTCGGCGCCAGCCCGGTGTGCTTGTGCACCTGCGCGGCGTCCGAGATCTTCTCGAACGGGTCGCGCGCCGTGCCTGGAGTGCCGAACACCCGGAAGCGCGTCCCCGAGTTGCCGAACGCCCAGCTCGGGAGCTCGATGGCCTGCAGCGCGAGCTGGGACCGGATGTCGTCGGTGAGGGTCATGATCTCCCTTTCGTCGTAGTTCTTGATGCGTGTGAGGCGGCGTGCGAAGCCGCTCAGTGAAGATGGAAGTACTCGGTCAGCCGCTTCATGGTGGTGTCGGGAGCAGCCCCCTCGGCGAAGAAGCCGGCCATGGTCGCCTGCCAGCGCGCGTTGACCTCGCGCTGGTTCATCGCGGCGACCGCGGCGTCGAAGTCGTCGGTCTCCACGACGCCGACGACCAGCGCAGCCTCCTGATCGACGAAGAGCGAGTAGTTCGCCCAGCCGGTCTCGCTCAGCGCGTCGAGCATCTCCGGCCAGACGGTCTCGTGCGCGGCCAGGTACTCGGCCACCCGCTCCGGCTTCAGCCGCATCGTGAAGCACACCCGTTCCACGTCAACTCCTCCGTCGTAATGAATCGATTCAAACTGAATCGATTCAAAAGATAACACATCGTCCGAGAGGCCATGCGGCGCGGAGTCGAGCAGAGACATCCGCGCCGCACGCCGGCATGTGGGGTCCGCGGTCGCGGGCTCGCGCGGCGCTGGGGTCGCACCATCGCTTCGCGCTGCCCATAGCTCCACCGCGCCCATCGTTCTCAGGTCAGCGCACCGCGCCGACGGACCCCGGGATCTCCGCCGTCACCGAGACCGGTCCGCCGCTCAGCCGCTGGTCTTCGCGGCCGGGCAGCCGCAGGATGCCGTCCACACCCTCCGGCAGCTCTGCGTCGACCGTCAGGAGGTCGCCGTCGAGACTCCAGCGCACCGACGCCCGGCCGTGCGGGGTCTCGAGCGACGTGGCCGCCTCGGTCAGGCCTCCACCGGGCTGCGGGGCGACGAGCACGGACGCGTAGCCCGGCTTCAGCGGCGCGAGGCCGCCGACGACGCGGTGCATCCAGTCCGCGACCGCACCGAGCGCGTAGTGGTTGAACGAGGTCATCTCACCCGGGTTGATGGTGCCGTCGGGCAGCATCGAGTCCCAGCGCTCCCACACGGTGGTCGCGCCCATGGTGACCGGGTAGAGCCACGACGGGCACTCCTTCTCGAGGAGGAGCCGGTAGGCGACGTCGGTGTGGCCGGTCTGGGTGAGCGCGTCCGCGATGAACGGCGTGCCCGCGAAGCCGGTCGAGATGCGGTAGCCGGCCTCGGCCGCGAGTTCGGCGAGCCGGTCGCCCGCGAACTCCTCGGCCGCTTCGTCCAGCAGCCCGAAAACGATCGCGAGCGAGTAGACCGTGGTGCAGTCGCTCAGCACGACGCCACCCGAGACGTACTCCCGGTTGAAGGCGGCGCGGAGGTCGGCGGCATGCGCCTCGAACTCCGCCTGCTCCGCCGTGCGGCCGAGCAGCGCAGCGGTGTCGGCGAGGATCCGCGCGGACCGGTAGGCGCACGCGGTCGCGACGACGCCCTTGTCTGCCTTGGCCTTCGCCGGGTCCTCCGGCGGCGCATCCGGGTCGAGCCAGTCGCCGAACTGGAAGTTGCCGTCCCAGACGCCGGCCGGCGACAGGAGCGACTTCACACGACGCACATGCGACGCCATCGAGTCGAACTGGCGCTCCAGCACCGCCGTGTCACCGTAGGCCTCGTAGAGGTCCCAGGGCACCCAGACCGCGGCGTCGCTCCAGAGGGCCGTGGTGTTCGGCTTGCCGAAGTCCTCCGGGTGCGGCATGTACTTGAGCACGTCCGGGATGACGAAGCCGACGATGCCGTCGTTGTGCCGCTGCTCCAGATCGAGGTCCACCAGCCAGTCGGAGAGGAACGCCTCCACGTCGTAGAGGTAGGCCGCGGTCGGCGCGAACGCCGCGATGTCGCCGGTCCAGCCGAGGCGCTCGTCGCGCTGCGGGCAGTCGGTTGGCACGTCCACGAAGTTGCCGCGCATGCCCCACACCACGTTCTCGTGGAACTGGTTGAGCAGCGGGTCGGAACTGCTGAACTCGCCGATCCGGGTCAACTCGGAGCCGACCGCGATCGCCGCCAGGTCCTCCGCCTTCAACTCGCCCGGCCAGCCGGTGACCTCGGCGTAGCGGAAGCCGTGGAACGTGAAGGTCGGCTCGAACTCGTCCACGCCTCCCGAGAGGATGTAGCGATCGGTGGCCTGCGCCGTGCGCAGCGGCCGTACCCCCAGCTCACCGTGCTCGAGTACTTCCGCGTGCCGGATGGTCACCTCGGTACCCGCCGGCCCCTGCACCCGCACCTTGATCCAGCCGACCAGGTTCTGCCCGAAGTCGACGAGCGTCTTGCCCGACGGCGAGGTGCTGATCTCTTGCACCGGGAGGCTCGCCCAGCGCTTCACGGGCGGGCCGATGTACGGTTCCAGCTTGGCGGTGTCGAACTCGAGCGCGTGGACGCCGGTCCAGCCCTCGCCGGAGAAGCCCGGCTTCTTCCAGGCGTCGTCGCGCAGGCGGGCGTCGATGGTCTCGCCGTCGTAGATGTCGTTCGCGAGGACTGCGCTCGGGCCGCTGGCCCAGCTGTCGTCGGTGACGACCAGCTGCGTGCTGCCGTCGGCGAACTCGACCTCCAGCTGGGCGAAGGCGCCGATCGCGTCGCCGTACCAGGAGCCACCGCCCGACCAGCCGAGGCGGCCGCCGAACCAGCCCTTGCCGAGCGCGATACCGAGCACCGTTGCGCCCTCGCCGGCGCTCGCCTCCACCAGGGCGGTGACGTCGTAGGTCGCGTAGCGCAGGCGCCACTCGTAGCTGCTCCAGCCCGGCGTGAGCACGTCGTCGGAGACGGCGCGGCCGTTCAGCCAGGCCTCCACCACCCCCTGGGCGCTGAGGGTGAGGGTGGCGCGGGTGACGGCGCCGTGGCCGTCCTCGAGCGAGAACTCCCTGCGCAGCAGCGGAGCCCCGGCGAAGTCCTCGTCCGCGGCGATCATCTGGGCGTGCCAAGTCATGGTTGTCGTCTCTCCGGTTTCGTTTCGTTCGTGTTCGTTTGTTCGGTGTTCGGTGTTCGGTTCGGTGTCGTGCGGCCGGTGGCCGTCAGCCCTTGACCGCGCCCGAGGTGATCCCGGCGATGATCTGGCGGTTGAAGAAGATGTAGGCGACCAGCGGCGGGATGGTGATGAGCAGGATGTCCATGAAGAGCAGGTTGTAGAAGCTCAGGTTCTGCCCGGAGAACGTGTAGAGGGTGGTCTGCACCGTGGCGTTGTCGCTGCCCGGGAGGAAGTAGAGCGGTCCGGCGAAGTCGTTGAAGACGAACACCGACTGAACGACGATCACGGTCACGATCACCGGACGCAGCAGCGGCAGGACGACCTGGAAGAACAGGCGCACCCGGCCGGCGCCGTCGAGCACGGCGGCCTCGTCGAGCTCCTTGGGCACCGTGTTGAAGAACGCCCGGAAGAGCAGGATGGAGAAGGAGAGCCCGAACGTCGTCTCGATCAGGATCATGCCGGGCATGGTCTTGTAGAGCCCGACGCCCTGCAGCACCCAGATGGTCGGCACCACGGCGGGCGGCACAATCAGACCGGCGAGGACGAAGAAGTTGACCACCGGGCCCCACTTGCTCCGCTTGCGGGCCAGCACATAACCGGCCATCGCCGAGAAGATCACGATGAGCGCCACCGATCCGACCGTGAGGACGAACGAGTTCAGGAACGCCCGCCAGATCAGGCCGTCGCCGCTCTGCAGCACCGCGACCAGGTTCGGGAAGAACTGCCACTCCTTGGGCCAGCTGAAGGCGAGGCTCGAGGCATCGTCCGGGGTCTTGGAGGCCTGCAGCACGATGAACGCGAGCG
Source organism: Leifsonia sp. PARNA 1/14 (assembly GCF_055720965.1). Classification (NCBI taxonomy): domain Bacteria; kingdom Bacillati; phylum Actinomycetota; class Actinomycetes; order Micrococcales; family Microbacteriaceae; genus Leifsonia; species Leifsonia sp. PARNA 1/14. Next base: position 242,430 of record NZ_JBVQSP010000002.1, read on the forward strand.
GCACCAGGAAGACGACGACGGAGACGAGGATCGCGACGACGCCGATGATCCAGGCGCGGGTCTTGGCGGCGGTCACAGTTCCACCTGCTTTCTGTTGAGCCAGTACGAGAGCGGCACCATGATGATCGTCACCACGAGGAAGAGGACGACGTTGCCTGCTGTGGACAGGCCGAAGAAGCCGGCCTGGTATTGCTTGTAGATCACCGACGCGAGCACGTCGCTGGTGAAGCCGGGCCCGCCTCCGGTGGTCGCCCAGATGATGTCGAAGGAGCGCAGACCGCCGATCAGCGACAAGATGATGACCGTCGCCACAGCGCCCCGGCTCAGCGGGATCGTGATGCGGCGCAGGATCTGCAGGTATCCGGCGCCGTCGATCTTCGCCGCCTCGAAATACTCGCCCGGGATGGCGACGATGCCGGCCATGAAGATCAGCGTGGCGATGCCGACGCCCTTCCAGATGTCCACTCCGGCGATCGTGTAGAGCGCGAGGTTGGGGTCGGTGAACCAACCGGGCTGCGGGAGGCCGAAGAAGCCGAGCACCCCGTTGACCATTCCGTGGAACGGGTCAAGCAGCGATTTCCAGAGGATGCCGACGCCGATGGTCGACAGCAGCACGGGGAAGAACACCACAGCGCGCAGGTAGCCGCGCCCGACGATCGGGGCGGTCAGCAGCAGCGCGAGCAGGAAGCCGATGATCACCTTGGCTCCCGAGGTGAGCACGGCGTAGATCAGGGTGTGGATGAAGCTGGTGTAGAGCTGCGGGTCCTGGAAGAACTGCACATAGTTCGCGAAGCCGATGAAGGTCGAGTCGAACAGCGACCAGCGCGTCAGCGAGAAATAGAACGACGAGATCGTCGGGGCCGCGAAGAAGATCACATACAGGGCGATCGCGGGGATGAAGAACCAGGTCGGGTAGTTCGACCGCATCCGCGATTTGGTGGGTTTGCTGGTGCGCGAGGCCCCCACCTCGCTGATGATGTCGGCCGCCTGAGTGGCGGTCGCGGGGCTTGCCGTCGACATTGTCTGCTCCTCGTCGAGTCTTCTGGGGTGTTTGGGTCCGGGCCGGCGCCTCAGCGCCGGCCCGGACGAGGGCTCACCAGCCCTTGATGCCGAGCTGCTGGGCCTGCGCCTTCACATCCTGGTCGTACAGAGCCGCGCCCTGCTGACCGGTGGAGATGCCCGAGCCGACCTGGATCAGGATCTTCTCCAGGTTCGGGCCCTTGATCGGCGACAGGAACTCGAGCGCGAGGCCCGTCTTCTTGTCGTCCTGGTACTTCAGCTCGTCCTTGACCAGCGCGGGAGCGCTGTCCGGTACCTTGCAGGTGCTGATCGCGAACGGGCCGGCGGGGGTGCCTGCACTGTTCTGGATGTCGCAGCCCGTGGGCGAGTTGATGAAGGCGACGAGCTTCTTGGCCGCGGCCAGCTTGTCCCCGGTCGTGGTCTTCGGGACGTAGGCGCCGCCCGGCTCCCACACCGTCGCGTGCGGCTCACCCGAGTCGCTCGGGATCGCGAAGTAGCCGATGTCGTTGATCTGATCGGGGTTGGACTGCAGCACGTTGCTGATCACGGTGGTGATCATCGGGTACTGCGCGCCTGCGCCGGTCGCCAGCATCTTGAGGGCGTTGACGTTGGTCAGCGACGCGTAGTCCTTGTTCATCAGACCCTTGTCGAAGATCTCCTGCGTGTGCGTGAAGCCCGCGAGCGCCGGCTCCTTGGAGTACTTCGCGTTGGACTTGTTCGCCGTGTAGTCGTCGGCCCACTTGGGGTCGGACGCGTTGACGTTGGCGAAGTCGGCGAGCACGAACAGCTGGCTGGTCCAGGTGTCACCGTACGACTGGATCACCGGCGCGATGCCGGCGGCCTTGATCTTCTCGCTGTTGCTGATGAACTCGCTCCAGGTCGTGGGGACCTGCAGGCCGAGCTTCTCGTAGACCTTCTTGTTGTACATGATGCCGCCGTCGAACGTCGTGCCGGTCGGGGCGCCGTAGGTGCCCTTGTCGGTGCTGACGGTCTTCTTGAAGTCGTCGGTGATGTCCTTCACCCACGGCTCGTCGGTGAGCGGCTGGAGCTGCGTGTCCGGGTGCAGCGCCTGGAAGAGCGATCCCGAGTTGTAGAGGAACACGTCGTTCATCTCACCCGTGGACAGGCGGGTCTTGATGAGGTTGTCGCCGTCGGTTCCCGCCGGGCGGGTCTCGACCTTGACCGTGATCTTCGGGTTGGCCTTGTGGAAGGCCGACGACAGGTCGTTCGCGAACTTGGTGCTGGCCGGGTCGTTTCCGCCGGCGAGGAGCGAGATGGTGACCGGGCCGTTGGAGTTTCCGCCCGACGAGCTGCAACCGGCGAGCGCGAGCGCCGCGATGGCGATGCCGCCGAGTGTGGCGACGACCTTCGTCGTCGTCCTGCGAGAGAACATCAAATACCTCCTTGTATTCGGGACGTTTCCGCCCCTGGGTGCGTGGGGTGTTTTGAAACGCTTCACATGAAGATAAGTCCTCTGGCGGAGTACGTCAAGAAGAAATTGTGTCGATTCAGTAACGAGGCCCGACAAGCGCACTGAATCGCGCGTTCAATCCGAAGGGAACGATCGGCTTGGTTTGCAAATACCGGTCTACCTGGGATTTTTCGGCCGAATATTCTGCCGCCAAAAAGCCGCCTGCCGATCCGGATTGAAAATTGTTTCGTTTCAAAGCGACCTTTCCGTTACCATGGCCGCGGGAGGGAGCGACTTCATGGCTTCTGCAAGCGTCAAAGACGTCGCGGCACTGGCTCAGGTGTCGGTCGGGACGGTGTCGAACGTGCTCAACCGGCCAGACATCGTCTCCCCCGAGACGGTCGAGCGGGTGCACCTGGCGATGGAGAAACTCTCGTACGTGCGCAACGAGGCGGCCCGCCAGCTGCGCATCGGCCACAGCCAGGCGATCGGCCTCATCTCGCTGAGCGGCGCCAACCCGTTCTTCACCGACGTGGCGACCGCAGCCGAGAACGCCGCCGCCGCCGCAGGGTACGAAGTCATCGTCGGCAACAGCGACGAGCGCAGCGAACGCGAGGCCGGCTACCTCAACCTGTTCGAGGAGCTCCGCGTGCGCGGGGTACTGCTCTCGCCCGTCGGCGATGTCGCTCCGCGCTTGCGTCGGATGCGCGACCGCGACATCCCCGTCGTGCTCGTGGACCGCGAGAGCAGCGACAGCACCTTCAGCTCGGTCTCGGTCGACGACGTCGCGGGAGGCGCCCTCGCCGCGCAGCACCTCATCGACACCGGTCGCACCCGCCTGCTGTTCGTCGGAGGGCCGGCCGCGATCCAGCAGGTGAGCGACCGGCTCGCGGGCGCGCGCTCGGTCGTCGACCGGCATCCCGACGTCACGCTGGAGGTGGTGTTCGGCGACGCGCTGTCCGTGCTGGAGGGCCGCCGCATCGGCCAGACGGTCGCCGAGCGGGAGGCCGCCGACCGCCCCGACGCCGTCTTCGCCGCCAACGACCTCCTGGCCATCGGCCTCCTGCAGTCGCTGGTCATCGGCGGCACGCTGGCCGTCCCCGACCAGATCGCGCTCGTCGGCTACGACGACATCCTGTTCGCCGGTGCGTCCGTCGTGCCGCTCACCTCGGTACGGCAGCCCAGCCACCTGATCGGCGAGACCGCCGTGCAGATCCTGCTCGAAGAGGCCGAGGACCGCTCGCTGGAGCCACGGCACATCCGCTATCAGCCGGAGCTGGTCGTGCGCGCGAGCACGACGCGGCGCTGACGCCTGGCCGTGCTGGGCGTCTGGCGTGCCGACCTTGGATTCCTATAGGAAATAGTAATAGGCTGGCGGGGTGCGGTGGGAAGCCCCGCCGGCGAAAGGACCCCCATGCGTTTCATGCGACTCGGCGCCGCGGGCGCTGAGATCCCGGTCATCGACGACGGCGAGAGCACCTGGGATCTTCGCCCGCTGACAGCCGACATCGACGGCGCGTTCCTCGCCTCCGACGGGCTGGCACGCGCCGAAACCGCCGCACTCGCGGGCGAGCTGCCGCGCTTCGACGCGGCCGGACTGCGCATCGGCGCCCCGATCGCGCGCCCGCAGGCCGTCATCTGCATCGGCATGAACTACGCCGCTCACGCTCGCGAGTCGGGCTCCGAGCCGCCGAGCGACATCGTCGTCTTCTACAAGCACCCCAACACGGTCGTCGGGCCGAACGACGACATCCTGCTCCCTCCCGGCTCCACCACCACCGACTGGGAGGTCGAGCTCGCCGTCGTCATCGGCACCCGCGCCCGCTATCTGTCGTCGCCCGCGGAGGCGCTCGCGCACATCGCAGGCTTCGCCGTGGCGAACGACGTCTCCGAGCGCGAGTACCAGCTGCAGCGCTCGCTCGGGCAGTGGAGCAAGGGCAAGAGCTTCGAGACCTTCAACCCGCTGGGCCCCTGGCTCGTGCCTGCCGCGGAGGTGGGCGACGGATCGGGCCTGCGGATCTGGTCGACGGTGAACGGCGAGCCCCGCCAGAACTCCTCGACCTCCGACCTGATCTTCGGTGTCGCCGAGATCATCCACCGGCTCAGCCAGTTCACCGTGCTCGAGCCCGGCGACCTCATCAACACCGGCACCCCGGAGGGCGTCGGCCTCTCGGGCCGGTTCCCCTATCTCGCCGCCGGCGACCAGGTGCGGATCGGGATCGACGGGCTCGGCGAGCAGGCCGCCACCGTGCGCGCCGCATCCTGACCACCGCAGAACACCACGAGGAGACGACGTTGTCCGAATTCGAAGGGCTCGTGGCCGCGGTCACGGGCGGAGCATCCGGCCTGGGCAAGGCCATCGCCGACGAGCTCGCGAGCCGCGGCGCCCGCGTGTACGCGCTCGACCTCGACGCTGCGGCGGTCGCGGAGCCGCACACCGGCGTGCGCTGCGACATCGGCGACGACGAGAGCGTGCGCGCCGCGATCGCGCAGGTGGTCGCCGACGCCGGCCGCCTCGACGTCGTGATCGCCAACGCCGGCATCGGTGCGCAGGGCGACGTGGAGGCCAACGACGACGACGAGTGGCTGCGCGTGCTCAACGTCAACGTCGTCGGCTCCGCCCGCACCATCCGGCACGCCCTCCCCCACCTGAAGGCGTCGCCCTCGCCCGCCGTCGTGCTCACGAGCTCCATCGCGGCGTGGGCCGGCCTCCCGCAGCGCGTCCTCTATTCGGCCTCCAAGGGCGCGATCTCGGCCATGACGCTGGCGATCGCCGCCGACTCGCTCCCGCTCGGCATCCGCGTCAATGCGGTCGCTCCGGGCACGGCCGACACCCCGTGGGTGGGTCGCCTGCTCGACAGCGCGGTCGACCCCGAGGCCGAACGTGCGGCGTTGGAGGCCCGCCAGCCGAGCGGCCGTCTGGTGCGGCCGCAGGAGGTCGCGGACGCCGTCGCCTACCTCGCGTCGCCGCGGTCGGCCTCCACGAACGGCGTCATCCTCGCCGTCGACGGCGGTATGTACTCCCTCCGCCCCCGCCGCTGACGCACTGCACGCCCGCACACTCCACGAAGGGCACGTTGTTGTCACTTTTCGCGGCGAAAAGTGACAACAACGTGCCCTTCGGCGTTCCTGTCACGGAGTGGGGACGGTGACGGGGGCGTATCGGTGCGCGTGGAGGGATTCGGGCAGCATCTCCATGCCGATGCCGGGCGCGAGCGGGGCGCGGTAGCGGCCGCCGGCCAGCTCGACGGGAGCGACGAAGTGCTCGTGGAGGTGCTTGGTGTACTCGATCATCCGGCCCTCCTGGGTGGCGGAGACCGCGACGAAGTCGAACATCGAGAAGTGCTGCACCGCCTCGCAGAGCCCGACTCCACCTGCATGCGGGCACACCGGCACGCCGAACTTCGCGGCCAGCAGCAGGATGGCGATGTTCTCGTTCACGCCGGCGACGCGCGTCGAGTCGATCTGCACGATCGCGGCCGCGTCGGCCTGCAGGAGCTGCTTGAACAGCACACGGCTCATACCGTGCTCGCCCGTCGCGATAGGCACGGGCGCAACGGCACGAGCGATCGCCGCGTGGGCGAGCACGTCGTCGGGGCTCGTCGGCTCCTCGACCCACGCGAGGTCGAAGGGCTCGAGGGCGCGGATCCACTCGATCGCCTGATCGCGGTCCCAGCGCTGGTTCGCGTCGATGGCGATCCGGATGTCGGGGCCGACCTCGTCGCGGGCGATCCGGAGGCGACGGAGGTCGTCCTCCAGCCGGTCGCCGACCTTGAGCTTGATCTGCTGGAAGCCTTCGTCGACGGCCTCGCGCGCCAGGCGCCGCAGCTTCTCATCGGAGTAGCCGAGCCAGCCGGGCGTGGTGGTGTAACCGGGATAGCCGGTCGCCAGGAGCTCGGCCTCGCGCGCGGCCCGGCCGGGCTCCGCGGCGCGCAGGATCGCGAGCGCGTCCTCCCGCGTCAGCGCGTCGCTGAGGTAGCGGAAGTCGACCACGTCGACGAGCTCCTCGGGGGTCATGCGCGCGAGCAACTGCCACAGTGGGAGGCCGGCGCGCTTGGCCTTCAGATCCCAGAAGGCGTTGACGACAGCGCCGATCGCCATGTGCATGACGCCCTTCTCGGGGCCGAGCCAGCGCAGCTGGGAGTCGTGCACGAACTCGCGCCAGAACGCGCCCAGGTCGTCGAGGATGGCCTCCACTTGGCGCCCGATCACGCGGTGCACGACCGCCTCGATCGCCGCGACCTGCACGTCGTTGCCGCGGCCGATCGTGAACACGAACGAGTGACCCTCCAGCCCGTCCGGAGCGTCGGTGCTCACGCGCAGGTAGGCGGCGGAGTAGTCGGGGTCGGGATTCATCGCATCCGAGCCGTCGAGGAGCGCCGATGTCTCGAAGCGCACGTCCAGGGTCTCGAAGCCGATCACGGAGCTCATAGGCAACATCCTATTGGATATAGCAAGCAGAGCACCAGCCGGGTCGCCCCCAACGCGAAGACGCCCACGTGGTCAGGCACGTGGGCGTCTGCTGGATCCGAACCGCGAACGAAGCGGGACTATTTCGCCCCCGCCTCCTCCAGGCTCGACGAGATGCGCTCGTACGACTTGGTCACGTGGTCGAGCATCGCCTGCTCCGCGCGAGCGGCATCGCCCGTCCGCAGCGCCTCCAGTACGGCCTCGTGCTCGCCGGAGGTCTCGTCGACCACGCCGTGCTTGAAGTAGATGCGGTACTGGTGCATGTGCGGGCGGAGCCGCACGATCGCGTCGGCCAGCAGCCCGTTGCCGGAGTGCGCGGCGATCAGGCGGTGGAACTCGGCGTCCTGATTGGCGAAGTCCTTGTAGTCATCGAACCGGTCGGCGCCGGTCTGCGACGCGTCGCCACTGCGGCGCATGTCCTCGCAGAGCTGCTCCAGCCGGTCCAGTGTCTCGGCATCGATCTCTCCGGCGGCGTGACGGGAGGCGTACGGCTCCAGCAGCCGCCGCATCTCGAACAGCTCCCGGAGCCCGTCGCTGTCGAGCAACGGGGCCGCAGTGTAGCCCTTGAGGGCCTTCTTGACGACGAGCCCCTCGGACTCCAGGCGTGCAAGAGCCTCGCGCACGGGGGTCGGCGAGACGCCGAGCTGGCGGGCGATGCCGTCGATGCTGGCGCGGCTTCCCGGCTCGATCACCTGGTCCATGAGCAGGCCGAGCACGGCGTCGTAGACGTCGTCGGCCAGCGCCCGCCGCGCGGGAAGGAAGTGTTCACCGGGGGAAGGTTCGATGCTCATGTGCACATCCTAGGCGTGCGGGCCGGTGGGATAGAGGAAAGAGGATGCAGGATCACCGAGCAGGATCACTGAGCGGGATCAGACCCTCGGCGCTCAGCTCGGCCCACAGCTCCTCGGGCACCTCAGGGGCGGCCAGCCCGGCGTTGCGGACGATCTGCTCCGGGCTGTCGGCGCCGAGCACGACCGTGGAGACCACAGGATGCCGCAGCGGGAACTGCACAGCCAGCTGCGGCAGTGTGACGCCGTACGGACCCGCGACGTCGGCGATCCTGGCCGCGCGCTCGAGCAGGGCGCCCGGCGCGGCACCGTAGTCGAAGGTCGCACCGGAGGCCGGGCGGTCGGTGGAGAGGATGCCCGAATTGAAGACCGCGGCGACCACGACCTCCACCCCGCGCTCCTGGGCGGCCGGCAGCAGGTCAGAGGCAGCAGTTCCGTCCAGCAGCGTGTACCTGCCCGCGCACATCACGATGTCGAGCTCGGTCTCGCGTACGAACCGGGTCAGCATGGCCGACTGGTTCATGCCGGCGCCGTACGACCGGATGACGCCCTGCGAGCGCAGCTCCTCCAGCGCGGGGAACGCGCCCTCCAGCGCCTCCCGCTCGTGCTCGTCGGGATCGTGGACGAAGAGGATGTCGATCCGGTCCAGGCCGAGACGGGCCAGTGAATCCTCGACCGACCGGAGCACGCCGTCGCGCGTGAAGTCGAACCGGCGTCGCCGTGTCGACGGAACGTCGAACAGGTTCGCGACGTCGGTGTCGCCCGGCCGGTAGTCCGGGTTCGGCTCCAGGAGGCGGCCGACCTTGGTCGACACGACGTACTCGTCGCGCGGGAGGCCGCGCAGACCTTCGCCGAGCCGCTCCTCTGCCAGACCCAGCCCGTAGTGCGGTGCGACGTCGAAGTACCGGATGCCGGCCTCCCACGCCGCGGGGACGATTCCGGGCCAGACGTCGTCCGGCCGCGCGGTGTACAGGTTGCCGAGCGCGGCAACGCCGTAGCCGATCGGTCCGCGCTGCGGACCACCAGGAGGATTCGCCATCACGCCACCCGCCGGTCGTCGATCGCGTCGAGGTCCCAGTCGATCCCGAGGCCCGGCGAGTCGGGCGCGACCCCGTGGCCGTCCCGGATGACCAGCTCGCGCTTCGTCACCGCGCGGAGCTGCGGGATGTGCTCGAGGTAGAGCGCGTTCGGCACCGCACAGCTCAGCGAGACGTGCAGCTCCATCAGGAAGTGCGGCGCGACCGCCACGTTGAACGACTCTGCTAGGTGCGCGACCTTCAGCCACGGGGTGATGCCGCCGACCCGGGCGACGTCCACCTGCACGATGGAGGCCGCGCCCGCCTGCAAATACTCGCGGAAGTGCCCGACCGAGTACATCGACTCGCCCACCGCGATCGGGAGCGTCGTCGACTCGGCGAGCCTCCGGTGGCCGGTGACGTCCTCCGCCGGCAGCGGCTCCTCGAACCAGAAGATGTCCAGCGGCTCCAGCAGCGCCGCCCGGCGGATCGCCTCCGCCGCGGTCATCGACTGGTTCGCGTCGACCATGATGTCCATGCCTGGGCCGACGGCGGCGCGCACGGCGGCGAGCCGCTCGGCGTCTTCGTGGCCGCGCGGCTTGCCGACCTTGATCTTCACGCCGTTCAGCCCGCGTCGCTGCGACTCGACCGCCTGGGCGACGAGCTCGTCGGTGTCGAAGTGCAGCCAGCCTCCCTCGGTGTCGTAGAGCGGGATGCTCGGCCGGGAGCCGCCGGCGGCGACCCAGAGCGGGAGCCCGGAGGCCGTGCAGCGCGCATCCCACACGGCGGTGTCCACGGCAGCGAGCGCCAGCGACGTGATCGCGCCGACTGTGGTCGCCCGCGTCGCCGAGAAGAGAGCACGCCACACGGCCTCCGGCCGATTGGCGTCCATGCCGACGAGGACGTCGAGCAGGCACGTGCGCAGCAGGCTGAGCACAGCCTCCCCGCCCGTGCCGATCGTGTAGCTGTAGCCGATGCCCTCCACGCCGCCCGCGGTGCGGATCCGGACGAAGATCGTCTCCTGCTTGAGGAATGACTGCACGGCGTCGGTGCGGACGGTCTCGACCTCGAGGTCGCTCAGCCACGCCTCGGCGCTGACGATGGTGCCGTCGACGGCGGTGCGGGAGGTGGGCGGGGCGAGGCGGCGCTGCGCAGGTGTCACGACGTACTCTCTTCGCGTGGACGAGGGCCTTTCGAACAGAACCCTATTGTCTATAGGATATGTGACGATCGCTGCATCCACAATCGTGCCATCACCGCAACCTGCGACGAAGGAGGATCTCCGTGCCCATCGACGCCCACCTCCACCTCTGGGACCCGGAGCGGGTCGCGTACCCGTGGCTGACCGACGCGGTCGCGCCGATCAACCGCACCTTCGCGTTCGCCGAGGCGCAGCCCCAGCTGGAGCGGGCAGGCGTCGACCGGGTCGTCCTCGTGCAGGCCGCGAACTCGGTGGAGGACTCGGCGGCCATGTTCGCGGTGTCCTCCTCGATCATCGCGGGCGTCGTCGCCTGGGTCGACCTGCTCAACCCGGCCACGGCCTCCCGCCAGCTGGACGAGTGGACTTCGCACCGGTCGTTCGTCGGCGTGCGGCATCTCATCCACGACGAGCCGGATCCCGACTGGCTCGGCCGACCCGAGGTGCGGTCGTCGCTCGGGCTGCTGGAGGCTCGCGGTCTGAGCTTCGACGTGATCGGGGTGCTGCCGCGGCACCTGGAGCACGCGCTCGCGCTGGCCGGCGAGCTGCCGTCGCTGCGGTTGGTCATCGACCACCTCGGCACGCCCCCGGTGGGCGCTTCGGACGCCCAGCCGTGGGCATCACTCATCACCGAGCTCGCGCACCATCCGAACGTGTTCGTCAAGCTCTCGGGCCTGACGACGCTCGGCGGCGGTTCGGACGCGGCGCGACTCCGGCCGTACGTCGAGCACGCGCTCGACGCGTTCGGCGCCTCGCGCGTGCTGTACGGCGGCGACTGGCCGGTGTCGACGCTGGCAGGGTCGTATGCGGAGACGTGGGCGACGGTGACGGAGCTGCTCGGGGGGCTGTCACCGGTCGAACGGGAGGATGTGCTCACGCGCTCGGCCGAGCGGGCGTATCGCCTGCGCGCGTCCTGAACCCCTACCGCTCCCGCAACCCCGGCGTCATCGCCAGCCCCGCGAACGCATGGCGCGCGAACCGCGCGACGTAGCGGCGCAGGTTCTCGACCTCCTGGGGGTCCCAGCCGAGCGTGACCTCGTCGACCTGAGCCTGGGCGACCTCCATGATGCGCTCGCCGAGCAGGCGGCCGTCGGCGGTGAGGGCGACCAGCACGCTGCGCTCGTCGCGCGGTGCCGGCACCCGCTCGACCAGGCCGATCTCCTCCAGCCGCCGGACGATCTTCGAGATGTTGGCCTTGCCGGTGCCGAGGGTCGCCGCCAGGTCGGTCGGGCGCAGCGCGCCCCGGTAGGCGAGCTGGTTGACGACCACGAACATCGGGATGTCGTCGATCGGGAACCCGATCTTCTCCATCACCCGCACCCGCACCTCGCGGCTGTCGGCCCAGTGCACGATCGACGCGATCGACAGCCGCAGGTCGAGCGGGTCCTGCTCGATGACCGGCGAGAGGTCGGGGTCGTCCGACACGCTGCCACCTCCTCAGTTCGGCGTGCTGCTCAGTATCTCAGGAGCGCCGCATCCACCGGCTCCCGGCTCAGCGCTCGCTGACGATCGTCACCGGGCCCAGGAGGCCGTGCGGTCGCACCACCGTCACGTGCGCCTCCTGGCGGCCGAGCAGCAGCGTGCCCATGTCGGGGATGTCGTCGTAGTAGCCGCGAGCAATGAGCCGATTGTTCAGCGAGCTGGCGACCCGGACCACGATCGTGTTGCGCCCGGCGCGGGCGACGTCGGTGATGTCCACGACCGGGCGGGACGTGTCGAAGCCGCGCGCCTCCCCGTCGTTCACGACCACGGAACCGAGTCCGCCCGCCGTCGAGCCGAGGTCGAGCAGGAGGCGCTCACCGGGCTCGGCGGCCCGATCGAGGTCCACCGTCGCCTGGTACTCCGCCACTCCCGACACCTCCGGCCCGACGCCCGCCAGTTCGCTCCACGGTCGCAGCTCGGCACCGTCGACGGCGATCGTGGTCACCGCCGTCGTCGGCCGCACCTCCCGGCTCTCGTATCCGAGGCCGCGGTCCTCCACGATCAGCTCGTTCTCTCCGGCGTCCCAGCTCTCGACGGAGACGTTCCAGCCGGCGACCTCGCGAACCGTCTCGCGGGAGGCCGGGGCCGACTCGGCGGGACGCTGCGCGCGATCGACAATCAGGAGCGCGATCTCGCCCGGCGCGAGCGCGACCGACACCAGCGTGCGGTCGCCCTCGATGCGCACGCCGCGGTGCTCCGCCAGGCGACCGTTCCACGGGTCGATGCGATAGGGCGCGCCGACGCCGGGGAGAGCGACCTCCACGACGGTGTCCTCGCCGGTCTCGTAGAGGAAGTTGTAGAGGTACACGTGCAGCAGCTCGCCCTCCTCTCGGAGGTAGCCGAGCACGTTCCGGTTGTCGGTCGCGAACTCGGCGCGGCCGGTGACGCCCAAGCCTCGCAGCGCGGCGACGGTCTCGGCGGGGTCGTCGACCTCCGCCACCGTCGGCTGCGCGCGCAGCTCGACCATCGTCGCGGCGAGCTCGTCGTCACGGCCGTCGAGGCCGGGGGTGCGGGAGGCCGCATGCGCGTTCAGGACGTGCTCGCCGGTCATCAGCAGCTTCAGCTCGCGGGCGCCGTTGACGATCAGCACGCGGAGGCCGGCCCGCGCCCGATCGAGCAGCAGGCGCGCGACGTCGGCGTTCAGAGCCTCCTGGTAGACGATGAGCGCCTGGTAGCCGGGCCCATCGGGCTGCACCACGCCGTCGGCGAACGACACGTCGTCATGCTGCAGCAGCGAGCCGTCGAAGAATTCGTAGCTCCAACCGGCGTCCTGCATGCCGAGGTCCTGCCACCAGTGGTTCTCGCGGTTCCGCATCCACATCGTGCCGTAGGCGACCTCGTCGGGGATGCGGCCGCCGTCCTGGTCGAGGAAGAACATCCCGGACATGTTGTCGACGAAGTGGTCTGTGCGCAGGATGCCGACGTCGATGCGCGGGCGGCCCTGACGCAGCAGGTACTGGATGCGGCCGATCGCGGCATTCCATTGCGGGTAGAACTCGCTGGCCGGCTGGCGGAGGTCGAACCGCTCGGAGAATCCCGGCCACATGCCCTCGTGTCCCGGCCATTCGGTCGCGCCCTCCGCGCCTGCGGTGCTCGCCCAGCCGTGCAGCACGGTCTTGGTGATGCCGGCTGCCAGCTGCGTCGCGATGATCTGGTCGTAGAACCGGTGATCGAGCATGTGGTTGCGCGTCGTCGCGCCGGTCTCGGAGGAGTACTGCTTGCCGAACAGGTGGGCCGGCCCCGCGAGCAGGCGGTAGGCGTCGATCTGCGAGCCGAACTCGAGCGACTCGGTCTCGATGCCGTCGACCTCCGGGCCCGGGCGGGTCAGCTCGAACGGGAGCCCGTAGCTGATCTCCGAGCGCAGCAGGATGCCGTTCTCGTGCAGGAACGCGGCGAACGGCCGCAGCATGTTCTCGATGTACAGGTCGGTCAGCGTCTCGACGTAGTCGTGGCGCACCTTCTCGACGGTGACCCGCTGCCCGTCGGTCGGCTGGTAGCGGTACGTGGTGGCGGAGGCCATCAGGAGCACGCTGCGGGTGAGGAACGGCAGCCACGGCGTGACGTCGTAGCCGCGGCGCTCCCGGAACTCGTGCGCGACGGACTCACCCCAGAACAGGCCGCCCTCGCCCCAGGTGTTGAGCTCCAGCGAGTCCATGTACATCTGCGCGCGCGGGTTGCGGGCGATGAGCGCGCGCAGTTCGGGCGTGAGCACGGTAGAGCCCCAGTAGTCGATGACCGCATCGACGCCCGCGCGGTCGAGGTAGTTGACGGTGTAGTTGACGCTCGCCGACGGGGAGGCCGTCTGCCCGGTGCCGTGCGACCAGAACACGAAGAGCTTCCAGGCGCGGTCGTCGTCGGGCGTCCATTCGAGCGTGCCGTCGACGACCTGGGAGGTCAGGTCGACGACGGCGTCCGCGTCGAGCACCGGCGCTGCCCCGTCGGCCCCCTCCTCGACGACGGGCGCGGCCACCACAGCCACGAACTCCTGCGTCTTCGGCGCGATCCGGTGGCCGGGCAGCAGGCTCTCCTCGCGGTGGGCGTCGAGCTCGATGCGCGGGAGGACGCCGCGACGTCCCGCGCCCGCCCGCACGTCCTCCACGACGAAGTTCAGCTCACGCGCCGCCGCGGGATGGTCGGGGTCGATCGTCGGCAGATTCGCGTTGGACCAGTTCGTCCCGGAGGTGAAGCTCACCGACATCCCGCGCGCGGTGGTCTCCTCCACGACGAGCTGCGAGTCGTGCACCCACTCTTCGGAGCCCCAGCCGTAGCGGGTGTGGTCGATCGCCTGCTCGTCCATCGCGAGGAACTCCATGCCGCCGAAGCCGAGCCGGTGCGCGGCGTCGATCTCGAACCGCAGCGTGCGGTCGGTGTGGAGGCCCTCCGCCAGCCACCAGCGCAGCTCGGGACGGAACTCGATGGGCGGGTCCTGCAGCGGTCCGCGGTGTCGGTCGAGCTCGGACATGGGTCGGTTCTCCTTCGAACGCCGGTCTATTGTCGGGAGCATAACATTTATTGTCGTCAGGACACTAGAGCCGCAATGGGTCTCCGGCGGCGAAGAAGACCGAAAATGGACGGCATGGACTCCGACCGATCGCCGGCAGACGCGGCGGCCCTCGCTCATCGCGCGCTCGCGCTCACCTCGCCCGTCGCGCCCGCCACAGGGCGGCCGATCGTCGGCATCGCCGGAAGCCCCGGCTCCGGCAAGACCACACTGGCCCGCGCGGTCGTGGCGGCCGCGAACGACGGGGCCGGCGCGGAGGTCGCGGCGTACCTCCCGATGGACGGGTTCCACCTCGCCGACGCGACACTGGAGGCCCTCGGTCGGAGCAACCGCAAAGGCGCGATCGACACGTTCGACGGCTGGGGTTTCGTCGCCCTGCTCGAGCGCGTGCGCGCCGAACGCGATAACACCATCTACGCGCCGGCGTTCGACCGGGCGGTCGGCGAGCCGATCGCGGGTAGCATCGCCATCAGCCCCGAGACCCGTCTCGTCGTGGTCGAGGGCAACTACCTGCTCGCGCCGGCCGACCCGTGGTCGCGCATCCCGCACCTCCTCGCCGAGAGCTGGTTCGTGGCGACCCCCGAGGAGGAGCGCCTGCGCCGGCTCGTCGAGCGCCACACGCTGCACGGCAGGACCCCGGAGGCTGCACGAGCCTGGGCGAGGGACGTGGACGGCACCAACGCACTCCTCATCGAACCCACCGCGGCGAGCGCCACCCTGATCGTGGACGGCGGACTCCCAGTCGCGGCTGCTTAGGCTGGAGCAATGACTTCCTCCTTCGACACCGTCACCATGTTCGGCGCGGACTGGTGCCGCGACTGCATCCGCTCCAAGGCCCTCCTGGAGCGCCTCGGCACCGAGTACGAGTACGTCGACCTCGTCGCGCGCCCCGAAGAGGCCGACCGCGCCCAGGCGATCAGCGGCCGCACCAACATCCCGGTGATCGTGTTCCCCGACGGCCGTCACCTGGTCGAGCCGACCGACGCAGAGCTCGAGGCCGCGCTGGCGCTCTAACCGTCTGCCGGGGACGACTCCGTAGCGCCCGCGGCCGCCACGCGGTCACGGGCCTCGGCGAGCTTCGTCGCCCTGCCCGCCCGGAACCAGGCGTTCGACGCGGGCATCCAGAGCAGGACGATTCCCGCGATACCGGCCGCCCCGATCGCGAGGCCTGTTGCACTCAGAAAGGCGAACGCGGCCGTGACGATCGAGACGGCTCCCAGCACCGTGAGGACGATGCGCGCCCACCCGGCGCCCCTCCGGAGGCGCACGGCCGCGAGCACGCAGAGTGCGTACAGGGCGACGACGACGATGTCGGCGACGATCCCCGTCTGGCCTATGGACCATTGGTGCACGATCACGAACGGCAGGATCACGAGGCGCACCGCGATGATCGCGAGGAATACCCAGAACGCGGCCTGGACCTGGGCGGGCCACTGACCCAGCAGCTCGACACGTTCTGTGGTCGGAGGCCCCATAGCGTCACTCATCGTTCTCCCTCGGATCGCCGATCGCGAGCCTAGTGCGGGAGGCGGTGCCGCAACATCACCTCTTCGGGGCCAGCACCACCAGCTCCCGAGTCGACCGCGTCATCGCCACGTAGTGGTCGACCGCGCCCCCGATCCCGTCGCCGAAACCGTCGGGATCGACCAGCACGACCAGGTCGAACTCGAGGCCTTTCGACTGCGCAGGCGTGAGGACCCGCACGCGATCGGACCGCGGGACGACCGCCGCGACGGCCTGCGTCTGGTCTTCCGCGGCGATGACGCAGCCGATCCCGGCCGGGTCGTCGGCGAGCCACGCCCCTACGATCGCGGCGAGGTCGTCGCGGGTGCCCCGCACGACGGGAAGCCCGCTCGTGCGCACCGACGTCGGCACGTTCGCGTCCGGGATGACCGCGCGGATCACCGGCTCGGCCTCCGCCATGATCTCCTCGGGCGTGCGGTAATTGATCGTCAGCGTCGAGACGCGTACGTCCGGGATGCCCGCCGCACCGAGCCGGGACGCCCACGCCGCGGTGAAGCCGTGCCGCGCCTGCGCCCGGTCGCCCACGATCGTGAAGCTGCGCGACGGGCATCGCCGCAGCAGCATGCGCCACTCGGCGTCGGTGAGCTCCTGCGCCTCGTCGACGACGATGTGCGCGAACGGCCCGGCGAGCAGGTCGGGGTCGAGGCGCGGGAGCGCGGCCTCGTCGATCAGGGAGGTCTGAGCGTCCGCCCCCCTCAGCATCGTGACGAGGCCCTCGCCGTCGTCCGCCGCGATCAGGTCGTCGACCACGCGGTTGCGTCCCTCGCGCTCGAACGCGAGCACGGCCTCCCGCTCGCGCCGCACCCGGGCGGAGGTCGGGTCGCCGATGCGCTGCCGGGCGGCGTCGAGCAACGGGAGGTCGGAGAGCGTCCACGCCCGAGGGTCGTCGCGTTGCAGCAGGGCGACCTCCTCGTCGGTCAGGGCCGGCGCGCACGCCCGCAGGTAGGCCGGCACCGAGAAGAGGTCACCGAGCACTCCTGCCGGGTCGAGCAGCGGCCAGGCGCGGGTGAAGACCGTCCGCAGTGCGGCGTTCTGCTCGAGCTGACGGCGCAGCGCCGCGGCGGGCGCGACCTCCGCGGCTTTGGCCTCCAGGATCGTCAGCAGCTCCTCCCACACGTCGTCACGTGCGTCGTCGTGCGGGGTGCTCGCGCCGGCCGCGTCGAACGCGTCGGCCCAGTCGTCGGGCGTCAGTGGGAGGTCGGCCCATTCGGTCTCGACGACCATGCCGCGCGACGGCGGCACCTCGTAGTGGCGCACGGCCCGCTCGACGGCGGCGACCAGAGTCGACGACGCCTTGAGACGGGCGACCTCCGCGGCGCCTCCACCTCCCCCTTGCCGCAAGCCCCACCCCGTCGCATATCCTGGAACTGCAGGCACACACCGCCGAGGGTCAGGCGCTCAGGCGGTCAAACGGTCAGGCGGTCAGCCGCGCGGGAGAGCCGTGGCCGGGGCAGACGAGGCGCGGTGCCGAGGCCGTGATCGCGGCGAGCGTCGCGTCGGCGGCGTCGCGGTCGCTGATCAAGAAGCCCGGAAAGTGCACGAGCCGGCCCTTCGAGACGCGGGCGGCATCGCCGATGAAGGCGACCGCGCGCCAGCGCACCACGTGGTGGCCCGGCGTGTGACCGGGCGCGGGCAGGGCGACGACCGCCGGAGCGATCTCCTCCTCGGCGTGGTCGGGCAGTGCGGTCAGCTCGGGAAGGTCGGCGCGGCCCAGCCATCCGGACCGGAACATCACGCGGCGCATCCGGGTGGGCGGTTCCACCTCGCCACGCAGGATACGGATGTCGGCGGAGCCGAGCCACACCCGGGCGCCCGTCGCGCGCTGCACGGCGGCCGCACCTCCGACGTGGTCCGGGTCGTAGTGCGTGAGCACGACGTCGGTGACCTTGGGGAGGTGCGCGGCGGCCAGCTCCCCGACCACGGCGTCCGCGCTCGAACGCAACCCGGTGTCGACCAGGACTGCACGGTCGCCCTCCTCGATCAGATAGGCGTTTCCGCCACGGGTCGAGGTCAACCGGTGGACGCCCGGGATCACTTCGCGCATGAGTGGGATGCTAGTCCGAGTGGTCGCCGCCCCGCCCCGACCCATCACCGAAACCGCACAATCCCATCACGACCTCCTGTTGGACTTCTGGCCGGTTCGGGCGGAGGCTGGCGCCATGACAGACATGCAGTACACGCACCTGGGTCGGTCCGGCTTGTCGGTGTCGCGGCTGGTGCTCGGCACGATGAACTTTGGGCCGGAGACCACTGCCGACGACTCTTTCGAGATCATGGACGCCGCCCATGCCGCCGGCATCAACTACTTCGACACCGCCAACGTCTACGGACGCAGCAAGGGCCACGGCGCCACCGAGACGATCATCGGCGACTGGTTCGCGCAGGGCGACGGACGTCGCGAGCGCACGGTCCTCGCCACCAAGCTCTACGGCGCCATGGGCGACTGGCCCAACGAGGGCAAGCTCTCGTCGCTCAACATCCGACGCGCGCTCGACGCCAGCCTCAAGCGGCTGCAGACCGACTACATCGACATCTACCAGTTCCACCACGTCGACAGGGACACCCCCTGGGACGAGATCTGGCAGGCGATGGAGGTCGCCGTCGCACAGGGCAAGATCCTGTACGCCGGCTCGAGCAACTTCGCCGGCTGGCACATCGCGACAGCGCAGGCGGAGGCCCGCAGGCGGGACTTCCTGGGCCTCGTGAGCGAGCAGTCCATCTACAACCTCCTCACCCGGCAGGTCGAGCTGGAGGTGCTGCCCGCGGCGCAGGCGAACGGCGTCGGCGTGATCGCCTGGTCGCCTCTGCACGGCGGCCTCCTGGGCGGCGTGCTCCGCAAGCAGAACGAAGGCCGGCGCCGGCTGGAGGGCCGCGCCGCCGAGACGCTCGCCACCCACCGCGACGCGATCGAGGCCTACGAGTCGTTCGCCGCCGAGCTCGGCCACGAGCCCGGCGACGTCGCGCTCGCCTGGCTCCTCAGCCGTCCGGGCGTGACCGGCCCCATCATCGGCCCGCGCACCCGCGAGCAGCTGGAGGCCGGCATCCGCGCGCTCGACGTGCAGCTGGACGACGCCGCGCTCGCCCGCCTCGACGAGATCTTCCCGGGCCACAAGACCGCGCCCGAGCACTACGCCTGGTAACGAAAGGATCCTGAGTGAAGAACCGCAGAATCGGCGATGTCGAGGTCTCCGCGATCGGCCTGGGCGGCATGCCCATGTCGATCGAGGGGCGGCCCGACCGCAAGCGCTCCATCGACACCCTGCACGCGGCGCTCGACGCCGGCGTGACGCTGCTCGACACGGCCGATGCCTACCACCTCCACGCCGACGAAGTCGGGCACAACGAGGAACTGTTCGCCGAGGCGCTGCGCACCTGGAGCGGTGACGCCTCCACCGTGCTCGTCGCCACCAAGGGCGGACACCTGCGCCCGGGCGACGGCAGCTGGTACGTGGACGGGAGCCCCGAATACCTGAAGGAGGCCGCGAAGGCCTCCCTCGCCCGTCTCGGCGGGGATGCGCTGGGCCTGTACCAGTTCCACCGCCCCGACCCCTCCGTGCCGTACGAGGACTCGGTCGGCGCGATCCGCGACCTGCTCGACGAGGGCGTCATCCGGCTGGCCGGCATCTCCAACGCGAACCCGGAGCAGATCCGGCAGGCGCAGGAGATCCTCGGCGGCCGCCTGGCGTCCGTGCAGAACCAGTTCTCGCCGGCGTTCCGCTCGAGCGACCCCGAGCTGCGGCTCGCGGACGAGCTGGGCATCGCCTTCCTGCCGTGGAGCCCGCTCGGCGGCATCAGCCACGCGAGCGAGCTGGGCGACCGCTTCGCGCCGTTCGCCGAGATCGCGTCGGCGCGCGGGATCAGCCCGCAGGTCGTCGCCCTGGCCTGGCATCTGGCGCAGAGCCCGCACGTCATCCCGATCCCGGGCTCGTCGCGACCGGAGACCATCCTGGACTCGATCACGGCCGTGGACGTCGAGCTCACCCCCGAGGAGCTCGACCGCCTCGACGCCGCCTGACCCGTGCAGGCGCGCCGCGCTTCATCCTCGCCGAGGGGCACGTCGTTGTCACTTTTCCGCCCGAGAAGTGACAACGACGTGCCCTTCGTCGTTCGCGGGAGGCGCGTCAGGCGGGTTGCGGGGCCGGCGCCTCCAAGCGCGCCAGCTGCCGCAGGAAGGCCGCGGCCGCCGGGCTCGGCTCGTCGGAGACGGCCACGGCGACCGTCCACTCCGGCACGTCGCCGCTGAGCGCGACGGCGCGCAACCGGTCCGGGCGCTTGCGGGCGAAGCTCTGCGGCACGACCGCCACGCCGAGGTTGTAGCCGACGAGGTCGAGCAGCGGATGGACGTCGTTGACCTCCATCGCCGCGCGGTAGTCGAACCCGGCCGCCGCAAAGGCCCGTCGGGCGAGCGCCTGTGCTCCCCAGCCCTCCTGGAAGCCGACGAGCGGCTCGCCACGCAGTGCTTCGATCGGGATGCTGTCCTCGGCCGCGAAGCGGTGGTCGGGGTGGCAGAGCACCAGCAGCTGCTGCGTGCTCAGCGCCCGCAGGCGCACGCCGTTCGGCGCGTGGCCGGTGTCGACGACCACGGCGACGTCTGCTCGCCCGCCGGCGACCGCCTCCACCAGCTCCTCCGAGCCCGAGTACCGCAGCCGCACCTCCACCCCGGGGTTCGCCGTGCGGAACGCGGCCAGCTCGGCGGGAAGGTCGACCGAGCCCAAGCACGGCTCGGCGCCGATGGTGAGCCGGCCGCGCAGCAAGCCCCGCACGGCGGCGACGGCGTTACGTGCGGCGGCCGCGCTCGCGAGCGTGCGCACCGAGTCGGCGAGCAGAGCTTGGCCGGCAGTGGTCAGCTCGACCCGGCGCGTGCTGCGGATGAAGAGGGAGGTGCCGAGCTCCTGCTCGAGCGAGCGGATCGAGGCCGACAGCCCCGACTGCGAGATCTGCAGCAGCTCGGCGGCGCGCGTGAAGTGCCGTTCTTCGGCGACGGTGACGAAGTGCTCGAGCTGACGGAGTTCCATTCAGCAAGGATACTGGTCAATCCGACCCGCATCATCGACGGAGGCGGATAGGCGCGCGACACCGCGCCCGCACCTCTGCCGCTGCGACGCCCGACCGAGCACAATGAGCACCATGCGCATCCTGCTGATCGGCGCCGGTGGCGTCGGAAACGCCATCGCGAAGATCGCCGCCCGCCGCTCCTTCTACGAGGCGTTCGTCGTCAGCGACTACGACGAGGCCAGGGCGGAGGCCGCCGTCGAGTGGATCCGCGCACGCCACGGCGAGCATGTCGCCTCGCGCTTCACGGCGACCCGCATCGACGCCTCCGACCCGAGCTCGGTCGCGGCGGTCGCGCGGGAGCACCGGGCGACTCACGTCATGAACGCGGTCGAGCCGAAGTTCGTCGAGTCGATCTTCGCCGGCGCGCTGTCCGCCGGCGCCGACTACCTCGACATGGCGATGAGCCTGTCGCATCCGCACCAGACCGAGCCGTACAGCCGGCCCGGCATCAAGCTCGGCGACGCCCAGTTCGCCGAGAATCAGCGGTGGGAGGCCGCCGGCCGGCTCGCCCTGGTCGGCATGGGCGTCGAGCCGGGTCTCTCCGACGTGTTCGCCCGCTACGCCGCCGACGAGCTGTTCTCCGAGATCGACGAGCTCGGCACCCGCGACGGCGCGAACCTCGTGGTGCGCGACGACGACGGCAACGAGATCTTCGCGCCCTCCTTCAGCATCTGGACCACCATCGAGGAGTGCCTCAACCCGCCGGTGATCTTCGACAAGTCGCGGGTGGGCGAGGAGGACGGCGGCTGGTACACGACGCCGCCGTTCAGCGAGCCGGAGGTCTTCGACTTCCCCGAGGGCATCGGCCCGGTCGAGTGCGTCAACGTCGAGCACGAGGAGGTCCTCCTCATGCCCCGCTGGCTCGACGCCAAGCGGGTCACGTTCAAGTACGGCCTCGGCGAGGAGTTCATCGGCGTGCTGCGCACTCTCCACCTTCTCGGCCTCGACTCGACCGTGCCACTGCGGGTGCGGTCGGCCTCCGGCCCCGTGGAGGTCGCCCCTCGCGACGTCGTCGCCGCCGCCCTCCCCGACCCGGCGACCATCGGCCCGCGGATGACCGGCAAGACGTGCGCCGGCGTCTGGGTGACCGGCACCGGCAAGGACGGCCTCCCCCGCAGCGTGTACCTGTATCACGTCAGCGACAACGAGTGGACGATGCGCGAGTACGACGCCCAGTGCGTCGTCTGGCAGACCGCGCTCAACCCGGTCATCGCCCTCGAACTCCTCGCGAACGGCACCTGGTCGGGCTCCGGGGTCCGCGGCCCCGAGGCCTTCCCCGCGCGCCCGTTCCTCGAGCTGATGGAGCGCCCGGAGGCCGACGGCGGCTATGGCCAGCCTTGGGGCCTCCGCGAGCCGTAACCCGCGCCCTCGCCGCCGACGGCGAAACTCACGTCAGGCGCCGGACCGCTCCGGCTTCCAGACCAACCATTTACGGGCGACCTCCGCTTCGAGGTCCACGTCGAACCGACGCCCGATCAGCAGCACCTGCGCGAGCACGTCGGACAGCTCGGCACGGAAATCCTCCTCCACCTGCTGCTCGGTGCGCCCTTTGTCGCGCGTCTGACGCGACCGGGCGAGGTACGCCTGCATCAGTTCGCCGACCTCCTCGCCGAGTTTGAGCAGGAACCAGTCGTCCGTCCGCTGGATGTCGTGGCGCTCCGCATAGAACGCCGACACCGCCTCCACTTCGTCTTGCAGCGCCGCGATCTCCATGTCTCGATCTTGCCAGGATCGCGGGCCGGGCTACCGCCGCAGCACGCTCGGCCGCGGCAGTCCCAGGTCTTCGAGGAGGTCGCCCAGCATGCGGTCGAGCTCGTAGCCGGCCTGCGTGATCTTGTTGTTGCCGAAGCCCCGCAGCGGGGCGCTGGGCTGGTCGGCGCTCAGCACGGTCCACCCCTCCCGCGATGCGTGCAGCTCGACGCGGAACGGGGTGTAGAGCGTGGTGCCGGCGTCGTGCCGGTACATCCGCGCTGCCGTCGCGTAGTCGCCGACGAGGTAGCCGACGCCCGGGAGGTCGACGCCGCCGACGCGCATCACCGCGGTCACCTCGCCGCTCCAGAAGCACACCAGCCCGTGCGATCCCGGCCCCGCGAGCGAGCGGGTGAGCGTCGTCCAGTCGGCCCCCGCGTCGAGGAGGCGGCGCAGGAGGTCGTGGTCGAGCTCGGGGACCTCCGTCTCGAAAGCGGCGCGCAGCGTCGTGAACGGCACTTCGGCCTCCAGCTCGATGCGCTGTCCTTCGATGGGGTGGAGGCTCTCGGTGGCGCGGTAGGTCACGCGGGTCCGGCGGTCGCCGGCGCTGCCCCGTCGACCGCCGACAGCACCGCGAACGGCGGTGCGCTCACGCCCTCGGCGAGCGCCTCCGCCGGGTCGGCGCCGATCGTGACGATGCGGTTGCCGGCGTCGACGTGCACCACCGTGGGAGTGAACGTCCGCGCCTCCGTGTCGTCGAGCTGGGCGTACGAGATGACGATGACGGTGTCGCCGACGTCGGCCAGATGGGCCGCCGCGCCGTTCACCCCGATGACGCCGCTGCCGCGTTCGCCCGCGATCAGGTAGGTCTCGAACCGGGAGCCGTTGGTGACGTCGACCACCGCGACCTGCTCGCCGGGCAGCAGGTCGGCGGCCTCCATCAAGTCGAGGTCGACGGTCAGCGAGCCGACGTAGTGGAGGTCGGCGTGGGTGACCGTCGCACGATGGATCTTGGACTTGAACATGGTGCGGAGCACGGCCGGTCCTTTCGTGGTCTTGCTCCATTCTCCCGCGGGTTCGGAGGGTCTCGGTCCGTCACGGGAGAATGGAGCGTGCACAACCTCGGACTCCTCTTCGACGTCGACGGCCCGATCGCCAGCCCGGTCACGCGGACCATCGCCATCCGCAGCATCGTCACCGACCTGGTCGCGATGACCGCGGCGGGCGTTCCGATCGCCTTCATCACCGGTCGCTCCGGCGACTTCATCCGCAACCAGGTGGTCGCCCCGCTGTGCGACGCCGGCCTCGGCGACGCTCTCGCGTCGCACGGCGCCCGGATGTTCGGCGTCTTCGAGAAGGGCGGCGCCTGGGCGCCGATCACGGGCGACGGGATGCGCGAGGTCGCAGTCGACGCGTCTGTCGCACTCCCCCAGCGCGCCGTGGGCGGCATCCGGGAGCTCGTGAGGGACCGGTTCGCCGACACGATGTTCTTCGACGAGACGAAGCGCGCGATGATCTCGGTCGAGCAGCGCACCGACGTCGACTCCGAGACGTACACGGAGGCCCAGGGCCGGTTCGAGGACGCCGCCTTCGACCTCCTGACCGGTCTCGGCCTCGGGCTGCGCTACGGCGAGCGCGTCGCACCCGACGCCGACGGCGTGGTGCCGTTCCGCA